>DATGLV010000037.1:0-259872 GCA_035293945.1 Xanthobacteraceae bacterium | reverse complement strand
GGGCTTCTTCTCCAAGTTCGCTCGTTCGGTCCTCCGCCACATCCGCGTAACCTCAAAACAAGAACTCAAGGAACGCATCATGGCTGGTATAAAGCTCGCCAACCGCCACCCCGTCATCCACACTTGGTCCTATAAGCTCGCAGATGTCGCCTGATATGATTCGAACTTCGGAAACGATGACCTAGATGAGTGGCTAGTTCACGTCGCCACTTTCACGGAGATTGAACCAGAGCTGATAGTCACATTTGCCAGCGCTCACGAAATCTCCAAGCCCAAGCTCGCCATGGCGTACATGGCCATGAAGCGGAAGACGGGCGAGAGGAATCCGAAATTGGAGGGTGAGCTTGGCGAGCTGGCACCTTCTGCTGCATAGGACGGTTCTCGGCCTAAATCGCCTTCGCGCGAAAGGTCGGTCAGCCTGATTCCGGTGAAAACGCAGATTCCGAGCAACGTCAGCCAGAGTCGAATTCGCCTCTGTTTAGCGGGCGCATCTTGACGGCGTCGGAGGGGGCTATAGCTTGTGTGACTTACTGCCTTCTATATCCTCGAGACGACGGTATGTTCGGCGGCCTCCAATATGTTATGGCCTCTCCCACTAACAAAGTTAGTGCATATCTGTCGTCGTCGTCGATAGATAGAGGAGTTTGAAAAACATCATCATACATAAATCTTTCCAGCTGGTTGAAATATGTATAGTAAAATCTTGACTGTTCTGGCTTTTGCGGAACAACAACCATTTGTGTGAGCCCAACCGATTTATCGCGTCGTATACCGATTAGGCTGGCTTCATCTTTAAGTTCTTTAAGGTCGCTTTCTTCAGAAAATCTGCTGAACAACTCGTCTCTATCAACAACAAATTGACCATTGTTTAAGTTTGGATCACCAACGATGACATCTGCTTGCTCAAGGTAGGCTGGGTATTTGCCTTTACACTGTGCCGTCCCGGATATCGTTAACGCTAGAGGCGTATTTGCTCGAAAACTAGCAAATTGAGTAGCCTTCTCCTCAGGTTTCTCCCATTCAATTGAGCTGCTGCCTTTCACATCCATGCCAACGATCTTAATGTCCGCGCCGGCGCTGAGTTCCAATTGTAATTCTACTTTTTCTGAGCGACCACAATCTCCGACACCTGCATATTGTTTTAGTTGATCAATGATTGACGATAGCTGCGTCCTCGATTTAATGAACGACGAAAGATACATCTTCAAGTTATCAAGCCATGAAGCAGCGACATTTGCTGGAACCATTACGAGTCTCTCTGGCGGAACAGCTCGAAACATCCGGTACGTGCCAGCAAAGTTCGACAAACGATCATCCTCCGTTTTAATGTACGCCTCTGTAAACCGTGGGGCCCGGCTCGAAATATCCGCCGTATAGCGCACCCTAAGTGCATCGGATCCATCTGAGATGTCGCGCGTTGACAGCAATATAATGGTCCGGTCGCTTCGCTTTAAGGTCGCGAAAGGCTTTGATGTCACATCTCTGGAATGGAACAGCTCCAACCCACTTTCAGGATTGGCTGGAGATATGACCACGGCTTCTGTTTCGGTAAGATTAGCTGCGCTGATCAACTTGCCAACTTTCGTGATATGTCTGCGGTCGATGTTGCCCACGACCACATTTCGAAAATTAAAACTACAATAATTTTTAAGAAAACCGGCGCGGACGTCGCCGGACGGCTCGTTAAGCGTTACTATAGTCCCGCTTGGAAGATACCCTACTCGAGGAAATGCGCCTTCGTGCAAAGTCGCACTGATATAGATGCTGCCATAAAGGTCTTCGGGAGGCCAAACAATTGCCGGTCCTTCACATGGTTCGTTCGGCCCAACGCCCAGCGCGCGAGCCTGGTGTACCGAGCTCATTAAAATTAAAAGCCAAAGCAGTGAAAGAAGTGTGCGATGTGCTAGCATGGGAACCCTCAGTTGGACCCTAATGGCACTCATCGTTGGCGAGCTGTTGAGTTGACAGACACCAGACAACATCGCCTACGATGCGTTCCGCATTTGCTCCGGATTTGATGATCCTCCGATCATCCTGTGTCGCGCAAGGCCTCGTATCACTTCACTCCCGGGCTGTCCGGTGCTGCGGCGGCGGTCACGGTCTTGGGCGTTGCCTTGTTTAGGAGGTACGCGGCATGACTGGCCCCAAGCAGGACGATGAAGTTGGGGCCAACCACAGGCATCGTAAATGCCTCATGGTCGACCGAGGCCTGGGTGAACGCAAGCCAGAGCATACGGCAATAAACGGTCACCAGAATGATGGTTGCAACCAGCTTCTGAAGCCGACTCACATCCACGGTGTATCGATTGGCCTCCTCTTCACCGAGGTAAAGGTCCTGCCAACTCGCTTCCGCGGGTGTATTGTTGATATCGATTTTTCCCACGAGAGGATCGAGCGGCTGTTGAGTGGTTGCAGTCTCCTTCTTCTTGGCGTCGACTATCAGATTGCTTATCACCGCCGAGCCGGTCGTAATCCCGATAAGCCCGAACAGATTCGGCTCGATGGCCGGCAGATCACCGAAAATTGCATCCCAGATCGAACCTACGAAATAACTACTGAACAATATCAAGAACCAGGAGACCCACTGAACGCGCGCCAAACTGATTCGGTTACGTTCATCGATGAAGATGCCCATCGCTCTTTGTTTGGTAAGGATACCCGCCAGCGCGCATATGATTATCAGGGACGCAAGGACGAGCAGCCACTGCATCACCAGTATTCCGCTCCCGGCGGTCCGTATTTCGGACTCTTGCGATATCCAGAACGCATTCGCACCCAGAAGAAGTACGCCCAGCAGTGTCACGCCTCCCCAGCCCACTGAATAGACCAATCTCATGAGGTCCCCTCCTCGTGATCGTTAGCCTAACGTGCTCCAATTAGTCTGGCGGTCGCCTCGAGGATGAGGGCGGTGCATTGGAGATGAGGCTTTGCACATTGTCGTGCGGCGTTTTGTTCTCAATAATGAAGAACACCCGGCCACGGCCGTTTTGTTCAGCCGCGCCGGCCCCCGAAAAAGCCCCTTCCTGGTTCATGTCGCCAAAAATCGCGTAAGGACGGATGCCGGATGTCGAGACCCCGATTCTGCGATGACACTTGCGCTCCACAAAATCTACCTAACTCGGCGGCATGACCAATCGACTTAGCAACATATCCGAATGAGCGGGACAGGCCAGATTTGTGTCGAAGTTAGTCGTTTCCGACGCGTCGTCTGGGCTTGCCCAGTATTGCCATGCCAATATTGGGCACGCCAACGTCACCGGTAATGTTGTGAGTGGGTCACTCCAGGGCTTGGGGACCGGTGTAGGATAATAATATCGTGCCACCCAAACTCCATAGCAGGCCGATCCTCCATCCATCGCCTGCTTAAGAGCCTTCCAAGTACTTTCGTCAGAGCGGCTTCCATAAACAGCCGGATAAAAGCGAACGCGATCATTGGATATTCGAGCGGCCTCGGAGACAATAGTGTCAGACCATATCTCATAATACCCCGCAGCCAGCGAGGTGCTTTGCTCAACGTCCAAGAAAACAACGACATCCGGATCCGCTCCGGAAAGATATTGGGCTGAGAATACCTCAAAAATTGCTGCTACATTGTTCACCGCGTCGGCTTTCGCTTTGGTCGGCTGCCTTACGTTTGCTGTCTGCCGCGCAATAGGCAGAACGCGAATATTGTTGGCACGGAGCAAAGGACTTTCCGCAGCTGAATAATGAGTGTCTCGCTTGCCGGAGGAATTGATCTGGCCGGGCGCGTAAAAATATCGGCCCCAAAATTGAGGTGTTCCACCCAAATAGTCTTTCGATTGAGCATTGGCGAGGAGGTCCGCACTGCTGAGCACAAGGCTATCCATACCCAACAGCATGGCGGACGCCTGAGAGCTCTGCGGTTGCGCAAAAGGCAAGCCGGTGGATACTGGAGAAGACTTCGCGGGTATCAACTGATGTGTGGTAGTTATCGTGACGGCTCCCGGGGTGCTCTGAATGTCCGGAACATCCGGCACATCAGGAATGGCAGGCAGGTCTGGTAGGTCAGGTACATCGGGAATATCAACCATCGACACCCTCCTCAAAAGTGACATTTACCCATTGTATCGCTGAGTCATTTATTGGGGTCTAGTTCACTGACCTTGTTTTGGCGACGCATTAGCACTGAGCTGGGCCTTGAACCCTTCGGCCATCTTTTGTGCGGCACTACCGGTAGCAAAGAATTTTCCGAGATTGGCGTTAGGCGATGTGCCTGCGGTCGCAGTAGCGTTGAACTGCCCGATCACCGACAGGGCATCATGAAATTGTCCTCCCGACCCTGGCTGAACGGAGCCGATGGGAGTGCCATTTGCATCCACCGGAACGAGTGCGATATCCAAATCTCGATACCCCAAAGTCAGCTCAGGTGTAGCTTGGCCTCCACTCGCATTGGCAGTAATTCCTAGTGTCTGCGTTTGCACAAACACAAGAGGAGGGCTAGCCGTTGTGTTGCACCCTGCGGTTAGAAGGCAGATTAAGCCGTGAAGTGCGATACTACGCGCGGACATCATCGTTTTCCTCCGATAGGAACTACATCGGTACAGATGTTTCTGACATTTCCGACGACCTTAGCAAAACGCTGCAGTTGTTCGTCGGTACTTCCGACCAAGACGACCTGACAGCGTGGATCCAGTGCAACTTCGGTGATGTTGTAGAATCCAAAGGTTGTTTCCTGACTCGTTCCGGCGAACCCTAAGCCAGTAACCTTCAAGACGTGGCCATGCCCGCCGGGAGTCAGCGAAGAAGGTTCCGAGATGCCTAGAGCGATGGTTCGGCTGGAGGAACTATCCGCACGAACATCTTCAACAACCGCGCAGCCCAGCAGAACCGTGGAGCAGTACATGTTCAATATTGCCTGGAGCATGAGGCAAAAGCCGCGGTTCGACACACCGCTCCCCCAAGGTCCTCGACTGTGGCGGCCAATCACACTCCGCCCCTTCGGCTTGATGGCATGCATCGCGCGTGCGCCCTCAAAGTCGGTGCGCTCGTCCGACAAATTGCTGACCGATGTACAGGAAGCCCCGGCACCCTAGTACGGACAAAAGAATTACACGTTATACGCGTGCGCGCAAGAGAGGTTAAAGTTATTTTTTCTACCGAGGTCGCAATGGCGACGGTTCGGCTATCGACGCTTGCATATCTTTCTGCAACGGGAGGACTTCGTGGTGAACCACAAGCGGCTGTTCCGTATCTACCGTGAGGAGCGGCTCATCGTCCGGCGACGGAGCGGTCGCAAGCCTGCAGCTACGACGATGACGCGACGATGGCAACGAAATCTGCTCGTCCGCATCCCGGGGCTCGCGACTGTGAAGCAAATGTGCTTTTCCTTTCGAGTGTCTGAGCCGCCTGGGACGCCGCGGTTTTGCTTGGTCAGTGCGTCGGCCTTTGTTATGATCGATCGGGTTCGAACGCGATGAGGCCATGGCGGGCAAGCAGGCAAAGATCCTGTCGCAAGACAACGTCAAAGATCTCCTTGTCTACGCCGAATGTACCCGCCACCCGCAGAGGAACCGGCGCATCATTCTGTTGTCTGCCAAAGCCGGATGGCGGGCTGCCGAGATGGCGAACCTGACCTGGGACATGGTTCTCGATGCCGACGGCGCGATCGGCCGCGCTGTCGAGCTCTATGACCAAGCTGCAAAGAACCGAGGCGGCCGACGAATCCCGCTGCACCCTGAGCTGCGGCATGCTCTCGCCGCTTCGCGTGGAGTGACGGACAACACAGGTCCGGTTGTTCGATCCGAGCGCGGCGGGCCGATGAAGCCACTCAGCATTGTCGCTTGGTTTTGGACTGCATACAGGGAACTGCGGCTCGAAGGCTGTTCGTCCCATTCCGGCCGCCGAACCTTCATCACCCGCGCTGCGCGGCTGGTCCACAAAGCCGACGGCTCGCTGCGGGACGTTCAATTGCTCGCTGGCCATCGCTCGATCCAGACGACGCAGCGGCATATCGATGGCGATAGCGACGTACAGCGCAAGCTCGTGGCAATGATCTGACTGCCATGATTCAGCAACCCGTCGGGCGCCTTACCGACCTGAGACACAGGGCCGTGGGCCCTCGATCTCAAGATGTCGGCAATCGACCATGCGGTCCGACTGATCCACGGTGTGTGTTGCCTGACCGGCTCAGCGAGCCTTCTCGACGACATTCGGGACGGAGCTGGCGGAGTCAGCCTCACCTCCTCGATTCAACTCCGGGACACTGGGGCGCTGTTTGATTGGCTGGTCATGCGCTGAGCTATTAGGGCATCTCTGATCAAGCGGCCGAGGCCTATATGGACCAGCACGGCCGGGTGAGCTGGCTTGATATTCGGCGAAAGCTGTCCCGCCCCAGGGCCTGCCCTAAGCTCAAGAGCTACTGGCATTACCATGGCTGCCGGCCGAGAGAGGTTCGAGAGAGAATAAGACAGCGTAAAGGGGCAACGCGGGACCTCGCGACCTTCCGGGTCCCGCGGGGCGGTCCTGTCCCGCTGAAAGGAAGGAGCCTCAAGCAGTTCGTGCGACTAAAACCCGGCGGCCTGGAAAATCGAGCTCAACGCGGCAATTTGCCAACAACTCGGTCCCAATCAGGACCTCTTCGTGAATTTTCCGTGCGCGCCGCGCGCTTCGTACTTTGGGCGCCTCAATCAAGATATAGGCGGTGACCGACACTTGCTCGCCAAGCCAGAGCAGCCGCCCTCGGCCAAGCAGGAAATTCTCGTCGCGTTGGCTTGCCAACTGAGCGCGGGCGTATTGGCTCGAAACAAGAAACCCAAATCGCGCGGCCTGTGACGCGTCGACGATGATCGCGCCGTTGAATCCAGTATCGATGAAGGCAACCAGCGGATCGCTGAAGCCGGCTGCTTCGATCCGAACCAGCGGCCTCCTCAAATCGTCAACCGATCCTTCGAGGAATTCAAGTGGTGGCAAAAACGGAAGCCCCAATCCGTGTGCACCACCCCGGTGCATCGTCCCCAAAGCGCTCGATGAATTTCGTGTGCACCTCTGTCGTGGTCTGACCGAGGACATACTCGGCAGAACTGGTGTTGATCATGACATAGGAGCCGAAATTCTCCCGCTCCAGAGCGGCCCTGAGCGGCTCGTAGAGCTGCGCTCCCGTCTGCAGCGGCGTTACGGCGTGCTCGCCGCTTTCAACGCTATTGTGCTTCATAAGATGGCCCGTATTACGCAACCCGGACTATACCCGAATCGAGAGGACCACGAAAGCCTCAACGCCGAGCCGCCGCGGGGGCTCTCGCGATCATTCGGGTCATGTGGCGCGGCTTTATCCGAAGAAACATGACAAAACGGTCATATCTCATGGGCAGACCTATGCGCACCAATTGGAGGCCACCTCGATTTGCGGCCACATGTGTCGCACTTGATCGAATTACCGCTGTGCACCAGCGTAAAGTTTCCGCAGGCGCAGGCTTCGCCTAGCAGCCAACTTTTTCGGGCGAAACGGGAGCCCTCTACTCTGCGTTTAGCCATCGCACGCGGCACCTCGCAGAAAACGACAATCAGTTCAACGTCATCAAAGTGCAAGACTATGCCATCGGGCAGCAGGAAATATTCCGCAAATTTGTTTGCTTGCCATTCAGCTGAGTGCTCATTTTCAGGAAATTTAAGTTGAAGCGACGGATCGCTGGAGAAGGCCTGAGTTGAATGGTCATGAAGGACGATGTGTCCTACTTCATGCGCCAGCACGAAGCGCGCGAAATCGTCACCTGATTTCGCCTTTTCCATATTTGCCTATCGACCCACAGTGTTACCAAGGACTTGGTAGGGTCAAAATCGACATACGCGGGATCGTCCTGGTCAAAATCTCGATCGTAAAATTCAATCTTGAGCGATTTTCCTTTCAGGCCGCTTTTCAATGTTGTTTCGATGAACTCGGTTATGTCGAAGGAATATTTGTTTTCGCTGCCATGTCTTTTTCTCCAATTCGTGGCAATGCGCGCTAAGGTGTCTTCGGTTGTGTACGTGACCTTGTGATCGTGAGGCATTTTCTTGCCGCCCCGATCAAGAACAGCCCGAGGTGCCGCCGCACGTGTCGCATTTGAGACAAGTGCCGTTTCGAACGAGGGTGAAGTTGCCGCACTCGCCGCATGCTTCGCCGACGTAGCCCTTGGCTTTGGCCTCAGCTCTTCTCGCCACATCAGAGGTATCAGGCCATCCGGCTGGTCGTGAGAAGCTAAGTCTAACGTGTGATTCGGCGGCTCCGATCTTTTCGGTTGGTGACAGCTTCTGCTCGGGCGCGGTGCGCAATGCAGTGGCGGCCTGGGCTTCGCTGCGCACCGGCGTTCCGGCCACGGCTGTGACCTTCGTGGAGGCGGCAGCGGTGCTACGACCCTCCGCCGAAACCGGCGACGGCGCGGAGCTCGAGGCCCCTCCCGACATGACCACGAGCTTGTCGGTGCGCGAGCGGGTCAGTCCCTTGGAGACATAGCGGGCAGCGGCAGGCGCGGGCCTTCCTTCCTCGACGCCGCGGCCGAGCGCATCGAAGCCGCCTTCGGTCGGCTCGACATGGGCGAGGTCGAAGCGCTCAAGGTAGCTCACCGCGAGCTCGCGGAACACATAGTCGAGGATCGAGGTCGCGTATTTGATCGAGTCATTGCCCTGCACCGGGCCGGACGGTTCGAAGCGGGTGAACGTGAAGGCATCGACATATTCGTCGAGCGGCACGCCGTATTGCAGGCCGAGCGAGACCGCAATCGCGAAATTGTTTAGGATGGAGCGGAGCGCCGCGCCTTCCTTGTGCATGTCGATGAAGATTTCGCCCAAACGTCCGTCGTCGTATTCGCCGGTGCGCAGATAGACCTTGTGGCCGCCGACCACCGCCTTCTGGGTATAGCCCTTGCGGCGGTCGGGCATGCGCTCGCGCTCGCGCATGACCACGATGCGCTCGACCACCTTCTCCACCACCCGCTCGGCGAGCGCGGAGGCGCGCGCCGTGGCAGGCTTCTCCAGGAACGCATCGATCTCGTCTTCTTCCTCGTCGTCGGCGATGAGCTGCGACTGCAGCGGCTGCGAGAGCTTGGAGCCGTCGCGATAGAGAGCGTTCGCCTTGAGGGCAAGCTTCCAGGAGAGCAGATAGGCCTCCTTGCAATCTTCCACCGTCGCATCATTCGGCATGTTGATGGTCTTGGAGATGGCGCCCGTAATGAACGGCTGCGCGGCCGCCAGCATGCGGATGTGGCTCTCGACCGAGAGGTAGCGCTTGCCGGTGCGCCCGCACGGATTGGCGCAGTCGAACACCGGATAGTGCTCGGCCTTCAAGTGCGGGGCGCCCTCGACCGTCATGGCGCCGCAGACATGGATGTTGGCGGCCTCGATCTCGCGCTTGGAAAAGCCGATATGGGCGAGGAGGTCGAAGCCGGGGGCGTCGAGTGCCGCGGCCTCGATGCCGAGCACGTCACGGCAGAAATCCTCGCCCAGCGTCCATTTGTTGAAGGCGAACTTGATGTCGAAGGCGGTCGGCAGTGCCTTCTCGATCCGCTCGATCGCCGCTTCATCGAAGCCCTTGGCTTTGAGGGTCGCGTGATTGATGCCGGGCGCCTGTCCGAGCGAGCCGTGCCCGACCGCATAAGCCTCGATCTCGGCGATCTCCGCCTCACTATAGCCAAGCGTCCGCAAGGCTTCCGGCACCGCACGGTTGATGATCTTGAAGTAACCGCCGCCGGCGAGCTTCTTGAATTTCACCAGCGCGAAATCAGGCTCGATGCCGGTGGTGTCGCAATCCATCACCAGCGCGATGGTGCCGGTGGGCGCAATGACGCTCACCTGCGCGTTGCGGAAGCCGTGCTCGCTGCCGAGCGTGAGCGCACGGTCCCAAGCCGCCTTGGCGTGCGCGACGAAACGCGGGTCCGGGCAGGACTTGTGGTCGAGCGGCACCGGCGGCGTTGCGATCTTCTCGTAGCCCAAGCGCTCGCCATGCGCGGCGCGGCGATGGTTGCGGATGACCCGCAGCATCGGCTCGCGGTTTTTCTTGTAGGACGGGAAGGCGCCGAGCTCTGCCGCCATCTCGGCCGAGGTCGCATAGGAGATGCCGGTCATGATCGCGGTCAGGGTGCCGCAGATCTGGCGGCCCGCCTCGCTGTCATACGGGATGCCGGACGACATCAAGAGGCCGCCGATATTGGCATAGCCCAGGCCCAGCGTGCGGAACTCGAAGGAGAGCTGCGCGATCTCACGCGAGGGGAACTGCGCCATCAGGACCGAGATTTCGAGCACGACAGTCCAGAGGCGCACCGCGTGTTCGTAGCCTTCGAGGTCGAAGCCCATACTGGCGCCCCTCCCTGACCCTCCCCCGCTCGCCGGGGAGGGGACGGCGAGGCCCTCGCTTGCGGGCGAAGGCTGCGCCGAGTGGAAGGCCAGCAGATTAAGCGAGGCGAGATTGCAGGCCGTGTCGTCCAGGAACATGTATTCCGAGCATGGATTGGAGGCGCGGATCTCACCCGAAGCCGGGCAGGTGTGCCAGTCGTTGATGGTGGTGTGGAACTGCAGGCCCGGATCGGCGCTCGCCCAAGCGGCGTAACCGATCTTGTCCCACAGGTCGCGCGCTTTCACCGTCTTGGCGACCTTGCCGGTGGTGCGCCAGGTCAAATCCCATTCGCCGTCCGCCTCGACGGTTTTCAGGAACTCGTCCGTCACCCGCACGGTGTTGTTGGAGTTCTGCCCGGAGACCGTAAGATAGGCCTCCGAATCCCAGTCGGTGTCGTAGACCGGGAAGTGAAGATCGCTATAGCCGTGCCTGGCGAACTGAATGACGCGCTTGATGTAGGCGTCGGGCACATGATTGCGGCGCGCGGCCTTGACCTCGCGGCGCAGCACCGGGTTCTTCTCCGGATCGAAGCAATCGTCGCCCGAGCCTTCGCAGTTCACGCAGGCCTTGATGATGGCGCGCAGATGCCGCTGGTTGACCTTCGAGCCGGTGACGAGGCTTGCCACCTTCTGCTCTTCATTCACCTTCCAGTCGATGAACTGCTCGATGTCGGGGTGATCGGTGTCGACGATCACCATCTTGGCGGCGCGGCGCGTGGTGCCGCCTGACTTGATGGCGCCGGCGGCGCGGTCGCCGATCTTCAAGAAGCTCATCAACCCGGAGGAGCGGCCGCCGCCCGCAAGCTTCTCGCCGTCGCCGCGCAGCTTGGAGAAATTGGTGCCGGTGCCGGAGCCGTATTTGAACAGGCGGGCTTCGCGCACCCACAAGTCCATGATCCCGCCTTCGTTGACGAGATCATCCTTGATCGACTGGATGAAGCAGGCGTGCGGCTGCGGATGCTCGTAGGCCGACTTCGACTTGATGAGCTTGCCGGTGGAAAAATCGACGTAGAAATGGCCCTGGCTCGGCCCGTCGATGCCATAGGCCCAGTGCAGCCCGGTGTTGAACCATTGCGGCGAGTTGGGCGCCGCCATCTGCATGGCCAGCATGTAGACGAGCTCGTCGAAGAAGGCGCGTGCGTCCTCCTCCGCGGCGAAATAGCGGCCCTTCCAGCCCCAATAGGTCCAGGTTCCGGCAAGCCGCTCGAACACCTGCTTGGAAGACGTCTCGCCGACGAAACGCTCCTTCTCCGGCAACAGCTCGAGCGCTTCGGCATCCGCCACGGAACGCCACAGCCACGACGGAACAGTCGGCTCCTCAACCTTCTTGAGGCGCGCGGGCACACCGGCCTTGCGGAAATATTTCTGCGCCAATACGTCGGCGGCGACCTGCGACCAGAACTCCGGCACCTCCACGTTCTCGGCCTTGAACACCACCGAGCCGTCCGGATTGCGGATTTCGCTGCCGGTCAGGCGGAATGCAATATCCGCATAGGGCGATTGTCCTTCTTTGGTGTAGCGCCGCTCGATCCGCATTTTCTTGCCCCTTTTCCTTGTCCGTTCGGCTGCCCCAAGGATGTCCCCTATATGGGGTGCCGACATCTGTGCCGCCCGCGGCCCTGTCCCGACCCGCGGGTTACGCTTCTCGCAACACCCTGTTTCACGCCTGTTTCCGCCGGCCCCGATCTTTGCCTGCAGGGCCCTCATCGGGCGGCCTACCGGCCTGGAGCTTCTGGCGGCACCCCCCGCCCGTGCCCTGGCAGGCACGGTAATACCGGTCCCCGGAGCCTCAACTGGCAGCGCGGAGCGGTTACGCAAACCATTTCGGGAAAGCGCCCGGCGGCTTACGAACCACTCGCGCCGAACGAACAGAGGCTAGGACGACTCTGCCGTCATCGTCAAGACCTAGTACAAGAATCTGAATCAACCGCTAAATGTGGTGGGAATTTTGTGAAGTGCGGGGAAAGAATCGCTGCCGCCCGGCAAGTATCGGAGATTCGAAGAGGATTCCAAAGTGTCATCTGGGGATAAGCGTGCCGCGAACCTGGTCATCGCAGGTGGTCATCCCCGCAAATCTCGTAAGTGGCCGGATGTGGGCACTGGGCAAGACGCCGACGTTGGGTCTTTTGCAGCCGGCACGGTGTTCGCCGAAGGCCGGCGTCGGCTCATGCGCTCGGCGGCTATCGCGGCGTTCAAGCCTGACAGTCGCGAGACAATTCGAATCGATTCGGCTCTGCGCGAGCGTTTCGAAGATCGATGATTCTACCGACGGAGCTCGTCGCACCACAACGACAGCAGACCGGCCATCATTCATAGTCTCGTAACCAAATAGATCGGCCCTTCCAACAAACAACGACGTTTGTGCCAAGTCACCATCAACTACTGGGAGATCCGCTGGCTATACAGTTTTGTAAAGTTGCAGGCTCATAAAGTAATACCCGTTTTATGTTGCCTAAGAGTTTTACGCGAACACTACGACTTCAACGCAAATGATTATGCGGTTCAACCCTGGCAGTGCATTCGACGCGTCCCATACTAAAGGCTAGTGATTCACGGGATGCGTTGTGACTCACGACAGCATGGAGATTTCAAAAATGATCAAGCAAGGAATGATGACCAAGGTTGTGCTCGCGGCGGCGCTCAGCATCAGCGCTGCTTCTTTCGCTGTTGCGGCGCCGGATACTGATCCGAAGGGCGGATATCGGGAGCTCGGCCCTGGCGGCGTGGTCACCGACGGGGTGAATCCGGTGTACCACCAGTCCTTGAAGGGCGGCAAAGCCTATGGGTATGCGCCCAATTACATCAAGCCGTCCAAGACCAAGGCCCACACGGCGATCAACTGAGCGCGTTGCATCTGAGACGACGGATCAACTTGAAGCGATCCGCCAACGTCGAACTGGAGCCGTCCCTCGGGGCGGCTCTTTTGTTTGGTTGGTGCGACGCCGGACCCGAGGATCTCGCCTTGAGGAGCGCGCACTCGCGCGCGTCTCGAAGGACGGCCGCAAGCTCCTCGCTGGTGTCCAACTTTCGAGATGCCGGCCGGCCTCAATCCGATTGCGGGATGCCGGCGTCGTGCGCGAGCTTCACGGTCGAGGCGACGTCCTCGCGGAAGTAGGTGTCGAACTCGGCCATTCCCATCGGCATCGGATCGACGCCGAGCTTGGTGAGGCGGTCCTGCACCGCCGGGACCTCGAGCGCCTTCTTGGTCTCGTCATAGATCTTGCTGATGATGCTCTTGGGCGTCTGCGCCGGCGCGAACAGCCCGGTCCAGAAATGATAGGCCGCGTCCTTCAAGCCGGCTTCGGCGGTGGTCGGCACATCGGGCAGGGTAGCGGCGCGATTGGCGGTCGAGACCGCAAGCGCCACGAGCTTGCCGTTGCTGATGAGCGGCAGTGCCGGCGCGATGGGCAAAAAGTAGAAATCGACACGTCCGGTGATGACGTCGGCCAGCGCCTCGTTCGGCCCGCGGTAGGGGACGTGCAGCGCGTTGAAGCCGGCGGCAAAGCGCAAGCGCTCGGCGGCAAGATGCGAGGCGCTGCCGATCCCGGCCGAGGCAAAGGTCAGCTTGCCGGGATTGGCCTTGGCGGCGGTGATCAGGTCTGCGAGCGTCTTCCAGCCCTTGCTGGGCGCGGCGACCAGCACGGTCGGCTGCAGGCCGAGCGGAATGATGGCCGCGAAGTCATGCAGCGTGTCATAGGGCAGGCTCTTGTACAGCGCTTGTCCGGCGCTGAAGGTCGATGAGTGCACCAGGATGGTGTAGCCGTCGGGCGTGGCGCGGGCGACCGACGCGACCCCCGTGGTGCCGCCGGCGCCGGCACGGTTCTCGATCACGATCGGCTGCCCGAGCTGCTGCGACAGCTGGTCGAGCACCACGCGCCCGACCACGTCATTGGCGTTGCCGGGGCTGAACGGAATAACCGCAGTGATCGGGCGCGTCGGCCAGGTTTGTGCATCGGCCTGTGTGGTGGCGAGCGCTCCGATCGCGCTCAAGGCGATCAGTGATTGCAGCGCGGTTCTCAGAACACCCCCGATCCGTTGCTCGATCATTGGCTGTTCCTCCCGGTGATGCTTCGCTGGTGGTCGCGGCATTTCCTTGCCGCAAAGCATAGGCACGGGCAGCGCTGGCCGCAACGCAATTGCAGGAGGAACGCCATGCGTCGTTCCTGCACAAGCAGGAACCCATACGGCTACGCGCCATCGCGAGCGCGCAGTGGTCTGGGTCCCGGGTCTCGCTACGCTCGCCCGGAACGACATGGCGTGAGGCGTTGGCGCGCATTCCCGCGCGCGGCCAGGAGGCGTCATGCGTCGTTCCTGCGCAAGCAGGAATCCATACGGCTACGCGCCATCACGAGCGCGCAGTGGTCTGGGTCCCGGGTCTCGCTGCGCTCGCCCGGGACGACATGGCGTGAGGTGTTGGCGCATTCCCGCGCGCGGCCGGGATGACCTAGCTTGCGGCCGGCGCCTCGCCCTCGCTGCTCGGCTGCATCGGTGCGGGTGTCGGAGCCAGCGGCGGCGGCAGACAGCTTGGACATTCCTGCTGCAGGAATTCGATCACCTTCTCGCGGATGACGTAGCGCAGGTCGCTCGCCTCGGCCGAGGTGCGGGCGCTGGCAATGACGCGGAGCTCGAGCGCGTTCGCTTTGGCCTCCTGCACCTGCAGCTTGATCACGTCACCGTCCCAGAAGGGAGACACCTTCACGATCTCGGTGACCTTCTCGCGCAAGCGTGCGATCGGCGCGTTGTAGTTCAGCGGGAAGATGACGGAGCCGATGAGGACGGTCGAATTGCGCGTCCAGTTCTCGAATGGCTTCTCGATGAAGTAGCTGAGCGGCACGATCATCCGCCGCAGGTCCCAGAGGCCGAGCACCACGTAAGTGGAGTTGATCTCCTCGACGCGGCCCCATTGGTTCTCGACCACCACCTCGTCATCGAGCCGGATCGGCTGGGTCGTGGCGATCTGCAGCCCGGCAATGAGATTGCTCAGCATCGGCCGCGCCGCGAGGCCGGCCACCAAGCCGGCAACGCCGGCCGACGCAAACAGGCTCACGCCATATTGGCGAACCGGCTCGAAGGTCATCAGCGCGGCGCTGACGGTCACCACCACAATGACCGTGTCGGCAATCTGTCGCAGCACCCGGACCTGCGTCACGTGCTTGCGGGCGGTAAGAATGTCGAGCCGCTCGCCCTGGGTGCGGGCAATGTAGAGATCACCGGCGAGCTTGACGGCCGTCACAGCGATCCAGCCGATCAGCACGATGGTGGCGATGCTGAGGAGCTCGGAGATGGCCGCGCTGACGTCGGGCGCGAACGATGCGGCCGGCAGCGCGGCCGCCAGCGCCACAACCAGGAGCGCGAGGCGCGTCGGTCCTTTGGTGGTCTGGAGCAGGGCGCTCCAATAGGGGTGACGCTCGCCCAACCGCGGGCCCAGGAGGCGCACCGCGATGAGATGCAGGGCAATTGCGAGCAGGGCTGCGGCTGCCAGAATGAGCGCACCAGCCGCCCCCTCGGGGGCGAAGGCGAGTGCGTCGGCCATTGGCTTCAGGCCATCGCGGATGCTCTCGAGCATGAATCACCCTCGATCGATTCGGCAGTCAACAAAGTATATTCAAGTTGTGCCTGCTGGGGCCCAGCCGCTCTACTCTGGACACGGCCAAGCCGAGCTGGCATGAACCTGCGCGATCCGGGGACGTCCCACCATTTGGCTGAAACAGAAACGCGATGAAGAACTTCCTGCTGCGCTTCTTTACCTGGTGGAACGGCACGACGTTCGGCACCCAGCTGTGGACCAGCCGATTCGGCGAGCTGGTGGGCGAGGACGAATTCGGCAATCGCTACTACCGGACCAAGGGCGGCAAGATTGATCCGATGCTGGGATTCGAGCGACGCTGGGTGGTCTACAGCGGCTTGGCCGAGGCCTCGCGCGTGCCGCCGACCTGGCATGGCTGGCTGCATCACACCGTCGAAGAACCCCCGACCAAGGATCGGGTCGTTCCGCGCAGCTGGTGGAAGCCGCACCGGCCGAACCTCACCGGCACGCCGGGGGCGCATCGGCCAAGCGGGTCGACGCTGGCGCAGGGGCGCCGTCCCAAGGCGACCGGCGACTACAAGGCCTGGCAGCCGTGACAGCTAGAGAGGCCCGGCACCGCTCCTCGCGGATGGCCCTCGGCACCTGATGCCTGGTAAGCTCTTCCGTCATCCGAACGCCCTATTCTGCATGTTAATCACCGCGATGCGTCACCGCCTCGTCGCAGCGCTCATCGCGGCGTCCCTCATGATCGCCTTATCGAGCCTGCTCGGCGGCGCGCAGGCGCAGTTCGGCTCGATTTTCGGCGCACCCCCGCGCCCGCCGGCTAGCGTTCCGAATGGCCGGCAGCAGGCCGATCCGGACACCTATCCGCCGCCATATTCGCCCGCGCCGCCACAGCAATATCCGGCGCCGAGTAGCCCGCCATATGCCGGGCGGTCAGGCGCAGCGCCCGGCGCGGTACAGTCGCAGCCCTTGCCGCCGCCTCCCGGCGCATCCGGCAATTCCAATCCTACGCTTTCGAGCCTGCCGCCGGGCAGCCAGCGCCAGCCTGGGCGGCCTGCGTCCCCGGCGGATGCTGCAGCGCCACCGGACGACGACGAGAGCATCACCCAGCCGCCGTCGCAAAAGATCGCCAACAACTCCGCGCTGTTCTCCGGGCTCGACAAGATCACCGGCCGCATCATCAATTTCGACGTCGCGATCGGCGAGACCGTGCAATTCGGCGCCTTACAGGTGACGCCGCGCGCCTGCTATACGCGCCCGCCGACCGAAACCGCCAACACGGACGCCTTCGTCGAGGTCGACGAGGTCACGTTGGAAGGTGAGATCAAGCGCATTTTCACCGGTTGGATGTTCGCAGCGAGCCCCGGCCTGCATGGGGTCGAGCACGCGATCTATGATGTCTGGCTGACCGATTGCAAAAACCCGGTCCAGGCTGCGATCACTCCGGCGCCGGAACCGTCGGCGCCGCCGCCGCCACCGCGGGCAGGCGCAAATCCGCCGCAACGTAGCCCGCAGCCGCGCGCCGTCCAGCCAAGTCAGCAGCGCCGCCCGGCGCCGCCGCCCGCTTTGCCGCCGAACTGACTCGTCCACTGGTCTGGGGCATCGTCCGCTCGCTCAGGCCTTGCCGCGGGCGAGTTCAGCGAGCGCGTTGGCGCCGGTGAGCGGGTCTCGGCCCAGCGCCAGGAAGTCGGCTTCACCGACGAGCGCCGCCTCCAGCAGCTTATGATATTGCCGCCGCGGCATTTCGACCGCCCCGAAGGTGCGCAAATGGTCGGTGACGAATTGGGTATCGAGCAGGCGGAACCCGCCCGCCTTGAGCCGCGCCACCAGATGCACCAGCGCGACCTTGGAGGCATCGCGCGCGCGGTGAAACATGCTCTCGCCGAAATACGCGCGCCCGAGGGTGACACCATAAAGCCCGCCGACCAGCTCGCCGTCGTCGTAGACCTCGATGCTGTGGCAATGGCGCCGCTCGTGGAGCTTGCGGTAGAGGTTGCGGATGCGCTCGTTGATCCAGGTGCGCGGCCGATCCGGCTGCGATTGGGCGCAGCCTTCGATCACGCCGCCAAAGTCCTGATTGACGGTAACCAGAAAGCGGTCCGTGCGCACCGTGCGGGCAAGCCGGCCCGGAACGTGGAAGCGGTCCATGGGGATGATGCCGCGCTGCTCCGGCTCGATCCAATACAGCGCCGGATCGTCTGCGCTTTCCGCCATCGGGAAAATGCCGCAGGCATAGGCCTTGAGGAGCACTTCGGGAGTGATCTCGATAAAAGCCGACTCGCGGTTGGCCATGGTCTGAATGATAACAGGATTTGCCGTTGCATGATGACCGGTTTTCGCCGGCCTGCGCTCCTTAGGCGATGGGCAGCTGGTTTTCACGAGCGCGTGTCGTCGCCTGCAATTGCCCGACATTTAAGCTATGGTTCAGGAATAAGTTCAATGCTCCGCCGATTATGTAGGGTTGAGATGCCAGCCAAGCGAGCGGATATCTCGCTCTTGTAGGTCCGCTGATGCAGTCCGCCTTCTTCGCCCGTCTGCGCAGGTCACGTGGCCCGGCCGTCACGCTGGCGGCCGGCCTGTTGATGCTGCAGGCGTTTGTGGCTGGCTTGGCGATCGCGCAGGCGGCGGTCGAGCTGACGCCTGAAGCGGGTGCCGGCTGGGCGGTGATTTGCCACGGCAACGGCACTCCTTCCTCGGATACCGGGTCGACGCCTGACCCGTCCAAAGCATGGCACGCCTGCTGTGTCGCCTGTGCCGCAAGCGCGGGGCCAGCCACGCTGCCATTGCCTTGGGGAGTGCCCGCCGTGGATCGGCAGCCCGCCATCGCGGTGCTGCCTTGGCACACGGCCTTGCTCATGGTCGCGACCCGCGCGGTGCGTGCGGGTCTCTCGCAGGCGCCTCCTCGTCTCGACTGAGTGCCGAAACCTCGTGCCGGCCGCAAACGCCGGCATGCGTGCATCCTTCGAGCTCTTGGAGACGATCCATGTCCTTTCGCGCGAGCTTTGTGTTCTTCGCCGGCGCTGTTGCGCTTTCCGCCAGCGTGCCCGCCTTCGCTCACATCACACTCGAAAACCAGCAAGCCGAGATCGGCCGCTCGTACAAGGCGGTCTTGCGGGTGCCGCACGGCTGCAACGGATCCGCCACCATCGCCGTAAAGGTGCGCATCCCGGACGGTTTCACCGACGTGAAGCCGATGCCCAAGCCCGGCTGGAAGCTCGACGTCATGCGGGGCGAGTATGAGAAGCCTGCGAGCGTACGCGGCACAAACGTCGGCGAGGGCGTGACCGAGGTTGATTGGACGGGCGGCAATCTGCCGGATGCCTATTACGACGAATTCGTCCTGACCGGTTATGTGGGCGATGGCGCGCAAGCCGGCGACACGATGTATTTCCGCGTGGTGCAGGAATGCGAGAAGGGCATCAATCGCTGGATCGAGATCCCGCAAGACGGTAAGGCGGAGCCTGAGGAACCAGCCGCGGCCCTCAAGCTCCTGCCAAGGCGATGAAGACGCGGGTGCTGCTGCTGGCCATCGTGCTGGCGGGCTTCGGCTCGCCAAGCGCCGCGCTTGCGCATGCCTCGCTGGTCGGGTCGGAGCCGGCCGAGGGGGCGACGGTTGCGGCCTCGCCCCCGACGTTGCGCCTCGACTTCAACGAGCCGGTCGCGCCGCTGGTGGTGCGCTTGGTCGGTCCAAACGGTGAGGCGCTCACGCCGCCGGTCAAGGCCAAGAACGAGAGCCTCACCATCTCGGCGCCGCCGCTTGCGCGCGGCACCCATGTGCTGAGCTATCGGGTGATCTCGGCCGATGGCCATCCGATTGGCGGTTCGCTCACCTTCTCGGTCGGCGCGCCGAGCACCGGCGGCGCGGGCGCTGCCGCGTCCGACACTCCTGCGGACGTCAAGGCGGCGATCTGGGCGACGCGGCTGTTGATCTATCTCGGCCTTTTCGTCGGGATCGGCGGCGCCGGGTTTCGCGCGCTGATCGCACAACGGCAGTTGCTGCCGCGCGGCGCCGAACAGGTGATTGCCGCGGCGACGACGGCAGGTCTCTTCGCCTCGCTCCTCTCGCTCGGACTGCAGGGCCTGGATGCGCTGGCGCTGCCACTCACGCGATTCGCAAACATCGAGGTCTGGCGGAGTGCGTTCGCCACCTCCTATGCGTGGACCGCGATCGCGGCGGCTGGCGCCATGCTGCTCGGGCTCATCTCGCTTCGCGCCAAGGCTCCGGCGCCGGTCGGCCTGTGCGCATTCGCAGCGCTGGCCGGCACAGGCCTGGCACTGGGGTTTAGCGGGCATGCGGCGACGTCGGGGCAGCTGCCGCTGAGCCGGCTTATCGTTTTCGTGCACGCCGTGTGCATTGCATTCTGGGTCGGTGCGCTCGTTCCGCTCGCCTGGATCGTGCGCGACACGGTCCGCAAAGGCAGGAGTGGGGAGGGGGAGCTTGCCCGGTTCTCCAAGCTCATTCCCCTTCCGCTCGGCTTGTTGATCGCAAGCGGCGCCTATCTCGCCTGGGGTGAGCTTGACCGTGCGGATGCGCTGTGGACGACCGCTTACGGCGAGGTGTTGTCATTCAAGCTCGCGGCCGTGCTGGTGCTGCTCGCCCTCGCCGCCGCCAATCGCTATGTCCTTGTTCCACGCTTGGCGGCCGCGGCACAGTCGCCGCCGGGACGGTCATTCGCGCTTGCAACCTCCATTGCGGCCGAAAGCGTCGTCGTGCTGGCGATCCTCGGCACGGTCGCGCTCTGGCGCTTTACGCCGCCGCCGCGCGCCTTGATCGCGGCCGAGCCGAGCTCGATCCATTTTCACGGCGACAAGGCGATGGCGCAGATTGATGTCACCCCGGTGCGGGCGCGCGGGGCTGATGTCGCAATCGAAGTGCTTGACGGCAAGTTCCGCCCGCTGGCCGTCAAGGCGGTGACGCTGTTTCTTTCCAACAACGCGGCCGGCATCGAGCCGATGCGCCATGATGCGCAAAGCCTCGGCGGCGATGCCTGGCGGGTCGAGGATCTGCGCATTCCGACAGGTGGGCGCTGGCGGCTGCGTGTCGACATCCTGATCGACGATTTCGACAAGGAGAGCCTCGAGGACGACGTGCTCCTGCCGCGCGCGCCTTCGGGGTGAACACTCCGACCGCCTCGTCCTGAGCTCGTAGGGTGCGCAGTGCGCAAAATGGTTGCGACGTCTCACAGCATGCGCAACCGCGAGAAGCGATTTTGCGCACGCGATCGGCCGACGACCGCGCGGTTGCGCACCCTACAGCGCTACGGCGCTACCGCGTCCGCGCCAGGTGCTCTTCCAGCCAATGGATGTGGTAGGAGCCGTCGATGATGTCCTTGACGCGCAGCAGGTCCTGAAACAGCGGCACCGTCGTCTCGATGCCGTCGATGACAAATTCATCGAGCGCCCGCTTCAGGCGCATCAGCGCCTCGGCGCGGTTCTTGCCGCGCACGATCAGCTTGCCGACCAGCGAGTCGTAGTAGGGCGGAATCGTGTAGCCCTGATAGACGGCGGAATCGACCCGCACGCCCAGGCCGCCGGGCGGATGATAATGCACGATCTTGCCGGGTGAGGGGCGGAAGGTCGCCGGGCTCTCGGCGTTGATGCGGCATTCGATGGCGTGGCCGTGCAGAGATATGTCGCTCTGCTCGAAATCGAGCTCATTGCCGGCGGCGATACGGATCTGCTCGAGGATGAGATCGATGTCGGTGATCTCTTCGGTCACCGGGTGCTCGACCTGGATGCGCGTGTTCATCTCGATGAAGTAGAAGGTGCCGTCCTCGTACAGGAACTCGACCGTGCCGACGCCGAGATATTTGAGCTCGCGCATCGCTTTGGCGACGATCTCGCCGATCGCGTTGCGCGCCGACGCGTTCAGCGCCGGTGAGGGGCTTTCCTCCCAGATCTTCTGGTGACGGCGCTGCAGCGAGCAGTCGCGCTCGCCGAGGTGGATGGCGCGGCCGCGCCCGTCGCCCAGCACCTGGATTTCGATGTGGCGCGGGCGCGCCAGGTACTTCTCGAGATAGACCGCGTCATCGGAGAAGGCGGCCTTGGCCTCGGCGCGCGCGGTTGCGAGCGCTTGCGCGAGCTCGGCTTCGCTCTCGGCGACCTTCATGCCGCGGCCGCCGCCGCCGGCCGCCGCCTTGATCAGCACCGGAAAGCCGATGTCGCGCGCAATACTGAGCGCCTCCTGGTCGGAGCCGACGCCGCCCTCCGAGCCCGGCACCACCGGGATGCCGAGCCGCTTGGCGGTGCGCTTGGCCTCGATCTTGTCGCCCATGATGCGGATGTGATCGGCGCGCGGACCGATGAAATGGATGCCGTGCTCCTCGAGGATATCGGCAAAGCGCGCGTTCTCCGACAAGAAGCCGTAGCCGGGATGGACCGCATCGGCGCCGGTGATCTCGCAGGCGGCGAGCAGAGCCGGAACGTTGAGGTAGCTGTCGCGCGCCGCCGGCGGGCCGATGCAGACGCTTTCGTCGGCGAGACGGACGTGCATCGCGTCCGCGTCCGCGGTCGAATGCACCGCCACGGTTGCGATGCCGAGCTCCTTGCAGGCGCGCAGCACCCGCAAGGCGATTTCACCGCGATTGGCTATGAGAATCTTGTCGAACATGTTTTG
This sequence comes from Xanthobacteraceae bacterium, assembly GCA_035293945.1. Lineage (GTDB taxonomy): Bacteria > Pseudomonadota > Alphaproteobacteria > Rhizobiales > Xanthobacteraceae > VAZQ01. Next base: position 237,403 of record DATGLV010000037.1, on the reverse strand, counting down.
TCGGGGAGTAGGAAATGGGAGTGTGGAGTAGGGCGGAATCCACGGCCGCCTAAATCCCTACTCCCAACTCCCTGTTATCCACTCCCTCACTCCACCACCATCAGCGGCTCGCCGAACTCGACTGGCTGCCCGTTCTCGACCAAAATCTGCGTCACTGTGCCGGCGCGCGGCGCCGGGATATGGTTCATGGTCTTCATCGCCTCGACGATGAGCAGGGTGTCACCGGCGCGCACCTTTGTGCCGATCTCCACATAGGCACGGGCACCGGGCTCGGGCCCAAGATAGGCCGTGCCCACCATGGGCGAGGTGACAAGACCGGGATGGCCGGCATGGTTGGGGGCGGAGGGCTCCGCCGCCGCGCGGGCCGGCGCCGAGGCGGCAGGCACGGGGGCGGCGACGACCTGCTTGACGCGACGCGCCACCCTGATCCGCTCGCCGTTGCGCTCGAACTCGATCTCGGTGAGGCCGGTCTCGTCGAGGAGCTTGGCGAGCTCGCGGATGAGATCGTGATCGATCGCCGACTTGGATTCGGACTTCGGTTCGGACTTGGATTCCGACTTGGATTCTGACTTGGATTCTGACTTGGGGGCGGATTTCGCCGTCATCTCGCTGTTCTCAAGCCTTTTGGCCGTCGGCCGCGAGCGCAGCCAAGCCGTCGATTGCGAGCCTATAGCCGTCGATGCCGAAGCCGCACAGGGAGGCTTTGGCGACAGGGGCGATGTGGGAAACGTGGCGAAACGCCTCGCGGGCGAAAATATTGCTGATGTGGACCTCGATCACCGGAATCCTGACCGCAGCGACCGCATCGCGGATCGCCACCGAGGTGTGCGTATAGCCGCCCGCGTTGAGGACGATGCCGACCGCCTCTTTGGCTGAAGCCTCGTGTATCCAGTCGATCAGCTCGCCCTCGCTGTTGGATTGTCGGAATTCCAGGCCGAATTTGTGAGCGGCGGCAACCGCGCGGCATTGCTGCTCCACATCCTTCAATGTGGCGCGCCCATAGGTCTCGGGCTCGCGCGTACCGAGCAGGTTGAGATTGGGGCCGTTCAGAACGTAGACGGACTTCGCCATCGACGGGCCACCTCGATTGCCAACGGCGCCGAGCCGGAAGATGCAGCGCGCCTGCTCACCGCCAAGCCTGGGATCACAAGCGTTGGGGGGCAGGTGTCCGGCCTTATAAGTGCTTGATGCACAAAGGTGAAGCCAGAATGTCGCCGCCGGGTGCAATCGGTTCGGCCGGCCGGATAATGCCGGACCGCGCCGATAGGTGGCAGCGCTCCGGCTACGCGGATCGGGGTCGCCTTGCGCGCAGTCTCAGCAGGTCTCCTTGCCGCAACGGGCCATGTTGATCTTCTGCTTGAGGGCAGGGAGGCCGACCGCGCCCACCACCACTTCGTTGGGAAAAACATAGCTCGGCGTGCCGTTGAGGCCGAGTGCTTCCGCGAGCTTCAGGTTCTCCTCGAGATTCTGCTTCACCTCGTCGCTCTGCATGTCCTTGTCGAGCCGCGCCATGTCGAAGCCGGCATCCTTGGCGGCGGCGAGCGCCCGCGCCTTGTCGGCCGGTCCGCGGCCGCCGAGCAGCTTGGTGTGGAAATCGAGATACTTCTTGCCAGTCTTGTCCTGCATGCGCGCCGCGACCGCCACTTGAGCGGCCTGCACCGAGCCTTCGCCCAGCACCGGGAACTCCTTGAGCACGATCTTGAGCTTGGAATCGTTCTTCAAGAGATCGAGCATGTCTGACATGGCGCGCTTGCAGAAGGCGCAGTTGTAGTCGAAGAACTCGACCATGGTGACATCGCCTTGCGGATTGCCGAGGTTGACCTGACGCGGCGATGAGAAGATCGCGGGCGTATTGTCCTTGATGGCGGCGAGGTGTTTTTCCGCATCCTCGGCATTTTGCCGCTTCTCGAGCTCCGCCATCGCATCCTGCAGGACCTCCGGATGGCTGATGAGATAGTCATGCACAATTTTCTCGATCTCGCCCTTCTGATCGGACGAGAACGACTGCGCGGAGGCAGGTATCGACGCGAAGGCGGCGAGGGCAAACGTGAGCGGCAGCGCCGCCAGCATCCTGAGCTTCATCGTCGTGGTTCCTTCTCTAGCTGCCTTGCGGCCGAGCCGCTTGAATCCGGCTTACTGCGGCGGGTCCTTCGGGTGCACCACCACGGTCGAGTGCGCGGTTCCTTCAGGGTTCTTGTTCGAAATGTCGTCGGCGCGGACCCAACCGGGTGAGCCGAGCGGGAAGCGATCCTTGGCGCGCGACGCCAACATGCGGGCGGCCTTCATGTCCCCGCGCGCGAGCGCCGCTTGCGCCGAGGCAAGGTCCGCATGCGCGTAGTCGCCTTTGCGCCCATAGGCCATCGCCAGCTGATTATAGCCGGCGGGTGATTCGGGCTCGCGGGCAAGGGAAGATTCCAGCACCGTGACCGCTTCGTTCAGGTGCGAAGGATCGTTGCTCTCGACCAAAGCCTGTCCGAGCATGACCTGGATCAGGGCTGGGTTGGGCGAGAGCTGGGCGGCGCGGCGCAGCGGCGCGATCGCCTCGGCGGGCTTGCCGGCCTCGAGCAGGGTCTGCCCTTTCAGCTCATAAAAATAGGGATATTGCGGATTGGAGGCGATCAGGGCGTCGATCTGCGCGACGGCGGTGCGGGTATCGGAGAAGCGGGAGGCCGCGATGGCTCGCGCATAGCGCGCCGGCAGGCTCTGATCGCTCGGCGGATAGCGGTTCAAGGAGATGCCTTCGCGATCCATATAGCCGTACAGCTTCGCCCGCATCATGTCATGGCGGAATTGCAGCTCGGGCGGGTCCTTCTTGTCCCAATAGGGGCTGTTCTTGACGAGCTCCTCGAGGGCGGCGACGCGCTCCGCCGGCATCGGGTGGGTCTGCAGGTAGGGATCAATATGCTGCGCTTGATAGAGCATCTCATCGCCCAGCCGCTTGAAGGTGTCGTACATGCCCTTGGGCGACTGGCCGGTCGCCGTCAGGAACTTCACTCCGGCGCGGTCCGCCTGCTCCTCCTGGGTGCGGATATAGGCCAGCATGGTGTTCTGGATGACGCCTTGCGGCATCGTCAGCGCCGCCATGCCGGCGTCCGCGCCTTGGCCGCCGGAGCGCGCCCCCGCGACCATGGCGCCGATGCCGAGCAGCATCGCGACGGCTGACTCGGTCGAGGCCTTTGCCAGCTCCTCGTGCATGCGCGCTATGTGGCCGCCCGCAATATGGCCGCTCTCATGCGCGAGCACGCCGATCACCTCGTTCGGGGTCTTTGCCTGCATCAGCGCGCCGGAATTGATGAAGATCCGATGACCGTCGGCCACGAAGGCGTTGAATGACGGATCGTTGATGATCACCACCCGAATGTTCTGCTGGGCGAGACCGGCCGCCTTGAGGATCGGCTGCGAATATTCGCGCAGGAGTTGCTCGATCTCGGCATCGCGGATGATAGGCGGCCCGCCGCCGTGCTCCTGTGCTACGGCTGGCAGGCCGCTGGCCGTCAGCGCAGCTGCGGTCAGCATGGCCAGGCTTGTGGCCACCGGTTTGCGCAGCAGCATCGTCAGAGACTTAGCTTGGTTCATGTCGGCTCGACCTTCGCGCCCGAGTTGGTGCGCCCCCAAGGTTTCCCCAATGTGACTTCCCCGCTACAACCGAAATACCCAAGCTCCCATGCTCGCTCCAAGAAGCCACGCCGCCATGGAACCTTGCTCCATGCAACCTAGTCGCGCGGGAGAGTGGGGTCAACGCAGGGGACGATCACGTTATCGGCGGTGGCTCTTCGCGATCACAGTCGAGTTGCGGTGACGCGCTGGATAATACCAAGAAGGTCCGCATAAATGCGGCGGCAGCGGGGCAGTTGGCGCCAAAGGATCGCAGACAAGCACCTGCGGAGAATGCGAGATGCTGGAAAGCGCAAGAGCACTGATCACGCCTTCGGCGCGCAGCGCCGTGCCGCCATTCATGGTGATGGACGTCATGGCGGCGGCTGCCCGCATCGAGGCTGCCGGCGGCCACGTGGTGCATATGGAGGTCGGCCAACCGGCGGCGCCTGCACCTAGAGCCGCCATCGCGGCCGCGCAAGCCGCGCTCGCCCGCCATCGGCTGGGCTACACCGAGGCGCTCGGCATTTCCTCGCTCAGGGCGCGCATCGCGCGCCATTATGCGCAGCGGCACGCGATCGAGATCGATCCCAAGCGCATCGTGATCACCACCGGATCGTCGGCTGGGTTCGTCATGGCGTTTCTGGCGCTATTCGATCCGGGCGACCGCGTTGCAGTCGCCGTGCCCGGCTATCCACCCTATCGGCATATCTTGAAGGCGCTTGGCTGCGAGCCGGTCTTGATCGAGACCACGGAAGCGACGCGCTGGGCGATCACGCCGGATGCGCTGATCGCCGCGCACCGCACGGCCAAGCTCAAGGGCGTGCTGATCGCGAGCCCAGCCAACCCGACCGGCACCATGATGACGGCGGACGCTCTCGCAAGCCTCATCGCGGCGGCGGAGAGCGAAAACATCCGCTTCATCTCCGACGAAATTTATCACGGCCTCGACTACGCTTTTGCGGCGGAGACAGCGGCGCGGCTTGCCGGCGACGCCATCGTCATCAACTCGTTCTCAAAGTATTTCTGCATGACCGGCTGGCGGGTGGGGTGGATGGTATTGCCCGAGGCGCTGGTGCGTCCGTTGGAGCGGCTGCAGGGCAATCTTGCGATCTCGGTGCCGACCTTGGCGCAGATCGCGGCGGAAGCCGCCTTCGACGCCGGCGCAGAGCTCGATGCGGTCAAGCACGTCTATGAGGAAAACCGGCGCGTGCTGGTCGAGGGTTTGCCGGGCGCGGGGCTTGACCGCATCCTGCCGGTCGACGGCGCCTTCTATCTCTACGCCGACATCTCCGGATTCTCGTCCGACAGCTTCGCATTCGCGCGGCAGCTGCTGGAAGAGGCCCACGTCGCGGCCACTCCGGGCATCGATTTCGATCCGGTCAACGGAACCAAGTTCCTGCGCTTCTGCTACGCGGGTTCAACCGCCGACATGCACGAAGCGGTCAAACGGGTCGGCAACTGGCTTGGGGTGCGGACCAGGTGAGCTTTAGTTGCAATCATTGCGCTGGGGCGGCACTCGCCCCTAAGTCACGATCCGGTCGCCGTCTATCCTCCCGGCAGAGCAGCGAAGATCGTCGTGCTGCCGAGCGCAGGCTGTGCCTCTACCGGGATCGTCTCGGCAAGCCTTACCGCGTGGCTCCTCAGCTGCCCGTAGCATGAGCAGCTGTACTGCTCGAGCTTCTCCCGGCTCTGGATCTGCAGAAAGCCGCGTCGGCAGGTCAGCACGCCTGCAAGCTCGAGCCGGCCGGCCACGAGCGTCACCGTCGTCCGACGAACCCCGAGCATCTGCGCGACCGTGCTCTGGGTCAGCGGCACCCGGCTGTTGCTGCTGCGATCATGCACCTCGAGCAACCAACGGCAAATGCGGGCCTCGACCGGATGTACGGCATTACAGAGTGCGGTCTGCTGCGCCTGCGCCAGCATCAGGCTGTCGAAGCACGCTGCAGTCCGCCGCATGCCCGGCTGCTCATCCAAGGCACGCCGAAACACCGTGGCCGATATTCGCGATGCCTCGCCCGCGATATGAACTTCGGCATCGCAGGTGGCAGGCGCGTTCGCTGCAGCCGCAAAGCCTCCGACGACTCCGTCGCATCCGACCATCAGCACCAGCGTCCCGGTGTCGTCTCGCGACGGCACCATCAGGGCGACAAGACCGGAATGTGGAAAGATCACCTCCTCGATCTCGTCGCCGCAGTAATGGAGGCGCCTGCCTATCCGCAGATCGTACGGCGCAAGGTGCGGCCGCAGCGATTCGTACTCCGCCCGCCCGAGCGCGGCGAGGAAGCGGTTGCGGTTCCTCGGTTCGTCCTGGTGAATAGTCATGTTCCCTCCCGCGGCTCTCCCGCATCAGCTGGATGATGCGCGACCTCCGCTTATGGTTCGCTTGCCGAGAAAACTGGCGAGATAGGGCTTCCCACGCGACTGTGCGACCAGCGCGCGCGTCTCCAGAACCGTGGCTCTTGCTGCATGGACGGTCTCCATCAGCAACCGCCGCCGCTCGCCAAAGTCGACGATCATCTGGCGCAGTTCCGGCACGAGGTGGTCGAGAGATTGATCGATGGCCGCGAAAGGGAGCTCGAAGATCGGCCCTGCGTCGTCTTCGTACACGTCCAGTCGCCAGGCATGCGCCTCGGCCTCGCAGCCGCGCATCACCTCGCGTGCGACAGAGATCGCATAGTCGAACGCGCCCTGCGCATCGTTCAGGTCAACGCCGGTCCGATCCTCGATGCCCAGCGAGCCGTCTCTAAGCGTAAACGTATAACGGGGCATTTGCCACACCTCCCGATCCCCATGTCCTGCAACCGACCAGAGCCCGCAGGGTTGCATGGATCCCGACTTAATTTGCAGGCGAGCCCCATCCGCCGGGCCGCCGTCCGCATGATGGGCTGGCGCGGCTGGCCCGACCCATCGTAAGTGGTCGAGACATAGCTGGTCGAGACGCGCTGCCTCGACCGGAGCTCGTTTGACCGCGGCTCAGGAGCGGTTCGCCGGGCCGCGCTGCGAAGCACGGCCGGTGACATCACGCGAGCTCTCCAGCGCCCAGCGCCGGCCGTCCGATATGTCGAGCTGAATGTGGCTCTCCACGATCACTTCACGGCCGTCCTTGGTGACGTGCTTCAATTCGCCGGTCCAACTGCCGTCCTCGACCAGCTTTGCCTTGAGCGCCTCGAACGAGGAGCGCGGCACCGAAGTGCGCAAGAGCTGATCCATGCGTTGGCCGATCGCCTCGCTCTGACTGTAGCCGTAGAGCTCCTCGCTGCCGCGGTTCCATTCGACGATGCCGGCATCGAGATCCCAGATGAACATCGGGTCGCGCGACATCTCGACCAGTCGCTTTTCCTGCTCCAGCCGCTGCTTGAATTCGCGTAAAGATCGCTCGGCGTGTTGCCGCTCCGTCACATCAATAAAAGTGATCACCACTCCGTCGATCTTGTTGTCGACCGTGCGGTAGGGGCGCAGCCGCATATCGTACCAGCGGTCGTGGCGGGTGTGGAGCTCGCGAGGATCGGAACAAGATCAGCCAGCACTCTTTGCGCATCATTGACCAAGTCGTCGTATTCGAGCTGATGCGCGAAGTCCGTGATAGGACGCCCTTCGTCGGGGTGAGTGATCCGGAAGAGGTCAGTCACGCGGTCGGTGAAGCGCTTGATGCGCAGCTCCGCGTCGAGGAACAGCGTACCGACATCGGTCGCCGCGACCAGATTCTGCAGATCGCTGTGCGCGCGCGAGATTGCTTCCAGCTTCAGCTTGAGCTCGCTGTTGACGGTCTGCAGCTCCTCGTTAATCGACTGCAATTCCTCCTTGCTGGTTTCCAGCTCCTCGGAAGTGGAGCGATATTCCTCGTTGATGGATTGCAGCTCCTCGTTCGCGGCGCGAAGCTCTTCGTTGGCGGCGTCTGATTCCTCGCGGATCGTCCGCAGCCGCGTCTGCGGCAGCTCGAGCTCCTGGGTCAGTCGGCGCACCGTGTCGTCGGTCCCCTGCTGGTCCAGCGCGGCCAGACTCTCGTCGACGGCCTCGCCTTCGATGAACATGACGATCGCGGTGTGCGGCTGCGCCGGATCCTGCTCCGGGACCGGCTTGACCTGAATGTGCACGCGGTGCGGCGCGCCGTTGAAGCGCACCAGGACCGGCAGGCTGAGCGTGGATTCCTTCTGCTCGAACACGCGATTGAGCGCCGAGCGCAGCTCGAAGCGCAGCTCCGGCCGCACCAGGTCCACGACATCGCCGGTGAGCGGGCCACCGGCCGGAAGAATGAACCGGCCGGCATTCTCGGAGAGATGAATGGCCCGATGTGCCTCGTCGACCAGCATGCTCGGCGGTGCCACCCGCTCGATCGCGCGCCGGTGCATCGTCGCCTCGCCCAGCGTCACCATCGGACTGACCGCGCGGCCGGGCTGAACGATCTGGTCGCGGATGCGCACCGGGCCGAGCAGCCGCGGCAGCACCCGCGGCTTGTCACTCGGGACTGCAGTCGACTGGAAAAGGCGGGCCGTGCGGTTCAGGCAACGGAACAGCCCGGGCGGATTGTCCGCGGATTCGGAGGCGCCGAGGAAAAGATAACCGCCGGGGTTCAGCGCGTAATAAAATGTGCTGCACACTTGTTCCTGCAGCTCGCGATCGAGATAGATGAGCACGTTGCGGCAGGAGATGAGGTCGATATGAGAGAATGGCGGATCCTTGAGCAGGTCGTGCATCGCGAAAAGGACGATGTCGCGCACTTCCTGGCGCACGCGATACAGGTCACCTTCGTGGGTGAAGAATCGCCGCAACCTCTCCTCGCTGACATCGGCTTCGATGGCAGCGGGGAAGCGGCCCTCGCGCGCCGACGCGAGCGCGCGCGAATCGAGATCAGAGCCGAACACCTGTAGGGGCGGACGCACCTGGTGCCGTGCCGCCTCCTCCAGCAACAGGATCGCGAAGGAGTAGGCCTCCTCGCCGGTAGCGCAGCCGGAAACCCAGACGCGGATGGCTTCGTCCGCATCCCGGTCCCTGAACAGCGCAGGTATCGTGTCCTTAGCGACCGTTTCGAAGGCTTCGGAATCGCGAAAGAAGTTGGTCACGGATATCAGGAGATCGGCGAGCAGCGCCTGGGCCTCGTCGGCGTTGTCGCGCATGAGGTCATAATATTCGCGCAGGTCGCTGGAACGCGTCACATGCATGCGCCGCGCGATTCGCCGCAACACAGTTGATCGCTTGTATTTTGAGAAATCGTGCCCGGTACGGGCACGCAGGTGAGCGAGTATCCGCCGCAGCATCTCTTCGTCCAGATGTCGGACACCGGGAATCGATGCATTTTCCTTGATGCGGATGAGATCGATCAGGCGCGTTGCAAGGTCGCGCACCGGCAGAACGAAATCGGCGACGCCGGTTGCGATCGCGCTGCGCGGCATCGAGGAATACTCGGCTTCGTTCGGGTCCTGCACCAGGATAATGCCGCCCGCTTCCTTCACAGCGCGCACCCCGATGGCGCCGTCGGAGCCCGCGCCGCTCAAAATGACGGCAAAGCCGTCGCCAAGCTGCTCGGCGAGTGAGCGAAAGAAGGAATCGATGGCCGAGCGCTGGCCGCGCGGCTCCTCGAACTCGAACGCCGAAATCTGGTGATCGACCATTTGCAGTCGGCGATCCGGGGGAATGACGTAGACGCGATTGGCCTCGAGCTTCTGACGGATCGCCACCTGCACCACCGGCATCGAGGTTCGTGCCGCGAGGATGCGTGGCATCTCGCTCCGATGCTGCGGGTCCAGATGTACGACCACTACGTAGGCGGCACCGGTATTCTCCGGCAACGCGTCAAAGAAGCTCTGCAACGCATGGATGCCGCCCGCTGACGCCCCGATGGCGACGATCGCAGGTGTTTTGTTGCTGCGCCCGGCCTGATTCGTTTCCTTGCTGCGTCCGTGGTTGACGCGCCGATCGCCATCGCTTTCGTTGTCATCCACCACGACTTTGCTCCGATCCGGAAGGCCGCAGGCGCCGTCGCCGGGCTAGCCGCCCGCATGATTGTTGCTAAATCCCTGTCGTCCTTGCGGCGGGCGCGCAGGTCGGGCGTGAGGCGTTCTCACGTAGAAGCGATCCGCTCAATGAGAAGGTCGAATCCGCCACTTGGTGACAGTAGTTATAAAACCGAAGCTGCACCAGCGGTTTCCAAAAAGGATTAACTTATAGAATCCGGATAATTGGAGCGCGTTCCATTCGGAAAGCAATGCGCTCTCCTTTTCTCGAGTTGCAGGCATGTCCGGCTTTCGCTCGGGAAGGCCTGTCGGAAGGCCGGCACTAGAATTCGACGTCAAGCTCTTCGAGCTCGTCCGGCTCGGCCTTGGCGGCGCCGATCCATTCCTGCATCGCCGGCATGCCGATGATGCTGCGACAGTAGGCGGCGCAGTCCGCTTCGAGCTTGACGTCATAGGTGAGAAAGCGGGTCACCACTGGAGCGAACATGGCATCTGCCATGCAAGGTGTGGCGCCGAAGAGGAATTGTCCGCCGGAGACCGACAGGCATTCCCGCCAGATGGCGAGGATGCGGTCGATGTCGGCGCGGGCGCCGGCCCACACTTTGAACCCCGGATAGTGCGCCTTGATGTTCATCGGCAGTGCCGAGCGCAGGTTGCCGAAGCCGGAGTGCATCTCTCCGCAGACCGAGCGGCAGAGCGCCCGCTGCTGCCGCGACGCCGGCAACAGCCCGGCCTCCGGCCTTATCTCGTGCAGATATTCGGCAATCGCCAGGGTGTCCCAGATTTGGGCGCCCTGATGGGTGAGGCGGGGAACCAGGAAGGAGGGCGACAGCAGCAGCAATTCGGCGCGTACCGAGGGGTCATCGCTCCTGCTCTGCTCCTCCACGAAATCGAGCCCGGCCAACTTGCATAACAGCCAGCCGCGCAGCGACCAGGAACCATAATTCTTGCTAGCAATCGTAAGCGTGGCCTCGGCCATTGAGCGATCCCCCTAATCCGTGCCGGTGCGTTGCCTTCGGCCTTGCAGGGCGAAGGCTGCTGGTTCTGCTTGTCTTGCGCATGCAGGCGTGACCCGGCTGTCAGCCCGGCCGCGCGGTTATGCGCCCCCGGCAGGGTGGGCATCCCCAACGAACAATAATTATCTCGCAGCGCAGCAAAAAATCCACTAGCTTTTCGCTTGCCGGGTTGAGCTGTTTCGTGGGCGAGGGGGTCGTTGCGCCTGCAACGACAAAATACACCTAATGCTCTACCAGGCATATCAAGCGCATGCGGACATCATGAACCCGGTCCGCAGGCTGGCGGCTTCGGCGTGCAAAGCCATAGGTCAACCGCTGTCGGATGCGCTTCCCACGTCAGCCTTGCGCAACCTGACTGCGGCCTATGAGCTGATCGCCCGCGCCGGCTTGAGCCACGTGCGGCCTGCGTTCGGGATCGGCCAGATCAAGGTCGGCAACCGTGACCTGCAGGTGAAGGAGGAGCTTGCGGAAGTCACCCCATTCGGCACGCTGCTGCATTTCAAGAAGGACACCGAGCAGGCGCAGCCGCCGGTACTCTTGATCGCGCCGCTGTCGGGGCATTTCGCCACGCTCTTGCGCGCGACCGTTCGCACCATGCTCCCCGAGCACGACGTCTTCATCACGGATTGGCACAATGTCCGCGATGTTCCCCTCTCGGAGGGGCAATTTGGCTTCGATGACTACATCGCGCATGTGATCCATTTTCTCGAGGTGATCGGGCCGGGCGCCCACGTCGTTGCCGTCTGCCAGCCATGTGTCGCGGCGCTGATCGCGGTCGCCGTGATGGCGCAGGGGAGCAACCCGGCGCAACCGCGCAGCATGACCTTAATGGCCGGGCCGATCGATCCGCGCGTCAACCCAACCAAGGTCAACAAGCTTGCCGAGGCCAAGCCGATCGACTGGTTCGAGAAAAACCTGATCGCCACGGTGCCGATACGCTATCGCGGTGCGTTCCGCCGCGTCTATCCGGGCTTCGTGCAGCTCGCCGCCTTCATGAGCATGAACATCGACCGGCACATCAAGGCCCATCGCGATCTCTATGACAATCTGGTCAAGGGCGAGATCGAAAAGGCGCGGGCGACCAAGAACTTCTACGACGAATATTTCGCGGTGCTGGACCTGACCGCGGAGTTTTATCTGGAGACCGTGCGCCTGGTGTTCCAGGAATTCGCGCTGGCGCGCGGGAGAATCGAGTTCCGTGGCCGCAAGGTCGACCCCAATGCGATTCGCCGCACCATGCTGTTCACTGTCGAAGGCGAGCGCGACGATATCTGCGCGGTCGGGCAGACGGCGGCCGCACACGACCTATGCACGGGCCTGCGCTCCTACATGAAGCGCCACCATATGCAGGCCGGGGTCGGCCATTATGGCGTGTTCAGCGGCCGAACCTGGGAGAACCAGATCTTCCCGATTTTGCGCAACGTGATCCTGTCGAGCGAATAGCGGCGCAGCCATGTCGACTCGCTCTCCGGCTCAGCCAGATCCGGGCCCTGCGATCTCGATCGAGACTTCTCGTGTGGAACCGTTTTCAAGCGCCGCAAGTCGCTGCGCGATCCTTTCCAAAAGCTTCACATCATGGCTTATCGCCAGGATGCCGATGTTCTCGGCTGACGCGTAAGCGAGGAGTGCCTGCCAAATCTCCGCCTGAGTGATCGTATCCAGCATGCCGGAGATTTCGTCGGCGATCAGGAACCGCACGCCCGGCCCGAGGCTGCGCGCGATGCATACCCGTTGCAGCTCCCCGCCCGACAGCTCGTGCGGAAAGCGATCGAGCCACGCGTCGCGGATGCCGAGGGCACTCCATCGCGATCGCCTGCTCCCGTGCATCTCGCTCAGTATCTCGTGGATTTTCCAGCGCGGATTTACGGCGAGCTCGGGGGTCTGAAAAAGCAGTTGAACGGGACACAGGCCGTGACGCGGCAACGGCAATTCATCGAGCAACACTTGTCCGTCTTGGGGTGCGAGATAGCCCGCGAGCAGCTTGGCCAAGGTCGACTTGCCCGATCCTGATGGTCCCACGAGGCCGACGACCTCGCCCGGTGCGACCTTGATCGAGGCGTTCGCCAGCACCGGCGGCTTTCCACCCCAATATCGGAAGGTGAGATTGTCCGCGGCGAGCATGTCACCCGCCCTCGACGTGGAAGCTTGCTGCTTCGCAAAAATCGTTTTCGGGCAGGGCGCGCCACAGCGCGCGGGCGTAATCAGTCGCGAGCTTCGTGCCGCCGTCGCGAAAGCGATCAGCCGCCACGGTCTCGACGATGGCGCCGTCGCGGACAACGGCCACCCGGTCAGCCAAGGGCAATGCCGCGCGGATATCATGGCTGATCAGCAGCACGCCCTTTCGGTCGTCGGCCAGCATGCGCAAATGGCGCAGCACGGTGGCGGCGTTGTCCGGGTCGAGGCCGGTCGTCGGCTCGTCAGCGATGATCAAGGCGGGGTCCGCGACGGTCGCCATGGCGAGCAGGACGCGACGCGCCATCCCGCCGGATAATTGGTGCGGAAACGCTTTCCCCACGGAGAGGCCGAGCCCGAACCGGCTGAGCGCGCGGTCGGCTGTCTCCTTACATCGAGATGAAGCGATGCCGGCGCGCCGGGCTGCAAGCCGGACTTGCCGCCCGACGGGTGCCAGCGGGTCGAGACAGGCCACCGACTGGGGGACCAGCGCGATCTCTCTTCCTCGCAATGTAGCCTGGCGCTCGGGGCTCAGCGGACTGCCGTTGAAGAGGATCGAGCCGCCGACCTCGGCATTGCTCGGCAGGATGCCCAGGAGCGCCTGCGCCAACAGGCTCTTGCCGGCGCCCGAGGCGCCCACGATTGCAAGCACCTCTCCGGCGTTGACGAACAATGAGATGCCGCGCAGGCATACGAGGCGATTACGGGCGAGAAGGCCGGCATAGCGGCGGAATGCAATATTGAGATTTTCGACCGCCAGCATGGCTTCAGTCCTGCGCGGCATGCGGGCTGAACAAAGCGCGCACGCCGTCCGCCAGACCGTCGAACGCAAGAACGATAGTGACCAGCGCCACGCCCGGGAATACGCCGAGCCACCAGTCGCCGGCCGTCAGATAGCGCATCGACTCGGCGAGCAGCACGCCGACCGCGGGCTTGCTCGGCTCGATCCCGAAGCCAAGGAAGGTCAGTCCCGCCTCGTGCAGGATTGCGTGCGGAAACAACAGTAGAAATCCGACCAGGAGCTGGGGAACCACGTGCGGGATTAGGTGACGCCACGCGACAAAGGCGGCCGATCTGCCAAACCGTCGGGATGCGGCCACATAGTCGGAGGTCAAAACCTGTAAAATTTCCGCGCGCAGAATGCGCGTCAGGCGTGGCCAGTGCGTCAGGGCAACAGCGACGATCACCGCGTGCGTGCCGCCACCGAGTGCAAAGCAGATCATGACCAGCAGCACCAGGTGCGGCAGGCCCATGAACATGTCGACGAGTACGCCGACCGCGGCGTCGGCGATGCGGCCGAGCGAGACGGCGGCAAGCGCGAGGCTGAGCGAGATGATCGTGCTGGCGCCCGACGCGAGAAGACCGACCCATAGACTGAGTGAGAGGCCCTTGATGGTGCGGCAGAACATGTCGCGGCCGACCGCATCGGTGCCGAACAGATGCTGCCATGAGGGGGCCAGCGTGCGCGCCGCCAGATCGAGGCGCAATCCGGCGTCGCCGAGCAGGGGCGCGCCCACGACCACCGCGAGCAGCAGCACAAGCGAGATCGCAGCGAGCCAAAGCTTGGCGGCACGCCGATTGCGACGCCGGACAGGAAGGCCGACGACCGGCAGTGGCAGGTTGACCCCAGAGACATCCGTGCTCACGGGCGGGCTCCGCTCGGATGCATGCGCGGATCGACAAGGTGATAGAGCAGATCCGCAATCGTATTGCCGACGCTGACGAGCAGCGCCGTGAATAGCGTGATCGCGAGCAGGAGGGGCACATCGCCGCGAATGCCGGCATCCACCGTTGCCTTGCCGAGCCCCGGATAGGAGAACACTTGCTCGGCGAGCGCCGATCCACCGAAAAGCTCGCCCAAGGAGGCAAATTGGATCGTTATGGCGGGTAGGGCAGCATTGCGAATGCCATGGCGCAACGCCGCATCGGATCGCGTTGCCCCCTGCGCGAAGGCATACATGACGTAGTCGGAGCGCATGATCTCGATCATCTTGGCCCGCGTGTGCAGCGTGATCTGGGATATGCCGAATAATGAAAGGGCGGCGAGCGGAAGCGCCAAATGCTGGAGGCGATCGAGCAGGCCTATGTCCTGCGGCAAGCGCCCCGGAGGCCCGGCGCAGCAGAAAGGGGCCCAGCTGAGCCAGACCGAGAAGACGATCAGCAGGACGATCGCGACCCAGAAGGTCGGGGTCGACGCCAGCACATACGCATAGGCACGGATGCATCGATCCGCGAGCGAGCCCTCGTAGGTGCCGGCCAGCGCACCCAATGCGAACCCGAGTAATCCGGACAGCAGCCATGCGGTGCCGGTAAGCGCCAAGGAGGCGTTGACGCGCTCGTACAAGACCTCCGTCACCGGCTGATTGAAGATGAAGCTCGTGCCGAGATCGCCATGGAGCAGATTGGTCAGCCACTTCGCAAGCTGGGTCGCGGCAGGCTCGCGAAAGCCCCACCGCTCGGCGATCAATTCGCGCTGCTCCGGGCTGACCCGCATGATATTGGGGCCTAGATAAGCGTCGACCGGATCGATCGGAGATGCCTTGGCGAGCGCGAATGCGACGACCGCGACCCCAAGCAGCACGAGCGCCAGCCGCAGCAGCCGCTTACCGAGAAACAATGCGAACCATGGCCAGCGCGCCGCCTTTAGCGAGGTTGCGCCTCGATGGAGCGAGAAGTCGTGCGGGCTCAATTGCAGGTCCAGCGCCAGTTCAGAATGCCTGCCGTGATCGGCCAACCATGCCCGTGCGGCTCGACCTGCACGCGTCCGACATCGATGCAGGCGTTGACGAAGTAGACGTGCTCGAGATTGACGAGCCAAGCCCAGGCGGCGTCGCCGCGCACCCCGTAGCCGGTTTCACCATCCCATTCGGCATCGCGCCAGTACGGCAGCGAGGCCTCGAAAGAGGGAGCGTTCTGCGCGGCGGCAAAATAGGCGTCCACCTTGGGATTGGCGTAGAAGCCAGTGTTGTAGGACTCGGTGCCGGCGAGCTTGCTGTCGTAGAGTTCATAGACTTCGAGTGGGTTGTGGCTCCCCCACCCATACAGCACCACGTTGGCATGCCGCAGCCGCGCCACCTCCTCCCTGCTCTTGCCGAGCGGCTCCAATACGATACCGAGCGGGCGCAGCATTTCGGCAACTGCCAGCGCCAGCATCTGCCGGGTTGAATCGTCGGCGAAATAAAGGACCGAGAAGCGCGCTTCGCGGCCACCCTTGGTGCGCACGCCCGCGGCCGACATTTTCCAGCCGGCGTCATCGAGGATTTGCGCTGCACGCGCCGGATCAGCGTCGGGCAGGCGATCTTCCGGATTGGACCACGGCAACGTGTCGGCCGGACCATAGGCTGGTGTGCCGTGCCCCAGCAGCACGCCGGACACCAGCGCCCTGCGGTCGATCGCGATGTTGATGGCGAGGCGAATGGCTTTGTCGGCGGTCACGTCGTTGCCAATAGCGGCGCCGTTGGGGGTCTTCCTTCCGGTATTCGGCAGCATCGGGAATACCAGGCCGCGGTTGTCCACGGTGCGGGCGACGACGCGTTTCATTCCAGACGGGACTCGCTCTGCGAGCGCGGCGGGCACCGCCGCCACGTCGAGCTTTCCGGCACTCGCGGCTGCGAAGGTCGTATCCTCGCCGGTGAACAGGAACGTCAGCTTCGTGAAAGCGGGCTTTGCTCCGTAGAAGAAGGGATTAGCATCGACCAACAGCTGCTGGCCCCGGTCCCAGCGGACCAGCCGGTAAGGCCCCGATCCTATAGGCTGGCGTCCGTAATTGGGGCCATAGCCTTTCTGCGGCACGATGCCGAGCGTGTAGAAGCTCTCAGCGAATGTGATGCGCGGCTCCTTCAGCCGCAACACCACGGTGCTGGCTCCATCCGCGGTTGCGCGGTCCAGCGCCGTCAGATCGACAGCGCCGCCCGACTTGGCGGCTTGGTTGAAGGTGAAGGCAACATCCGCCGCGGTCAGCGCCGATCCGTCCGAGAATCTCGCGTCGTCGCGGATTTGCACCGTCCAGGTGAGCCTGTCATCCGATAGAGTCCAAGACTTGGCGAGGTCTGGTTGCGTTTGCAGGTCCGCACCTCGCGTCAGCAGCGTTGATTGGAACAATGGGTGCCCGTACTCCCCCCAGCCCAGGGTGGGATCGTAGCCTTGCTCGGATTCGCCCTGCACGGCGAGGACGAGCTCGCTTTTCGACGCTGCTTGTGCAATGGCGGGCGCGGACAGCACAAACGCCGCAAGCGCGATACGCGATAAAAGCTCTTGTGACATGGACACTCCAATGGCCCAAGCCGAGCGCGTGGCCAAGGTTGCGGCCATGCACCGAGGCGCTTGCAGGAGGGCGCACAGTATAAAGTGTTTAGTATGATGTCTACAGAACTACAGCATAACTATTCCTATTGGTATGATGTTTATAAATTGACAGCATACATTCTCGTCCTTACCCTCAGCTCATTGCTGCCTGAGAATGCGGCATCGGGGCGGGGTCCCTTCAGACTTCGGCATGCTTGAGGCCGGCGGCTGCGACGCGCCGGCGAGCGTTGTTGCATTTTCCGTCGCGTCCGGGTGTGTGATGTTGCGGCGAGAGCAGGTGCTGCGGTTGTCGGTCAGCTTAATCGCAATTCATTCGGTGCTTGGTGTCCGCTTGGCAGATGCTCAGGACCTGACGACAGCTCCAGGCGAGACGGCGCCCGTGATCGTGACCCCGCCGATCACGGTCACTACGGAGAAGCCCAAGCCGAAGCGCCGCACGACCCAGGCACCGAAGGTTGCCGCGAAGCCCGGCCCGACGCAGCCCTCAGCCCAGCCCGCCTTCAATCAGCCGGATGCGGGCGAAGCGGCCACCGGCATCGACCTCTCATCCGCGCCGGCCGCGCTGCCAGCTGCGAGCACGCACATAAATCAGGCGACCATCGCCAACAGACCTTATGTCAGCTACGGCGATCTGTTCCGTCCGACAACCGGTTTCGACGTTTCGAACTACGGGCAGAATATCGGCTATGGGCTGGCGATGCGGGGCTACACGGAGGACGAGCACGGTCGCGACATCTCTTATCTGTACGACGGCGTGCCTCTCAACGAGATTTCGTCGATCCATACGCCCAACTACGCTGATCTCAACATCCTGCTGCCGGAATCGATCCGGAGCATCGACATCGTGCGCGGGCCGTTCTCGGTCCTGTGCGGCGATTCCAATCTCGGCGGTTGTGTGATCATCGCTACCAAGACCGCCGAGCCGTTTGCCAGTGTCGGGGCGTCCGGAGGTTCCTACGGCACGATCCGCGGCATCGCGACCTACAGCAACACCGGCGGTCCGGTCCCGAGCAGCACAATGCCGCTGAAGGCGGCGCCATCAGCGGCCTCGAGCGGCTTGCCGTATGAGACATGGTTCGGTGAGGAGCTCGACCACAGCGACGGCTATCGCGACAACAGCCGCGTCAATCACTACAACTCGTTCAATAAGATCACGATGCCATTGCTTGATGGTGGATACTGGTCTCTGCGCGCGCAAGCCTACGGCTCGAACTTCGGGGCGCCCGGCTATATCGAGAAGGATTTGGTGTCGTCTGGAGCCTTGTCGCCCAAGGCGGCGACCGATCCGACCGACGGCGGCGACAAGTACCAGGAGAACCTGGTCGCCAACTATTCCTCCGGCGCGCAGGAGCAGGAGCTGACCGGCGTTCTATTCGCTGACCACAATGTCTTCGACCGCTACTCGAACTTCAGCAGCGTCGTTTGCACGGTCCAGCCGTGTGCGGGCCAGTCGTGGCAGCATGACGAGCGGGAGATGGTCGGCGGTCGGCTGCAGAAGGTATGGACAGGTGCGGTCGGCGGCGATCTGCCGGTGCAAGTGCTCGCCGGCACGTCGTGGCGAACCGATTTCATCGACACGTTCTCGGCTCCGACGGTCGGGCGCGCGCAAACGGGCGCCGACACGACGGATCTCGGCATCACGGAGACCAACTGGTCCGCTTACGGCCAGGTGCAAGCGAAGCCGATCGAATGGCTGAAGCTGACCGGCGCCATGCGGTACGATCAGTTCTTCTACGACATCACCAACCGGATCAATCCGGCATTGGAGCCGAACATCTCCCCCGGCGTATGGAGCCCGAAAGCAGGCGTGAGCATTACCCCGGCTTCTTGGGTCGAGCTTTATGCGAATTATGGCCAGGGCTTCCGCAGCCCTGATGCAGCGACGGAGCTGTTGAGCAATCCGGCGCTGCAGCCGTTCAAGATCCAAAGTGAAGAGGGCGGCATCAAGTTCCGCTTCGATCGAGTCCTGTTCAGCGCCGACGTCTGGACGACGGATTCCCAGAACGAGGCCTTCCAGCCGGCGCCGGGGTTGCCCACCACGTTTCTCGGCAAGGCGCGTCGCGACGGTTTCGACCTCGATGGGCGCGCCTACGTGGTCAAGGACGCGTTCGGGAGTGTCGCCGTGTTCGCCAATTATGGCGCCGTGCAGGCGCTGCTGCTCGACGCGGCGCCGTCGCAATACGTTCCCGACGTGCCGACTTATGCGGCTAATGTGGGTGTCGACTTCGATGTTTCGACCTTGAACGGGCAACGCTTCTCGGGCGAGGCCTATGTCTCGTTCATCGGCACGAAGTACATGACCCAGGACGGATTGATCACGACCTCGCCCTATACGCGGCTCGCCGGCCATCTGGCCTATTCCTGGCCGCAGGGCTGGACCTCCTTCGTTCAGGCCATCTGGTACCCGAGCAGTCAGCTCGACGAGATCGCCTTCAATCTCAATGGACCGGTGACCGGCGCAGTATCGTCCAACATCTACACCAGCCCGGTGGCCAAGCTGACCGTGCTGGGGGGCTTCAGCTATAAATTTCCGACCACGGTCGCGGAGCTCCTGCAGCCCACCACCAGGATGGTCGTCAAGTGACGCATGTGAGCTTCGGTCGTATGCATGAACGATCGGGCTCAGCCTGCAGGAGAGCCTGCGTCTGGCCTTCCTGTGCGGCAGCGATCTGTGGGTGGCCACGCATTGCCCTGGCCCAGGCTCCGGTCGGGATCGGTGATGTTGGCCCATTGCCGGCTGATCTCAGTCCCTGGGGAATGTTCCTCCACGCCGATCCGTTAGTGAGAGGGGTGCTGATCGGGCTTGCCTTCGCGTCCGTGGTCACCTGGACGGTGTGGCTCGCCAAGACTATCGAGCTCATGATCGCACGGACGCGGACGCGCCAGGCGCTGATGACCCTGACGGCGGCGCGGCATCTGGCCGAGGGCGCCGAGCGGCTTTCGCACAGGAGCAGCGCGGTCAACCAATTTTTGCAGGCGGCGATGACCGAATTGCAGCTTTCGGCCGGCCTGGCTGACCGCAATGGCACCAAGGAGCGCATCGCCTCCCGGCTGGAGCGGATCGAGGTTGCGTACGGGCGCCATATCATGCGCGGAACGAGCGTGCTCGCGACCATCGGGGCAACCGCGCCGTTCGTCGGGCTGTTCGGCACCGTTTGGGGCATCATGAACAGCTTCATCGGCATATCGAGGGAGCACACCACCAATCTGGCGGTGGTGGCGCCCGGTATCGCGGAGGCGCTGCTCGCGACAGCCTTCGGGCTCGCGGCCGCAATTCCGGCGGTCGTGATCTACAATATGCTCGCGCGTGCGATCACCGCATACCGGGCGCTGCTTGCCGATGCCGCGGCCGAGGTGCTGCGGATGGCCAGTCGCGACATCGATTTCCACAAGGCCGCGGAAGTCGAGTCGCGCCAGCGGCGTCCGGCGGCGGAGTGAGCCAAAGGGGCGTAGCCGAATGAGCGTGCGGCTCGACCATGGCGAGGATGGCTTCGAGGATATCCACGAGATCAACGTCACGCCGTTCATTGATGTGATGCTGGTGCTCTTGATCATCTTCATGGTGGCGGCGCCACTCGCAACGGTCGACGTCGCGGTCAACCTTCCGACCTCGACCGCCGAGCCGCAGCCGCGGCCCCCTGCGCCGCAGTTTCTCACCTTAAAAGCCGATCTCACATTGGCACTCGGCGATGAGCCGATAGACCGCGGAGGCCTTCCCGCCGCGCTCGATGCGGCGACCAATGGGGAGCGGGACACGCGCATCTTCCTGCGTGCCGACAAGACCGTGGCGTATGGCGATCTTATGGCGGTGATGGACCTGCTGCGTGCAGCTGGTTTCCTCAAAGTCGCGCTGGTCGGCCTCGAGAAGCTACCGCCGCCATGAGGGAGGCCTCGGAGCGATCTGAGCACCTCCTCTGGGTTGTCTGCGCCGCGATTGTACTGGTGGCGCACGCGGCGGGCGCGTTCGCGCTGGCCGCTTGGCATCGGCCTGTTGAGGAGGGCGACCTCGGTACCGGCTCTGTTGTGGTTGAGCTCGCGCTCATGCAGGTGCCGGCCGAGACGCACAGTGATCTTCCCCCCGGACCCGAGCAGGTCCAGGCCGATCCCTCCCCTGACCGGCCCATCAAGCATAGCGAGCGGCAGCCGGAGCCCCTCCCGGAGCAGAGCTCAGACGTGATGCTCCCGCAGAAGCCCGATCCGCAGCTCGTCGAGGTGCCGCGTGAGGAAGCTTCGCCCGCGCCCGCTACGACCGCGCCGCAGATCGCACACAGCCGCCTGTCAACGCGGACCTGGACAAGCGAGATCGTCGGCATTTTGGAGCGCAACAAACGCTATCCAACAGAGGCACGCGCCCGGGGTGAGCAGGGCGTGACCCAACTGGCCTTCAGCATCGATCGGCAAGGGCAGGTATTGGAAAGCCGCATCGTCTCCAGCTCCGGCTCGGCGGCGCTTGATCAGGAAGCGCTCGCTCTGCTCCAACGCTCGCAGCCGTTCCCGATTCCCCCGCCGGAGCTTGCAGGTGCCGTGATCAAGATCGCGGTTCCGATCCGCTTCAACATTCGCTGATCGGACCGATCTGACAGAACACTCGGCGCGTCCTCATCGCTTGCCAACGCGGATCGAGCGCGGCTGCTGGTTTGCGGCGATCTCTTGAACCATCTTTTTCAAAATGGCGTCTGCGAACGTGTCGAAATCCTTGGCAACAGTCATGAACGCGCCCGGTCCGCCGATCACATTGTTCTTGTAGTAATAATCGAGGTCCGGCTCCCAGGCGAGGATCGGCAGTCCATTGATCACGACCCCAGCCGCAACAGCTTCGTCGCGGGCGCGTGTGACCGAGCGTCCGTTGTTGTTGGAGCCATCACCCGAAACATCGATCACCCGGCGGTCGCCTTGGAACGGACTTCGTGGAAACCATCTCATGGCGTACTCGATCGCCCCCGAGATGGAGGTGCCGCCGCGAAAGAGCTTGCGCGGAGTGGTCGCCATCAGGGAAGCCACGGACTCGGCCGAAGCCTGATCCTTGACCAGCGTCCACGGCACGATCTCGGCCTGCAATTGCGACCCGGTCCATTGAAACATCGCCACCGCAATTGATTGGGTAGCGCCGCCGCGGATCGCGTCGAGGACCTGCTTGTCGCGGAAGGCCTCCACATAGCCCTTGCGCTGCAGCTCGAAGCGAGTTGCGTCCACGCTGCCGGAGGCGTCGACCGCCAGGACGAGCTGAAGATCGACCCGCGTTTGAGCTTGCGCAGCGAGCGGGCCGCATCCCAGCGCCAAGGCCGCTGCATAACAGGCCAGCCGAAGAAGTTTTCTCACGCCCGTGATTTCACTTCGGCGCTGCATCGGCTGCCTCCCCGAGTTGAAGGTTCAGATCTTGGCTACCTCTATCTCGTCGTACCGCTTGGCGCGATAAATGATGAAGGAGACCAGCCAGCTCACGACAAACACTCCGACGATCACATATCCCAGCATGCCGAAATTGTCGTTGATGGCCCCGATCATGCCCCAGAAGCCGCCGCCATCGGTCAGACCGAGCTGATCTCCGATGAGGTTGAGAACCTCGAGCCCGCCCACGACGACCGCCACCACAACTGAGACGGCGGTGATGGTGAGATTGTAGTAGAGCTTGCGGATGGGCTTGACGAACGCCCAGCCGTAAGCACCGAGCATCAAAATGCTGTCAGCGGTGTCCATGAGCGACATTCCGGCCGTGAACAGCGCCGGGAACACCAGGATCGACCAAATCGGCAAGCCCTGCGCCGCCTGGGTCGCGGAAATTCCCAGCACTCCGACTTCGGTCGCTGTATCGAAGCCCAGGCCGAAGAGCACGCCGAGCGGGTACATGTGCCAGCTGCGCTCGATCACCAGGAAAAAGCGGCGGAATAGTCGCCCCAGAAGCCCCCGGCTCGAGAGCATGAGATCGAGGTCCTCCTCGACGAATTTGCCGCCATTCTTCACGGTCTGGAACGTCCGATATATCGCCGCGAGGACGAAGATATTCGCAAGTGCAATCGCGAACAGGAAGAGGGCAGAGACCAACGTGCCGATGACGCCGCCGATGCTCTTGAAGCTATCGAAATTGTCCTGCAGCGCCGTTGCGGTGAGGGCGATCGCCACCGAGAGCGCCACCACGACCGTCGAGTGTCCGAGCGAGAAAAAGAAGCCCACCGCGACCGGACGCTTTCCCTCCTGCATGAGCTTGCGCGTGACGTTGTCGATAGCCGCGATATGGTCCGCATCGAAGGCGTGGCGCAGCCCGAAAGTGTAGGCAAGCGCTGCCGTTCCGAGGAGGATCGGATAATCGCGAAATGCAGTCAGCGCCCAGAGCCAGGCGGCGACATTGAAAGCTATCAGCAGAAGCAGAATTCCGATGATCCTTCCGCGCAAATTCGCGCGTTCGTCGCTGAAGACGCCCCATACACTGCTATTCATTTACACTCCTGGTCAGTTCTTGGGATGGGTATGGGCGTGTCGGTGCGACGCGTCCCCGTGGCGATGGACTGCGGTGTCGACCGCCACTGGGACGAAGCTCACCTGGCCATAGGTGACGCCCCGTTCCGCGATCACGGATTGGGCAAAATCCCTGACCGCCGCCGCCTTGCCGCGCAGGATCGCGACTTCTAGGCAGCTGTCGTGATCAAGGTGCACGTGCATCGTCGCGACCTGATAGTCGTGATGCGCGTGGTGAACGTTCGTCAGGCGCTTGGACAGCTCGCGCGTCTGATGGCTAAAGACATAGGAGAGCGTGGCGACGCATTCGCTTCCCAGCCCTTGGTCGGCGCGCGCCTGATTGAGGCCAAGCCGTGCGAGATCGCGAATCGCCTCCGACCGGTTTTCATATTGGTGGCGCGCCATGAATTCGGTCAGCTCGGCCGCGAACTCCTCCGAGACGCTGATCGTGATCCGCTCCATCCGCCAGCTCCTGCGATAGAGGCTGTATGAGGATTATCGAGAAAACGAATACACGATTTTCAAGCCATGGCAAGCCGGACATTTCAGGTGCGGCCCCCCTGCCGCAGTGACCCGAAGAAGCCACGAAAATCCGGCCGGCGCGCCGTACGGCAGCCGGGAAATGGGTCGCGAAGGCCCGCTTGCCGCACGTAGGCGAGGCGAGGGCGCCCAAGGTGTCGATGCCGGTCGCAGAGGCGGCGGCTGCGGCCGCGGGTTTAGTTTCGCCGTGAAGCGGCGTCTCTCACCGCAGCGCCGCCGCGATATTGCCGCCGTCGACCGTCATGACATCGGCGGTGGTCTTGAGCGCAAGCGCCTGCGCGAGGAAGGCCTGCGCCACGTCCTCGGCGGTGACCTCGCGGCCGAGCAGGTTGCCGCTCATATAGTCTTTCTCGGTGAGCCCGCGCGCGCTCGAGCGCTGAGCAATCATCTCGTCGGTCAGGAGACCGGAGCGGACACGGTCGGCATTGACGGCATTGGAACGGATGCCGTCCGCCCCATAGTCGAGCGCGTATTGGCGGACAAGAAAGAGCGTCGCCGCCTTGGGCAGGCCGTAGGGGCCGAAATTGAGCCCAGGATTGACCGCCTGCTTGGAGACATTGAACAACAGGCACCCGCCCGTACCCTGCGCCAGCATCACCTTGACGGCCGCCTGCGCGACCCGTTGGTGGCCGTAGAAATTGAGCTCGAAGCTCTTGCGCAGCACCTCCTCCTCGACCTCGCCGATGCGGCCCTGCCAGGCTGCGCCGGCGTTGGAGATCGCGATATCGACACCGCCGAAGGTTTCGACCACGCGGTCGAAGGCTGCGCGCACCGATGTGGCCTCGGTGACGTCGCAGCGTAGCGCCAGCGCGTTGCCGCCGATCGATTTGGCCTTGGCCTGAACCGCCCCTTCATCCAGATCGAGCAACGCGACCTCGGCGCCAGCGTTGGCGAAGCCGCGCGCCGTGGCGGCGCCGATGACGCCACCGGCGCCGGTGATCACCGCCACCTGGCCGGCGAGCGGCTTTTCTTCAGCCGTGCCGAGCTTTGCCTGCTCGAGCGACCAATATTCCATGTCGAACATGTCGGCTTCCGTGATCGACTCGAAACGGCCGATCGCTTCGGCATCCGTGATGGTCGCGATTGCGGCTTCGGCGATATCGGCCGCGACCCTGGCGTCCTTCTTGCTGCGGCCGAGGCCGAACAGGCCGAGGCCCGGCAACAGCGCGACGCGCGGCATCGGATCAAGCATGCGCTTGATCGATCCAACGCGGGTGTTGTTGCGCGTGAAGTAGTCCTTGTAGCGTTCTGTGAAGCCGAGCACCGACTTCTGGGTCGAGCGCCTGAAGGCATCGAGCTTGCCGTCCTCCGGCGCGCCCAACAAGAGCGGCCAGTTCTTGGTGCGGATGGTGTGGTCGGGCGTGGCGACGCCGGCCTGGGCGTAACGGGCAAGCTCGGCGCCGTTGACGAAATTGAGGACGGCCGGCGAATTGCGGAAATCGAGAATGAGCCGCCGCCATGCCCCCTCGGCACGTTCTTCGCGGGCGCTGCAGGCGCCGCGCACGATCGGGGCGACCGCGGCGAGCGGCGCCACCTGCTGCGGCAACACGGCGTTGCTCTGGAACACGGCGCGCCGGTCGCGGGCGAGCCGCTCCTCGGCGAGCGTGACCATTTTGATCATGCGCGTGTAGGCGGCTTCCGCGGTTTCGGCGAAAGTGAAGATGCCATGCTTGTGCAGGATCAGCCCTTCGACATCGCGCGCCGATTCGTAGATTTCCGCCGCGAGCTTGGCGAGCGCAAAGCCCGGCATGACATAGGGAACAATGCCCATCCGCCGACCGTAGACCTCGGCGCACAAGGTCTGGCCGTCGGGCTGGTCGACGAGGCTCAGCACCGCGGTCGAATGGGTGTGGTTGACGAATTTATGCGGCAGAAAGGCGTGCAGCAGTGTCTCCACCGAGGGATTGGGTGCCGCAGGGTCGAGCAGGTTCTCGCGCTGGACGCGCACCATGTCCTCATCGCCGAGGGATGCGCGCGCGCGCAGCCTGCGCAGGCGCTCGAGCCGTACTGCCGGCAAGCCGGCCGGCTCGATGACCGCCATGTCGCCGCCCGAGCCCTTGACGCACAGGACCTCGACCTCCTCGTCGAGAAGATCGCGCATCTTCGTCTTGACGGACGTATTGCCGCCGCCGTGCAGGACAAGCTTGGGCTCGCGGCCCAAGAGTCGCGTCGCATAGATGCACAAGGCGAGATCGGATGAGAATCCAAGTTGCGCATAGCGATCGAGGATCGCCTGTGCGTCACGCTCAACCCACCCGCTCTTCATCGCCTTGCCAATGTCCGAAGCTTGCCGCGCGAGCTCCGCGCCTTAATCACAAGCATAGGCCGTTGCTCCCGCGGCAAGAAGAGGCGCCGTTGTCAGCCCTTGCCCAGGATGCGTTTGCTCCACCAGCCGCGGCGCGGACGACTTGTTTCTTCGCTTTCGGCCGGGCTCTCGGTCACCACCGGTGTCGGCTCGACATGTACCGGCGCGACCGGCTCGGGGTGAGGGAGCGGGGCAGGCTGCGCTTCGCCGAAATGAAAGCTCGTCGGTGCGGGCTCGCGCACTGTGGACCCGCGACGCGGGGCCGGTGCGGGCGCGTGTGGGGTGGGCGCCGGTTCGGTTGCGTGTTCGGCTTCGGCCGGATGCGACGCGTCCACTCTATCCGCCGTCACGTCGGCAGCTTGAGCCGGTTCTCTGTCCTCCGGCTCTGGCTCGTGAGCCTCTTCGGGCTGCGCCGTCTCGGCAAAAGCGCCGGACGAATCTGGTGAGGACATGGCGCCATCGCTTTCGCGGCCGATCGCTTCGTGGCCGTCAACCTCGCGACCATGGCGATTGCGCCGGCCGCCACGGCGTCCGCGCCGTCGCCGGCGTCGCTCGCCCTCGCCGTGGCTTTCGCTCGTGGCCGCTTCTGCGGTGCTCAACTCGCCCTCGGCTTCGGCATCTGCCTCACCCACGGGCTCTTCTTCCTCGGCCGCGAGGAGGCCGCCGACCTCGCCGCCACGTTCGCTGACGGGTGCTTCGCTCTCGCGCGTGTCACCGCCGCCGCCACGCCGACCCCGCCGCCGGCGCCTGCGTTTGCGGCCCGTGCGTTCGCCTTCGCCGTGCCCGGCCTCGGCGATGCCATCGAGCACTTCCTCGGCACCTTCTTCGGTCTCGCCGCTCTCTGCCTCGGCGCCGCCGGCCTCGAGCTCGTCGGTTTCCTCGAGCGCTTCCTCATCCTCCTCGGCGAGCGGAGCGACGCTGGTCGGCCGCACCGCGGATAGCGCCTTGGCCTGCTCGATCGAGTGCACCTGCTCGCCCTTCTCGATCACATAGGATACCTGGCCGGCGACAGTCGCATCGGAATTGACCGTGATGGTGAGCTGGAATCGCTCCTCAAGCTCGCGCAGGTGCGCGCGCTTGTGATTGAGGAGGTAGAGCGCGGTGTCGCTGCGGGTGCGAACAATCAGGTTGTGGGTCGCGCCCTTCAGCATCATTTCCTCGATCGCGCGCAACAGCTGCAGGGCAACCGAGGAGACGGAGCGCACGTGGCCGGTGCCGCCGCAATGCGGGCATTTCTCGGTCGAGCTCTCCAGCACGCTCGAGCGGATGCGCTGGCGCGACATCTCCAGGAGGCCGAAATGCGAGATATGCCCGACCTGAATGCGCGCGCGGTCGTGCTTGAGCGCCTCCTTCAACCGCCGCTCCACCGTGCGGTTGTTGCGCTTCTCGTCCATGTCGATGTAGTCGATGACGATGAGGCCGGCGAGGTCGCGCAAGCGCAGCTGCCGGGCGATTTCGTCGGATGCCTCGAGATTGGTCTTGAGCGCGGTATCCTCGATGTGATGCTCGCGGGTGGCGCGCCCCGAATTGACGTCGATCGCCACCAGGGCTTCCGCCTGATTGAGCACGATGTAGCCGCCTGAGCGCAGCTGCACCACCGGCTGGAACATGGCGTCGAGCTGGCTCTCGATGCCGAAGCGGCCGAAGATCGGCACATTGTCGTTGTAGGGCTTCACGTTCTTGGTGTGGCTCGGCATCAGCATGCGCATGAAATCGCGTGCTTCGCGGTAGGCATCCGCGCCCGCAACCAGAATCTCGTCGATGTCCTTGTTGTAGAGATCGCGGATCGAGCGCTTGACCAGCGAGCCTTCCTCGTAGACCAGCGTCGGGGCGGTGGATTTGAGGGTCAAGTCGCGCACCGTCTCCCACAGGCGCAAGAGATATTCGAAATCGCGCTTGATCTCGGTCTTGGTGCGACTCGCGCCGGCGGTGCGCAGGATGACGCCCATGCCCTCGGGAACCTCCAGTTCCTGCGCGACCTCCTTGAGCCTCTTGCGGTCGACTGAATCGGTGATCTTGCGGCTGATGCCGCCGCCGCGCGCGGTGTTGGGCATCAGCACCGAATAGCGACCGGCGAGCGAGAGATAAGTGGTGAGAGCCGCGCCCTTGGTGCCGCGCTCCTCCTTGACCACCTGCACCAGCATCACCTGACGGCGCTTGATCACCTCTTGAATTTTGTATTGTCGGCGCATGCGCGGCATGCGCTCGGGCACTTCCTCCATCGCATCGGCGCCGCCGACCGATTCAACGACCTCCTCCTCGCCCACAGGAGCGCCGATCTCGGTGATGTTCTCGGTGACGTTGTGGTCGGCGGTTTCCTGATCGCGAGCAGGCGCCGGGTTTTCGCCGACGCCTTCGCCCGCCTCCGCATGGTGCTCATCGCCGGTAAGGGCAGGTTCCGCAGCGGCTTCTGCGTCTGCCTCGGCGGCCATAATGGGCGATTCGGCCGGCTCGGGCTGCCCGCCGGCATTGCTGCTGGCCGGCTCGCCCGCAGGCGTTGCTTCGCGTTCGCCAAGCGTTGTGCTTTCCGCCTGCCAGCCATCCTCGGCCGGGGCGTGGGAATACGCGCCTGCCGTCGAAATGCCTGCCGTCGACGAAATGCCTGAAGTCGAAATGTCGGGCTCCGCCTCTGCGGGCGCTGTGCCGACCTCCTCGGCTGCCGGGGCCATGATTTCCGATGCGGCCGCCATTGCGCCGGTTTCGGCGGCAAAGTCCGCATCCCCGGCCGCGTTATGCTCGCGCTCGGGCTCGATCACGTCGCTCTTGATATGGTCGTGCGAACGCCGGCTCTCCCGATGGCGGCGTCCGGCGCGATTATCGGCCTCGGCCTCGGCGGCGCGAGCGGCGCGCTCTTCCTCATCGATCAGGGCCTGCCGGTCGGCGACCGGGATTTGATAATAGTCGGGATGAATTTCGCCGAAGGCGAGGAAGCCGTGGCGATTGCCGCCGTAGTCGACGAAGGCCGCCTGCAGCGACGGCTCGACGCGCGTCACCTTGGCCAGATAGATGTTGCCGCGAAGTTGTTTACGATTGGCGGACTCGAAGTCGAACTCTTCGACGCGGTTGCCACGCAGAACGACCACCCGGGTCTCCTCCGGGTGGGTCGCATCGACCAGCATTTTGTTGGGCATTGACTAATCTCGTGATGGCGCGCCGGCACGCAGCCGTGCGTTCTCGCCTCGCGGGCGAGACCGAACGGCGCGACCCGAAAGCGGCCTGATTGCGGTTGAATGAAAGGGCCTCGGGGGCGCGCGAAAGCTGTCGATCGCGCTTGGCCGGCGTGGCGCGGAATGCACCGGCGCGGCTCATGTCTTCGCCCCGCGACGCGATCATGCTGGAAGCGGCCAAGCTTGCGACGAGCGGTCGCACGCAGCCCCTTCGCAGCAGAATGTGTCGTGGCATGACCTTCGGCCCGTGGCAGTTGCGGCGACGCGCAAAGGCGCCACCGTAGTTTCTCTCCTCCGACGGCTGTCGGGCAGCTCAAACCTGCGAGCGAGTCGCAAGCCATCGCCTGAGCGGCCACCGCATCGCCCAGGGGAGCGCCCGCGAGGCACCCGCTCTGAGCGATACCGACCGTGCTCTACAAGGACATCGGCTTTGATCGCGCTCCGCGGTGCCGCCGTATGCGGCACCCGCGGTTTGCTTCCGCCGCTCAAGCTTCCTCCCGAAATCTGTCGGAGAGCGAACCCTGAGCGTTTGCCGGGATGCCCAAACGCGGCACAACCGGGACTTTTAACCGTCGGCAAACCCTTCTTACGGCCGCATCCGGCCCTTGGCAAGCACCGCAACGACGACGCAAAGGCGTTTTCCCCCGTGGGGAACCTAACCTTGCCAGGCGCGAGACCCAAGGAAGGGTCGGTACCGCTGGTACACGCCAAATATAATCATTACAGCGGATTAGAACAGAGTTCGCCCAAACTGGGCGAGGTCGCCGCCCCTCCGCGAGGTGCCGATGACACGGACGTGAAGCGGGAGCATATAAAGTCAGCCCAGGCCGCGCTTAAGCGGCAGTTAACCATGCCCGCCATAATGGGCTGAGCCGATGCCGGAGGGGATCGCTGAATCGATGTCTGTCCGTGCGGTGAGTGTGACTCTAGCGCTGGTTTTGCTCGCCCCGACCGGGCCGGCGCGCGCGATCGACATGAGCGCGGGACAGACGGACCAATTTGCCGGCTATCCGGTCGCGAGCGATGTGCGACTCGCCGGCGACGAAGCCCAGACCCGTATGGTGATCGACTTCAGCCAGAAGGTCGACCTGCACGCTTTTGCGCTTGCCAACCCCTATCGGGTGGTCATCGACCTGCCGCAGGTCCTGTTCCGGTTTCCGGCCAAGGCCGGGGAGGAGGGCCGCGGACTCATCAAGGCATTCCGCTACGGGCTCATGATGACCGGCGGTTCGCGCGTCGTGATCGATCTCACGCGGCCGGCGCGAATCGACAAGTCCTTCGTGCTCGATGCCGGCAATGACCAGCCGGCGCGGTTGGTGCTCGATCTCTCGGCGGTCGACCGCGACACCTTCATGCGCACCATTGCGCTGGAAAACCGCGTCCGCGAGCAGCCCCCTCCCGCAACGCCGCCGGCGCGCGGCGATGCCCGCCCGGTGATCGTGCTCGACCCCGGCCATGGGGGCATCGACAACGGCACCAAGGCATCGAGCGGGGAGATGGAGAAGACCATCGTGCTCGATTTCGCGCTCATGCTGCGCGACAAGCTGGAGAAGTCAGGCAAATACCGCGTGATGATGACGCGCACGGACGACACATTCGTGGCGCTCGCCGACCGCGTGGCCTTCGCCCGGGCGCAGCAGGCCTCGCTGTTCATCTCCATCCACGCCGATGCACTGCCGAGAAACGAGGGGGATGCGCAGGGTGCGACCGTTTACACATTATCGGAGACGGCCTCGGATGCCGAGGCCGCGCGACTTGCCGAGACCGAGAACCGGGCCGACGTCATTGCCGGCGTCGATCTTACCTCCGAGCCGAATGACGTTGCCGACATCCTCATCGATCTGGCTCAGCGCGAGACCAAGACTTTTTCGGTGCAGTTCGCGCGCGGGGTGCTCGACTCCATGCGTACGGTGACGCGTCTGCACAAGAATTCGCTCAAGTCGGCCGGCTTTCGCGTGCTCAAGGCGCCGGATATCCCCTCGGTGCTGGTCGAGCTCGGTTATGTGTCGAACAAGCAGGATCTGAAGTCGCTCATGTCGGCGGACTGGCGCGACCACACCACCGAGTCGATCGTGCAGGCGATCGATCGCTATTTTCTTCCCAAGCTCGCGCGCGGGACTGGCCAGAATTGAGGTGGGCCCCTTAATGGCCTCAGTTTCAACATAAAACGGCGCGACCAAAGGAAGGCCTTAAGCGCGGAGCGGGCCCGTAATTGGGGTCCGCCACAAGGCGGATCGGGGGCGCCGGATAGAGTGGCGGCGGGGCTTGCCATAAACTGTCGTAAGTGCCGCAAGGTGACAATTGAGTGCTGGCGGCACGCGCCAAGGCCTGCCAAATTTTCACTCTTCTCTTTAAACTCGGGCGTGGCCGCGTCCAAGGGCTGGAGCGCTGAGGCGCCAAGGCGTCGAGCAAGAGGAGCTGGCTCGGGATCAAGAGCTTGGGCTGCGAACCAGGCTGGGACGCAAGTGGGGTTGGGATTTTCGGCGATGCGACTGTTGCTGCGCTTTCTCGGTTTCCTCTTCACCGCCGGAACGATCGTGTTCCTGGTGAGCGTCTCTGCGGTCGCGGGCCTGTTGTGGCATTATTCCAAGGACCTGCCCGACTACTCGCAGCTGCAGAACTACGAACCGCCGGTGATGACGCGCGTGCACGCCGCCGATGGCTCGCTGCTCGCCGAATATGCGCATGAGCGGCGACTCTATCTGCCGATCCAGGCGATCCCGAAGCTGGTCACCAACGCTTTCGTGGCGGCCGAGGACCAGAACTTCTACGAGCACAATGGCATCGACGTTCAGGGGATCCTCCGCGCCGTCGTGTTCTACGTCCAGAACTATGGCAGTGGCCGCCGTCCGCAGGGGGCATCGACCATCACCCAGCAGGTCGCCAAGAATTTCCTGCTCACCAACGAGGCGAGCCTCAGCCGCAAGGTCCGCGAAGCGCTCCTGGCGATGAAGATCGAGCGCACCTTCTCCAAGCAGAAGATCCTCGAGCTCTATCTCAATGAGATCTATCTCGGGGTCGGGGCCTATGGGGTGGCGGCGGCTTCGCTCCTCTATTTCGACAAGTCGGTGCACGAATTGACCATTCCGGAAGCCGCTTATCTTGCGGCGCTGCCCAAGGGCCCCAACAATTACAATCCGTTCCGCCACCACGACGAGGCGGTCGCGCGCCGCAATTATGTGATCGGGCGCATGGCCGAGGACCACTACATCACCGAGGCGGAAGCGGAGGCGGCCAAGAAGGCGCCGCTGACGGTCACGACCCGTCCGACCGGAGCGCATACCTTCTCGGCCGAGTATTTCGCCGAGGAGGTGCGCCGCTACATCGCCGACAATTACGGTGAGCAGAAGCTCTATGAGGGCGGGCTGTCGGTCCGCACAACGCTTGATCCCAAGCTGCAAGTGGTGGCGCGCAAGGCTCTGGCCGACGGATTGGTGCGCTTCGACGAGGGGACCGGTTATCGCGGCCCCGTCACCAAGCTCAACCTCGCGGCCGGCGAATGGGGCGCCAAGCTCGCCGATATCCGTGCCCTGAACGATGTCGCGCCCTGGCGGCTCGCGGTGGTGTTGGATTCCGGCGACCAGCAGGCGCGCGTGGGCCTGCAGCCGGGCCGCGATCCGGCCGGAGCGGTGCTCAAGGACCGCGAGACCGGCATCGTGCCGCTCGAAGCGGTGAAGTGGGCGAAATCCGCCTCCGTGAAGAATGTCACCAAGGTGAGCCAGGTGCTTAATCCCGGCGATGTCGTCTATGTGGAGCCGCTCGCCGGCAAGGAGGGGCAGTGGCGGCTGCGCCAGGTTCCGGAAATCTCCGGCGCCATCATGGCCATGGATCCGAATACGGGGCGCGTGCTCGCCATGGTGGGAGGCTTCTCCTACGACCAGAGCCAGTTCAACCGCGCGACCCAGGCGCTGCGGCAGCCGGGCTCCTCGTTCAAGCCGATCGTCTATTCGGCCGCGCTCGACAACGGCTATACGCCATCGAGCATCGTGCTCGACGCGCCGCTCGAGGTGGACACCGGCAGCGGCATCTGGCGGCCGGAAAATTACGAGCAGAACTTCTATGGTCCCTCGACGCTACGCTTCGGCATCGAGCATTCCCGCAATGTGATGACTGTGCGGCTGGCGCAAGACATCGGCATGCCGTTGATCGGTGAATACGCCAAGCGCTTCGGCGTCTATGACAACCTGCCGCCCTATCTCTCCTATTCGCTGGGAGCCGGCGAGACCACGCTCATGCGCATGGTCGGGGCATATGCGATGATCGACAATGGCGGCCGCAAGGTGCAGCCGACCTTGATCGACCGCATCCAGGACCGCTACGGCCACACCATCTACAAGCATGACCAGCGCGAATGCCGCGGCTGCGACGCCGACAAATGGGCGAACCAGAACGAGCCGATCCTGATCGATCGCCGCGAGCGGGTGATCGATCCCATGACCGCCTACCAGATCACGTCGATCATGGAAGGCGTGCCGATCCGCGGCACGGCGGCCGCCTCCGGCATCAAGGAGCTCGGCAAGCACATCGCCGGCAAGACCGGCACCACCAACGACGAAAAGGACGTCTGGTTCATCGGCTTCTCGACCGATCTCGTGGTCGGCGTGTTCATGGGCTACGACAAGCCGCGCCATATCGCCGACCGCGCCACCGGCGGCGCGCTGGCGGCCCCGATCTTCCGCGACTTCATGAAGGTCGCGCTCGCCGACAAGCCGTCGGTGCCGTTCCCTCCGCCTCCTGGAATCAAGCTCGTCCCCGTCAACGTGAAGACCGGCATGCGCGCCACGCCCAGCGACCCGCGCAACCAGGTTATCCTGGAGGCCTTCAAGCCCGGCACCGCCCCGCCTGACACCTACTCGGTGGTCGGTGTGGTCGATACCGACGGCCGCCCAATGACCGCGGTCTCTCCGGAGGCGGAGCGGGCGATCCGCTCCGGCAATGGGCTCTATTGATCCGAGCTGTCCCAAGCTGTCCGACTACTGATTGAAATCAGCGTGAGGGATCGCTAAATCGCCATGGGCGGGCGCAAGGCGAATCGCGGCGCCCAGGAATCCCGAAGTGTCGTATCGAAAGTGTGGTCATGCGCGCGGAAATCCAAAACATTGTCGATGAGATCAAGCAGTCGGTCGTGCTGCTGAGGAGGCATCTTTGACGTCGACAAGGCGCGCGTCCGCTTGGCCGAGCTCAACCGCGAGGCGGAGGATCCCAACCTCTGGAACGACCAGCAACGCGCCCAGCGCGTGATGCAGGAGCGCACCGCGCTCGAAAGCCAGCTCACCGCCATCGGCCGCATCGAGCAGGACCTTGACGACCAGACGACCCTGATCGAGCTCGGCGAGGCCGAGAAGGACAAGACCGTCGTCGCCGAGGCCGAGGAGGCGCTCAAGCGCCTCAAGAATGAAGTCGCCCGCCGTCAGCTCGAAGCACTTCTCTCCGGCGAAGCCGATAACAATGACAGCTATCTCGAAGTGCATGCCGGCGCCGGCGGCACCGAAAGCCAGGACTGGGCCAACATGCTGCTCCGCATGTACACCCGCTGGGCCGAGCAGCATGGCTTCAAGGTCGACTATCTTGAAGAGACCGAAGGCGAAGAGGCCGGCATCAAGTCGGCGACCATCCAGGTCAAGGGCCACAACGCCTATGGGTGGCTCAAGACGGAGAACGGCGTGCACCGCCTGGTGCGCATCTCGCCGTTCGATTCCAACGCGCGGCGGCACACGTCGTTCGCGAGCGTGCGCGCCTATCCGGTGATCGACGATCGCATCGTGGTCGACATCAAGGAGCAGGACGTTCGCACCGACACGCTGCGCTCGAGCGGCGCGGGCGGCCAGCACGTCAACAAGACCGAATCGGCGGTGCGCTTGACCCACATCCCGACCAATATCGTGGTTTATTGCCAGAACGACCGCTCGCAGCACCGCAACCGTGCGCAAGCCTGGCAGATGCTGCGGGCGCGCCTCTACGAGCTCGAATTGAAGAAGCGCGAGGAGCAGGCCGCGATCGAGAACGCCGGCAAGACCGATATCGGCTTCGGCCACCAGATCCGCTCCTATGTGCTGCAGCCCTATCAGATGGTGAAGGACCTGCGCACCGGCGTATCCACTTCCAATACCGGCGGCGTGCTCGACGGCGATCTCGATCCGTTCATGGAAGCCGCGCTGTCGCAGAAGGCGTTTGGCGGCGGCCCGGGTCAGGTCGAGGACGTGGAGTAGGGCGGATCAGCGGTCGTCCCGGTCGAGCGCAGGGGCGCCGGGACCTATAAGCCCTGGCATCTATGATTGCGCGTCGCGTATGGGCAACCGCATCGCCCGTTGCAGAAGGGCGTAAACGCCCTTATGCGCAGGGGCGACAGATGCTTGGTTATTTCTTTGCTCCCAGAGAAGTTACATACTGCGCCTCGCAGCCTCGGCTGCCCGTGCTGGGAGCCTGCCCGATGCCGCATGCGATGAGGTCGCACGGATTGCGCCGGTTGTTTGCTGTCCTCCTGCTCGCTGTGCTCGGCGGCACTCTGCGGGTTGAGGCACAGACCACCTATCCGAGCAAAGTCATCACCATCGTGGTGCCGGCGCCGCCCGGTGGCGTCACCGATATTCTCGGGCGCATGCTGGCGCAGCACTTTTCGACGGCCTGGGGGCAGCAGGCGATTGTCGAGAACCGCGGCGGTGCCAACAACATCATCGCGGCCGAATATGTGGCCAAGGCGCCCCCTGACGGGCACACGCTGCTGATCGGTCCGGAAGTCACGTTCGTCGCCAATCCGAGCCTCTATCAACGGCTTCCCTACAGCATCAAGGATTTCACGCCCGTGGTCGGCCTGGTGCTCATCAACCATGGCCTGATCACGAATCCCTCGCTGCCGGTTCACAGCGTGAGCGAGCTCATTGCCTATGCGAGAGCGCATCCGGGCGAGCTCAACTACGGCACCTATGGGGTCGGCTCGACCGCGCACCTCAACATGGAATTATTCGCGAGAGAGACCGGGACCAAGCTCGTGCCGGTGCACTATAAAGGCGCTGCGCCGGCGATGACCGACGTGATCGCCGGCCATATCCAGCTCATGTATGTGAGCGCTGCAAACGCCGTGCAGCCTGCGGCTGCGGGCCAGGTCCGCTTCCTGGCGGTCGGCGCCGACAAGCGTATGCGGCTCCTGCCCGACGTGCCGACCGTCGCCGAGGCAGGCCTTCCGGGCTATCGCGCCGTCTCGTGGTTTGGACTGTTTGCACCGGCGGGCACCCCGCGCCCGGTGGTCGACAAGATCAACGGCGAGGTGCGCGCCTTCTTCGCCGATCCGCAAGTGGCGAAGAACTTCCTCGATCGACAGCTGTTCGAGCCGATCGCCGGCACGCCCGAAGATCTGTCGGATTATCTTTCGGCCGAGACGCAGAAGTGGAGCAAGGTCATTCGCGACGCCGGAATCAAGGGCGAGTAGGCTTTGTGTAGGGCCGCCCCTTGTGGGCACCCGAGCGGCCACAAGCGCCGCCCCTACGAGAAGGGAAGGCCTTGTTCGGAAAACCGGTATCGACTTTTCCGCGACATGCGCAGCGCTGCGAGGACCGCGATGAGAAGGCCGAGCGCCATCAGCTGCCACACCGGCGGGACACCGAAGATCAGGCTGAAATTGCCGGCCAGAGTTTCGATCGGTCCGTAACCGCGCTTTGCCCCAAGCCAGATCGCTTCGAGGAGCGCCGCAAAGAGGCCGGAGCCCACAGCAAGCAGCGCGAGCGCGCGCGGGTCGGCTCCGCGTCCGGATCGATTGAGGAGGCGCCATCCCATCAGCCAGAAGAACATTCCGGCAAGCAAATACTGCATCGGGTTGGTGCCGCGAGACAGAAGCACGTGCAGGATTGCCAACAGCGAGGTGACGTAGACCCAATTGTGCAGCCGTTGCCAGCCCCTTGCGCCCATGCGGCGGATCGCGGCGTCGAATGAAGTCGCGCCCAATACGCCAAGCCCGATCGTCGAGAGCGTTGCGGTGATCAGCGAAGCGCTTGCGATCATCTCCTTGGCGATGAGGGAGAAGCTCCAGAAGCGCAGCGCGAAATAGACGATGATGTGGAAGATCGTGTAGGCGAGTGCCGCGACCCCGATCATCCGCCGCACATCGATCAGGCTCTTCCAGCCGAAGATCCGGATCGCCGGCGTCACCGCCAGCGCCCCGAGC
Organism: Xanthobacteraceae bacterium; assembly: GCA_035293945.1. GTDB lineage: Bacteria > Pseudomonadota > Alphaproteobacteria > Rhizobiales > Xanthobacteraceae > VAZQ01. The sequence goes on along the minus strand of DATGLV010000037.1, from coordinate 199,739 downwards.
AGGACGACGGTTGCCCAAACGCCGGACCAGTAAGTCAGCTCGCCGAGCCACAGCGGATAGATGCCGAGCTCGCCGGCGCGGAGCTCGTAGGCAAGCAGGATCGCCGGCGCGAGCGTCAGCGCAAAGCCCGCGGCCTTGAGCGGGGAAAAGCGCCGCCTCCGATCCTGCCAGGGCCAGACCAGTTTCACGGAGCCTTTCCTTGCCGGGCCGCTCGCCTCACAAAGTCAAAAGTCCGGGTGCTCGGCCTGCGGCGGTGGCACCAAGTTCGAGTTGAAGGGATCGATATTGTTCTCAGCGCAGATCGATTCCGACCATTCATTCGGGTCGCGGCGCCAGCGCTTGGTCGCGTACCAGGGCTCGTTGAACGTGTCGGGGTCCTCGACCTTGACCAGCGCCTCGAGGAATTTATTGTCGGGTGTGACCTTGAAATGCTCCACCACGTGCAGCTTGTCAGTATGCGGGGTGCGGAACATGTCGAGGAAGCCGTATTTGGGGGCTGAGAGCCCGATCGTGTCGACCACGAGCTCGCCGTTCTCGTAATGGCCGATCGATTCGCCGAACCACGACGGCTTTATGACTTCCGAATGCTGGTCGGTCAGATAGATGCGGCGGACCCATTGGTCGCGCTGCCAGACCATCCACACTTCCTTGGGGGTCTGCAGGAAATACATGGGCTCCGAAGTCCACAACAGCTGACCCGGAACGCCGCCCGGCCAGCATTGCGACTGCGCCAGGAACGGAATCCCGACTTTTCCGGAGAGGAGGTCCTCGTTCGAGCGGCGCATTTGCTCGGCCGCCCAAGGCTTGAGAATCGGGTCCTTCCAGTTGCCGAGTGCGGGCGTCGGCCGGCGGGTTTCGTTGCCGCGCAACGGATAGTCGGGATCCTGGTGGATCGGACCGCGCAGGGGGGCCGGCGGATCAAACCAGCCGGTGCCATACCGGGCGATGCCGCCCCTTATGGTCAGCGGCGTCCAGGCGAGAGCAGCCGATGCGCCGAGATCGGGGATCTTCTCCGGTGCATGCACGGGCGCGGCAGTGGCGGCAGCGGTCGTCGCAAGGGCGCCGGCAAGGATGAGCCCCCACCGCGCCTTGAGACCGAAGCGGCGGCAAATGCGCCTCGAAAGAGCTTCTATCATCTCTCCTCCAGGTCGCCGGCGCTTTAGAAATCCGGCGCGCTCGCCTGCGGGACTGGCAGTGCGGGCAGCCCGAGGAACGAGTTGGTGCTTTCGGCGCAGATCGCTTCGGTGAGCGGCCCGTCGGCAGGCGTCGCCAGGACCGGGATGGATTTGAGCGACATCTTGGCGACGGTTGCTTCGTAGTGGCGGTAGCGCTCGACGGCGTCCCACGGCATGGTGAAAGCGCCGGGGTCCTCGACGTGGAAATTGTCCTCCATCGTCTGGCCGCCTTCGATCAGATGCAGGCGTTCGGTCACGTGCAGCTTGTCGGTGTGCGGCGTGCCGTATCCGTCCATGAATGTCTTGTCGTTGAACCCGATCGTGTCGATGAGGAGCGAATCGCCTTCGTAATGGCCGATCGATTCGCCGGACCAACTCGGCTTGAGGTTTGGCGAATGCTTGTCGGTCAGCCAGACGTGGCGAACATCGCTGAAGCTCGTGAGGATCATCGCCACGTCCCTTTTCCCCTGCACGATGAACATCGGCCGGGTCATCGGCTCCATCATGAATACGGTGACGCCGACCGGCCAGCAGCTCGCGTGCTGGGAGAAAACCGGCGTTCCGGAGAGGAGAAGCGCATTGCGCTTGCGAATCTGCTCAGCCGCCCAAGGCTGGAGAATGGGACTATCGGGATCGCCCATCGCGAAAGTCGCCTGTTTTCCGGTCAGCCGATATTCGTCGTTGGAGACGTGTCGGTGTCCGGGCAACTCCCGCACCGGCCCCGCGCCGCTCGCTGGCGGCAGGAATTCGCGGGAATAGGAGAACCAGGCCTCACTCGGATTGGAGCCGAAATCGGGCGGCGAATCAGCGGCAGCAAGTGCCGAAACGCCGGAACCGGCGGCAAGGCATAGCGCGCTGGAGAGAAAGTAATGCGTGAGGCTTCCTGCGTGACGAGACATCGGATCCTCCTTTGTTGCCCCGCCTTTCCGCCTCAGCGGGGAGGGGCTGCAGCACCTGAGCGCGCCGGATTATATGCGAAACGCGGCCCGGTTGGAGCGGGTCGAACCGGCCCTGCCGGCAGCACCCTAAGAGTCTGAGCTCGATTCTCCTGAAGAAGGTACCATGGCAGTCCCTCGATATCGCCGGCAAGGTGGCCCTGCACTCCTGTCAGCTGGCTTTCGTCCGTTCTTCCTTTCCGCGGCGTTATGGGCCGCGCTGGCAATTCCGTTATGGCTCGCCGCCTTTGCGGGCGCCTATCGGCTTCCGGCGACGGTCGCCCCGCCGATTTGGCATGCACATGAAATGATCTTCGGATACGGATCCGCCGTCGTCGCCGGATTCCTGCTCACTGCGATCCCCAACTGGACCGGCCGCCTGCCGCTTCAGGGCCGACCGCTGGCCTTGCTTGTCATATTGTGGATGGCGGGCCGCCTCGCGGTGCTGTTCTCCGCAGCGCTCGAGCCTGCTGTCGTAGCCACCCTCGATCTGGCATTCCCGGCGGTATTTGCGGCTGTGGTTGCCCGCGAGATCTTCGCCGGGCGCAACTGGCGCAATCTTCCTATGCTTCTGGCGCTCACGCTGCTGCTGGCCGCCAATAGCTTGGTTCATCTCGAGACAGCCGGTATCGCGGCAACCGCCGAATTGGGCAATCGGCTGGGGATCGCGACGCTGCTCATGCTCGTCAATTTGGTTGGCGGTCGCATCATTCCAAGCTTCACGCGAAACTGGCTTACAAAGCGTCGCCCCGAAATTGCGCCGCCTGCCAGCTTTAGTGTGGTCGACCGGGCCGCTCTGGCTATCGTTTTGCTGGCGCTGGCGGTTTGGGTCTTTGCGCCCGAATCGATGGTTGCGCCCTGGGGCGAGCTGGCGGCCGGATTGATGATAGGTTTGCGTCTCGCTCGATGGCACGGACTAGCGACATTGCGCGAGCCGCTTTTGGCCGTACTTCACCTCGGCTATGCCTGGCTTGCGCTCGGTTTTCTGCTTATGGCGGTGAACGCCCGCACGCTGGTGCTTCCCGCGACCGCCGCCCTGCATGCGCTGACGGTCGGGGCAATCGGCACCATGACGCTCGCGGTGATGACGCGCGCTTCTTTGGGACACACGGGGCGCCCGCTGGTGGCGGGCGCCGGGACCATCGCGATCTACGGGCTGGTGACGCTTGCGGCGGTCGTGCGGGTGATAGCGCCGCTCGGCGGGGCGCAATATTTTCTGTTGCTTTCCGTTGCGGGAGCCGCATGGAGCGGTGCCTTCGCGCTGTTTGTAGTGCTGTATGCACGGGCGCTTCTCCGGCCACGTGCACCGGACGGAGCAGGTCGCCCGATCTGAGCGAAATCGACGGCACCAGGTCGACCTTCGGCGGCATCGTTTGATAACATGTTCCGTTGATGGTGCTCCCTGTCCCAGGAGGAGGAAATCATGCGTGTCAAATCCTGCCTGATCGCGCTTGCGACGTTCGCGGCCGCTGCGGTTGCCACAGCGGCATCGGCTCAGACGATGGTCCGCGAGCAAAAAGTCATCACCAGCGCCGGCGCACGCGCGATGGTGGATGCTTGCACCGCCTGGGCCGAGAAGAACCACATGGTGCTTGCGATGTCGGTGCTGGATTGGGCGGGCAATCTCATCGAATCCCATGCGATGGAAGGCGCCGGGGCAAACTCCATCGACACCGCTCTGCTGAAGGCGAAATCCGCGCTGCGCTGGCGGCGTCCGACTTCGGAAATGAACCAGGTGGTGCGCAGCGGGCAGAACCTGGCGCCGACATTCATGCGCGATTTTCCCCAGCCGGGCGCGCTGCCCATCATGGTGGACGGTCAGATGATCGGGGCGATGGGGGTGTCCGGCGCCGACGGTGAAAAATGCGCCCAGGCCGCCATTGACGCGGTGTTCAAGACGTCCAAGAGCTCGGCCACCCAATAGGCCCGTGTCCAACGCCGCAGACACAGCGATGCATAAACTTCACCCAAGGCGCCGGTTCTTGGCGCTCGCGCTCATCGCAGCCCTCGCCGGGACGGCAGGAAAGTCCGTCGCGGCGGAAGCGCCGCCTGTCTTTTCTCCCGATGCCCAGACGGCCTGGGTGGGGATCGGCATCGGCGCCTTCCTTCCGGTTCCGGGCTCGCCCAAGCCGATTGGGCAGGACCCGGCTCATCCCTACATCTCGAACGACGAATCCGGCGTCAATGGCAAGCAGCCGACACAGCGCATCAGCGACATCAGCAATCCCAACCTGAAGCAATGGGCGAAGGAGGTGATGAAGAAGGACGACGAGGCGGTGCTCGCCGGCAAGTTCGCCTTCACGGCGCGGTCCGCCTGCAGGCCCGGCGGCGTTCCGGGCTTCGACGTGCTGCTCGGTGGCGCTCTTTACATCCTGCAATCGCCGGCCGAGGTCACGCTGCTCTTCTCCGGCAATGCCGAAGTGCGGCATATCTGGCTCAATGCTTCCCATTCCGCCAATCTCAAGCCGTCCTGGTACGGAGAATCGGTCGGCCACTATGAGGGCGACACGCTCGTCGTCGATACGATCGGCCTCAACAACAAAACCTTTCTCGATAATTACCGCACGCCCCACACTGACAAGCTGCACGTTACCGAGCGCTGGCGGATGATCGAGGGCGGCAAGAAGCTGGAGATCCTGATCGACATCGACGATCCGGGGACCTTCAATCAGCCATTTAGGGAGCTGCGGCAGTACGACCGGGTGAGGCGGGCTTCGTTCGGGGAGGACATCTGCTCCGAGAACAACATCAACCCGTTCGGCATCGATTACGGCACGCCGGTCGCGCAGAAGCCGGATTTCTAGCTTGCACCTCAATTGCGGGCCGGCCGGTCCGGCATTGAGCGTCAACAGATCGAACATCGAGCCGGCCACTGACCGGCTCGATGCGATTTTCTTAGTCCCGGTGCAGCGAGGTCCGCTACGGACCCGCCCCCTATTTGAAAAACTCGAGCTTCGCCTCGCGAACGAATACGGAGTTTGCGGGCGCCATGGAGATCGGTCCGTTGATGCCGAAGATGGCAATCTGGAACTTGTCGCCTGGCTTGAGACCGGTGCTGAGCACCACCCGGTTGGGCATATTATGCCCCGAGATGGCGGCCGGGCGCGGATAGCCGGAACGGCCCGGGATCACGCCGTTGACCCAGATTTCGGCATAATCATCGACCGTGGTGCTGAACACCGCGACGGCGCCGGAAGGATCGAAGTCGCCGATCTTTGCGGGAATCGTCAGCGGGCTGCGATACCACATGAAGGCCATATGCCCGCCGCTGCGGCGTGCATTGAGGTCCTTCGGCTCGATCACCGGCCATTTGGAGTCGTCGAAATCGGTCGCGCCCGCGTGCGGATCGATATCGTAGGTCATCTTGTTCTGCGTGATCGTTCCTTGGATGATCGGCACCTCCTTGACGGTGACGTCCGACACGCGCCATTGCGCCCCGAGCTTGGCGGCGCCGTCCGCGGTCATCAGGTCGACCACGAGCGTGGGCGGAAGTCCGGGCGCCATCAGGGCGGGCGCCGGTTGCGGCGCTTGCGCGACCGCAAGCGTTGTGACTGTCAGCGCAACAGCAGCCAAAAAGCCGGCCGGGGCGAGGGCGCTGTGAATCGTCCTAACCATTGCAAATCCTCCCTGTCTATTTGTTGTGTTGTCATCGTACGGCAGGCGGAAGGGTCGCGCCAGAAGGCGCTGCGCTGCCAAGACCAGAGGGGCTGCCCGGCTGATCGCCGCCGACGGCTCCTGCTAAAGCAGGCCAAGAACAGGAAAATTTCCGAATTTGACTCGGCACAAATCGCTTTGTCAGGGCATTTGCAGCTTAACCGCCAAGGCTTCAAGGAACATGAGCGCGAAATCCGGGCACTTCATTCCGGCGCGGCGAATGTTTGGATCATTGGTTACCCGTGGGCCCCACCGACCGGAAAATCCATCGGGGTTGGGCAGGTCGGGCTTTCCGGGACGCGGCGTGGGCCGCGGCGCCCACCAGACCTGATTGGCACGGTTGACGATATAGGTATAGGCACGGCCATCCGGAGCTGGAGCCGTATAGGTTCGCACATTCCAATCGTCGACCGAGAGAGCCTGATGGGCTTCGGGGAAATCCAAGCCTTTGGGACGTAGAATTCTGCCAAAGTTCGGCCCGCCGGTCTGGTCAGTCGGATTCGCCTTAGGCAAAACCAATGTGGCGGGCGTTCCTGTTGCTCCGAAACTACCGAACGCACCTTCGGCGGTGGCCCACTCGAGGCCCGCGGCTGCCCCAGCGGCCGCGCCAATATAACCGCCAAAGGGAGAGCCTGCGAGAAGACCGGCAAATATCTTGGCGACTGCAATCACCGCATTAGGATCACGCCCGGGCGTGTCCGGTGTACCCGGAATGGTGATATCCTGGGCGATCTCGCCATCGAGTCCTTCGACTTGGCCGCAAGAGCTGCGGGCCGGATCGACACCTCCCGGCCAGAACGGCGTTACAGTAGGCGTCCCAGGGTGCAAGTACTCGCCATGAGTATCGAGCGAGACATAAATTTTCGGATGCGTCCCGCCGGAGGCATCGGGGACGCTGTCGGCATCGGTCCAATTGAAGACGGTCATTCCTATCTTATGATCCGGCGCCACAATTGGACTTGATGTGTTGCGAGAGGTCAGGCCGACGAACAGGGGCTTGGCATCGGCCAATATGGGAGACCCGTCGATCAACAACGCGATGCAGGTCCATTCGCCGGCGTAAGTGCCGAACAGGCGGCCCTGCAGGACGTCCTCGCAGCCTTCGAGAGTCTCTTGGTGCAGTGGATAGAGGAAGTGGTAGAGCAGCATTCGCGGCGCGTTCAGTTTCGGATTGCTGGCGACCAATGAATATAGGTTCAAACCACCCGCGGAAACGTTGGGATTTCCCGTGTAATCGAGCAGGTCATTGTTGTCCAAATACTCGACATAATACCAAGCCTGGCTGCCCTGCAGAGGCACCAGATACTCGGCAGGATCCAGCGCGGCATGGCGATTGTCGGTGGTGGCGGTGACCGGCGGCACTGCGACCGGCTCCCATCCGACAAATTCGAGGAAATGCTCTTCATCGGGCGGCGGTTGCTGACCCACCGGCAAGGGCCCGACCCCAAAATCCTGGCCTGGCGTTCCAATCCAGGTCTTGCCGCCAGCGACTTCGGCGGCACCGTTATTCGCGGCTATCGTGCCCTTGGCGATGACAGGGGGCTGTGCCCATTTGGTCTTGTCAGCGAACGGCGGTGCCGTTTTCCAGAGAGCGCAGCGCTCCAAATACCACTTCGGATCGAGTGGGAAGAAAGCTTCATCCTGATGGAACAGCAGGATCGGCTCGAACGAATTGGCCAACGTTGCGGCATCGGCAGGACTACCCATGTCAGTGCGCCCCTCCGCTGGCTGCGGTGACGGTGGCGTAAATTCGCTGCAAGAGGGCGATCGCCGCCGGGTCGCACTCAAGCGTGAGCTTCGATACGTCAAGGCTGGATAGCAGAGATTGAATTTCGGCGGCTGCACCGCCTGGGTCCGGTAGTCCCCATTGGCGGATGTCCTTACTCCAGTGCTGCAGCGCTTCACTCATGCGATGCCCCGTAATGTTTCCTGCGCACCACAGCTTGGCCAGCTCGTTCAAGTGCGTGCGGGCGCTTGCCTGATCGGCTGCCGGCAAGAGGTAAAGGCCTCGGACCAGCTCATTGAGCTGCTTCTGAAGAATCTGGACCAGGCTCGACGCCTGTGCAGGATGAGCAGCTATCCACTCACGCAGCGCCACGATCAGATTTTCCCAGCAACGCGCTGTCGCAGCCGTAAAGGGGCGGCATAGGAATTCCCGACGCATCTCGTTGGGATCGAGTCGCCAAATGGCGACCTCGTCGATTTCTCCCTTTAACGGCTGGCCTCCACTCAGCCGGTTCCCGATCGCAACGCCGCTTCCCTGAACAGAAGGCACCCCACCTGAAGCCAACTTTTCAGCCACCAGCTTGCCGTCCATGAACAGGCGAATCTTGGCGAACCCATCGTGGTCCAATACCAGCTTGGTCCAACGGTTAGCAGGCACCGGTTCGGCTGCGCGAAGGTAGTCCCCTCCAAGGCTCGCAGCGAGAAAACGCTGGTTGACATAGAACAAGAAGGCTCCGTCGCCTTCAACGAGCGCGAGCTCGAGGCTGGCCTGCGGATCCAGCCGCGCGGTCACCTCGACCCTGAGTGCAACGAGTGGCGCCCAGGCGCCTAACCCTCCGAGTGGAATCCAGACCAGACTATCGGTATCTGGAAACCGAATGACGTCGTGTCCTAACTCGGATGCGAATTGCCCTGGTGCGTCGGTCGGGCTGCCGTGATTTCGATAAGGCGACAGGTCTACCGGAACGCCGCCGACGCGATAGCGCTGTTGGCAGATCAGTTCGAGCATTGCGGTCTCCTTAATAAGGCAACCAGCAACGATGGGACGAAATGATCAGTCTGGACTGCGCAATATTACATGAAAGAGCGACCGCGGTAACCTAAAATTGCAAGCGCGTTTGATTTCGTCCTCCAAATTGCGACCGAGGAAAATGTCTCTGAATACCTACTCTTTTACCGGCCCGTTCGATATCGAAGTCGGCTGTGCAGCGATGATTTAGCCGCGGCTGGATCAGCTTCTTTGTTTGACGAGGCGTTCATCACGAACCCTTCCGCTTCCGCGCGCTTTGCGCTGTGCGGTTCCGGCTTCAGATTTCCCGCATGACCTGCGCATAGGCGATGACCGCGAATAGCGCCGTGCCGCCGATGATGTTGCCGAGCAGGGTCGGAGCCGCGAAGCTGGCCAGCATCCACACGATGCCGGCATGACCTTTCACCACCAGCATGAACGCCTCGACGCTGCCGGCGACAATGTGAGTGAAGCCGCCGAGCGCGATCAGATAGGTCAATAAAGTAATGATTTGGAATTGGGCGCGCTCGGCACCAGGCATCAGCCAGACCATTGCGGCGATGAGAAACCCGGCGGTTATTCCGCGAAAGAGCATGTCGACCCATGAAATATCCATCAATCTCTGGCTGATCTCGAGCATTGCATGCAGGACGTCCGGTGCCACGGCGGGCGTCCACGAGCAGAACAGGGCGGCGACCAGCGTGCCGACCAGATTGGCGGCGAGCACAATCGCCCACATGCGAGTCATGCGCGCGAGATTCGCGAAGGTGAAATCGGCGGCAAGCGGCAGCACCGCCGTGATCGTGCTCTCGGTGAAGAGCTGCTGACGCGACAAAACCGCCATCAAGAAGCCGACCGAATAGCCGAAGCTCGCGACCAGCGGCCGCCATGGTGCATCTGGCAGGTCGAGCTCCAGCAACGCCTGCGCCAGCAGGGAGAAGCTGATCGATAAACCGGCGGCCGTGCCCGACCACCATAGCGACGCGAAAGGGCGCCCCATCTCCTCGTCGCCCAGCCGCTTCACTGTCTCATAGATCACCGGGGTGGGCGGGGTGGACAGCCTCTCGACTTCCTCGATTTCCTTTTCGCTGATTCCTCTCGACTGGCTCGCTTCCGGTTCTGGCGTGCTCATCTGGCTTCAATTCGAGGCATCATCTTGCGGCGCTCCGTCGGCGAATGCACCTGAACGCGACCATAACAATCGCCGCGGAGGTCGAGTTCCGGAATGTGGCGATCGGCAGGCCTGGATGCGGGGAACCAAAGTCGCTCTCGGGGCTTTTGTGAGGAGTGTCGAGGCCGAGAAACCCAAAGCCGCGTTCTGTGCGCGGCTTCATTGTTGTTCGCTGACATTGTGTGCTGATCGGGGACCCGGCACGAATGGACCAGGTTTCCGATCATACCTCGAGAGCCGGACAGGGCCGATTCCTTGACGCCCCATTGGAGGATCGCCCCGAGGAACTCCCGCGGTCGGTGTTGCAACCGACTCAAGCCCTGCCGGCGATCAATCTGCGGGCGACCGCAATCCTGATGCTCGGCATCTACGTCTCGGCGATCGGCGCCAGTGCCTTGCTCGAAATAGGCGCCCCCATTTTGAACGGGGTGCCGCTCTGTCTGACAGCGGCGGTGGTGCTTTTGACTTATGGCCGCAAGACCTTTCCGAATGCCGCGCGGACGGTGCTCCTTGTCGAGGCGGTTTGCGCCGTCATCGTCCTCGGCCTCAGCCTGGCTTGCCTCAGCTATCTGGCGGCTGCGATCGACCTGCCGTTGCGCGATCCAGAGCTCGTTCGCCTCGATCGCTATCTTGGATTCGATTGGCTGAAGTCGATGCAAAGCCTCGATGGGCGGCCCAGACTGCTGGATCTCTTGGATGCAGCCTATGCGACATTCACGTTTCAGCTCATCGCGACCGTTCTCATCCTTGTGCAGGCTAATCGGCCACGCGACCTCGATCGCTTCTTCATCACCTTCATATGTGCGTCGGTGATCTCAGAGCTCGCGAGCATCATGATTCCCACTTTGGGTCCGATGTCGGCATTGGCCGCTCATTCGAGCTTTGCAAATCTGCCGACGCTAGGCCGCACCACTGCGGAGATCGTCATCGCTTTGCGGGACGGAACCCTGAAGGAGATCGATGCCGACGCGGTCAACGGAATAATCAGCTTTCCTTCTCTGCATGCCGCGGTCGCCGTCATCGTCCCTTTCTCACTTTGTTGGAACAGAGCGCTGTTGGGCGCCGTCATTGTGCTCGACAGTGCCATGCTCGCGTCCGCGGTTCCGTGCGGCAATCATTACCTGATGGATGTTGTCGGGGGCGTGATCACCGCGGCGCTCGCCATCGTTTGCAGCCGGCCGGTCCAGAATCTCCTCGACCCGCCATGGGCGTGCGAAACCGCTGAGGCAGGCCCACACGCTTGCGCTCGCCCGCGGCGGCGCGCTGTGTCCGCGAGCGAGTGATGCGGCATTCCTCAATCGATCACATTTGCGCCCTGCGCCGAAGCAGCTGCGAGCGCGGCACGGTCGTTGCTTAGCTGAATCGACAGATTGACGGCGCTGAACAGCACCGCTGCGGCCAAACATAACGGCAGCAGCGAGGACCAGAGCGCCCCGTTCCAATCTTCCCATTCACGTCGTCGGCGATGCCGGAGGCGTCGCCCATATGATGCTCTCGTGTGCGGGTTCATGTTCATCAAGCTCCAGAGCGAAACTCATTTCACCGGCATGGTCGCCGCAATGTCGCGACGCTCGGCACGAAACCTGGCATCGCCATGACTTTGGCCACCTCCGGTCTTCGAACCGTATCGGTAGCCTCCCCATTCAGTTGCGCGATTGTCGACCGGCTCGCGGCCGCTCGCGGCCGTGCCGGCGCTGCCGCCACCTATACGCCGACAGCGCGCGCTATCGCGAGACTGCTCGCCTGGCTGCTTGTCCAGCATGCGCAACGCATCCATCACCTCGTCGAAAAGCACCGGGCGCTTGCCGGAAGGCGAACGCCGCAGGCCGGGCTGTGAGTCCAAAGCGCAGGCGTCGGACGCCCAGGCCGAGAGGATCGCCCGCTTCTCGTCGAGCGTAAGCTCCGGATCGTTGACGACGTGCGAGGGACAGTCGAACGCCTGCGCGGGCTGCATGAGGTCAGTGGCGCCAAATCCGTCCGGGGCGCTCCAACCTTCGAATGACACGCGATTTTCAGGCCGGTGTTGCATGACACAGCCTCCGCCTTGCCACTTGTCCATCTGTGAACGCTCGCGCTTGTGCCGCATGTTGCCGTGCGTCAGCCTCGAGACGGGCCGTCCAGATGAGAGGCCTCGCGCCGAGCGCACCTGGCGGGGGCGGTGGCGCATCACCGTCCGCTTGGCCGAGCTTTCGCGCGCGGTATTCCGCAAGCGAAATGATCTTTGAGCTGGAATCGGGTCGTGTGTTGATGTTGTTGGGGCTCGAGCTCATGATTGCGCCTCCTCGTGGAGGACCCGCGCGGGCCCTCTCCGCCTTGGCTTTCAGCCATGACTGTTGTTGTTGAACCCGCGACACTGCAGGCCCGCCGCGGACGACGGCTCAGGCCGCCTTCCTGTGCTCGACGGTGCTAGTACGATCGCCGCCGCCGATCGGAATCCGCCGCGGCTTCATCGCGTCCGGAACCTCGCGGACCAGCTCGATCTTGAGCAGACCGTTGTCGAACGACGCGCTTTTCACCTGCACGTAATCGGCGAGGTTGAACACGCGCCGGAACGGCCGGGCGGAGATACCCTGGTACAGATACTGGTGCTCATCCTTGGCGGATTTGGTGCCCTCAACCGTCAGGATGTTCTGCTCGGCCGTGACGGTGACGTCTTCGGGCGCGAATCCGGCCAGCGCCAGCGATATCCGGTAATGGTTGTCGCCGGCCCGCTCGATGTTGTAGGGCGGGTAGTGATCCTCGCCGGACCACCGTGCCATATCATTGAAGAGGTCGAAGAGACGATCGAATCCGATGCTCGACCGTGACAGCAAAGTAGGATCGAAGTTTCTCATAGCCACATCCTCCTTGGAGCAACATGGATAGGAGCACGCCGGACACCTCCTCCGGCGCCCGCCTTCCGGATCCCGACCGGGCAATCCGGCGCCGCGCCACCGCACGGCGAAAAAAATCTAGAAGACGAATACTCGATTTCAAGGGGCTGCTTGCAAAAAAAAGATTCTTTGAAGCTCCAAAGACTTAGCGCTGATTGCGGGGCCGGTAACGGCGGGTAGGGTTTTGCAAGTTGCATCAGCGGGGCCGGCGACCCAGCGGTCGATATGCCATCCCGCCGATCCCGTCCGTCGCGCCTCATCAACATTTCTCGGCAACAAACAAACACGATGCGAAAAAAATTGTGCCGGAGTCTTGAACCCGAACGCTGCATCCCTAACTCGCTGATCGGCCAGGCCGGGGTGCTGGTCGGGTCTTACAACATTTCTGGACTGAGCAAGGAGGATTTCATGCATTTCCGCCCGTTGCATGATCGTGTCGTCGTGCGCCGCATCGAGGCCGAGGAGAAGACCGCCGGCGGCATCATCATTCCGGATACCGCGAAGGAGAAGCCGCAGGAAGGGGAAGTCGTCGCTGTCGGGGCCGGCGCGCGCAACGAAAGAGGCGAGCTCGTGCCCCTCGATGTCAAAGCCGGAGACCGCGTCCTGTTCGGCAAATGGTCCGGCTCGGAGGTCAAGATCGATGGCGAAGAGCTGTTGATCATGAAGGAAAGCGACCTGCTCGGCGTCGTCGAGCAGGCCGGCCAGCTGAAGAAGGCGGCTTAAGGCAGGCCGCGATTAGGAGAAGAGAGGAGCTGAAGTCATGGCTGCCAAGGAAGTGAGGTTCTCGTCGGAGGCGCGCGAGAAGATGCTGCGCGGCGTGGATACGCTTGCCAATGCGGTGAAGGTCACGCTGGGGCCCAAGGGCCGCAACGTCGTGATCGAGAAGTCGTTCGGCGCGCCGCGCATCACCAAGGATGGCGTCACCGTCGCAAAGGAGATCGAGCTCGAGGACAAGTTCGAGAACATGGGCGCGCAGATGGTCCGTGAGGTCGCCCAGAAGACAAACGATCAGGCCGGCGACGGGACCACGACCGCAACTGTGCTCGCCCACGGCATCGTCAAGGAGGGCGCCAAGGCGGTGGCTGCCGGCATGAATCCGATGGACGTCAAGCGGGGTATCGATCTCGCTGTCGAGAAGGTGGTCGAGGACCTGAAGAGCCATGCCAAGAAGGTCACGTCCAACGACGAGATTGCGCAAGTCGCCACCATCTCGGCCAATGGCGACACCGAGATCGGCCGCTTCCTGGCGCAGGCCATGGAGAAGGTCGGCCACGAGGGCGTGATAACGGTCGAGGAAGCCAAGGGTCTGGCCACCGAGCTCGAGGTGGTCGAGGGCATGCAGTTCGATCGCGGCTACGTGTCACCTTATTTCGTGACGAATGCCGAGAAGATGCGGGTCGAACTCGAAGATCCCTATATTCTCATCCACGAAAAGAAGCTGTCCGGCTTGCAGGCACTGCTCCCCCTGCTCGAGTCGGTCGTGCAATCCGGAAAGCCGCTGCTGATTGTGGCCGAGGATGTCGAGGGTGAGGCGCTTGCGACCCTGGTCGTCAACAAGCTGCGCGGCGGCCTCAAGATCGCGGCCGTCAAGGCGCCTGGCTTCGGCGATCGGCGAAAGGCAATGCTGGAGGATATTGCCATTCTCACCGGCGGCACTGCCATCGCCGAGGATCTTGGGATCAAGCTCGAAAATGTCACCCTTCAGATGTTGGGCCGCGCCAAGAAGGTTGTGATCGAGAAAGAGAACACGACCATCATCGACGGCTCCGGCAAGAAGAAGGACATCGAGGCCCGGGTCGCGCAGATCAAGGCGCAAATCGAGGAGACCACGTCCGACTATGATCGCGAGAAGCTGCAGGAGCGGCTGGCAAAGCTCGCCGGCGGTGTTGCGGTCATCCGCGTCGGCGGGGCCACCGAGGTCGAGGTGAAGGAGCGCAAGGATCGCGTGGACGATGCACTCCACGCGACCCGTGCCGCCGTCGAGGAAGGCATCCTGCCTGGCGGCGGCGTGGCGCTGCTGCGCGCGCTGAAGGCGCTGGAGGGTGTCCGCACGCGCAATGCTGACCAGAAAGCCGGCGTCGATATCGTTCGCCGCGCAATCCAAGTTCCGGCCCGGCAGATCGTGCAGAACGCGGGCGAGGACGGGTCAGTGGTCGTCGGCAAGCTGCTGGAAGGCGGCAAGTACAACTGGGGATTCAACGCGGCGACCGGCCAATACGAAGATCTCGTCACCGCCGGCGTGATCGATCCAGCCAAGGTGGTGCGCACCGCGCTGCAGGACGCCGCTTCGGTGGCGTCGCTGCTGATCACCACGGAGGCACTCGTGGCCGAGAAGCCGAAGAAGCAAGCTCCTGCAGCCCCGGCCGGTGGCGGACTAGGAGAGATGGACTACTGAGCCGGATGGGGCCCGGCCTCGGCCGGGCCCCAGCCTTCCGAAACGAATTTTGCCGCTTGCGGCCGAGCGCGGCAGCAAGCGCCCGTCGACGTGAACGATCGTGGATCACGGATGCGGGTCGTTGCGAGCTTCTGTCTCTGCGTCGTCAAGCACTCTGAGCAGCGCAAGCGTTTCGGCATAGATCGCCACGCTGCGCGCGATCACATCCTGGGTTCGTGTCATTCCGTCCCAGATTTCGCGCAACCAGTCGTAGTGGGCTTTCGAGTCCGGCCGTATGTCCGCCGCAGGTTGTCGGCAAACTGGCTCTCCGCTCGGCTTCATGGCTTTCCGTTCCGCTTCGTGCAAGTCTCCGAAAAAAATAGCTGTTCGGCGCTTTACGTTTCAAGGGGACCTTGCCACAGCAGTCGGCGCGGCCATATTTCGACCATCACCGGCATCCTTTCTTCCCTCAGGCGCCGGTGGCTGAGAGACCGCTCGCGCTCCCGCCTGACATCGGAAGGGAGAAACCCGTGGGCGCGCCAGAGTGGAACATCGACATCAGTCGCATCTGCGAAGAGCTATTGAGGCTTAGGCGCGTGGCCCTGGAATCAGCCAGCGCGGCGATGGAGGCAAGGGTGACGGCGGAAGACGCGCTCGTGACTTCGCGCACTCTGTTGGCCGAGGCTAACGGCCTGCTTCAGCCCAAGGCGAATGCCCCGGTTTTCAGCCCGCCACAGGTTGGCGACTGCCCGATATGAGCATCCTTGTCGCTCAGCCTGAGCTCGCGCGGTGCAGGATTGCGCGACTTTCATTCTGCTACATTCATAGCGGGCTTGGCGCCGTGCTCGTTCAGCAGCTCGCGAAGCTTTTCCGCCCGCCCGCTTGCATCGCTGAACAATCTTTGTAGACGGACGGAGTCGCCTGGCCCGTCATCCAGCATCTCGCGGCACAGCTCACGGCGCTCATTCAAAAGCGCAAGGGCATTGGTGAGCGAATATTCGATCCGCTCGGCCTGAGCCTGGAGCATGGCTTCGCCCGAAAGCACGTGCCCGATATGACATACATACTTCGGAAACGGATCGGACTCGATCTTCTTCAGCGCCCCGCCGCACTCGGGGCAGGTGATCGTTGGCGGCCTATCGAGGACGTATTCTTCGCTCATGTCTCAGCTCCGTAACTTCTTCGCTGTTTTCCGTTGCAGCTCCTGAGCGATGACGTTTGGAATCTCGTCGAGCGGCACAACGTATTCCGGTTGTAAACGCGTCAAGGCGTTCCGCGGACTCTCCGGCACTTCCGCATCAGCCGGGTCTTGAACGATTGTCGTTCCGCCGGATTGTTGGATTTCGTACAGGCCGTTCATTCCGTCGTAGAGATGGCCCGTCAGCAGCACGCCGATGACACGCGATCCGTGGTGTCTGGCTGCTGTCCGGAACATCGGGTCAATCGCCGGACGCGTGTGATTCTCCTTAGGGCCGGTGCTGAGGAGCGTAGCGGTGCTTCCGACGATGAGATGTCGGTCGGGAGGCGCAACGTAGACTCCCCGACCGTATGGCCTATTGTGCTCTGCAAAGCGGACCGGCAGCGGCGATACCGGATACAAAATGTCCGGCATCACGTTCACGTTGCGGCCCGTGTGAATGGTGATGAAAACGGAAACAGGCCAATCGGCTTCGAATTGAGAGATCAATCGTCGCAATGCCGACACGCCGCCCGCTGAGGCGCCGATAACCACGATTCTGGTCCGGCCGGTCGTCACATTGGCTGAACGGGCCTATTTGGCTTTGGTTTCTTTGTCGGACGACGGACTCGCACGAGCAAACATTCATCATGGTCGCTCTTAAAAGCGCGCTCCTGATCGCAGAGGGCGACCATCTGATCGCATAGAATTTGATCTAATGCGTCGAAGAGAGCGGCGCACACATCCTCGCTCAGGTGAGCTCGATATCAGCGCTCGAAATCTCAGCGCCGCCAGTTTATCCCGTCGGGCCTGCGGCGATCCTTCCTGCCCGGCCCGGAACAGTGTGTACGTCATGTCGGGAGGGGACTTCGGCAGCGCGCCCGCTTGGTTGACCCCGCAGCTGCCCATAACATTCGCAGGCGTGCTGCTCGAGCTTCTCGCGGCTCTGGATCTGCAGGAAGCGACGCCGGCACTTGAGCACGCCGGCGGCTTCGAGCCGCCCCGCCACCAGGGTCACCGTGGTCCGACGAACCCCGAGCATTTGCGCGAGTGTGTTCTGGGTCAGCGGGACCGTGTTGCTGTTGCTGCGATCTTGAAACTCGAGCATCCAGCGACAGATGCGGGCCTCGACTGAATGTGCCGCATTGCAGAGCGCGGTCTGCTGCGCTTGCGCGAGCGCAATGCTGTCGAAGCGGGCGGCGAGGCGCCGGATGCCGGGTTGCTCATCGAGCGCGCGACGAAACGCAGAGGCCGATGTGCGCAACGCCTCGCCGCCGACCATGACGTCGACGTCACAGGTCGCCCGCGCCTCCGCGGCGGCCGCAAGTCCACCGACAAGCCCTTCATGACCAACCACGAGCACAAGGGCGCCGTGCTCCTCCCGGGACGGCACGGTCAGCGTCACCAGCCCCGAATTCGGGAAAATCACCTCGTCGATCTCGTCACCGCAGCGATATAGCGAGCTGCGAGCCCGCAGGTCGTACGGCGTGAGATGGGGCAGCATCCATTCAAGCTCGGCCGGTCCGAGCGCAGCCAGGAATTGGTTGCGCTCTCGCGCCTCTCTGGCATTCATCACCATGACGAGCATCCTTTAATGCTTGTCGCGAGCGATCTGCGGTGTCCCCCTAGGCCATACTCCATTGACCGAGATAACTGGCGAGATGTGGCTTACCACGTGACTGCTCGACGAACCCGACCACATAAGCGTGGCCCTCGCCCGAGTGCACGGCCGCCAAGCACGAGCCGAAATCCACAGACGTCCGGCGCAGCGCCGGGGGACCGCCGGACCCGTCTCTGAGCGTGAAGGTGTAAAGCGGCATTGCGGCGCCTCTCACGACCTGCATGTCTCAGAAGCGACCGGAAACCTGCAGGGTACACCCAAGTGAATTGTAACCTACATTCGAATCCGTTGATAGACTTATCTTATTGATTGCGGGCCGGGTTACCCTATTACCGGCCTCTGACAATCTGGAGCGCTGGCAGGCTTGCAGGGCTTCAGCGGCGGTCCCCGACGATTTTGATAACGATTGGGGTTGCGCTCTCCTTCGAGCGCCGGCCGGCGGTGAAATGCAAAGCGGTTGATTTGAGCACGAACGCACCAAGTGAGCACGCATCAAAAGGAACGAGGCGATATCCCGCCCGACACGTCGGCGATAAGCGATTGATTCAATTTTGCCGCACGAGCGAGCCGATTGGCCGCTTTGATTGTCGCAGTGCCGGTTTTGACTCGCCGGAAGTCCGCATTTGCGGTATTAACCATGTGTCGGGCGGCCTGTATGGGTGGGCCCATGCTCCTAAAGTTGAGTGCGGAAATCGCCGAGTGCTACCGGCACGCTGAGGACTGCGCTGCGCGCGCCAAGCGTGAAAGCGACGCCGCCCTGCGCGACGACTGGCGGGCCATGGAAAAGCGTTGGCTTTTCCTGGCGCGCAGCTACGAGTTGACCGAGCGGATTCAAAAATTCCAACCGAAGCGGCGGAAAACAGACCGCCACGACGCCTGACCGGCTCGCTTAGTCCGCAGCTTGCTTCGATTTGCGGCTGCCGCGTGATGCACCGCGCCTGATGCTACTGCAGCACTTCGCCATGCTGGGTGAGGTCAAGGCCATCGATCTCGTTCTCCTTGCTGACCCGCAAGGGAACCAGCACTCCGATGATCTTGAGAAGGATGAAGGTGCCAAGCCCCGACCATGCCAGGGTGGCTGCGATCCCCATCAACTGAATGAAGAGCTGGCCGGGGTTGCCGTCCAAAAGACCCGCGTTTCCCTGGGGCAGCTCAGGAGTAGCCGAGACCGCCGCTGTGGCGAAGACACCGGTGAGGAGCGTGCCGACCGCTCCTCCGATGCCGTGCACACCGAAGACGTCGAGAGAATCGTCGTACTGGAGCAGCGCCTTGAGCTTGGTGCAGGCCCAGAAGCAGATCGCGCCAGCGATCACGCCGATGATCAGCCCGTGCCACGGAAGCACGAAGCCGGAAGCCGGGGTGACGGTCCCCAGGCCTGCGACTGCGCCGGAAATCATGCCCAGCACCGACGGCTTTCCGCGCGTTCTCCATTCCAGCGCTGTCCAGGTCAGGGCGCCGGTCGAAGCGGCGAGGTGGGTGGTGACAATCGCGAACACTGCCCGTGAGCTCGCCGTCAGCGCCGAGCCTCCGTTGAAGCCGAACCAGCCGACCCACAGAAGCCCGGTGCCGATGACCGCAAGCGAGAGGTCATAGGGCGCGAAGTTGTCGCTCCCATAGCCGTAACGCCTGCCCACCACGCACGCAGCAACAAGGCCTGCGACGCCGGCATTCAGGTGAACGACCGTCCCGCCGGCAAAGTCGAGGAGGCCGGCGCGCATCAGCCAGCCGTTGCCCCAGACCCAATGCGCGATTGGGACATAAACGAACGGCAGCCACAGGACCGCAAACCAGACGAAGGCCGAGAACCGCATGCGGCCGGCTACCGACCCGCCTACCAGCGCCACGGTTATCACCGCGAACGTCATCTGGTAGGCCATGAAGAGCATTTCCGGGATCGTGGGGGCGAGCGGCGAGGTGGTCGTCATGCCGATGCCGTGGAGGAACAATCGATCGAGCCCGCCGATGAATGACCCATCGCCCCGGAATGTCAGGCTATAGCATGCGCCGACCCAAAAGACCGAGCCGATGAACGTGGACAGCAAGGTCTGCGCCATCGTCCCGAGCACATTCTTCTTGCGCACCATGCCGGAATAGAACAGGGCCAGGCCCGGGATGCTCATCATCAGCACCAAGCCGGTGGCGATCATCATCCAGGCGGTATCGGCGGCGCTGATGTTTGATTCCTGCGACTGCGCCAACGCCGGCGTGGTGCACAGCGCAACCGTCGCGATCGTGGTGCATGCGGTATTGCGCGGCAAAAAAGATCTGAGCCTCACTGCCCAACCTCGTGTTTAAGGAAATTCGTGCGCCCGAGACCGGCTCTGCGCCGGCGTGCGCCTTCGCTGTCAAAGCGCGTCGCGATCGGTTTCGCCGGTTCTGATGCGCATTGCCTTTTCAACCGGCGTGACAAAGATTTTTCCGTCACCGATCTGCCCGGTCGCGGCCGATTCGCGGATGACTTCGATGACGCGATCAGCATTCGCTTCATCCACAGCGACATCGATTCTGATTTTCGGCAGCAGGTTCACCACGTACTCCGCGCCCCTGTAGATCTCCTTGTGACCACGTTGGCGGCCGTAACCCTTCACTTCGGTGATGGTCATGCCTTGCACCCCCACTTGCCCCAGCGCTTCCCGCACCGCGTCGAGCTTGAACGGCTTGATGATGGCTACGATCAATTTCATTCCTGAAGGGTCTCCCAGAGGCCCCGGCGTTGGCCGAGAATTGAGCATCTGCTCATATTATAGGCGTCCTCTTCAGGGCAAGCGCCGATCTGAGCCGGTCACGAAGGCTCCGGCATGTCCCGCGGCGAGAGTTGCGCAGACATTTGCTACCAAAGCGAGTGTCAATGCATCAGGCAGGCGCTGGCGCCGCCCAGCGCCTCATGAACCCTGACAACACGCCGGCGGCGCCATCGCGCATATGCAACCGCCACGGCTGCGAGAC
Source organism: Xanthobacteraceae bacterium (assembly GCA_035293945.1). Taxonomy (GTDB): domain Bacteria; phylum Pseudomonadota; class Alphaproteobacteria; order Rhizobiales; family Xanthobacteraceae; genus VAZQ01. Next base: position 179,079 of record DATGLV010000037.1, on the reverse strand, counting down.
GGAAGCCGCGACGGGCGCCGGGACTTTGGCGAGACGCGCCGGCTATTCAGCAGCTTTGCGCGGGGCCGGCACATATGCACCCGGGATGGTGCGAAATGCGATGTTGAGCCGGTTGGCTCCGTTGATCGCGACGATCGCCAGGGTGAGGTTCACGAGCTCCCGTTCGTCAAATTGCGCGCGGGCGGCCTGATAGACGTCCTCGGGAACATGGCCATGCGTGACCAAGGTGACGGCTTCCGTCCATGCCAGCGCCGCACGCTCCCGTTCGCTGTAGAACGGCGATTCCTGCCAGGCATCGAGCAGATAAATTCGCTGCTCGGTCTCGCCATCGGCGCGCAGTTCCTTGCTGTGCATGTCAACGCAATGGGCGCACCCGTTGATCTGAGACGCTCGCAGCTTGACCAGCTCGAGCAGGCGGCGCTCCAGCCCGCATTTGTGCACGAACGAATGGAGCTCGTTCATCGCCTTGCTGCCGTCCGGCGAGGCTTTGCGGAAATCCACGCGCGCTTTCATCGTCACCTGCCTTGGGTTAGTCATTTCGATTGGAACAGCTTCTGTGCTTCTGAGCGGGTGAGGCTCGCGGCCAGCATCTCAAAGCCTGAGCCAGCGCGCAGCTCCTTCGCAAGACCTTGAATGGCGGACATGACCGCCAATGTGGGCGCCGAAGCGATGGTGATGCGGGCAACTCCCATGGTCTCGAAGACTTGAGCATTCGGCATGCCGGGCCGGCCGGTGATGTTGACCGGCCCGTCGACGGCTTTCACGAACGCCGCAATGGTCTGCGAATCGCGTAGACCGAAGGGATAAACACAATCCGCGCCGGCCGCAAAATAGGCCTTGCAGCGCTCCACCGCCGGCGCCAAGGGCGAGGTTTTCTCACCATGGGCGAGATGAAAAACGTCGCAGCGTGCGTTGATCACAAGGGGGACGCCCTCTCTTAGGGCGGCTTCGCGGGCAGCAGCGAGGCGCGCCGACGCATCCTCGATGCTGCGGAGCTTGCCGTGAACACTGTCCTCGAGGTTTATGCCGACCACGCCGGACTGGATGATTTCTGCGACATGCGCCGCAACCTCAGCCGGGGTCGCTCCGTATCCGGTCTCGATGTCGGCAGTCACCGCCACTCGGGCGGCGCGCACGATACGGGCCGTGGCGGCGAGGACCTCCGACCAGGGCGCGTGCTCGCCGTCGGGATATCCCAACGCCCAGGCCACGCCGCCGCTCGTTGTTGCCAGCGCGTCAAATCCGGCCGCGGCAAAAATGCCAGCGCTCATGGCGTCCCATACATTGGGGAGCAAGAGCATGGGCGGTCCACGATGCCTGGCCAAGAACGCGTTGGCCAATTCGACCTGTCGCACTTTGTCCATGTCAGCCTCGCTGCATGATGCCTTAGTGCGCCGCCACGGGCCGCTTGTCGACTGGCCCTCTTTGTCACAGCGTCATCTTCCGGCCGGCCGGATCGACCGCGCGCCGATCGGTTGTTGAACCTCACAGCTTGACCGCGTAGCCTTACGGGCTGCGCACTCGCGGTGACAAGCAAATATTCTATTCGAAGGAAAGCTATGAAATTCTGGGCCATGATCAGCGCCGCTTTGCTCCTGGTTGGAGTTGCTGCCCTCTCGGAACTGCACCCGGCATTCGGCCAAGCCGATGCCGGGTGGATCGCGCTATTTGATGGAAAAAACCTCGACAATTGGAAGCAGATCGGCAACGCCAATTGGCGCCTCGAGGATGGTGCCGTCGTTGCCGATAAAGGTGACGGCTTTCTGGTTTCCAAGAAGGACTACGCGGACTTTCAGCTCCGGGCCGAGTTCTGGGTTGATGCCGACGCCAACAGCGGAATTTTCATCCGCTGCACAAATCCCGAAAAGATGGGGGGCGCCTCCTACGAGGTGAACATCTGGGACACTCGGCCCGATCCAAGCTACGGCACCGGCGCAATTGTCAATCTCGCCAAGGTAAATCCGATGCCGAGGGCCGCCGGCAAATGGAACCTCTATGAGATCATCGCCAAGGGTCCGACTTTCACTGTCACGCTGAACGGACAAAAAACTGTCGATGGTGCGCAGGACGGCAAGTTCGCGAATGGACGAATCGCGCTGCAGCACGGACTGGGCGTCAAGGACGACAAGGGTGTCGCGAACGACCGGGGTGTGGTCAAATTCCGCAAGGTGGAAATCAGGCCGATGTAAATGGCGCCGATGGCGTAGGCCGGCTTATTGCTACGGCTTATTGCTACATGTGAAAGGCCACCGCTTGCGGTGGCCTTACAATGAACTCGGGGGCGCTATTGCGACACGCCGTCGACGGCGAAGGTATGGAACTTTGCATATTTTTCGCCGATCTCCCGTACTTCCTTGAATGTCGGTAGATTGCGATAGGCTTGATATTGTTCCAGGCTGTCCCGGGCCTGAATTGTCACGCGTTTTGGGGCCTCTCCATCAAAGGCGGTCACCTTTCCGGCGCCTGCGCCCGCAACTCCCCCTAATGCTACGAACCGACCGCCTGAGGTCTTGATGAGCGCCTGAGCCTTCGGGGCATATTCCTTTCCGTAAGCATCCGGATTTGTGACATCGATCGCGGTCACGACGTAAACGGGCGCTTTGGCCTGCGCATGCAGCCCATTGACGGCCGCGGCTCCGATCGCGGCACCTGTGAGCATTGCCAACGTTATTGCGCAAAAGACTTTCATGGTCTTCTCCCTGGTGGTGGTGTCCTTCCACTGAATCGATAGAGGCCTTGGTCGGGGTCGTTAATTACGCGCGCATGGTCGTTGGGGGTGCACGAACACACCCCCGGGACCGTTTCAGCTGTCAGAAAAGAAGAGTTGCCCGCCGACGGCATCCGCGCTGCCCGATAGCCCTTGGGGCTTCGGCACGTCCCGCTGGGCAGCTCAGGGACAATCTAGAACATTTCGCGCTGTAATTGAAGGACGGAACCCGCGGAGCGGGTGAGCGCTCCTGGCCTCCACCTGAAAAGTTTTGGCGACTGCTGACGCCGGCGCAATCGATCGCCGTAGGTACGCGAATTACTGCGCCGTTCCGCGCGCCATTTCCATTTGCCACTTCGCCCGGAGGGCCGGGCGCGGGACCTCCTGGCCGCGCAGGTAGACCCGATCGATGCGGCGGGTGTTGGCGATGTTGTCGAGCGGGTTGGCGTTGAGCACGATGAAGTCCGCGCTCATGCCAGGCGCGATGGTGCCGTGCCGGTCGAGCCCGAGCACGCGGGCGGCGGTGCGAGTGCCGGCGACGAGCGCCTGCATAGGGGTGAGGCCGGCGCGGGTCACCTGGATTTCCATCTCCACGTGGGTACCGAGGCCGAAGAATTCTTCGCCGGTCACGCCGCCCGAGTCGGTGCCGACCGCGAGTGTGACGCCCGCTGCATTGAGCCGCGCGGTGTTGCGCAAGTTGGTCTGCCCCATGGCGCGGGCACGGACGGCCTGCGGGCTGTCGCTGGGCGTGAACTCCTCGTCCAGAAGCTCGATCTCGTGGGCTGAGAAGGTCTCGCGCAGGATCGGTTCGTCGAGCCAGGCCGGTCGTGACGCATAAATCGAGCGCCGCTCTCCCCAGAGCGTCTGCTCGAAGAACACGCTCGGCCGCGCCTTGAGCATCGCAAGGAGCTCGTCGTCGAGGTCCTTGTCGCGGATCATGTGCGCCAGGCCATCGACGCCGGCGCGCAAGAGATCCTTCACGTCGGCGAGGTCGACGATGTGGGCGAGGACGCGGATATCACGCCGGTGCGCCTCGTCGATGATGGCCCGATAGAGATTGGGCTTGAGCTTCTCGACGGTCCCGTTGCGGTCGTCGACCCAGATCTTGATCATGTCGACTTTTTTGGCAGCAAGCTCGGCCACGTCGCGCCGGGATTCCGCCTCGGTGGTGACCCCGTAAGCGGAGTCGCGCATCGGGCCGCCCGGGCCCGCATTGGGCATGCCGAAACCGCGCCCGGCGGTGCGATAGAGCGCGCCCGGCGGCACCTCGGCGCGCAGCTGGTAAGCAAGATCGCCGCGCGCGGTGCCGGTTTCCAGGATGGCGCCGACGCCGTAATAGGCGAAGCGATTGAGCGTATCGAGCAGGTTCTCGCGCGTGTAATTTTCCGGCCCGAACGAGAGCCCGCGTCGATAGCCCATATGCACATGGGCGTCGATGAGCGCCGGGATCACGGTGTGGCCGGAAAGATCGAAGCGCGCGGCACCGGGGGGTAAGGCAAGCTCGCCGGGCCGGCCAACTGCGGTAAAGTGGTCGCCGTCCATGATGAAGGCGGAATTCTCGATCGGCGCGGCGCCGTCGCCGGTGATGAGGCGCGCGCCCTCGAACAGGACCGGCTCGCATCTGAGCGGCGCGGGCGCGAATGATGATACGGCAAGCAGGATGGCGAGCAGCGTCGTGGAGAATTTGAGCATCTGTGCCTCCCATCGAAGCGCCGGCGCGTGGGCCAACTTTCTTTTTCAGAAGGCTATGCCGCCGATCGCGCGCAATCAATATTGCGGTGGCTCCGGATCAGCTTCGATCTTATCGCATGCAATCAATCAGCCGGGTGGCGAGCTGTTGCCCAGGATTAGGCCGTCGGGTTCAAGAGCGATGGTCGCGTGAAGCACCCGCCAACTCGGCAATGCGATTGTCGGCGCGGCGGAGCCGTCGACACAGCTCGCGATTGATGTTCTGCATGACCATTACATACGCGTGGATGTCGGCCTTGTAGTAGGCGTAGAGATTTCTGGCCGTGAGCTCGTACAGCACGGTTGGGCTCTCCGCCACGACGGTAGCTGACCGGTTCTGCATTTCGATGAGGGTCATCTCGCCGAAAAAATCTCCCGGCGCGAGATCCGCCATGCGGATCACTTGCCCAGAATGCCCGAGCTTGCTGACCGCGAGCTTGCCGGAGTGAACAACGAACATCGAGTGGCCCGGCTCTCCCTCTGACATGACGGTGGTGCCGGTGTCGATCTTGCGCTCGACCAACATCGAGACCAGGAGATCGAGACTCGCGTCCGAAAGGCCGCCGAAGAAGGGCGTGGCGACCAGGAACGCTTTGAGATCGGGCGAGCTGACGACCATCAGCAAACATCTCCAGCGATTTGCTTCTCTGGTCACCTAAGCTTTAGTCCGGCGCGCGCATCCGATAGCCCACCCCGGTTTCGGTCAGGATGTATTGCGGCTGCTCCGGATCCGCTTCAATCTTTTGCCGCAGCTGGCGGACATAGACGCGCAGATATTGCGCATCGGTGAGCTCGTCCCATAATTCCCCGAGCAGGAACTTGTGCGTCAAGACCTTGCCGGCATGCTGCACGAGCACGCGCAGGAGCTCAAATTCCTTGGGCGAGAGCTTCACCTCCTTGTCGCCGACCTTGACGATGCGGCGCACCAGGTCGAAGGACAGCTCGCCGACGCGAAAGATCGGCCGCTCGCCGTGCACGGCCAGCTGATGGCGCAGCGCCGCCCGCATGCGGGCAAGGAGCTCGTCCATGCCGAATGGCTTGGTCACATAATCGTCGGCGCCGAAATCGAGTGCCTGCACTTTGCCGGCTTCATCCTCGCGGCTCGACAGCACCACGATGGGCACGGCCTCGTGGCGCGCCCGAATAGTGCGGAGCAGCTCGAGGCCCTGCATGTCGGGCAGGCCGAGGTCGAGCAGCACGAGATCGGGCTTTTTGGCCAGAAGCTCCAGCGCTGCCTTGCCGTTTGGCGCCTCGATGATCTCGTAACCCTGCGTGGTCAGCCCCATGCGCAGGAGCTTGCGGATCGGCGGCTCGTCGTCGACCACCAGGATCTTGAGGCGCGGCGTATTCATGCCGCGCTGTCCAGCTTCGCGTTGTCCTGCGGCACCGGCAGGCGGATCGTGAACACGGCGCCGCTCCGATCGGTGCGGTTGGCGGCCGTGATGGTTCCTCCCATCGCCTCGACGAAGCCCCGCGAGATGGCGAGCCCGAGCCCGGTGCCGGCGCGCACGCGGTCGCTCTTCTGGGCGCGGTGAAACTTGTCGAAGATGCGCTCGAGATCGGCCGGGGGGATTCCTTCGCCTTCGTCCAGGATCTGCAGGTAGGCGGACTGCCCGTCGCGCCAGCTCACGATGCGGATGGTGGTGCCCTCGGAGGAGTACTTGGCGGCATTGTCCAGAAGGTTGAACAGCACCTGCTCGAACAGCACAGCGTCCAGATTGAGCATTGGCAGGCCGCTGGCCAGGCTGAGCTCCACGTGGTGGTTCTGCAGGATCTTGGCGGCCCTTCGCAAGGCGCTGCCCACGATCTCGCCGAGATCGTACGGCGAGGCGGTGGGAACGACCGCGCCGGATTCGAGCTTGGTCATGTCGAGCAGGTTGGCGATGAAGCGGTTGAGCCGCTCCGATTCGTCGATGATGGTGGCGATGAGCTCGGCCTTCTGCGCCTCGGTGAGCGACGACGCGAGGTCGCGCAAGGTCCCGGCGGCGCCCAAGGCTGCGGAGAGCGGGGTCTTGAGGTCATGCGAGATGGAGGTGAGCAGCGCCGAGCGCAGCCGATCAGTCTCCGCGGTGCGGCGGGCGCGCTCGAGGTCCTCGACCAGATGCACGCGTTCGATGGCGAGCGCTCCCTGATCGATCAGCGCGTCGAGCAGGCGGCGTTGATCGGGGGTGAGGATCGGCCCGGGCTTGTCGCTATCTATTCCGACGATGCCGATATTGCCGCGCCCGGTGCGCATCGGCAGGAATAGCCGGCGGGCGCCCGGCAAGGTGTCGGAGCCGCGTCCGGCCGCGCGATTGTGCTCCCATACCCAGTTGGCGGCCGCAAGGTCAGCCTCTCCCAGCGTGTCCTCCGGCGGATAGCTGCCTTTGACCGTGATGGTGCCGGATTCCGGCAGCAGCAGCACCACGCGCACGCCTAGCATCAGGGCCGTCTGATAGGCGGTCGCCCACAGTACGTCGTCGAGCGTGCCGGCGCCGGCGAGCTTGCGGCTGAACGCATAGAGGGATTCGAGCGTCCGCACGCGGCCCTGCGCGGTCATGGTCTGGCTGCGGCTGCGGGCGGCTACGTGCGAGACGATGACCGCCACCACGGTGAACAGCGCGAAAGCCGCGATGTTTACCGGATCGGTGATGGTGAAGGTGTAGATCGGTGGCAGGAAGAAGAAGTTGTAGCAGAGCGAAGCCACGACGCTGGTTGCGAGCGATGGCCATAGGCCATAGCGCACCGCGATCACCACGATCGCGGTCAGGAACACGAGGTCGACGGTCGTGATGCCGCCGAACAGGTATTGGATGACTTCGCCGAGGCCGAGCGCGGCGGCAACCGCCATGAGCGCCGCCAGGTAGGGAACGGGATCGAACACTGAAGCGTGTTCAGCCGTGCGCACGCTCTTCTTCGGAATCGGCTCGCCCGCGAGCTGGTCGCCGGCGATGACGTGCACGCTGATATTGCCGCTGCGCCGAACCAGGTCGTGCACGACCGAGCCGTGCACGATCTCGAACCAGCGGGTGCGGCTCGATTTGCCGATGACGATCTGGGTTATGTTGTTGGAGCGGGCGAAATTGATGACATCGTCGGCGATGTGGCGGGAAACGCCCGGAATGGTGATGCCTTCGCCGCCCAGCCGCTCGGCGAGCCGCAGCGTGTCGGCGATGCGGTCGCGCTCCACCTCGCTCAATTGCTGGCTGCGCGTCGTCTCGATGCAGAGCGCGGTGAAAGGGGCGTGCAGGCGGTCGGCGAGCCGCTTGGCATATCGCACGAGGCCGGCTGCGCGCGGGTCTTCACTGATGCAGGCAAGGATGCGCTCGCCCGCCGCCCATGGGCCGGAAATCGCATGCGCCTGCATCTCGCTGCGCAGCTGCTCGTCGACGCGATCCGCGGTGCGGCGCAGCGCGAGCTCCCGCAGCGCAGTCAGCTTGGCGGGCGAGAAGAAATGCTGCAGCGCGCGCTCGGCCTGACGCGGAACATAGACCTTGCCTTCCTTGAGGCGCTGGATCAGGTCATCGGGCGTGAGGTCGACCAGCTCGACCGCGTCGGCCCGGTCGAAGATCGAATCCGGCACTGTTTCGCGCACCCGCACGTGCGTGATCTGCGCGACCACGTCGTTGAGGCTCTCGATGTGCTGGATGTTGACCGTCGAGTAGACGTTAATGCCGCGGCTGAGCAACTCCTCGACGTCCAGGTAGCGCTTGGGATGGCGGCTGCCCGGCGCATTGGTATGGGCGAGCTCGTCGACCAGCACGATCTGCGGATGGCGAGCGATGACGGCGTCGAGGTCCATCTCCTCGAGCCATTGACCGCGGTATTCCAGGCGCCGGCGCGGAATGACCTCAAGGCCCTCCAGCAGGACTTCGGTCTCGCGGCGGCCATGCGTCTCGACCACGCCGATGACGATGTCGTAGCCGTCCTTGCGGCGGGCGCGCGCCTGCTGCAGCATCTCGTAGGTCTTGCCTACGCCCGGCGCCGCGCCGACGAAGATCCTGAGCTTGCCGGCACGGCTCTCCTCGCGCCGGATCGCTTCAAGCAGCGCTTCGGGCGACGGTCGCTGATCAGCATCGCGCGGTTCTGTCATTCCAATCTAGGCGTCCGACCTTCGACATCGTAGCCCAGTATAGGCCGATTCCTGCGGGGATTGCGGGGGGCCTCTCCACCTGCCCCGCTTTGGGGGGAGAGGGCGAATGTTAGCCATGTCCCCGGTTGCACACTCCAGCTGGCCGACGGATGATCGCATTCCATCAGCGTTACGGTGTGCTGGCGTGGTCGAGCGCGAGGTTGAGTGCGAGCACATTGACGCGTGGCTCGCCGAGGAGGCCTAGCCAGCGGCCCTCAGTCTGTGCCTGCACCAGCTGGCGGACTTGCTCCTCCGGCAGGTTGCGCGCCTTGGCGACCCGCGGCACCTGGAACAGCGCGGCTTCCGGCGAGATATCCGGATCAAGTCCGCTGCCGGAGGTGGTGACGAGATCGACCGGGACCGGCATCGACGGGTTCTCGGCCTTGAGCTTTTCCACATCGCCAGCCAGGCGGTCGGCCAGCATCTTGCTGGTCGGGCCGAGGTTTGATCCGCCGGAATTGGCGGCGTTGTAGGGCGCATCCACGTTCTTGGTCGGATCATTGGGATCGGGCGTATTGGTGGCGGACGGGCGGCCGTGGAAATACTTGTCGCTCGTGAACACCTGGCCGATCAGCTCGGAGCCGACCACGTTCCCGCTGCTTTCGATCATGCTGCCGTTCGCCTGATGGGGGAACAGCGCCTGGGCGACGCCGGTGATCGCCAGCGGATAAGCAAGCCCGGTGATGAGCGTGAGTGCAACCAGAACAACGATCGCGGGGCGGATTTCTTTCAACATGGCGTTTCTCCTTAAGCAGTGGCGCACGTTCTTATCGGAAAACCGGCAACCACTTTTCCGGAACGTGCGCTAAACGAGGTGCAGAGCACCGACCGCAAGATCGATGGCCTTGATGCCGACGAACGGAATGATGACGCCGCCGAGGCCGTAGATCAGCAGATTGCGCCGCAACAGCGGACCGGCGCCGATCGGCCGGTAAGCGACGCCTTTGAGCGCGAGCGGAATGAGCGCGATGATGATCAGCGCATTGAAGATGATGGCGGAGAGGATCGCGCTTTCCGGCGTGGCGAGGTTCATGATGTTGAGCGCCTGCAGCTGCGGATAGAAGGCGAGGAACATCGCCGGGATGATGGCGAAGTACTTGGCGACGTCGTTGGCGATCGAGAAGGTGGTGAGCGCGCCGCGCGTCATCAGCAGCTGCTTGCCGATCTCGACGATCTCGATGAGCTTGGTCGGATTGGAATCAAGGTCGACCATGTTGCCGGCCTCGCGCGCCGCCTGCGTGCCGGTGTTCATGGCGACGCCGACATCCGCCTGCGCAAGCGCGGGCGCATCATTGGTGCCGTCGCCGCACATGGCGACGAGCTTGCCCTTGGCCTGCTCGTCGCGGATGAGCTTGAGCTTGTCCTCGGGGGTGGCCTGGGCCAGGAAATCGTCGACGCCCGCCTCCGCGGCAATTGCCGCCGCGGTCATCGGATTGTCGCCGGTGATCATGATGGTGCGGATGCCCATGCGGCGCAGCTCCGCAAAGCGCTCGCGGATGCCGCCCTTGACGATGTCCTTGAGCTGGACGACGCCGAGCAGCTTGCCGTCCTTGGCGACCGCGAGCGGCGTGCCGCCAGATTTGGCGATGCTCTCGGAGATCGCCTGGATCTCGCGCGCGGCTTCGGCGCTGACCGCGGGCTGCAGGGCGCGCGCGGTTGATCCGACCACTGCCGCCGGCGTGTTGAGAAAGGCGATGATCGAATCGACCGCGCCCTTGCGCACCCAGGAGCCGGCGACCTCAACGCCGCTCATGCGCGTCTGCGCCGAGAAAGGGATGAAATTGGCCTTGATCTCGCCAAGGTCGCGCCCGCGCAGTCCGTATTTCTCCTTGGCAAGGACGACGATCGAGCGGCCCTCGGGGGTCTCGTCGGCGAGCGAGGCGAGCTGCGCCGCGTCCGCAAGCTCCTGCGCCGTAACTCCGCGCACAGGCTTGAAATCGGTCGCCTGCCGGTTGCCCAGCGTGATGGTGCCGGTCTTGTCGAGCAAGAGCGTGTCGACGTCGCCGGCGGCCTCGACCGAGCGGCCCGACATGGCGAGCACGTTGAAGCGCACCAGGCGGTCCATGCCGGCGATGCCGATGGCGGAGAGGAGCGCGCCGATCGTGGTCGGGATCAGGGTGACGAACAGGGCGACCAGGATCACGACTGAGATCGAGCCGCCCGCGTAGGCGGCGTAGCTCGGAATGGTGGCGGTCGCGAACACGAACACGATTGTGAGGCCCGCAAGCAGGATGTTGAGCGCGATCTCATTCGGGGTCTTCTGCCGCTCGGCGCCTTCGACCAGCTTGATCATGCGATCGAGGAATGTCGCGCCCTGGGCAGCGGTGATGCGCACGCGGATCCAGTCGGAAATCACCTGCGTGCCGCCGGTCACGGCCGAGCGGTCGCCGCCCGACTCGCGAATGACCGGCGCGGATTCACCTGTGATCGCTGCTTCGTTGACCGAGGCGATGCCTTCGATCACCTCGCCGTCGGACGGGATGGTGTCGCCGGCCTCGACCAGCACCACGTCGCCGACCTTGAGATCGATGCTGGGCACCGCCCGATAGGCTCTGAGGTCCGGGCCGGCCAGGAGCTTCGCCTGTGTCTCTGTGCGCGTGCGCCGCAGCGTCTCCGCCTGCGCCTTGCCGCGGCCTTCAGCGACCGCCTCGGCGAAGTTTGCGAACAATACCGTGAACCACAGCCAAACGATGATCTGCACCTCGAAGAGAAGGTGCGCGCCGCCGGTGATCAGATCGCGGATCAGGATGATCGTCACCAGCGCGGTCACGACCTCGAGCACAAACATCACCGGGTTACGCATCAAGGTTCTGGGGTTGAGCTTGACGAAGGAGGCCTTGATGGCCGGCAGCACGATCTTGGTGTCGAACAGCGCCGAGACCGGCATGCGCTTGCGGATATTCGAGCTTTCCATGGGGCTCCTCCAAACGACTCCGCGCCTTATTGCTCCGCCGCTGTGCGGGGGCAGGGCAGGTGAACAGTGATCAGAACAGGGTGTTGGCACGCATCGCCAGTTGCTCGACGATCGGTCCGAGCGCGAGCGCCGGGAAGAATGTGAGGCCGCCGACGATCACCACCACGCCGGTGACGAGGCCGACGAACAGGCCGCCGGTGGTCGGGAAGGTTCCACCCGAGGCGGGTACCGTCTTCTTGGCGGCGAGCGAGCCCGCGATCGCGATCGCCGGGATGACCATCCAGAAGCGGCCGACGAACATCGCCACCGCGCCGGTTAAATTGTAGAACAGCGTGTTGGCATTGATGCCCGCGAACGCCGAGCCGTTATTGGCGGTCGAGGAGACATAGAGATAGAGAATCTCCGAGAAGCCGTGCGGCCCGGCATTGTTGGTGGCGGCCACCGCCGAGGGAATAACGGCCGCGACCGCGGTCCAGCCGAGATACATGAGCGGCAGGACCAGGATGGCGAGCATCGCCATCTTGACCTCCTTGGCCTCGATCTTCTTGCCGACATATTCGGGCGTGCGGCCGACCATGAGGCCGGCGACAAAGATCGCGATGATCACGTAAAGCAGCATGCCGTAAAGACCGGCACCGACACCGCCGATGATGATCTCGCCGAGCTGCATGTTGACGAGTGGGATCATGCCGCCGATGGCGGTGAACGAGTCGTGCATGGCGTTGACGGCACCGCAGGAGGCGGCGGTGGTGATGACGGCGAACAAGGCCGAGCCAATGATGCCGAAGCGGACCTCCTTGCCCTCCATATTGCCGCCGGTGAGGCCGAGCATGTCCATCATGGTGGTGCCGTGGGCCTCGGCGGCGTAGCAGATGCCGACTCCGGCGATGAACAGGACGCCCATTACGGCAAAGATCGCCCAGCCCTGGCGCTGGTTGCCGACCATGCGGCCGAACATGTTGGTCATGGCCGCGCCGATCGCGAAGATGGAGATCATCTGCACGAAATTGGACAGCGCGGTCGGGTTCTCGAACGGATGCGCCGCATTGGCGTTGAAGAAGCCGCCGCCATTGGTGCCGAGCATCTTGATGGCGACCTGCGAGGCGACCGGGCCGACTGCGATCGTCTGCTTGGCGCCTTCGAGCGTCGTGGCGTCCACATAGGGGCCGAGCGTCTGCGGCATTCCCTGCCAGACCAGGAACAGCGCGTACGGGACGCAAATCGGAATCAGGATGTAGAGCGTGCAGCGGGTGATATCGACCCAGAAATTGCCGATCGTGCGCATCGATGCGCGGGCAAAGCCGCGAATGAGCGCGACCGCGAGCACGATGCCGGTCGCAGCCGAGAGGAAGTTCTGATGCGTCATGCCCAGCATTTGCACCAGATAGGAGAGCGTGCTCTCGCCGCCGTAGTTCTGCCAGTTGGTGTTAGTGATGAAGCTGATCGCCGTGTTGAAGGACAGGTCTTCGGCAACCGCGGACTGACCCGCCGGGTTGAACAGGGCCTGGAACGGCAAGAGCGCCTGGGTGCGCATCAACAAATACATGATCAGGAAGCCGCCGACATGGAAGAACAGCATGCCGACGACGTACATCACCCAGGTCTGTTCGCGGGCCTCGTCGATACCCGAAGCGGCATAGATGGCGCGCTCGACGGGTCGCAGCACGGGCGACAGGAAGGTGCGCTCGCCGTTGAATACGCGCGTCATATAGGCGCCGAGCACCGGAACGACGGCGACGATGAGCGCGCAATAGAGCAGAATTTGAATCCAGCCGACGACAGTCATGGCCGTTCCTTTTGTTGAAAGTTCGTTACAGCAGGCTCCAGCCGAATTAATCTGCTTCCGCGTCATTGCCGGGCTTGACCATGGCTTGACCCGGCAATCCATCTTCTTTGCGAAAAAGATGGACCCGCGGGTCAAGCCCGCGGGTGACGGGCAAGTCGAATCTTCTCGGCCGGGACATGCTTTGCGTTAGAAATGCTCAGGCCTGACCAGGGCGTAGACCAGGTAGATCATGAGCCCCGCGGTCACGAGGCCGGCGAGCGAGTAATCAAAGATCATGGCTGAGTTCCCCTCACAGGCGATCGCAGGCGATGGTGTAGCCGACCGTCACGGCAAAGAAGGCAAGTCCGAGTGCGATCATGAGGACGTCCGTCATTGGCTTAGCTCCTGGCGAATAAAAAACGCGCGGGCGCGAGATTGGGCGGGTGATGCGACAGCGATTTGATCCAGATCAAGCCGCCGCAGGAGCGGCGGGACCGCCTACAGCCCCCAATAGTTGTCACGGGAGGGATATTTTTTCGAGAGGAAGGACGCGGAGCCGATATAGGAATCTTATAAAGACCCTCGCACTGGGGGCAGCCAAAGATGCTGACGCGACTCAATGATTTGCGCTTTATCAGTGTTGGCATTCAACCGCTTGCATGAGCGTCATTCTTGGGAAATTTGACCGGCTATCTGGCGGCGGAAGGCTTCGCTGATGAGCTCCGCCGGGAGCTTGGCTCCGCTGTCGTCGAAGTGCATGGCCGCCTCGTGCTGGCGAGTGGAGCGGAGAAACCGGCTGCCTGGGCGGCCAATGTCTGGCTGGATCCTGTCCAAATCCGGGTAGCTTCGATCGGCGATGCGGCCAAGAAGCTGCGCGGTATCCAACGCAATTGGGCGCTCTATTCCTATGCCCAGCATCGGCGCGCCGCGTTGATCGCCGAGAGGCTGCCGAAGGTATCGGCCAAGCCGCTCGTGTTCGGTGCGCCGGCGCCGACCGCGCCGCTCGGCTCATGGAGCTTGATCGCGTCCGACATGTTGATTGCCTCGCCCACCTGCACGCGGCCGTTTCCCAACGGCGAAGCGCAGTTCGTCGAGGATCGGTCGGCGCCGAGCCGGGCCTATCTCAAGCTGTGGGAGTTGTTTACGCTGACCGGGGTGCGGCCGCAGGCAGGGGAAGTGTGCCTCGATCTCGGGGCAAGCCCGGGCGGCTGGACCTGGGTGCTGCAGCGGTTAGGCGCCCGCGTCATCAGCGTCGACAAGGCGGCGCTCGATTCCACTCTCGCGGGTCTTGCCGGCATCACCTATCGACGGCAAAGCGCATTCGCGCTCACCCCACAAGAAATCGGGCCGGTGGATTGGCTGTTCAGTGATGTCATATGCTATCCCAAGCGCCTGCTTGCCCTGGTCCACAAATGGCGCGAGGCCGGCACCGTCGGGGCTTTCGTCTGCACGCTCAAGTTCCAGGGCGCGACCGATTTCGACGCCATGCAAGGCTTCGCCGCCATTCCCAACTCGCGGCTCTTGCATCTCTCCCACAACAAGCATGAGCTCACCTGGATTCATCCCGCCACGCGCTTTCGCGCAAATGCGCGCTAACACCTGGTGCTGAATGACGAAAGCACGCGGGATCAACGACCGGCATCATGCGCCCGGGCGTAAGAAGCTGTTGCGCATTGCCGGCCTGCCGGCGGTGTCGGCGCTGTTTGCGACCGCGCCCGAGCGGGTGGAGCGGCTCTTCTTCGACGCGCGCTTGAAACCGCATGTGAACGCCTTCTGCGCTGAGCTGGCGCGACGGCGAAAGTCCTATCGCCTGGCCGGTGCCGACGAAATGAAGCGGATTGCCGGCTCGGCCATGCATGGCGGCATCGTTGCGCTCGCGGCGCCGCGGCCGGTCGGAATTCTCCATCCGGCTACAGATGCGGCGAAGCTCGCCGAATGGGCGCGCGATGCGCGGCT
Source organism: Xanthobacteraceae bacterium (assembly GCA_035293945.1). Taxonomy (GTDB): domain Bacteria; phylum Pseudomonadota; class Alphaproteobacteria; order Rhizobiales; family Xanthobacteraceae; genus VAZQ01. Next base: position 163,898 of record DATGLV010000037.1, on the reverse strand, counting down.
GCTTTTGCTGCTCGACGGCGTCGGCAATCCGCACAACCTCGGCGCCATTGCGCGGAGCGCGGCCTTTTTCGGCGTCGCCCGCATGGTCCTGTCCGATCATCCGGCGCAGGCTGCACCTTCGGATGCGAGCTACCGGGTTGCAGAAGGCGGGCTCGAGCATTTGGAGCTTTGGCGCGCGCGGAACTTTGCGCGGGCGCTCGCCGCGCTCAGGCGGCACTATCTTGTCGTCGGCGCGGCCGCCGAAGGCGGGGTGGCGATGTCGAGCTTGAAGATCGATCGACCGATTGCGCTTGTGCTCGGCAACGAGGAGCGCGGCCTGCCGCCTGCGACCCTCAAATCGTGCGAGCAAATTGTCACTATCCCGGGTGCCGGCCAGATCGAGTCGCTCAATGTGGCGGCGAGCGCTGCGATCCTGCTCTACGGCCTTTCGGCCCAATAAGCGGATATGATCCGAGCTACAGCGTATCGGCGAGCTTGGTGCCGGCGGTGAGGAATTTCTGCGGATCGACCGGCTCGCCGTCGATGCGCGTCTCATAGTGGAGATGCGGGCCGGTCGAGCGGCCGGTGGTGCCGACCTTGCCGAGCGTCTCACCGAGCTTGACCTGCTGGCCCACCTTCACGTCGATCTCGGACATGTGGCCGTAACGCGTTGCAAAGCCGTTGCCATGGTCGATCTCGACCATCTTGCCATAGCCGCCGGTCCAGCCGGCAATCGTCACGGTACCGCTGGCGGTAGCGAGCACCGGGTCGCCGATCTCGGCGCGAAGGTCGAGGCCGGTATGCATCGCCGGCTTGCTCAGAAACGGATCGATGCGCACCCCGAAACCGGAGACGACCTCGGGCTCTCCCGTGATTGGCTTGTGCAGAGGAAGGCTGACGAGCGAGCGGCTCAGCTGCTCGAGCTCGGCGCGCGCGATCTTTACCGAGTAAAGCTGCTTGTCGAACGTGGTGGCGCTGAACGGCGGCAGGGCGACAAACGGGCCGCCCATCCCGCGATCGGCGCCGGTCTTGGGCGGCGGTGCGATCTTCTTCGCATCGATTCCAAGATCGGCGATGACCCCGCGCATGCGCCGCGCCTTGGCGCGATAGGCTTCTTCCAGCGCACTCAGCATCGCCCGGTGCCGCGCTTCCACCCGATCGAGCGAAGCCTGCAGGCCGGCGAGCCGGTTCTCGATCTCGCCACTGATCGCAAGGCGCCGGGTTGCAGGATCAGCCGCTGGCGAAGAAGCATCGCCCAGCGGCGAAGGCTTGGGTGGCGCGCCATGCGGGGGCGCCGGCGTGCTGGTGCGGGCGGGCAGCTTGATTGAGCCGGTAATGGAAGGGTCTGACAACGCGCTGAGCGCGGCCGCGCGCGATTCGAGCGTTGCCTGGCGGCGCGAGACTTGATCGAGCTTCTGCTCGTACTGTTCCTGGTCGAGGAGCTGACGGCTCGACAGGCGATCGATCTGCGCGCGCAACTCGGCGATGCGATCCTCATAGCCGAACTGCATCTCCGCCTCGCGGGCGACCAAGCGCGTCAGCACGTCATCATGGAATGCAAAATAGGTGGCGGTCGTGATGCTCCACGCCGCCATGATGACCAATGTGCCGACCACGATCCAAAACGCGACAGGACCGATCCGCACCTGGCGCCCGCCATGCAGGAAGGTGTAGTCACCGCCGGCTAATTGGGCTGGCTGTTTTCCGACAGCAGCGGATCGCAGATCGGCGCGGGCCTGGGCATGCGGGGCAGGGTGGCGGCTGGCTTGGTAGGGAGATCGAGGCCCGTGAGGCATTGACGCTTCCTCGCCGGGGTTCCCTTGAGTCCCGCTCAACCGGCGTTACAGGGCGCCAATCCATCCTAACATAGTTAATTTTTCCCGAACCGGTCATTAACTGGTCGTGGGCAATGCCGCACGATTGGGCAGCCTCAGAGCTCTCTCAAAGCTCCTGCACGGCTTTGAGCACTTCGGCGGCATGGCCTTCGACCTTGACCTTGGGCCAGATGCGGGCGATGCGGCCATCGGCTCCGATCAGATAAGTTGAGCGAATAATCCCCATGAAAGTCTTGCCATACATCGATTTTTTGCCCCAAGCTCCGTACGCCTTGAGCATCTCGTGGGTCTCGTCGGACAAAAGCCCGACCGTCAGGTCATGCTTCGTCTTGAACGATTCTTGCGCCTTCACCGGGTCCGCCGAAACGCCGAGCACCTCGGCGCCGGCCTTGGCGAACTGCGCTCGCAGCCGGGAGAAGTCGATGGATTCGCGCGTGCAGCCCGGGGTGTCGGCACGGGGGTAGAAGTAGATGACGAGCTTCTTGCCCCTGAAGTCGGTCAACGAAACCTTGCCTCCCCCATCCCGGGGGAGCGTGAAAGCGGGCGCCTTGTCCCCGACCGTGGGCTCAGCCTTCATTTGCGCCTTCCTTTCGTCCCTTTTGTAGGCCATCGAGTTCGTGGAAGATACCGGTCAGCGCGCTGGCAGGTCGACTGGATTCGTGCGAGCCTTAATTCGTTCCATCTTTCGTTTCGTGTGAGCTTTCGAGGACGGAGCACTTTCGCTTACGCAGGCTATTGCCCGCAACTGCTTATCGGGGACACTAGGATAGCGGCGGGATTCGGCGGTCGAGGGGACGCCAGGTCGGGGAATGGCGGATCAATGCAAGGTTCCGAGCGTGGCGGCGCTTCGGAGGCTGGAGGCGAGCCTTCGCGCGCACCTATGCGAGCGTTTGGCCGAAGACCTTTCTGCCGATAGGGAAGTCCAGGAGTGCCTGGCGCCGTTCCGGTTGGCGCCGTTGCCGTGGTGGCATCGCCTATCATGTGTTTGGCATCGAGCCTTCGCGAGCCGGCCGGGTTTGCGGCGCGTGGGCCTTGCGGGCGGAGCGCTGGTCGGCATCTTCGGCATGGGATTGCTCGGCCTGTGGTGGCGGCTTTCCTCAGGCCCGATCGATCTTGATCTCGCGTCACCTTGGCTTGTTGCCGCCATCGAGGAGAACTTTGGCGGCGACCATCAGGTGAAGGTCGGGGGCACGCAGCTCGAGCGCGACGCCAGTGGACGCACGGCGCTGCGCATGCGCGACATCATCGTCCGCGATCCCGATGGGACTGTCGTAGCGAGCGCCCCTAAGGCCGAGATCGGCCTCTCCAGTGCAGGTCTCTTCTCCGGGCATATGCGGGCCGAGCGTCTAAGCTTGGTCGGTGCGGAAATGTCGGTGCGAATCGAGCCCGACAGCAAGGTCACGGTGTTTGCCGGCGCCAACAAGCGTCCCTTCGTCACCGCCTCGGCCGCCGAGATCCCGGTGAAGCTCGGCTCGCCATTGCCGCACGCGACCATCGATCCGGTGACCACGGCAACGACTCCGCCGGCAACCTCCACGCCGACGGCAGGCGGACCAGTGGTTCCGGATTTCTCCGCCTTCCTTGCCTGGCTCGACAAGCTTGCGGCGACGGGTCTTGACGGCCATGAGCTGAGTGAACTCGGCCTCAAGGACGGAAACCTCACGGTCGATGACGAGCGCAACGGGAAGCAATGGTCGTTTCGCAACATCAATCTCAGCTTGACGCGCCCGAAGGACGGCGGCATCGCGCTGACGTTGAGCTCCGGCAGCACCGAAGCGCCGTGGCTTCTGCGCGCCGCCATGAGCCCGTCTACCTCAGGCCACCGCATCCTCGACATCGAGACGGAGCGGCTGCCCGCCAAGGACATGATGTTGGCCATGCGCCTGGTGGGAGAATACGAAGTCGACATGCCGCTGTCGGGGCGCATTCACGCCGATATCGGGCCCGACGGCACCCCGCAGACCCTGGTGGGCCGCATTCTCGGTGAGAAAGGCGTTCTCAACGATCTTGATGAACCGGAGGGGGCGGTCGCCATCGACCGAGCCGAGTTCAGTCTCGACTGGGATGCGCAACGTCAATCGCTGAACGTGCCGTTTCAAATCGTGTCGGGCGGCAACCGCATCACGCTTCTGGCAAGGGTCGAGGCTCCGCGCGACCACGGCAGCTGGGGCATCGAGCTGAACGGCGGGACGGTGGTGCTCGCCTCAGCGGCCACCGCCGATCCGGATCCACTCATTCTCAACCGCCTGCTGGTGCGTCTGAAGATCAATACCGACAGGCAGCGCATCGACGTGCAGCAAGGCGATATCGGCAACACCGAGGTCGGCCTCGCGATCTCCGGCAATCTCGACTATTCGACCGAGGATCCGCGACTGACGCTCGGGGTCGCCGGCAACCGCATGTCGGTTGCCACCATGAAGAAGCTCTGGCCGTTCTTCCTCAATCCCAAGGTCCGCAACTGGGTCTACGAGCATGTGGAGAGTGGAACGGTCGATCGCATGTCGATCGCCACCAACGCCCCGATGTCGACCTTGCGCACCACCGGTCCGCCGATCCCCGACGATGGGCTGTCGATCGAGCTCGTCGGCAACGGCATCGTGCTGCGACCGGTCGCCGGGCTGCCGGCGATCCGCGATGCGGACCTGACCGTCAAGGTCGGCGGACGCAAGGCCACGGTCACTCTCGGCCGCGGCAGCGTCGAGCTCTCGCCGGGGCGCAAATTTGCCATGACGAGTGGCGTCTTCGAGGTGCCCGACACATTCCCGAAAGCGCCGCCCGCCAAAGTGCGTTTCCGTCTCGATGGGCCGGTGCAGGCCGCCGCCGAGCTCCTGTCGCTCGAACGCCTGCGCGACTTCTCCGGCGCCCCGCTTGATCCGGCGACCAGCCGCGGCACCGTGGCCGCGCAGGTCTCCGTGGGTCTACCCATCCGCGATGATCTGCCGCCCGGCTCTTCGATCTATGCGATCAACATGGATGTGACGAATTTCGCAGCCGACCATCTGGTGATGAACCAGAAGGTGGAGGCTTCGACCCTGCATGTGGTCGCCAATAATCAGGGCTATTGGATCAAAGGCGATGCCAAGCTCAATGGCATTCCGGTGGCGCTCGACTACCGCAAGCCGCGCGGTGACGCCGATGCCGAGGTCCGCCTGCAGGGCACGCTGGACGACGCGGCGCGAGCCAAGCTCGGCTTCGATCTCGCCGGCTATGTGAGTGGGCCGATGCCCATCAAGGTCAACGGCAAGGTCAGCGCCTTCGAAGGCGGCGAAAGCCGTTTCGCCATCGAGGCCGATCTGACGCCGACGCGGATCGACAACCTGTTGCCGGGTTGGACCAAGTCACCCGGCAAGGCAACGCGCGCAACCTTCACGGCTGTCACCCGCGGACCTTCGACCCGCTTCGATGACATCGTCATCGACGGGCCCGGCACGCAGGTCAAAGGCTCGGTCGAGCTCGACGACAACGGACAGGTGCAGACGGCAAATTTCCCGGTCTTCAATCTCTCCGATGGCGACAAGACTTTGCTCAAGGCCGAGCGCGGCCCCGACGGCGCGCTGCGCGTGATGATGCGCGGCGATGTCTATGACGGCCGCAGCTTCGTCAAATCGGCAATGGCCGGCCCCGCCTCGAGCACCAGCAAGCAGGAATCCAAGGACGTCGATCTCGACGTCAAGGTCGGCACCGTCGTCGGCTTCCACGGCGAGACGGCGCGCGGCCTCGACCTCACCATGTCGCGGCGCGGCGGCGTCATCAAGAGCCTGGCCATGAGCGCCAAGCTCGGGCGCGATGCGGCGCTTACCAGCGACCTGCGCGGGCGCAATGGTCGCCAGGTCATCTTCATCAATGCCAAGGATGCCGGCGCGTTCTTCCGCTTCACCGACATGTACGGCAAGATTTTCGGCGGTGAGATGTGGGTGGCGATGGACCCGAGCAACACCGAAGGTACGCCGCAGCAAGGTCTATTAAACATCCAGGACTTCTCGGTGCGCGGCGAGGCTTCGCTCGATCGTGTTGTTGCGGGCGCCCCAGGCGGTCAGCGGCAGGGCGTCGATTTCAGCCGCATGCGGGTCGAGTTCACGCGTTCGCCCGGGCGCTTCTCGATCACCGAGGCGACGCTCGCGGGCCCGATGATCGGGGCGACGGTCGAGGGCACCATCGACTACGTGAAGGATGACGTGCACATGCGCGGCACGTTCATTCCGCTCTATGGCCTCAACAATATGTTCGGCCAGATTCCGCTGTTCGGCATTTTCCTCGGCGGGGGCTCCAAGGAAGGCCTGGTGGGGGTGACGTTCGAGGTGGTGGGCCCGACCAGCGGCCCGGTGCTGCACGTCAATCCGGTGTCGCCGCTTGCGCCCGGCCTGCTGCGCAAGTTCTTCGATTTCCCCAACGGCACCGGCCAGCCGCCCAGCATCGACACGCAGTATTCGCCGGGCAGCGGGCTCGAGGCCTACGGCGAAACGGGGCGCTAAAGCGCTGGGGTCGTCCCTGCGAAAGCAGGGACCCATAACCTCAGCCAACATGATAGTTCGCAGCGGTATGGGTTCCTGCTTGCGCAGGAACGACGCGGTGCTTTGCTACACCGGCCGCAGTAACACATGCCGCTTGCGGCCGAGCGAAAGCTTGATCACGCCTTCCGGCATCAAAACCTTTTCGCTGAGCACCAGTTTCTCGTCGGTCACCGTGATGTCGTTGACCTTGAGGCCGCCGCCCTTGATCTGCCGGCGCGCTTCGCCGTTCGACGCAGTGAGGCCGGCCTTGACGAAGGCCACCAAGACGCCGAGCCCATGCGCAAGCTCGGCCCGCTCGATGGTGATGGTCGGCAGATTCTCCGCGAGCGCGCCTTGCTCAAAAGTTCGCCGCGCCGTCTCGGCGGCTTCATCCGCCGCCGCGCGCCCATGCAGGAGCGCGGTCGCTTCGGTCGCCAGCACTTTCTTCGCCTCATTGATGTTGGAGGCCATGGTCGCCGCGATCTCGTCCTTCTTGAGCGTCGTGAACAGCTTCAAGAAGCGATCGACATCCGCGTCTTCGGTATTTCGCCAGAACTGCCAATACTCGTACGGGCTCAGCATATCCGGGTCGAGCCAGACGGCACCCGCGGCAGTCTTGCCCATCTTTGCGCCCGACGCAGTCGTGATCAAAGGAGAGGTCAGTGCGAATAGTTGGACGTTCAGCTGACGTCGGCCCAGCTCTATCCCGTTTACAATATTCCCCCACTGATCGGAGCCGCCCATCTGTAGGACGCAGCCGTAGCGCCTGTGCAATTCAACGAAATCATAGGCCTGCAAGATCATGTAATTGAATTCGAGGAATGACATCTCCTGCTGGCGGTCGATCCGCTGTTTCACCGAGTCGAAGGACAGCATTCGATTGACCGAGAAATGACGGCCGGTGTTGCGCAGGAAATCGATGTAATTGAGTGAATTGAGCCAATCCGCATTGTTCGCCATGATCGCATCATTGCTGCCGCTCCCGAAGCGCAGGAATTTCGCGAACACCGTGCGGAGCGCGGTGAGATTGCGCTCAATATCCTCTTCCGTCAGAAGTTTCCGGCTCTCGTCCTTGCCGGAGGGATCGCCGACGCGGCTCGTGCCGCCTCCCATGAGGGCAATCGGATGATGGCCGGTTTGCTGAAGCCAATAGAGCATCATTATTTGAACCAGCGAACCGACATGCAACGATGGGGCGGTGCAATCAAAGCCGATATAGGCGGTCAGGCCGGGTTTGCATGCGGCCCTATCCAGCGCCTCAACGGGCTCGGATACGCCCTGGATAAAGCCTCGCCATTCGAGCTCTTTGAGAAAGTCGGATTGGTACGCGCTCATGTCGTGTCTTGATGTTGTGTGCGGCGGGTGGTGTATCAGGTTTGGCTTCCGATAACCAAGGGGATGGCGGCATGGCGTGGCTGTCGGCGCTCGGTTTGATGAGCGGCACCTCCTACGACGGCGTCGACGTGGCGCTCGTCGACACGAACGGGGAGGAAATCGGCCGCATGGGACCGACCTTCTATCGGCCGTACGGCGAGGGCGAGAGGGCCGTCCTGCGCGAGGCGATGACCGCGGCTGCCGAGCTTTCCGATCGCACGGCGCGGCCTCCGCCGCTTTCTGATGCCGAGGATCTGGTGACGCGCACTCATGCCGAGGCGGTCGAGGCGTTCATGGCGGCGAACGGCATGGAACCGCAAGACATTGCGGTGGTCGGCTTCCACGGCCAGACGGTCCTGCACGATCCGCCGCGGCGCCTGACGGTTCAGCTCGGGCAAGGGCAAGCGCTGGCGCGCCGCCTCGGCATCCCGGTAGTGCACGACTTTCGCGCCGCCGATGTCGCGGCCGGCGGGCAGGGAGCACCTTTCGTGCCGGTGTTCCACCGCGCGCTGGTGCGCTTGCTGCACGCGGCGGGACCGGTCGCCGTGCTCAATATCGGTGGCGTTGCCAACATCACCTATATCGATGGCGAAGCCGACCTCATTGCTTGCGATATCGGGCCGGGCAATGCGCTGATCGATGATTTCATGCGCGAGCGCACCGGGCGGCCGCATGACGCAGAGGGGCGCGCCGCCGCCGCCGGTCAGGTCGACGAAGCGGCAATCGAGCGCATCCTTGCTCACCCGTTCTTCGCCGAACCAGCGCCAAAGTCGCTCGACCGAAATGCTTTCCGGAATTGGATCGCTGCCAACCAAAGCCTCTCGGGCAAGAGCCTGGAGGATGGCGCCGCAACCCTGACGGCGCTCACGGCTGCCGCCATCGGGCGTGCGATCACGCTGCTGCCGCGCCGGCCGCAAAGCTACATCGTGGCCGGTGGCGGCATTCGCAATCCGGTGCTGATGGAAATGTTGAGCGCGCGCCTTGCCCCGGCGCGGGTCGCGACCGCGGACGCGATCGGCTGGTCTGCCGACGCGCTCGAGGCCCAAGCGTTCGCTTACCTGGCGGTGCGCAGCCTCAATGGTCTGCCGTTGTCGTTTCCCTCAACCACCGGCGTGCCGCAGCCGATGACCGGCGGGGTGGTGGCGAAGCCTTAGAGCAGGTGAAGGAAAGACGTGCCCGCGACAAGCGCGGGCATGACTCTGAGGTGTCATGGCCGGGCTTGTCCAGGCTTGACCCGGCCGTCCACGACTCGTTGCTTGGCGGCATATCCGCAGAATCAGGCCGCGGGCTTGCGCTCGGTCTTCAACCGCTTGTCGAGATAGGCGCCGACGGAAGCCATCAGCGGCTCGATCTTGCCGTCGAAGAAATGATTGGCACCCGGAATGACCTTCTGGTCGATGACGATGCCCTTTTGCGTCTTGAGCTTCTCGACCAGGCCGCTGACGTCCTTGTACGGCACCACCGCGTCTTTATCGCCGTGCACGATCAGCCCGGAGGACGGGCAGGGGGCGAGGAACGAGAAATCGTAGAGGTTTGCGGGCGGGGCGATCGAGATGAAGCCCTCGATCTCGGGCCGCCGCATCAACAGCTGCATGCCGATCCAGGCGCCGAACGAGAAACCCGCGATCCAGCAGCTGCGCGCCTCCGGGTTGATCGATTGCGCCCAGTCGAGCGAAGCGGCCGCATCCGACAGCTCGCCCTGGCCATGGTCGAAAGCGCCCTGGCTGCGCCCGACTCCACGGAAGTTGAACCGCAACACGGAAAAGTTCCGGTGCACGAAGGCATAGTAGAGCTGATAGATGATCTGATGGTTCATCGTGCCGCCGAATTGCGGATGCGGATGCAGCACAATGCCTATCGGGGCGTTCTTCTGTCGTGCCGGATGATACCGGCCCTCGATCCGACCGGCCGGACCGGTGAAGATGATCTCGGGCATCGCAAAAACCTCAATCGTGCAAGTGGCTCGAGGAGCCGGAGACTGCCGCGCCACTACGCTTCGCGCAGAATCCGCGTTCGCCCCGCTTGACGAAGCCGCTTTCGGCGCCTAACTATATGGAAATGCTACAATTTTAGCGCCTGCGCGGCTCCAGGTACATTTTTTAGCACGACAGCGGGGCCAAGAAGCAAGAATTTTTGCGATTCAATCAATGCCGCCTTGCGGGCTTGGTTAGGAGATGCGGGTTCTACATGGCTGAGCGGATATATCTCGATTGGAATGCGACCGCGCCGCTGCGGGAGGAGGCCCGTGTGGCGACCGCTGAGGCGCTTGGCCTCTGCGGCAATCCATCTTCGGTGCATGCGGAAGGTCGTGCGGCACGGGCCCGGATCGAGGCGGCGCGGGAGAAGGTTGCGGCGCTCCTCGGAGCACAGCCGCGCAATGTCGTTTTCACGTCCGGTGGAACCGAGGCCAATGCGACGGCTCTTTGCCCGTCTTGGGGGGCGGGAGAGGCCGACGATTCCCGCGATGGCCTCGTGCTTTCCGCGATCGAGCATCCATCGGTGCTGGCCGCAGGACGGTTTTCCCGCTCGCTCATCGAGCTCGTGCCGGTGACGCCGGATGGCGTCCTTGATCTTTCTGCGCTGGAGCAAGTTCTCTCCAAGCTTGCGGGCCAGGGCCGTCGACGGCTGATGGTTTCGGTCATGCTGGCAAATAACGAGACCGGGGTTGTTCAGCCGGTGTCCAAAGCCGCCGAGCTTGTGCATGGCCGAGGCTTTCTCCTGCACGTTGACGCGGTCCAGGCGGCTGGGCGTATTCCTTGCAATATCAATGAGCTGCAAGCAGATGTTCTGAGCGTTTCGGGGCACAAGATCGGCGCTCCGAAGGGGGTTGGCGCGCTCGTCAAGCGTGAGGAGAAGCTCCACCTTTCCGATCCCCTGATCCGCGGCGGCGGGCAGGAGCGCGGGCTGCGCGCCGGCACCGAGAATGTGGCGGCCATTGCGGGCTTTGGAGCTGCGGCCGCGGCAGCGCAAAAAGCGCTGGCGGCAGAGAGTGCCCGGATGGCGGGGCTGCGCGATCGCCTGGAGGCGGGTCTCAAAAGCCGCATGCCGCAGGCGGTCATATTCGGCGCGGGCGCCAGTCGGCTGCCCAATACGACCCTGTTCGCGGTGCCGGGGATCAGGGCGGAGACGGCCGTGATCGCCCTCGATCTCGAAGGCATTGCGGTCTCTTCGGGCGCCGCCTGCTCCTCGGGCAAGGTCCAGCCCTCCCATGTGCTTGCTGCGATGCGGGTTGAGCCCTCCCTGGCGCAGGGCGCCATCCGTATTAGCCTTGGCCCCAGCACCTCGGAATCTGAGGTTGATCGGTTCCTGGACGCTTGGATAAGACTGTCCAACGCATTAGTTAGAGAGACGGACGGAATAGCCGCGTAAGCAACCATGAACGCGGAGGACGCGAGCGAAGAACACGCGAAGCGACCATAAACCGACCAATCCAACCCGCGGTCCTTGAAACCGCAGCGGAGGGAAGAATGCCGGCAGTGCAAGAGACCGTCGAATCCGTGCGGCGGATCGACGTCGACCAGTATAAGTACGGGTTCGAGACGCTGGTCGAATCCGACAAGGCCCCCAAGGGCCTATCCGAAGATACCATCCGCTTCATTTCCGGCCGGAAGAACGAGCCCGAATGGATGCTCGCCTGGCGGCTCGAGGCCTATCGGCGCTGGGTCACCATGCACGAGCCCACCTGGGCGCGTGTGGACTACGGGCCGATCGATTACCAGGACATCTATTATTACGCGGCCCCGAAGAAGAAGGACGGACCGAAGTCGCTCGAGGAGATCGATCCGGAAATTCTCAAGACTTACGAGAAGCTCGGCATTCCGCTGCGCGAGCGTGAGGCGCTGCTCGGGATCGAGGGGACCGATGGCGCGCGATCGCGCGTCGCCGTCGATGCGGTGTTCGACTCGGTCTCGGTTGCCACGACCTTCAAGGAAGAGCTCGCCAAGGCCGGCGTGCTGTTCATGCCGATCTCCGAGGCGCTGCAGAAGCACCCCGATCTGGTGCGGAAATATCTCGGCACCGTGGTGCCGATCACCGACAATTTCTTCGCCACGCTCAACTCGGCGGTGTTCTCCGACGGCTCCTTCGTCTATGTGCCGCCGGGAGTGCGCTGCCCGATGGAGCTCTCCACCTATTTTCGCATCAACGAGCGCAATACCGGACAGTTCGAGCGCACGCTGATCATCGCCGACAAGGGCTCTTACGTCAGTTATCTCGAGGGCTGCACCGCGCCGATGCGCGACGAGAACCAGCTGCATGCCGCGGTCGTCGAGCTCGTCGCGCTCGATGACGCCGAGATCAAGTATTCGACCATCCAGAATTGGTATCCGGGCGACCAGAACGGGCGCGGCGGGGTCTACAATTTCGTGACCAAGCGCGGCGATTGCCGCGGGCCCCGCTCGAAGATTTCCTGGACCCAGCTTGAGACCGGCTCGGCCATCACCTGGAAGTATCCGAGCTGCATCCTGCGTGGCGATCATTCGCGCGGCGAGTTCTACTCGATCGCCATCTCCAACGGCCACCAGCAGGTCGATTCCGGCACCAAGATGCTGCATCTCGGCAAGCACACGACGAGCCGCATCATCTCCAAAGGAATATCCGCCGGACGCTCCAACAACACCTATCGGGGGCTGGTCAGCGCGCATCGCCGGGCGACCGGCGCCCGCAACTTCACCAATTGCGATTCGCTCCTGATCGGCGATCACTGCGGGGCGCACACGGTGCCCTATATCGAGGCGAAGAATTCCTCCGCGCTGTTCGAGCACGAGGCCACCACTTCGAAGATTTCGGAGGAGACGCTGTTCTACTGCATGCAGCGCGGGCTCTCGGCCGAGGAGGCGGTGGCGCTGGTGGTCAACGGCTTCGTGAAGGACGTGCTGCAGCAGCTGCCGATGGAGTTCGCCGTCGAGGGGCGGAAGCTCATCTCGATCTCGCTCGAGGGCAGCGTGGGATAGCGGTCGCTCGCCGCCGTTGCGCGAGGCTCGATCCGGACTCGCCGCGGCCAACCAGCAACACCAATGGAATGATAGATGCCGCTACTGGAAATCAAGGATCTACACGTCGAAGTCGACGGCAAGAAGATTCTCAATGGCCTCGACCTCCTGGTCGAGGAGGGCAGCGTGCACGCCATCATGGGCCCGAACGGGTCCGGTAAGTCGACGCTTGCGCATGTGCTCGCCGGCAAGCCGGGCTACGAGGTCACGCAGGGCCAGGTTCTGTTCCGCGGCGAGGACCTCTTGGCGCTGCGCCCGGACGAGCGCGCCGCCAGGGGCGTGTTCCTGGCCTTCCAGTATCCGCTGGAAATCCCTGGCGTCGCCACTTTCACGTTCCTGCAGACGGCCCTCAATGCCCAGCGGAAATATCGCGGTGAGCCGGAGCTGTTGGCGCCGGCTTTCTTAAAGCGCGTGCGCGAGGTCGCCGGCAAGCTCGGCATCCCGGAGGACATGGTGCGCCGCCCGGTCAATGTGGGCTTCTCGGGTGGCGAGAAGAAGCGCAACGAAGTGATGCAGATGGCCTTGCTCGAGCCGCGGCTATGCGTGCTCGACGAGACCGATTCCGGGCTCGATATCGATGCGCTCAAGATCGTCGCCGAGGGCGTCAACCGGCTCAAAACAGCGGAGCGCTCCTTTATCGTGATCACGCATTATCAGCGCCTGCTCAACTACATCGTGCCCGACGTTGTGCATGTGCTGGCGCGCGGGCGCATCCTGCGAACCGGCGGCAAGGAGATTGCGCTTGAGCTCGAGGCGCAAGGCTACGCGGCCTATCAGGAAGAGCCGGTCTGAACACGAGACAGCATATGGACGCTGAAGTCCGCAAGATTAGAACCTCGGCCGAGGACACGTTGGCGGCGAATTTTGCTGCCGCGCGAGGCACCCTGCCGGGCGTGGACGTGGTTGCAGCGCTGCGGGCAGATGCCTTCCGCCGTTTCGAAAGCCAAGGCCTGCCGAACCGCCGTGTTGAGGAATGGAAGTACACGGATTTGCGCGCGCTGCTGCGCGACGCGCTGCCGCTTGCGGCGGCTCCGGACGCGGCCGCCAAGGGGTTGGTCAAGGCGCAGATCGCCGGCATGGGGGCGCTCGCGGGCGATCTCGAGGCCCGCCGCATCGTCTTCGTCGATGGTACCTTCGTGCCGGAGCTGTCCGATCTCGCCGATCTCGAGAGCGGCCTCACGATCGGCTCGATGGCTGCGGCGCTCGCCGCGAATGGACCGCTTATCTCTGCGCATCTTGGTAAGGTGGTTCCGCAAGAGGATGTCGCGGTCGCCCTCAATACCGCGTTCATGGGCGACGGGGCGCTTATCTCCGTCGCCGCGCAAGCGAGCCTCGCGCGCCCCATCCATCTCGTCTTTGCCAATTCAGGGCTGCGGCCGGCCGCAGTGTTCGCGCGTTCGCTGATCGTCGTCGAAGCCGGCGCGCGCGCCATGGTGGTCGAGAGCCATACCGGTCCAGCGGAAGCCAGCGACCAGACCAACGCGGTGGTCGAGCTTAAGGTCGGCGAGGGCGCGCATGTCGATCACGTCAAGCTGACCGGGAAGGGCGCCGGTGCCCTGCATCTGTGGACCCTGCTGGCGGAGATCGCCGGTCACGCGCGCTTCAACCTGTTCCTGTTCACCGCCGGCGGGACGGCGGTGCGCAACCAGATATTCGTTCGCTTCGCGGGTGAGGAAACGGTGGCGGGCATTCGTGGGGCGAGCTTGCTCAACGGTTCGCAACACGCCGACGCCACGCTGGTGGCCGAGCATGCGGCCGGCGGGTGCGTAAGCTGCGAGCTGTTCAAATCCGTCCTGGATGATCGCGCGCGCAGCATATTCCAGGGCAAGATCATCGTCCGCCCCGGCGCGCAGAAGACCGATGCCCGGATGGCGACGCATGCACTTTTGCTGACCGACGAAGCCGAGGCCGACAACAAGCCCGAGCTCGAAATCTATGCCGACGACGTGCAATGCGGCCATGGGGCGACGTCCGGCGCGCTTGACGAGGATCTGCTGTTCTATCTCAAGGCGCGCGGTATCCCCGACGAGGAAGCTCAATCGCTCTTGATTCGGGCGTTCGTCGGCGAAGCGGTCGAAGGCATCGAGCATGCCGGCCTGCGTGATGCGTTGATGGATGAAGCCGCGGCCTGGCTCAAGGGGCGAAAGTAATGGCGGGAGATGCGAGCATGCATCCGGCCGTCCGCAATGGAGGCTATGATATCGAGACGATCCGCGCGGATTTTCCGATCCTCGCGCGCGAGGTCTATGGCAAGCCGCTCATCTACCTCGACAATGCCGCGTCGGCGCAGAAGCCGCTTGCGGTGCTCGAGCGCCTGCAGGAAGCCTATACGACCGAATATGCCAACGTGCATCGCGGCCTGCATTATTTGGCCAATGCCGCGACCGAAGCCTATGAGGGTGCGCGGGCTAAGGTGGCGGCCTTCTTGAATGCATCGCGCCCGGAAGAAATCGTCTTCACCCGCAATGCGACCGAGGCGATCAATCTCGTCGCCTATACGTTCGGCCGCGAGCGCATCAAAGCAGGTGACGAGATCGTGCTCTCGATCATGGAGCACCACTCCAACATCGTGCCTTGGCATTTCCTGCGTGAGCGGCAGGGCGCGGTGATCAAATGGGCGCCGATCGATGAAGACGGCAACTTTCTCATCGACGAATTCGAGAAGCTGCTCACACCGCGCACCAAGATGGTCGCCATCACCCATATGTCGAACATGCTTGGCTCGGTCGTGCCGGTGAGAGAGGTCACTGCGCTCGCGCATGCGCGCGGCATTCCGGTGCTGGTCGACGGCAGCCAGGCGGCCGTGCATCTTGACGTGGATGTCGCCGACATCGACTGCGACTTCTACGCCTTCACCGGTCACAAGCTTTACGGTCCGAGCGGGATCGGCGTGCTCTACGGCAAGCATCAGCATCTTGTCAGCATGCCGCCCTTCAATGGCGGCGGCGAGATGATCCGTGACGTATTCGAGGACCGGGTCACCTATGGGGACCCGCCGCACAAGTTCGAGGCCGGCACGCCTTCAATCGTGCAGGCGATCGGGCTCGGCGCGGCAATCGACTACGTCGCCTCGATCGGCAAGGCGCGCATTCGCGCCCATGAGGCCGAGCTCGGCAAATACGCTCACCAGCGGCTGCGCGAGATCAATTCGCTGCGCATCTTCGGCAATGCGCGCGACAAGGGCGCGATCGTATCCTTCGAGATGAAGGGGGCGCATCCGCACGATATCGCGACCATCATCGACCGGGCCGGTGTTGCGGTGCGCGCGGGCACCCATTGTGTCATGCCGCTGCTCGCCCGCTATGGGGTTTCGGCGACCTGCCGCGCCTCGTTTGCCTTGTACAACACCAGATCCGAGGTTGACCGGCTCGCCGAGGCACTAATCAAGGCACAGGATTTCTTCGCATGAGCGAGCCCAAGACCATCGACGATACGATGGACCAGACGCCCGAAAAGATCGTCGACGGCGCCCTCGACAAGGGCGATATGGCGCCGGCGCTGCAGTCGAGCGAAGCCTCAGGCCTGCCGGAGGCAGAGCTCGCGCGGCTGACCGACGACATCATCACGGCGCTCAAGACGGTGTACGACCCGGAAATCCCGGCCGACATCTATGAGCTCGGCCTCGTCTACAAGATCGACATTGCGGACGATCGCGCCGTCACCATCGACATGACACTGACGACGCCAAATTGTCCTTCGGCCCAGGAATTGCCCGTGATGGTCGAGAATGCCGTGGCGAGCGTCGCCGGGGTCGGCGAGGTGAAGGTCAACATCGTCTGGGATCCGCCATGGGAGCAGAGCCGGATGTCGGACGAAGCCCGCGCCGTGCTCAACATGTGGTGAGATAAGGTTGTGGGTGCTGCGTTTCGGTTTGCATGAACCTACATATGCTGATGCGAGAAGGAGAATTCTGAAATGGCCAGTTCCCGGCCGAGGCCCCAGGTGATCCGACTGACGGATGCGGCTGCCGAGCGCATCAAATACGTCATGGCGAACGCCGAGAAGCCGATCATCGGCGTGCGGGTCGGCGTGAAGAACGGCGGCTGCGCCGGCATGACCTATACGATGGAATATGCGGACGCGGTCCAGCCGGCCGACGAGCTGGTCGAGGAAAAGGGCGTGCGCGTGCTGATCGATCCCAAGGCGATCCTGTTCTTGATCGGCACGGAAATGGATTACAGGGTCGAGAAGCTGTCCGCGCAATTCGTGTTCAATAATCCGAACCAGACCTCGGCCTGCGGCTGCGGCGAATCGGTTCAGCTCAAGCCGGCGACCGAGGCGCAGGCTTAGGGCATTTTCCGGTCAGGTTGAATCGTCCTCTCGGCGTCATGCCCGCTCGGAGAAGACTGTTTTGAGCTAGGCAACCTTGGGAGCGGCTTGATTTGCCTCCGGGTCGGTCTGGCAGATCACGCGATTGCGGCCACTCCGCTTGGCGGCGTACAGACACACATCGGCGCGTTCGAGCAGAGATTGGGGGGTATCGCCGGGACCGAGCGCGGCGACACCGACCGAGAGCGTCACCCGCCCGAGGTGCTCGCCGCTCGAGCGCTTCATCAGCTCCTTGGTCATCACCGCACGCCGGATCTGGTCGGCGACGGAAATGGCAGGGTTCAGCGCGGTATCGGGTAGGAGAACCGCGAACTCCTCGCCGCCGAAGCGGGCCGCGATATCCTGGCCCTTCACGTTCTGCTTCACCGCCACCGCGACCAGGCGCAGCACCTGGTCGCCGGTGAGGTGGCCGTAGCTGTCGTTGAACTTCTTGAAATGGTCGATGTCGAGCAGCATGAGCGAAAGCGGCTCACGCCGCGATTGTGCGGCCGCGAAGCGATTGACGAGCGCATCGTCGAAGAACTTGCGATTGGCAAGCGAAGTCAGCGGGTCGGTCAGGCTCTCGTTGCGGACCGCCGCCAGGATCTCCTGCAGCTCGTTGATCTCGAGCTTGGAGGCGCTCAAGCGCGCCTCCAGCGCTTTGTTGATGCGCTCGACCTCTTTGGTGGCCTGCACCAGGCTCTCGACGATCATGCGAATGCCGGCATCGTCGGCGGTGCGGTCGAGCTTCTCGGAGGCGTTGGCGAGATTTTCGGTGTAGTTGTAGGCGGAGCCGGCGGCGGCTCCAATCATCGCCATGACCTGCTCGATCTCGCCCTTCACTTGCGCACTGACATCGTCGATGCGGTCGGAAAAGCGGATCGGCGAAATGTAGGTTTCGTAGACCCGATCGATGACGGCGTCGCTCAACGTGCCGTCGCGCGCGAGCGTCTCGTTGATCATCTGATTGAGGGACGGGTTATAGCCGGTGGCGTAGGCGTACCAGATCTCGAAATGACGCGGGGTCGCGGGTTGGCGGAGCGCCTTGATCTGGCCGAACGCGATCTCAGCAAATGCCATCGTGCGTTCGTGCTCGTCCTTTGCAGCAATCATGGTGTCCGGTCCCGCCGGCCGCAAGACGACCGCCGCGCAAGCTCTTGGCGTGCCGCAAACCCCAGCTGCAGTCAGACTATTTCACAGCCATGAAGAGGGAGTAAACAAATGCTAATTCGCTATAAGCGATAGCATTGGGCTATAGCGGGGCGCTGCAGGGCCGTTAAGCCTTCACCCGTACCGGGCGCAGCAGGAAGGCGGGAAGATGCGCCAGCGCGGGATCATCCGCCGCCTGGGGTTCGCGGCGCTGCCGCTCGGCAGGTTTGCGCGCTTGGCGCGGGCGTGCCTCGTCGATGCGGGTAACGGATGCAGGCGGTTGTGATTGGCGGGGAGCTCGGGGGGAATGCCGGCTGCGCCGCGATTCGGCAGGCGAGGCATCCGGCAACGGGGCCGCCTCAGTCGCGGCGGCTGGTGCCGCAGCCATCCACGGAATGTCCTGCCCGATCAGCTTTTCGATTGCGGCAACGGCCTTGCCGTCGGCGGGCGCCACCAGCGTGATGGCAGCGCCGCTGCGACCGGCACGGCCGGTGCGGCCGATCCGGTGCACATAGTCGTCCGGGTGGTGCGGCACATCGAAATTGAACACGTGGCTCACGGCTGGAATGTCGAGTCCGCGCGCGGCCACGTCGGAAGCAACCAGCAGGGCGACCTCGCCGCGGCGGAATTGTTCCAAGGCGGCGGTGCGCGAGGGCTGATCCATGTCGCCATGCAGCGCGACTGCCGAGAAGCCGTGCCGCACCAGTGAGCGGTGCAGCTGCGCGACCTCGCGCTTGCGATTGCAGAACACGATCGCGTTCTTCAAGCCTTCGGCGGAACGGATGAGGCGGCGCAGCGTGTCGCGCTTCTCGTGTGGCTCGCGCCCGCATTTCACCAATTGCTGGGTAGTGGTCGAGACCGTGGAGGCGGCGCGCGCGACTTCCACCCGCATCGGGTTGTGCAGGAACTGCTCGGTGATGCGCCGAATCTCCGGTGGCATCGTGGCGGTGAAGAACAGAGTCTGGCGTGTGAACGGCACCAGCTTGCAGATGCGTTCGATGTCGGGAATGAAGCCCATGTCGAGCATGCGGTCGGCTTCATCGATGACCAGGAGCTCGACACCGGTGAGCAACAGGCGACCGCGCTCGAAATGGTCGAGCAAGCGGCCTGGAGTTGCGATCAGGACGTCGACCCCACGCATCAGCTTGGCGTCCTGGTCATCGAACGACACGCCGCCGATCAACAGCGCGACGTTGAGCTTGTGATTGGCGCCGTACTTGGCGAAGCTCTCCTCGACTTGGGCGGCAAGCTCGCGGGTCGGCTCGACGATCAGCGTGCGGGCCATGCGCGCACGTGCCCGACCTTGCTCCAGCATGGTGAGCATCGGCAGCGTGAATGCCGCCGTTTTGCCGGTGCCGGTCTGCGCGATGCCGAGCACGTCGCGACGCGCCAGCACGTGCGGGATCGCCTGTTCCTGAATGGGGGTGGGTTTGGTGTAGCCGGCCGCCTTGACGGCGGCGAGAACCTTGTCGGACAAGCCGAGCTTGGAAAAAGGCATAAAACCTCGAATCGGGGCCCTCCGGAGCCTACCCGCGCCGGACGACGGAACGACGACTTGAGTTTGCGCGGGAGCGGAAGGTCGAATGCTTCAATCGAACCGTTCGCGCGGAACATAAGCAGACCGCCCGGAAAGTCAATCCTTTTACGACGGAGTAGGTTAAATTAGTCAATCGGATATCGAGAAAAGCACAACCGAATGACGTCTGTTCTCGATCTCATCGGCCAAACGCCTCTGATCGAAGTCACCCGCATCGATCGCGGGCGGTGCCGATTGTTTCTCAAGCTTGAGAGTGCAAATCCTTCGGGCTCGCTCAAGGACCGGCCGGCGCGCGCGATGATCGAGGAGGCGGAGGCGCAGGGACGACTCTCGGCCGGCGGCACAATCGTCGAGGCGACCGCCGGCAATACCGGGCTTGGCTTGGCGCTGGTCGGCGGCCGCAAGGGGTATCGCACCGTCCTGGTGGTGCCCGACAAGATGGCCCGAGAGAAGGTCTTGCATGCGCGCGCGCTTGGCGCCGAGGTGGTGACCGCGCGTTCGGATGTCGGCAAGGGACATCCGGACTATTATCAGGATATGGCGGAAGCGATCGCACGCCGCACGCCGGGCTCCTTCTACATCAACCAATTCGCCAACCCGGCCAATCCGCAGGCGCATGCCGCCACCACCGGGCCGGAGATCCTGCGGCAGATGGACAACGACGTGGATGCGGTCGTGGTTGGGGTGGGTTCCGGCGGCACGCTCTCCGGCATCGGGCGCTTCATGCGGGCAGCCTCGCCCAAGACCGCGATGATACTCGCGGATCCGGTAGGCTCGGTGCTCGCGCCCTTTGTGCAGACCGGAACAATGCCCGCCGCGGGCAGCTGGGCGGTCGAAGGCATCGGCGAGGATTTCGTCCCGCCAAACTGCGATCTCTCGCTGGTGCGCCAAGCTTATTCGATCCCGGATGCCGAGAGCTTTGCGGCCGCGCGCGAGCTGCTCAGCGCCGAGGGCGTCCTCGGCGGCTCTTCCTCCGGGACCTTGCTGGCGGCGGCGTTGCGCTATTGTCGCGAGCAGAGCGAGCCCAAGCGGGTGGTGAGCCTTGTGTGCGATTCCGGAGCAAAGTACCTCTCCAAGGTGTTCAACCCGGCATTTCTGGCGCAGGAGGGTTTCAGCCACTCGGATCGGCACGGCACGGTCGGCGACGTGGTGGTGAGCCGCGCGAGCGAAGGCAGTGCCGTGACCGTCCGCCCGGACGATCCTCTGCGCACCGTGTTCGCGCGCATGCGCTCGGCCGATGTCTCGCAGCTGCCGGTGATCGATGCGGGGGGCCACGTGGTCGGGTTGATCGATGAGAGTGACGTGCTCGCCTCCGTCCTGACCGATACGG
This sequence comes from Xanthobacteraceae bacterium, assembly GCA_035293945.1. GTDB lineage: Bacteria > Pseudomonadota > Alphaproteobacteria > Rhizobiales > Xanthobacteraceae > VAZQ01. The sequence continues at coordinate 142,905 of DATGLV010000037.1, read as the reverse complement.
AGGGGGCCGCGCATGCATTCGCGCGCGCCGTGAAGGACGTGATGGTGACGCGGCTGGAGACGATCCCGGCGACAGCGCCGATTGCCGAGCTCATCCCGCTGTTCCGCAAGGACTTCATCGCCATCGTGATGGACGGGGATCAGTTTCTCGGCATCGCGACACGGCTCGACCTCATCAATTACTTCCGCTTTGTGTCGTAATGGGCGAGCACACACCTCTGCGGTCATCCCCGCGAAATCGGGGATCTGGGTTGCTTCGTGAGAATGCATGCTGCGAAGGAACTGGGTCCGCGGTTTCGCGGGGGCGACCGGCCGATCGATCCGCCTCCTCCGACCAGCACGGGACATCATGAACCGACCGAACCAGCTACATTTTGCAACACGCTGCGTGCACGCCGGTCAGGCGCCGGACCCCACAACCGGCGCGGTGATGATGCCGATCTACGCGACCTCGACCTTTGTGCAGGAAAGCCCGGGCGTGCACAAAGGCTTTGACTATGCGCGCACCAAGAACCCGACCCGTATGGCGTTCGAGCGCTGCGTCGCCGATCTCGAAGGCGGAGCCGAGGGCTTTGCCTTTGCGTCGGGCCTTGCCGCCATCGCGACCACCCTCGAATGCCTCGATCATGGCGCGCATGTGGTCGCGGTCGATGATCTCTACGGCGGGTCGCGCCGTCTGTTCGAGCGCGTCCGCGTGCGATCGGCCGGCATGGAGGCGAGCTATGTCGACCTCACCGATGCGGCGGCGCTGGAAAAAGCCATTCGGCCGAATACGCGGCTCATCTGGATCGAAACGCCTACCAATCCGCTGCTCAAGCTGATCGATCTTGAACGCATCGCGACAATCGCGCACGCGCACGGGCTCTGGGCGGTGGCCGACAATACCTTTGCGAGCCCCTATGTGCAGCGTCCGCTCGAGCACGGCTTCGATCTGGTGGTGCATTCCACGACGAAATACCTCAACGGCCACTCCGACATGGTGGGCGGCGTCGCGGTGGTGGGTGAGAATGCGCAGCTGCGCGAGCGACTGGCCTTCCTGCAGAATGCGGTCGGCGCCGTCCAGGGCCCGTTTGATTCCTTCCTGGCCCTACGAGGTTTGAAGACGCTGGCGCTGCGCATGCAACGTCATTGCGCCTCGGCCTTGAGAATCGCGCAATGGCTGGAGGGGCATCCGAAAGTGCGGCGCGTGTTCTATCCCGGTCTGCCGAGCCATCCGCAGCATGCGCTCGCCAAGCGGCAAATGCGCGCGTTCGGCGGCATGATCTCGGTGGAGCTCAAAGGCACGCTCGATGATGCCAAGCGGTTCCTCGAACGTTGCCGCTTGTTCGCGCTCGCCGAAAGCCTGGGCGGGGTGGAGAGCCTGATCGAGCATCCGGCGCTGATGACCCACGGCTCGGTGCCGGCGCAGGTGCGCGCCGCCCTCGGCATCAACGACAGCCTGGTGCGTCTTTCGGTCGGCATCGAGGAGGCCGATGATCTCATCGCCGATCTCCAAGCGGCGCTCGGGTGATGCGGCGACATCGCCGCTCACCCTTTGCATGCCGCTTGATCAACGTCTCGCAGAAGGTGCCGGCGTCTGCTTCTTAACGTGGTGAGGCGCGACATGCTGCGGCAGTGGCGCGCTCGCGAACGCCGAGCGTCCTTGCGGACGGGGCGAGCTGAACTCCGGCATGAAGGGATTGTAGCCGGTTGTGTTCGTGTCATCTTGATGGTTGTCGCCGCTGTCATGGGCCATGGCTACGCCGCTGCCGAGGCCGAGCAGGACCGCAACGGTGATCATGCTGATCGTCTTCTTCATTATGAAATCTCCAAGTTTCTTAGTCTCCCTGCACCGGAGCTAGGAAGCCTCGTTGCGAGGACCCACTAAATTGCGATTTAGAAGACTAAATTAGATTTTAGGTGCGCGGATTTTTCGCCTGCCCTTGAGCACGTGCTCGGCACGTGCGTCCGCGGCTCAGCCTGGAGGAAGCCAAGACCTGATCCTCGACCTGGACGTGGAGCTAGCGCATGTTCCGATCGAAAGACTCACTCCAGTCGTCACCCGCGGGCATAGCCCGTCGAAGACGGGCGTAAACGCCCTTATGACCCGCGGGTCCATCATCTTCGTATCATCTTGCGAAGTGATGGATTGCCGGGTCAAGCCTGGTCAAGCCCGGCAATGACGCTGAAGTGGATCAATTCGACCGGAAACCACCTTAGGTGAGGCAAAGGGCCGTCCGTGAGCGGATGCCGCATGTCGAAAAATTGATATGGCGCAAGGCGTGCTTTTCGGCTCTCCTTACCATCGCCCATGCGGCAGGCTGGCATCGGAGATTACCCACATGAAGGTCGTCACAGCTTTCATCAAGCACTTCAGGCTTCAAGAGGTCTGCCAGGCACTATCGAGGCTTGACATCACCGGGATAACCATCACCGAGATCAAAGGCTTCGGTCGTCCGAGGGGTACCGAGTTCTTTCCCGGCGACGAGCCTGTGCTGAATTTCCTGCCGAGAATTCGCCTGGAGGTCGCTGTTGCGGACGATCTCGTCGAAAAAACGCTGGCTGCGATCAAGGGAGCGGTTCGCACCGGGCAGATCGGGGACGGCAAGATCTTTGTCACTCCGTTGGAGCACGCGGTCGACATTCGCAACGACGACACTGATGCGCAGACGATTTAGTTGTTGCAGCTTGGATAGCGTGCTCCGGCGGGCTGCGCCGGCTTTCGGGTCGCTCCCAAGCAAACGGCCACATAGGGGGCGGTCACAAATTGCGGGCGCTCAAAAAAATGAGGGCGGGCACAAGGCCCGCCCCAACGAAACGACGCTGAGGCTTTCTCACTCCCTGGCCTGCACGCGCACCATGTAGCTGTTGTGGTCCACGTACCAGACCGTGACCGGCGTGGTGGAATTGTCGATCCAGGTGCGCCGGTCGTGCGAGAACGGCTCGGGCAGCACATATTCGATCCAGCGCTCGGTCTGCGGGTTGAAGCGCAGCATGCGTCCGCCATGCAGCTCGCCGGCCCAGACCTCTCCGCGCTTATCGGGCATTGCCTCGTAGAAGGTCACGTAAGGGGTCGGCGGCCAGAACTCGCGGATCTGGCCCAACTTGACGTCGAGCTCGAGCAGCGCGCCGCCGCGTCCGCCGAACCAGGGATTGCCCTGGGCGTCGAAGCCGCCGCGTGCAGCCGTTGAATCACGCGAGAAGCTGTGCACCTCGGTGAGCTTGTTGGTGCGCGTGTCCAAGAGCTCGATCGAATCTCCGCCGCCCGCGGCTGAGCCGCCGGCCCAGAAATTCCCGTCTTCGGTGACGATGTTGTCGTAGGGCGCGGAGAGATTGATGGTGAAGGGTACGCGCTCGAGCATTTTCCCTGTCTTGGGATCGAATTTCTGCACGCCCTTGTTGCGCGCAAACCAGATGCCGCCGTCGGGCCCGACCGAGAAGTTGCCGAGCCCGGGTGTGTTGAGCGGCTCCTGGCCGCCGGTCACCAGCGGCATAACGGTGAATTGCCCGCTCGAAGGATCGAGCCGCACGATGTTGTGCGCCCAGTTCTCCGACGCCCAGACGATGTCGCTCTTGTCGACCGTGATGCGGTGCGTGCCGGGCAGCACGCCTTCGGGAGTCGCCGGCACCTGATATTCGGTGACGATGCCGGTCCTCGGATCGAGCTTGCCCATGAATGGCGTGCGGTGGCTCGAATACCAAATATTGCCCTTGGAATCGCCGGACACGTCGTGCGTCGCGAGCAGCACATGCGGCAGCTCGTATTCGGTCACCACCACATTGGTGGCTGCCCCGTGCGCGCGCGGAAACACGCGGATCTGCCCGAGCTTGCTGTTGGGCCCGCGCACGCGTGCGAGCCAATTGGCGATCATGTCCTCCTCTTCGAGCGTTCCGCGGGCGCGGCCGCGCACGATCAGCGGCGAGCCGCTGTAGTGCAGCATGCGGAACACCATGAGCTTCCAGCTGCGCTCATCGAGCGTATTGCGCATGATCTGCTCATAGCCGTGACAGCCTTCACCGCAGGTACGGCTGAAGGTCTGCTTCTCCTCAGCGGTGCCCGGCAGGTTGAATACCCATTCGGCCCCGGTCAGCTGTGAGAGGACATCGGGGGTCGGCGGCAGGAAGTCCGTCTGCGAGCGCCGCTGCAGCACGATGTCGTCGAGCTTCTGGCCGTTCGCGATTTTGGCATCGTCCCGCTGGTAGGGGAGGAACTCCAGCGGCTTGGCGATCCGCAGCGTATAGGCGCCGGCGTTGAGCTCGGGGAATTCGTACTTGCCGTATTGGTCGCTGTAGACCGTGGTGCGCACGGCATTCGCCGCGATCAACTGAACAGGGACGCCCTCGAGCAGCTCGCCGTCGGCGGCGCGCACGGTGCCGTTCGGCCCGCCGCGCAGATTGCCGCGCGGCGGCATCGGCGGAGAATTCTGCGCATTCGCGCGGTACCACGGATTGAGCGGCGGATGGGTCTCCTCGTAGCAGCAGCCGTTGTGCAGATAGGCGAGGAGGTCGGCGATGTCCGCATCTTTCAGCGTCGTGCCAAAGGACGGCATCTGTGCGGAGCCGTTACGGATTTGGTTGGCGACGTTCTCGTCGTTGACCGGCACGCCGGTCACCAGCGTTGTGCGGGTGAAGACGCCCTTGAGCGAGGGCGCCGGCGAGCCGGCCGCGCGTGTATAGTCGTTGTGGCAATTCCAGCATTTGTAATAGTAGAGGACCTCGCCGCGCTGCGGCCCGCTCTTGGCCGCAACGTTGTAGCCGACCACTTCCACGGAGCGCTGGAGATCGTTTGCGGCGGCGGCCGGAGCCGGTGCCGCGTGCGCCTCCTGCGCGCTTGCGCTCCCGCCCGCCAAGTCTCCAAAGTTCCAAGCAGCTGCGATGGCGATGCTGGCCGCAATGGCCATTAGGCGACTGACCTGCATTGGACTTTCTCCCCAGGATGCCGCGTCCCTTGTGGGACGTTCTGCAATTGACCAACCGCTATGCAAGAACAGGATGCGCCTTTCGGGACACGCCGGCAAGGCGGCCGACAAGAACTCAGTCCTTGAGGAGCTTTTGCAGGTGCTGTCGGCAGGCAAGGATGGTCAGTCCGGCGAGAGCAGCGATCGCGGCCAGCATCAAGAAGAAATTCGCCTTCTCCATGGTGTTCCAGAAGGTGCCGAGCCAGCCGGCGAGCAAATTGCCGGTGAAGCCGGTCGCAAGCCAAAGGCCCATGATCATGGAGACGAGCTCGGCGGGCGCCACCTTGGAGACGAGCGACAGGCTGATCGGCGAAAGGTAGAGCTCGCCCAGTGTGATCATGGCGAGGTAGGCGAAAAGCCACCACCAGCTCACCGCGTCTCCGCCCGCGGACCACGCGGCCGCGACCATGACGAAATAGGCGAGCGCGACGCCGAAGCAGCCGATCGCCATCTTGGTGATGGTCGACGGTTCCGTGCCGCGCCGTGCCTGCCGCGACCACAATCCCACCAGCAGCGGCGTGAAGGCGAAGATCATCACCGGGTTGAATGACTGGAACCATGTGACCGGGATCTCGCCGTGCCAGACCAAGAGATTAATGACCCGATCGGTGTGATCGTCGGCCCAGAGCGGGATGGTGTTGCCTTGTTGCTCATAGGTGGCAAAGAACAGCGTGGTCGGGACGAACAGCACGGCTAGTGCCGCGATGCGGCGCCAAATGGTTTGGTCAAGCCGCGCTCGGCCGAAATCGGCCGCCACCTTGTGCAATCGGTCGCGCGGCAGCGCGGCCTGGCCCCAGAGGTAAACCGCAAGCCCGATCGTCATGCCGACGCCTGCAGCCATAAAGCCGTAATGCCAGCCAACACCTTCCCCGAGCGTGCCGCAGATGAGCGGCGCAAGCGACGCCCCGATATTGATGCCGACGTAGAAGATCGAATAGGCACGGTCGCGCCGCGGGTCGCCGGGCGCGTAGAGGCCGCCCACCTGGGTGACGATATTGGGCTTGAACGCGCCGTTGGCGATGATCAGCGTCGTAAGGGCGAGCAGGAACAGGGACTCGAACGCCATCATGAAATGGCCGGCCGCCATGAGGGCCGCGCCGACTATGACAGTGCGGCGCTGGCCGAGCACTTGATCGGCGACCATCCCGCCGAAGAGTGGCGTGAGATACACGAGGCCCGTATAGAGGCCATAGATTTGCGAGGCGAAGGGCTGTGTGCCGAGCGGTCCCAGGATCGCTTCCAGCGCGCTGCGCAGAGCGGCGAGCCCGATCACCGCGTCGCCATGACCCTCGACCAGAAGATACTTGGTCATGTAGAGGACGAGCAGGGCGCGCATTCCATAGTAGGAGAAGCGCTCCCACATCTCGGTTGCGAACAAGAACGTGAGGCCGCGCGGGTGACCGAGGAAATCGCGGACTCGCCTGGAGCGGCTGATTTCGTCGGCGGTCGTGGTTATCATTGTGCGATGATCAAAAATGGGCGTGAGTCCAAGCCACCGGAGCCTACAGGATCGGCTCACGAGCTTACAGCTCTTGAGCATACAGATGAGGCGCGGAGCCGGCAGGGCCTGCCCCCACTATCGCGCGACCGGGCGGCTGCCTATAACCTACGAACAAATTGGGCACACGGCCGATAGAGGAGGTCTCGAATGTGGGCGAGCCTTTGTTGCCGAAGACTGATCGGCGCGTTGGTGCTGCCGGCGCTGCTTGTAGCCGCTCCGTTGCCGGTGCGGGCGCAAAATGATGCGGCGAGCTATCCGAGCCGGCCGATCCGCATGATTGTCGGTTTCGCGGCCGGAGGCGGCAACGATATTTTTGCCCGCCTGGTCGGGCAGAAGCTGTCGGAATTGCTCGGCCAGCCGGTGGTGATCGAGAACCGGCCGGCGGCGGGCGGGCGCCAATCGGCCGAATACGTCGCCAATCAGCCTGCCGACGGCTACACGCTGCTGGTGGGCGCGAGCGGCATGATGTCGGTTGCGGCGGCGGTTTATCCCAACCTTCGCTACCACCCGACCAAGAGCTTCATCCCGCTCTCCATGATCGCGAGCTTTCCGCTGATCATGTCGGTGCCGGTCAGCAATCCAGCCAAGAACGTGAGCGAGCTGGTCGCCTGGGCCAAGCAGCACCCGGACCGCGCCAACTACGCCACCACCTCGCCGGCATTCACGATCGCCACCGAGCTCTTGAAGCTCAAGACCGGCATGCCGGGGGTAGCCATCCCTTGGAAAAGCAGCACCGAGATGCTGCTCTGCGTGATAAGCGAGCAATGCCTCGTTGCGATCGCGGATGGGCCGCCCTCGGTGCCGATGGTCAAGGCCGGCAAGGTGCATGCGCTGGCGGTTACCGGCTCGGAACGTTCGCCCGAGCTGCCCGATGTGCCGAGCATGGCGGAGCAGGGATTCCCGGAGGTCAATATCCACCTGTGGAGCGGCGTCTTCGCGCCGGCCGGCACGCCGCCGGCGATTGCCAAGAAGCTCGAGGCCACACTGCGGCAGGCGATCCTTGCGCCTGACGTCAGCGACAAGCTCAAGGCCATGGCGGTCAATCCCGGCGGCACGTCATCGGATGATTTCCGGCGCATGATCGACGCGGATATCAAGGTTTATGAAAGCGTGGTGCAGGCGGCGCATTTGACCTTCGAGGATTAGGTTCCGCCGAAGCGCCCAGAGCTGAATTGCGCGGCGGGCCGATTCCGCTCTAGAACGCGTGCCGACCCGGGAGCGCAGGTGCGCAACGCCAAATTCAAAGGCGCCGCAATTATCAGGAGAGCGCCGCATGAAGCTCGATAACGAAGTCCCAGGCTGTTTCGGGCGCAAGGACCTGGTCTTTGCCGGATCTCCGGACGATGAAGGCCGCGCTTTCGGCTGGCTGAACTCGCTGCGCAAGCGCGGCGTCAGCTGGGACGATGCCAGCGCCCAGATCGCCTATTACCTCAAGTCGCGCAACGCGAGCGATACGCGGATCGAGGAGCAGGTCGAGCGCGCCGCCAAGTTCCTGAAGCCTTGGTTGCACGATTAGTCTCCTTGTCCCGGCCGAGCGCAGCGAGAGCCGGGACCGTTCCAGGCAACAGCGTCCGAAGATTGGAACGGTGCCGGGTCAAGCCCGGCACAAGTGTGATGCTTATTTCCCCTCGATCTCCTCGCGCAGGATCTCGAGATTCAGCCACTTCTCCTCCGCCGCAGCGAGCTCGCGCTGTGCGGTGGCGAGTGAATTGGAGACGTCTGCGAAGGCATTGCGGTCACGCACGTAGAGGCTCGGATCATCGAGCCTGTGCTGCAGCTCGCCAATGCGGCTTTGCAGGGTGGCAATCTGCTGCGGGAGCGCCTCGAGCGCATGCTTCTCGTTGAAGCTCAAGCGCCGGCGCGGGGGCGCTGCGGGCGCCGCCTCCGACGTCTTGGGCGCAGTCCTCGCAGCAGGGGCGGCGGGCTTTGCGGCGGCGGTCCGGCTCGCGAGGCCGCGCTGGGCCAGCATGTCGCTGTAGCCGCCGGCATATTCGGTCCACCTTCCGTCTCCCTCGGCGACGATCACGGCATTCACCGTGCGATCGAGGAAATCGCGGTCGTGGCTGATCAGGACGACCGTGCCCGAATAGTCCCCGATCATTTCTTCGAGCACGTCGAGGGTTTCGAGATCGAGGTCATTGGTTGGCTCGTCGAGCACCAGGAGGTTCGAGGGCTTGGCAAGCGCGCGGGCGAGCATCAAGCGCCCGCGCTCGCCGCCCGACAGCACGCTCAAGGGCGATCGTGCCTGCTCCGGGGCGAACAGGAAGTCGCGCATATAGCCCACCACGTGCCGCGACTGGCCGCCGATAGTGACGGTGTCGCCGCGGCCGTCGGTCAACGCCTCACTGAGCGTCCAGGCGGGATTGAGGGCTTCGCGACCCTGGTCGAGGGTTGCCATCTGCACATTGGCGCCGATCTTGATCTGCCCGCTGTCGGGTGCGAGCGCGCCGGAGAGCACATTGATCAGCGTGGTCTTGCCGGCGCCGTTCGGCCCGACGATGCCGATCCGGTCGCCGCGCATGATGCGCGTCGAGAAATCCGTGACGATCGGCCGTGCGCCGAACGACTTGGCTATTCTTTCAGCCGCGATCACCAGCGCGCCGGATTTCTCCGCCGCGGCTGCATCGATGACCGCCTTGCCGGCGGAGCGGCGATAATCGCGGCGCGCCTGCCGCAGCTTCTGTAGCTGGCCCAGGCGGCGGACATTGCGCTTGCGGCGGCCGGTCACGCCGTAGCGCAGCCAGTGCTGCTCGGCCTCGATCTTGCGCCCGAGTTTGTGCTGCTCGACTTCCTCCTGCGCCAGCACCTCGTCGCGCCAGGCTTCAAATGCGCCAAAGCCCTGCTCGAGCCGCCGCGCTTTCCCGCGGTCGAGCCATAAGGTCGCGCGCGAGAGCGTCGCAAGGAAGCGCCGGTCGTGACTGATGAGGACGAGCGCAGAACGGCGCTCCTTCAGTTCCTGCTCCAGCCATTCGATGGTGGCGAGATCGAGATGATTGGTCGGCTCATCGAGCAGCAGGATGTCGGGCGCTGGCGCCAGCACGCGGGCGAGCGCCGCGCGACGGGCCTCGCCTCCCGACAGACGGGCCGGATCTTCGTTTCCGGTGAGGCCGAGCGCTTCCAGTAGAAAGCGCGCCTGATGCGGATCATCGCCTGGCCCGAGGCCTTCCTCGACATAGGCGCCCGTGGTCGCATGCCCGGAGATATCGGGCTCCTGCGGCAGATAGCGGATCGTCGCCCCGGGCTGAACGAATCGGGCGCCGGCATCGGGCTCAACAAGGCCGGCGGCGATCTTGAGCAGGGTAGATTTGCCCGATCCGTTGCGGCCGACGAGGCATACCCGCTCTCCGGCTCCGACCGACAGATCGACGCCGTCGAGCAGCGGCAAGCTGCCGATTCGCAGGGAAATCTCGCTCAACTGGATGAGGGGAGGGGCCATATTGGAACAGACGAATGGACTTGGCGATCACAACAGGTGACGGAGGCAATGTGGCTTATCGCCTCACGGCAGGCGACGGCGCAAGCTTCAGCCGGCTCGCGCTTTGACAATTCGGCGCGTTCGAATTAATTGGGTCTTGTCGTCAACAACCGAAAGGAGGTGATCCAGTGTCTCATTATCACATGCCGGGAAGGGCTTCCGCGACCTGGATCTTCGTTTCGATCGAGGTTGCTGCTGCCTGACTTTTGAGTTTTTGCAGTCGGAAGCGAAAACCCGGCTCGATAATGGAAGGGCTGCCCGATGAGGGCAGCCCTTCGTGCATTTGGGCTTCTCGCCGCGTGTTGCGCAGGCAGAACCGCACGCGCATTTGTCCCGGCGATAGCGCGAAGACCCGCGTAAACGCACCGCGGAAAGCGACGATCTCCGACTACTCCTGCACCTCGACCTTGACCAGCGACGCACCGTGATTGTTGCCGAGCCAGAGGGTCGGCGGCGTCGTATTGTTGTCGACGAAGATGCGGCGCACGTTGGTGAAGCGCGGCAGTTGGTATTGCACGAACTCCCCGGTCTTGGGGTCGAGCCGCAGGACGCGATCGGCATTCATGCCGGCGGTCCACACATAGCCGTTCTTGTCCGCCATGGCGTCATAGGGGGCGAAAAAGCGGCCCGGCACTTCCCATTCCTGGAACTTCTCGGTCTTGGTGTCGAACATGCCGACCCGCTCGCCGGCGAACTCGCCGAACCAGATGCGGCCCTGATCGTCCATGCGTCCGCGGCGCGGGCGCGAATGCTTGGTCGGCGTCGGATAGAGCGTGACAGCACCGGTGTTGACGTCGATCTTGCCGATATTCTCAAGACCGAAATCGAGGAACCAGATGTTGTTCTGCTTGTCGGAGAAGATGCTGTAGGGAGCGACGCCCTTGAGCACGTCCCACGATTTGTAGAGCTGCGTGTCGCCGGTGGTCATGTTCATCTTGTAGATGCCGGGTACGCTCGGGTCCTGCAGCCAGATGGTGTTGTCGACGGTCCAATTCTGCACACCGAGCATCGCCTGCTGCGAATCCGCTTTGAGCAGCGGCGCCGGCAGCTGGATCATCTGAAAGGTCTCGCTCTTGCGGTCGAAGCGTGCAGCACCCGCCTGGAACATGAGGGCGAGCCAGAGATCGCCGTGCGGGTCGACCTCGAGATCGAGCGCGCCGGTCGGCCAACCCTGCCGCTGCATCGGCACCGCGTAGCTCTTGTAGGCCAGCGTTTTCGGATCGAAGCGGCCGAGGATCTGCCCGCTGAAGTCGCTGTGCCAAACAATGCCGTCGGCATCGACCATGACGTCGTGCGGCTGGATGGTCGAAGACGGCAGCGCATATTCGGTGATGATGACGTGCGTGCCGGCACCGGTTACGCGCGGCAATGTCTTGAGCGGCCAGGTGCGCTCGCCCTCGGAGCGATTGATGCTGGCGTAATAGGCGGCCACCTTCTCGGCATTGGGGACGAAGCGATCGAGATCGCGCGGCGCCTGGCGGATCTGCGGCTTCAAGGAGAAGCTGTTGTTGGAGTATGTCGACATGCGCTTGATGGTGTCCAGGAACTCCGCGGTATCGTGCGTCGAGTCCATGATGCGCTCGACCGTGTGACAATTGGTGCAGCCGGTAAGCGCCCGCTTCTGCTCGTCCGTTCCGGGCGCGCTCATCATCCATTCGAGATTGCTGAGCTGGGCGGCGAGATTCTTGGTCTTGACGAGCTTGACATCAATTGCGGTGCCCGTGCCGGAGGCGATGGTCACCGATTTCGGTCCATCGAGGTCGTAGCCGGCGGCGCGGATCGACAGCGCATAATCGCCGGCCCCGAGCTTGGCCGCCGGAAAGCTGAACTCGCCCTTTTCATTGCTCACCACGCTGACGGTGACGATGCCCTTCCGGGCGCTCACCACCACGCCTTCCATCGCGCCTTCCTCGGCGGAGGAGACTTTGCCGGTCAGTGCGGGCGGGGTTTTGGGATCGGCGAAGGCGGGGGCGGTGAGGCCAGAGAGGGTGAGGACTACGAAGGTCAAGGCGAGTACAAGCGAGCGCATGCGTATCTCCAGTTAAACCTTGTCTCAGCGGGAGCGCAGAAAATTCCTCCTTGTCGTCCCGGCCGAGCGAAGGAGAGCCGGGACCCATACTCCGGGGCCGATCGATGGCGCGTAGCGTATGGGTCCCTGCTTTTGCAGGGACGATGGCGTTAAACGCCGCCCGATCTCATCAATCCAGCGGCTCGAGCTTGACGATCGAGGCGCGGTGATTGTTGCCGACCCAGAAGGTCACCGGGTTGGTGGAGTTGTCGACGAAGACCCGGCGGATATTGGTCTCCCGCGGCATCAGATACTCGGTGACCTGACCGGTCTTGGGATCGAGCCGGTCGACAAGGTCATTCAGCATCGAGCCGGTCCAGGCCTCGCCGTTCTTGTCGACCACGACGTCATAGGGAGCCGACCAGGGCGTCGGCATCTTCCACTCCTTGAAGGTCTCGCTCTTGGTGTCGAACATGCCGATCTTGTTGCCGCGATACTCGCCGAACCACACGCGCTCCTGCGAATCCATCATGCCGCGGCGAGGTCCGGCCGGCTTGGTCGGCAACGGATAGAGCTTCACCTCCTCGGTCTTGGCGTCGACCCGTCCGATATAGTCGGCGGCGATGTCGGTGAAGTAGAGGTTGTTCTTGGAGTCGGGCATGATGTCGTAGATGTTGTGGTTCTCGCCGACCCCCGCATTCTTGAATGGCGCGATGGTCTCGATCTTGCCGGTGGCGACGTCGAGGCGATGGATGGCGGCAAAGCCGTTGTTCTGCGACCAGACCTTGCCATCGACGTCCTCGGACTCGGCCCGCACCATGTTGACCTGCGCCATGTCCTTGTTCATGTCCGGCGGCAGATTGAACACCTGGAACTGATCGGTCTTGGGATCGAACTTGGCCATTGCGCCCTGATACATCATCCCGATCCAGATGTTGTCGGACTTGTCGGCGTGCAGGGCGAGCATGCCGGTCGGCCAGCCCTTCTTCTCCTCCGGCACCGGGAATTCGGTCACCTTGCCGGTCTTGGGATCGAGCCTGCCGAAAGTCTGCTCGCCGAAGTTCGAGTACCAGGCAATGCCCTGACGATCGACGATGACGTCATGCGGCTCCGCAGTCGGGCGCGGCAGGTCATATTCGGTGATGATCACGTGGGTGGCTTTGCCCTTCGGCCGCGGCAGCGTCTGCAGCGGATATTGCCAGGTGTCATGCTCGCTCAGGTTGATGCTGGCGAGGAACTTGGCCATGGCCTGCTGAGCCTGCGTGCGCTGATCGCCGCGTTCCTCCAACAGCCGCTCCGCGTGCCGCTTTTGCGGATGGATCGGCATGCTTTGATTGGCGTAGCCGGCCATGCGCGGGAGCACTTGCGTGGCAAATTCGTTGGCATCGTGGGTCGAGCGTACGATGCGTTCGAGCGTGTGGCAGCTCACGCAGTTGGTCAGCGTCATCTTCTGCTGATCCGAGCCGGGCACGCTCATGATCCACTCGCCGTTGGAAAGCGTCGAGGCGAGCTTCTTGGGATCATCGATCTTGTGCAGCTTGACGTCGGCTGTGGCGGCCTTGTCGGCCGATACATCCGCCGCGAGCGCGCCGTCGGTGTCGTAGCCGGCGGCGCGGACCGCGAGCGTATAGTGCCCGGGCTCGAGCCGCGAAGCCGGGAAGCTGTAGTGGCCTTTCTCATCGGTCACCACCGTCACGGTGAAGCTTGCGCCGGTCCTGCGCGCGGTGACCAGCACGCCCTCCATGGCGCCTTCCTCCGCCGAGGAGACTTGGCCGGTCAGGGCCGCGCTTCCTTGGGCGTGCAGCGCCGCCGGCGGGGCCAAGCCGAAGCCAAGCGTCATGACGGCGGTGGTGACAAGCCACGTGCTCTTTATGCGCATGCGATTCTCCTTGGGATGTTTGGCAGGCTGTCCAACTATCTTGCTGGCCATTATCTTACGCAAGCGGGCCTCCCGGCCCGCGGCAATCGTTCGTAGGATAACCTGTTTGGGGGAAGCTGTGCAGGGGGCTATGGGACAGGGGGCTATCAGCGCCGCAGCTCAGCTTCGTCCTTCAACCAACTCGGCGGCGGGCCAATATCCGGCGGCTTGCCTGAATCGTGGGCCGCGGCCTTGTGCTGATACTCAAGCGCCATACGCCAGAGCTCGCGGGCCACTTCGCGCTCACTTGTGAAGTGCGCTTGCTGCGCGCAGGTTTGCGCGAGTTCGGCCAGGACCGCGTAGGGCTGCAAATACTGCGCCATTGTAACCCAGCATACCGAGCGCATCGGCGCTGTCGGTTCGCCAGTCGACATTGCAGCCGCCTATCAACAACCCTGAGAGCACCCCCAATGCAGCGGCGTCGTGCAGCTTGAAGATTGCCTTCGCTGGATTGTCGGTCGCGCTCTCAAATATCCAATTCCTCCGTGCTGGCGAATTCGGCGCGCTCCTGGATGAAAGCAAAACGCGCCTCGGCCTTTGTGCCCATGAGGCGCTCGACCGACTCGGCGGTCTCGCCGCGATCGTCGGTCACCAGCGAGACCTTGAGCAGCGTGCGCTTCTTCGGGTCCATGGTGGTCTCCTTGAGCTGCGCAGCCATCATCTCGCCGAGCCCCTTGAAGCGGCCGATCTCGACCTTGGCGTTGGCGTGGAATTCCTTCTTCAGGATCTCGTCCTTATGCTCATCATCGCGGGCATAGAAGGTCTTGCCGCCGTGGGAGAGTCGGTAGAGCGGCGGCACCGCCAGATAGAGGTGGCCGTTCTCGATCAGCTTCGGCATCTGCCGGTAGAAATAGGTGATGAGGAGCGAGGCGATGTGGGCGCCGTCGACGTCGGCGTCGGTCATCACGATCACCTTCTCGTAGCGCAGGTCCTCGTCGCGATAGTGGACGCCGGCGCCGGCGCCGAGCGCCTGCACGAGATCGCTGAGCTGCTGGTTCTGCGCGAGCTTGTCGCGCCCGGCGGACGCGACATTGAGGATCTTGCCGCGCAGCGGCAGCACGGCCTGCGAGGCGCGGTCGCGCGCCTGCTTGGCGGAGCCGCCGGCCGAGTCACCCTCGACGATGAACAACTCGGAGCCTTGCGCGGCCGTATTGGTGCAATCGGCGAGCTTGCCGGGCAGCCGGAGCTTGCGGACCGCGGTCTTGCGCGAAATCTCCTTCTCCTGGCGCCGGCGAATGCGTTCCTCGGCGCCGCTGATGACGAACTCCAAGAGCTTGTTGGCCTGGGTCGGATTAGCGGCGAGCCAATGGTCGAACGGGTCCTTGATCGCCTGCTCGACGATGCGGGCTGCTTCGGCGGTCGCGAGCCGATCTTTGGTCTGGCCCTGGAACTCCGGCTCGCGGATGAACACCGAGAGCATGCAGGCAGCGCTCGCCATCACGTCTTCGCTGGTCACCGGCGCGGCGCGCTTTGCCTGGTTGGTGCGCTCGGCATGGTCCTTGATGGCGCGCATGAGCGCGCTGCGCAGCCCTGACTCATGCGTGCCCCCCTCAGGTGTCGGGATGGTGTTGCAATAGGAGGAGAGGAACCCGTCGGCATCGGCCGGAAATGCGACCGCCCATTCGACGGTGCCGTGTCCGCCCGGTTTCTCCGACCTGCCGGCAAAGATATCCGGGTGGATGAGCGTTTGCCCGCTGATGGTGGCGGCGAGATAGTCTTTGAGCCCTTCGACGAAATGGAACTTCGCCTCGGTCGGCACATCGTCGCCGGGATGCAGGAGCTCGGGGGCGCAACTCCACCTGATCTCGACGCCGCCGAACAGATAGGCTTTGGCGCGCGCCATCTTGAACAGGCGCAGCATGTTGAAGTGGGCCTTGGCCCCGAAGATCTGCGGATCGGGCTTGAAGCGCGTGCGGGTGCCGCGCCGGTTGGCGACCTTGCCGAGCTTTTCCAGGCCTGATTTCGGCTTGCCGCGTTCAAAGACCTGCCGATAGAGCTGGCCGCCGCGTGCGACCTCCACTTCCAGGCGTTCAGACAAGGCATTGACCACGGAGACGCCAACGCCATGCAGGCCGCCGGAGGTCGAATACACCTTGGAATCGAATTTGCCCCCCGCATGCAGCGTGCACATGATCACTTCGAGGGCGGACTTCTTCGGAAATTTCGGATGCGGATCGACCGGAATGCCGCGGCCATTGTCGCTCACGGTGAGAAAGCCGTCGGCGGTCGCCTCGACCTCGATGAAATGGGCGTGGCCGGCCAGCGCCTCGTCCATTGAGTTATCGATCACCTCGGCGAACAGGTGGTGGAGCGCCTTTTCGTCCGTGCCGCCGATATACATGCCGGGCCGGCGGCGCACCGGCTCGAGCCCTTCCAACACCTCGATGTCGCGTGCGGTGTAGTCGCCCTCGGAACTGCCGCCGCGTGCGGCCGGACCGCCTTGAGCACGGCCACGCCCGGCGGAGCGACGCTTCGAGGCGGGCTCGGGCAGGTCGAATAAGTCGCGGTTCGCCGCGGCAGGCTTCTTGGCGGGTTTGGCCATATTTTCGGCTCGCTTGTTATCCAGTTCGTCGATCTTCATTATTTCTCGGGCTCGATTTCCGCTCTGCGGGCTGGAACCCGAATCATTGCGAATCAGCAAGACTATGCCACGTGGATGGCGGCTTCGTGGTCGCTGGCGCGAGCGACAGCGGTCGTCCGGGCCGAGCGCAGCAAGAGGCGGGACCCAGACTGCCGCGCGCTCTCGATGGCGCATGGATGAATGGGTCCCCGCTTGCGCATTGCTTGCGCAGGCACGACGGCATCGTTCGGACCGCGACGACGCGTGCGGCGCCTCACGCCCCGCTGGTCTGGAACACGATCCAGGAAAACAGCGCCGTGGCGGCGAGCACGACCAACGAACCTATGATCACCGGGGCCTGGGTGCCGCCGGTATCGGCGATCGCAATGCCGATCGGAAACACGATGGCGCCGGTGATATGTAGACCGGCCTGGATTTTTGCCAAGGGGCTCTTCTCGGCCAAGGGCACCACCCGGTAGTAGAGGCCGACCAGGAACATCAGCACGAAGCCAACGAGGTTCCAGTGTGCGTGCGCCGGGGCCAGGCTGAAATCGTTGCGGATTCCCATCACGATGCCGAAAACCATGCCGCACAAGAGCAACAGGGTGGCCACGCGCAACATCAGGGTCGAGATCATGGATGGCTTCTCCTTTGCGTCCTCACCGATCGTTGTTCCAAGAGCCTACTGCCGCATTTGGCGGATGACCGCGCCGACGATGTTGGAATAGTCGTCGG
The DNA here is from genome assembly GCA_035293945.1 of Xanthobacteraceae bacterium. Lineage (GTDB taxonomy): Bacteria > Pseudomonadota > Alphaproteobacteria > Rhizobiales > Xanthobacteraceae > VAZQ01. The sequence goes on along the minus strand of DATGLV010000037.1, from coordinate 125,772 downwards.
TCCACACCCACTGGCTGGGATCGTTCCTCTGACGCGGCCAGTACTTGGACCAGACGAGGTCGCCAAAATCGGCATCCTGCCGGGCGACCGCCGCAACTGTGCCGGTGAACAGATATTCGTTCATGTTCTCGGTGAAGTCGGAGCCGTCGTTGAGGCGCGTTACTGCGCCGTTCGCCGTCGCGATTCCGGTGACCACCGAGCCGAGCTCGAGATAACGATTCGAGATGTGGACTGCGACGATGCCGTGTGGGGCGAGCTTGGCGAGATAAAGCGCCATCGCTTCGCGCGTCAGCAAATGGATCGGGATCGCGTCGGAGGTGAAGGCGTCCACGTAGATGAGGTCGTAGGCGCCGTCGGGAGCGTCCCCCAAGGTGAGGCGCGCATCGCCCAGCATGATCGGGACATCGCTCCGGCAGGCGGATAGGAAATGGAACAGGCCGGTATCGCGGGCGATGTGAATGATGGCGGGATCGATCTCGTAGTAATGCACGGTATCGGCCGCCTGTGCGCGGCAGGCAAGGGTGCCGGTCCCGAGACCGATCACCGCGTATCGGATGGCTTGCGGATTGCGGGCGCGGACGGCGTCCATGATTTGCGCCATCGCGGAGCCATCCGAATAGTAGGTCAACAGGTCAGGCCGGCCGCTGACCGGATTGCCGTTCGCATCGCGGATGCGCTCGGCGCCGTGCATCGTGGTGCCGTGGCTCAAGACGCGGAACCTGCCGTCGGCCGATTCCTCGACCCGAGCGACACCAAAGAAGCTGCGCACCGAATAGGTGTCGGCGCTGTCGATATATAGGCGATCGATGAACAGAGCGACCGCGATACAGGCCGCAAACGGCACCGGAGCGGACCAGAACAGCACCGCCACTCCCAGGAGCGAGCCGATGATCCAATCAAACCGGGTCTCCTCGTAGTCGGGATGATAGGCGTGCAACGCGACCATCATCAGCACTGTGGCCAAAACCATGCCGATCGCCGCGAGGCGGCTGCGGGGCTCGGGTGGCAGCTTGAGCCCAGGCCGGCACAGCCCCGCCAGCACGATGAGGATCGGATATTCGGCGACCCAGCTGAACGTATAAGGCGCGATGAGGCCGGCCGCGATGCCGCCGATCATTCCGCCGGCCGCCATCCACAGGTAGAATATGGTGAGATGCTGGCCGGGCGGGCGACGGCGCGCCAGCTCCCCGTGACATACCAGGGCATTCACGAAGAACGCGCCGCAATGGACCGCGACCATGCCGATGATGGTCTTGACCGGATCGAAGACGATGACGCCGACGAGCACGAGGATGAATGCCGGCTGCAGGGCAACTGCAAGCCGATGCGGGATGAGCGGGTGCCGCTGGAATACGATGACCAGGGTCAGGAGATAAAGCGAGAGCGGCAGCACCCAAAGCAGCGGAACTGCCGCCACGTCGGTCGAGATATGGGCGGTGACCGCGATCAAGAGACCCGAAGGCACCGCGGCGAGCGCGCACCAGATGAGGCCATCGCGGAGGGTTGGTGCGTCGGTCGCGCTGTGCGTCGTCCCTGCGGAAGCAGGGACCCATAGTCCAGTGCCTCTCGATGGGTCGTCGGCTATGGGTCCCGGCTCTCCCTCCGGTCGGCCGGGACGACCCGGAGAAGGCGCATGCCAAATCCAAGCGCCGCCCGCAACGATCAACGCGATCAGGACCAAGAAGCCGATCGCCCAGAGCCGTGATTGGCTGCTCAACGGAATGAAGGGTTCGATCAGGAGCGGATAGGACAGCAGTGCCAGAAAGCTCCCCGCATTGCTGGCGGCATAAAGGAAGTACGGATCGCCGGCGGCCGGATGGTCGCTGCGGAAAAACCATGCCTGCAGCAGCGGCCCGTTGGCGGCGAGCGCGAAGAACGGCAGGCCGATCGAGGTGGCGAACACCCCGATGAGCCACAGCGCTTGGCCGCTCGCCGGCGGGCGGCCCTCGCCGAGCGCGAGCGGCAGCGTCAGGGCGGCCGCGATCATCAGCGCGGCATGAGCGAGGACCGAGCCGCGCAAAGAAGCGTAGCGGGCGAGAAGATGCGCGTAGGCATAGCCCAAAAGCAGCATCGCCTGAAAGAACACCATCGCCACCGACCAAACCGAGGGCGAGCCGCCGAGCCGAGGTAGCACCATCTTGGTGAACATCGGCTCGATCAGGAACAGCAGTGCCGCGCCGAGGAAGATGGCGGCAACGTAGGTTGCCATGAGGGCGCGTGTCGGATGCGCAGTCGGTGCGCCGATCTCGGAAGCCATGCGGCTGCTCTACGCCTTTATCTGCTCCGGGGCGACCTTGGGCTCACCGCCCTGTTCCGCCACCCATTGCCTCAGATCACGGAAATGCTGATGCAGCTGATCGAGCGCAAAGCCGAGCGTGAAAAGATGCTCGAGCTCATCGCTCGGCATGCTGCGCGTCAGGCCTTCCTGGCGGATCGCGCCGATCTCGGCCACATAAGCCTCGAATGCCGTCTCGGCGGCTGTGAGGGGCGGCGGGATGCTGCGCGCGATCAGCGCCGCAGAGCAGTCGCGCAGATAGGCCGCGGCAGCACCGGCAAGACGCGCGAGTGGGGCACCGAGGCGCGGCCGCACGAAGGCCGGCAGCGGGATCATGGCGGCGCGCCCGACGATCACCAGGTCGTGGCGCAGCCGCAGCAGCGTGCGCAGGAGGGGCCCCGGATCCGGCTCTGAGATGAGCTGGCTCATGCGCTCGCGCTTGGTTTCGGCGTAGATCACGTCGAGCCGGGCGATTGATTTTCCGAGCCGCTCCTGGATGCGCGAGATCGCGGCCATATCGAGGCCGCCGGTAAAGCCGGCAAACAAATCCTCGAGCGCTTGTGCGGTCAGGTCGAGCATGCGGGCGGCATCCTCGACCGCAAGCGTATGCGCGCGTGCCGGGAATACGGTGAGCGAGACCGCAAGGCCGGTGAGGGCGCCGAGCGCCACCTCGACCACGCGGTAGAAGGCGGATTCGATCGGGGTTCCGTGGGTAATGGTCGGGGCGAGCACCACGATGGCTGCAGTCGCGGTCGCAGCGTTGAAGCTCGGATTGATCGCAGCGAGGATCACCAGCGGTGCCATCGCTATCGCGAGCACACCGAGCACCGCAAGCTCGCTTTCGTGCGGGATCAGTGCCGCCACGGCGCCCGCAAAGACAGCCCCGCCCAAGGTGCCGATAAAGTAGTCGATCGTCGCCTTAAGCGATCGGCCGATGCTGGTCTGGGTGACGATGATGGCCGTCAGCACCGTCCATAGCACCAGCGGCACGTGCAGCGACTGCCCGATGATGAGCGACAGGACCGCCGACGCCGTGACCCGCACGCTGAGCCGCAACGCGGCGCGGTGGTCGCGCGCCATTGTGCGCAATATTGTCGGCAAGCTTCGGAACCGGCTCATCTCGCCTCCGCGCGCGGGGACAGCATCGTAATCTTCGCGGCAAAGCAAGATTGACGATCGGGTGGGTTGCGTCTATAGGCCGGCCCTATGATGAGGATCATGACGAGGATCGCGCGACAAAGCCGGTTCCGCCGCCGTGCCCGGATGCTTCCGCGCGCGTGATCTCGTATTGCGCCGCCGGAGAATTCAGGCGGTGTCCCGTGCCAAGCTCTTCCGCAGAATTCCTCCAGCGTCGACGTGTTGAACACAAGGCGTGGCCCACGGGCGCGTCGTGGTCGAAAGATGGAGGTTCTGATGCCGGAGACCAAGGCCAAAATCGGGGTGCTCGGCGCCTCGGGCTATACGGGCGCGGAACTGGTGCGCCTGTTGTTGCGCCACCCGCACGCCGAGATCACGCTCCTGACGGCCGACCGGCGCGCCGGGCACGAGATGCGGGACGTGTTTCCGCAGTTCGCACCATTCGCGCTGCCCAAGCTCGCGTCGATCGACAGCGTCGATTGGGCGAGCGCAGGTCTCGATCTGGTGTTCTGTGCGCTGCCGCATGGCACGACCCAGAAAGTCATCAAGGAGCTGATGGGCAAGGCGCGCGCGACCAGAGTGGTCGATCTGTCGGCCGATTTCCGCCTCGCCGATCTTACCGCCTATGCGCGCTGGTATGGCCATGCGCATCAGGCCAGCGAGTTGCAGAGCGAGGCGGTGTATGGTCTGGTCGAGGTCTATCGCGAGAAGATCAGAGCTGCGCGCCTCGTCGCCAATCCGGGTTGCTATACGAGCTGCGCGCAGCTTGCGCTGGTTCCGCTCCTCAAGGCGCAGGCGATCGATCCGGATGAGATCGTGATCGATGCCAAGTCGGGCATGACCGGGGCCGGGAGGGCCGCCAAGGAGGACATGCTGTTCTCGGAGGTGTCCGAAGGCATCCACGCCTATGGGGTCGGCCACCACCGGCATATGGCGGAGCTCGATCAGGAATTCTCCCGTGCGGCTGGCCGGCAGGTGGTGGTGAGCTTTACTCCGCACTTGGTGCCGATGAATCGCGGTATCTTATCGACCATCTATGCGCGGGGCCGGCGCGCCAGCGCTGCCGAGGACATCCATGCAATCCTCGCGAAGACCTACGCCAACGAGCCGTTCGTGCATGTCCTGCCGTTCGGGTCGGTGCCGCAGACGCGCCATGTGCGCGGCTCCAACATGACCTTCATCGGCGTCGTGAAGGATCGGGTCGCCGGACGTGTCATCATCGGGGCTGCGCTCGACAACTTGGTCAAGGGCGCATCCGGCCAGGCGGTGCAGAACATGAACCTGATGCTCGGATATCCCGAGACGACGGGGCTCGAGCAGGTGGCGTTGTTTCCGTGAGGAGGCGAGCACGGTGCGCGACATCAAGGAGTTCATCGGCGTGCTGATCCGGGTGACCGGCGGCGGGGAGACCACGGAAAGATTCACACAGAAGGTCCGGCAATAAGGAAAAGTGAAATGAACTGGCAGCTGTTCCCCGCCTTCCTGCTCATCACTCTGGTGCTGATCTTGATACCGGGGCCGGTGGTGACGCTTGTGATTGCGACCAGCGCCAGCAAGGGCGTGCGTGCGGGGCTGATCACCGTCGCGGGCAGCGCGAGCGGTTTGGCGGTTTCGCTCACCGTGATCGCGATGGGCTTGAGCTTTGTCCTGAAACACGCGCTTTTCTGGTTTGACGTGCTGCGCTGGGCGGGCGCCGCGTATCTCATCTGGCTCGGAATACAAGCTTGGCGTGGAGCAAGCCACGTCGCCCCAACACCGCCGCGTGATCACGTGCATTTCGGTCGCGGCTTCCTGGCTGCGCTGTTGAACCCGAAAGTCATCGCCTTCTTCACGGCATTCCTGCCGCAATTCATCGATCCGAGCCTTCCGGTGGGACCTCAACTCGCCATCATGGCGGCGGTTACGGCCGGGCTGGCGGCGCTGAGCGATTCCACCTGGGCAATCCTCGCCGGCCTTGGCCGAACCTGGTTCCTGCACCCGTCGCGGACAAAGCTGCTCGGCCGGATATCAGGCCTCACCCTGATCGGCGGCGGCATATGGCTGTCGCTCTCCCGCCGACCAGTGTGAAGATTCTCATCCCGTGGCCGCTCGCCGGTGTGGCCCGGCTTTGGTGACGGGAAAGACGAGCTGGGAAACCGGACAAGGCCGGCTGAATAGAAACCCTTGCACCTGCTGGCAACCGGCGGCGCGCACCAGCTGCAACTGCTCGACGGTTTCGACCCCCTCGGCGACTGTCACGACGTTGAGCTCCCGGCCGAGATTGGCGATTGCGCACACGATGGCGCTGCAATCGGCGCGGAACGGCATCTCGCGGACGAAAGACTGGTCGATTTTGATCTTGTCGAAGGGAAACAGGCGCAAATAGCTGAGCGAAGAATAGCCGGTGCCAAAATCATCGAGAACGATAGACGCGCCGAGGTTCTTTATCTGATGTAGCAGCGAAATATTGCGTTCGTTGTTCTGCAACAACACCGATTCGGTGATTTCGAGCTCCAGGCGGCCGGCCGGCAGGCCGGAGTCGTTGAGGGCTTGCGCGACCGTTTCAACGAGATCGCCGGTTTGAAACTCTCCGGGCGACAAATTCACTGCGACGCGCACTGTCTCTGGCCAGGCGACGGCGTCGCGGCACGCTCTCATCAGCATCCATCGATCGATTGCTGTGATGAGACCCCGCTCCTCCGCGACCGGAATAAAGCGGTCCGGCGTGACGATGCCGTGGTGGGGGCGGTGCCAGCGAATGAGCGCTTCGACGGAGCAGATCATGCCGTCATCGGCATTGACCAGGGGCTGATAATAGGCCTCGAACTGCCCCTCGGACAAAGCCTTGCCGAGGTCTACCTCGATCGCGCGGCGCAGCCTCAGCTCACGATCCATTTCCGGCTCGAAGAAACGGTAGGCGCTGCGGCCCTCCGATTTGGCGCGATAAAGCGCAACATCGGCGTTCTTCAGCAGGTCTTCAGCTGACAAGCCATGATCCGGGGCCATGGCGATCCCGATGCTGGTGCCGACCAAGATGCGATGTCCGTCGATGTGGTGCGGCTGTTGGATCGCGGCGAGGAGCCGCTCAGCAAGGCATGTGGCGTCTTCGCGCTGGCTGGTTCCGGCAATTTGCAAAATCGCGAATTCGTCGCCGCCGAGGCGGCCTGCCGTATCCGGCTGCACCACCACGCTCTGGATGCGCGCCGAGATCGATTTGAGCAGAGCATCGCCGACCGGATGACCGAGCGAGTCGTTGACTGCTTTGAACAAGTCGAGGTCGAAAACGAGGATCGTGTAGCCTTTGCCGGTCGCGTGATAGCGTTGCAGCGCCTCGTCTGCCCGCTCCCGGAACAGCACTCGGTTGGCGAGGTCGGTCAGGGAATCATGCCGGGCCATCCGCGCAATGCGCGCTTCGCTGCGCTGCCGCTCGGTGATATCGTCGTGGGTCGCCACCCAGCCACCGCCCGGCATCGGCTCGTTGGTCACCTCTATGATGCGGCCGTCGCGGAGACGGATCGTATCGTGGGTGGTGAGCCCTTGCGCCAGCCGCTCGCGGACGTGGGCGAACGGGTCGGGGTCGCCGCTGAAGTGGGCGGTGGAGTGGATGTGGCTGAGCAGGTCGGCGAAGCTGACGCCTGGTTGCGCTAGTTGCTGCGGAATCTGGTAGATCGCGAGGTAGCGCTGGTTGCAGACCACGAGTCGGCCGCCTTCGTCGAACATGCACAAGCCTTGCGACATGTTGTTGAGTGCGGCATCGATTTGCGCGTTGGCGCGGACAAGCGCATGCGATTGCCGGCTCAAGGCAACCTCGCGTTCTGCAAGGGAGGCTTGCGAGAGGGAAAGCTTGCAGAACTGGAGGTACAAAGCCCAGAGGAGGAGGCCGGAGCAAATCAGCATCAGGCCGGCGCCGGCGACGATCATCGTCCCGCGATGGCGCCAAGCCGCGAGCGCCGCGGCTTCCGATTCTGCAGCGTTGACCACGAACGGATACCCGGGGACCTGACGAACCGCGATGTAGCGGGGCTCATGGTCGAAGTAGCCCTCAGATCGAAAGTAGCCGCTCCCGTGTGCGACGGCATCGTACCAGGGAGATCCGTTCGGCAGCTTGTCTCCCGCCCGATCGATCGCATCCGGATAGCGCAGCAACACCGTCCCGTCGCTGCGCAGAAACAGAAACGAGAGGTCGGGCAGCGACCCCAGGGCATTATACATGTGCCGGAAATATCCGACGTCCAGGCCGATCACCAAGATGCCGAGGAAGGTGCCGTCATCGGCTGCGAGTCGGCGGGAGAAAAACAGCATCTTCGCGCCGTCGCCTCGGCTCTTCACCAAAGGGTTGATGTAGAGACCGCCCGATGCGTTCGCCTTATGGACGATGAAATACTCGCGGTCATTGACGTCGATGTCGATGGCCGGCCAATCCTTCGAATCGGCTATCGTATGGCCCGCCGCGCTCACCACGGCGAAAATCGCGCCTTGTGGCAGGCGCGCCGTCCGATCGGCCAACTCCTGATGGAGTTGCCGCGAACGCAGCGTGGTCGCAAATCCGGTAGGATCAAGTTTCTCCGCAGCGGAGAGATGCTGGCCAAAATCGATCAGCATCGCATCGATAGCCTTGACCGACTGGGCGGTTTGCGCCGCCAGAATTGTGGCCACGTGACCCACGTCGCGAGAGGTGTCCTGCACCGCGTCCACGCGCAGGGCCCAGATCGTCAAGCCGATCGCCAGCACTGCGACCGCGATAAGTGTCGCGGCGACGCCAACCAAGATTTGAAACTGCCGCGTACCGGCGAGTTGGCCGGGTGAGGCCTCGCCAAATGATGCGGGTGCCCGAATATCCGCCGCCCGGCTCGATAAACCCGAAACCTGGGCCGGCCGGGGATTGCGGGACGGGAACTGCATGCGAGCCCCCGATCCAAATCTGTTAGAGGTGGTTGCCTGCGCGACTACCCACCCTGACACTTACGTATAAAGGCGGTGTTAAAAGGCGATAAGAACAGGCTGCTTCGCGCCGCACGACTGCAGGCGTGCACCATTTGTTTACCTGGCCGGCCTGGTGCTCCTCGTCGAAGTTGCTGCCAACCTAGACAGCCGAGGCCCAGGTCAGCCTCAGCCGCGCACCTTCACGTAGCTTCCCGGTGCATCTTCGATCGGCGCCAGCACACCGCCGCCGGGCGTGCGCGCCGGCACTTCGGTGGCATCGATCGACTTGAGCCAGGCAAGCCAATTCGGCCACCAGGAGCCGGGATGTTCCTCGGCACGGGCAAGCCAGCGGTCGAGGTTGGCGCTGGTGGGCTTGGGGCCGGTCCAAAATTGATACTTGTGCCGATCCGGCGGGTTGATCACGCCGGCGATATGGCCGGAGCCCGCCAGCACGAACCTGACCGGCCCGCCAAAAAACTTGGAGCCAAGCAGCACCGATTTGGCCGGCGCGATGTGGTCCTCGCGGGTGGCGAGATTGTAGACCGGCACCTTGACCTGCTTGAGATCGAGTTTCTCGCCGCCGACCATCATCTCGCCCCGCGCCAGCTTGTTCTCGAGATAGCAGTTGCGCAGGTAGAAGGAATGGTTCGCCGCCGGCATGCGCGTGGCATCGGCATTCCAATAGAGGAGGTCGAACGGCATCGGCTCCTTGCCGCGAAAATAGTTGTTGATCACGTACGGCCAAATCAGGTCGTTGGAGCGCAGCAGATTGAATGAATTGGCCATCTTGGAGCTGTCGAGATAGCCGCGCTCGGCCATCTGCCGCTCCAGCGCCGCGATCTGCTCCTCGTCGGCGAAGACTTTGAGGTCGCCCGAATAGGTGAAGTCCACCTGGCTTGCGAAGAACGTCCCGGAGACGATGCGCGGGTCGCGATCGGCCGCCATGTAGGCCAGCGTTGCCGCCAGCAGGGTGCCGCCGACGCAGTAGCCGATGGCGTGCACCTTGGACTCGGCGGTCGCCTGCTCGATGACGTCGAGCGCGGCGAGTGGCCCCTCGAAGATGTAGTCCTGAAAGCCCTTGCCCGACAGGTGTGCGTCGGGGTTGACCCAGGATATGCAGAACACGGTCAGTCCCTGATCGACACACCACTTGATGAAGGAGCGGTCGGGGGTGAGATCCAGCACGTAGAATTTGTTGATCCAGGGCGGCACGATAAGGACCGGGTGCTGTAGCACATTCGCAGTCGTCGGCGCATACTGGATGAGCTGCATAAGGTCATTCTGGTAAATGACCTTGCCGGGCGTGACCGCCAGGTTGCGTCCCACCTCGAACGCATCGGTCTTGGTCTGACGGATGCGCAGGTCCCCGCCGCCGGCGGTGATGTCCTCGGCCAGCATGTGCATGCCGCGCGCGAGATTCTCCGCATTGGTGGCGAGCGTCTCGCGCAGCAGCTCGGGATTGGTGAGGACGAAATTGGAGGGCGCAAGCGCGTTGGCGATTTGGCGCGTGTAGAATTCCGCTTTCTGCAGGGTCAGCGGATCGAGTCCCTCGGCATCCTGCACGAGGTGATTCGCCCAGGCGACCGTCAAGAGGTAAGCCTGCTTGAGGAAATCAAAGAAAGCGTTGCTCGACCATTCGGGATCGGTGAAGCGCTTGTCCTTCGGGCTCGGCTGCGCCACCGGCTCGGTCTTTTCTCCGGCCATGCGCTTGACGGCGGCCGACCACAGGTCGAGGTAGGAGCGGGCGAGATTGAGCTGCAGATCGAGCGCGCGCTGCGGATCCTTGAGCCAATATTGCCCGACTTGGCCGAGCGTTTTCACGACGTCGATGAACTCGGCATATTCCCCGGTTATACGGCCTTCCTCGCGCGGCTTCAGATAGGCGGCGAGCGCCTTGCCGCCTTCCTCCACGACCCGCGCAAGGTTGTGCGCGAAGAGCTCGATGTCGAGCGAGGTGCCGGCTGCCGGCGGCGTCGCCCCGTTCCCGTTTTTCAAGCTGCCGTCTCGGCCTTTGCGCATGGCCCCCGCACTCTCCGTCCGTCCTGTTGTGGTTGGTCCGTTGCTGACCGCCGCTTGGCTTTGAGATGGTCGTGCCGGGCATGTTCGCAAGCTCGACCGCAATCCGCGCGCGCGGCTCTTGTGGCATACGCTTTTCAGATTGCGCTTTTCAGATTGCGAGTGGCCTGGCGCCGTAGTTAACTGTTTCTTAGACCGTGCTTGGCTCTTATTGCTAGTGGATGCTAGATCTCACGCCTAGTGCTTTGAGTTATAAGGTTTTCCCGGAACAGGTGTTGGCCGGGGTGGCGTCATCTCGAATCCGGGGCGTGCGCCCACTTTCGGCCGCGGATGTGTGGGAAGAAGCTGGCGGCTACCGGGCAGAAGGGGCGCCTTGATGAGGGCCTTTTGGGGGGATGGGGCTGCGCGGCCTCGGCCTTAATGGATCAATCGATGAGTCTTCGAGGGCGCAGAGAGCTGCCGGTCCAGCGGCGTGTGGCCGTAGCGGCGTTGCTGATATGCGCGGCCGTTTTGTCCGGGTGCTCGAGCGTGATCGAGGATCATTTGCCGACTGCGGCGGGCGGCTTGCCCGACAATGCGCCGCCGCGGCCGACCGCTGAGACCGACTATCCGGCGGTGCACAACATGCCGCCGGCGCGGGCAACCACGCCGCTCAGCTACGATCAGCAGAAGCGGCTCGAGGACGATCTGATCGCGGCGCGCAACAAATACGGTACCAAGGACGACACGCCGGCCGCCACCGGCTCGACCCCCAACGGCTCGCTCGGCAATGGCCCTAATGCCGACGGGAAAGCTGGCAGCGTCCAGAACCCGTGATAAAAGACTCAGCACCGGAGTGCCGCCGATTTGACGTTCCTGCACCGGCTGCCGCGAGCAGCCGTCAGGAGCTGCACATCGAGAGCGGCGCCAGGATCATAGAGTTGCTAGAGCCTTTGTTTCCGAAATCTGTGGCAGAGGGTGCCCACATGCTGTTGCGAAGCTCGGAGACCGGGCGCTAGCGCCGGAGCCCACGCAGATGGAAGAATTTCACCGCATCCGCCGATTGCCGCCTTACGTCTTCGAGCAGGTGAACCGCGCCAAGGCGGCCGCTCGCAATGGCGGGGCCGATATCATCGATCTCGGCATGGGCAATCCTGACTTGCCGGCACCGGAGCATGTTGTCGAGAAGCTGAAAGAGACGATCGGCAAGCCGCGCACCGACCGCTATTCGGCCTCGCGCGGGATTCCCGGGTTACGGCGCGCCCAGGCGGCCTACTATGCGCGGCGGTTTGGCGTGAAGCTCAATCCCGAGACCCAGATTGTGACGACGCTGGGTTCCAAGGAGGGCTTCGCCAATGTGGCCCAGGCTATCACGGCGCCCGGCGATGTGGTGCTGGTGCCCAATCCGAGCTATCCGATCCACGCCTTCGGCTTCCTGATGGCCGGCGGGGTCATTCGCGCGGTGCCCTCCGACCCGACCCCGGCCTTCTTTCAGTCCTTGGAGCGGGCGATCACCCACTCCATTCCCAAGCCCATCGCCGTGGTGGTGTGTTACCCCTCCAATCCGACCGCGTATGTGGCGGAGCTCGATTTCTACAAGGATCTCGTTCCGTTCGCGAAGCGGCACGGGATCCTGGTGCTTTCCGACCTCGCCTATGCGGAAGTCTATTTCGACGACCATCCGCCGCCCTCGGTGCTGCAGGTTCCGGGTGCGATGGACGTCGCGATCGAGTTCACATCGATGTCGAAAACCTATTCGATGCCGGGTTGGCGCATCGGCTTTGCGGTCGGCAATGAGCGCGTCATTGCCGCGCTGGCGCGGGTGAAGTCCTATCTCGATTACGGGGCTTTCACGCCGATTCAGGTGGCAGCAACGGCGGCGCTCAACGGGCCGGACGAGTGCATCCGGGAGATGCGCGCGATTTACCAGCGGCGGCGTGACGTGCTGGTGGATTCCTTTGGCCGCGCGGGCTGGCAGGTGCCGGCGCCGCGGGCCTCCATGTTCGCCTGGGCGCCCTTGCCGGAGCCCTTCCAGAGCGTCGGCAGCATCGAATTCTCGACGCTCTTGGTCGAGAAGGCGGGCGTTGCGGTTTCGCCCGGTATCGGCTTCGGGGAATATGGCGAGGGCTATGTCCGCATCGCGCTGGTCGAAAACGAGCAGCGCATTCGCCAGGCCGCGCGCAACATCCGTCGCTTCCTTGAAAGCGCGCCGGAAAAGTTGCACAACGTCGTTCCGCTTGCCAAACGCGGTTAGCCGCGTATCCCTCCCGGAAGGCACCATGGCCGAACCACTGAAAGTGGGCCTCGCCGGATTAGGCACGGTCGGCTCCGCCGTAGCCTCCATGCTCACCCGCTCGCAGGCCATGCTTGCCGAACGCGCCGGCCGCGGCATCATGCTCGCGGCCTATACGTCCAAAGATCCCCCGAAGGACCCGGCACTCGATCTTTCCAAGGCCCGCAAGGTGACCGATCCGGTGGCGCTGGCGCACGATAGCGGGATCGATGTGCTTGTGGAGGTGATGGGCGGGGCAGGCGACCCGGCCAAGAGCACGGTCGAGGCAGCGCTATCGCTCGGCAGGCCCGTGGTCACGGCCAACAAGGCGCTGTTGGCGCGGCACGGGGGCAGCCTGGCAAAGCTTGCCGAAGCCCATAATGCGCGGCTGAATTTCGAGGCGGCGGTCGCCGGCGGCATCCCGATCGTCAAGACATTACGCGAGGGGCTGGGCGGCAGCCGTATCGCCCGCATCTATGGAATCCTCAATGGCACCTGCAACTACATCCTCACGCGCATGCAGAGCGAGCGCCTGTCGTTCGCGGAATGCCTGAAGGAGGCGCAGCGCCTCGGCTATGCGGAAGCCGATCCGACCTTCGACATTGGCGGCTTCGACACCGCCCATAAGCTCGCGATCCTCACCAGTCTCGCCTTCGGCACCGAGATCGATGCCGACGCGGTGCATGTGGAAGGCATCGAGAAGCTCTCGCTCGCAGATCTCGAAGCCGCCGACGAGCTGGGTTACCGCGTCAAGTTGCTGGGCGTGGCGCAGCGCACCGAAGTCGGCATCGAGCAGCGCGTGCATCCGACCATGGTGCGGCGTGGGACCGTGATCGCCGAGGTTGATGGCGTCACCAATGCGGTCGCGATCGATGCGGATACAATGGAGCTGACCTTGATGGGACCAGGCGCCGGGGGAGCCGCGACGGCCTCGGCCGTGGTCGCTGACCTGGTCGACCTCGCGTCGGGTCGCCGGGTCGCGGCCTTCGGCCGGCCCGCCGCCGCCTTGGTCAAGCCGCAACGCGCGCCCATGCAGCGTCACGAAGGCGGGTACTATATCCGCCTCGCGGTCGCCGATCGCACCGGCACGGCGGCAACAATTGCGCGGCGCATGGCGGAAGCGAACATCTCGCTTGAATCCATCATGCAGCGCGGCCGCGACCGCAGGCCTCATGGCGGCGAGGACCCGCAGCGGGTCGACAAGCCGGCACTGGTCGTGCTGATCACCTATGCGACCTTCGAGGATGCGGTGCGTCGGGCGCTTGCGGCAATCGAGCAGGATGGTGTGCTGACCGAGAAGCCGCAGGTGATCCGCATCGAAAAGAGCTAGTGCACTTTTTCAGGACTAGCCTGTGGCAGGTCGGGGATCGAGGAATGTTCAGAGGAATGTTGATGCTATGGTGACGGTCACGGAACAGCGACCCGGAGGCTTGGAGCGGATTCTGTCCCTCGAGATCGTGCGCGTCACCGAGCGCGCGGCGGTATCGGCAGCGCGGCTGCGTGGCCGCGGCGACGAAAAGGCCGCCGACCAGGCTGCGGTCGATGCCATGCGCCGCGAGCTCAACAAGTTGCCGATCGACGGAACCGTGGTGATCGGCGAAGGCGAGCGCGATGAAGCGCCGATGCTGTTCATCGGCGAGAAGCTCGGAAGCCGCATCGGCCCCAAAGTCGATATCGCGGTCGATCCGCTTGAAGGCACGACGCTCTGCGCGAAGAACATGCCGGGAGCCATCGCCACAATGGCTATGGCGGAGGGCGGCAGCCTGCTCAATGCCCCCGACGTCTACATGGAGAAGATCGCGGTCGGCCCGGGCTATCCGCAGGAGGTCATCCATCTCGATGCCTCGCCGGAGGAGAACATCAACAATTTGGCCAAGGCCAAGGGCGTCAAGCCGTCCGAGATCACCGCGCTGATTCTTGATCGCCCGCGTCATGCCGACCTCATTGCCAGCGCCCGCAAGGCGGGTGCCGCGGTTCGCTTGATCACCGACGGCGACGTGGCCGGCATCATTCACACCGCCGACCCTGAAGCGACCGGCGTCGATATCTATATGGGTATCGGGGGCGCGCCGGAGGGCGTGCTGGCGGCGGCGGCGATGCGCTGTATCGGCGGCCAGATCCAATGCCGGCTCGTGCTCGATACCGAAGAGAAGCGGGCGCGCGCCGCCAAGATGGGCATCTCTGATCCACGCCGGCGCTATCAGATGCAGGATCTGGTGCGCGGTGACTGCCTGTTTGCCGCGACCGGCGTGACGGATGGCGCCATGCTCCGCGGCATCAGGTTCAAGGGCGACATGGTTGAGACGGAGACGGTGGTGATGCGCTCCGTCACCGGCACGGTGCGCTGGATCCGTGCCGAGCATCGCCGGCTCGACAAGTTCCGTCTGGACTGAGACGGAAGGAAGCGGTGAGAGGCGTTGCTCTTGCTGGCGCAGTCCTTGCCTCCTCGCTCTTCTTGATTACCTCCGCCCAGGCCGCGGCTCCCTGTGGGAACTACCCGTCATCTGCAGCGCGCGCCCTCAAGCCCCGCATCGAGGCCTTGCGTTTGATCGAGCGCGAGGCCGCTGATCGGCTGAAAGGCCTGGATACCCGTCCGTTCTCCTACTTGGTCACGCAGGCGAGCAGCGCTGCAAGCCTCCTCGGTGAGGCGCGGGCGCTAGAGGAGGAAGATCTGCTTGATCGATGCCCCGAAGCGGTCCCGCACGTTCGGCGTGTCTGCGCCACCGCGGCTTTGGCGCTTGCCGGTATGTTGGAGGCTGGCGAGCGCGGAGCCGGGAGGGGAATTTTGCAGCAGATCTATGGGCAGGCCATGACGATCTGCGAAATGTTGGTCGGCCTGCCGCCCCAAACCACCGTTTGGCGGCAGACCGAATAGTCTATAAGCCGTTTCCACTCGCGCGAATCACGCCGCCCGGGGTTTTCCATCGCGCCATGAGTGCTACTGGCATGAGATTTGCGGCGAATGATGTTGTGCTCTCGACCCGCCACTTCCTGGGGGTCGAGCGCTCCGCCACCGGGCGCATCTGGCGCGACCGGCTCGACGAGCGCGGACAAGCCCGCGCGCTCGCAATTGCGCAGCGTCACGAGCTGCCTGAATTGTTGGCACGCGTGTTGGCAGGACGCGGCGTCGATGCCGAGATGGCACCGAGCTTCCTCGATCCGACCGTGCGCGGCCTGATGCCGGATCCGAATACGCTCACCGACATGCTGCCGGCGAGCGCCCGCATTGCCGATGCGATCATGCGTGGCGAGAAGATCGCGATCTTCGGCGATTATGATGTGGATGGTGCGAGCTCCGCCGCGGTCCTGGCGCGCTTCCTGCGGCATGCCGGCCTCGATCCGATCATTCACATCCCGGACCGGCTGTTCGAAGGCTATGGTCCAAACGCAGAGGCAATACGCGCGCTGGCGGCGGCAGGCTCAACGCTCCTGGTCACGGTAGATTGCGGCACCGCGAGCCACGAGCCGTTGGCAGAGGCGCAGCATCTCGGCATGACGGTCATCGTCATCGACCATCATCAGGCCGACGAGACCTTGCCGCCGGCCGCGGCGATGATCAACCCCAATCGGCTCGACGATCTGTCCGGGCTCGGTCATCTCGCCGCCGTCGGCCTCACCTTCATGACCGTGGTGGCGGTCAATCGCGAGCTGCGCGCCCGCGGATACTGGGGCGCAGCGCGCGGCGAGCCCGATCTGTTGGGCCTGCTCGACCTGGTTGCGCTCGGGACCGTCGCCGACGTCGTTCCGCTCAAGGGCCTCAACCGCGCCTTCGTGGCCAAGGGACTCCTGGCGCTGCGCCGGCGCGAGAATTTGGGGCTGACCGCGCTCATGGACGTGGCTCGGCTGGGTGGGCCGCCGGAGCCTTGGCACCTCGGTTTCCTGCTCGGACCGCGCATCAATGCGGGCGGCCGCATCGGCCGCGCCACATTGGGGGTCGATCTGCTCTTGGCCGCGGACGCGATCGAGGCGGGCCGCCTTGCTGCCGAGCTTGATCGGCTCAATCGCGAACGGCAGGTGATCGAGCTTGCCGCGGTCGAGCAAGCCGAGGCTGAAGCGATGGCAGCGCTCGGCCTCGAGGAGCGCGGCGCAGTTGTGCTCACTGCCGCCGAGGGGTGGCATCAGGGCGTGGTCGGGCTCGTGGCCGCGCGGCTCAAGGAGCGCTTCGGCCGCCCGGCTTTTGCGATCGCGCTCGGAGCGGGCGGCATCGGCACCGGATCGGGGCGCTCCATCACCGGCGTCGATCTCGGCGCCGCCGTACGTCAGGCTGCACGCGAAGGGTTGCTGATCAAGGGTGGCGGCCATGCGATGGCGGCGGGGGTGACCTTGCGGCGCGAGGCGCTGGGCGAATTTCGCGCCTTTCTTGAAGAGCGCCTGTCGGCCGCCGTCGCGGCGGCGCGGGAAGCCGATTGCCTGCTGATCGACGGTGCGCTGACGGCCCGCGGCGCATCGAACGAAATCATCGCCGCGATGGCCCGTGCGGGTCCCTTCGGCGCCGGCAATCCCGAACCGGTGCTGGCTTTGCCCGGACATGAGCTCGCTTATGTGGAGGAAGCCGGTCCCTCAAACCTGCGGGCACGACTGCGGGCGGGCGACGGCTCCGGCATCAATGCCATCGCGTTCCGTGCCGTCGGGCAGAAGCTTGGTTATGCGCTCGTGCACAATCGCGGGCGAAACGTGCATGCTGCCGGGACGCTTGCAATCGATCGTTGGAACGGGGAGGAAAGGGTGCAGCTGCGGCTCATGGACGTCGCGCCCGCCGCCGGGTGATGCGTCGAGAGCAGTAGTCCGTAATCTGTGGTTCTTCCCTAAACCCGTTCTCCGATCAAACCAACGTTCAGCCCCCAAGCTCAAACCCAAGCTCAAACCATGTCCAAGCTCAAGCTATCGGTCGCGATCGGCAACTATGATCGCGTGCGCGCTCTCTTCGACGGCACGGTGCAGATCGACGGCGTCGATCCCGTCTTCATGACGCTGCCGCCGGAGGAGATCTTCTTCCGCGCGTTCCGGACGGTGGATTTCGATATTTGCGAGCTGTCGATGTCGAGCTTCACGGTCAAAACCGCGGAGCGCAATTGTCCCTATGTGGGGGTGCCGGCCTTCGTGTCGCGCGCCTTCCGCCACAACTCGATCTATGTGCGCACCGACCGTATCAAGAAGCCTTCCGACCTCAAGGGCAAGCGTATTGGCCTGCCGGAATATCAGCTCACCGCCTGCGTGTGGGCGCGCATCATTCTGGAGGACGACCACGGCATCAAACCGTCTGACGTCACCTGGGTGCGCGGCGGAATCGACGATCCGAGCCGGCCGGAGAAGATCAGCATCAAGCTACCGGATGGGGTGCGGCTCGAGAATGCGCCCGAAGGGCGGACCATATCGCAGCTGCTGGAAGCGGGCGAGATTGACGCCTTCATCGCGCCGCGGGTGCCGAGCCTCGCCGGCAAGCGCAATCCGAATATCGGCTGGCTGTTCCCCGACCCGATCGCTTCCGGGCGCGACTACTACAAGCGCACCGGCATCTTCCCGATCATGCACGTGACCGGCATTCGCCGCACGCTGGTCCAGCAGCATCCGTGGCTGCCCGCGGCCGTGCTCAAGGCGTTCACACAAGCCAAGGCCAAGTGCATCGAGGAGCTCGAGGATACTTCGGCGACGAAATGCACGCTGCCGTTCGTCGAGGAGCAGCTCAAGGCCGCGCGCGAATTGATGGGCGAGGATTTCTGGTCCTATGGGCTCATCCCCAATCGCAGGGTGCTCGAGACCTTTCTGCGGCATCATCATGCGCAGGGACTGTCGGGCCGCCAGCTGGCGCCTGAGGAGCTGTTCCATCCTTCAACGCACGAGAGCTTCACGATTTGAGAATCCGTCTGCGTGTCGCCCCTGCGAAAGCAGGGGCCCATACAGCCGGGCCCTCTGACATCGGCCGAAGGTTATCGGTCCCGGCTCTCCGCTTCGCTCCGGCCGGGACGACCCTGAGAATGCCGCTACTTCTTCGGCACCTGCAGCTGCACCAGATCAGCGATCTGATCCTTGCTGAGCGGAGCCGAGATGAACTTGAGCTCGACCGCGTCTGCCATCAGCGAATCGAGACCCTTGATCTCGTCGGGCTCGACCAGCGAGCGGGGGAAGAACTCGTCACGCACGCGCTTGGCCATCGCCTCGCTCACGCCGGCGAATGCCGCATAGTCTTTCAGCACCTGCGGATTGTCGCCGTACATGTACGCGATGGTTTCGCGATAGGCTTGCATATAGCGATCGATGACGTCTTTGCGCTTCTGCAGCATCTGCGCGTTGGCGACGATCACCCGAATGGTCTGGCCGCGCACGATCGCCGCATCGGTCGCGCGGGCGAGCAACCGGATTTTTCCGTCATCGATGTCCTTGAGGCCGCCTGGCGGAGAAGCCCAGCCCACGTCGACCTGATCGGTCATGACGGCGGTCATTGTTGAGGGGGCGCCGCCGGTCGACATGGCTTTGGCGGTGGTCAGGCCGTTCTCCTTGATGAAGGCGCGCACCACGCTTTCGGTCGAGGAGCCGGCGGTGGAATAGGCGATGGTGTGGCCGTTCAGGTCCTTGAGCGTCTTGATCGGCGAAGAAGCCTTCACGTACCAATAATCGGCGGCTCCCGTCGCCTCGGCCCCGATGATGCGTACCGGAGCCCCTTTGGAATAGGCCGCGATCGCCCCGAGGGTCCCGACAGCGAGGCCGAGATCGACGCTGCCGGCGATCACCGGCTGAAGCGTCTCGCCCGATCCCGCCGTGTAGACCATCTCGAGCGAAAGGCCGTGTTTCTTGAAGATGCCGGCCTCATCGCCGAGCTGCGATATGGCGGTATCCCAGTTGCCGCGCTGGCCGATGGTGAGCTTGATTGCATCATCGGCGAAAGCCGACTGCGCGCTCAACAGTGCCAGTGTCGTGATCGCGAGGACCGCATCCCGAGATCGAATCATCAGCTTCTCCTCTGATCTTCGTCCTCAACCAATTCTACTTCTTCTCCGTGCCGCGCAACATCGCCGCGGTGGTGACGGCGGCATAGCCTGGCTCGACGCGCACGTCGACCACCACCACTTCACCGCGCTCAACGGCGGCAATGGCCTGCGCGAAGATTGGCTCGAGGTCGGCCGCCTTGCTGACCGGTCCGAAGCCCTGCGCGCCTTGCGCGCGCGCGAGCGCCGCGATGTCGATATCGGGCTCGGAGATGCGCTGGCCGATCCAGCGGTTCTCGACCGGGCGCGTGCGGATGCGGGCGACCCGTTCCTGGTGCAGCTCGTCATTGAAGAAGGAGCGATTGTTGGCGACCACGATGAGCAGGGGAATGCGATAGTGCACCGCGGTCCAGATCGCCTGGTTGCTCATCATGAAGTCGCCGTCGCCGCAGACCGCGACCGTGAGCCGGCCGCTTCCCAACAGTGCAAGCGCCGTCCCGACTGCGTTGCCGGGACCGCCGCCAACGCCGCCGCCGCCTTCCGACCCGACATAATCGAGCGGATGGCGAAATGGCCAGGTAGCGCCGTCCCAGGAGAGCGAGATATGGGCGAGCGTCACCTCGCGAGCGCCGACGGCGGCTTTGAGCGCGCGTACGAGGTCATTGACCACAAGCTTGTCGGTGGAAGGCGCGGACTTGGGCACCGGCGCGGGGGCGGGTAGCGGCTTTGGCGCCGGCCCGCCAATCGCTTTCAGCAGATGCGGCACCGCTTCGTCAGGTGTCGTTGCCAGCATCACGTCGCATGCGGGCAGGCCCTGATAATCCATGCTCCAGCCGCGGTGGACACGGAAGTCGTTGCTGACGACGATCATTTTCGCCGCAGGCACGCCGTCGGCGAATACATTCCTGCAGGTGCCGGCGAGGTCGACCCAATCGAGGCTGAGAATAACGTCGGCATTGCGCAGCGCCTCCTGCGCCTGCGGCCCGAGCGCCGTGGTGCCGGGCGGGCCGGCATGCAGGGGATGATCGGTCGGGAATGCAGCCCCGATCTTGAGCTCGGTGATGACCTTCGCGCCGAGGGTCTCGGCAAGCGCGACGCGCAGCTTCCAGCCGTCGAAGCTGCGGGAGACCCGGCCCATGAGAATGACCGGGTTCTGCGCCGCCTTGAGCAGCTTGGCGGCCTCTGCCAGGAGCTCCGGCGCCGGCACCGCGCCGATCGGCGGCATGAAGCGGTTGACGTCAGGCGTCGCAACGGGCTCGACGAGCTTGGTCTCCTGCATCTCGGCGTCGAGATTGATATAGACCGGCCCCATCGGGGCCGTGCTGGCGAGCCAATGACCGCGAATGATCGACTCGCGCGCGGCCGCCGGCGAAGCGGGCTGATCATCCCATTTGGTGTAATCGCGCACGATCGCGCCCTGGTCGCGCGCGGTATGGATCCAATCAATCCAGGGCCGGCGCTTGGCCGCATCCACCGGGCCGGTCGCTCCCATGATCAGAACCGGCATGCGATCGCACCAGGCATTGAAGATCGCCATGGTGGCGTGGAACAGCCCGACATTGGAATGCACCGCTGCCGCCATCGCCTTGCCGGTGACCTTGGCGTAGCCGTGCGCGATGGCGACCGCGATCTCCTCGTGCAGGCACAGCAGCATTTGCGGCGTTTCGTTGCCCAGGTAGTTGACGATTGAATCGTGCAGGCCGCGATAGCTGGCCCCGGGATTGAGCGCGATGTAGGGGATTTTGAGCGCGCGCAGTGTTTCGGCGACCACGTCGCTGCCCCAGCCGGGGGCATTGGCGGGGCTCAAATTGACCGGGCGGTCGCGCTCACGCAGCGAAGGATGAGCGGCGGTTACCGGCGCGCCGCCCGCGGGCGCCGCCTGGGTGTCTAAAGTTGTCACCGGAAATTCCTTGTTGTTGCTGGCGGAAGAACCTCGCCATAGAACCGGATCAAGGCTGGGCGCGCAACCGGGCGAGCAGGGTCACCCCGGCGTAGCCATCGGCCGGCTGCATGCCGATCTTCTTCTGAAAATTCTGCACCGCCAGCATCGTATCGTTGCCGACCCGCCCATCCGTGCCGCCGGTATCGTATCCGCGCTCCGTCAGGCGACGTTGGATTTCCTGCACTTCGGCGAGCGTCGGCGGCCGCTCGCTGCCGGGAAATTTCTGCACGAACGGCTCTCCGCCCATGACGCGGTCACCGAGATGCACGATGGCGAGCGTGTAATTCATCGACGGATTGTAGGAGCGGACCGCATAGAAATTCGGTCCGAGCAGGAAAGCGGGGCCGCCCTTGACCGGGACCCAAAGCTTGGCCGTGGCGTTTGGCAGCGGGAAGGCGCCGCCATCGGCGCGGGTGACGCCCGCCTTCTGCCAGGCTGCATAGGTCTGCGAGACCTCCTGCGCACCCTCCGGAGCGCGCACCTCGTATCCCCAATGCTCGCCACGGCGATAGTGACCGCGCTCGACCAGATAGCGTGCAGTCGAGCCCAGGGCATCATCGGGCTTGCCGAAGGGAGACACGCGGCCGTCGCCGTCGTAGTCGAAACCCATGTTAAGCCAGACCTCGGGCATCCACTGCGTGTGCCCCATGGCACCGGCCCACGAGCCGTTCATCTCCTCCGGGGTGCTCCAGCCGCGATCGACGATGACGAGCGCGTTGAGCAGCTCCTGCTCCCAATAGGCGCGGCGGCGCGGCTCGCCCCAGGCGAGCGCCGCAAGCGATGGGAATACCGGGCGCATGTGATTCTGCTGCACCAGCGGATCGCCGTAAGCCGACTCGATTCCCCAGATGCCGAGCATGATCGAGCGCTCGACGCCGAAGTCATGCTCGATTCGGTCGAACAGCGCGGCGTACTCCTTCGCCTTTTGCTTGCCGGTTACGATGCGCCAGTCGGAGACCCGGCGGTTGAGATATTGCCAGGTTTGCTCGTTGAACTCGGGCTGATTGCGCAGCTGTTCAAAGACTGTGGTGTCCGGCTTTAGGCCGTGCATGACCCGCGAGTAGGTTGCGTCGGACACTCCCCGGGCGATTGCTCTCGCGCGAAAGCTCGCGACCCATTGATCGAAGGGTTCCTTCGCGCTCTGTGCCAATGCCGATACCGGCAGCAGGAGCGGGAAGGCGAGGGCCGCCAACGCCCTTCGCCGCGTCAATGAGAACCTGGTTGGGTGATGCAAGGCGTGCTCCAGGGCTTGGACTTGATCCAGGGCTTGTTCCATGGCTTTGGCCCTCTCCGCCTTCGAGCCGGATCGCGACACGACCGGGTCTAGCGGTCGGCAGCGGTGGCCAGATGGCTTGGCTTGTGGCACCCCCCGGTGGGATCGCAACCGCGACCTGCGGCGTCTCCTTGATTTCTGTCCCGCGCTTGCCGATCAACCGCTCGTAGGCGGCGACCAGCGTCATATACGGATTGATGAAAACCCACCCATACTTGGTCGGCACCTGCATGTCGAAATGCAAGTGATAGGTGGTCGCACGCTCGTGCTGGAAGTAGCTGCCGACCTTGCCGAATTCCTCGCCCTCTTTGAGCAGGCGCCCGCTGTCGACGCCGTCGGCGTCGAGCTGCCGGGGCGACATGTGCAAATAGCGAAAGCGGATATGCTCATCGGGCGCGTTCACGAACAGATAGACCGGCATCGTGCCTTGCGGGCGCAGCACCATGCCGTCGCGCACGGCCACTACCTCATGCTGGTAGGGCTCGCAGGCCCCCGCCACGAAGCGCTGCGTGCATGAGCTGGGGCGGATATCCTGCCCTTGATGGCCGAGCCCGCCCGGACATTGGCCGACATCGAAATAACGATGCTCGCAAAAATTATCGCGCCACGGATAGGCATAATTGCCGCCGGCTGATTCATCCTTGATGAGGGCCTGTCCGCCGACGCGGCAGCGGTACATGGGCACGTGGGCTGCGGTGGTGCCCAGGCTGACTTTGCCGGTCTGGTCACAGTCCCCCCAGTTCATGAACGACTGCGAATTGGCAAAAGCCGGCGCGTCCCGGAGCGGAAAGCGCATCTTTGAATAGACCGTGTAATCGGTGCGGCCGCTGTTACCCTTGAAGCCGCTGCCCGCGATGATGTCGCCGGGGCTGTAAAAGGTGAAATCAGGCGAGGTTGCTTGCGGTCTTGCGATGGTGCTCGGCCCGGTGACGGGCGCCGCGGCGGGCGTGCCGCCGACCAAATGCAACGCGTTGAGGAAACGCTCGGCGATCTTGCCGGCGTCACGGCAGGAGATCATCCGAAAGCGCGAAACGCTGCCATCGAAGCATAGGATCGACACCACGTAAGGTACGCCATAGCGCTCGAAAGTGTTGCGCGCGTAGTCCTCGAGCAGCACGTGGCGAAGCCCGAGCAGATCCGGGCCCGCGTCCTTGACGGGCCGCTCCAGCATGCCGACCGGCTGGTCGAGGTCGTAGATGAACGCAAATCCGGAGACGAACACCTCAATGTCGCCGGAGAAGTTGATGCCGAGCTCGGGCATCTCGCTTGCCCGCGCGGTGAACATGGCGTCATAGCCGGCTGGACCCGGGAGAAAGAAGGGCGACAGGTGGAAACCTGCGAGATAGGTGTCGCTCGGCTTCTCCACGCCGGCGGCCCGATCCTCGAGATAGGCCGCGGTGTCGAAGGGCAACAGGACCGGAACAGCGCTCTTGGAAATGCCCGGGAACAAATCGGCGGTCGCGCGATTGAGGTCGGCAATAGCCGTCGCATCTGGCTGCGGCACCGGCTCCGCTGCTTCGGTCGCAGCGGCCGGGACGCGGGAAGCCATCGCCGCAAGGTCCATGGCAGCGGCATTCCAGTCCGGATTGATGTGTTCCAGACGAGGGGGCTTCATATCTTCGGCGAGTGCCGCGCCTGTCGCGACCGCAATCGATCCGACGGCTGCAAGAGCGGCGGCGAGACGGCGCGCGGCCCCCCTGGCGGCGCCACGCTGCAGACGGCCGCCACCCAGGTGGGCGGCGGACGGTGCGCGGAGAGAACGTGAAGGCTCAATCCTTGGCGCGTTCCACATAGGAGCCATCGGCCGTCATCACCACGATCTTGGTGCCGGTGGTGACGAACACCGGAACCATGGTGCGCACGCCGTTGGACAGGAGCGCCGGTTTGTAGGAGGAGGCTGCGGTCTGTCCCTTGACGACCGGCTCGGTCTCGACGACTTCCAGCGTCGCACGCGGCGGCAACTCGATCGCGACCGCATTCCCCTCGTGGACGCTCAGCTTTACCTTCATTTCCGGCTGCAGATAAGCGGCCTGATCGCCGATCAGCTCCGCGTCGACGGTCACTTGGTCGTAGTTCTCGTTGTTCATGAAGTGGAAGCCGTCGCTGTCGCTATATAGGAACTGGTGCTCCCGCTCCTCGACATGGGCGCGCTCGAGCTGCTCGGTGGTCTTCCAGCGCTGCGACACCTTCACCCCATCGGAGATTCGCCGCATATCCACCTGCGTGACCGGCGTCCCCTTGCCGGGGTGGATGTTCTCCGCGGTGAGGACGGCGTAGAGCTTGCCGTCGATTTCCAAGATATTGCCCTTGCGGACTGAGCTGGCGATGACTTTCACGGATAGGGATCCTCGGTGTCGTCTTCTGTACCTTGGCGGCGCCTAGGCGGCCGGGCGGCGGAAGGCCCCCACACCGGGACGCCGCCGCGTGTTGCGATGTCGGGGCGCAACATACTGATCTTGCGTCCGCGCGCCAGCGATTTTCGCTGCCGGGCGGCAGTGTGCCTGGGATTTCCCTGATGGTGGACCAATCCCCGTTCTGGGCCAGTCAAGCGCATGCGGATCGCCGACCGGTGCTGATGGCGCGGGCGCGAATCGTCACGGCGCTGCGGGAGTGGTTCGCCGCGGAGGGCTTCGTCGAGATTGAAACCGGCGTGCTGCAGGTCTCGCCCGGTAACGAGACGCATCTGCATGCCTTTGCGACGGACCTGATCTCACCTGCGGGCGCGCCATCGCGGCGCTATCTGCGCACTTCACCGGAATTCGCCTGCAAGAAGCTGCTGGCCGCCGGCGAGCCGTTGATCGTGGAATTTGCCAAGGCCTTCCGCAACCGCGAACGTGGGCCGCTGCATGCGCCGGAGTTCACGTTGCTGGAATGGTACCGGGCGCGAGCCCCTTACACGGCGGTAATGCAGGACTGCGCAGGCCTGGTAGCGATCGCGGCCCAAGTGGCCGGCGCCAAGCGTCTCACCTTTCGCGAGCGCGCGTGCGATGTCCATGCGGAACCCGAGTGGCTCACCGTGTTTGAGGCCTTCCAACGCTACGCGGACCTCGACCTCGCCGCGACCCTGTCGGGGCACGATGCCGATCGGGACGCCTTCGCGGCAGCCGCGCGCACGGCCGGCATCACGATTGCCGCCGACGACACTTGGGGCGACATTTTCAGCCGTGTGCTGGTTGCCCTCATCGAGCCCCGGCTGGGGCTCGGTCGCGCGACCTTTCTCTACGAATATCCGGCGGTGCTCTCCGCCCTGGCGCAGCCGAAGCCAAGTGATCTCCGCGTCGCCGAGCGATTCGAGCTCTATGTCTGTGGGGTCGAGCTCGCCAACGGCTTCGGCGAGCTCAATGATGCGGCGGAGCAGCGCCGCCGTCTCACGGCGGAAATGGCGGAAAAGCAGCGCATCTACGGCGAGCGCTATCCCTTGGATGAGGACTTTCTCGCGGCGCTCACCCAAATGCCGCCGGCCTGTGGGGTCGCGCTCGGCCTCGATCGCCTCGTTATGCTGGCAACCGGTGCGCCGCATATCGACCATGTGCTGTGGACTCCGCCGGTGGAAGCGTGAATAAGGCCGTCCCTGGAGGAATAATCCCATGCCGACCACCCATCGCGGCGCGGCCGGGCTGCTCGCGGCCGGATTGGCGCGCCCGGAAAAGCGCAGCGAACTCGAGCGGATTGCGGCGCGCTATGCGGTCTCCCTGACCGCGGATTTGGCGGCGCTCATCGACCCGGCCGATGCCGAGCGGGGGCGTGATCCTATCGCGCGCCAGTTCCTGCCCGATCCGGCCGAGCTCGATCAGGACGCGGCTGAATCGGTTGATCCGATCGGTGATGATGCGCACAGCCCGATCGAAGGCA
This sequence comes from Xanthobacteraceae bacterium, assembly GCA_035293945.1. Classification (GTDB taxonomy): domain Bacteria; phylum Pseudomonadota; class Alphaproteobacteria; order Rhizobiales; family Xanthobacteraceae; genus VAZQ01. The sequence goes on along the minus strand of DATGLV010000037.1, from coordinate 99,201 downwards.
TCGTTCATCGCTATCCCGACCGGGTTCTGCTTAAGCTCACGCATGTCTGCGCCGTCTATTGCCGCTTCTGCTTTCGCCGCGAGATGGTGGGGCCGAGCCGTCGCGGCGCGCTATCGCCCGCAGCCGTCGATGCGGCGCTTGGCTATATCCGCGAGCGCCCCGAAATTTGGGAGGTCATCCTGACCGGCGGTGATCCGCTGATCCTGTCGGCGCGCCGTCTCCGTTGCGTGATGGAGGCGCTGGCGCGCATCGATCACGTAAAGGTCGTGCGGGTCCATACCCGTGTGCCGGTCGCGGCTGCGGCGCTGATCACACCGGCGATGGTCCGCGCGCTCAAAGCTTCGGGCAAGGCGACCTACGTGCTGGTGCATGTCAATCATCCGCGCGAGCTCACGGCGCAAGTCCGCGCCGCCTGTGCGCGCTTGATCGACGCCGGAATCCCGATGCTCAGTCAGAGTGTGCTCCTACGCGGCGTCAACGATGATGCGGATACCCTTGCGGCTTTGCTGCGGGCTTTGGTCGAGTGCCGGATCAAGCCCTATTATCTTCATCACGGCGACCTCGCCCCTGGCACTTCGCATTTGCGCACCACGGTCGCCTGCGGTCAGGGCCTCATGCGCGCCTTGCGCGGACGCGTGTCCGGCTTGTGCCAGCCCACCTACGTGCTCGACATTCCGGGCGGTCACGGCAAGTCGCCGATTGGCCCGAGCTATATTGGGGCGGCCGCGGAGGGCGACGTCTACGAGGTCGAGGATTTCAACGGCGGTCGGCACATCTATCCGCCGCGCACGGCGCGGCGATAGGGCAAGTCGGGAAAAGACAAGGCCGGCAAATTCGAGCGTCAACTATCCGGCGAGCGCCACATCCAGCCAAGGCCGCAGCTCGGCCGGCAAATCTTCCCGCTTGGCGATCGCGCTAGCGAACTCCTTGTCGGTCCCGACCGAGGTGACCATCCGGGCGAAACCAGCCTCGGAGATGACCGCATCGGGCCGGTCGAGGATTCTTCGCGCAAGCGCGGTGTTTCCGCGGCGGATGAGCACGTCAGTAACCGCGGCGCCGAGTTGCTGCGGGCGGCCGGCGATCATGGACAGGACCGCAGGATCGCGGCGATCCTTGTCGGCGATCTCCGCAAGGTCGGCGTCGGTCAATACGCTCGACTTTTCCAAGAGCGGCCCGGCCACCTGCACGTCAGCGTGGCGAGCTAGTGTGCGGACCACATTCACCGGGGCGTTGTTGATCTCCGCAAGCCGGCTGGCGAGCTCGATGAGCGTGCGACGGTCCACCTTCTCGATCAGGCGGCATATGATGTCATCGAAAACCTGGACCTGATCGTCCGTGTAGGAGGCAGCGTCGACCAAGAACAGGTCCATCAATCGGCGCATCGTGGAGTTGCGCCAAGCTGCCGTCGCCCGGCTGAGAGCGGAGTCGAGTTCCAAGATCAGAGGCTGCGCTTCAGCTCTCATTGCCCTTTATCCGAAGCGAGACGGCTCCTGCCAAATGCCATCTCGCTTCGGCTCTCGCTCGAGCGTGATCTTTCCGAAGCCGTCGACCGCTATGCGGGATCATGCTCCCGGATTGCCAAGCGCCCCGTCACAAACTCACCAGACAAAGATTAAATATTGATCAAAACCGCGAATTTGCTTGTATTCACAACGACTGCGCGACCATTATGCATCATAACCGTCGCCAATGGCCACACTTACCGCGAATTGCTCCGGCCGACGGCAATGTCTTTTTCGCAGGTGAGTGGGGCATCGTATCGTAAACGGTGGTGCAGCCCCTACACGGAATGATTGCGTAAGCGATGCGAGAGTTTATCGCTCGCGGAGACGCCCCTTGCGAATTTTTGCTTTGTCCACAGCGGAATCTCTCCGGTATTGATTTGTTGTCGCAGGGACAATGATATTCGGGCGACCCCCGGGGCTTGTTTGCGGTGTGCCAAGTGTTCGCTAGCCAAGTGTTCGCCAACAAAGTGTTCGCTAACCGAGCGCTCACCAGTGTTCTCGTCGCGCTTGCCGTGTTGGTCGCCGCGCCGGTGGCGGAGGCGGCCAGCATCGAGGTGAGGAAAGTCGATGCCGCAGCGTCGGTGGTCATGGTCGAGGGCGACCTTGAGCTGACCGACATCGAGCTGTTCCGCAATAAGGTCGCACCGCTTTCCAAGGCGACCGTCGCGTTCCGCAGCGACGGCGGGAGTTTGCTGGCCGGCATTCGCATCGGCATGCTGATCCGGGTGAAGAACTTCAACACCGTGGTGCCCGACACGGCGCAATGCGCATCGGCCTGTGCGGTGGCCTGGCTTGGCGGCGCGCAGCGCTACATGGGTGTCGGCTCAAAGGTCGGGTTTCACGCCGCGTATGTGCAAAAGGCGGGAACGGCGACAGAGAGCGGCCCGGGCAATGCGGTGCTGGGAGCTTATCTGGATCAGATCGGGCTGCCCGAAGACGCCATCGTCTACATCACCCAGGCCTCGCCCAGTTCCATGAGATGGATGAGCCTGGAGGACGCGGAACAGCATGGCATCGAAGTCGCCCTGCTGCCGCCGCCCGACGCGCCTGCTGCCGTGCCTCCGTCCCGGGCATTCCAGGAGACGGCCACGGCGCCTGCCAACCCGGAGCCTGCCCAGGGCAGCCCGGCGGAACGCGCGATGGCTATGGTGACTTCGCTCGCAACGCTTTGGTCTGCTCCCAACGCGGAAACGCTACGCGGGATCGATCAGTTTTACGGCGATAAGGTGTTCTATCACGGCAAGGTTCTGACCCGGCAGGCGGTGTTGCAGGACAAGCGCCATTTCGCCGACCGCTGGCCACAACGCAACTACAAGATCAGGCCGCACTCGATGACGGCGAGCTGCAACGGGGCGACCAATACGTGTCGGGTGCAAGGCATCATGGAACGTCAGCTCGCCAATGCCGCCGCCGATACCAAGTCCGAAGATGTTGCAGCATTCGACATCAGCTTCGTGCGTTCGGGAGATGCGTTGAAGATCTCCGCAGAAACAAGCTCGGTTACCAAGCGGCCGAATCCGGCTGATTCCAACCCGATCACCTCGGTGCAGCGAACCCTGGAGCGGCTGGTGGCGCAAGTGATGCGCATCCGCCCAAGCTCTGCGGCGAGCTCCGATGGCCAGATCAGGCCGAGCGCTCCGGTTCCACACTGATCGGGCAGGCGAGGCGATCTCGGCCGCGGCCGACGGCACTCCAGCGCTGCCTAACCCACTGAAATCGTGGGCAAGTGCAATTCACGTTAACCATCGATTGTTGGCGACCGTTGCCCCCGCGCAACAGCCAAACGCCATTCCATGTGCTAATCTTCCATCACGGTCGGACAAAAGCCCGATCCTGATGAAGACTTCTTACAAGGTTTACCCCGATGCTCCGGATTGCGACACTGCGCCTCACGAGTGACGGTCGGCTCCTGGGCTTTGACACTGGGGATTGGTCGATGCTCCTCGGTGGTTTCGCGCTGGCCGGGCTGTTGGCGCTGTTCGTTTGATTTCGTCCGTCGCTCAGCTGCTGGATTTTTGCATCATCGGCCACCCATTCCAGCTCCAGCGATTTCTGGTCCACGCTTGCCGGACCGGAAAGGTCAGATAAAGCGAAAATCTGAAGAAACTCCGAGCGATTGCGAGGTCGATGCGTTAACGACTTCGAGCTTAGAAGCCTCGGCGAATGGGTGGAAACCACGCCGGAGCGCCAGCATGAGTATTACCGCCAGCAGCATTTATCCCCCCTATTACAATCAGATTGCGGGATCGATCGGCGCGGTTCCGGTCACCAACTCAACAAATGGCGGCGGACCGACACCACCGCCCCCGCCGCCACCCGGCCAGGCCGACCAGACATCTTCAACCCAAGTTACGCCGGCGTCGTCGACCTCATCCAACAACCCCAACGGCAAGCTGCTCAACACGACGGTGTGAGTTGACGGGTCGATCGCCCGCAGCGGTGCCTCCGGATAAGGGCCGGCAGTTGCGCGCCCGCACGCGGCCCTCTTTCCGGCGACGCCTCGCCTTGGGAGCCGCCGGTGAGGCGAACCGGACGTTCGGGCATTGAGCTTTAGCGCGCCCAGGGGGAATCGAACCCCCGTTTCCGCCGTGAAAGGGCGGCGTCCTAGACCGCTAGACGATGGGCGCTAGATCGGGATGATTTTATCATCCCGCTCTACATTAATACTGGCGGAGCATGATCTTTGTCCGAAAACCGGCATCCACTTTTCGGGATCATGCTCTGTGGGCGCCGCGACATATAGAGGCGTTTGGGTGGTGCGGCAAGCAATGCGGATTGCCGCTCACCAATGGCCGGTATTGGGCATCGAGGCCCACGGCTCCTGCGGTGCCCTTGCGGATCCCTTTTGCAACAGCTCGATCGATTGCCGGTCGGGTGAGCGCACGAAGGCCATCATCCCGTCCCGCGGAGGTCGATTGATCGTGACTCCGGCTTTCATCAGTCTTTCGCAGGTCGCATAGATGTCGTCGACCTCATAGGCGAGATGACCGAAGTAGCGAGCTTCGCCATAGTCTTCGCCGTCCCAGTTATAGGTGAGCTCGACCAGCGGCGCGCCACGGCCCGGTCCCTTGCTTTGCGCCAGCTGATTGGTGTCATCCGGCGCCGCCAGGAATACCAGCGTGTAGCGTCCTTTTTCATCGACGCGTCGCTGAACCTCGACGAGCCCGAGAGCGTTGCAATAAAATTCGAGCGCGGAATCGAGGTTGCGCACGCGGAGCATCGTGTGCAGATAGCGCATGAAGGTCCTCATAATCGGCTGGAACGGGCCCCAACCATAAATGTTCGCGCCGGATATCGGTACCGGGATTACCGAGCTCAAGGCCTTGGTGGCGGCCGCCACGAAGGTGCTGCCGTTTACCGGTGCAGGAATATCCACGGAAAGCGGGATACCGGACTTTCGTTCTCCGGGTGGACGCTGGACCCAGAACCGGCCGATTCCTTTCGACGAATTCCTCGCGAGCCATGAGATGCGCATCGAAGCTTGGCGTCGGCGCTTCGCCATGGAAGATGAGTTTGCAACAGCGAAGCCTGCCCGCGGACACATCGCGCTCGCCTGTCTCTACCGGGCCGGCAAGGTCCCGGCGGTGGTCACGCAGAACATCGACAACCTGCATCAGATGTCTGGAATCGCTGAGGAAGATGTCGTCGAGTTGCATGGCAACACGACCTATGCGCTCTGTCTTTCCTGCGGCGAACGATACGAGCTCGCGTGGGTAAAGGAGCGCTTTGTCGCCGGGCGCGGAACGGCAGCGCCCGACTGCAGCGCATGCGGCGGTCCGATCAAATCCGCAACGATCTCCTTTGGGCAGGCCATGCCGGAGGCGGCCATGCAGCGAGCGGAAGAGCTTGCTCTTGCTTGCGATCTGTTCTTGGCGGTGGGATCGTCGCTGGTGGTGTGGCCGGCGGCAGGGTTCCCGCTGCTGGCCAAAAAGAACGGTGCTCGTCTTGTCATCATCAACCGCCAAGCCACTGAATTCGACGCGATTGCCGATCTCGTCATACGCGAAGACATCGGCACGGCTCTTGCCTGCTTTATCGCGCATTGATTCGGGAGCATCGAAAAAGATGTTCACAGGGAATCACGACTTTTGGCGTGCCAATGAATTTTGGTCTTTTCCGTGAGCGGACCGGTGCTATCCTTGATCGAGTAAGACAGATTCGCAGCGTCCGGAAGAGACGCCCAGATCAAGATGGCAGCGTGCGGCGTCATGGCGTCGGACGGCATGGATACCAAAGCACCGGGATCGAATGGTCTCAGTCTCGACCGTTCGGTAGACCTCGCCGATGAAACGGCGACCGTCATCGAGCTTTCCGGGGCGATCAAATGGTTTGACGTGTCGAAGGGATATGGCTTCATCGTTCCCGACAACGGCATGCCAGACATCCTCCTGCATGTGACCTGCCTGCGTCGCGACGGCTACCAGGTTGCCTACGAGGGCGCGCGGGTCGTCTGTGAGGTGCTGCAGCGCCCGCGCGGTCTGCAAGCATTTCGCATCCTGTCGATGGACGAATCGACGGCAGTGCATCCAGCGCAGATGCCACCGCCGCGAACTCATGTTATTGTCGCCCCCACGAGCGGACTCGAGCGGGCACAGGTCAAATGGTTCAATCGTTTGCGTGGATTTGGGTTTCTCACTCGGGGCGAGGGTACGCCCGACATCTTCGTGCACATGGAAACCTTGCGACGGTTCGGCATCACCGAGCTGCGGCCGGGGCAGTATGTCCTGGTACGGTTTGGACCCGGGCCGAAAGGCCTGATGGCGGCAGAAGTGCACCCGGAAGGCGGACCACTCGGCGCCGTTTCGCACTGACTAAAGCGGTGCGTGCTTTCGCTGCGGCGTCGGCATTCTTCGCTCATTCAATTCTTTCCATGAAGTCCCGGTGCGGCTCGGCGCAGCAGGCATTCGCTGTCGTCATCTTGGCGCTGGCGGCGTCGACGGCAGGCCTCGCCAGGGCGGCGGATCTGCAGACCTTGGAGATCGCCAGCAAGAGCGGCGTGCACACATTTCAGGTCGAGATGGCGATCACGCCTGAGGAAAAGGAGCGCGGCCTGATGTTCAGGCGTGAGCTGCCGGAAGGCCACGGCATGCTGTTCGACTTCCAGTTCGACCAGCCGGTCGCCTTCTGGATGAAGAACACCTACATTCCTCTCGACATGATCTTCATTCGCGGCGATGGCCGTATCCTGCGCATCGCGGAGAACGCCGAGCCCCTTTCAGAGAAGAACATCCCCTCGGGCGGGCCCGTGCGCGCCGTTCTCGAAGTGATCGGCGGCACCGCCAAGAAGCTCGGCATTGCTCCGGGCGACCGGGTCGGCGGCTCTATTTTCAGTGCGCATTGAAACTTTCTCGGCAAGGAGCCGAGGGCGCTCTGCGCGCCGGCACGCGCCTTGCTGGCGTCTGCTGAAGCGTGTATCGAGGGGCTCATTGAGAGGCCATTGGGCGTCCGCCGGTTGCCTTTCGGGGTATAGCGCAGCCTGGTAGCGCGGGAGTTTTGGGTACTCCAGGTCGCAGGTTCAAATCCTGCTGCCCCGACCAGCCGGCCGACCCTGATTCCACATTTGGTGTTCAGGCGACGAACTTTTGACAAGGGCGGTCCGATCGTGAATGCGAGAATCTACAAGCCGGCGAAGACCGCCATGCAGTCGGGTAGTGCCAAGACGAAAGAGTGGGTGCTCGATTTCGAGCCGGCAGAGCCGCGCGAGATCGAGCCACTGATGGGGTGGACGAGCTCAGGCGATATGGCGCAGCAGATACGTCTGCGCTTCGACAGCGCCGAGGAGGCGGTCGCCTATTGCGAGCGCCATGGCATCGCCTATCAGGTCTTTGCGCCGAAACGGGCAACGAACGCCGCGATGTCCTACTCGGACAATTTTTCCTTCAAGCGCCGAGAAGCCTGGACCCATTAATCGAGACTTGCGCGTGTCCTTTTTCGGAACCGGGGTCCGGGGCCGCTTTGGCGGGACATGCTTTTCCGGGGACGCGACTAACGTTCAATGTTCAAGGCTGCAGTGCATAAATATCGCCGGAATTGACGCTATCAGGCTGGCTCTGGAGCCAGGCAATGATTTCGTCGCTGCTGCGCCAGCCCGGGTGAACGAACGTTTGGCTTTCGCCCAGGGCTGCATTGAAGCGAGTAAGGCCAAGCTCGCGGCAGCGCGCGATGCAGGCGAGCGCCACCTCGCGTGCGATGGTGGTGAATTCAAACGACAGCGCCGGCACCCGATGGCTGAGGCCTGCCAGCACATCGGCCTCGAAGCCCTCGACATCGATCTTGATGAAGGCAGGCCTGCCATGGCGCGCAATCAGCGCGTCGAGCGTGGTGACGGCAACGCGGATCGCTCGCGTCCAGGCCTGTCCCTCCCAGCCGGGCGCGCCGACCGCAGCCTCTATGAAGGCGGATGACGCGGTGGAGACGGTGGGATTGGCAAGATTGAGCCTGAGATCGAGGCTGCCGGCGGTCCGGCTGACGGCTTGCGGCTCGATCACGACCGCGCCATCGCGGCCATGGAGCAGGCGCAGCACCTGAAGGACGGCAGGCTGCGGCTCGACCGCGACCACGCGGGCGCCGAGCTTGCGGAAGCAAGCGACGCGGTCCCCAACATGGGCGCCGATGTCGAACACGAGCTCACCCGGCCGCACCAGCGGCGCATAAAAGCGCGCCATGGCGGCGGTGCGGCTGCGATCGAGATAGTAGATCCGCAGCGAGCGGAGCACGCCCGCGCCCGCCTGCACCTGCTCACGCAGCGTGAGGTTGCTGGCTGCGGCGGCCGCGGTCTCAATTGCGGGCAGGCCGAGCGCGGCCAGCTCCGCGGGCGGAGCAATCTCCTCCGGAAGACGGCAGAAGCCGATCGCCACCAGCGCGCGGCCGAGCCGCGGCGCGGCGGTAACGACCGCGAACGGGATCGACAAAGCAAGACCGCCCGCGATGAACAGGGCGTACGGAACAGCGGCGGGGAGCGTCAGCGCCAGCGTTGTCAACGAGGCGAGCCCCAGCAACGTCTGCGGCCAGAGCTGCCGGGCGGCGACCGCAACGGGCACCGCGTGATCGTCGCGCGCCTGCGCGGTCCAGCCGATCGAACGGCCAAGCAGCAGGCGGATCAGGAACGCCGTGTGGCCAAACCACATGATCGGTAACAGCAGCAGCACAAAGATCGTCTGCGCGACTGCGCTCAGCGTGAACCGCAAGGCCCCGCCGAACGCCAGCCGCTGTTTGGGTCGTGACAGCACATCGATCGCAGTCGCGATATTCGGCGCAAACCACATGACCAGGATAGTCGCGAACAGCGCCATGCCGGTGACTGGGTGGATGAAAGGCTCGGCAGAGCCGGCGAGCGCAACCGCGAGAGTGCCCAGAACCAGGAGGCCCATCCATGCCGGCGACCCAAGAAACATCAGGATGGCGAAGCCGAGCTGATAACGGCTGACCGGTTGAAGGTTCGGCAGCACCAGAAAGTGCCAGTACTGCATATTGCCTTGGCACCAGCGTAGATCGCGGCGGATGAACTCGATCAGGGTCGGCGGGTTCTGCTCGAAGCTCTCGCCTTCCTCGGCCAGCACGCGCACCTCGTAGCCGGCACGACGCATCAGCACGGCCTCGACCTGATCATGGCTGAGCACGTGCCCACCGACCAGCGCGCTCTCCGGCAGAAGCGGCAGCTCGCAATGCTGCATGAACGGGGCAAGGCGGATGATCGCGTTGTGTCCCCAATAAGGACCACAGTCTCCCTGCCACCAGGCGCTGCCGATTGTATATGAGCGCATGGAAAGCCGCATGCCGAACTGGAACAGGCGGGCAAATGCGCTCATTGCCGGCATGCCGATGACGAGGCTCTGCAGGATTCCGAGCCGCGGTGCGATCTGCATGATGCGGACGAGGCGGAGCATCGCGCTCCCGGTCATGACGCTGTCGGCATCGAGCACGATCGCGAAATCGTGGCCAGCACCCCAGCGCCGGCAAAAATCGCGGATATTGCCGGCCTTGTAGCCGGCATTCGCAGTGCGCCGCCGATAGGTGACGCCGATGCGGCCCTGCCATTCCTGCGCAAACGCGGCGAAGCTTTCGTCCTCGGCTGCTGCCACTGCGGGATCGCTGGTATCGCTCAGCACATAGAGGTGAAAGCAGCCCCCGACTCCAGCCGCAGCGAGGCTCTCGAGCATCGGGGCAAGCCCGCGGATGACCCGCGCCGGCGGCTCGTTGCGGATGCAGACGAGGATCGCGGTCGAAGTCGAGATCGGCTCATCGCCGCGCACCTGGCCGGCGACCGGGGTGACGGCGGCGACCGGATCGCGCGCCAAGCGCATGATCAAGAGACCGATGAGGGCGTTCCAGAAGCCGATGACCGTCCAGGGCAGCGTTATGGCGAACAGAATAGTCAGCAAGATGTCGAGCGCGCCGAAGCGGCCGACCGACAGGGCGAGGACGAACAACCAGACCAGGACGGCGATCGACAGTCCGACCAGGGTAAAGAACAAGATTTGCCGGGCGACAAGCGGCTGCCCGGCCACGGCCTTGTTGCGGGTCGAAAGCTCGAGCATGGAAAGAGGTGTGTTCCCCCGCGCCAACCGGTATAGCGGTGGCTGCCGCGATGTATCACGAACTTCCGAAGCGGGGCACTAGATTGAAGGAGCAATCGACAGAGGCGCTCTGGTATGTGGCGGCCGGCCGCGCCGAGCTGCGCCCTGAATCTGTGCCGGCGCCGGCCGCCGGCGAGGTTGAAGTGCGCTCATTGTTCGGCGCCGTCAGCCGCGGCACCGAGCGCCTCGTGTTCGAGGGGCGCGTGCCGGCAAGCCAATATCAGCGGATGCGTGCGCCGCATATGGGGGGTGCCTTTCCATTCCCTGCAAAATACGGTTACGCCACCGTAGGGCGCGTGGCGGGGGGGTCCGGCGAGCTTGCGGGACGGGTAGTTTTCGCACTGCATCCGCATCAGCGCGTCTTTACGCTGCCGGTAAGCGCGGTGGTGCCGGTACCGCGTGACGTACCGCCCGCGCGCGCGGTCCTTGCCGCAAATATGGAGACGGCGCTCAATGCGGTGTGGGATGGCGCCCCGGGCCCGGCCGACCGCATCGCCGTGGTGGGAGGGGGCGTCGTCGGCCTGCTGGTCGCGCGGCTGTGCTCGCGGCTGCCGGGGGCCGAGGTCACCGTAATCGATGTGGCGCCGTCTCGGCGTGAGATCGCTCAAACGCTCGGGGCAGCTTTTGCGCCGCCGTCGGATGCACCGCACGACTGCGATTTGGTCTTTCATGCGAGCGCCTCGGCGAGTGGGCTGGCGACGGCTCTGGCGAGCGCGGGGCAGGAAGCCGCCATCGTCGAGATGAGCTGGTACGGGGCCGACGAGGTGACGGCGCCTCTGGGCGAAGCTTTTCACAGCCGCCGGCTCAGGCTCTTGGCGAGCCAGGTCGGCGAGGTCGCGCCGTCGCATCGGCCGCGCTGGGAAAGGTCCCGTCGCCTTGCGGCGGCGCTCGATCTCCTCGCCGATCCCGCCCTCGACGCGCTGCTCGCGCCGGCCGTCTTGTTTGCCGATCTGCCGCAGCGCCTGCCCGAGATTTTGCGTGCGCAAGGCGACGCGCGCTGTCCGGTCATCGACTATGGATCAAGCGGAACCCACTAGGTGAGGTCATCGGTGTTTGCAGTCGAAGTCTCCGACCAGATCATGATCGCCCATTCCTTCCGTGGAGAGGTGTTTGGGCCTGCGCAGCGACTGCACGGCGCGACCTTTGTGGTGCGTGCAGCCTTCTTGGCCGAAACGGTGGATCAATACGGCATCGTCATCGATATCGGCCGCGCTCATGAAGTGCTGAAGGAGGTCTTGAGCCCGCTCGCCTACCGCAATCTCGATGAAATTCCTGAGTTCAAGGGCATCAACACAACGACCGAGTTCGTCACCAAGCATGTATTCGATCATCTCGCTGGTGCGGCTCGGTCGGGCAGGCTCGGGCGTGACGGACGCGAGCTCAAGGCGATCCGCGTGACCGTTCTGGAATCGCCGTCCGCGAGCGCCTCGTACGAGGCGCCTTTGTGGTGATGTGGTGACGACGACGCCCAAGGCGGCTGCGTTTATGGTGCCGGGCGATCTTGCGACGCCGACCGGCGGCTATACCTACGATCGGCGCATCATCAGGGGACTCCAAGCTCTCGGCTGGGACATCGAGATCTGCGATATCGGCGACAGCTTTCCACGGCCCCCGCTCGAGGTGCGCGCCGCGGCGCGCCGTGCCATCGCTGCGCTCGCCGGCGAACGGCCGATCGTGATCGATGGCCTCGCCTTTGGGGTGCTGGCCGCGGAGGCGCAGGCGCTGGCCGGCCAATGCCGGCTGGTGGCGCTGGTGCATCATCCGCTGGCTTTGGAAACCGGGCTGAACGCGGCGGAGGCCGCCGTTTTTGCTGCCGGCGAGCGTGCGGCGCTTGATTGTGCACGACATGTCATCGTGACCAGCCCGGCAACCGCGCGACTGCTGGCCCTCGATTATGCGGTCGTGCCCGAACGCCTCAGCATCGTGCGGCCGGGCATCGATCGCGTGGCGGTCCAGCGCCGCTCGTGCCCCACGATGATCAACCTTCTTGCCGTCGGAAGCGTCGTCCCGCGCAAGGGCTACGATGTCCTGGTCAAGGCGCTGGCCGAGCTGCACGATCTTTCCTGGCATCTCACAATCGCGGGCGATCGCACGCGCAGCATCGAGACCGCGCAGGCGCTGGACTCTGACATCGCGCGATTGGGGCTCCGCTCGCGCATCACGTTCACGGGCGCGGTCGCGCCCGAGCGGCTTGCGCTGCTCTACGCCGCCGCCGACCTGTTCGTGCTGCCGTCCCGCTTCGAGGGTTACGGCATGGCCTATGCGGAAGCCATCGCTCACGGCGTGCCGGTGATCGGTACCCGCGCCGGCGCCGTTCCGGATACGGTGCCGGCAGGGGCGGGGGTGCTCATTGCTCCCGACGATGCTGCGGCGCTTTCCGCCGTCCTGCGCGAGCTGATCGGGGACGCGGCGCGGCGCGGACGGTTGGCGGCTGGGGCGCGCGAGGCCGCCAAAGCCTATCCATCCTGGGAGGATTCGGCGAAGTCGTTCGCGCGGGTTCTGGAGCAGGTCAGCGCCGGGAAGGGAGCCCGATCGTGAGCGGCTTCTCGGCGCAGTGGCTGGCATTGCGCGAACCGTACGATTTGCGCGCCCGCAACAGGGCCGTGCTCGACGCCGTCACCGCCCACTTTGCCGACCGGCCGGCCGTCTCCGTGGTTGATCTGGCATGTGGCACCGGATCCAGCCTGCGGGCAATCAGCCCGTATCTGCCGGTACGGCAGAGCTGGCGCCTCGTGGACAATGACCTCGGCCTGTTGGCGCGCACGCCGGAGCTTGCCGAGCCGCCACACAGGATTGTGCAGGTGCGGGCGATCGATCTCGGACGCGATCTGGAGCTTGCGCTCGACGGGGCGCTTGATCTCGTCACCTGCTCCGCGCTGCTTGACCTCGTGTCAGCGGATTTTGTCGAGCGCCTGGTGGTCGAGGTGGCGGCGCGCCGCCTGCCGGTCTATGCGGCGCTGAGCTATGACGGCGGCTCGGTGCTTGATCCCCCGGCAGCGTTCGATGCCGAGATGCTCGCGGCGGTCAATCGTCACCAACGGCGCGACAAGGGCTTTGGCCCGGCATTGGGACCGCAAGCCGCCGCGCAGGCGATCGCCCGCTTCGAGGCGGTTGGCTACGCCGTCGTGCAGGGACACTCCGAGTGGGTGTTTGGGACGCAGGACGACGTCATTCAAAGAGAGATACTGAGCGGGTGGGCGTCAGCCGCGCGCGAGCTCGGAGACGTGCCGCTTGAGCGCATCGCAGCGTGGCTCACCCGCCGCCTCGAGCTCATCGCCGATGCACGCGCTCAGCTCAGGATCGGTCACATCGACTTTTTTGCATCCGCGATTGGAAGGCGTTGACCGCTCAAATCGCAATCCAGCAACAGATCATCGCCCAGCACATGCGCGCGGATCGGCGCCCGCACCGCGTCGTCGACGCGCGCGACCGGCGGCAGGGTCACGCTCGCGGGGCCGCCGCCGATGATGATCGGTGCGATCAGCACATGCAGACGGTCGAGACAGCGCGCCTGCAGAAAGCGAGAGACCGTGTTGGCGCCCCCTTCCACGAGGACGCGGCGAAAGCCGCGCTCCGCAAGCGCGCCCAAAATGTCGGCGGGCGCAATCTGGCCATTCACCTCGGGCAGCGCGGCAACCTCGACTCCGGGTGGGAGCCGAGTTTTGCCGCCGGCATGCGTGATCACCAAGCGACGGCTGCCGTCCGCGGCAAGCACCCGGGCGGTCCAAGGCAACCGCCCGTTCGGATCGACGATGACGCGGGCCGGGCTCGGGCCGACAACACGGCGGACCGTCAGTTGCGGATCATCCATTTGGGCGGTGCCGACACCGATGAGCACGGCATCCACCAAGGCGCGCAAGCGATGCAGGTGCGCAAGGCCATGGGCTCCGTTGATGTATTTGGAATCCCCATTGGGGGTGGCGATACGTGCATCGATCGATTGGCCGAGCTGGGCGACCACGACGAGCCCATCTACCAAGCCGCGCTGCAGAGGGCCGAACAGCTCCTGCCAGGGCATCGGCAGGGCACAGTCGCCCTCACGGAACATCCGGGGAACATCAGCCCAGCAATCGGCGCCGGGCTCGCATGCATTGGTGGCGAGGTGTTCTTTCGGCGGCGGCGTCATCGTGCCATGATGGTCATCGTGCCATGTAAATAGGAAGGAAACGCCACGTTTCTTAAAGTGCGATCCTAAGGGACGACAGCTCGTGGAACTATATCCTATTTCATGACTTCAAGCTGGGGACGAGTATTCGTGTCGAGTAGCCGAGCAAATAGCCGCGCGAGCCTGATGGGCGACCCCGCTTACGTGATGGTTGCCAGGGCGCTTTCCGAATTCCGCTCCGGGCGGCCCATTATCGTGATGGATGGGAACGAGGGCGTCATTGCGCTGCCGGTCGACGGCATGGGCGACGATCAGCTCGCGGCTTTTCGCCAGTTGTGCGGCGCGCCAGCGCAGCTGCGCCTTGTGCTGACGGAGCGACGGGCGCGTTCGCTGGGGGTGAGTTCCGGAGGGCCGATCGCCCTCGCCATAGACGAGACCGCCAGCGCGGCGGACATTCTCTCCCTTGCGGTCAACGTCGAGGTGAAACTTCGCCTCGACGCCTCGCCGCCACCCCGCGCCGCGGCACCGGCGCTGGAGCTAGCCAAGCTTGCGCAACGGCTGCCGGCATTGCTGGTCGTCCCCAAGGATGACGCCGTGGTCGCGCGTTTCGTGCCGTCCTTGATCAGTTTCGAAGCCGCGGCGGTGGCGCCTTTTCGGCAAGACGCCTTGGCAACGCTGACCGTGGCTTCGGCGGCCAGCGTCCCGCTGCAGGGCGGGTTGTCCGCGCGCTTCGTGGTGTTCCGCGATGAGGTCGGCGGCACCGCGACTGCGGTCATCGTCGGCAATCCGGATTTTCGCAGCCCGGTGCCGGTGCGGATACATTCCGCGTGCCTCACCGGCGACGTGTTCGGCTCGCGGCGCTGCGATTGCGGCGATCAGCTGCGGCTTGCACTCGCACGATTGGACGAGGAGGGCGGCGGCGTCATTCTCTATCTGCGGCAGGAAGGGCGCGGGCTCGGCCTCGCCAACAAGATGCGCGCCTATCAGCTGCAGGATGACGGGCTCGACACGCTGGATGCCAACGCCACGCTGGGCTTTGACGACGACGAGCGCGATTACGGGATGGCGGTGCGCATGCTCGAGCTGCTCGGCTGCAAGCGCGTGCTCTTGTTGACCAACAATCCGGCCAAGCTCGACGGCCTGGCCCAGGCCGGGATCGAGGTTTCCGGCCGCATCCCGCTACAGGGCACCGTCAATGCCGATAACCGCCGCTATCTGACCGCCAAGGCGACACGGGCCGGCCACAAGCTGGATCAGCTGTTATCGCTCCTGGGCGAGGGCGACGAGACGGAGCATCGTGATCTTCGCGCCGAGCGCTAGTTTCCGCTTCCGAAATTCGTGACACATCGCGCCATTCGGGGGATTTCATTCATTGGGACGGCCGCCTTCGCCGCGCATGCTTGGTGAGCTGACGTTTCCGGAGATAACGCGGAAGCTCAAGCCGACCTCCATCCTTTGCCTGCCGCTCGGCGCCATCGAGCAGCACGGGCCGCATCTGCCCCTCGACACTGACGTGGTGGTGGCCGAAGGGGTCACACGTGCGCTGGTCGACCGCTGGGGCGATCAGTTCGACCTGTGGCAGCTACCGACTTTCAGCATCGGCCTTTCGCGCGAGCACGATTGGGCGCCCGGGACGCTCAGTCTTTCTCTGGAGACCTTTGCGCATTTGCTCAAGGAGATCGCGCGCGAAATCGTGCGGGCGCTGCCCACACGCAATCTCGCCATCATCAACGGCCACGGCGGCAATCGTGGCGCTCTCGAGACGCTGTTGCGCGAGCTTGCCAGCGAATTATCACTCAATGCCTGCGCGCTGCATCCCTTCGATTTGGCCGGCGGGTCGCCTGCGGCCGTCGCCGACGTGCATGGAGGCGCGGCCGAGACGTCGATCATGCTGGCGCTCGCGCCTGACCTGGTGCGGCAGGATCTGATCGCGCCGCATGCTTCGGGCGAGCACGTAGCCGCGCTGATCCTCGATCGCGCAGTGACCTTTCCCTGGCGTACTGACGATTCGCGCCTCGCCCATATGGGAATCATCGGCGACCCGGCGCAGGCCTCGGCCGAGCACGGACGCGCCATGCTGGGGCGCATGGTTGTGGCAGCCGGCCCCGTATTGGGCCGCCTCTTGGAAAACCAAGCCCATCTGGGCAAACCGCTGGGTTAGGGCGCGTCCGCACGCACCAAGCGGAACTCAACTCCATTTGCGGCCGTTCTGGGATCAGCGTTCCGTGTCCGGTCCCGGTATCGATGACTGCCCCACGCCACCGCTCGAAGGTAGGTCGAGCCGTCACGCGGTACCGCCACGCGCGTCGGCTGTTGCGCACACCGGCCTCGTTACAAAGCCGTGCCGGGCTTGACTGGACGAACTTCTTCATCGCCGATGTGCAAACCGGTTTCGGGACCTTTGTGGCGTTCTATCTTGCCGACCTCGGCTGGTCGCAATCCAATGTCGGGCTGGTGCTGGGGAGCGGTGGAATTGCCGGCGTCTTGAGCCTTGTTCCCGGTGGCGCGCTCGCCGACGCGCTGCCCTGGAAGCGCGCCCTCGTGGCTGCCGGAGCGCTCATGATTTGCGGAGCGGCGCTCATCTTCGCGCTCGCGCCGACTTTTCCCCTCGTCTTCGTGGCCGAGATTCTGCACGGATCGACGGCTGGCATCATGACGCCGGCGATCGCCGCGATCAGCCTCGGCTTGGTGGGGCGGCGCGCCATGTCCCTGCGTACGGGACGCAACTTTGGATTTTCCGGCGCCGGCACCGCCGTGACTGCCGGCGTCTTGGGAGCCATCGGCAGCTTTGTGGCGCCGCGCGCGATATTCCTTGCAGCCGCCGCTCTCTGCGCACCGGCGCTCATCGCCCTCAGCCGAATCCGTCCCGAGGAAATCGATCACGCGCGCGCCCGCAATGCGCCAACCGGCGACGCCAAGCTGCATCGGCTGATCGATCTGGCCAAGAACCGCAACCTGGTCGCCTTCGCCGGATGCTTGATGCTGTTCCAATTCGCCAATGCATCGATGCTGCCGCTCCTGGGCGAGACATTTGGCGCAACCAAGGCGGCGCACGGCGCAATCCTTATTTCGGCGCTCATCATCGGCCCGCAGGTCGTGGTCGCCGTGATGGCGCCGTCGGTCGGCTATCTCTCGGAGGTGAGGGGGCGGAAGCCGGTGCTGATGGTCGGTTTCAGCCTCGAGGTAGTGCGCGCGGTCTTATTCGCTTTCGTGACGAACACCGAGGCCGTCATCGCGATCGAGCTGCTCGATGGCGTCACCGGCTCGATCTTCAATGTTATGACGGTTCTGATCATCACCGATTTAACGGCCGGCACGGGCCGCTTCAATCTCGTCCAAGGGGTGATCGGGGCGCTGCTTGCGATCGCCGCAGCTTTGAGCACGGGGCTCAGCGGGTTCTTGTTCCAAGGCTTCGGACGCGCCGCAGGCTTTCTGGCCATTGCCGCCATCGCTGCGGGGGCGACAGCGGCGGCCTGGATGCTGCTACCGGAGACAAAACCGCAGCGATACGCCGACCATTAGGGAAGCGGTCCGCGGCACCCCTCGGAACCGCCCCAATGAGCGGGCGTTGACTGGGGATGAAGGAAAATGGGGGTCGGCAATGGACAGACCGATTCGACCCGGCAATCTAAGCAGCAAAGCATGGTCGGCGACGGAGCTTGCCGACCTGCGAAAGGATCTCCACCTCGGCACAGCGATCGAGGAAATCGCGAGCTTTCTCTGCCGCGAGTCCGACGAAGTGCAACAGAAGGTCATCGAGCTGGACAGGGAGATGCGTGATGAGCAGGCCACGCGTACGCGAAGAAGACCGGCCGACTGAGGATGACATCGCCAAGGCGAAGCTGGGCGAGCAGGGGATACCCGGCAAGCCGCCCAAGCCACCGGTTGCCGACGAAGACGAGCTCGACATCCCCAAGGTGAACGACCCGGGTCACCCCGCATAGGCGCGCGCAGTGGCCTTCCATTACAGACGGCCGTCAGCCGCTCGGCTTCACCGCTCCGGCAACCTGCTGCTTCAGCAGTTTGGGGCGCGCTTCACGTCGTGCGATCAGCGACGGAACGAGTGCCGCCAAGGCGGTCACGACGCCCAAATGGAGATAGCGAAAATCGGTTGCGACGGCGAACACGCCGAAGCTCAGCAAATAAGCGAGGCCCGTGGCGGCGACCGAGACCGCAAAGGCGCCACTTGCGCCGAGCCGCGCCGGCCACGCCCAGGCGGCGATCGCGGCAGCAAGGAGGAGCCAGAACCCTCCGCGATATAGGATGCTCGATTTGATCGCGTCTTGCAGCGGCAGGAGCGCCCGAAAGTAGCTGTTTTGGGCGATCGGCGCCTCCTCGGGGAGCGGCATCTTGTGGATCTCGAGGACGTAATTTTCGCGTCCCAGCAGCGTCCACAGGACGGTGAGACGGTGCTCCAGATAGGCGAGAGGGTGTGCCTTGACGGCACTGACCCAAGCATCGATCAGACGCTGGGTGCCGAAGATCGGCTCGTCTTTGCGCTCGAGGCGCGCCATCACGAAATTGCACGGCTCGAGTGTCCAGTAGCTGTCCCAGTGCTGCGGCTCGTAGCATCGCTTGAGCAGCAGCGCGTTCTCCTCAGGCGTCCAGGTCACCGGGAACACATTCTCCTGGGCAAAGTAGCTGATCCCGCCGAGATCGAAGACGAGGAGCGAATGCAGCGGGTTCTCGCGCTTGACGTTGAGGATATCGTAGTAGACGAGGTGAATGAGGCCGTATCCGGCCGCGACCGCCGGAATGAACAAGAGCGCGGTGCGCTTCCATTGCAGCCGTGTCGGCCAAAGCGCGTAGGCAATGAGAAACGGCGCTGCGACGATGGCGTTGGGTCGCAAGAGGATGCCGCAGCCGATCAGGACGAGCGCGAGAATCTGCGCGCCGATGCGCAGCCAGCCGGAGCGGTCGGCGACCAGGTAGAGAATCGCCGCCGCAAGGAGCCATATGCCTGAGAAAAGCATGTCGCGCCAGATCATCGACAAGAGGATGAAGGCGGGCGGCGTGAGCGCGAGCAATGGAACCGCGATCGCGACCGCACCGGCGCGTTGCGCGACCGCAAGAGCAACCAGGCCAAAGCCCAGCCAATAGAAGGTAACGATCAGCAGAAACATGCTGCCCGGCCCGGGCGCGAGCGGATCAATCAGCCACCACAGAATTGTCTCCAAGGGCGATTGCCAGTCGCCGAGATGCCAGTCGTGCATGTAGCCGTAGATGTAGGTGGCATCGTTGGTGAGATATCCGGGATAGAGCGCCAGCACGGTCACCGCGAAGCCGGCGAGCGTCAGTCCTGATGCCAAGAGCATCGGGACGAGGGCGGATACCCTTTGCGGCTGGGAGGCAAGACTTAAGGGTGTCACGGAAACTCGCCGGGGACCACGAATGCGCGGGTGCGGAGTTAACCGCGCGTTCGGCGCAAACACAACAAGGCGGTCCGGATGGCTATCGCTGAATTCATTGATGAAAATCGAGTTCGAACTGCTAAAGTGCCGGTAAGTAAATACCTCAATCGAGGAGGTTGCCATCAGCTCCGATGGAGTGCGACGGCTCTGGAGCAGCCTTACGGGTCAAAACGCGGGGAGGGGCGTGTGGATGCTTCAGGCGTCGGCCGCGCGGAGGTCGCGAAACGCCCCGCGCACGGCCTCCACGAGCGACGGCATTGAATACGGCTTTGCGAGCCATGCAAGCGGACGCGCCGGCTGCGCCCGCATGCGCGCTTCCGCCGTCTGATGCGCGCTGGCGAAGACGCAGCGGATGCCGTAGGTCGCAAACACCTCCAGCGCGACGTCGATGCCGTCGCGGTTTCCGTTGAGCCGGATATCCATCACAATTAACGCCGGGCGATGCCGTGCCGCGAGCGCCAGCGCTTCTTCGGCCGAGCCCGCCGTTCCGGCAATCGCGAAACCGGCCTCAGCAAGGGCGCTCTCCATTTGTGAGGCGATGAGAAAATCGTCCTCCACAAGGAGGATAGAACCAGAGTTGCCCGGCTGCGTGGACGCCCCGGCGGGTTCGTGCACGGAGAAGACCGGGCGCGATTGGAACCGCGAAGCAGCCGATCGGCCGAACGGATAAGCTACCGGAATGTTGACGGCCGGGAAATGCATGCGGCGCCCTCAGGAAAACTGGACGCTGCAACGAGTGCGATTGCCCTTCGTCACGGTAAACTTTCCGCGTAATTGACCCGCAAGACCGGTAATGAGTTGCAGGCCTGATGATCGGGCCCGCACCGCATCCAGATCAAAGCCAGGTCCTTCGTCCTCCACATACAGGCAGAACGCGTCGCTCTCGCGTACAAGGCCGACCCGAATGACCGGCCGGCCATTCCCGTTGCTCCCGTGCTTGGCCGCATTGGTCAAGAGCTCGTTGAGGATCAGCGCCAAAGGCATCGCGGTATCGTTTGAGAGCTCGAGGTCTTCGGCTTCGTTGGCGATATCGATATCGCCCGCGAGCGCCGATTTGGCGTTGTTGCATACAGCCTCGATGAATGCGGACGCGCCGTAGCGCGTCGCGTCCTTGGTGCCGTAGAGGATCTGCTGCGCAGCCGCCATCGCGGCGACACGGCCGCTCGCCTCATTGAGCACGGCCTGGGCTTCGCGGCTGCTGGCCTTTCGGCCCGCGATGTGCAGCAGCGCTTGCAACATCTGCATGTTGTTCTTGACGCGGTGATTGAGCTCGTTGAAGAGGATACGCTGTTGGGTTTCGGCCTGTTTTCGCTCGCTGATGTCGACCAGCATGTTGATGGCGCCGACTATGTTGCCGCAAGCATCACGCAGCGGCGTCGGGTACGGAATGAAGGGAACGCGCGACCCGTCGGGCCGTTCCGCCACTGCCTCGGCGTTGCGGATCGCCCGTCCCTCTTTGAGGGCGACCGCCATCGGGCATTCGTCGTGTGGCAAACGCGTGCCGTCGGGCTTGTAGAGCTTCCAGGTGACGCACCATTCATCGCTGCCCAGTTCCGGGGTCCTGCCGGCGAGCTCGACCGCGGCTTGATTGTAATAGGTGATCTTCCCTCGTGCATCCGTGGTGTAGATCGCGGCCGGAATGGCGGAGAGCAGATCCTTGAGCCAACGCTCGCTGTCGCGCAATTTGGCTTCCATGATCTTCTGCTCGGTTATGTCGCGGGCAATTTTTGAAGCCCCGACAATGCGGCCTTCTTCGTCGCGAACCGGCGAAATCGTCAGCGAGACATCGATGCGCCGGCCGTCCTTGCGCACCCGGACCGTCTCGAAGTGGTCGACCAGTTCGCCGCGGCGGATGCGCGCGAGAATCTGCGGCTCCTCATCCAGCCGGTCGGGCGGAATGATGATGGTGACGGACTTGCCCACCACCTCTTCGGCCGTGTAGCCGAACAGCCGCTCGGCGCCCCGGTTCCATGTGGCGATGATGCCGTTCAAGTCTTTGCTGACGATGGCATCGTGGGATGATTCAACGATAGCGACCAGCTGCCGAGACGCTTGCGCGGCGCGGGTATGTTCGATCGCCAGCCCAAGCTGTCGGGCGATTGTGCGCGCAAGATCGATCTCGGCCCGCGTGTAAAGATGGGGGTGGTCATGGTAGGTCATGAACTTTCCGATCAGGCAACCGCTGGCCAGAACCGGAATGAACGCGAGCGCCCGGATGCCCTCGGCGCGCACGGTTGACTTAAGGTCCTCAGAAAGCTCGGCGAGGTCGATGTCCGGTATGCAGATCGGCTCGGGGTCGCGTGCGTCGCGCTCCCAGGGCGAGTGGCCCTCGACGGCGTTTCGGTAGATCTGGGACAGTCCGCGGGACGCGACAAATCTCATCACACCGAAACGGTCGGCGAGAAGGATTGCAGCGCGGTCGCAGCGGAGCGCCCGGGTGATCGCGGTAACGGCTCGCGTGTATATGTCCTCGATCCCGTCGGCCTGTTGCAGCCCTTCCGCAAACTCATGCAAGGCGGCCTGCTGCTCGGCCCGCCGTTCGAGCTCCTGCTCGGCGATCTTGCGCCCCGTGATATCGTGCTGGACACGAATAGCGTAGAGAAAGTGGCCCTCGTCATCGCGGATGCTCGACGAGACGATAGAAGTCCATAGTCGGCCTCCGTAGGGCCGGCGCAGGCGCTTCTCGATGGCGTACTGATCGATCTCGCCACGGACCTGCCGCTGGAATTGCGCCTGGTCCTCCTCCGTCTCCTCCGCCAGCATCGGATCGAAGATCGAGCGGCCGACAAGATCGGCGGGCGCGCAGCCCAAGAGCCCGGCAAGATGCGCGTTGACGCGCAGCAGCCTACCGTCCCCGCCGACCTCCGCGATGCCGACCGGGGCGAAGTCGAGGACGTCAGCAAACCTGTCGTGGTCGCGGCGGGGTATGGCTAGGGCGCCGTTCATCAGTCCAAGCTCCGGCTTCATCCCGAGCAAGTCTTCTTGCTCAAGTACCGCCCCCGCTTGATCGATGCTCATTGAAAATCCCGGTGCTGCACGCGAACTCTTCCAATAGCCGAGCGACAGCGCGGAAACCCAGAACCCCCCGCGGCCGGCCCTACCCCTATTCCCCCTATGGCGCGAAACGCAAGCAGAAGCGAAAGGTTCCAGGATTTGCGGGAATTTGGAAGTCCTTCACCGCGGCTCAGTTCGGGCCGGGAGACGGAGCGCCGCCTCCCTGCAGGGACGCTTGCGCATTTCGTGGGCGCGCCCACCCAAGGCGGGAACTGGAGTGTGCTGACCGGTGTTGCTCTGCCGGCATGGGCTGCGGACATCGCGCCGGTCGGCCCTTCGAGTATCAATCCTTTGCTGGAGAGGATCATGGATGAGAATCGCATTGCCGGGACGGCGAGGAACATGGGTGGAAAGGCGCAGGAGAGCGTCGGACGGGTCCTCGGCGACAGCAAGACCGAAGCGGATGGAGTGATGAACCAAGTGAAGGGAGCTGCACAGGACCTATATGGTCAAGCGCGCGATAGCGCGGCCGAGATCGCCGGGAGCGCGCGCGACACCGTGAAGAACTCTGCAACTTCGTTTGAGGGCAGCCTGCGCCGTCTGATCGAGACGCAGCCCTACACCGCCACGTGCATAGCTCTTGGCCTGGGCTGGCTGCTCGGCCGGACACACCGGCCTCTCTAGTCGCGTCCGCCTGCGCTTATTTGTTAAGGTGTCTGACGTCCGGGAGCCCCAAGCTGCTCCCGGACAACGAGGATGAATTCATGAACGCGCTGGCTCGCTACGTTGCAAATGCTGCGCAGGCCAGAAGCGGGCTGAATGCAGGTGTTGTGATCGGCTATGTGGTGCAGGCGATGCTTGGCTCTGCCACGGCAAT
The DNA here is from genome assembly GCA_035293945.1 of Xanthobacteraceae bacterium. GTDB lineage: Bacteria > Pseudomonadota > Alphaproteobacteria > Rhizobiales > Xanthobacteraceae > VAZQ01. The sequence continues at coordinate 75,733 of DATGLV010000037.1, read as the reverse complement.
CCTGTTTCTGATTGCTGTTTTTTTTGTTTGTTCTGATTGGCTCGGTTTCGGCGCCACGAAAACGGCCATCGGGATGTGCTTGGTTTTTGCTGCGCTGTTCGTCGTCGCCATGATCTGGACGAAGCTGGCCAAAAAGCGAACGCGCGAAATTGCCGAACGTGCGCTGCTTGCGACCCCGCCGCTTGCCGCCACTCTTCCGGTGATCGCCACCGGGCTGAGGCTCGGGAACACGATCGGCTGGCGGCGGCTTATGCCGGTTGCGTTGCTTGCCGGTTTGGCCACCGGGCTTGCCACCGAGTGGACGCGTCGCGAGCGCGGACGCGCAGATGCATAAACCGACGGTCGCTATGCGCGTCTCGGAAAATTGAAGAGGCGGCGGCAGTTGGCGGATTCTTGCGCCGATGGTTCGCTGGTGCTGCCGATTTGGAGTTCTTGTCGGGTGTGCCGAAAATGTCGTGCCGCGGCACCCGCGCCGCGACCCGCTTTATGGCGACTTGCTCGCGGCGAGTCGAGGTTGAGGCGGCGAGCCCCACCGGCGTGCCGGCGGATGCCAAGGACGTGAGTATCAAGCAAATCGCAGGGAGCCCTGAGAGAGGAGAGTTTCGGCCGATCCGCACATGGAACCAAACGAAATTGTGGACGTTTGGTCGCCGCGCGAGGTGCGCGCGAGGGCCGCTGCACGCGAGCAGATCGTTTTTCCCAGGCTATATCCTCCTCTCGAGGGCCCAAGCGGAACCCGTCCCATGAGCTATGACAGCCTCTCGTTTGTCGTCGGCGGCGGCGAAATGGGCGAGCGCATCCGCGCCCTCGACTGGTCGTCCACCGCCCTCGGCCCGCTGCCCGACTGGCCGCAAGGTCTCAAGACCGCCACCCGGATAATGCTCACCTCGCGCCAGCCGATCTGGATCGGCTGGGGAGGTGATCTGCTCAAGCTCTACAATGACCCTTACAAGGCGATTATCGGCGGCAAGCACCCATGGGCGCTCGGGCGGCCTGCCAGAGAGGTTTGGCGGGAGATTTGGCCCAACATTGGTCCGATGCTTGCGACCGCGATGGGAGGCGACGAGGGGACCTACGTCGAGGCGCAACTGCTCATCATGGAGCGCAGCGGCTATCCCGAGGAGACCTATTACACCTTCTCCTATAGCCCTATACCAGATGATCAGGGGAGACCCGGCGGTATCATCTGCGCCAATACCGATGATACCCGACGTGTGATCGGCGAGCGCCAGTTGGGCTTACTCCGGGAGATAGCGGCGGCAGGCGCCGAGTCACGGACGCTGCGGCAAGTTTACGAGCAGACCGCGCGCGCGCTTGCGACCAACCAGCGGGACTTGCCTTTTGCGTCGATCTACTTCGCGGAGCCCGATGGCAAAGGTCTTTCGCTGGTCGGATGGACGCCACTCGGCTATCGGCATCCCGCATTTCCGCAACGAGTCACAGCCGGCGATACCGCGACTTGGCCGCTCGCCGAGGTCATCTCCGATCAGACCCCGCGCGTGCTGGACGATCTCGAAGCGCGCTTTGGCTCGAGCTTTCCGAAAGGCGCGTGGGACAAGGGCCCACAACAGGCTGCACTCATTCCCATCCCGGCTCGCGGCGAGACCGGCCGCCATGGCGTGCTGGTTGCCGGCTTGAATCCGTTTAGGCAATTCGATGACGCTTACCGCGGATTTCTCACTCTCGTCGCCGGCGAGATCGCGGCTAGCCTCGCGAATGCGCAGGCCTACGAGGATGAGCGCCGGCGCGCCGAGGCTCTGGCCGAGATCGATCGCGCCAAAACGCTGTTCTTCTCCAACATCAGCCACGAGTTTCGCACGCCGCTCACCTTGATGCTCAGCCCACTCGAGGAGATTCTCGGCAAGCCCGCCGAAAAGGTGCTTCCAGACAACCGGGCACTGGTCGAGGTCGCGCACCGAAATTCGTTGCGGCTGCTCAAGCTTGTCAACTCGCTGCTCGATTTCTCGCGCATCGAGGCCGGACGAGCGCAGGCAATGTATCAGCCCACCGACCTGGCCGCCTTCACGAACGAGCTCGCCAGTAACTTCGAGTCGGCCTGCGCGCGCGCCGGCCTGCATCTCGTCATCGACTGTCCGCCACTTGCGGAGCGCGCTTACATCGATCGCGACATGTGGGAGAAGATCGTGCTCAATCTTCTTTCCAATGCTTTCAAGTTCACCTTCAAGGGCGAGATCGCGGTGCGATTGCGTCAGGTTGACCGCCAGGTCGAGCTGAGGGTCAGTGATACCGGCGTCGGCATTCCCGCACACGAGCTTCCGCGCCTGTTCGAGCGCTTTCATCGCGTCGAAAACCAAAGGAGCCGCACCCACGAGGGTAGCGGTATCGGATTGGCTCTGGTCCAGGAACTCGTCAAGCTTCACCAAGGATCCATAAAGGTCGAGAGCGCGGTCGATAGGGGTACTGCCTTCTCGGTGACGATCCCGCTTGGTCGAGCGCATCTGCCTGGAGAGCGGATAGGCGACTCGCGCAGCTTGGCGTCGACTGCGGTTCACGCCGAAGCCTATGTGGTGGAAGCATTGCGCTGGCTGCCCGGTGACGAAACGCCTGTGCACCAGCCCGGCGAGGATTTGACGATCAGTCCGCAGCCTGCGGAGGGCGGGCGCGTCCTGCTCGCGGACGACAATGCCGACATGCGCGCCTATGTCAGGCGCTTGTTGTCCTCGCGATTCGATGTGCAGGCGGTGGCTGATGGCCAAGCGGCCATCGAAGCGATTCACAAACGCAAGCCTGACTTGCTGGTCGCGGACGTGATGATGCCGCGCCTCGACGGTCTCGGACTGGTGCGCGCCATAAGGAGGAATTCGGCCCTGGCCGAACTGCCGGTGATCCTTCTCTCGGCGCGTGCCGACGACGAGGCGCGGCTCGAGGGATTGAACGCCGGAGCCGACGACTATCTGACGAAGCCATTCAACGCGCACGAGCTGATCGCGCGCGTCGGCGCCAATATCAAGCTCGCCAAGATGCGGAGGGATGCCCAAAGGGAACAGCAATATCGTAAGGCCCAGTTCGAGACGCTGTTCAAGCAGGCGCCGCTCGGGATATATCTTGTCGATTCCGATTTTCGCATTCGGGAGGTGAACCCGACCGCTCTTCCTGTCTTCGGCGAAATGGCGGCTGGCATCATCGGCCGCGACTTCGACGAGGTCATTCACATCCTTTGGGAGAAGAAATACGCCGACGAGGTGGCTGCCATCTTTCGTCGTACCTTAGCGACCGGAGAATCCTACAATACGCCGCATCGTGCGGAGCTACGGGCCGATCGGGGCGTGATCGAGCATTACGAATGGCGCGTCGATCGCACCACTCTGCCCGATGGAACCTTCGGCGTCGTCTGCTACTTCCGCGATATTGCAGCGCAAGTAGAGGCGGAGAACACGCGGCAGCTTCTCCTGCGCGAGCTCAACCACCGGGTCAAGAACACTCTGGCGAACGTGCAGGCTGTCGCGCAGCAGACGATGCGGAGCACCAAGGACCCGGAGGAGTTTGTGCGACGATTTTCCGGTCGCATCCAATCGTTGGCGCGTGTGCACGCTCTGCTGACCGAAACGACCTGGGAGGGTGCTGATCTGCGCGAGCTGATTCGCGACCAGCTCCTGCACGGCGCTGTTGACGAAGCGCGCCTGACCGCCTGGGGTCCGGCCGTTCAGCTGCGGCCGCAAATGGCCGTGCATCTCGCCGTCATGCTGCATGAGTTGGGCACGAACTCGGTCAAATACGGCGCACTGTCAGCTCCGAGGGGCTGGGTGGCTATCAACTGGACGGTGACCGGCGACGTGCTCAACGTGCAATGGGTCGAGCGCGGCGGGCCGCCGATCTCGGCGCTCTCGCGGCGGGGGTTCGGTAGTGCGCTCATCGAGCAGAGCGCCAAAAGCGAGGGCGGGAGGGCCGAGCAGATCATCGAGCCGGAGGGATTGACCTGGAAAATCTCGATGAAGCTCCCGCATTCCGATGTGCAGCGGATGGTGGCCGAAGAGCCCAGATTGCGGGGGCCCACGCTGCCGCAGCGGCAAACCGCGCAGCCCGGCACCCCGCTTGCGGGTCGATCTCTCCTGGTCGTGGAGGATGAATCTCTTATTGCTATGGACCTGGTAGATACCTTGGAGCGGCTTGGCGCCGGCGATGTGCGGTCGGTGAGCACGGAGAGCGAGGGCCTCGCGCTACTGGAAGCCGTCTCATTCGATTGCGCTTTGCTGGATGCCAACCTGCACGGCCGCTCGGTTGCGAAAATCGCCGAAGCGCTGACCGAGCGTCAAGTTCCCTTCGTGTTCGTCACGGGTTACGGTCGGAGCGGATTGCCGGCTGAATTCCAACAGATGCCGGTGCTCGCCAAGCCGGTGGACGACGAGCGGCTGGTCGAGGCGGTGACTGGGCTTCTCTCCGAGCCGGGGAAAATGCTGAAGCTGCAATCTTGAAAGCTGCCGCTGCCCCGGCGGGGATTGGACCTGCCTAAGAGAGTGTGGCGCGGGCGCCTTGACGGAGGTGAGATGCACTGAGACCGCCGCCCGAGAGCTCCGCGTTCCGAAACAGCGCGGCGAGATGCGGCGGTTGGCCAGGGCCATGGATTGGTCCACCACGACGGTCGGCTCTCCCGAGGGATGGCCGCAGAGGCTGCTCCACAAATTCAGTGGCTGTTCCGCGGGATGCTCTTTTGCGCGACGCGCTGATATTTGATTGCGGGCTTGAGCACCATGCCGTCCTCCAGTTGATCCACCAGGTCGCGTTGGATCTCCTGCCAGGGCGTCTGGCTCGCGGGTATCGGATAGCCGCCGCGCCCTTCCAGCTCCGCGCGGCGCGCGCCAAGCTCGGCCTCGGAGATCAGGATGTCGGCGCGGCCGCGGTTCAAGTCGATGCGCACACGATCGCCGGTCTTGAGCAGTGCCAGTCCGCCGCCAGCCGCCGCCTCGGGTGAGGCATTGAGGATCGAGGGCGAGCCCGATGTGCCGGACTGCCGTCCGTCGCCGATGCAGGGCAGCGACGAAATCCCTTTCTTCAACAGCGCGGCCGGCGGCTGCATGTTCACCACCTCGGCCGAGCCCGGATAGCCGACGGGTCCGACTCCGCGGATGAACAGAATGGTCGCATCGTCAATTGCGAGGGAAGGATCATCGATCCGGGCGTGATAATCCTCCGGCCCATCGAACACCACCGCGCGACCCTCGATGGCGTTCGGGTCCTCGGGTGACGACAAATAACGGGCACGGAACTCGTCCGAGATCACGCTCGTCTTCATGATCGCGGATTCAAACAGATTTCCTTTGAGAACCTTGAAGCCGGCCTGGGCCTTGAGCGGCTGCGCGTAGGGGCGGATCACGTCGGCATCGGTGGTGGCCGCGGTACGCGCGTTGTCGGCCCAAGTCTTGCCGTTGATGGTGAGGGCGTTCTCATGGATGCGTTTGGCCGCGATCAGCTCGCGCATGACGGCAGGCAGGCCGCCGGCGCGGTAATATTCTTCGCCGAGATATTTTCCGGCCGGCATCATATTGACCAAGAGCGGCACGTCGTAGCCGAACTTCTCCCAGTCCTCGATCTCGAGCTCGACGCCGATATGGCGGGCGATGGCATTGATGTGTATCGGCGCGTTGGTTGAGCCGCCGATTGCCGAGCAGACGACAATCGCATTCTCGAAAGCGTCCCGCGTCAGGATATCGCTCGGTTTCAGGTCGGCGAGCACGATCTCGACCGCGCGACGCCCGGTTTCATACGCAATCTGCCCGCGCTCGCGATACGGTGCCGGGATCGCGGCGCAGCCCGGCAGCGAGAGGCCCAGCGCTTCGGCCAGCGCATTCATCGTCGAGGCCGTGCCCATCGTGTTGCAATGCCCGATCGACGGCGCGGAGGCAGCAACCGCATCGATATATTCCTGATAGTCGATCTCGCCGGCCGCGAGGCGCTTGCTCATCTGCCATTTGATCGTGCCGGAGCCGGCGCGCTCGCCCTTCCACCAGCCGTTGAGCATCGGCCCGCCGGAAAGCACGATCGCCGGAATGTTTACCGTGGCGGCCGCCATGATTGCGGCCGGCGTGGTCTTGTCGCAACCCGTCGTCAGCACGACGCCGTCGAGCGGATAGCCAAACAGCACCTCGACCAGGCTCAAATAGGAGAGATTGCGGTCGAGCGCCGCGGTCGGCCGCTTGCCGGTCTCCTGGATCGGATGGGTCGGGAACTCGAGCGCGATCCCGCCCGCATCACGAATGCCCTCGCGCACGCGCTCGGCAAGTTGCAGGTGATGACGGTTGCACGGCGAAAGATCGGAGCCCGACTGGGCGACGCCGATGATCGGCCGGCCCGACATCAATTCGTGCTTGGTCAGGCCGAAATTGAGATAGCGCTCGAAATAGAGCGCCGTCATGTCCGGGTCTTCAGGATTGTCGAACCACAATTGCGAGCGAAAGCGCCGCCCGCGCGGATGCAGTTCCGATGAATCTTTTGCCATGGCCCGACCCGCTCCCGGAGTCATCGCCGGGCTTAACCCGGCGATCCATCTTTTTTCGAAGACAATGGACCCGCGGGTCAAGCCCGCGGGTGACGACGAGAGTGAATCTGCGCGAGGAAACTCACTCTCACCGTCAATGCGAAAGCGGTATAATGCCCCACAGTTCCATCATAAAGAGGCGCCTCACGCATGACCTCCGCGCAACCCCAGATGCGGCTCGGCGCTTTTTTCAATCCGACCGGCCATCATGTCGCTTCCTGGCGGCATCCGCGTGCGCAGGCGGATGCCGGTATCAATTTCCAGCATTATGTGGAGATCGCCCGCACCGCCGAGCGCGCCAAGCTCGACATGGTGTTCTTGGCCGACAACGTGTGCGTCCGCGACGCGAAGATGGAGGCGCTGTGCCGCTCGGCGCAATATATCGCCAATTTCGAGCCGATAACGCTGCTCTCGGCGCTCAGCCCCCTCACCAGCCATATCGGACTCGTGGCGACCGCGTCGACGAGCTACAACGAGCCCTTCCATGTGGCACGCAAGTTCGCTTCGCTCGATCACCTCAGTGGTGGACGCGCAGGCTGGAACCTGGTCACCTCGGGCCAGGAAGCCGAGGCGCGCAATTTCAGCCGCGACAAGCATTATCTGCATGGCGAACGCTACGAGCGGGCGCGCGAGTTCGCCGAGATCGTGGTCGGGCTGTGGGACAGCTGGGACGATGATGCCTTCGTGCGCGACAAGCAATCGGGCCTCTTCTTTCAACCCGACAAGCTGCATGCGTTGAACCACAAAGGCGAAAGCTATTCGGTCGCCGGGCCGCTCAACGTGCCGCGCAGCCCACAGGGCCGGCCGGTGATCGTGCAGGCGGGCGGCTCCGAGGACATGATCCGCGTTGCGGCCGAATTCGCCGAGGTGATCTTCTGTGCGCCGCTCACGCTCGATGCCGCGCGGAAGTTCTATTCAAGCATCAAGGGCCGCGCCGCCGCGCACGGCCGCTCGCCCGATCATGTGAAGGTCATGCCGGGCCTCTCGGCAATTGTCGGCCGCACTGAAACGGAAGCGAACGAGCAATACGAATACCTGCAGTCGCTCATCCACCCGATGGTGGCGCGCGAGATTCTTTCGCTCGTGCTCGGCAGCGTCGATCTCTCCGCCTATCCGCTGGACGGACCGTTTCCGGAAAACCTGCCGCTGTCGAACGCGAGCCAGAGCACGTTCCAGTACGTGACCGACATGGCGAGGAATGAGAAGCTGACGCTGCGGCAGGTGGCGCTGCGGGTTGCGGGCGCGCGCGGCAAGAGCGTGGTGCGCGGCTCGCCCGAGCAAGTCGCCGATCACATGGAGCAATGGTTCAAGGAAGGTGGTTGCGACGGCTTCAACCTGATGCCGCCGTTCCTGCCGGGCTCCCTGGACGATTTCGTCGAGCTGGTGCTGCCGATCCTGCGGCAGCGCGGTCTATTCCGCAGCGAATATGAAGGCCGCACGCTGCGGGAGCACTTGGGCCTGCCGCGCCCGGAAAGCCGCTACGCCAGCCATTCGCAGGCGGTGCGTGATCAGGCGCTGCCGGTCGCCTAGGGCAAAAGCGTAAGGCGGAATTATTCCGTCTTGATGCCGGCTTGGCACACAAAGCGCGCTTATGCGCGTCTTCCACGCGCTATCAAGTCAATCCTGCAGTCGACCTGTAGGCAAGGCGCACGTGGCCGAGGCAATAGGGCAGGCCTTGCACCTGCTCACTGCCGCAGAAGCAAAAATCGTCCGTGCCCGGATCGTTGATCGGCCAGCGGCATTTTCCCGGGGTGAGCTCGAACAGCGAGCAGCCGCGCCCATTCAGGATGGCGATTGCGGGCGCGCCGCAGGGCGATGCGGCATTGAGCCCCGACAGCAATTGTTGGCGCGCCAGGATGCGGGCGAGGCTGCGCGCGCGAAACACGGTGCGCTTGGGCTTGGCTTCGCGCGGGGCTGCTTGCTTGCGTCGCCGCGACAGGCCGAGCCGGCTTATTTTGCCGATAACGGCATTGCGCGAGACGCCGATCTCGGCGGCGATCTGGCTGCAGGTGAGCCCGGCTTCGACGGCGCTCTTAAGCTGCGCAATGCGTTCGCTGGTCCACGTCACGCCAGGCCGCGTCGTGGATTTTGTGGCCTCTTTGCTGTGGCGGGGCGGGGAGCTGTTATTTGATTCAGCAGCAGCGTCGCGGGCGTCCTGATCTTGATCGCGGAGCATCATCAGCGTGCGAGCACTCATCGGAGGCATCCTTTGTGGGGTTCCTTGCGGGCGCAGTTCCTCGTTCGCGCCCGCACGCGCGCGGGCGACGTTGCCTGGTTCGGTTGCGCTCCTTCCCGCGCAACCGGCATAAAGCCGAGCGGGTGCACACGAATGGACGCGAGATGCGAGAAGTGCCCGCCAGAACGGAGGGTCCGCTCCAGGTTGCCGGGGCATGATCTCCGTACGAGACCAGGGATATTCGGAAATCCTGCCCGGACTTGGCGCGGCCGCCCAAGATCGTCGCCGCCCTCTTGGAGGGAAGCTAGATTTCGGCCTGCGGGCTCGCGTTCACCATGTTTCAACCCATGCGGACGGTCGCATGATTCGATTCGCTAAGCAAGAGTTAAAATGCCATTATAAGCTGATAATAATTGTGAGGCGTTTTGCATGGCCCGTCCGGAAAACCGCTCCGAAGCCCGCTCCCTCAGCCTGACCTTGCCGGAAGAAACATTCAACTATCTGGTCCTGCTGGCGACGCTCGGAAAGCTCGGGCGCACCGAGAACGAAGTGGCGACGCATATTCTCGTGCGCGAGGCCTATGCGATGTACGAACGCGGCTTTCACGACGTGCGGATTCCGGTCGCCGACCAGACTTGATGTGCTGTCGCCTCGTTGCGCAGCGATCAAACAAACAATCCGCGCAAGTATGAGCGAGTGCCGACGTGCGGTGCGGCGCGATTGTTTGTTCGCCGGCAATTTCCGGCCGAAGCTTGCGAAAATACCAGTGGTATGAACCAACCACGCGGCGGTGCGCGCACCAAAACTTTTGAAATGTAAACGAATCAGTTACCTGTTGGTGCAGCAAGCGGAGCTGTGCGAGTCGCGAGCGTGATTGAAAGCGGCGCGACAGGGCGGGAGCAGGGTTTCGTGTTCTTCCGTGACGCGTGAGCAGGCGAGTGCTGCGTGCAAGCAAGCGCCCTACGGGAGAACGTGTGAATCGACGCGGGCGTGCTTGGCTCGGGTCACCCGGCAGGCAAATTCCCGTCGATGCCGCCGGACGAGTTGCGCAGCTCCGACAGGCGCCAAGCTGTGCCGCGGCGGCGAACAACAGCGCTTGGACTTTGTCCAAGCGGGCGTTGATCCGCGCGAAGCGGGCGGCGGGCAGATCAGCAGGGGGGAGCGAACGATGTTCCGAAGCTGGCACGCGATGGGCATGAGCACGGGATTGGGGCTCATACTGTTGCATTGCAATCCGGCGAATGCCGAGCCTCGTGCATATGTGTATGCCCCGAGTCCGGGGCCTGAGCAGCGTTGGTACGCGACCAATGCGGTTGATCCGCAGCATCGGTTCGCGCATTCGGCCCAGCACCACACGCAGCATCTGCACAGGTTCGCCGTCGCCAGGCACGAACGAGGCAGCGGCAGAGATACGGTCAAGGACGAGAGAGAGAGCAGGACGCTCTCGTCGTTGAAGAAGGAGATGATCGACCTGCGACGGCAGGTGGACGCCGTTGAATCGATGCGGCAGGAGCTTACCGACCTGAAGGAAAAGATCTGGGGGCCGACGCCGCTGCAGCTCTCGCTTTCGGTGTTGCCGCGGCCGCAGTCGATGGCCTCGGTCGAGCCGAAGCCGGTGACCCTAAAGCTTCCCGACCTCAGCTTGCCGGAGCGGCCGCGGGCGCCGGTCAATCCGGCGACTGCGAGCCTGCCGGCCGTGATCGAGGAGCGAAGCGGCCCGAACGCCAAGGCGAGGTCGGCCGTGGAGGAGGCCAAAGCCTACCTCATCGACACCGCCACCCCCGGTTACACCATGCTGCGACAGGGCGTGCCGGTCGCCATCGGGCGGCTGCATCCGGACTTCATCGTCAAGCTCGCTGAAGCGGTGCGGCTCGCGCGTGCGCACGGGCTCGGCAATGCCGGCGTGTATTCGGCCTATCGGCCACCGATTTTCGGCGTCGGCGGTTTCAGCGACAAGTTCAACTCGCTGCACAGCTATGGTCTGGCAGCCGATATGGCCGGCATCGGCACCGCCGGATCGAAGGCCGCCAAGGTGTGGCAATCGATCGTTGCCAAGGTCGGGCTCTATCTGCCGTATGGGCCGAACAACCACATCGAGTTCAACCATACGCAATTGGTGCCGACCAAGATTGCACCCAGCTTCCTGCGCGGCACCATCACGGCGAGCGCGCCCAAAGACTTGCATCGGATGTGGATGGCGTCCGGCATCAAGGCGCATGTGGACGACAATGAGAGGGCCGTTACGCCGCCCAGCCTCGCCAGCGCCACCGATACAGACAAGCAGGTGCCGTTGCCGCAGGTGCCCGAGCGGCGTGCCATGCCGCGGGCCAGGCAGGCGAGACCTTCGCGCCGCCGCAATCCACCGCGCCAGCGCATGGCGGAGCCGCAGGTCGCGGGCACGCGGCGGCGCAGCGCAAGGGCGGGACGCAATCTCGCCTGGATGCACTGGGTGCTGCGGCCGTTCTGACGAGCACCGCCCGCGGTCGTGCCGGAATTGAATCAGGCGCTTACGCGCGCCACAGGCCCGGTTCGTCCTATTGGGCGCGGTCTGGTGCGCGCGGGGGTGAGCGCTTGAATGGAGGCTGAAATGGAGACTGAAAGCAGGGACGCCTCGGTTCCCGGATGGAAAAGGAACCGAGGCAGCCGAGGAAGACGGAGCTGGGAGGTTGGAACCGAGTAGGAACCGCCCCGTCTGCGGCGCGCATTGTTCATCTATCGGGGCGAGAGTAAATCAGCCTCACGTACCAAGACGTTTGGAGGTGCTGCTCCGTGCCGCGGCGGGGATTTTCGATACACTCGCCAAGTCGCAGCGGTTCTTGGTAGGCTTGCCTCGAAGGGCGCATGGCTTCTCACCCATGAGACGCCCAAGGAGCAGTTCGTCGCGGGAGGGGATATGAAAAACGGTTTTCTGATCGGCCTGATCTGGTTCGTGGTGCTTGGCGGCGTCCCGGCTTACGCCAGCTCTATTTCGCATGGCATCAGCCCGTGGATCGCCGGGTATCTCGGAATAACTGCGGTCAGCGCCATCTGCGTCACCACGGCGGTACGCCTCGCGCAAAAATAGGTCTGCGGCCTCTCTCACGGGCCGGTCAGACGCGGCGGTGAACCGTCGGGGCGGGGATCCGCATCGGTGCACTCGCTTTGATAGAGCGTCACAGCCGATTGGAAATGCTCGTGCGCGGCGGCGAGACCGGCAAATTCGTCGGCGCAATCGATGCCGCCCTGGCTGTCGTAGACGCACATGGCATATGCTCGGATCGCATCCGACACTTCGTCGAGCACCGACTGATATTGCTCAGTCGCCGCGCTGCAGGTCTGTGGGTCGGCGGCTGCGGGCCGAAACGCGCCGACGAGCAAGACCGCGGCAAAGCAAACGCATCGCATTGCAAGGACGCCCCAATGACTCCGTCGAGCATAGCAGGCTGGTCCGGGTGAACAGCTTGCTCGATGGAGCGATGGGCGATCCCGACCGCCGCCACGTTGGGAGGGGGTGGGGCGGGCGAGGCGATCGGGACCGGTGCCTCCCGGGCGAGGAGACGCAATAGCAGTGCTACTTGGCGAGGTTCAATTATACTTGCGATACCGATAACAGCTTGAGCAAATCCGCTCGGACGCGAGAACCCTATCAGCGAGCGCGGAGCCATCACATCATATGGCTGCCATCGCCGTCACCCCCACGTTTGAGGGGGTGGAGACGGTCTGCCGATTGCTGCATGCTTGACGGTATCGGAGGGGTGGCTGAGCGGCCGAAAGCAGTGCATCTCATGGATCCCCATTGGGTGCGTTATACGGGCGACCGTATCGGAGGTTCGAATCCTTCCCCCCTCCGCCAATTTTTTCGGGCATCGCGTGCTCTGCGGCCGCTGATTTCCATTTCCGGTCCGGCTTGGGGCGATGGCGTTGCAAAGCTTCGCTCGAGGGGCGATTGGTGCCCATTCCGAAGTTCGTGATACATCGCGGCACCTCTCGCACGGAGTTCGAAAGCAACGGGGGACCAGCGAGGTGTTTTCTAAGTGCCGAGGCAACCCGTAGCAGGAGCTTCAAACCGGCGACTTTGGGTGCCGGCGCCACTCCGACGGCGATACCCCGACGATCTTCTTGAAGGCGCGGCTGAACGCGGCCTCGGAAGCGTAGCCGACTTTGTTCGCGATGGTCGCCATATTGGTGTTGCCGCCGTCGAGAAGTCCTGAAGCGATCTGCATCCGCCATTTGGCGAGATACTGCATCGGCGGCACGCCGACCAGATCGGCAAAGCGCTCGGCCAGAACCGAGCGCGAGATGCCTACATCACGGCCCAGCTGCTCGATCGTCCAGTCGTGCTGCGGTCGCGCGTGCAGGAGCGACAGCGCCTTGCCGATGAAAGGGTCACGCAGGCCCGCAAGCCATCCCGCCTGTTCGGCCGGCATATCGCTGAGATGGCGGCGAACGACCTCGATGAACATCAGCTCGCTCACCTTGGCGAGCACACTCTCGCCGCCCGCACGTTTGTGGGTCGATTCCCGGCGGGCGAGGCGAATGAATTGGCCGAGCCAGGGCGTCTCGTCACCGTCGCGGTCGCGAGCCGTGATGACCGGCGGCAGATTGTCGAGAAGAGGGTTGTAGGGCTGCGCATCGCAGGCGAGATAGCCGCACACCAGCTTGGCCGAGACCGGTCCGTCATCGCCGAGTCGGATCGCAAACGGCAGTTGGCTGGCGGTGGCGGCATCGACCGGATGTGATTGAGGCGCCTCGGTGCGCATGCCCGGGCTGCTCGACAAGACGTGCGGGTCGCTCCTGGTGAACACGATCACTTCACCGGCTTCGAGCGCGAGGGGCTGGCGTCCGACGATATTGGCGAAGCATCGGCCTTCGGTGACCACATGATACGCGACCAAATGCCCGGCGCCGGGCAGGATCTTCGGCAGGATCAGGTCGGGTCGGGGTGATTCTGCGACCCAAGGTGCTTTCGCAGCGACGTCCCAGAACGCCGCTCCGGTAAGGCGCACCGTCTTCAAGACATCGGATAACGCATCTGTCGTCATTCGATGGTCCGATCGGCAAGCCGGCAGGCATGAGCATCCGATCCGGGCGCTGGGCAAGCAGAGGTGTGAGATTCAGACGCGCTGGCAAACATCGTGGACGCCCGATCATTCGTTCCGCAGCTCGATTGCTCTATCAAGCACCAGAGCACGGCCGCTCTATGCGGCTCGTTTTGCGGCGAATTGTCGCGTGCAGCCAACAAACAGAAGGAGAAGGAAGATGGCCGTTCAAACAGCAGCGGCCGCGACCGTCGATTTCGCGGCGATCAAGGCTCGGCAGCAGGTGGCCTGGGCGTCGGGCGACTACGCGATTCTCGGTACCACGCTGCAGATCGTCGGCGAGATGCTTTGCGAGGCCGTCGATCTGCGCGCCGGCCAGCGCGTTCTCGACGTCGCGGCGGGTAACGGCAATGGGACGCTCGCCGCCGCGCGCCGTTTCGCCGAGGTGGTATCGACCGACTATGTGGGCGCGCTGCTCGAGAACGCGCGCGCACGGGCGGCGGCCGAGCGCCTCTCCGTGACGTTCGAGGAGGCTGATGCGGAAGCATTGCGGTTTGCGGATGCGAGCTTCGATGTGGTGCTTTCAACCTTCGGGGTGATGTTCACGCCGCGACAGGAGCAGGCGGCGAGCGAGCTTCTCCGGGTCTGCCGTCCGGGCGGAAAGATCGGTCTCGCGTGCTGGACTCCGGAGGGGTTCATCGGGGAGCTCTTCACAATTGTCGGCAAATATGTTCCACCGGCGCCCGGCCTGAGGCCGGCTGTGCTGTGGGGCCGGGAGGCGCATCTCAGGAATTTGTTTGGCCCGCGGGTCGCAATCGCCGCTGAACGCAGAAGCTTTGTCTTCCGGTATAAGTCGCCGGCGCACTGGCTGGAGACCTTTCGCACTTATTACGGCCCGCTGCTCAAGGCCTTCGCGGCCATCGATCCTCCGGCTCGCAAGGCGCTCGAAACGGATATCTGCGGTCTGATCGACCGCTTCAATGTCGCCGCGGATGGCACGCTGGTCATCCCCGGCGAATACCTTCAGGCCGTCATTACCAAACAGGGCTGACGATCGGGGGCGCGCCGGCAACGGCGCGGCTGCGAACCGCGGCGTCAGTCGCTCTCGGGCGGGCGCAGCCGGGCAGGCCTCTGTTTCACGTCTTTAAGCCGAACGACGTTGCCGCCGGCCGCCGCCGAGATCTCGCCGGTTGCCTGCGCGATGGCGCGGCTGAGATCCGCGACCTGGAAGGGCTTCGCCAGCATCGTGAACTCGATGTCGGCTGCCGCGGCACTCTGGCTGTAGCCGCTGACCAGCACGATCGGCAGATCAGGCTGAGAGTGTCGCAGCACCCGTGCGAGCCCGAGCCCGTCCATGGCGCCCGCCATCACGATGTCGCTGACGATCAGATCAAATGGGCTTTCCTCCGTAGCCTCCAAGGCCGTCGTCGCCGACGAGGCGGTTCGCACTTCGTAACCGAGCTGCGCGATCATCTGCGCCGTCGCCTCAGCGACATCCGGATTGTCCTCGACCAAGAGGCAGGTGCCGTTGCGGGTCTCCTCGGGAGCCGCTTGCTCCCTTGCCTGGCTGGGAGTGGCATTGCTTCGCGGCAGATACAGTGTCACGCAGGTGCCAACGCCGAGCTCGCTGCTGATGGCGGTGGTGCCTCCCGACGCTTGGACAAATCCATAGACCTGCGACAGGCCGAGCCCGGTTCCCTTGCCGGCAGGTTTGGTCGTGAAGAACGGCTCGAACACCCTTGGGAGGATATCGGGCGCGATGCCGGCGCCGGTATCTGCAATGCTGAGCGCGACGAAGTCGCCCACCAGACCCGCAGGGGTGTCCTGCGCGGCCAGCCGCACGTTCTCGCACGAGATGCTGATGATGCCGCCTTGCGGCATGGAATCGCGCGCGTTCATGGCCAGGTTGACCAGCGCCAGCTCCATTTCGCCGCGATCCACGCATATCGGCCAGACGTCGGCCGCGACGTTGGTGATGAGCCTGACGGTGGAACCAAGCGAGCCCCCGAGCATTGCGCGCACCGCCTCGACCCGCTCGCCGACTGCAGAGACCGTGGGATTGAGCGTCTGGTGGCGGGAGAAGGTCAGAAGCTGGCGCGTCAGCGTCGCCCCGCGTTTGGCGGCGAGCTCGATGGCCGTGACCGCGGCGAGCCCCCTGGGGTCGGCGCCGGCGAGCTTCTTCAGTGACTGGAGATGGCCGGCGATGATCATCAGCATATTGTTGAAATCGTGCGCCACGCCGCCAGTCAGCTGTCCGATCGCCTCCATCTTTTGCGCCTGCGCGCGCTGCGCTTGCGCATCCGCCAAGGCCAATTGCGCATTCCGCCGTTCGGTGACGTCACGGGTAATTTTCGCGAACCCGATCAGATTGCCGTCGGCGTCAGTGATCCGATCGAGCACCGCATTGGCCCAAAACAGCGTCCCGTCCTTGCGGACGCGCCAACCTTCCTGCTCGAACCGCCCCTCCTGGGCGGCGGTCTGCAGCGCCCGCGCCGGCAGGCCGACGGCGCGATCGCGCTCGGTGAAAAAGCGGGAGAAGTGCTGGCCGATGATCTCTTCGGCAGTATAGCCCTTGATCCGCTCGGCGCCGGCATTCCAATTGATGATCAGCCCGTTCGGATCGAGCATATAGAGCGCATAATCGGTAACACCGTTGATCAGCGTACGGAATTGCTGCACGCTTTCCCGCAACGTTTGCTGTGCGATCTGCCGCTCGGTGATATCGCGCGTCACCTTGGCAAAGCCGACCAGCTCGCCGGTTTGGTCGCGGATCGCCGAAACCGTCACCATGGCCCAGAAGCGTCCCCCATCCTTGCGGACGCGCCATCCCTCGCCCTCGAAGCGGTTCTCGCGCTTCGCAATTTCCAGGAGGCGGGCCGGCATGCCGGCTGCGCGGTCTTCACGCGTGTAGAAGAGCGCAAAGTGCCGGCCGATGATCTCGTCGGCCGTGTAGCCCTTCAGCCGCTCCGCGCCCGCATTCCAGCTGACGACGACCCCGCTCGGATCCAGCATGTAGATCGCGTATTCGGTGACCGCGTCGACCAGCAGGCGAAAACGACGTTCGGTGTCGTAAAGGGCCTGCTGGGCTTCCCGGCGCTCGCTGATATCGCGGGTGATCCTGGCAAAGCCGATAGCATGGCCATCCGCTGCGCGCACCGGTTGCACGGTGCCGATCGCCCAAAAGCGGCCGCCGTTCTTGCGCAGCTGCCATCCTTCGTGCTCGGCGCGGGCCGTCAGCCGCGCACGCTTGAGAATTTGTCCGGGCAGACCGTTTTCACGATCTTCCGGGGTGAAAAACACCGAATAATGCCGTCCAATGATCTCGTGCGAGCGATAGCCGCTGAGCCGCTCCGCCCCCGCGTTCCAAGTCCTAACGATGCCGTCGAGGTCAAGCAGATAGATGGCGTAATCACGCACAGCATCGACCAGCAGCTCAAGCCGCTGGGCCTCGGGCAGGCCGCCTATAGAGTCAGCTACCTGACGTTCCATTTTCTCATCATCTTCGAGAGGACGCTTCAACCTATCGCGCGTGGCTGTTAATGTGAAGGCAAGTTGGGGCCGGGCAAGAGCGGCGCGCGTCTAGGCGGCACGTCTAAGCGGCGCGTCAAAGCACCCGGCCACAGCGGAAATGCTCTCGGAACAAACCGTTAAAAGCAAGTCGCCGGAAAGCAAAATCGCCAACATGGGTGCAATGCAGTCGAGCGCGAAAGCGCATGGGGCCGCGCCATCGCGGGATTTGTCGCGAGATTTGCGGTCATTGGGGCCGAGCCTGTGGCTCGTGTCCACGGACGATCGCGAAGGTGGCGAGCCACACAATCGCTCGCCAGCTCCCATTCCCACCGAACGCGAAGATCTGCCCTACAAGGTCGAGATCTGGAACGAAGCCGGCGCTGCGGTAGAGCAAATTGTCGCGGTCACCGCCAACGCGAGCATAGGGTATGCGGCCTATTATGCGGCAACCCGTGAGTTCCCTGATCGGCATATCACCTTGCGTCACAGGAACGCCGTCGTCGCCCGCTGGAGCGGCCCGAAACATTAGGTTTGGCCCGTCGACAGAGTGGCCGCGGGGAGCCGCGATGAACGAGCGAATGACGAAGGTTGCGCGGATCACGCAGGGAGCTGAGCAGGTCGAGAAGCTTCCCTACCGGATCGAGCTGTGGGATCATGAGGCGCGCGCCCTCGATCGCGTCCTGGCACGGGCGCTGACGGCCGCTCTTGCCCGAGAAATCTTCAAGGCGGTCCAAAGGGAGCATCCCGATCGCCGGGTGCTGTTGCGTCGAGGGACGCGCACGGTCGCCGATTCTGGCGTTTGTCGGGCCGCCGCGGGTTGCAGTGACGGGTAGAGGGCTATGGGCCGAATCCTGGTAGTAGATGACGAGCCGCTGATCGCGCTTTTGGTCCAAGAGTGGCTCGCCGAGATGAGTTGCGACGTGGTCGGGCCGGCCTTGTCGGTCAAGAGCGCACTGTCGTTGATGGACGCCGTCGAGCTCGACGGGGCGATCGTCGACGTCTCCCTTGGCGGCGAGAGCTCCTTCGCGGTTGCTGACCGGCTCACCGAGCGCGGTGTTCCGTTCGCCTTTGCGACCGGCTATGCCGACGATGAGGTGAGTGCCCGCTTTCCGGGCGCACCGATCCTGCGCAAACCTTTCACCTTGGATGACGTGCGGGCAGCGGTGGCCACGTTTCGCGACCGGGCGCCGAGTTGATCAAGTAGCTTCTCGGCCGCTTCGCCTTGAGCAGAGCTTGACGGCGCCGATGAGAATTGCCCGCCGAGAGTTCCTGCAGGTGGCGGCCGCTGTGACGGCGTGCGCTTCATCTGCCGCGCGAGCTCAAGCCTATCCGACGCGACCGGTGCGCATCATCGTCGGCTTTGCCGCCGGGGGCACCGCCGACATTGTCGCGCGCGTGATCGCGCAATGGCTGTCGCAGCGCCTTGGCCAGCCGTTCCTTGTCGAGAACCGCACGGGCGGCAGCGGCAATCTTGCGACCGCGGAGGTGGTGCGCGCGCCAGGAGATGGCTACACGCTTTTGCTCGCTCCGCCCGCAACCGCCGCCAATACAACACTATACGACCATCTGAATTTCGATTTTCTTCGCGACACCGCGCCGGTCGCCGGGATCATGCGCGTGCCCGGGGTGATGGAAGTCCATCCCTCATTTCCCGCCCGGACGGTCCCGGAATTCATCTCCTATGCGAAATTGAACCCGGGAAAGATCAACATGGCATCGGCCGGCAGCGGCACGCCGCAGCATGTCGGCGGCGAGCTGTTCAAGCTTCTGACCGGCGTCGAGATGGTGCATGTGCCTTATCGCGGCAACGCGCCGGCGCTCGCCGATCTGCTGGCAGGCGAAGTCCAGGTCATGTTCGACACCATGCCCAATTCCATCGCCTATATCAGGGCTGGCAAGCTGCGGCCGCTTGCGGTGACGACGGCAATGCGTTGGGACGGATTGCCGGAGCTTCCGACCGTCGGCGATTTCGTTCCCGGCTATGAAGCGAGCGGCTGGTATGGGCTGGTCGCCCCGAAGAGCACGCCGGACGGGATCATTGCCAGGCTCAACAACGAGGTCGATGCCGCGCTTGCCGATGCGAAGATGAGGGCGCGTCTCGCCGAGATGGGTGGAACCACGCTCGGAGGCCCGCCTGAGGATTTCGGCAGGCTCCTCGCAAGCGAGACCGAGAAGTGGGGCAGGGTCATCCGCGCTGCGCATATCAAGGCGGAGTAGGGGGGCGCCAAGGCCTTCGCGTTCGGCAACTAGACGAGACGGCGTGGGTGAGCGCGCACTTTGCTCCGCGAATAACTCACAAAGCCGAGCCCGGGCAGGCGGATCAATCAATTAGCCAAAGCCGCCGCCTTTCGCTTTCTGCGCCGACCAAGCAAACCCATCACGCCAACACCCGTGGCAAAGAGTGGCAAGGCTGCCGGAATCGGAGTGGCTGCGGAGCCAAAGCCCGGCAGCGTAAAGCATCGCCGGCCAAATCTATTATTGTGACGCGGTCAAGCCCCGAAGCCCGAAAAGGGCGCGCCTCGAATTCACCGTGCAAAATTCGGGCGGTCAAAATCGCCACATCGCGAAAACCGGCGTAGGACAGTCACTCCGCCTTCATTTTGGCTTCCCGGATCGTCCGGACATATTCCTCGTATTTATCGCGAGGCGGGCGCACGCAGGCTAATCGGCAATTACGACAGCGATCGCGTGGTCGGCCATTTCTTGCAGAGACTCAGCTCGGCGCTAGTTGATAAGGAGTGACTTTCCAAGCCGGCATTCGTCGGGATCGCTGAGCACTAAGAATGGCGCTGCGGCGGGCGGCGCGGCGCCGGGCGTGCGTATTCTTTCAAGGGACCATGTGCGAACGGCGGCAACGAGGCTTGGCTGGGGCGCGGCTTAAGGCAGCCGTGCCGAACCTATGTCTCACCCTTGCGTCTGAGTCGCGACGCAGACGTGAAGTCGCGGGTGCATGGTCGATCCCTCAGGGCAGGTGGGTTGGGTAACGCAGACATGGAGACGCGGGTGCATGCTCGCTCCCTCGGGGCAGGCGGGTTGGGCGACGCAGCGACGGAGTCGCGGGTGCATAGTGTATCCAGGGGCGCAGGTCTGAGCGACCAGCATCAGGTCCGGTGCCGTGAGCTGTGCGTCGTGAGATGACAACGGCGTGGCCTGGGCGCTGAACGTGATCAACGATGAAGCCAAGGCAGCAAGAGGAAAATGGTGCTTCTTCAGCATGCGCTACTCCTCCAAACGGCAGCCCCTTCCCGTCGGGACACTACATCAACGGGACGCTACATCAAGATGACGGTGCTGAGTATCCTCTTGGCGCGGATCGGCCTGGAGGGTCGCACCGGCAGCTCTACGATCATACCAAGCGGTTACCGTTCCGAGTCGAGAAGCGGAAGCACCGTGTTCGCTGTTCAAAGCTCGGCATCAAACAGGCAAGACATCCGGGTCATCAGCATCACAGACTACTTCGATCACGAGGCCTGCAGGCTCGAGCCAATCGAGAGCTCCTTCGGACTAAAAATGCTGGTCCCCAGGCTCTGGCAAAAAGCGTCGCGCCGGAAGGCGAGCGCGCCCCAACGTCGTTGTTGCGAGTAAGCGGCTTCGCGGGACCGACGTCGCGGGGCAGCTTGAGGCCGCGGGCGTGCTGAGCTGCCGGCGCGGCTCGCTGCAGATTCAGAGCCGCGAAAAGTTGGAACGGCACGCTTGCGAATGCTATCGGCAACGCGGAACCAGACGGAAGCACTCGCGGCGGAGACCCCTTCGCGAGAAGGCGAACAAGCGATTCCGGGCAGAATGGAAAGAATAGCCGCCGGCAGGGCCGGATAGTCGGACACCACACCGGCTCATTTCCGCCGATTGGGCTGGAACCGTTGAATGCGCTCTGTGAGCTCGTAGCTCCTGGCTAAGAAAAGCCAACGCCGCTCCATGGCAAGCCAATCTTCATGCAAGGCAGGATCGCGCTCGTACTTGGCCCGCTGCGCGCAATCCTCAGCGTGCCCATAGCACTCGGCAATTTCCGCACTGACTTTCAGGAGCATCGGCCCACCGCCGCTCCCCTCGGGGAAAGGTTAAGTCATTCCGCCCCGTCTCGCCTCGGTCCAGGCAAAGAGAAGGGGCCAAATTCCAGTACAATTGCGATCGAGAAGGTAAGGCGGGAAAGTTCTGATCGCGCAAAAAACCGCGCGGGGCGGTCGAGCACAGCCTCAAAGCTTGAGCGCCCTGGTCCCACTGCCAACAGGTCGCCGCCGCCCATGATTATGGGGGCGGCGACCGCGCGTTGCAATGATATTCTTTGGCACTGCAGGCGGTCGAGCGCCGGCAAATGGACCTACGCCGCCGTATCCAAAAGCCCGGCTGTCCTACGTGGACAGTTGCGACGGCAGCATCGACGCCGCGGCGAGCTCCTTTCGCGGCCTTGCGAACGCCAAGCCAATGGCGGCAAGGCCACCGAGCATCAACAGCCATGTCGAGGGCAACGGCGTTGCAGCGATGGGGTCCATCGTTCCCGTAAAGTCGCCGTTGGTCATGAAAGTCAGTCCCGTAACGAACGCGTTGGGATCAAATAGGCTTACGCCTGATGAAGGATCGATCCCAATAACCTTGAAGGTGGAGACACCGCCCACGTAAGCGGCCACCGACGTGAAATCAAAGCTCTTGCCGGGCAGGACAGCGACGTGTTGACCGTCGGGTAGAACGATTGTGTACGAGTAGGTGCCAGCGATCACCGGCAATATCACGGACTTGAAATTTGGATCGCCTGTCCCGATCGAGTACACATATCCGGCTGCCAGCTTCGGATCGATATAGGTGGTCTGAGGTCCGACATTGCCCACATCAAAGCTGTAGGACGGAGCACCGTTCGACTGCAGGTCTACGGATGGCAGGTATACGGGGGTCGAGCTGACTCCATTGGTCGGCGAAAAATCAACGAACGATCGCGATTGATTTATCGTGTTTGGAAAATTTCTAGGACCCGACGAGTCCCGGAGGACCACCTGATCAATCTCAAAAGAGTACTCATGACCCGCTTTCAAGAGGCCTGTCGGGACCGTAAAGCTGGAAGCTGTTGCATCCAGATAGGTTTTGTAGATCAAGTCTGCGGTATACCCTCCGCCTAAATTCGCATTCACGCCGTTATCGCGAATTCTGATTGCCACAGTGTCGATGCCGGGTGCCGTATCCGACCAAGTGATCGTTGGCGTCAACCCGTTTCCGAGAATGGCTTCGTTCTTGGCAAAGGGCAGCGCAGACAATGAATCCGGCACGCCGGGAGTGTTTGCGGTGTTCGTGTTTGGCCCGTTGGTAAAATGAAGCGTCCATGATCCTCGCGAGGCCTGCGTGCCCGTGTCGTGGCTGCCACCCGAGAAGAAGTCTGCATTCACCGTATAGTTTTCTGGATTAAGCGTTCGCGTTTTCAAGCCCCTTGTCGCGTAGCCCGTCGTACCGTCAGCACCATCAGGGAGCACATGAGTCGCGCCGAACTCGACAATAGTGCCAGGATTGAGACCGGCATCATTCTGTTGTCGATTGTCGAGAAACTCAAACACGCCGGTTATCGAGACGGGGCTCCCGAAGGCACTACTCGCGCAAAGTCCGCCGAACACGAGACAAGCGACCGCTATTGCGCCGCGCTTCATTGGCATCCTCCCAGTTCTCAAGTTGGTCGCCCCTTGAGCCACAACGGTAACAACCTACTACCGTTAGGTCAACTACAGCACACAGTCAGAAAGGTTTGTTGATTCGATAGTTTGTTGGCTTTTTTCGGCGGCCATTCTCCGCAGTCGGGCTCCGGGACCTCGACCCGGGTGATGCGGCGCAGCCGGCAGAATCCGTCGAGATGGGTGCGCGCCATTCCGCCCGAGGCGGTCATTCCCACCATGACAAATGAGGGCTGGGCGGCGGACAAAAAAAGCGGCGCGGCAATTGCCACACGGCGCAAGTCAAGGGAGGGAAGCGGCGTGCGCCGGCCCGTGACCTTGCCTGCGACCAATTCGGCGGACATCACCGTGTTCAAGCAGAATTCCGATCAGGGCGTCGGCTTCATGGCCTTGGCCAAGCTCGCGCACGACAAGGCGCGCGCGCACGGCCTCGGGGTGGAGATATGAGGCTCGGTGTGCGGGCCTCCGGCCGCGCCCTCAGTCGCGAATATCCTGCAGGAACCATTCGGTCGGAATTTCCGTCCCCAGACCCTGATCGCGCGCTTTGTTGTAGACCGCGGCCGCAACTCCCTCGAACTGCGCCCCGATCGCTCCGACATTGAGAAAGAAGCTCGTCTCTCGGCTGTCGGTGCGACCTCCGCCGGTCATCACCGCCCAGCGATAGTAGGGCGCGACCACGGCTTGCGAGGGGACATAGAGGTCGATCCGCCCCATGCCGACCGCTTCGCCGGCTGCCATTTCCTGGAATACGCCGTCGAGCGCCGAGAGACACAGCGGCATGTCAAGCACCTTGGCCACGTCTTCGTTGCCCAGCAGCAGCATTCGCTCACCCGATCGTTAGCTGCCCCAAGGTGTTCATGGTCGCGCATTGCCACGGCGGCGGGAAGACGTCTTATCGGCGGTCGAAAGCACGGACTGGAAACGATCACAAATCTCGACGGTCTGTCGGCTGTGCAGACCATGCGGCCGGAACGCGAGAGCGCCAAGTGTTTGATGTTGCCGGTTGGCCGGGACGTGCGGGACGATCGGCACCGCTGATTTCCCGCCGCATTGGCCGGAGCGACCGTAATTGCTTTCGCGGAGCGTAGGCGCAGGTGCAGGCGCCACGCCAATCCACATCCAAGCCAAGCTGTATGCCCCTAAGTGCAATATCACCTGTCAGGTGGCGAGTGGAAAGTACGGACATGGTGAGACACACGGAGGTCCGTCATGAGTGGAAAGAGAACTTTCATCGTACTTGCAATCGCCATTGCGCTGGGCGTGACCGGAGCGGCTTCTGTGACCTCGGCGCAGCAAGAAGGAGGAGGGCGCCAAGGAGGGTCCGTGCAGCCCTGCTCGCTAGCCGGAATCAACCCGGCGGACCACCCTGGCATTTTCGACAATCCGACCGTCGCCAGGGAACAATATGGTTTCGTCAGAGGAGAGGATGGCAATTGGCACGTGATCCCAAACTGTGAGAACCAGATAAGACGTTGACGGATCATCGAAGCTGCATGCCGGTAAAGCGCGCGCGCCGCCGATGAAACAAAAGTCGAAGGAAGGTCTTGCCGCGCGCGCGGGCTGATCGGCAATTGCGATAGCGATCCGGTGATCGACGATTTCTTGCAAAGGTCAGATCAGCGCTTGTCCGACCAGGAGAGACTTTCCAAACCGGCATCCGGCGAGATGGTTGAGGATAAAGAATGGCGATCCGGGGGACGCCGCGCCGGATAGGGACAACTTGGATGACGGCGCGTTACGCCAGAACATAGCGGGTAGTTTTACGGTTTGCCGGCGGACAAAAAAAGCCGCGCAGCAATTGCCACGCGGCGCAAGTCAAGGGAGGGACGCCCAATGAGGGCTGCGGCAGCGCCCACGCGCTACCGCACACGCGATATAGGGGCGGATCGAAGGGCCGTCCACGCCGCCGAGCCAAGGGTGCGCTTATTTGTCGTGGCCAACCCGTTAAAAATATTAGGCCCCGAAGTTGCGATCTCCAGGGCCCACGGCGTCTCCATCCCGTTGGTGTGGCGTTTGATAAAAGAACTTCGATGCTGTCGGTAATCCAGGTTACGGCCGGAAGCCTTTTTGAGGATTGGCGCTGATTCAGCGTCCGCCCTTGCCGCCACCGCCGCCACCGCCGCCACCCCCGCCGCCGCCTTTGCCGCCACCACCTCCACCACCACTTCCGCCAGAGCCTGAGGTTGCGCTGGATCGACCACCGCTGCTGCTTCCGCCGTTGCTTGCATTGGCCGCGTTTCCCGCACCCCCCTTATCGCTCTGCTCATCAAGATTGCCGCGGTTGGTAACCGGCGCCCGACGATAATCGTATCGATGATGCGGGACATGACGAGGTGCGCCGGTCGCGAGCGTTGGCGCCGCAACTACGACGGCAGCGCTCAGCATGATCGCTATCTTTTTCATAGGATTTCTCCTTTGTTTGCTCCGTGAGTAACCGAAGCAGGTCCAATTTGTTCCTGCTGACTTCGGCATCGGCATGCTTCCCCTGCGTTGGGCTTTTTTCCTTGGCAACCGGGAACCGGAGATCCGATTTGTTAGTTTGAACAAATGCGCGAAGCGTCGCGGCGGTGCGACCCTGCGGGGTCCCGCGTGCTGCGCTGAGCTACGGCTCCGTCCCCTTAGACGCAAAGGGGACGGGGCCTTTTGTGTATCTCGATCGCCTCGGCCATTGGTTACCCTTCCTTGGCCGCGGTGAAGGCCCGGCGCGGGTCGAGCGCCCCTTGCCGCGCCGGGCCGCAAGCGCTCGCTCGCCAGCGCGAGATCACTCTTGTTGGTAGGAACCGGGCAGCCGTCGCTTGACTTGAAATCGTTGGATCGGCAGCGGCTCTTCCCGTTCCCCCGAGCTGGTGGTCTGTGTTGGTCCCAGCCCCGCCCCTGGGGCGGGGCTGATGCTCGAAGCCAAGAGCTGGACCGCGGTGCGGACTTGCCGGTGATCCGAAGCGTTGTTCGCCGCGCGAGGCCGCGCCGGCGCCCATTGTCGAACACGCGCTCCGGCGAAACGATCAAACGAGATTGGATGCCGTACCTAAGCGATGCAGTGCACAAGGCGCGGGAACAGAGCCAGTCGGGCCAGGGGTTCGTCAACAACGAATGGCGATCTGGTTGAGAGCGCAGATTGAAGAGTCTGTATCCTCCGGTCAGCTCGGTGCTGAAATGGGCGGGGGAGCCCGGGTTCGGGTTCCGCCCGCACGCATTGTGTGATGCGGCCAGCGCCTGTTCCGATCGAAAAGACTCGCTCCAGTCGTCACCCGCGGGCACAGCCCGTCGGGGACGGGCGTAAACGCTTTTATGACCCGCGGGTCCATCTTTGTCGCAAGAGGATGGATTGCCGGGTCAAGCCCGGCAATGACGCTGAGTTGGATCAATTCGACCGGGAACCGCCTTAGTCAGTGCTTTTGCTTGGCGGCATCCTTCAAGCCGCCGACCGTGTTCTGGATCTTGCCCTTGACCTGATCCATCTTTCCTTCGGCTTCGGTTTTGGAATCGCCGGTCACTTTCCCGGCGAATTCCTTGACCTTTCCCTTCACCTGCTCCGCTGAGCCTTGGATTCGATCCTTGTCCATCTAAACCTCCGCGAACTTCGTGGCTTCTACATAACGCGTTGCTCGCATAAGCGTTCGATCCGACAAACAACTTAATTGTCGATCGGCCCGCAGCCAGCACCGAGCAGTGAGCTGGCCTCTGCGGTCGCTTCGTCGGGAACAAATCAAACAATTACGGAGTTGATCGGCGGCTTGATAAACAAACTGCTAGGAGCCTTCCATGAAGCTAACCATTCTGGCGTCAGCCGTGTTGCTGGGCGTTTTCGCAACAGATGCAATCGCGGCGGAGTTCTACATTGTCCAGGATTCGTCGACCAAGCGGTGCACCGTTGTCGACAAAAAGCCCACCGTGAAGACCGAGACGATCGTGGGCAGCAACGGCAAGGTCTATGCGACCCGCGAAGAAGCCACGGCAGGCATGAAGTCGGAAAAGATCTGCGAGGAGAGCCGCTGACCCCATAGGGCTGCCCTCGCAGGCAGCCCTATCGTCCAGGAGCGGACCATGGATGAGAGATTGACCCTGCGGATCCTCGGATGGAGCCTTAGCGGGATTGTCATCTCGCTCTTTGTCATGAGCGCGTTCGCTTTGCCGCACTGAATCGAGTAGTGCAGAATTTTCCGATCCGCGGGCACCAGGGTCGGTCGGTTTTGGTCTGCTCCGGATCCGGCGTCGCCGAGCGGTTTCGGGCCGGAGCAGGAACCGAAATCTCTGCTGCCGCGTTCACAAAGCCGCACGGGCTCGGCCGATTTGTTCATGCTCGACCGATTGGTCCGGAGTGAGTGCGGCCCGAAGCCAACGGAGTGCAGCGGTGAACCGCGACGAGCTGGCTAAGCGCGTGTTGCAGGCGGCGCAAGCTTGCGATGCCTTCCTGGCGACGGCCGAGTCGTGCACGGCCGGCATGCTCGCCGCCTCGCTCGCATCTGCGCCGGGGGCGGCCGAGCGATTCCACGGGGGAGTCGTCGCCTACACCAAGCCGATGAAGCAGGCGCTTCTCGGGGTAAGCTCCGAGCTTCTGGCGCGCAAGACTGCGGTCTGCCCCGAGGTCGCCGAGGCGATGGCGCAAGGGGTGCTGCAACGATGTCCCGCCAATGTCGCGGTTGCCATTACGGGTGTCGCCGGGCCGGAGCCGGATGAGGACGGCAATCCGGTCGGATTATTCTATTGCGCGGTGGCGGTCCGGGGCGGAACAGTTCGATCGCATCGCCTGTGCGGCTCGTCCAAAGATCGCAGCGTCCTGATGGACGAGGCGGCGCGCGCGGCGCTGCAGCTCCTGCTCGAGGGTTGCGACGCCAGCGTCAAGGCGGCGGGCTGTTGACGGCCAGCTCCGAATCCAGTTTGAGCCCTACGGCTCTTAAGGCGATTCCCGGTCGAATTGATCCACTTCAGCGTCATTGCCGGCCTTGACCCAGTCCATCTTCTTGCGAAAAAGATGGACCCGCGGGTCATAAGGGCGTCTTACGCCCGTCTTCGACGGGCTATGCCCGCGGGTGACGACTGGAGTAAGTCTTTTCGATCGGAACGTGCGCTAGTGTTGTGACTCTGACGCTTGTTTCACTTGTCCCGGGCTTGACCCGGACCGTTCCAGGCAAAGGCCAAGCTTGGAACGATACCGGATCAGCGGCGCAGCTTCGCTGCGCCGCGTCCGGGAAACGATCTGGTGCATCACGCGTCAGAACGGAGCACTAATGCCCGCTGAGCGCGGCGATCGTCTGATCGATGGTTTCGAGTGCGCGCTCGGCTGCTTCTGCTCCGCGCTCGATTGCTTCTTTCGCGCGGTGGAAATCGAAAAGTCCGACACTGCCAAGCCGGGGGCTGATCATGATGTCCGCGGGGTCGCCGGCGAGGCGCGCTCTCGTAATGCGGTCTTGCATGACGTTGTAGGCTTCGACCATCACCCGCGACAGGCCGGGTCGCCGGACATTTCCCATGACCTGGCGCTTCAACAATTTCTCCACGCCGACCAATCCCAGCCACCGCCGCGCGGCGGGATCGCGGACAACGAGCTCATCATCTTCAAAGCCGTGGTTGGCGATCGTTGAGCCACGCCCGTAAAGATCAACGTTGAGATTGACGGCGATGACGAGGCGGGCGTCGAGTGCGCGTGCCGCCGAGACCGGGACCGGATTGACAAGCGCGCCGTCGACCAGCCAACGCCCGCCGACATGCACAGGCGGCAACAAGCCCGGCAGAGCGTAGGATGCACGCATGGCTTCGAACAGACGGCCGCGGGTGAGCCACACTTCATGGCCCGTGGCGATCTCGGTCGCGATGGCGGCGAAGCGCGTTTCAAGCGTCTCGATCTTTGCACCACCCACCATGGATTCAAGCTGCCGGGCGAGGCGCCCACCGCGGATAAGGCTTCCTCCCGATAGGCTCATGTCCAAAAAGCCCAATACCCCCCTTCTGGTCAGGCGAAGCGACCATTCCGTGATGGCATCGAGCTGGCCGGCGGCGAAAAACCCGCCGATGATCGCGCCCGCCGAAGTGCCGGTGATGATATCCGGCCGCAGTCCGCGGGCCAGCAGCGTGCGCAGGACACCAATATGCGCGAAGCCTCGTGCGGCTCCGCTGCCCAGCGCGATACCGATCAACGGCCGCTGACACGACGGTTGCGAAGGTTCTGCCCCCGAGGTCCGTTGGCCGTCCGGTGGACCCGCCGGCAGCTGCGTCATGAACACATCATGTCCTTTCGGCAGATGGTAAAAGAGCTCCGATGTTAATCCTTCTTGGCTATCGGGTGGAATGCCGCGCCAACGCGGCGCACTGCATTGCAAGGCGAAGGCAGTGCGCGTGAAGCGTGAGGTCACCACGGTCTTGCGGGCGAAGCGTGAGACCGAATAGGATCACGCGCGGACGGGGGATTTCCGCGACGCCAAGACTCTAGCGATGGCGCGAAACGCGGGGCGGCGCCGCCGCGTCAGCCTTGACCATGGCAGGGGTGTGTTCGTTTTGGTCGCGCAAGTGAATGCGGGAGAATGACAATGCCGAGCGAACCTGTGCTCGAGGCTGCCGAAAAAGTGGCGACACCCCGTCGCATCACAGATTTTGCTGCGCTGATCGCCCCGGTGCTGCCGGACGACTTCTTTCGCGAGCATTGGGAACGCAAACCCCTCCATCTTCCCCGTGGCGATGCGCACTATTACGATCGTGTTCTCACCAATGATGATTTGGAAGCGTACATAGCTTCGACCGACCTGCGTTATCCGGCGATCCAACTGGCCCGAGACGGCGGTTATGTTGCACCGGAAGCCTATACAAAGAACATCCCGCAGGGCCGCGAATCCTTCAACGGCGTCCCGGATGTTGCAAAAGTTCAAGCGGAGTACCGTTCAGGCTCAACCATCGTGCTGAACGGGTTGCACCGGACCTGGGCGCCCATAAAGGAATTGTGCGAGGCTTTGGAGAACGATTTCACCCATCTGGTCCGCGCCAATGCTTATCTCACGCCGGAAGGCACGCCGGGATTCGCGCCCCATTACGACACCCACGAAGTCTTTGTGTTGCAGGTCGCGGGCAGCAAGCGCTGGCGTGTATTCCAGCCGCCGCTGACGCTGCCGCACCACACTCAGCAGTTCACTCCCGCCGGATATGTTCCGCGGCCGCTTCTCGAGCTGGAGCTCAAGCAGGGGGACCTGTTGTATCTGCCGCGCGGCTATGTTCATGCCGCCCATACCGCGCACGTCCATTCCGCTCACGTCACCATAGGGATCTCGGTTTACACCTGGGTCGATCTTCTTTCCGAGCTGGTCGCGAGCAGCAAGGAGCTGCACCAGTTTCGCACGGCGCTGCCGCCCGGATTCGCACGAAAGGAGGAAATGAAGAAAAAGTTGAAGGAAGGCCTTATGGCGGGCGCGCGCGGGCTGATCGGCAATTGCGACAGCGATCGCGTGGTCGACGATTTCCTGCAAAGGGTCAGATCAGGGCTGGTCCAACAAGGAGTGACTTTCCAAACCAGCGTCCGCCGAGACCGTTGAGAATAAGAATGGCGAGCCGGCGGGCGGCTCGGTACTCTTTCTCACTCAAGCCGGATGACGGCGTGAACGGCGGCGAAGGACCGATCTGTCACCCACGTCTCCGGGCCGGACAGCCAGCGGCGCTACAGGCCCCAGGCCGCCAGGGCGCCTTCCGCGGCAGCGGTCCAATGCACTTTACTGCAGGCGTCCTCCGGGCGAAGATTGGTCGCTCTGGGGGGAGTTTCGCTGCATGAGCGGCTTTAGCTCTGTGGATGCGGTGACAGCTTTTTACAAGACCTGGGACAGAATTCTGGCCACCACATCCGTGTTCGTCCTGACCTATATGGTCTTTGCCAGCGCCGTGGTGGGTGCGGTGCTGCTCCTGCGCAGATCAGGGTTCAAGTTTCAGATCCGCAAAACAATGTCCGGCGCGATCCAAGTGCGTCGAGAGATCACCCATTCGATCTTCTCACTCGGCATCTTCATGATTGCCATGCTCGCGCCCCGCGCCGTTGCGATAGGCTACGGCGTCGTGATTGATCTGAGAAAGCCGCTGCCACTTTGGGAATTCGGGCTCTGCTTTCCGCTGATCTGCTTCCTCCATGACACGTACTTCTACTGGACGCACCGGCTGATGCATCTGTCCGGTTTTTATCGGATCATGCACCGGGAGCATCATCGATCGGTCGCGCCGACGGCGTATGCCGCCTATTCGTTCGCCTTTCTCGAGGCGTTGGTGCAGGGTTTGTTTCCGGTAATTTACGTGGTCCTGTTTCCAGCGGACATGGCGCTGCTGGTCGTCTACCTGCTGGTCGAGATCTTTTACAATACGACGATTCACTCTGGGATGGACCCGTTCCCACCTTGGCTCGTCTCGCATCCGATCCTTGGTTGGCTGGCAGGTTCCGCCTATCACGACATGCACCACCGGACGTTGAAGTGGAATTTCGGGCTTTACTTCCGCTTTTGGGATCGCCTCATGGGCACTGAGCACCCGGATTTCGTGCGGGTTCACAACTATATCCATTCGCCGGACAACGATGGCGATGCCTACAGCCTGTTGGGGCGTTAGCGACTATCGACACATGTAAATCACGCTCCAGACAGGCGAGTCCGGTTACCCTCAGGCTGTCACCCATGTGTCCGGTATAAACCGTAACCCATGTGTCCAGAACGGACCCAAGCGACATGGCGACCCCGGCAGGATTCGAACCTGCGACCTTCAGCTTAGAAGGCTGTTGCTCTATCCCCTGAGCTACGGGGCCGCTGCCCGATGGTTTAGGCCGGTGCTGGCCCGGCGACAAGTTGCCGAAGCATCGCCCCACCCTGACCCTCCCGGGCAAGCGGGGGAGAGCCGCCGGCGCTACTCGATCTTCTGGTACGCCTCGGCGAAATTGTCGAGCGAGAGCGGCACCGTGACGTTGCTTTTGCTTATGTTCTGAAACGTCACGGTCAGGCGCTTGCCGGATTTGAGCGCGGCGAGAAGATCCGCCGCCACCGGCATTCCGGCATAACAGCCTTTAGGATCGCAGGTTTGTAGCGGCACCGGCTGCGGCTTGCCGTCGTCGATCTGCAGATTGAGGCCGGCCGGTAGGTAGAGACCGCTCGGCACTTGGATCACCATGACCGGGGAGCGGGTCTCGGCTGGCAGGCGCACCAGCATCGAGGCGAGCAGTTGCCCGGTATTGGTCAGCACCACGGTCTGCTCCATCGAACATTCGACCGGGCTCTGGCGTGATTCGCTCACGCAGCGCGCAACCCATCCGCCGTTCGGTGGCGGATTTTGTGCCGTAATCTGCGGAGCTTGCACAATTTGATTCGGGGGCGGCTTGGCTTCGCGTGGCGGAGCGGAAGTCGCGGCAGCGGCTGGAGCCTGCGGCCTTTGCACCGGAGGGACTGTCGGAGCCGCGGGCCGGGCGGGTGCCTTGGGGGCGGTCAGAGGTTGCGCAGCTGCAAACGCAGGGGTGAGCGCAAGAGCCACGCCTCCGCGGAGAAGCCTGCGGGCAATCGCATGCGCCGCGAGGCCTCTGCGCTGCTCTGCAGTGCCCGGAATGCGCGTCCTCGCCTTCAAGAGTCGTGATCCCTCCGCACCAAAGCGCATCCGGCATTGTGGCCGGAACGGCGGTGAAACGGCAAGCGGTTCAGGCTGACGGTCCGTTTAGCGGTGCAGCGGCAACAACGCGGTTTACGCGCGCTTCGATGCGCTGTGCGCGCACGATACCTAGCATTTGTGACGGTTTTCGTTCGCGCTGCGCCGCGCCGCATCCGTGGCAAGTCATGGAAAAAGTCATGGGCTGTGCGCTCCGGTGCGCAACAATGCAACGCAGTGCGCACCATTACGGGGCGACGCCGGCCTTCACGGACATTGACGCTCGCGGTTCGACGCAAAGCATGGTCTTGACTATGGGCGGACGCAAAAGCGGTCACTCGAGCCGCTTACCGAGTGTTGTTGTTTTAAAGGTTCCGCTACGCGCCTGCTTTGCCCCGCGCGCAATGCGCCGACCGGGAGGAGACCACCCAATGCTCGACATTATCCGCGCCGGCATCGCTGCCGCGCTTTTCATCCTTGTGCCGACACTTGCCGCAATGCCAGCGGCTGCCGAGAAGGCGTTCCAGCGCGACGATCTCAACGATGCGGCGATCAAGCTCGAGGCCAAGATCAAGAGCGATGCCGGACCGGTGGCGAAGCCCGCCGCGGCGCTGAGGCTTGCGGCCGATCAGGCCTTCAAGAGAAACGATTTCCGCACCGGCCTGCAGATCCTAGGGCAAATCCTGGTTGTGGCCCCGAACGACGCGGCCAATTGGCTTCGCCTCGCCAAGGCCGTTACGCTGATCAAACCTTCCAACGATGCCGAGCGCGCAGCGCTGTTAGATCGCGCCGCGACCGCCGCCTACATCGCCTATCAGCGCACCACGAGCCCGGCCGAGGAGGCAGACAGCCTTTTGCTGATGGCGAAGAGCTTTGCGGATCGCAACATGTGGCGGGGGGCGCTCGATGCGATGCGACTCTCGCTCGAGCTGCGCGAGGTTGCCGACGTGCGGGCGCAAAATGAGCGCATGCGCGCCGATCACGGCTTCCGCCTCGTCGATTATTCGGTCGATGCTGATGCGGCCTCGCCGCGCGCCTGTTTCCAGTTCTCGGAAGACCTTCCGGGCCGGCGCACGGATTTTTCGCCGTTCGTGACGGTGGCGGGCGAGGACAAGCCGGCGCTGTCGGTGGATGAGCGGCAGATCTGCGTCGAAGGCCTCAAGCACGGCGAGCGCTATAGCATCACGTTGCGCGCCGGCATTCCGTCGACCGTCAAGGAGACCCTGCAGGAGAGCGCCGAATTCACCATCTATGTGCGCGACCGCAAGCCGTTCGTGCGCTTTGCCGACAAGTCCTATGTGCTGCCGCGCACCGGCCAGCGCGGTATTCCGATCGTCAGCGTCAACACCTCGGAAGTCGCGATCTGGGTCTATCGCATCGGCGACCGCAACCTCTTGTCGACGGTCGTGGAAGGCAACTTCCAGACCGATCTCTACCCGAGCGAATTCGAGCATCTGGTGGAAGAACAGGGCGTGCAGGTGAGGAAGGGCTCGATGAAGGTCGATTCCACCCTCAACGCCGACATCACCACCGCCTTCCCGGTCAGCGAGGCGATCGGCACGCTGGCGCCCGGTGTCTATGTGATGCGTGCAGCGCCTTCCGGCACGACCAACGATGACGATGCGCAGAGCGCGACCCAATGGTTCATCGTCTCCGATCTCGGTCTCACCGCTTTCTCGGGCAATGACGGCGTGCATGTATTCGTCAACTCGCTCGAGACCGCGCAGGGCCGCGGTCAGGTCGAGATTCGCCTTGTGGCTCGCAACAACGAGGTCCTGGCGACCAAGCGTACCAACGATTCCGGCTACGTGCAGTTCGAGGCGGCGCTGACGCGCGGGGAGGGCGGGCAGTCGCCCGCCATGATCGTGGCGAGCGATCCCAAGGGGGACTATGCGTTCCTGAGCCTCAAGAGCCCGGCCTTTGATCTCTCCGACCGTGGCGTTTCCGGCCGCACCGTGCCGGCGGGGCTCGATGCGTTCGTCTATACGGAGCGCGGCGTCTACCGCTCCGGCGAGACCGTGCAGGTGACCGCGCTGTTGCGCGACGGGGCGGCGAGCGCGGCGCTGGGCGTGCCGCTCACGCTGGTCGTGAACCGGCCCGACGGCGTCGAATATCGCCGCAGCGTGGTGGCGGATCAGGGCGTCGGCGGGCATGTGCTCGCAGTTCCGCTCGTCGCCTCGGCGCCGAGTGGAACCTGGCGCGTGCGCGCGTTCACCGATCCGAAGCGTCCGCCGGTCGGCGAAGCAAGCTTCATGGTCGAAGATTATGTGCCGGATCGGCTCGAATTCGACCTGGCGACGGTGGCCAAGAGCATTGCCAAAAACAGCCCCGCAAACGTGACCGTCGATGGCCATTATCTCTACGGCGCGCCGACCGCCGGCCTCGCGCTCGAGGGCGAGATCGTGATCGCGCCGGTGGAGGAGCGCGCGGGCTTCCCCGGCTACAAGTTCGGCCTGGCGGATGAGGATGCTGTCGAGGCGACGCGGGCGCCGCTCGATGATCTCCCGGACACCGATGCCAACGGCAGGGCGCGCTTCCAGGTGCCGCTCGACAAAGAGCCGAGCACGACTCACCCGCTTGAGGCTGAGATCATTGTGCGCATGGCAGAAGCCGGCGGCCGGGCGGTCGAGCGCAAGCTCACGCTGCCGGTGGCGCCGGCGAGCGCGATGATCGGGGTGAAACCGCTGTTCTCGGGCCGCTCGCTCGGCGAGGGTCAGACCGCGACCTTCGACGTGGTGGTCGCGGCACCCGACGGCAAGCCGCTCGCCCGCACCGGCCTGCACTATGAGCTCGTCAAGCTCGAGACCAAGTATCAGTGGTACCGGCGCGACAATCTTTGGAGCTTCGAGCCGGTCAAGCTCACCAAGCGAGTCGCAGACGGCAGCCTCGATGTGGCCGCCGACAGGCCGGCGCGCATCGCGCTGCCCGTGCAATGGGGCCGCTACCGGCTCGAGGTTTCCGACCCCCGGCCCGGTCACATCCGTGGCCTTCGCTGCCGGGTGGTACGCGGGCGCCAGCGCCGACACGCCCGACATGCTGGAGACCGCCGTCGACAAGGGCGAGTACGCGCCGGGCGAAACCATGACGGTTGTGGTGACGGCGCGGGCTGCCGGCAAGCTCACCCTGAACGTGATCGGCGATCGCCTGCTCACCACGATCGTGCAGGATGTTGCAGCCGGCACGGCGCGCGTGCGCGTACCGGTCGGCAATGACTGGGGCAGCGGCGCCTATGTGGTGGCGACCTTGCGGCATCCGCTGGACGCCGCTGCCGGCCGCATGCCGAGCCGTGCCATCGGGGTGCAGTGGTTCAGCGTCAACCGCAAGGCGCGGACGCTTGCCGTAAACCTTGATCTGCCGTCGCTCGTCCGTCCCAACTCGACGCTGCGCGTTCCCATCAAGGTCACGGGTCTGGCGGCCGGCGAGGAGGCGCGCATCACCGTTGCGGCGGTCGATGTCGGCATCCTCAATCTCACCAGCTACAAGCCGCCGGCGCCGGACGACTACTATCTTGGCCAGCGCAAGCTCACGGCCGAGATCCGCGACTTCTACGGCGAGCTCATCGATGGCATGCAAGGCCAGCGGGGAGAGATCAGGTCGGGCGGCGATGCAGCGGCTGCCGAGCTGCAGGGCAGCCCGCCCACGCAGCCGCCGCTCGCGCTCTATTCCGGCATCGTCACCGTCAAGCCGGACGGCAGCGCCGAAGTGCTGTTCGACATTCCGGATTTCGCCGGGACGGCTCGCGTCATGGCGGTCGCCTGGACCAAGACCAAGGTCGGGCGCGCAGTTGGCGATGTCGTCATCCGTGATCCGGTCGTGCTGACCGCGACGCTGCCACGCTTCTTGCTCAACGGCGACCACAGCACCATGCATCTCGATCTCGACAATCTCGAGGGTGGCGCGGGCGAATACAAGATCGAAGCGCACAGCGAGGGTGTCGATGTGCTCGGCAATGCGGCCGCGCAGACATTGCGGCTTGCCGCCAAGGAGCGCGGGGCCGTCGATGTGCAGCTCAGCGCGGCTGCGGCCGGTCTCTCGCACGTGATCGTCAACGTGAGCGGACCGGATGGGCTTACCCTTTCCCGGAATTATGCGCTCACGGTACGGCCGGCGACGCAGATCTTAGGCCGGCGCACGGTGCAGGCGATCGCCAAAGGCGAGAGCGTGACGCTGTCCAATGACTTGCTGGCCGATCTGGTGCCGGGCACCGGCAGCGTTTCGGTGTCGGTCGGCACCTCCACGGCGCTCGATGCGGCGGCGTTGCTCGCTGCGCTCGATCGTTATCCGTTCGGCTGCTCCGAGCAGATCACCAGCCGGGCATTGCCGCTCCTCTATGTCAACGAGCTCGCTAGCGAAGCGCGGCTTGCGCTCGATACGGGCCTCGACCAGCGCATTCGCGAGGCGATCGACCGCTTGTTGGCGCGGCAAGGCTCCGATGGATCATTCGGGCTCTGGTCGGCGGGCGGGGAGGATGTCTGGCTCGACTCCTATGTGACCGACTTCCTGACGCGGGCCCGTGAGCGCGCCTTCGCGGTGCCGGACGTGGCGTTCAAGCTCGCGCTCGATCGCCTGCACAACTTCGTCGCCAATGCGCAGGATCCGAACCGCAACGGCGGTCGCGATCTCGCCTATGCGCTCTACGTGCTGGCGCGCAATGGCGCGGCTCCGATCGGCGATCTGCGCTACTTCGCCGACACCAAGCTCGATGACTTCGCGACGCCGATCGCCAAGGCGCAGATCGCGGCCGCGCTCGGCATGCTGGGCGATCGCGTGCGGGCCGAGCGCGTGTATGCGGCGGCGCTCAATTCGCTCGCGCGGAAACCGGTGCTGCAATATGGCCGCAGCGACTATGGGTCTGATCTGCGTGACGCGTCGGCGCTGGTCACGCTCGCATCCGAGAGCGGCGCCGCCAAGGCAACTATCGTGAGCGCAGTCGAGAAGGTCGAGGCTGCGCGCGGCGTCACCGACTATCTTTCGACGCAGGAAGAAGCCTGGATGGTGCTGGCCGCCCGTTCGCTTGCCAAGGACTCTTCGGGCGTAAGCCTCGATGTCGCGGGCGAGAAGCATCAGGGCACGTTCAACCAGCGCTTCCGACCGAGCGACCTCGCAGCACCGGTCAAGTTGACGAACACGGGCGAGGCGACACTGCAAGCCGTAGTGACGGTCTCGGGCGCACCATTGGTGGCGGAGCCGGCAGCCGAGAAGGGCTTCAAGATCGAGCGGACCTACTACACGCTCGACGGTAAGGTCGCCGATCCCGCCAAGGCCAAGCAGAACCAGCGCTTTGCGGTGGTGCTCAAGATCACCGAGCGGCAGCCGCAATTCGCCCGCATCATGGTGGCCGATTATCTCCCCGCCGGATTCGAGATCGACAATCCGCATCTCGTTTCCTCCGGCGACACCGGCACACTGTCGTGGATCGAGAATGCGCTCGAGCCCGTCAATGCCGAGTTCCGCGATGACCGTTTCAGCGCAGCTTTCGACCGCAAGAGCGGAGACGGCGCGGTGTTCACGATTGCCTATGTGGTGCGCGCGGTATCGCCCGGCCGCTACGTCCTGCCGCAGGCCTATGTGGAGGACATGTACCGTCCCGACCGCTTCGGCCGCACCGGCACCGGGACAGTTGAAGTGACGGCGGCGAAATGAGAGATCCTGTCGTGGGCGCGTCGCCCCTGCGAAAGCAGGGGCCCATACCGCTCTTGCCCATATTGATGGGCCTGGGGGCATGGGTCCCGGCTCGGCGGCCATTGCGTGGCCTTGGCCGGGACGACCGCACGGGGGGTGATCGAGGCCTTCTACAGAGAATTGGATTGTGGCGTGTCCTCCTCGCCAGCGCAATCGCCATCGCGATCAGCACTGTTTGTTTGCTTGCTCTCCTCATTGGCTGGATCATTTCGCTTGGGCCGCCGCCGCTCGGCCAGAACCTCACCTACTCGACCCTGGTGGTAGATCGGGAGGGGAGACTCTTGCGCCCCTATACAACCGATCAGGGCCGCTGGCGGTTGCCGGCAACGCGCGAGGATGTCGACCCGCGCTTCTTCAATCTTCTGTTCGGCTATGAAGACCGTCGCTTTCTTTCCCATCACGGGGTCGATGCGCTGGCGCTGGCCCGCGCCGCCGGCCAGCTGCTGCGCAATGGCCGCATCATCTCGGGAGCCTCGACGCTCACCATGCAGGTCGCCCGCCTGCTCGAGCCGCGCGGCCAGCGCAGCTTTGCGGCCAAGCTCAAGCAGATGGTCCGCGCGATCGAGATCGAGCACACCTTGAGCAAGGATCAGATCCTGGCGCTTTATCTCAGCCTCGCGCCCTATGGGGGCAATCTCGAAGGCATCAGGGCGG
This sequence comes from Xanthobacteraceae bacterium, assembly GCA_035293945.1. GTDB lineage: Bacteria > Pseudomonadota > Alphaproteobacteria > Rhizobiales > Xanthobacteraceae > VAZQ01. Next base: position 36,967 of record DATGLV010000037.1, on the reverse strand, counting down.
CTTCTCTGGCCTACTTTGGCAAGGAGCCACGGCGGCTGTCGCTGGCCGAATCCGCGCTTCTCGTGGCGCTGCCGCAGTCGCCGGAGCAGCGTCGGCCGGATCGCTCGCTCAGCGCAGCGCAGGCGGCGCGCGACCGCGTACTCGACCGCTTCGCCACCGCCGGGCTCGTTCCTGCCGACGAGGTGGCGGCGGCCAAGCGCGAGGCCGTTCCGGACGGGCGTCGGGGAATGCCGATGCTGGCGCCGCAGTCGGCTGACGCCGCGGTTGCGGCCGCGCCAAGCTTGGGGCTGCATCGCCTGACTATCGATGCCAGTCTTCAGCGCAATCTCGAGGAGCTCGCACGCGATCGCGCCCACGCCCTCGGGGACAATCTCTCGGTCGCCATCCTTGCGGTCGATCATGCGACCGGGGAGGTGCTCGCGCGCGTTGCCTCCGCTGATTATTTCGATGCGAGCCGTGCCGGCCAGCTCGACATGACACGGGCGTTGCGCTCGCCGGGCTCGACGCTCAAGCCGTTCATCTACGGAATGGGCTTTGAGGACGGGTTCATCCACCCGGAGACCCTGATCGAGGACCGGCCGGTGCGCTACGGCGTCTATGCACCGGAAAATTTCGATCTCACCTTCCAGGGCACGGTGACGGTCCGGCACGCGCTGCAAATGTCGCTCAACGTGCCGGCAGTGGCGGTCCTCGACAAGGTGGGTGCGAGCCGCTTCACCGCGCGTCTTACCCAAGCGGGTGCGTCTCTGGTGCTGCCAAAAGGCGAGGTGCCGGGACTGGCGATGGGGCTGGGCGGCGTCGGCATCACGCTCAACGATCTTGTCACCCTCTATTCCGGCTTGGCGCGGCTCGGCACCACGGTCGAGCCGACCGAAATCTTGGAGGAGCACACGGCAACGCCGCGTCGACTCATGGAGGCGGGCGCCGCATGGTATGTGGGCAATGTCCTGATCGGCACACCACCGCCGGATAATGCGGTCGCGGGACGCATCGCCTACAAGACCGGCACGTCCTACGGATATCGTGACGCTTGGGCGGTCGGCTATGACGGCAGGCACACGATCGGGGTCTGGGTCGGCAGGCCCGATGGGGCGCCGGTGCCGGGGCTGGTCGGACGCGGTGCCGCGGCACCGATCCTGTTCGATGCTTTTGCGCGCACCGGGACATTGCCGGCGCCCCTGCCGAGCGCTCCGCCCGGCACGGTGCTGGCGGCGACCGGTAAATTGTCACCGCCGCAGCAACGATTCCGACCCGGGCGGTTGCCCGGCGGGGACGCGGAACCTTCGTTGCACATCATGTTCCCGCCCGACGGGGCACGGCTTGAGATCGAAAGTGACCCCGAGGGCCACCCCGATCCGATCCCGCTTAAGATCAGCGGCGGATCGGGTCCGTTGACGGTGCTGGTCAACGGGCTGCCGCTTCCGTCAGAACGCGGGCGCCGTACGCTGTTTTTCGAACCGGAAGGCCCGGGCTTCGTGCGCCTGACCGTGATGGACGCGACCGGCGCGAGCGACAGCGTCGCAGTGCGCTTGCAATAGAGTGAGTGGAGAATCGATGCCAATTCAATAACTCATCTAGATTTTCTCCCACGGAACGTGAGCTCGGTTGCGGCCACAATGCTGCTCTGCGATCGGCATCCCGGCTTTCCCCGGTCGCCTGGTTTCTCTATTGTCCCCGCAACGCTTAAAAGGGGGCGTGCAGCAGGGGCAGGGGCAACATGGCGGTCACGGCCGGCCAGGACCAACAGGCCCAGCCCACGCGTGATGTCGGGGTGGTCTTGGATTTCGCCGCGCGCTCGCACGCGCGTGCGATGGTGGTGCTCATCCTGATCGCACTCACCAATTTCCTGCCCGGCTTTTTCACGACTCCGCCCATCGACCGCGATGAGCCGCTGTTCGCGCAAGCGAGCAAGCAGATGATCGAGAGCGGCGACTATGTCGATATCCGCTATCAGGACGAGGTGCGTTACCAAAAGCCGGTCGGCATCTATTGGCTGCAGGCGGGTGCCGCCGCAACGGCTCGCGCGCTTGGGCTGACCGAGGGGCTGAGCGCTATCGCGCCCTACCGCGTCCCCTCTCTGTGCGGAGCACTTTCCGCCGTGCTCCTGACTTATTGGACGGCGCTCGCCTTCATCTCCCGGCGTGGCGCGCTGCTCGCCGGGATGATGACGGCGTGCTCGGCTCTGCTTGGCTTCGAGTCGCGCTTTGCCAGCACGGATGCGGTGTTGCTGGCGACCGTGGTGGCCGCCATGGGAGCGCTGGCGCGGCTCTACCTGCCGGAGCAACGCGCACACCTCGATGCGCAGGCGCGGCTTATGCTGCCGGCGATCTTCTGGACTGCGCTCGCCGCCGGAATATTGGTGAAGGGCCCGCTCATCCTGATGGTCGTTGGCCTTGCGATCCTCACCCTGCTGGTGGCTGACCGCCGCGCCGATTGGCTCAAAGCGCTCAAGCCGCTGCCAGGCGTGATCTGGGTCGCCGCACTGGTCCTGCCTTGGCTCATTGCCATCACCAGCCGCAGCCACAATGCGTTCTTGAACGACTCGGTCGGCCGCGACTTCCTGCCGAAGCTCTATAGCAGCGCACAGGGGCACGGGGCGCCGCCCGGAACATATCTCCTCGAGCTCGGGCCGATGTTCTTTCCCGGCGCGATGCTGGCCGCACTGGCAGCGCCCGCCATCTGGGCGGCGCGGCGCGAGCCGGGCGCGAAGTTTCTGCTCGCCTGGCTCGTGCCCTCGTGGATCGTCTTGGAGCTGGTGGTGACCAAGCTGCCGCACTACGTGCTGCCGCTTTATCCGGCGATCGCCATCCTGATCGCCGGAATCATCGAAGCCCGCATGCTGTCGCGCAACCGCTGGCTGACGCTGGGAATCCCTTTGTGGTTCATACTTCCGGTGCTCACCGGAATTTTGGGAATCGTCTGCCTGGTCGTGATCGGTCACCAGCTCGGCTTCTTGGCCTGGGCTTTTGCCGGTGGCGCGGCGATCGTCGGGCTGATTGCTTGGCGCCTCTACGAGGTGGACGGTGCGGAGCTTTCACTGTTGCGCGGCATGGCGGCGGCGCTGTTGCTCACCCAGGCGACGTTCGGCGTGGTGGTGCCGGCCCTGGTATCGGGCTTTCCGAGCGAGATGATGCTTCGCGTCATGCGCAACAGCGGATGCCCACAACCCTATGCGACGGCCGCGGTCGGCTATCGCGAGCCGAGCCTTGTCTTTCTCGCCGGCACGGCAACACGGCTGACCAATAGTGCGGGAGCTGCCGATTTCCTCTCCGGCGGCGCGTGCCGGTTTGCCTTCGTGGAAGCGCACCAGGAGCGCGATTTCGCGATGCAGGCTGAAGCGATCGGTTTGCGCTACGCGGTCGGGCCGCACATCGAGGCCTTCAATCTCACCAGCGGCCGGCTCATCACGATGGCGGTCTTCCGTTCAGAGAGTCCGCTGTGAGCGTCGCCAAGTTCAGCGCCCCCTCCCTTTTTCGCCCCTCCGCAAGCGGGGGAGGGAAGGGAGGCGGTGCGCCGGCGCACACGTCGCGATGGCATTCCTTCCGGGTCAATGTCCGCGACGCCTTTGCCTTGCTGTTTCGTCCGCCGCGCGGCGCATCGGCGCGGCCAAGATGGCGCAGCGCCTCCCGGGTCACGGTCGGCTTGCTGCTCGCGCTCCCGATCATCTTCGCCACGATGTTCTTCATTGACACGCCGACCGTGCGTGCGGTCGCGGCACTGCCGGGCTGGGTCCCGGAGGTGTTCGATCAGGTGAGCGATTTTGGCACATCGGATTGGTTCCTGGTGCCGACCGCGGTGATGTTGGCGGGGCTGGGTGCGCTTGCGACCCCGGCGCTCTCGCAGACAAGCCGCTTGGTGGTGGTGACCGCGGCGATTCGCATCGGCTTCATCTTCGATGCGATTGCGCTCCCGGGGCTGTTCGTGACCGTGATCAAGCGCCTGATCGGGCGGGCGCGGCCTTATGTGGGGGACACCTCCGACCCATTTCTGTACAAGCCGTTCGTCTGGCACCCCGAATATGCGAGCCTGCCGTCCGGCCATGCCACTAACGTTTTTGCCGCGCTCGTCGCCATCGGATTGATCTTTCCGCGGCTGCGCGCCGTCATGCTCCTCTATGCGCTGGCGATCGCGGCGGCTCGGGTGCTCGTGTCGGCGCACCATGTGAGCGACGTCATTGCCGGCGCCATTGCCGGGACGGTGGGGGCGCTGTTGGTGCGCGATTGGTTCGCGGCGCGCCGTCTGGGCTTCGTGATCGAGCCGGACGGCCACGTCCGCACATTGCCGGGTCCCTCGCTCGCGCGGCTCATCCGGGTTGCCTCGAAGTTGCTCTCTGCCTAAGAGACCGGCGCGATCTCATTCGGGGCGCAGCAGCAGAAGGCAGGATGAGCCAGGAACGACCGACTGTCTCGATCGTGGTTCCGGTCCGCAACGAGGCCGGCAATGTCGCGCCCTTGATCGAGGAGATAGCCGCCGCGGTCGCGCCTATCGGCGACTTCGAGATCGTCTACGTAGACGATGGCTCAAGCGATGCCACAGGAGAGGAGCTGCGCGCATCGCTGCGGCTGCATCCGTGGCTGCGAGTGATCTCTCACGCGTGTTCCTGCGGCCAGTCCGCGGCGGTCCGCACCGGCGTGCGCGCCGCACGCGCCGCGGTCGTGGTCACGCTCGACGGCGATGGGCAGAACGACCCCGCCGCGATCCCGGCCTTGGTGCGGACGCTCGCGGCCGGCGCGCCACGCGTTGGCCTCGTCGCCGGCCAGCGCTTCAAGGGCAGGTCCACGCGCTTTAAGCAGCTGCAGTCTCGCATCGCCAATGCGGTGCGCGGCGCCATCCTGCGGGACGGCGCGCGCGATAGCGGCTGCGGCCTCAAGGCGTTCCGCCGCGACGTGTTCCTTGCGCTGCCCTATTTCGACGGGCTGCACCGCTTTCTGCCCGCGCTGGTGCGCCGCGAAGGCTACGAAGTCGGTTACATCGATGTGGTCGAACGTCCGCGCCGCGCCGGCGTCTCCAATTACGGCCTATGGGATCGGCTGTGGATCGGCATCTTGGACCTGGCGGGCGTTTGGTGGCTCATCCGCAGGAACAAGCCCGCGCCGGAAGCCGTGGAGGTGAAACGGAATGCTGATTGATCTCACAAACGCGGTCGGCGGTTATCTGTACGATGTCTTCATCACGCGGCTCGATTGGTGGACGACACTGGGCTTCCTCGCTCAATGCCTGTTCACCGCGCGCTTCGCAGTACAATGGATCGCCTCGGAGCGCGCCGGCAAGATGGTGATGCCGATCGCCTTCTGGTTCTTCTCGATCGGGGGCGGCGTGCTTCTTTTGATTTACGCGCTTTACCGGCGCGACCTGGTCTTCATCGCCGGCCAGGCCTTCGGAGTGTTCGTCTACGCGCGCAACCTGCATTTCGAGCTGCGCGACCGCCGCGGCGCGGCGGCAACCGGATAAGGGGCACCGCTAAGGCGTTTTAACCCGGTTTCAAACGGCAGCCCGAAAGGCCGCCAGGCCACGCTCCAAATCGGCAATCAGGTCATCGACATCCTCGAGCCCGATATGCAGGCGGACGGTCGGGCCGCCCGGAGCCCAGCGCGTTGCGGTGCGGGTCGAGGCAAGCTCAAAGAACGGAATGGCCAGGCTCTCGAAGCCGCCCCAGGAGGCGCCGATGCCGAACAGAGTCAACGCATTGAGGAAGGCCAGCACCGCTGCGCGGGGCGCGGGGCGGAACACAATGCTGAACAGACCGCAGGCCCCGGTGTAGTCGCGCCGCCAGATGGCGTGTCCGGGATCTGTTTCCAAGGCCGGATGCAGCACGCGGGCGACTTCCAGCCTGCCGCTGAGCCAGCGGGCGACCTTGAGCCCCGAGGCCTGATGCTGGGCCAGCCGCACTCCCATGGTGCGCAAGCCCCGCAGGCCGAGATACATGTCATCAGGCCCGACGCAGAGGCCCATGGTGTCGACAATTTCCTTCAACCGCGGCCAAGTTGCCGCCTTGGCCGATACGGTGCCCAGCATGACGTCGGAATGGCCGCCGATATATTTGGTGCCGGATAGGATGGAAAGATCGACGCCCTTGGCGAGTGCAGAAAAATAGAGCGGGCCCGCCCAGGTATTGTCCATCAGCACGACCGCACCCGCCGCGTGCGCGGCGGCGGCGATGGCCGGCACATCCTGCATCTCGAAGGAGAGCGAGCCGGGCGATTCGACGAAGATGACGCGCGTATTGGGCTTGATCAGGCCCGCGATGTCACCGCCGATCAGGGGATCATAATAGGTCGTGGTGATGCCGTAGCGGGCGAGCTCGCCGTCGCAAAATTTGCGCGTGGGTTGATAAACGCTGTCGGTGACCAGGACATGGTCGCCGGCCTTGAGGACGGAGAGGAGCGCAACCGACGCCGCCGCAAGCCCGGAGGGCAACAGCGCAACGCCGGCGCATTCGGGGCCGTCCAGCGCCATGAGCGCGCCCGCCAGCGCCTCGGTGGTGGGGGTGCCACGCCGGCCATATTGGTAGCGGCTGCGGTGGCCGAGAAAGTCTTCAGCGCTGGGGTAGAGCAGGGTGGAAGCATGATAGACCGGCGGATTGACATAGCCATGATGCGCAAACGGGTCGCGGCCGCCGCTCACCAAGCGGGTCGCAGGCCTGCCGGATGGGTGCGGCGGCTGGTCATGGCTATCGTCGGTCATGGGCGTATTTCTGCGGGGCCGGTCACAAGTCAGAATATTGCGCGGTTTGTTGGTTCCTTGCTGAACTTCTGCGGTCTCATAGGACTTTCCGTCAAGCCCTTGACCGCCGTGCGCTATCGGCATCAGATGGCGCAGCGGCAGACTTGAAAATCTCCTAATACAACGGCTGCCTCACCAGTGAACGCTGTCGGATGACATTGAGGTTTACAAGGGGCGGTATCATGAAACGCGAATTGACGAAATTCAGTATCGCAATGCTGGGCGCCCTCGTGGGGCTCTGCCTGTCGGTCGAGGCGAGCTCGGCCCAGGCGACGCTCAAGAAGGTGAAGGATCGAGGCTCGCTGGTTTGCGGCGTGAGCCAGGGGCTGCCGGGCTTCTCCAATCCGGACGATAAGGGCAACTGGACCGGATTTGATGTCGATGTGTGCCGCGCGGTTGCGGCGGCAATCTTCAACGATGCGAGCAAGGTCAAGTTCTCGCCGCTCTCCGCCAAGGATCGCTTCGAGGCGCTGAAGTCGGGCGACATCGACGTTCTGGCGCGCAATTCGACCTGGACATCCTCGAGGGATTCCGGCGACATCATCTTCACCGCTGTCAACTACTATGACGGCCAGGGCTTCATGGTGCGCAAATCGCTGAAGGTCAATTCAGCGCTGGAGCTTAACGGCGCCTCGATCTGCGTGCAGACCGGCACCACGACCGAGCTCAATCTCGCCGATTATTTCCGCGCCAATAATATGAAATACGAGATCATCGCTTTTGTGACGGCGGATGAGACCATAAAGGCCTATGAGGCCGGCCGCTGTGATTCTTTCACCACCGACGTCTCGCAGCTCTATGCCGAGAAGCTCAAGCTCGCAAATCCGGCGGACCATGTGATCCTGCCGGAAATCATCTCCAAAGAGCCGCTCGCGCCGGCGGTCCGCCGCGGGGACGATCAATGGTTTACGCTGGTGAGGTGGGTGCAATTCGCCATGCTGGATGCCGAGGAGCTCGGTGTGTCGCAAAAGACAGTCGATGACGCTTTGAAGGCGACCCAGCCCGAGATCAAGCGGCTCGTCGGGACGGAGGGTAATTACGGCGAGCAGCTTGGGCTCACCAAAGATTGGGTGGTGCGGATCGTCAAGCTGGTCGGCAACTACGGTGAGTCCTACGATCGAAATGTCGGCAGCGGCTCGAAGCTCGGCATCGCCCGGGGCCTCAACCGGCTGTGGACCAAGGGCGGCATCCAGTATGCGCCGCCCATCCGGTAGGGACGCCCGCAATCTTGCGCGCGCTGTTAGCAACAATCCGCGGATTCGCAGCGCAGCCTACCAGCTCGCTTTGATCCTGGCGGTGATCTGGGTCGGCTCTCAGTTCGCCGTCAACGCCGCTCAAAACCTCGCGGAGCGCAGGAGCGGGTTCGGCTTCCTGTTCAATACCGCCGGTTTCGGCATCGATTTCACCCTCATTCCCTACAGCGAAACCGATACCTATGGCCGCGTCTTCCTGGTCGGCCTGCTGAACACGGTTCTGGTCTCCGCCATCGGTATCGTGTTTGCGACGCTGATCGGCTTCCTGATCGGGATCGGTCGGCTCTCTTCCAATTGGCTGATCGCGCGGCTTGCCGGCGGTTATGTTGAGCTCATTCGCAATCTGCCGCTCCTGTTCCAAATCCTGTTCTGGTACCTCGCGGTGCTGGGCACTCTGCCGGGGCCGCGGCAAAGCCTGTCCGTCCTCGGCATCGCTTTCATGAACAATCGCGGCTTTTGGGTGCCGGCGCTGCATCCGGGCGAGCGCTTCCGTTATGTCTGGGTCGCGCTGTTGCTCGGCGTGGCGGCGACAGCGGCCCTGGGCTTATGGGCCCGGCGCGTACGGGAGCGGACCGGGCGGCAGAACCCAGTGTTTTGGCCAGGCCTGGCGCTCATCCTTGCCCTGCCGCTCGCGACCTTCCTGGCGGCCGGCATGCCGATGGAGGTGGACCTTCCGCACCTCGCCGGATTCAACTTTGTGGGTGGGTCGCGCATCATTCCGGAATTCGTCGCGCTCCTGGTGGCGCTCTCGATCTACACCGCCTCATTCATCGCCGAGGTAGTGCGTGCCGGCATTCTGGCTGTGCCGCGCGGGCAGAGCGAGGCTGGCCTTGCGCTCGGATTGAACGAGAGACAAGTCCTGCGTCTGATCGTGTTGCCGCAGGCGCTGCGGATCATCGTCCCGCCGCTCACCAACCAGTATCTCAACCTGACGAAGAATTCCTCGCTCGCGGTCGCCATCGGCTACCCCGACCTGTTCGCGGTTTTCGCCGGCACCACGCTCAATCAGACCGGCCAGGCGATCGAGATCATCGCCATCACCATGGGGGTGTACCTTTCGCTGTCGCTGGCGACCAGCCTGGCGATGAACTGGTACAATTCGCGCGTGCAGCTGGCCGACCGATGACGGCGACACCACAAAATTCAAGCCACTTCGTCCGCCGCGCCATGATCGCCCCGGCGCCGCCACCGGCGGCGCCGTCCAGCTTCTTTGCTTTCGTCCGTGCACGGCTTTTCAACAGCGTCGGCAACGCGATCCTGACGCTCTTGGGCCTCGCGCTTCTGGCGGCCTTGGCGTGGCCGACCGTAAGATTTCTGCTGGTCGATGCCGTCTGGACCGGCCACGACCGCAGCGCTTGCCTGCCCGAGAACGTGGGTCGTGAAGTCGGCGCCTGCTGGCCATTCATTGGCGCCCGCTTCGATCAGCTCATGTACGGATTTTATCCCGCCGAAGAGCGTTGGCGGGTAGATCTCGTTTATGCGCTCGGCGCGCTCTTGCTGGCGCCGCTCTTGGTCCCGCGCCTCGGCTACAAGATCTTCAATGCCGCGCTGTTCTTCGGCCTGTTTCCGGTTGTCGCGGCGGTGCTGCTCCTGGGCGGCGTGCTGGGGCTGCCGCCGGTCGAAACCCGCCTCTGGGGCGGACTCTTGGTCACGCTCGTCATCTCATATGCGGGCATTGTCGGATCGCTGCCGCTCGGCATCTTGCTTGCGCTCGGCCGGCGTTCGGAGCTGCCGGTGATCCGCACCGCAAGCCTTGTCTTCATCGAGTTCTGGCGTGGTGTGCCGCTGATCACCGTTCTCTTCTTTGCCACCTATATGCTGCCGCTGTTCCTTCCCGGCAGCTGGCAGATCGACGGGCTGTTGCGGGTGCTGATCGGGGTCATCCTGTTCGCAGGCGCCTATCAGTCGGAGGTGCTCCGCGGTGGCCTGCAGGCAATCCCGCGCGGCCAGTTCGAGGCTGCCGCGGCGCTGGGCCTCGGCTACTGGGGCATGATGGGCCTCGTCGTCGTGCCGCAAGCGCTGCGGCTCGTGATCCCCGGCCTCGTCAACTCTTTCATTGCTCTGTTCAAGGACACCACATTGGTGCTGATCGTGGCGATCTTCGATCTCTTGGGACAGTTGCGCGCGGCGTTTGCGGATCCCAACTGGGCGACGCCGGTGACCCTGTTCACCGGCTTTGCCTTCGGGGGGATGATCTATTTCGTGGTCTCGTTCGCGATGTCACGCTATGCCCTGTTTACGGAGCGGCGGCTCAAGGTCCGTTGAACATCTTGTCGCGGAATCACATGGATCAAATGGATCAGGACGACCCGCCCGCATCGAGCGATCCGGCCGCCTCCGCGGCGGACTTGCGCACCCCGCGACACGAAATTGCTGTCGAGATCGTCGGCCTCAACAAGTGGTACGGCGCCTTCCACGTGCTGCGCGACATAAATCTCGAAGTGAGGCGGGGGGAGCGGATTGTCATCTGTGGCCCTTCGGGCGGCGGAAAGTCGACGCTGCTCCGCTGCGTCAATCGGCTCGAGACCTGGCAGCAGGGACGATTGATCGTCGACGGCGTCGAGCTGACCGATGACCTCAAGCGGATCGACGAGATCCGTCGCGAGGTCGGCATGGTGTTCCAGCATTTCAATTTGTTTCCGCATCTGACCGTGCTGGAGAACTGCATGCTGGCCCCGGTCTGGGTGCGCCGCATTCCGCGCAGAGACGCTGAGGCGATCGCCCGCCAGCAGCTGGCGCGCGTGCGCATTCCGGAGCAGGCCGACAAATATCCGAGCCAGCTTTCCGGCGGTCAGCAACAGCGGGTTGCGATTGCGCGGGCATTGTGCATGCAGCCCAAGATCATGCTGTTCGACGAGCCCACCTCGGCGCTCGATCCCGAGATGGTGCGGGAGGTGCTCGACAGCATGATGGCGCTCGCGCTCGAGGGCATGACCATGCTGGTGGTGAGCCACGAGATGGGCTTTGCCCGTCAAGCAGCGACGCGCATGATCCTGATGGATGCGGGGCAGATCATCGAAGTGAGCGAGCCGGGCGAGTTCTTCTCCAACCCGCAGCACGAGCGCACCAAGCTGTTCCTGAGCCAGATCCTGCGGTGAGATCTGATAGCGCGCGACGCGGCATTACGGCTCAATCGGCAAATCGGCGTGCGCCCGAGTCGGTCCACAAGGTCTTTGTCCAAGAGACTTCGGTGCTCAAATGCACTCGCATATCGGCGAATGGGCGGGAGAAGATGCGTAGAGAGATTATTCCCTCGGCCTCAATCCAGACTCCTTGCTCGATTGGGGTTCGGCGCATCCGATCCGATCCTTCGACATTTTCTGACTCGCGCCCTTGAATGTCTTGAAAGGAGACCGCCCGAGCCGCCACGGCGCTACGTCTCCGTGACGAGGCCCAGGACGTCCTGAATGAGTAAGTAACTTCGGGCTGTCTTCTTCAGCGCGCGATATTTAGCTCGATGGCAGTGAACGCATCGGTTGCGGCTTCTTGATAGAGTGCGTCCAAGTCGAGACCGAGTGCGAGCAGCGCGCCAACCCGCTGGATGATGTGTCGGAACCAACGACGCTCATCGTCCGTCAACGGCCTGTTATCTCGACGGTCCGATTGCCGGTATCCAAGCCATTTCTTCAAAACAGGATACCCGCCAAGCTGGTACGTCCAGACCGCTTCCGGAACATTAGCGAAGAATGTGCTGTCGTTGATGAACAAATCGCCCGTTCGCTCTCCCCACGACGGCAAAGGCGCTTCCTCCACCAAGTAGTTGCGCGGCTTCCAGCGCCCGCGTGAGCCTCCCCAATAGGACACCGCGATGTTCAAATCGCCCGGCCGCAAGTTACCGCCATCGACCCGGCGCAAAGGCCCAAGCGCTGCCGCCCGGTTGTGCCCTAGAATGCCTTCGACAATTTCATCCGCCTCGCGGTTCGTGTCCAAGAGACGGATTACCTTTTCGCCCTTCTCTACGAGCCGGTCGAAAAGCGTCCGATCCTTTGGAATCGGGACGTGCGCCCAGTCCGCAGAAAGCGCGCTTTTGTTTTCGCGTTGGTAAGCTGGTGCGTGCAGCACCGCGAAGCCCACTCGAAAGAGACGGCTTACGAACGCACGTGCGTCTGAGTCCCGGCGCAATCCGGCCAAGCCGAAATGCTCGCTCAGCACGCGCCATGTCGGTTCACCGACATTGGCATCTCGGTCGGACAGCAGGTCATCACCGCGCGTTTCGCGCGGGAACGCCACGGAGCCGCGCTCATGTACATGAAGGTTGGGAAGCACCGTGGCGAAGACGGGCCTGGTCTCCGATTCCTTCCTTGGCTCGGGCACCGTCAGGAACAGCTCATTATCGTCGATATTTTCCGCAAATTCAGGACGTGCTTCGTTCAGCCACTTGTATTTGTCAACGTAATAAATCCACCGTTGGTCAAAAGGAAACGCCAGGAAAGGCATCACGCTGGATGCCTTATAATGGCCCTCCGCCTTCAGGTTCGTCCACGCTTTCTCTGGGTCGTATCGTGCGCGCTCGGTCGCGATTTCGGGGCAGAGTTCCCTTGCTTGCGCGAACGTCTTCGCGCCAAAATACCCGCTCAGGCGCGCCTCGATTTCCGAACGGACGTATCCGATGATCCCGCCGTCAATGCCGCGATTGTGGTTGACCCCTTGGTAGGAGACGGGGAATAGCTCATCGAGGCCGGGCCAACTCTCATAACCTGCCTCGACGGTGCTGGGGGACAACCGCCATCTGCTCTCCGGGGTTGGGTTGATTTTCGTATACTGAGGCACGGTGGAGGTGCCCTTGCCTGTCGGCAGGCTGGCCACAAGTTGTGAACGCTTGACTGCGGCCAGTCCCCAAAAATCACGATAGTGCACGTCCGTTGAGTTCGGCCCTGTCTTCCTCTCCTTGCGCTTTATCCAAGTCACGATAGCTGTACCCGGCTGAATGCCGCGTGGGTCCATTTCCGTCGTGAACGCGCTTTGATCAGCGGACCCCGCACCCGGCAACCCAGCCGGGATGAGCTTTCCGGTCCGGTATTTGTCACCGTTCAGGTTATCAATCCAAACTTTGTGAAAGTTCGACAGCAGCGATTTGCGCATCAGCGGATGCGAACGTCCGGTGAGGTAGGACGAGTTCGAAATGAACGACACCACGCCATATTCCGCGGCTTCGCCGATGCGCTCCTCGGCGAGGCGCAAGAAACGAATGTACAAATCGTCAAGAAGCTGCTTGCGGACGCCGTACTCGGCATAGAGCAGGCTTTGCCCGCGCTGCTTCTTCTTCGGTTTTCCGAATTCGTCGCGCTTGACCTGCTTCGTCTTGGGATCAACGTCATTGACAAGTTCAATGCCTTTGTAGCGCGCGACCAGCTCCGCTTCTTCGGATTGCGCCGCGCCCGCAAAGCGATCGTAGGGCGGATTGCCCATGATAACGATAATGCGGGCTCTCTGCTTTATTTGTTGCGAAGCATCGAATTCCTCTTTCATCTCAGGGAACGTCAGCTTGATGTCGCCGCTATCGTGCCAGCCCGAGAGCGCGTTCGTGAGAAAGATACAAAGTCTCTGCGACGGATCAGGCTTGGCTCCGAGGCTGTCCAACAACAGGTACAACTGAAGTTGAGCCACGGCGAACGGAGCAGTCAGAATCTCGAAGCCGATCACGCGTTCATGAAACGCACGTGTGAGTTCAAGGCCGATGGCCGCCTTTTCGCCAGCGGCCTTCGCTTCCTCTGCAATGCAGCGGGCGACCTCCAAGAGGTATGCTCCGGTCCCGCAGCAAGGATCGAGCACCACCACGTCCGGATCGGCTAAGCCGTGCGGACGCTTCAGGTCGGTCTTGAGGATGTGATGAACCCGTCGCACCTGATAACGTACGATCTCGGGTGGAGTGTACCAGACGCCAAGGTCTTCGCGCAGACGCGGATCAAAAGCCTCAAGAAACGGTTCATAGAAATAGGTGATGGCCGCTATCGTTGTTTGTTCATCAATGGTCGGGAAGGTCATTCGCGCCCGAAAGAGCGCGCGATCGACGCGGTTCAGCGTGGCGACCGCACGCGCCAAATGATCCTCCAGCCCGAGAGCCTGAAGGCGTTTGGGATGGCGGATATCGTGAAGCAGCGCATCAAGGAAGGGGATCGGCAGGTAGGCGTGAGCGTCGTCAATCTCGAACCTCGCTTTTGTGTCAGCGGTCTTGTCCCAGAGCACCCACGCGGCGAAGAGCGAATAGAATGCTGTTTGCACAAGCGACGAACGGAAAAAGCGGTCCCCGCGCTCATCGTCAATGTCGAACGCTAACCCGAGAGCTTGGCGGTAGTCGTTCAGGAGAGGCCGCACGGCACGAAGATCCTCGGGCAATCCGTCTTTGGCGTCGCGCGCCTGCCGGGCGAGCACCTTGGCTAAGTCCGCAGGGTCAGCTATCGGCGCGTAATCGGTGACGGAACGCTCGATGATTTCGACAAGATCGGCTGCTGCCGCATCGTCAATCCTCGCGTGTGGCCCGCTGCTCGCCACGGCGGACCAAAGATCGACCGTTTTGATGAGCGACCGTTGGGCCGGAGGGATGGGCTTGGAAACGTCCCGCACGTAGTCGGGAGCGCAAGCGAGTAGGCCAAATCCGCGCACGTTCGAAATCAGGACTACCCCGGTTTGCGCGAGATATCGCCCGATTTGGTCGTTCCGCTCCGTCGAGACGGCGATGTCTTCGAGCAGTTCACTCGCGCGTTTCACTTCGCCGAAGACGCCGACAAACAGCTTGTCGTCGCCAAGGACAAAGTCCGGCATGTCGCGTGCCTTGCCCTTGGTTTCCGATGTGTTCACACGCACCTCGAACGGAAGCCCCCCTTCCTTCAAGACCACTGAAATCAGAGCCTTAATAGCCGGATAGAACGTCGCCTCGGTTGAAGTAGGAAGCGGGTCCAGGTGCCGCGTTTCGGCAACGTATTCGGCAAGAGCGGAGGCGAGCGGCTGCATCGGGTCGCGCGATTGAAGAGGGAATCACAACTTGCTTGACTGCGTGTGCGTTGGCAAGCACATTGCAGCGCCTCCTCGGCTAGCAGCCCTCCGGGCGTGGCCGAGCGAATACGCCTTGATGTTGCGCAGATTCGCGAGCGAGAGAGCCTTCCACTGCTGCGCGACATAAATCTCGAAAGCCCAACCCACCAAGCTGTTCTTGAATCAGATCCTGCGGTAAGCCCACCGACCGCGGTGTTCGGTGCCCGCGTGGGCACCGCTCACGGCTCGATCGGCAGGTCGGTGCGCGCGCCCCATTCGGCCCAGGAGCCGTCGTACAGGGCCTTTGGCGGGTGGCCGAGGGAATCGAGCGCAAGCCAGAGCACAGCCGCCGAAACACCGGAGCCGCAGCTGGTGACGATCGGCTTCTCCAAGTCGACCCCGCCGGCATCAAGCGCCGCTTTGATTTGCTGTCGCGAAGCGAGTGTGCCGTTCTCGATCAGCGCTGTGTAGGGGACGTTGAAGGAGCCGGGCATGTGGCCGCTGCGCAGGCCCGGGCGCGGCTCGGCGGCTTCGCCACGGAATCGCGCCGCAGGCCTCACATCCACCACTTGGACGGCGTGCCCGGCGAGCGCCGCCTGCACGTCCGCCAGTGAGGCGACCTCATTTGCCGGCTGGCGCGCTGCGAACTTGCGCGGCGCGCGCACGACCGGCTTGGACTCGAGCGGGCGGCCTTCCTGCTTCCACTTCGGCAGGCCTCCAGAGAGAATGAAAACCTTCTCGGCGCCGAACAGCCGAAAGGTCCACCACACCCGTGGGGCGGAGAACAGGCCGAGGCCGTCGTAGACCACGATGGTGTCCGTTTCGGAAATGCCGAGCGCCCCGACATCGCGGGAAAATTGCTCTGCGCCGGGCAGCATGTGGGGCAGCGGATTGGTTTGGTCGGCGATCGCCTCGATATCGAAGCGCACCGCGCCCGGAATATGGCCGGCGCGATATTCCGCGTCGGCGTCGCGCTGCATGGCGGGAAGATAATAAGAGCCGTCCACCACCACGACCTCGGGTGCACCGAGCCGGGCGGCGAGCCAGTCCGTGGCGACTAGCCATTTGGGCGTTGCGAGTGATGGTGTCTCACTCATCGGAACGGCACCTTGCGGCTCGAACGCGGCTCCAGCCAAGCAGGCGTCGGCAGTCCTTTCTGGCGCAGGAACTCGGCGTTGAACAACTTGGACTGATATCGCGTTCCTGAATCCGCAAGGATCGTGACGATCGTGTGCCCCGGGCCGAGGTCACGCGCAAGCCGGATGGCACCCGCGACATTGATGCCGGTCGATCCGCCCAGGCACAGTCCCTCGTGCTCGAGCAGATCGAAGATGATCGGCACCGCTTCGTCATCCGCAATCAAGTAGGCTCTGTCGGCCTTCACGGTCTCGATGATCGGGGTGACGCGACCAAGCCCGATCCCCTCGGTGATGGAGCCGCCGGGCGAGACTTTCGCTTGTCCATGTGCAAAATAGTCGTACATGGCGGCGCCATGCGGATCGGCGACGGCGATGGCCACGCTCGGCTTCTGCTGCTGTAGATACGCGGAGACACCGGCAAGCGTTCCGCCGGTGCCGATCGCGCAGATGAAACCGTCGACCATTCCCCCGGTCTGCTGCCAGATCTCCGGTCCGGTGGACACCATATGGGCCTTGCGATTGTCGAGATTGTTCCACTGATCCGCGAAAAGCACCCCATTCGGCTCGGAGACGCGCAATTCGTCGGCCATCCGGCGGCCGACATGCTGATAATTGTTGGGATCGCTGAAGGGGACCGCCGGCACCTCGACCAGCTCTGCACCGCAGAGGCGAAGCATGTCCTTCTTTTCCTGGCTCTGAGTCTCGGGGATCACAATCATGGTCCGATAGCTGCGCGCATTGGCCACCAGAGCAAGCCCGATGCCGGTATTGCCGGCGGTCGCCTCGACCACCAGGCCGCCGGGTTTGAGCTCGCCACGCTTCTCGGCCTCCAGAATGATCTGCAGCGCCGTGCGATCCTTGACCGACTGCCCCGGATTCATGAACTCGGCCTTGCCCAGGATGGTGCAGCCGGTCAGCTCCGAGGCGCGCTTAAGCTTGATCAGCGGCGTGTTGCCGATCGCTTCGGTCAGTCCATTGCGCATTAGCATGAGCGGTTCGTGATCTGGCTGTGTGGGGGAGGGGGCTTGAGGACCCTAGTTGAGGCTCGCGCGGGCGACAAGGTGGGCCGCTCGTGCCTCGCTTGCGACTTCCGCGATACAGCGCGGCACCCCTTGGGACGAAATTCGGAAGCAAGGGGGCACTAGCAAGTATATGTTTCTAGTGCCGCTTTTCGATTTGAAGCTCCTGATTGAGCTTGCCGCAGACATAGCAGGGACTTCAAATCGGCGGCACCATATAGCCGCTCAATGCATAGCTGCTCACTGCAACAGCTCCGCCGCCCTGTGGACGATGTCCGCAGGCGTGGCGTTGACCTGCTCCAGCAGCTTCTGCACCTCCTCACCGGAGACCGGGGCAATGTCGAGCCCAGCCTTCTGGGACGCGGCGCGAAAATCCCTGTCCTGCATGGTCGCAAGAAAAGCCTTGCGCAGCACCTCGACGCGCTCGACAGGCGTGCCGGGCGGAGCCAGGAACGGCCAAGCCACCACCTGGCGGGCGAAGATGAGCTTCAAGATCGCGCGGTCCTCATCGCTGTGGGCGAGATCGATGATGAGCGGCACGTCGGGAAGGTCGCGGTGCTTGCTCAGGCCCATCTGGTAGAGAATGTTGATCTGGTGATGCACGAGCCAGGGCTGATGCAGGCCGGTGATGCTGGTCCACGACCAGCCGCAGCGGCCCGCAACCTCGCCGCGCTCCATGGCGAGATCGACATCGGTGCCCCCCGGATAGCCGGTCACGATCTTGAATTTGGTGCCGATTAGCGCGTTGGCGATCTTGGGGAACTGATAGGTATCGGCGCTCGGCCCGGTCGCGCCGACCACGAGCTCGTGCTTGCGCGCATCCGCAATGGTGGCGATCCCGCTCGTGTGCCAGGCGACGCAAACGCTGATCTCGTTGCTGGCGCTGCCGATCCAATTGAACTTGGTCGGGTCGAACTGGGCGCCCTTGTTGCCGAGCAGCGGCTCGAAGATGGTGCCGCGGTTGATGGTGCCGAAGACGGTGCCGTCTTTCGCCGCCGTGTTGTAGAGCAGGTTGGCGAGCCGCATGCTGCCTGCGCCCTCGATATTCTTGGGGACAATCGCCGGGTTGCCCGGGATGTAGCTGCCCATAGTGTGCGCGAGAAGGCGCGCATAAGCGTCGTAGGCGCCGCCGACGCTCAGTCCGATTTCGAGCTCGATGGTCTTGCCGCGGTAGAAGTCGGCCGCATCCTGGGCGTGGCAGACCGGCAACCATAGAGCCAGAGAGACGGCCGCGCCCGCGCCCATCATGGTGCGGAGAAGGTTTCCCGGCTGCATGCGGTTCCTTTTTCGCTGTTGGCCGGCCGCCGCGACTGTGGCTACCAGGCGGCGCACAAAAACCTTGGCCCAAACACGGGGCGCGTCAGGCTTTTGAAACCATAGGGCTTCATTTCACGTCAAGCCGCAGGGGCATTCACCTATTTCTCCTCCTTGCGGAGCGCATGGCGTCAAGTTGCGGCGGCCCGGCCGGTGGCCCGCCCGGCGGCATAATCGCGAACGATGGCCAAGACGCGCCTGGGCCGTTCCGCTATTCTGCCTCGACCCGACCATTCTTCCCAGCGAGCAAAATAATGCAGCGCAGCGTCGAGCGCATTCTGACCACGCATGTTGGCAGCCTCATCCGTCCTCCGGAGCTGCAGGAGTTCCTGCGCCGGAAGCAGTCCGGCAAAGATTACGACCAGACTGCACATGATGCGTGCCTCAAGCGATCGGTCGCCGAGGTGGTCCGTCACCAGGCGGAGGCCGGCATCGATGTGGTCAGCGACGGTGAGTTCGGCAAATCCATCAGCTGGTCGCAATACGCGCTTGAACGGCTTTCCGGGTTCGAGCGGCGGCCCGTCATGCCGGAGGCCAATCCGTTTCAGCGCGGCGCCGATCGCGAGCGCTTTGCCGAGTTCTACGCCGAGCTCGATGCGCGCGAGGGCGTAGCCACGACCACTGATGCGATCTGCGTCGGACCGATCGCTTATGTCGGGCAGGCGGAGCTTGCCCGCGACATCGAAAATTTTCGCGCTGCTCTGCGCGCAACCAAGGTGACCGAAGCCTTCCTGCCGGTCGCCGCGCCCGGCAGCGTGATCCCGGACCGCAAGAATGAATTTTACGCCAGCGAAGCCGATTGCCTGCAGGCGATCGGGCAGGCCATGCGCAGCGAATATCGTATGATTGTGGAAGCGGGCTTTCTGCTGCAGCTCGATGATGCCCGCGCCGCCGTGAGCTACGACCGGATGGTGCCGCCGGGCAGCTTTGCCGATTATCGCGATTGGGTCGCACTGCAGATTGATGTGCTCAACCAAGCGATCGAGGGCCTACCGGCGGAGCGCATCCGCTATCACGTCTGCTGGGGAAGCTGGCCCGGGCCGCACACCACCGACGTAGCCCTGCGCGACATCGTTGATCTCATTCTCAAGGCGCGTGTCGGTGCGTTCGTGATCGAGGGTGCCAATCCGCGCCACGAGCACGAATGGCAAGTGTGGGGCCAGGTGAAGCTGCCCCCCGGCAAGGTGCTTATCCCGGGCGTGATCAGCCACGCCACCAATATCGTGGAGCATCCTGAGCTGGTGGCCGAGCGTATCACGCGATTGGCCGGACTCATCGGACGCGAGAACCTGATTGCTGGAACCGATTGCGGTTTTGCCCAGGGTCCGTTTCACCGCCGCGTCCATCCCTCGATCATGTGGGCAAAGCTCGAGGCGCTCGCGGCCGGCGCGCGCTTGGCGAGCCGGACATTGTGGGGGTAGGGTTTCGGGGATGTTTCGCCGTCAGGTTTTGAGCCGAAAGCTGAGAACGAGCGGCGGCCGGCAAATTCTCGAGGGTTTGACGTACCATTCAACCGGATAGCTGAGGAAACGTTATGAGTAAGAAGAGGTATGCCACCAACGCAGCCGCGCTGCTCCTTTCCATGGGTCTCGTTTCCATGGGTCTGGCCGTGCCGGCGCTTGCCAACGACATCCATGTCATCAGCACCGGAAATATCCGGCCGGCGCTGTTCGATCTGCAGAAGGAGTACGAGCAGAAGCAGGGGGACAAGCTCACCTTGAGCATTCAGGGAGCGGCGGCAACGCAGAAGCTAGCCGAAACCGGGGGCCAAGGCGAGGTCGTCATCGGGCCGCGTTGGATGCTCGATGCCCTGGCGTCGAAGGACAAGGTGAAGGCCGGCTCCATCGTCGATATCGCGCATTCGTCCGTGGGGGTGGTGGTGCGGGCCGGCGAGGCATTACCCGACATTTCGACGGACGAGAACTTCAAGAAGCTGTTGCTGACGGCTGATTCGATCGCGTATCCGGACCCGCAAAAGGGCAGCCTCGGCGGCAACCTTTTTGCGGCGCTGGTCCGCGATTGGGGCATCGAGAAGGAGGTCAAGGCGAAGTCGATGCTCATGGACGGCGGCGCTCCCACGGGACAAGCGGTCGCCGACGGCAAGGCGCATTTCGGCATCAATCAAATCGCCGAGCTTAAGATCGTTCCCGGCCTCTCCTTCCTTTCACCGCTTCCGCCAGCGTTGACCGACAAGATCGTCATGAGCGTGGGCGTGCTGAGCTCGGTCAAGGACGAGAAGGGAGCTGCCGCCTGGATCACGTTCCTTTCGGGGCCTGCCGCCGCGCCGGCCATCAAGGCACACGGCATGGATCCCGGCGCGGTGGCGGGAAGTCCGAAATAACCTCCCTGCAGGCCAGTTGGTAAGCCACGGTCTATTAGTTCTACTGCGTCACAAATTCGTAGGGTGCGCAAAATCGTGTGCGCTCCGAGGTCTCGCGGTGTGCGCAACCGCGCGTCGCGATTTTGCGCACGCGATGGGCCAAGAAGCGCGCGGTCGCACACCCTACAGCGCATTTGTCATCAGGCGGCCGGCGGCTGGACGGGCGCCGAAGGCACGCCCGTTATCTGTCGGCCTCTACGATCGGGACGTGCTTGATGCCGGGGATGTGGCTGCTGACGCCGCTTGCCATCCACATTTGCGTGAGGTCGCGCGGCGCATTCGCGGTGATGGTTTGTCGCAGCGGCGAAGGTGCCTTCTTGGCCGGGATAAGCTGGGTATGATTGAATTCGACCCGATTGCTTGGGCCGTAGGGCAGGTAAAGCCCTGCATACTGCGCGCATTCTTGCCAGAGCTTCGCTGCTGATGAACCGGCCTTGCCGATGCCGGTCACATCGACCGCGAGCCCGTAGGAATGCAGTGAATTGAATTTGTCGGAGAAGCCGCCGACACCGAAGGCCGGCGGCCGATAGGCCGAGTAAATTCCGACATCGGTCAGGCCGCGCGCGCGGCACCGCCTGACGGCTTCGGCCAGACGCACCGCGAAATCGGGGTGCAGCCGGCCAATCGACACCTCCGGCGTTTGCCGCAACATCGTGTAGCCGGGCGTGGCAGTCTGGACGAGATAGGCGCGCGCATCGGCAACATCGTCTTCGTTCGGTTGGGGCGATAGCGGGACGATTTGCTGCGTTATTGCCGATGGCAGCGACGACAGCGTCGGCACTAAATCGACCAGACTTTCAAAATTCTGCCTGTCGAGCGATGCTCCATGCCAAGGCGACGGCGGCGGTGCTTCCACCCTAATCTTATCTTCCTGCACCGGGGTCTTGGTGATGTCCTCCTTAACGTCCGCGAGCTCATGACGGAGCGCCGCGATGTCGGCGCGCAGCTTATCGATCGAGCGATCGAGAATGACGACCTTGACCCTATCGACAACCCTCCCGCCATGCTCATGCGTTGCCGCCTGGACCCGATGCGAGAAGATCAGGACCACGACGATGATGAAGGCTGCACGCTTGGCTCGCATTTTACCCTCCGACTGTCATAGCCCCGCACCCCATCAGTCCTTCGCGATCTCCCGCAGCCTCTCCACGGCTCGGGTTCTGGCATTATGTGATGATGTGATTTCGTGGTAGCCGACAGGCAGGCCGGCTGGGTGGGCCTCACCGGGCGCTCAAGCGTCGTCTTGAACCCGGTGAAGTTCATCGCCTCCCCCCATGGCATCTGTGCTCCTTGAGTATCGGAGCACCGCTGCTATTTCCTACTCACAACAAGCATCCTACATTTCGAGCTCTTTGTCTGCTCGCTGGAAGACATTTGAAATCAAGTTGTTGTTGTTGATTGAGGCTTACATGCGCTCCGGGGGCGAGAGTTGATTCGGTTCTTCTGTTTGAAAGGCCTGAAATGAGGTCGCTACGGGGCTACAAACAACCCGGTATCAGGCGGCGCTTACTCAAGTACCGAGCGCGCGAGCATAAGGGAATTGCCCCTTATGTGTTTCTTGCGCGTAAGGTAATCGTGTCAACGACGCCATTTCGAAGACTCTTTCGTGACACGTTGAGGATGCTGCGAGGTCGCGACTCGTTGATGGCTTCAAATGCTATGGGAGCCGCAGCCACGCCCGGCCGCGCAGCCGGGATTTATCTCGACCGCCGACAGCAGATTCCTCGCGGATTTGGCAATACCGGTGGGATTATCCCGTCCCTAACCCCGGGGCGACCGGATTCCGGCTCTGTCCAATAACTTTCATATTAATTTGGCCGTGAGACACATCGCGGAGGTGAGAGTGCTCGGCTTCCGTTCAAAAGTCCGGCTTATCGGCGGTGGGAAGGGCGGGATCCTTATCCGTGCCGTAGCGATGCGGATTTTCGGCGCAGACATTTTCCGGCCAATCGCGGCGGACGCGCCGATAAGTCTTGGTCGCGGACCAGGGGGTGGTGAAAACTGAATCATCCTCCACAGTGAACTGGAGCTGTAAACCCTTGCCCTTGTAGTTCGGGTCGGCCGCCCATCCTTCGCCGATCGACGCGCCACCCGCGCGGGAATTGTCCTCGGCCCCGCGCTGCTGCCCCTGCCTGGCAGCTTCGTAGTCGATGAGCCGATAGCGTTCCACCACGTGCATGGCTTCGGTGAAGGGCGTCCCGAACTGGTCGACGGCGGAAAACGGCCCGACCTTGAATCCCACAGTATCGATCACCAGCGTGTCGCCTTCGTAGTGGCCGACCGAATCCCCGTACCAGGACGGCGTTACCTGCGCGGGATGCGGCTGATTCAAGCGCACGCGCCGCACTTCATGATCCTCGTCGTAAAGCATCGTGATCTTGTCGGGTTGTTGCAGCAACTGGAGCCCGTAATTCGTGAAAATGAAGGGCACCCCTTGCGGCCAGCATTGGTTGCGCACGCTCGGAAAGCCGATACCGGCCAGCGCAAGCTCGCCACGCTTCTTCACCAGGGCCGCGGCCTCGGGCTTTAAGATCGGATTGGTGTAATCGCCGACGAGCCGCGTGGCGTTGCTGACGAGCGGGGCGCTTGCCGGCGGCAATGGGTGGCCATCGATGTCGTAGGCCTGCCGTCGCCGCGCCGTGTTCACAAGCGGGCCGGGGCCCGACAGCGGACGTTCAATGCCATAGAGGTACGGGTTTCCCCAAATGCCGCCAAAATCGGGCGGTGCCGGGCCTTGGCTTCGTTCCTGAGCAAGCGCGGGCGAAGAGAATGACGCGAGCAAAGCTGCGCCGCCAATCCCTGCAATGATCAATGCTCGTGCCATGGACGCCTCCCGCTCAGCACCGCCTCAGACGGGCCTTGCCCGCAAATCCGGATTGAATGCTATCAACTTCCTCCGCGCAAGAAAGGATCCGGTTGCGATGGGCGCGGCTTCCATCCATGCCCGGAACTGTCTACCATTCAGGTCAGACTTCATCCCGCATGTCGGAGGAGTCGCCTAAACACCCTGAGCGCCGCTCCGAGCGCACTTTCGCTCCTGTCTCTGGTTGAGCAAGGCGTGCAGCACTGTCAAAGAACCTGCCCGGGAGGAATCAGATGACCGACGCCAGCGAAGATCGGCACGACAGACGCACATTTCTCAAGCAGATGGCGACGGTCGCCGGTACCGCGCCGCTCGCAGGCGCGCTGCTCGGCGCGAGTGCATCGTCGGCGCAGACCGAAGCGACCGCCCCCAAGCAAGCAACCGCGCACGAAACCGAGCGGCTTGCCGCCTATGCGGCAGGAATCCGTTATGAGGACCTGCCGCCCGAGGTCGTGCAGCGCGCCAAGGATTGCATCATTGATGCGGTCGCGACCATCAGCTTCGGTGCCGAGCTGCCCTGGAGCAAGATGATACTCGCCTATGCGCAAGCCTATGGCAGCGGCGGCGAAGCCAAGAGCTCAATTCTCGGTACGGGTGGTCGTAAGCTCAATGCGCCGGCGGCGGCATTCGTCAACGGTGCATTCGGCCATGCCTTCGAGCTCGATGCAACGACCGAGCCGAACAGCGGCACGCATCCGTCCGCGACGCTGTTCACCTCCGCCCTGGCGGTCGGGCAGGAGCGGGGCCTCACCGGACGCGACCTCGTCACCGCGTTTGTGGCCGGCGGCGAGGCCATGTACCGGATCGGCTATGCCACCAAGCACAGCAACGAGACCCGCGGCTTCCACGCGCCCGGCACGACCGGTCCATTCGGTGCTGCGGTCGCGGTCGGCCGGATGCGGGAATTCGATGCCGCCAAGATGACCAATGCGCTCGGCATCGCCGGCTCGCTCGCATGCGGTCTCTTGGAATTCGTGAGCGCCGGCAATGGCGCCATGGTCAAGCGGCTGCATCTCGGCCGTGCCGCGGAAAGCGGGGTGCTCGCGGCAACGCTCGCGAGCGAAGGGTTCACCGGGCCAACCACAGTGCTCGAGGGCGAGTTCGGCTTCCTGCGCGTTTATTGCAATGAGTGGGACCTCGCTCAACTCACCCGCGGCTTCGGCAGCGAATACTTCACCAAGAACATCACTATGAAGCGTTATGCCTGCCACATGACGGCGCAAAATCCGGTCGAGGCGACTGAGGACCTGCGCAACCAGCACAAGTTCTCGGCCGCCGACATCGCGTCGATGGTCATCGCCGGCGACGACCGCGTGGCCACGCGCAACAATATCCTGGCGCCGGAAGACAAGATGATGGCGCAGTATTCGGTGCCGTTCAGCGTTGCGCTCTCGCTCTATCGCGATGCGCGGGATCCTCGCTCCTTCAACGACGATGCGGTGATCCATGATTCTGCGATCCTCGATTTGGCCTCGCGGATCAAGTCGGTTCGCGCCACAAACCAGAGCCGCCAGGACACGACCGCGACCGTCACCATCAAGCTCAAGGACGGCCGCGAGCTCTCGCAGAAGGTCTCCTATTTCAAGGGAACGGCGGAGCGCCCGCTCGACCAGGCGGAGCTCAAGGAGAAGTTCATGCTGATGACTGCCAATCGCGATCGCGCCCGGATGGAGACGATGTTCGCGCGCCTGCAGCATCTCGAGACGGAAAAGACGCTGGATTGGATCGAGGTGTGAGCTGATCTTAACCAGCTCCACTCGACCCTAACGCCAAGCTTTGAAAGATAGATGTCCGCGTAAGACGACGGTACCACGCGCGCGAACGGAGGTGGCCAATGCGCACGCAGCGGGACTTCCTTTTATTTGCAGCAGTGACGGCGGTCGCGCTGTCCGCCGCGACATTGATCGTTCCGTCGGTTGTACTCGCCGACGGCGAAAGCAAAAGCGGCGGCGCATCAATTCCGGACTTTTCGCACGTTTGGACCCACCCGGCTTTTCCCTGGTACGAACCGCCTGCGTCCGGACCGGGGCCGATAACAAACTTGTCCCGTTGGGCGGAGCAGCGGCCCGGCGGCTCGGCAGGTTCGGCGGCGCTGCCTCCCGGCAAGGTCGGTATCAGCGATTACGATCAGCTGGTCGGCGACTACACGTCACCGATCCTGCAGCCATGGGCGGCAGCCGTAGTAAAGCGATATGGAGAGCTCTCGCTTGCCGGCATCACGTTCCCGAATCCTTCGAACCAGTGCTGGCCGTTTCCGATGCCGTTCATCTTCAAGCAGTCGACGATCCAGATGATACAGCAGGCGGACAGGATCACGCTTCTGTACTCCGGCGACCACGAGGTGCGCCGGATTCGCCTCAACGAGGCTCACCCCTCGCCGCTTACACCCTCGTGGTACGGAGATTCCGTCGGCCATTATGATGGCGACACGCTGGTGGTCGACACCGTCGGCGTCAAGACCGACCGTCCCTACGCGATGATCGATTTGTTCGGCACCCCCTACACTGACAAGCTGCACGTGGTGGAACGCTACCGGTTGCGCGGCTATGACGAGGTGAAGGACGCGCTGGAAAGGAACAAGAAGGAGAATTGGCTGTTTGGCGGCGACGTCTTCAGCCGGCACCGTGGCAAGTTCCTGCAGCTACATCTGACGGTCGAGGATGAAGGCGTCTTTACGACGCCCTGGACCGCGACTTTGACCTATGTGCCGGGAGGCGAAGAGGTCGGCGAAGGTGTCTGTGCAGAAAATCCGCATGAATATTACAACAACAAGGACGCGGATGTGCCCAAAGCCGACAAGCCGGATTTCTGAGACGTGAGGGCCGTGCGTGCAATTGCTACTCGGCCCTGATGCCGAGGGTGCGGATGACCTTGCCCCATTTATCGGTCTCGGCCGCGAGGAATGTTGCAAATTCCGCCGTCGTTTCCGGGATCGGCGTCATGCCCAAATCGGCAAGCTGCGCCTTGATGGAAGGGTCGGCCAAGCCGGCGTTGAGCTCGCGGTTCAAGGTCGCGATGATGTCTGCGGGCGTGCCGCGCGGGGCGCCTATTCCGAGCCACACGCCGGCCTCGTAGCCCGGGACGGTGTCGCCCACCGTCGGCACGTTCGGCAAGGCGTCAGAACGCGTCGGTGTGGTGACCGCAAGCGCCCGCAGCGCACCCGAACGGATGTGCGGGAGCGAGGTCGCGAGCGCATCGAACATCACCTGCACGCGGCCGCTCATGAGGTCGGTCAGGGCCGGTGGGGAGCCGCGATAGGGCACGTGCGGCAGGTCGAGGCCCGTGCTCGTCTTGAACAGCTCGCCGGCGAGATGGATGAGCCCGCCGACACCCGCCGAAGCCATGTTGACCTTGCCCGGATTGGCCTTTGCGTAGGCGATGAATTCAGGGACCGTCTTGGCCGGCACAGACGGGTTCACGTCCATGACCAGCGGCATCCGGCAGATCGCCGCGACCGGCGCCACGTCGGTCAGGAAATTGAAGCGAAGCGACTGATAGAAGCTCGCGTTGCTGGTATTGGCGGTGGTGATCCAAATCAGCGTGTATCCGTCGGCGGGCGAATCGAGCACGCTTTGCACGGCGATATTGCTGCCCGCGCCGGGCTTGTTCTCGATGACGAACGGCCGCCCGAGCCGGTCCGCCAACCAGCGTCCCATGATCCGCGCGACCACGTCCGGTGAATCGCCCGGCGGGTAGCCGACGACGATCCGTACCGGTCGCGCCGGGTAGGCCTGCGCGGCTGCCAAGCGGGGCAACGCCGGCAGCGCGACGGCGCTCGCGGCCAAGCGCAGAAATCGCCGGCGGGGGAACTGCATGAAGACGCTTCCCAAGGTTAAAGGCCAAGCACCTGCGCGGCCCAGTTCCGCATCTCATCCCCATTGAGGAATCCGAGCACGGCTTCCTCATGTGCGATCGGCGCATCGCCTGCCAGCACCGTGGCGACGAACACGTCGCAGCTGTTGTTGAAGGCGAGCTCGAGCACGGATTTTGCCGAGGGCGCGGCGACCTTGTAGCCGCGGCTGCGGCCCTTCATCCATAGCACCTTGATGGGCTGGCCCGGGCCGAGTGCGGCGGTCTTGGTGCCGAGGAGGTCGAGGTCGCTGACGCGATCGAGCTCCGCGTCATCAGCCACCCCGGTCTGACAATTACAGAAGCCGAACTTCGGCCGCACATAGAGATTGACCTCAGTCCCGCAATCGGCAGCCTTGCATCGATACGCCCATCCCTGTCCCCATTGGTCGATCGGGAAGGGCCACGCGGCTTCGGCCCAGACGGGATGCGCGCTCGTGGACGCGCGCTGCGTGTCCGCCGAAAAGCTCGCGGTGACGAAATAGCCGGCGACCGCGGCAAGGAGCGCGAGAGCGGCAAATGCGATCGTCCTGCTCACAAAGTTCCTCTCCTCCGGTCATTCGCGCGTAAGCGGGAATCCAGACCTTTCGGAAGCAGAGGGCGGTCCCAAACTAGACATTTTGCGAGGAAGAGCGGGTCCCCGCTTTCGCGCGGGCGACCGGGGAGGCACCTGTCCCGCTCTCACCACCAGCTCGGCTTCGGCTCCGGAGGATAAACCGGCTTCGCCGGAACGAAGCCATCCCGGTTCGGCATTTGCACCTTCGGCAGAGTCTTGGCGTCCATGACGTCGCCCTCGTTGATGATGCCGTTTTGATAGAGCAGGAACGCCACCACCGCGTAGACCTCGTCGTGCGTGAGCGACCCGGGCTTGGGCACAGGCATTGCGCGGTTGATATAGTCCCAGGCGATCGTCGCATCCGGGTAGTAGCTTGGGCCAGCCACGTCCGCTTCAGTAAAAGTGCCGGTATGGGGGTGGCCGGGAGTGCCGATCACCAGGCGCCGGAGCACACCGTTTCGCCCCTCCTTCCCGTGACAGACCTCGCACCTCTTGGCGAAGACCACGGCGCCTTCCTTGGCGGTTCCTTGTCCCGGAGGAAGCTGCTGTCCCTCCGGGCCGATCATGAAGTCGAAGCTTTTGATTTCCTCCTGGCTGAGCGGCTTGCCCACGTTGAATTGCGCCGACTGGGCGAGCCCTGTTGCCGGGGCCACCAGGAGCATCACCGGCACGAGCAGACTAAGCGAACATCGCATCGTGCAAGCTCCCATCGCTGGCCACTCGCCACGGCTGCATGGCATTGAAATGGATGGCGCGCGCCGGCTTGTCCGTCTCAGCGATGCCCCAGTCCTTGTACAATTCCGCACGCGATGGCTGAACGACGCCATTTTCATCCACGCAACGAGACTGGATGACACACTCTTGTCCGTCCCAGACCCAGTCGAAATTAAATCGCGCCTGTGCCTTCGTAAGCACGGGCGCCTGCAGCTTTGCTTCCTTCCAGCTCTGGCCGCCGTCGGTGGAGACATCGACCTTGGTGATCTTGCCGCCACCTGACCAAGCCAAGCCGGTAATCTCGACATATCCCGGACGTATGTTCATTCCAGCCGAAGGCCGCGTGATGACGGACTTCGGCGCCCACTCGAAATGATACCAGCGCGATTTCCCGCCAATATCGTTTCTTATGACGGAATGGTTCATGCTTTCATTCCAGGTGTGGTAGGGCTCGTCCACCACCTTGATATGAGACAGGTACTTCACGTTGAAGGGCCCTTCCCAGCCGGGCACGATCATCCGGATCGGGTAACCCTGCTCGACCCGCACAGTCTCGCCATTCTGGCCGTAGGCCACAATGCAGTCGTCCATGGCCTTTGCCAGCGGCATGGTGTGACTGAACTTGCCCGGGTCCGCCCCTTCGTAAACCAGCCAGCTTGCTTCCTTCTGCACGCCAACGATGTTCAACAACACGGACAGCGGCACCCCCGTCCATTCGCTGTTGCTGGCCATCCCCCAGATGAACTGGACGGGCGGCCCCATGTTCTCATTGCCGGCATTGTGGATCATGGGAGAGCCGTTGGCATGGCACTCCACGAAATGGATCCGGGACACGGAAGGCAGGCGTTTGAGATCGTCCATGCTGAAGCTCATAGGACGATCCACCATTCCGTGAATGGTGAGCCGATGCTGCTTGGCGTCAATGTCCGGGAAGTGCGATGCGTGGTACTGAACGAAATGCAGCGAGGCCGGCGTGATGATGCCGGCATAGTCCTGCAGCGGCGTGTAGTAGGTGATGTGATCGACCGTCATTCTGGCCCCGCGGCGCAGGAGCTCGCGGTGGTCGTAGCCCTCGGCCTCGGGATTGAAATTATCAGTCTTGCCAGCGCTGCCGGCTGATTGGCCGCGCGCGCCCCACTCGGCGCCGGCTCCGGCCCCTGCGGCCACACCGGCCAGTGCGGCAGCCTGCTTGAGGAACCGCCTGCGGCCGGATGGATTGGTATCCATGATTGCCTCCCGTGATTCCGAAATTTTGATCTGAGCTCTGGCTTGCTGGGGCTTCGGCTTGCTCCGTTCCGGCCCGACCATTCTCGCCAACTCTGCGTAGTGTTCAGGTAAACAGACAGCCTGTCAACGCCAACGCCTACTTCGCTACCTCTCTCTCATCCAGTTCAAAGGCCGGATATGTAACGCGCCATCGCCTCGCGATCGGCGGGCGACATCGCTTTCATGATATTCGCCATATCGGCATTGTTGGTGCGCTCGCCATCGGCAAAGCGGCGCATCTGCTCGACGAGATATTCGTATTTCTGGCCGGCAAGGCGTGGCGCCGGCACTCCGCCGACGAAGTTCTGCTGATGGCAGACCTGGCACACGGCCGCGGCCGCAGGGGGCGAGGCTGCGGCAGCTTGAGCAGGCCGCGCCGGCCAGCTCTTTTTCGAGAAGAAAGCCGCCGCCGATCCGAGCTCCTCCGGGGTGAGGGCGGTCGACATCCACAGCATGACTTCGTTTGCGCGATCGCCATGCTGGAAGTCATGCAGCTGCTTGAGAAGGTAGTTTTCCTGCAAACCCCAGATGATCGGAACGTCTGCATTTTTGGGCATACCGCTGGCGCCGTGGCATGTGCTGCAAACCAGGAGCTTGGCGCCGAGGAAGTTCTTCGCCTCGGCGACGTTCCCGGGCGTGGGCACTGCGGGCACTTCGGCGATGTGCTCTGCCTCCGCTGCCCGAGCGATGTTTGTCGGCGCCGCGAGCAAAATGAGAACAACCAGAACACCGAAGAAAGTCGGAACATGATTTTTGATCATGTCGTACCCTCCCATTGTTCATTGTTCGAATGCCCGCGATGGTTCAGTGCCCGCGGTTTGGTGACGCGATCAGAGCGTCAGAGCCAGCGGAAAGGATGCCGCAGCAACGCTTGCAGCGCAAGGTGGTGCACGCGGTGGGACACGATGGATCCGGCGCGGCGCCCGGCCTCGCTTCAAATGCGCTGGCCGGCCTGCGCGGCCTTCAGCACGGCACGGATGATCCGGTTATGGGCGCCGCAGCGACACAGGTTGTCGGCAAGTGCCATGCGCACCTCGGCTTCGCTTGGCCGCGCGTTGCGATCGAGAAGCGCCTTGGCGAACATGATCATGCCTGGGATGCAGTAGCCGCATTGAGCCGCCTGCTCGGTGATGAAGGCTTGCTGCAGTGGGTGCGGATGCTCGAGCGTACCAAGCCCTTCGAGCGTGGTGACCTCCGCGTTGGCGAGAGTGCCTACCGGAGTGATGCAGGAGCGCACCGCACCGCCGTCGACCAGCACCGTGCAGGCGCCGCATTGGCCGAGCCCGCAGCCGAACTTCGCGCCGTTGAGGCCAAGATCGTTGCGCAGCACGTAGAGGAGCGGCGTGTCCGGCTCGGCCGCCACACTATGCATTTTGCCGTTCACCTTGAGGCTGACGGCCATAGGCTGCCCTTCGGGTTTCGGCAGCTTCATCCGCCGGCGCAATAGGTACAGCCGGCCTCCTGTGCCCGATTGACCGCCCACGTGCCGGAAGGAACCACGGTCGTGCCCGGGATCAGGTTGGCGGTCCATTCCTTCAACGCGTCCTCCGGGCTCACGCCGGCTTTTTCCGCGAGGCGACGGCTCTGGCCGCGGAGCGCGACACCGCAGGCGCCGATGACCGTGCCCTTGGCGATGAGGCGGTCGAGCGCCATGTCGGCATTGTTCAACACGCCCGGCTTGGGCTCGAACCAGGGATTCTTCACCGCCGGCGCTTTGGTTTCCGGATCAATGATCTTGAATGACTCGCCGACCTTGTATTTCGCCCACATCGCGCTGTTGAGCGCATAGGGCAGCCCCTTGTGGCGAAAGATCAGCACCGCCGTCGCCGATTCATTCGGCGTCAGGAAATTGTTGGCGAAGCCGAGCGGGAAACCTTCGTTGATGTCGTACACGTCGAACACCTGTTTATGCCGGCCCTTGAGGGTTCCGGGCCATTCGGGACCATCCGCGTGCGCCGTCTGGGCGCGCGCAGGGGCGGGGGCAAAGCCGAGGAGGCCGAGCGCCGACAGGCCGGCGATCCGGCTGAAGAAGCCGCGGCGAGGCGTGAGGTCGAAGTTGAGTTGATCGAGATCGGGCATCTCTTTCCTCCATCGCCGGCCGCGAGGCGCGCCGTTGTGCGAGCCGGCTTGTTGTTGCTGGAAGCTCTTTGGAACTGACGATCGGAGCAAGTATGCGCCAGAGGCTCCGCCCCAGCAATGCCCGCTCGTTCAATGTCCAACGACCGCGATCCGGGGCGGCCTTAGCCACCGTGGCTCAGTTTTCGGTTTCCGCGGGGATGAGATAGCTGAAGCCCCGCGGCCGACATCGACAACGGCGGCAGTCGCAGCCCGCAGGAAATGACGTTGGCATGTTCCATCGTACCCTGGAGAGAGATGCGCATATCACATGCCAGCGGCAGAGCGACAGAATGCGTCGCCATCGGTTCATTGAAACCCCTGGCGGGGGCGATTATCGTGCGTGTCAGGGCGGTTGGTGCCCGGAGGCATTTCATGAGATTCGTGGCGGCCCTTCTACGCATTGCCGCAGGCCTGGCAGCGCTTGCGGCGGCAACAAACGGCGTCCTGGCACAGACCTATCCGTCGCGACCGGTGAAGATGATCGTGCCCTTCGCGGCGGGCGGTCCTGCCGACATTTTTGCCCGCGAGCTCGCCCAATACATGTCGGAAGATCTCAATCAGTCGTTCGTCGTGGAAGATCGCCCGGGCGCCGGCTCGATCCTCGGCACCGAAGCGGTCGCCCGCTCGGCGCCGGACGGCTATACGCTGCTTCTCATGTCGAACACGCACACCACCAACGAATCGCTGATCCCCAACAAGCCGTTCGCGTTGATGCGCGATTTCGTGGCGGTCGCGCCGATCAACTATTCCGATCTCCTGATGGTGGTGCACCCGTCGGTGCCTGCCAAGAACCTCAAGGAATTCATCGCGCTCGCCAAAGCCAAGCCCGGCGAGCTCAACTATGCCTCGTCCGGTCCCGGCACCCCCTATCACATGGCCGGCGAGCTGTTCAAAGCCATGAGCGGCACCAACATCGTGCACGTGCCCTACAAGGGCTCCGGCGATGCCCGCAACGCTGTGATCGGCGGCCATGTGCAGATGATGATCGATGCCATCACCACAATGGCGCCGATCGCGCGCGCCGGGCAGGTGAGGGCGCTCGGCACCACCGGCATGAAGCGCTCGACCGTGCTGCCGGCCGTGCCGACGATCGCGGAGGCGGGTGTGCCCGGCTATGAGGCGACGATCTGGCTCGGCCTGATGGCGCCGGCCGCAACCCCGAAGCCGGTCATCGGCAAGCTCAACGCCGAGGTCACCAAGATCGTGAGCCGTCCCGACTTGCAAAAAATGTGGGCGCAGCAGGGCGCCGTGTCGATGAGCATGGACCCGGCCGAATTCGACAAGTTTCTCCGCGCCGATATTGCCAAGTGGGCGCATGTGGTCGAGGTGTCGGGCGCCAAGGTGGAATAGTCAGCCCGGCAACATCTCGGCAAGCAGGCGGCCGAAGCCCTTGACCGGCTGGCGGATCGACAGGCGAAGCTGGATCTCCCAGCAGCGCGCCGGTACCGGATGAACGACCGGAACGCCCAGATCCTGCTCCAGCAGATCGATCACCGGCAGCACGCGCCAGCCGGAACCCAGGAGGTAAATCGCCTGCGCGCGCTCCCGATGCTTGAGGAAGGCCCGCTTCACATGCGCGTAGACTTCTTGCGAGGAGAGCTGGCCGATCTGGTCGAACGGCGCCGATATTCCCTCCATGCCCAAAACCTCGAAGCCCGCATCGACGAAATATTTGGCGAATACGTCGTTGATCGCACCGGTGAAATACGTTGCCCCGACGAAGCGCTTGACCTTGAGGGCCTTCAGGGCCCGCACCTGATTGGTCCCGGAGGTGAAGACCGGCACCTTGTATTGCCGCTCCCATTTTTCGATGAGCTCGGCCTCGCCTTTGTGGCCCAGCACCATGAACGGCGGTGCGCCTTCCGGATGGATGAGGTCGCAGCCGCACTCGGCGAGCTTGGCGATGAGCGGTTCGTAGGGCGCAATCGCCCGCTTGAACTCGTCGGTGGTGCCTTCCCGGATGCCGAGAAAGAGCGGAATGACGCCGATGCCCTCGGGCAGCATGCGGATCAGCTCTTCCAGGCCGCCCGGCCGCATGGTGGGCTTGACGCAGCCCACCACGCCTCGCCAGCTGGTGAACGCCATTGATGCCTCGTCCGGAATTAGGAATGGGTGTGGGGAGTAGGGTTGCAAGTCGCCGCAGTCAAGGCCTCGTCGTCAAGGACCTTTTCGTTCGCCATTCGCCACTCCACTACTCCGATGCCTGCACAATCTTGCGAACCCGCTGCACCACGGGCGGCGGAGTTTGATAGATGTGGTCGACCAGCGCTTGAATCTCGTGGCCGGTGGTGATCTCGAGATCGAGCTGGCGCTTCTCTGCGTCAGCGCGGAAGTCGGGATCATTCATGGTGTCCTCGAAGGCGCCGCGCAGGATCTCCACCACATCCTCCGGCACGCCGGGCGGAGCGATGAAGGGGCGGCCAAACTCGGAATTGCCGAAGGCGAGATCCATGGCCGCGCGATCCTCCGGGGTCTTGGCGTAGTCGTAGACCCAGGAGACGTCGGGCAGCTCGGGGTGCTTCTTCAGGCCGAACTGGATGAACGGGCGGATTTTGTCGTCGCGCAGCCAGGCGCCATTGGTGGCCTTGATGCTCGCCCAGGTGATGCCCATCACGCCGCCGACCTCGCCGCGCTCCATCGCCAGCATGCCCTGCTTGGTGCCCTGATAGCCGGGGATCATCTTGATCTTGGCACCCAGAATGGCGTCGACGAACAGCGGATAGAAATTGGTCGCCCCGCCGGTGCCGGCGACGATCAGCTCGTTCTTGAGCACGTCGTCGAAGGACTTCACCCGCGACAGGTACCAGGCGACGCCCACATGGTTCTCGCGCAGCGCGCTGCCGAGCCAGCGGAACTGCCGCGGATCGAACTTCACCCGCTCCGGATAGAGCAGCGGGTCGGTCGCCAGCATGGCGTTGACGGCGCCAATGAAGGTGCCGTCCTTGGGGGCGACATTATAAATGTAGTTGGCGGCGACGAGCGAGCCGGCGCCGGGCATGTTCTGCACGATGATTGTCGGGTTGCCGGGAATATGCGCCCGCATGTATTGGGCGAGCAGGCGCCCGTAGGCATCATAGCCGCCCCCGGGCGCCGAGCCGACGATCAAACGGATTTGCTTGTCCTTGAAATAGGCGTCGGCAGCGGCCGCCGGCGCGCGCGGCCCACAGACCAAGAAGAGGCCAAATCCAAGCAAGCTCAGCGCAATCAGGTGGGACATCGCCCGCGCTGTCTTCCCGGCCGCCCCCCCGGCGCTTCTCGTCGATGAACGGATCATGATTCCGGCCCTCATGCCCTTGTGCCATTTCGAACGCAAATACGCCGCGCGTCAAGGAAGCAGCGTCCTGCGTTTTGGCCCACGGGCTGCTGCGCCCCTGCGGCCGCCTGGCCGAGGGCCATGCCGGCAGGCAAATCCTCCGCCTGACATGCTGCCGAGGCCGCGGCGAACAGAAGTCCTGCTCACACAATCGAAAGCATGCCCGATAAAATCCCAAGGAGCCCCTGAAGAAGAGCTGGCGCAGACGCTTGGGGCGGGGCAAATCGTCAATACGGACGTGGCAGGCGTGATCCGAAAATTCCTCGGGTGCTCCTCCGTGATTTCGATGAATAGCTTTGATGCTGCGGTCTGCGGGATCGCGTTGGTGGTGATCGTCGCCGGTTTCAGGGCGGGGCTTCTGCGCAGCGTCGCCACCATCATGGGGTATTTGGCCGCCATGCCGATTGCGGTCGCCGCGACCCCCTATGTGGCGCGCCTTGCGACAGATACGCCGGCAATGCGCGAGGCGACCGTACCGGGCGATGTAGGCTCGGGCCTCTTCTTCGTGGTCTTTATCGGTCTCGGCTTTATCCTGGGCGCCCTATTGCGTGCCGCGCTCGACCAGGCTGTGGGCGAAGAGATCGGCCCGCTCGATCGCTTGGCCGGCGCGATGCTGGGCGCGCTGCGGGTCGCACTGGTCGCCATAAGCCTAGTGCTCGTCTTCGACCGCATCATTCCGCCGGACCGACAACCCGCATTCCTTGCTGGCTCGCAATTGCGCCCCATCCTGCTTGCGGCCGGTCAGGCGGGCCTCAAGTCCTTGCCAAGCGAAATCACCGTTTTGATCGATCAGCTCAAGAGCGCGCGCAAGATTTGATTGGTTAACCGCCGCATAACGGCGCCATCCGGATTCGTCAGGTTTCCCAAAGCGAATATTTGCAGCTCACGGCGCAAAAAGGCCGCATGGGCTCGATACTCGCCATTGCCAGCTCCGGTCTTGCGGCTGCGAGCCTGCGCCTGCAGGTCTCCGCCAGCAATGTCGCCAACGCCGAGGACAACGGCCCGCTGCCGGACGCGGCGAATGCGTCCAACTATCCGCCGGCCTACGTGCCACAGCGGGTCGATCAGGTCGCGGTTGCGGGCGGCGGCACCAAGGCGATCGTGAGCAACATCTCTCCGAGCTACACGACAGCCTACGATCCGACCGCGCCCTATGCGGACCAGAGCGGCAATGTCGCTGCGCCCAATGTCGACCTCGCCAACGAGGCCGTGCAGCAGATCACCGCCAAATATGAGTTCGCCGCCAACGCGAAAGTGATCCAGGTCTACTCCGAGATGATGAAGTCGCTGCTCGACATCAAGACCTGAGCGCGTCCGCTCATCCGCACGTATTCACCAACCAACAAATAATCGGCAGCTTGGATTTTGC
The DNA here is from genome assembly GCA_035293945.1 of Xanthobacteraceae bacterium. Classification (GTDB taxonomy): domain Bacteria; phylum Pseudomonadota; class Alphaproteobacteria; order Rhizobiales; family Xanthobacteraceae; genus VAZQ01. The sequence goes on along the minus strand of DATGLV010000037.1, from coordinate 119 downwards.
CCCGGCTTGTCGCCGATTCGGATCCCGGTCTGGTCCGACTTAAGCTATCGCTGCTTTGCCGGCCAGCCGGCTCTCGTCGCCTGAATGGTCGCGCGCAGCAGCGCAAACAGGCTGCCGCC
>DATGLV010000036.1:0-4060 GCA_035293945.1 Xanthobacteraceae bacterium | reverse complement strand
GCGAGATGCTCGGTATAGGCGCCGAACCGGCCCAAGCGAATATTGAAGATGCCGAGCGCCTTGTCCGACGAGTTCCGGTACAGCCGATATGCCTTCGTAAGACCCCGCAGCCGAATCGCAACCTCAGACATGATCGTCGATGGTTTCTTTGAACCGCGCGAAGGCCGCATTGCCGAGCATGAACGTGCCTAGGCTCGTGACGACAAAGATCGCGAGAACATCCAGGGAAGGCCAGTGGCCGTGGAGAATGCAGGCGCGAAACACTTCCATCATCGAGGCTAGCGGATTGAGGTAGACGACAAATCGCACCTCGCGCGGGACCATCGAAAGCGAATAGACGATCGGCGAGACCTGGATCAGCAGGGTCGCGATGACGCCTGACATGGGTCCGAGATCGGGTATCGCCACACCCAGCGACGCCATGAACAAGGCGACGCCGGCAAACATCAGGAGCTGAAGCAGGATCACCAAAGGCAGCCAGAGGAGATGCCAACTGACGCTCCCGCTGACGAGGGCCAGCACCAGGATCAGGACGATCCCAGCCATCTGCGTCACCAAGGCCGTGAACACCACTCGGAGCGGCAGGAATTCGATCGGCAGAATGACGTTCCGGATCATCCCGGTATTCTGCCGGATGACGGTACAAGAGCCGGCGAACACATCCACGAACGCCAAAAAAGGCACGAGTCCGCAGAAGATGTAGAGCAGGTACTGTAGCGACGTCATCTCAGGCGTGTTGATCTTCAACACGACAAGATAGACAAACAGATAAGTCGAGAGGAACAAAAGCGGGTTGAGGAATATCCAGATCTGGCCCAGTACTGCTCCCGAGTACCTCTTCTTCAACTCGACCATCGTCGTGGCATACATGACCTGGCGTTTGCGCCAGAGGAGCCCGAGCAAGTTGACGCCGAGATATTGAAGAGCGGCACCGCTTCTTTCCGTGGGGCCACTCTTCTGAAGCGATTGACCAGGAGCTCCGAGAGTCATCGATCGCCCTTCCCGCGCCCCAATGACGATGAAAGCGCCTTCCTAAGCGATCGGAGGCGCGAGCGTCAACCAGCCATAAGGCGCCTGGATTCGCCTGCGTCCACCCGCAAGAACACTTTTAGCGGAAGCTTCGATTGTTACACTCTTCCTTGGCTCGCATAAATTGTGTACGAAAGAGCGAGAAACCAACGCCGAATATCGTCTGCGGACGGTGCCCATGTCTTTTTCAGCCGCAAGATCGGCACCCCATCTGAGCGTCGTGGCGACCTCGCGGAACGACAATCACGGCGGCGACCTTCTGAAGCGGATGCAGCTTTTCGTGAGCTGCCTCGCCGAGCAGGCCGAGCGGCACGAACTGCCGGTCGAACTCATCATGGTCGAGTGGAATCCGCCGCCGGAGCGACCGCCGCTGCGTCAGGCGCTGCGCTGGCCAGCTCGTTCGGACTTTTTTGTCGCGCGCATCGTGACGGTCCCCACGGAAATTCACCGCAGCTTCGACCCGCAGGATACCCTGCCCCTCTTCCAGATGATCGCCAAGAATGTGGGCATCCGGCGCGCCCGCGGAAAATTCATTCTGGCCACCAACATCGACCTCATCTTTCCCGATGCCTTGATGAAGCGGCTCCGCGACGGGCTGGAAGGAGGCATACTCTACCGCGCCGACCGCCACGACGTGCTGCGGACGATCCCGGACGCCGATATCGGCCTCGAGAGCTTGCTCGAATTCTGCCGGAGCAATGTGATCCGCAAGCACGACGCGACGGGGACCTTCACCTGGCAAAACGGCGAATGGACGAAGACGGGCGGAAACGATTTCCGGAGCTACTGGATCGATAGTTTGGGCTGGATCTTCCGGGACCGCCTGCTCCAGTTCGCGATCGAGCTGTCGGCGCGATGGCCGAAGAGCGCGGCGCTCGAGCGGCTCAAGGCCCGCATACACGAACGGCGCCTGCCCTCCTATCAGTTGTCCATCATCGCCGCGCTGCTGGGATGGGCCTTGATCGGCTGGTACTACCAACGCAACTGGCGCGCGCGATGGCATCAATACGGGATGCAGCGGAAATTCCTCAGGCTCCACACCAATGGCTGCGGCGATTTCACGCTGCTTGATCGCGACACATGGTTCAGGCTGCGCGGCTATGTCGAATGGCCAATTTTCTCTTGGCATCTCGACTCGCTCTTCCTTTTGCAGGCCGACGCCAACGCCATTCCCTTCCGCAAGCTCCCGGAAGCGCAATGCTGCTATCACGTGGATCACGGCGGCGGTTGGACGCCCGAGGAACAGGCCGCGCTTTTCGAGCGCCTGGCGACGAAGGGGATTCGCGTGATCTCCTTCGAGGAGTTCGTGCGGCTCTATGACGAGATGGAGAGCCGCGGTCGGGCCGGTCGGGAGGTCGTCTACAACGAGCCCAATTGGGGCCTTGCAGATATCGAGCTTGCCGAGGAATCGATCGGCAGCGAGCAATCGCCCCATCGCGACGGAGCGCAAATCGCCGCGACCGCCTGACGGGCCGCGCCTCTCGCGCAATGCGAGACGGCTCAGAACTTCAGGGCGACGAAGCCGGGCGCAGAGAACATCGCTCGGCGCATCCTACCATTTCTCCGGGCACCGTTTGCAGGCCCCGAAGAGCGGACCGTCGCGCAGATGAGTCCGCAACGCGACCATCCCCGGTGAATTCCAGGCCGCCGGAAACGGGTAGCTTCCGTCGAAGCGAACCTCGTCGAAGCCCGGTACTTCCTGCATGTAGCAGCAGGGATTGAGGCGGAAAAACATCTCGTTGATGTAGAGGTTGTAGTAGACCGCCTTGCAGCCAAATCGCGGCTCGCGCGCCAAGGGATTGAGGCCGTCATCATGCGGATCGAGCGGGTTGTGCACGCGGAAATCGGGCCAGGCGGAGATCCTGTCGCGAGGTTCTCCTGCGGCATCTCCGAGTTGCGCCGTCACCGATCGAAGCAAGCCGACAGAGGGCTTGCCCAAGGCGGATCGATTGTCCACGATCACCTCGCACTGCCGAACCCCGCTCGGAAATGACAGTCGAAGGGATCTGGTCTCCTGCGGCCCGAGCGATCCGCGGTCGATCCATTCGTTGGTCTCGGTATTGAGCAAACCGAACCCGAACTCGCCGTCGATGCAAGCGGCCTCGATCGTGACAGAGCCGCCGAGATTGGCCTGGCTCGGCACGCGCAGCGGCACGGAAATCGCGTAGGCGCCGGCCGCCGCCGGGGTGCGGAGATGCAGCTCTCCATCGCGCCATGTCACGACGCTCGATCGGCCGGGATCCTTGCGCGCGCCGCGCAGCGAGCGGAACCTTGTCTCATAGAGATGCTCGTTGCGGTGACGGAGCTTCTTGTCCTTCTCGGCCGCCTCGCGCGTGACGATGGGCGGCGGATCGGCGGCAATGCGCTCGAGCAGATGCGGCGCGAAGAGATCGATCTCCCAGGTGCCGGGATCGGCCTGGACGGGAACCTTCGACGCCTGGATGGCGGCGAGCGCGTTCTGCTTCAATCGCGGAAAGTCGGGATGCAGCTTCGGAGAGAGCGTGTGGTAGTTGAGGCCCGGAATGAGACCGGGCTGCGGCAGAAGCGAGCGCAGCCAGATCCCGTTCACGCGCAATTCGTTGCCGAGCTCAACAAAGCCGGCGACCTCATGCATGTTCTGCTGCGTCACCACCATGGTGGTGTGGATCTGCAGCTTCGGATTCGTGCTCTCGCGCAGCCGCACGAGGTGGCGAATGGAGGCGACGATGCGGTCGAAAGCGGTGGGACCCAGCCCCATCACCACGTCATGCGTCGCCGCACTCGCCGCGTTGAGGCTGATCGAATAGGAGTCGAGGTGCATCCGGTCGAGCCGGTCCTGCCACTTCTCCAGGAAGTACCCGTTGGTGATGGTGTAGCAGGACGCCCGGCGATCCAGCAGCGATGCGAGCTTGTCGCAGATCTCGGCGAATTGGGGATGGGCCATCGGCTCGCCATGCCCCACGAGCCCCAGGAAGATCGCACGCTTGATCACCTCCTGAAGCGCATCGATCTGCTCGAGCTTGACGATGGCGCGGCCATCGAGCCATGAGGT
>DATGLV010000035.1:0-33633 GCA_035293945.1 Xanthobacteraceae bacterium | reverse complement strand
CAATCACGGCGGCACGGACACCGGTTTGACGGCGGCGGTGAACAATGCCGGCACCTGGACCAAGAATGGCGGGTCGCTGACCTCGACGATCTCCACGCTGTTCAACAACACCGGCACGGTTGATGTCGAGACCGGGACGCTCAATCTAACTGGTGCCGTCACGAATACTGGCCTCTTGAAAGCCGATGGCGGCAACCTCTTTGTTGCTGGCACGATCGGCGGGGGAAGCGGCGAAATCAGCGGAAGTTCAATCCTAGAATTCAGCGGTCCCTCAAATGCCAACATCACGTTTGATTCTGGCTCGACCGGTACACTCAAAGTCGACGGATCGCAGGGTTACGGGGGCACGATCTCGGGCCTCGCCCTCGGCAACTACGTGGACCTCACTAACGTCCAGTACTTCGGCTCGCTTTACCAGCCACAGTACGTCGCAAACGCCGACAATACAGGCGGCACGCTCTGGGTCGTCACTAGCGTCACTTCGACCAGCGGCGGCGTGGCGGTGGGCTACTCGGCGCTGCTCAACATATCCGGCACTTACAGTGCCAATAGCTTTGTGCAATCGAGCGACGGTCATGGCGGCTCCCTCATTACGGACCCGCCCTCGACATCGAATTCTCTATCCCCGGCCGTGTCGAACGACCCAACCGGCACATGGATGAGCGAAGCAACGGACGCTGCCGGTCCGAGTCAGAGCTTTATTGTCCAACAGGGAGAGAGGCTCGAATTCTTGGGCGCGTCGTCGGCCGACATCTCCTTCGCGACCGGTAGTATGGAAAGCATTCAGCTCTGCGATTCGCAGCAGTTCAGCGGAACCATCGCCGGCTTCGCAAGTGACGACGCGATCGACCTGTCAGATATCGGGTTCGGCGCGGCCACAACGCTCGCGTATTCGGCGGCCAGTGACGGTTCTCCGGGCGCACTCACCGTAAGCGACGGCAGCCATGCAGCTCAGATAGCCTTGCTCGGTCAATACATCGCCGGGAGTTTTGCGATGTCTGGTGATGGCCACGGCGGTACGCTTATCACTGAGACCCCGAGTGACCACCAGCCGCTGGCCTCAGCGCACGCCTAACCCTCGACGTCCGCAACTTGGCCGGCGGACTCGCGCGATGCAGTCAGTGAAGCGTGGCGCGCTCACGCCTGACGAGTAACGGGCACTTCTGGCTCGATGAAAATTGAGATTGATGAGTTCTGCCCGGGCGGGAGACCGCCCCGGGCTTTTTTTGTGCGCGGAGGCGAAAGATCGTACACCAATGCAAGCTGGTGGCTCGTTGCCATGTCCAAACCACAGAGGCTTTGGTCAAGAATGGCGCCCCTCGAGCGAGGCCCCATTGTTAATTCGTTGTTATTAGCAATGGCGGCGCGTGAGGAGCTTGGTCGGCGCGGACTTCGAGCCAGTCAAATTTGCATAAGTCAGGGAAGCCCGTTTTCTCCTTCCCTACTCCGCGGCCCGCTTTCGCACCAGCGCCGCGGATTCGCGATCGTAGGCTTCCTCGCGGGCGAGCTGATCGTTCAGGCCGATGAGCTCATAATAGTCCGCCAGCGGCATCAGATTTGGAGTCAAGCCCGCAAGCGAGCGGTCGCGCTTGAGTGCCGCCATTGCGCCGCGCACCGCTTGGGCTGCCGCAAACAATGCCACGGACGGAAAGCTCACCGCGGCAACGCCCGCGGCTTCCAGCTCTCTTAAATCCCGGTGCTTGGCGCCGGCGGCTTGCGAGATGGTCGCCATATGCGGGCCCGGGACCTCGCGCAGCACCCGCTTGATGTCATCGATTGAGTCGGCGCCCATCGGCTTGGCCATGTCGGCACCTGCTTCCATGTACATCTGGCAGCGCTCGATGGCGGCAGAAAGCCCCTCGACACCGGCCGCATCGCTGCGCGCGCAGATGACAAGATCTGCGTCACGCCGGGCATCGAGCATGGCCTTGATCTTGGCGAGCATTTGCTCGACGCCAACCACCTGCTTGCCGGGGAGGTATCCGCAACGATTGGGGAAGGTCTGATCACTGACAAAGAAGCCGGCGACGCCCGCCGCTTCGAAGCCGCGCACCATCTGCCGCGCGTTGTTGACGCCGCCGAAGCCGGTGTCGCCGTCCACATAGACCGGGACTTCGACAGCGGCACAGATGCGCGCATAGTGATCCGCATAGTCGCGCATGTTGGATTGGCCGGTGTCGGGCTGCGCCAGCATGCTGCCGACCGCCGCATAGCCGCCCGCCATGAGCGCCTCGAAGCCCTCTGCCGCGATGATGCGCGCCGACAGCGCGTCGTAAGCACCGGGCATCAAGGTCAGGCCGGGCTCCGCCAGCAATGTGCGCAGCTTCTTGCGGACGTTCATTTGTTTGCTCCTTCAGCTATATATGCCGGGCTGGTCCAATTTCGGCCTCCGAGCGTCACCCGCGGGCTTGACCCGCGGGTCCATCTTCTTCGAAGAAGATGGATTGCCGGATCAAGTCCGGCAATGACCCAAGGGTCATCGCCGACTATCTCGCGCGATCTGCAGCCAAGGAGATTGAAGCAAAGTCCGCCGCTCCCAGGCCGCGATGTCCTCCGCATGCTTGAGGCTGAGCCCTATGTCATCGAGGCCTTCGAGGAGACGCATGCGGTCGGCCGCGGGGATCGCGAATGCAATATCAGGACCGCCGGGACCGCTGATGCGCTGCGCTTCCAGATCGACCGTGAACGGCGCGGCACCATCGGTCGCCAGCACGCGCGCCTCGAAGGCTGCGGCATCGGCAGGAGCGAGCTCAATCGGCAACAGTCCGTTCTGCAGGCAGTTCTCCCGGTAAATGTCCGCGAAGCTGCGTGCCACGATGCAACGAATGCCGCTCGCCAGCATTGCCCAGACCGCGCCCTCGCGCGAGGAGCCGCAACCGAAATTGCGCCCGGTCACCAGGATGCCGGCGCCGGCAAAGCGCGGCTGATTGAGCGGAAAGTCAGGATCAAGGTTGCCGTCGGCCCGCTTGCGAGTATTGGCGAAAAGAAGCGCCGCATAGTCGGGATCGATGTTGCGATTGATCGGCGTGATCTGATCGGTGTTGATGTCGTCCCGCAAGAGCGGCACTGCGACGCCGGTGAGCCTGGTGAAGGGCTGCATCAAACCCCTCCCGCAAGAAGCTGGCGCACATCGACAATCTTGCCGGCGATCGCCGCCGCCGCCGCCGTCGCGGGGCTGGCGAGATGCGTGCGCACGCCCTTGCCCTGGCGGTTCTCGAAATTGCGATTGGTGGTGGACACGCAGCGCTCGCCCGCCTTGCCGCGATCGCCATTGCCGCCCGCGCACATCGAGCAACCGGACTCAGCCCACAAGAAGCCGGCGGCACGAAATACGTGGTCTAGGCCCAGAGCCTCGGCTTCGCGCTTTACCGTCGAGGAACCCGGCACTACCAGGGCGGCGACGCCCTCCGCCACGCGGCGGCCGCGCACAATTTGGGCGGCGGCTTGAAGATCGGAAACGCGACTGTTGGTGCACGAGCCGATGAACACGCGATCGACTGGGAGGCCGGCAAGCTGCGCCCCCGGCGTAAGTCCCATGTAATCGAGGGTGCGGCGGAAGGCTGCCTCCTGCCCGGGCGGGATGTGCGCCAGGTCCGGCACATTGCCGGATATTCCCGCCACCTGGCTCGGATCGGTGCCCCAGGTGATCTGCGGCTCGAGTTGTCCGCAATCGATTGTTACTTCGGCATCGAATGCGGCCTCCTCCTCGCTCGCAAGCGTCCGCCAATGGACAATCGCAGCATCCCATTCGCGGCCCTGCGGCGCGAAGGGCCGGCCGGCAAGCCAGGTGAAGGTCGTCTCATCCGGGGCCACGACACCCGAGCGCGCCCCCATCTCGATCGTCAGGTTGCAGAGCGTGAGCCGCTCTTCGATGCGCATCGCGCGGACTGCCGCGCCAGCATATTCAATCGCGTAACCACGCCCGCCGGACACCCCGACCTGGCTGAGGATGCGCAGCGCCACATCCTTGGCAGTGACTTGAGGCAGAAGCCTGCCGTCGAGCCAAATACGCATGCGCTTCGGCCGCTTGAGCGCAATCACTTGAGTGGCGAGGATATGCTCGAGCTCGGTGGTGCCGCAGCCGAAGGCAAGCGCGCCGAGGCCGCCGACAGTGCACGCATGGCTGTCAGGCACCGCATGCGTCGCACCCGGCAGCACCATGCCGAGCTCAGGGGCGACCACGTGGGAAATGCCCTGCTCGGGATCGTCGATATCGAACAATCTGATGCCATTGCGGGCACTGCCCGTGCGCATTGCCTGCAGGAACGGCGTGCTTTCCGCGTTGGTGAAATCGGTGCGGCCGGGCGCCGTCGGCACGGTGTGATCCTGCATCGAGAAGGTGAGATCGGGCCGGCGCACGTTGCGTTGGGCTTGCGCAAGGCGCCGGAACGCGTGCGGGGCGTGCAACTCATGCAGCACATGCCGGTCGATATAGATGAGATCGCGGCCATCGGCGCGACGCGCGACCAGATGGGCGTCCCAGACTTTGTCGAAAAGCGTCTGCGCCATGGCGCTTCCTGCGGATGCTTGGAACCAACCTTATAGCAAGCGCCATACGGGGCGCGGAATAGAACCGTGTCGGTCGTCCTGGCCATCCTTCGTTACGTGAATTAAATTACGGCCGACAATCGAACAAGCCCGGGGAGACCGATGCACAGCACCTTGTCGAAATCATTGCTTGCCGCCGCCGCGCTGCTCCTGTCCACCGCGCTCGCAAGCGCGGCCGAGATCCGCGTCATCGCGGTCGGTGCGCTGCAGACCGCGCTCAAGGCGATCGGCCCCGAGTACACCAAGCAGAGCGGCAATCAGGTAACCTTCAAGTTCACCAATCCAGCCAACCTGAAGAAGGACCTCAGCGAAGGCAAATACGACGTGGTCATCGCCGCCACTCCGTCCATTGACGAGATCGACAAGGCGGGCGGCTTGACGGCGGGAAGCCGGGTCAAGGCCGTCAAGGTCGGCATTGGGGTCGCGGTCAAGGAGGGCGCGCCGAAACCTGATGTCTCGACGCCGGACGCCTTCAAGAAGGCCGTCACGGCAGCGCGCAATATCGTCTATACCGATCCGGCAACCCCGAACGGCTCGGGCGCCGTGACCATGCGTATCCTGGCCGCAGCCGGATTGACCGACGTGGTGAAAGCCAAAGGCAAGCAGGAAGGTCTTGGGCCCGGCAAGGAGCTGATCGCCAAAGGCGAGTACGAGATGGGGCTGTTCAATATCAGCGAGGCGACCATTCCGGGCGTCGTGGTCGCGGGGCCGGTGCCACCTCCCCTGCAAGAGTACACAAACTATGATGCGGCCGTGCTTGCCGGCCCGCCCGGCGGGGCGGCCGCCGGCGATTTCCTGAAATTCATCACCGGCAAAGGCGCCGCGGCAGCCTGGAAGGCGGCGAATATCGACGTCTTGTGAGGTGCTTACGATCGGGCGGCGGGACACTTTGCCGCGCCCCTGATCCATGTCTCGTCTAGCTCGCGCACGTTCAGATTTGCGCGCTTGACTCACCTGGCAGGCGATAAAATGATCGGCAGGTCAATGAAAACAACCAAGGAGATGATGTGATGCCGGGGGCGAAGCCACATCACGGCTGGAACTGGTGGTACCTCTTGTTGCTCGCGGAATTCGTACCGGCACTGTGGGTGCCGCTGTACAACTCCCTCGAGCCAACCTGGATCGGGCTGCCGTTCTTCTACTGGTTCCAGCTCGCGCTGGTGCTGATCTGCGCCGCCGTCACGGCGATCGTCTACTTGATTACCGAACGCTAGACGAGCCGGTGCCGACATGCAGGACATCAACTGGGTTGCTCTCATCGTCTTCTTAGCCCTGTTCGGGTTCATTACCTGGCTCGGCTTCGCGGCCGCCCATTGGCAGCGCGGCGACCTCGACGTGCTGCACGAGTGGGGTCTCGGCGGGCGCCGCTTCGGCACGCTCATCGTTTGGTTTCTGGTCGGCGGCGATCTCTACACGGCCTACACATTCATCGCGGTGCCGGCGCTCGCATTTGGATCCGGCGCCATCGCCTTCTTCGCGGTCCCTTACACCATCATCATCTATCCGATCCTGTTCATCGTCTTCCCGCGGCTGTGGAGCGTGTCGCACAAGCACGGCTACATCACCTCCGCCGATTTCGTGAAAGGCCGCTTCGGCAATCGATGGCTGGCGCTCGCAATCACGTTGACCGGCATTGTCGCCACCATGCCGTATATTGCGTTGCAGCTCGTCGGCCTTCAGGTCGTCATCGGCGGAATGGGCATCATGGGAGCGGGATGGGTCGGCGATCTACCGCTCGTCATCGCTTTCATCATTCTCGCCGCCTTCACCTATTCGAGCGGCCTGCGCGCGCCCGCGGCGATCGCGATCGTCAAGGATCTCCTCATCTACATCACCGCCTTCACGGCGGTGATCGTGATCCCGATCCAGCTCGGCGGCTTTGAAAAGATTTTTGCGGCGGTGCCGCCGGCGAAGGTCCTGCTCGCCACGCCGCAAGGAAACACGACCGGTGCATACGGGGCCTACGCTACCTTGGCGCTCGGCTCGGCGCTTGCGCTGTTTCTCTATCCGCATTCGATGACGGGTATAATGAGCGCCTCGAGCGGGCATGCGGTGCGCCGCAACGCGGCGCTGCTGCCCGCCTATTCGTTCCTGCTCGGACTTTTGGCCCTCTTGGGCTTCATGGCGATCGCGGCCGGCGTCGACAAGCTGCCCGAGTTCGCACAGGGGTTCGCGACGTTCAAAGCGAACTTCGCAGTGCCGGCCCTGCTCCTGCACAGCTTCCCATCCTGGTTCGTCGGCGTTGGATTTGCTGCAATCGGGATCGGCGCGTTGGTGCCAGCCGCCATCATGTCGATCGCGTCGGCCAATCTCTTCACCCGCAATATCTATCGGGAGTTCTTCCACAGCGTGGCGACCGACAAGCAAGAGGCCACGATGGCCAAGTTGGTGTCGCTGGTGGTCAAGCTTGGCGCGCTCGTCTTCATTCTGTTCGTGCCGACCGAATACGCGATCCAGCTGCAGCTGCTCGGCGGCATCTGGATCATCCAGACGCTGCCGGCAGTGCTCATCGGGCTCTATACGCGCTGGTTCAACGCGTGGGCGCTGCTGCTCGGCTGGGCGGTCGGAACGGTGCTCGGAACCGTCATGGCGGCATCCGTCAATTTCGCAGCGATGTATCCGCTTGCGATCGGCGGCTGGACCTTTCCGTCCTACATCGCGTTGTCGACGCTGATCCTCAATCTGATCGTGGCCCTGGTGCTCACGCCGGTCTTCAACGCGATCTCGGCGAAAGCCGCAGACGAGACACTGGCGTCCGACTACGCGATGTGAACCACGTGCCGCACCGCAGACCTTGCGACGGCGCTCATCCCTGCAACGCGCCGCGCAGCAGCGCGGCATAAACATGTTCCGCGGCGCGCGCGGGACGATCGAGCCTCATGCGCGCCAGGCATTCGGCCATTTCGGCGCTGTCAGTGCGCCTCACCCCGCGCATGAGCAGGGCGGCAAGGCGCACCGGCGAAGCCTGCGCTTCTCTCAAGGATTCGAGCGCCGGCAACAAGCGCTGCTCGGTCGCAGTGAAATCGGTCGTGAATGGAAACGTCTTCAGCAGGCCTTCATTCCGCGCCGAGCGCAGGGCCCGCTCGATGCGCTCCGGCGTGTTGTCGCAAAAGGCCGCGGGCAGCGTGAAGGTCTTCTCCAGCTTGCCGGCATCCTTGGCCTGACGCATCAGCTCATCCTGGAAACGAGAATCTGCGATCGCGAGCATGGCGGCGATTACGTCCCGGTCGGTCTTGCCGCGCAAGTCGGCGGTGCCGTATTCGGTGACCGCGATGTCGCGTAGATGTCGCGGGATCGTGCTGTGCCCGTATTGCCAGCGAATATTGGAGCTGACGCGGCCATGGGCCTTGCGCGTCGCCCGCAACATGATGATGGAGCGCGCGCTCTCGAGCGCGAATCCTTGAGCGATGAAATTGTATTGCCCGCCGACACCAGAGACGACCTGCCCGTTGTCGAGGCCATCGGACACCAGGGCGCCCAAGAGGGTTGCCATCATGGCGGCGTTCACGAAGCGGGCTTTGACACGGGCGCGCCTTTTGGCGGCCTCCTCACCGTAAATCTCATTGACGAAAGAGACCGCCTTCATGTGAAATTTGACGAGCTCGGCCTCCGGCAGCTCACGCAGTTCCCGATAGAACGCGCGTGACCCCAGGAAGAAAGCTGCATTCAAGAGGGCGCCGTCGACCTCGCGGCGCAGCACCCCGGCACGATAAAGATCGAGAAAACCCTCGACGAACATTTCGCTCACCGCATGCAGCCCGACGACAAACGGCCCCTCCTCGACCATTGCGGCGGGCGCCGTCGTCGAAGCGTCGAGCCGGTGCAAGAGCGCACGAAACGCAGCATTTTCCTGATGGCGCAGGATCAGCGCCTGTGCGACGGCATCGCCCAGCGCGCCGATGCCGAGCTGCAAGGTGCCGCCATCCGCCACGATACCGGCGACGCGCAAACCGGCCGCGTATTCGGCAAGATCAACCGGCTCGCGCGGCGGGGCGAACAGCGGAAAATGGGTCGCCGGACCATCCAGGATCGCGTCGAATTCGTCCGCCGGCAGATCGCCCTCGCCCGGCATGAAGGGCAGCTCGCTGTTGACCTGACCGACGAAGATGAAATCCACGGCGCCGCTTCGCCGCTTGGCCAGGAGATCAAGCGTTATGTCGGGATTGCAGCTCAGGCTATAGCGGGTGACGCCGTTGCGAACGCGCTTCGCCACCAGCTGCCCGACCACGTTGACGCCGCGCTGCAGGACGCAGCCGAGTGCATGGGTGTAGTTGGCCGATATGTAGCTTCGCTGCGCCGCCGCGACGTTGAGGCGGCTGCCGGCCTGGAAGAAGAATTCGTCGACCTCGATATTGGCGGGCAGGCCTTCGCGCAATGCCGCCACATAGGCAAGCTCCGGATAGCCGCCGAAGCATCGCTCGGCGATCGGGCCCAAGAAGCGCCGCTCGAGCTCCGAGGAAGGTTGCGGCTTCTCCAAAGTCAGCGCGGTGAAGATGCGCAGCTTGATCGCGGCATCCTCGGATGCGCGGGCGACCAGCGCATTGGCAAGATGGTTGGCTTTTCCCAGGCCCAACGGCATCGCCAGCACGATGGACTTGGCCAGCCGCGCGAGAACGGCGTCGGCGAGAGGCTCGGCGGCATCGAAATGCGCCGGGCCGTTGTCCGAAAGCTTCATGTTGAAGATTTCACATCGCGGATTAAGCGAGCTTGTTCCAGCCCGGATCGGGGAAGAAACGGTCGCCGTAGCGTTGCGCGAACCGCATCAGGGTGGCGCAAATGTCGGAGACACCGTGCGCCCTGGCGTAATGCGTCGGCCCACCGCGGAACGGGGCAAAGCCGGTGGCAAAAATCATCGCGGCGTCGACCGTATCTTCGTCCGCCACGACGCCCTCGCGCAGGCAGCCGACGCAAACATCGAGCATGGGCAGGATGAGGCGGTTGGTCATCTCACCGGTCGGCTGCGCGACCTCGGCGTCCTTGACGGGCTTGTCGTCCTTCCAATCATAGAGGCCTTTGCCGGTCTTGCGGCCGAGCTCGCCCTTGGCCACTTTCTCGCGCAGCCAGTTGGGCAGCTCCGGCATCTTGCGGCCGAGATTGGCCTTGAGCATCTCGGCAACGTGCAGGCAGATGTCGAGGCCGACCTCGTCGGCGAGCTCGATCGGACCAACCGGCATGCCGAAGCTTTCGGCCGCCTTATCGATGGTCTCACGCTTGACGCCCTCGTCGAACAACACCATGGCCTCGAGCAGATACGGCGTGAGTGCGCGATTGACTAAAAATCCCGGCGCGCTCTTGACCGGCGCCGGCAGGCGATCGATGCGGCCCAGAAAGGCCCGGCCGGCCGCGAGCACCTCAGGCGCGACCTTATCGTGGCTGATCACTTCGACCAGCTGCATGCGCGACACCGGGTTGAAGAAGTGCAGGCCGAGCAAGCGCTGCGGCCGCGCCAGTCCTTCGCACAGCTCATCGAGCGGAATGCTCGACGTATTGGTGGCGAGGATCGCATGAGGACGCATGCGCGGCTCAATGCCCGCATAGATCTTGCGCTTGAGATCGAGCACCTCGGGAACCGCTTCGATCACCAAGTCCGCAAGGGCGACCCCGTCGCCATTGACGTCGGGAGTGAGGCGATCGAGTGCGTCGCGCACGTCGATGCGCCGATGCGCGATCTTGTCGAACAGGCTCGCCGCACGTGCAATCGCCTTGCCGAGCGGCTCCGCCTTCATGTCGGCCAAGGTCACCTGGAAGCCGCGCCAGGCGCACCAAGCCGCAATATCGCCGCCCATCGCACCGGCTCCGATCACGTGAACGCGCCGGCCTTCCCAACCGCCGTCGGCGAGCGATTTCAGTTTCTCGCGCAGCGCGAACACGCGGATCAGGTTTTGCGCGGTCGGGCCGGCAACGAGCCGCGAGAAGGAGGCGATCTCGGCCTTTTGCATGGCCTGCATGTCGCCGCCATGGTGCTCCCATGCGTCGATCAGCGCCGATGGGGCGGGATAATGCTCAGGCGGCGCCTTGGCATTGGCCTGCGCGCGCATGCGCTTGGCGGCAAGCGCCCGGGCTGGCGCAAGCCTGAATGCGCTCACCATCAGGGTCGAGCGCGTCGTCTTGAGCGCCCCGGTGACGGCGGCGCGGACCGCGGCGCGCACGTGGCGCTCCTGCGTTACCGCATCGACGAGGCCAAGCGACTTCGCACGGCGTGCACGCGCTGGTCGCCCGGTGAGCATCATGGTCATGGCTTCGAGTGGATTGATGAGGCGGGGTGCGCGCACCGTCCCGCCGAGGCCAGGGTGCAGGCCGAGCAGCACCTCGGGAAATCCCAGGCTCGCGTCTTCGGTCGCGATCCGATAATCGCAAGCGAGCGCAATCTCGAGACCGCCGCCTAAACAATAGCCATGGATCACCGCGATGGTCGGCAGCTTGAGCCGGTCAAGGCGATCCACGACCGCATGCGCCCGCGTCAGACGCGCCTCGATATCGGCTGCGTTCTTGGCCTCGCGCAGCTCGTTGACATCAGCGCCGGCGATGAAGCCGGCTGGCTTGGCGGAGCGCAGCACCAGCCCCTTGGCGGTTTCGCTTTCGACTTTCGCCAATACGTCATCAAGCTCGAGAATGACGTCTTGCGAGAGCGTGTTGGCGCTTGCCCCGCTCTTGTCGAAGACGAGCCAGAGGACGTCGTCCTCGTCACGCCTGAGTTTCCAGTGCCGCCAGTTGCCGAGCTTCGGCGCCGCCGGGTCGCGATGGGGACCAAGCTCAAGATTGCGTGGCTCGAGGATCTTCCAAACACCGTCGGCCATGATGGTTCCTCTAGACCATATTGCGATCGATTGGATCGGAATATGGTCTGCTCATCTCGCACTTCCGCACGTTCTTTCGGAAAACCCGTACCCACTTTTCCGGAACATGCGTCAAACCGCCTCGATCAGCATGGCGCCGCCCTGCCCCCCGCCGATGCATTCGGTGGCGATGCCGCGCTTGAGGCCAAGCCGCTTCATTGCGTTGACAAGGTGCAGCACGATGCGGTTGCCGCTGGCGCCGACCGGATGTCCGAGCCCGATGGCCCCGCCGTCGACATTGAGCTTGCCGCGATCGACTGAACCAGCCGCAGCAGGAAGATGCAGCACCTCGCGGCAGAATTGCTCGTCTTGCCAAGCAGCAAGGCAGGCCAGCACCTGCGCCGCGAAAGCCTCGTTCAGCTCCCATAATTCGACGTCGGTCAGAGCCAGCGCGTGACGCTTGAGCAGCGCGGTCGAGCACAGCACCGGACCGAGGCCCATGATGGAAGGATCGAGCGCCGACCACTCGCTGTCGACGATCACCGCGCGCGGCTTGAGGCCATGCTGCTTCACCGCCGCCTCGGAGGCGAGAATGACCCAGGACGCCCCATCGGTGATCTGCGAGCTGTTGCCGGGGGTCACCTTGCCCCAGGGCCGCTCGAAGGCCGGCTTGAGCTTGGCGAGCGATTCAACCGAGGAGTCGGGCCGCACACCGTCGTCGAAATCATAGACCCTCCCGTTGCGGGCAAACGCCGGCTCGAGCTCGCCCGCAAAGTGGCCGTCCTGTTGGGCGCGCGCCAGCTTGAGCTGACTTTCGACCGCATATTGGTCGGCATCACGGCGCGAAATATTGAAGACATGCGCCACCACTTCCGCGGTCTGCCCCATATTGAGCTCGACCACCGGATCGGTCAGGCCGCGCTCAAGCCCGATGACAGGCTTGAACATGGAGGGCTGGAAGCCCGCGAAGACTTTGACCCGGTCCAATGGGTTACGCGCGCCGGCGAGCGCCGCGAACCATTCGACCGCGCTGCGGCGATACACCAGCGGGGAATGGCTGAGCGAATCGGTGCCGCCGGCGAGCACCAGATCAGCGATGCCTTGCTGGATGTAACGATAGGCGGTGTCGATCGACTGCATGCCGGAGCCGCAATTGATCTGCACCGTGAACGCCGTCATGGATTCACCCATGCCGAGCCGTAGCGCCGCGACGCGCGCCGGATTCATCTCATCAGCGATCACGCTCACACAGCCGAGGATGACGAGATCGAACGCATCTGCAGGAAACGGCTGGCGCAACAGCAGCGGACGCCCGCACTGGACCGCGAGATCGACCGGCGTGAACGGCCCCGGCCGTCCCCGCGCCTTGATGAACGGGGTCCGGCTGCCGTCGATGATGAAGACCGGAGGGCCCTCTACTCTGCGGCGTTCGACTGGAACTGTGTCGCTGTCGGTGATGACACGTCTCCTTCGGCGCGCATGGCACGGCGCGGGGCAAGGGCTTCGGCGGGGAAATCATCGACTGCTACCACAGCCGCGATGGCGAGCTGCACGGCCTTGAGCTGGTCGGCCTCGGCGTCGTTGATCAGGCCGCGCTGCCGGGCCGCGTCGATATCACGAACATGGGCTCGCCGCAGGCGATCGCGCAGCGGCTCGACCGCTGAGATCAACTGGAAGGCGCGCTCGAGCCTGGCGACGCCGCCATCATCGCTCGGCTTGTAGATGTCGACCGTCAAGCGGTCGCGCGCAGCGGATGGCGCGGTGAGGATGGCGGCGCAAGCTTGCGTCAGCTTGTCGGACGGCCCGCGCCGGCGCACTCCGAAGGGCAATAACAGGAAACGGATGAGCCAAGCCGCCGGCCGGTTTGGGAAGTTGGCGATGATTTCGTCAAGCCGCATCTCGATGGTGGCGAAGCCCTGCGCCATCGAGAATTCGACCAGCGGCAGATCGGCCTCTTGACGGCCCTCCTCGTCCCAGCGCTTGAGAACGGCTGATAGCAAATAGAGCTCCGAGAGAACATCGCCGAAGCGCGCAGAGATCATCTCGCGGCGCTTGAGATTGCCGCCCATGGTCAACAGCGCCATGTCGACCGCGAGCGCGAAGGCGGCCGAGTAGCGGCCGAGCTGGCGGAAATGATCCGTCACCGCGCCTGCGGGCGGCGCCGGCGCCGCATAGCCGAATGTCCAGGCACGCGACCAGGCGCGCAGCGCATTGAGGAAGCTGTGCCCGATATGGCCCCAGAATGCACGATCGAACTCCTCGAGGCCGCGCTGCGGATCGCTTTCTTCCAGCGCCAACATTTCCTTGAGGATGTAGGGGTGGCTGCGAATCGCCCCTTGCCCGAACTGGATCAGGCTGCGGGTCACGATATTGGCGCCTTCGACCGTGATGCCGATCGGCACGGCGCGGTAGAGGCTGCCCAGATAATTGAGCGGCCCCTCGATCACGCCTTTGCCGCCATGCACATCGAGGGCATCGTTGGCAGACACGCGCATGCGTTCGGTCGCCTGCGCCTTTATAATGGCGGTGATGACCGCAGGCTTATGACCCTGATCGATTGCCGCGCAAGTCAGCCGCCGCGCCGCATCCAACAGATAGGCCGTCGCCGCCATTCGGCCGAGCCGCTCCTGGATCGCCTCGAACCGCGCGATCGGGACATGGAACTGCTCGCGGATCACCGCATAGGCACCGGTGACATGCGCCGTGAAGACGGCCGCGGCCGAGGACAAGGATGGCAGCGAAATGCCGCGCCCGGCCGCCAGCGCGCTCATCAGCATCTTCCAGCCCTTGCCGACCTGCTCCACGCCGCCGATTACATGGTCCATCGGAATGAACACGTCGCGACCGGAATTGGGGCCGTTCTGGAAGACATGGAGCGCCGGAACATGGCGACGGCCAATCTCGATGCCGGCCAAGTTGGTCGGCACCAGCGCAAGGGTTATGCCGATCTCGTCACGCGAGCCGATCAAGTGATCGGGATCGTAGAGCTTGAAGGCAAGCCCCAGCACCGTGGCGATGGGACCGAGCGTGATGTAGCGCTTGTGCCAGTTGAGCTTGATGCCGATGCATTCGCGCCCCTCGAATGTGCCGCGACACACGATGCCGGTATCCACCATGGAGGCGGCATCGGAGCCAGCCTCCGGACTGGTCAATCCAAAGCACGGAATCTCGCGCCCATCGGCCAGACGGGGCAGCCAGTAATCTTGCTGCGCCTTGGTGCCAAACTGCAGCAAGAGCTCTCCGGGGCCGAGCGAGTTGGGCACCATGGCGGTAACCGCCGCCGAGATCGAGCGCGTGGAAAGCTTGCGAATGACCTCCGAATGCGCATAAGCCGAGAAGCCAAGTCCGCCGTACGATTTGGGGATGATCATGGCAAAGAATTTGTGGGCCTTGAGAAAATCCCAAACTTCTGGCGGCAGATCGCGCAGCTCGAAGGTGATGGCCCAATCATTGAGCATCCCGCACAGTTCCTCGACCGGCCCATCGAGGAAGGCTTGCTCTTCGGGCGAAAGCTCAGCCTTCGGGGTCGCCAGCAATTTCTGCCAGTCGGGTTCGCCGGAAAACAGCTCGGCGTCCCACCAGACGTCTCCGGCTTCGATAGCCTCACGCTCGGTCGCCGACAGGCTCGGCAACACCTTGCGAGCCCAGTGGAAGATCGGCCGGGAGAGCCAGTCGCGACGGAAGCTTGTTTCGCTCATGTCAGGCCGCCATGTGGATAGGGGCTCTTCGATCAGGCTGCTGCGGTCTCGATCAGATTCGGTTGAAGATCAACCGCAAGCCGCCGAGACGCTTCGCAAGCGCAACAAATCAGGGCACGCTGCTTAAGCTCGGCTTAGGTCTACTTCGCAAGCTACCGCCGCAATAAGGATATCCGGTGACCTACGGGTGATTCTCCAGGGCGGAGTCTAGTCCATGTGCCGCACTCCAGCGAGCGCGGATTTGCCCTTGGCCGGCCGCAATGTGATGGACCTCGATCAAGGTGCCGCCGGCACCGGGCGGGGTTTGCGGTCGGAATCTACGGCCACGTAGGTGAAGATGCCTTCGGTCACCTCGACGCGCTCTTCCCCGCGGCCGCGCCGTGCCCAGCTCTCGATCTTGACCGTGACCGAGGTATTGCCGACCTTGACGATTTCCGCATAGCAGCTCACCTCGTCGCCGACGAAGACCGGGCGATGAAACGTCATGGCAGTGATGGCAACGGTCACGACGCGCCCTTTGGCGCGGCGGGTCGCCACCGTTGAGCCGGCGAGATCCATCTGCGACAACAGCCAGCCACCGAAGATATCCCCGTGAGGGTTGGCGTCCGCCGGCATCGCGATGGCCCGCAACGCCGGCTCGGTTTGTGGCAGGGCGTCGGTCGGGTCGCTGGCGTTCATCAGTTTCTCCTCGGATCTATCAGGACGGCGGCAGATAGGCGCGCGCCCGCTCGATCACTGCCGCCGGCATTTGATAGAGCCGCTGCAGGATTGCTTGCACGCTTTCGCCGCTCGCGGGATCGAGCATCAAATTCTGTTGCGATCGCAAGGAAGGCCCGCATCTCATTCCCGCTCCGTGCCCCGCTCGGAGCGCTCATCGGCCCTGAGCGCTCAAGCTTCCGGACGATGGACCGAATGCCCGCCATCTACGTCGATCGTCGCGCCGCTGATGAAGCCGGCACGGCTGGAGGCGAGGAAAACCACCGCCTCGGCAATCTCCGAGGCCTTGCCGGCTCGCCCGGCGGGAAATTTCGCGTGCAGCTCCGCCCAGCGGTTCTCGTCCCCAAGCAAACGCTTTGCCCGTGCCATCACATGCGGCAGATGACGGCCCGGCACGGTTGGCCCCGGGTTGATGGCGACGACCCGAACATTGTGCCGCATGCTCTCACCGCCAAGGCATTGGGTGAACATGTTGAGTGCGATGTTGGCCATGCAGCCCGCGATGTAGCGATGGTTCGGCATGCGCGCCGCCGAGCCGACAATGTTGATGATGACGCCACTTCTGCGGGCGCACATGCGCGGATAGATGATGCGAGCGAGATCGACATAGCCGTAGACCTTGACGTCCCAAGCCTTGCGCCAAGTCGCGCTGTCGATCTCCTCGAGCGTGCCGGGCGGAATGTCGCCGGCATTGTTGACCAGGATGTCGACGTCCGCGCAGGCCTGCCCGAGAGCCTCGACATCCTCGGCGCGGCCGAGATCGCTCCGATGGACCGTCACCCCGACACCGTGCGCGCGGGAAAGCCGCGCGGCAAGCTCCCGCATGGCCGTCTCATCACGCGCCGCGAGATGCAGGTGGCAGCCTTCCCGCGCCATCGTTTCAGCGATGACCGCGCCGATGCCCTTGGAGGCGCCGGTGATCAGTACGGCCTTGTCGCGGATATCGATGTCCATGTTTCAGTGATAGATTTTGAAAACTTCGCGTGCAAGTGTGGCGCGCATGATCTCCGCCGGACCTCCAGTAATGAGATAGCTGCGCGACCGCCGCCACATCGCCTCGATCGGCATTTCAGTCGACAGTCCGCTCGCGCCGTGAAACTGCATGCAGCGGTCGGCGGCCTCGAAGCCGAGCTCGGTGCAATGAAGCTTTGCCATGAAGGCGTCGTGGCGGCTGGCGATGCCCTTGTCCACCTTCCAGGCGGTGCGGTGGGTCAAGAGCTGACCGGTCTGATACCGCGTGTAAAGATCAGCTACTGCGAACTGAACCGCCTGGCGACGGGCCAGTGGCTCCCCGAACGTCACCCGCTGTTGCGCATATTTGCCGATCATCTCCAGACAGCGCTGCGTCACGCCGAGCCCATGCGCGGCTTGATGGACGCGATTGCGCGAGATCCACGATTGCGCCTCGCGCATGCCGTCGCCCTCGTTGCCGACCAGGTTTCCGGCGGGCACCCGCACGTCGTCGAGCGCAATCTCATAGGTCACATCCCCCATCATGTGGCGCGTTTCCCGCACAATGGACAGGCCCGGTGCATCCATGTCGATGATGAAGACGCTCAAGCCCCCGCGCGAGCCTTTTTCCGGATCGGTCGCCGCCACCAGCTGCAAAAAATCGGCGCCCTTGGCGTGGGAGATGAATCTTTTGTAGCCGTTGATGATGTAGTGATCGCCCTCGCGAACAGCGCGGGTACGCATTCGCCCGGGGTCGCTGCCGGCTTCGGGCTCGGTTTGGGCAAACGCGGCCGACTTCTCGCCACGGAGCAGCGGATAGAGATAGCGCTCACGCATATTCTCAGGTAGTCGCAGCAGGATCGGGCGCGGCGACGGCCCGAACACCCCATCGCCGCGGTTGGGCAAGGCGATCGAGCGCGAGACTTCTTCCCAGACCACCGCCAGAGCCAACAGGCTCAAGCCCTGGCCGCCGAACTCCGCTGGCGTATCGAGGCGCCACAATCCGAGCTCGCGCGCCTTGGCCTCGAGCGCGACCTTGATCTCCGGCTTGAGCTCAGGGCCCTCCATGCTGTGCATCTCGATTGGAATCAACTCGCGATCGACGAATTTGCGCACCGTCTCGCGCAGGAGCCGGATGTCTTCGGGCAGCTCGAAATCCATGCAACCTCCCCGGCGGCTCGAAGCTTATGCTGGTTGACCCACCCGCCTTGCCGGCTACTCTAAACAGATTGGTGTGGACAAACACAAGGTGGCCCGGGACCGAGACGATGTGGCGCGCTTTTCTTTTGATGACAGCAGGGCTGCTTGCAGCCGCGCCGGCCCGCGCAGAAAGTGTCGCCGACTTCTACCGTGGGCGAACCATCAATGTCCTGATCGGGGTCAATGTCGGCGGCGGCTACGATTTCGAGGCGCGCCTCCTCGCCCGCTTCATGCGCGCGCATATCCCGGGCAACCCGATCCTCGTGCCGCAAAACATGATCGGGGCCGGCGGCATCAAGATGGCCAACTATCTCTACTCCATCGCACCGCAGGACGGCACGGCGATCGGCATGTTTCCGGATACATTGGTGGCCGCGCAGGCGGTCGGCACCGATGGCGTCCAATATGACGCCAACAAATTTTCTTGGCTCGGCTCCATCACCACAAGCCCGGTGACGCTCGCGACCTGGCGCAGCGCGGGGCTGCGCAGCATCCAGGACGCGCGCGAGCGGGAGGTGGTGGTTGCTGCCTCCAATAAGGGGGCGATCACCTATACGTTCTCGCACATGCTCAACGAATTGCTCGGCACCAAATTCAAGATCGTATCGGGCTATCAGGGCAACAGCACAATGACGATCGCCATGGAGCGCGGCGAGGTGCAGGGTGTCACCAATTCCTGGGACAGCTGGAAATCGTTCAATCCGGATTGGGTCCAAGAGCAAAAAATCAACGTCCTGGTACAGACCGAGCCCAAGGCCAAGGACCTCGCCGATGTGCCTTCCGTGCAAGAGCTTGCGCACAGCGCGAGCGACAGGGCGGTTATCGCTTTGATCGTTTCCGGCGATGCGCTTGGAAAGCCGATGGCAACCACACCCAACGTTCCGCCCGAACGTGTGCAGGCGCTGCGTGACGCGTTCGACGCCACCCTCAAGGATCCCTCCTTCATCGAAGCGGCCGCAGCAGCACGGGTGGAGATCAACCCGATCCCCGGTCACGCCCTGCAGGCAACCGTCGGCAAAGTCCTGGCCACGCCGAAAGATATTGCCGAACGCGCCCGCGCGATCATCGCCGATTAGGTCGTTGGCCAAATCCTTTTCGGAAAGCAGGTATTCACTGGTCCGGGACTTGCGCTAGAAAGCCTGCGCATTCAGGAGCTCGCCTTTCCCATGCCTTACAAAGCGGCCTCGCACGCCCTGAAGGGGCTTGTGGTTCTCGATCTGACTCACGCGCGGGCCGGGCCCGTTTGCGTGCGCCAGCTTGCCGATTGGGGCGCCAACGTCATCCGCATAGAGCGCCCGGGCGACCCGGCCGACATCGCGGGGCGGCACGAGGCAGATTTTCAGAACAAGCATCGCAACAAGCGCGGCATGGCGCTCAATCTGCGCGCGCCGGAGGGACGGCACATCCTTTATCGCATGGTGGAGCGCGCCGACGTGCTGGTCGAGAACTTTCGCCCCGACGTGAAGGAGCGCCTCGGCTTCGACTATGCGACGCTCGCGAAAATCAATCCGCGCCTCGTTTATGCCAGCATCTCCGCTTTCGGCCAGGACGGCCCTTACCGTGCGAAGCCCGGGGTCGATCAGATCGTGCAGGGCATGAGCGGGCTGATGTCGATTACAGGCGAGCCAGGGCGCGGACCGATGCGGGTCGGGATTCCGATCGCCGATATCGTGACCGGGCTGCATGCGGCGCTCGGCATTCTGGTGGCCCTGATCGAGCGGCAAGCCTCGGGTGAGGGACAATGGGTGCAGGCTTCACTGCTTGAATCGCAGATGTTCATGCTCGATTTGCAAGCCGCGCGTTACCTGGTTGATGGAGTGGATCCGAAGCAGGTGGGCAATGAGCATCCGACCGGGGTCCCGACCAATGTCTACAAGACCCGCGACGGTTACGTGAATATCGCGCCCATGCCGGCCATGTGGGGACGGCTGTGCAAGGCGCTCGGCCGCGAAGACCTCGCCAATCATCCGGACTTCGCCACCCGCGAGATACGCCGCAAGCGCAGGGCGGCGGTGAACGGCCTCATCCAGGGCATCACGACCGAGATGGACACCGCGACCCTGATGCGCAGGCTTGAGGAAGCAGAGGTGCCGTGTGGCCCCATCTATTCGGTCGCCGAAGCTTTCAACGATCCGCAGGCCAAGCATCTTGCCCTCGGCCAAACCGTGACCACGGTGGACGGAAAGGAAATCACGCTTCCACGCCAACCGTTCCGCCTCAGCCGCACGCCGAGCACATTGGCGGTGCGCACGCCGGAATTTGCCGAGCACACCGACGAGGTGCTGTCCGAGGTCGGATATAGCCAAGCCGAGATCGCGGCGTTTCGCGCCAGCGGCGCGGTGGAGTAGAGGCGTCAATGCCACTCGATCTGATCGGCTGCGCAGGCGTGCGCAGAGGCCCACAGCAGCTTAGGAATAAGCTGGACACTTTCCGGAGGTTTTGATGACCGCGCATTGGCCGACGCTCGGCAAATATGTTGAAGGCCTGGACAAGGCCGGCAAGCTTCTGCGCATCACCACGCAGGTCAATAAGGATACCGAGCTGCACCCGCTGGTGCGGCTGCAGTTCCGCGGATTGCCGGAAAGCCAGCGCAAGGCATTCCTATTCGAAAATGTGATCGATGCCAAAGGGCGCCGCTATGACATTCCGGTGCTGGTCGGCGCGCTCGCAGGCTCCGCCGATATCTATGCACTCGGCATGGGCTGTGCGCTCGATGAGATCGAGGACGTCTGGCGCAATGCGCTCGCCCACCAGATCGCGCCGGTGACGGTCAGCAATCCACCTTGCCAGGAAGTGGTGATCACCGGGGCGGAGCTCACGCGGCCCGGCTGCGGTCTCGGCCGGTTGCCGATCCCAATATCGACGCCGGGCTTCGACAACGCGCCTTACACGTCGGCCGGCCATTGGGTGACGAAGGATCCGGAGACCGGGATGCACAATCTTGGCAATTACCGCGGCATGGTGAAGGCGGAGGACCGGATCGGCGTGCTGCTCGGGCGCCTCAATTGGGGCATGCGCTATCACATCGATCGCTGGCGCGAGCGTGGCGCCAAACGCGTTCCGGCGGCGATCGTTATTGGTGTGCCGCCGCACGTCTCCTACGCGGCGGTGACCCGTATTCCCAACGACATGTGCGAATACGACGTGGCCGGAGGCTTTGCGGGCGAGCCGCTCGAGCTGACGCGCTGCGTCACCCAGGATCTGTTGGTGCCCGCGCAATCCGAGATCGTCATCGAGGGGACAGTTCCGACCGACGTGGTGGAGATGGAGGGCGCTTTCGGCGAATTCCCAGGCTACATGGCGCAGCGCGACTTCAGCTTCTTCATGGATGTCGCGGCGATCACCATGCGCAAAAAGCCGATCTATCTCTCCATCATCAGCCAGATGCCGCCGAGCGAAAGCAGCAAGATGCGCAATATCGGCCGCGCCGCCGCCGGAATCCGCCTGTTGCGCAGCGCCGGCATGGATAATGTGCTGGCGGTCGAATATCTCGAATGCGCCGGCTCGAACGCTGTCGCGGTGGTGAAGCTCAAGAAGCGCGCCCCAGACGACGGCAAGAAGGCGCTGCGGCTTCTGGCCGAGAAGTTCATGGGCAAGATGCTGGTCGCCGTCGACGAGGACATCAACATACGCGATGCGGAGAACGTGCTGTGGGCGATCGCCTATCGGGCGCAGCCCTTTCGCGACACCGAAGTGGTGGAGGCGCCGCCGTTCACGCTCGATCCCGCGGCCGTACCGCCCAGGCAATCGCGGGGTCTCGTCACGCGCGACAAGCCGCCGCGTTCGACCGCGCTGCTCATCGACGCCACCATGCCATGGCCCTACCCGCCGCTGTCATTGCCCAAGCGCCAATTCATGGAGCGCGCGATCGATCTCTGGCAAGGCCTGCAACTCCCGACCCTCAATCTCAAGGACCCCTGGTGGGGCTATTCGCTGGGACACTGGACCGCGGAGGAGGAAGACGAAGCCGAGCTTGCGGTGAAAGGTCGTCACTACGAGACCGGGGAGAAGCAGAAGCAGGGCCGCCGCCCCTTCGGGACCTAAACAATAGCCATCTGTGACAATTCCGCCACGGCGCATCGGAACTTTCGCTTTATATATAAAACCTTTGAAACCTATCGCGAATATATACGGCGCGAGTTCTCCCCGACGCTATGCGCGGGGTGTCCTGGGTTGCCGAACGCGCGCCTCCGCATCTTGACGTTCTTTCCGTACCAAACGAGAGTTGCCCGCAGTCCGGTGACTCGAGAGCCTGGGCGCACCGGCGATAGAAGGGAGCCATGCGAACGTCTTTGGCTGCGGCAGCTGCCGCTCTGTTGGCATGCACCGCGCTGTTCGCACCGGCACTCGCCGCCGACCGTCAGCTGCTGGTCAAAGCCAAGCCGCTCCCGCCGCCGGCCTCTTGGACGCAATTTTATATCGGCGGCGGCATCGGCCTTAATCTCCAGACCGGCAACACCAGCGTGCCGTTGCCTCCTCCCAGCAGCACCCTCGTCACGGTAAGCGGCCTTGAGGGCGCGAGCCTCGGTCTCACGGCGACGGCAGGGTTCGACTATCAATTTTCGCCGCTCGTTGTCGTTGGTGCTTTTGTCGACTATGACTGGTCGAGCCAAAATACCACGTTCAGCTTATCGGACGACTCCGGTGATTTTGCCTCCGCCACGGCGGCGCGGCTGGACAGCGGTTGGACCGTGGGGGGGCGTGCCGGAATCCTCGCCACCCCAGACATTCTCGTTTATGGCCTTGGCGGCTTCACCGAGACGCACCTCGACAACTGGAGCGTGACCTCCACCAGTGGATTTGCAACTGCTGTCGCATTGCAGGAGCCCTCGCAAACACGGGCTGGCTACACGGTCGGCGGAGGGATTGAATACCGATTGACCAACAACGTTTCGCTGCGTGGTGAGTACCGCCATGTGTCGCTCGGCAATGCTACAACGGTTGACACGACGAACGGTCTCGTCTCGACTACTGGCACCTCCATCCACATCGCACGCGTAGAGGCAGCTTATCGCTTCGGCGGGTTCGGCGTGAGCGCGCCCACCGCACCGGTTAAGATGCGGAGTGCGGTCTGGACCGACATTTACGGCGGGCTCGGGCTCGGCGGCGACGCGATCACGACGCACGTTTCAGCTGACGCGTTTTCCGCCCCTCTTACTTTGATCGAAGATGGCCTGGGCGGGGGAGATATCGCCGGCACCGCCACATTGGGTTTCGATTATCAGGTGCAGAATTGGATTGCTGGCGTGTTCGGGCTGTTTGACTTTGGTGGGAACGGCAACGCGCACTTTACGGTCAACGGATTCGTTGGTGGAGGGAGCGTCTCCAGCGAGGCTGCCTCTATCGACGAGAGCTGGACCGCCGGCGGCCGCCTCGGATACCTAATCGTACCCGATGCCCTGGTTTACGGACTCGCGGGCTACACGACGGCGAACTTCCATTCGGTGACCTATAGCATCGCCGGCGAGGGCGACGCGCTTGCCGGGACCGCCAGCACATCGGTTTTCCATGGCGTCACGGTTGGCGGCGGGTTCGAGAAGCTGATAACCGACAGCCTTTCGGCGCGCTTTGAATACCGCAACACGCGCTACGACGCACAGACCGGCTTTGGTGCGCCCGGCTTCACCAATACGGAAGCGCAGCCCACCGTCAATTCGCTGCGCGTCCTGGTAGCCTACCGCCTGTCAACGATGAAATAGCGGCGGCGGTTCGGCCGCAGCGGTATCAGTCGAGCCCGAAGACGAAGATCATCGTCGCGTTGGGCAGGTTCTTCAGCTCCGGCGAGCGACCGAGCCGGTTGCGGGCGTTGCGGAAAAGGCCCGAGGCAATTGCGATATATTGCTTGCCGTCGATCGCGTAGGTCATGGGCGGGGCATTGAACCCGGTGCCAACATTGATCGACCATAGTTCATCGAGCGTCGAGTCGTCGAGCGCTACGATGGTGCCGTCGAGCAGCGCAGTGACCACGATGCCGCCCGCCGTCGACAGCACGCCGGCAAAGTTCGGATAGGGAAGCGTCTTGCGCAGCTTCACTTCGCCGGTCGAAGGATCGAACGCCACGATGCTGCTGGTATTGCCGCCGCCCGGGGTATTCCCGGTGGTGCCCCCGGCGAAATTGCTCTTCACGTGCATCGCATAGTCGGGCATCACGGAAGCGCAGCTCTCGAGCGCCGGAATGTAAATGAGCGATGTCCTACGGCTGTAGGAGGCGGGCCAGTAATTGGTGCCGCCGGCAGTGTCGGGACAGACTCGGCGCGTGCGCTTATCGGCATTCACGTCAGGTCCCTCGGCGTAGACTTGGAAGTCTTTGGCTGGATCGTATTCGACCGGCTTGCCGGTCTTGGGATCGATGCCTTTGGTCCAGGTGACCTGGTCGACGTGCTGGACGGCCTTGAGGAACTGGCCGTTGCCCCGATCGAGAACGTATTCGAACCCGTTGCGCCCGGCGTGGGAGACGATCTTGCGCTCCTCGCCGTTCACCTTTGTATCGATCAGGATATGGGTGCCGGTCTCGTCGTAGTCGCGGTTGTCGTTGGGCGTGTACTGGAAGTACCAGCCGATCTTGCCGTTCGCCGCGTCGAGTGCGAGCACGCTCGAGGTGTAGAGATTGTCACCCGGGCGCCGCGCCGCATCATAGCCGGGAACCGGATTGCCCGTGCCCCAGTAAGTCAGGTTGCTCGCCGGATCGTATGACCCGGTGACGTAAAATGCACCACCTCCCGTTGCCCAAGCGTTGTCCTTGTCCTTCCAAGTCTCGCTGCCCCGCTCGCCAGGCGCCGGTATGGAGTAGGTCTTCCACTGCAGGTTCCCGGTCCTCGCATCGAGCGAAGCGATCCAGTCGCGCACGCCGCGATCGCCGCCGGAAGCCCCGATGATGATCGAGTCCTTCAGCGCGAGTGGAGCCGCGGTGAGCTCGAGGTCGGGCTGGTCGCGCAGATTCTTGTCCCAGACCATCTTGCCGGTTTCCTTGTCGGTCGCGATGACGCGCCCGTCATAGGAAGTAATCGAGACGACGAGATTGTCCCACAGCGCCACGCCGCGATTGCGGTCGAGCCGCTCCTGACCGGGGTCCATCTTCCAGACGATGTGGCCGGCCGTGCCGGAGCGGACATCGATCTTGTAGACGACACCCCAGCCCTCGACCACGTACATGAATCCATCTTCGACCAGCGGGGTCGCTTCCAGGCTCTCGTTGCCGGAGCTGCCGCCCAGTGCCACCGCGAACTTGAGCTTCAGATTCTTGATGTTCGATTTGTTGATCGCATCGAGCGCGGAGTAACGCTGCGCCGCATAGTCGTGGTGGTTCATCAGCCAGTTCTGCGGCTCAGGGTTCATCAGCCGCTCGTAGGTCACGTCGGCCGCATCAAGCTGCGCCCCGCTCGCCAAGAGCAGCGTGAGCGCGGCGGTGCCGCACATGACAGAGTGACGGCCCGCGGATGTGTTCTTCATCATCGCTCCTCCCGATTGTCGCGGCCAGAGAGGTAGCATTCTTGCGCAGTGTTGGAAACGCCGGCCGGCTCAGGTCAGAGCGCGGGTGCCGGAAATTGGTCGAGACGTAATGCCGCCACGTATTGAGCGGGACGCAGCCGCCGCCGCTTCCGCGCCGATATCAGCACCAGCCAGTTGCGATAGATTGCGGCCGCAAACGGCTGCCAATTCGCCATCAACGGCGGATCCGAGGAAAGAGGAAACGCCGCAAGCAGTCTTGCATTGCGCTCGCGCGCAGCCCGCGCCGCGAAGCCGGCCAGAGCGGATTCGGATGCGGTATCAAAATAGTGCCGCGGCATCGCCGGGAAATCCATGCGGTCACCGCGAAGATAGCGGCCGATATCGCGGCGGTATTCTCTGAGCAAAGACAGTGCGCCGTACTCGGGATGCCCTTGAAAGAAAAGAAACAGGCTCTGCTCCTCGCGCAAGAAGGCGTCGACCCCGGCTTCCGCGGAGCGCGTGAGTATCTCGTAGCCGCTTTGCCGCAACTTCGCCTCGTCCAGCGCGTTCCAGCGGGCATGCGGAGTGCTTGATCGGGCCGGCAGACCCTCGATCAGGGGATGCTCACCACACCCCTCGCAATCGAACACGCCCATGCACTTTTCCGCAAGCGGAGTCCGCCCGATTCCGTCCAGGTGCAGAACAGCCGCATGGGCAGCAAGACACGACCACACGGTGGAGACGGTGCCGGATGCGGCCCAATCGACCAGCTGGGTGAAAGCGCGCCAGTAAGGCTCATCAGTTAGATTGGCCGCCCTGGGCTCGCTGCCGGTGACGATCAAGCCGTCGAGCCCAACTTTCCGGATATTCGCCGCATCGCCATAGGACCGGCCGAGATTGCGGGAGGCACGTTCACTGCGGGGAATGCCCGGCAACGAAAAGAAACGCAGGTGGACCCAGCTTTCTCCGGCCGCGGCCGCTAACAAATCGACGAATTGTTGCTCGGTGGCCTCGAGCGCCGCGTCCGGCATATTGTTGACGAGGCCGATCTCGATCCACTCGGCCCCCGCTGCAGGGCGATGCCCTCCGTCCTTTGGCGCGGCGCCGCCCGCGGCCGTCACGATGGTGCAGCCGGCGCGACCTCGATCGACTAATACGGGCATGCCCGGGAGCGATCCTATTCCGCGGCTATTGGGCTGTGGCGATCGGCGCCTGCAGCCGCCAAGGCCTGGTCCAGGTCGGCGATGATGTCGTCGCTGTGCTCGATGCCGATGCTCAGGCGGATCATCTCCGGACGAACGCCGGCTTGGCGCTGCTGCTCCGCCGACATCTGCCGGTGCGTGGTGGAGGCGGGATGGCAAGCGAGCGATTTCGCATCGCCCATGTTGACGAGGCGCTTGAACAGCCGAAGCGCGTCATAGAAGCGCTTCCCGGCCGCAAAACCTCCTTCGACCCCAAAGGTGAGCAGTGAACAGGCGCGCCCGCCAAGATACTTTTCGGCCAAAGCATGGTTGGGATTGTCGGCAAAGCCCGCGTAGTTGACCCAGGCGACGCGCGGATCCTTGCGCAGGAATTCCGCCACCCGGCGTGCGTTCTCCACGTGGCGCTCGAGGCGAAGTGCCACCGTCTCGATGCCCTGCAACAGCAAAAATGCACTGAGCGGCGCCAGCACCGCCCCGGTCGTGCGCAGATAGACGCTGCGGCAGCGTGCGATATAGGCGGCAGGGCCGAAATGATCCGCATAGACAAGCCCGTGGTAGGACGGGTCCGCTTGGCAGAACACCGGGAAGCGTTCTGCATGCTTCTTCCAGGGAAACTGGCCGCTGTCGACGATGATTCCTCCAAGCGTGGTGCCGTGGCCGCCCAAAAATTTGGTCAGCGAATGCACCACGATATCGGCGCCGAAATCGATCGGCTTGAGCAGGATCGGGGTCGCCACCGTATTGTCGACCACAAGCGGAATGCCATGGCGATGGG
This sequence comes from Xanthobacteraceae bacterium, assembly GCA_035293945.1. GTDB lineage: Bacteria > Pseudomonadota > Alphaproteobacteria > Rhizobiales > Xanthobacteraceae > VAZQ01. The sequence continues at coordinate 6,338 of DATGLV010000035.1, read as the reverse complement.
CCAGCTCGGCTAGCGCCTCGATATCGCAAATATTGCCGGCAGGATTGCCGACAGATTCGCAGAACAGCGCCTTGGTGTTTCGATCAATAAGCCGCTCCATGTCGGCTTCCCGATCCGATTGCGCAAAGCGCACCGCGTATCCTTGCGACGGCAGCACATAGCTGAACAGCGTGTGGGTGGTGCCGTAGAGCTGCGGCACCGAGACGATGTTGGCGGCCGGTGTGAGCAGATTGAGAATGGCATAGTTGAGCGCGGCCTGTCCCGAGCTCACCGCCATGGCCTCGAGACCGCCTTCGAGCGCGGCGATGCGCCGCTCCAGGACATCGACCGTCGGATTGGCGATGCGGCTGTAACGATACCCTTCAGCTTCCAAGTTGAACAGCGCGGCCCCATGGTCGGCACTGTCGAATTCGTACGCGACCGTCTGATAAATCGGCACCGCTACCGATTTCGTCGAGGGCTCGACATCGTATCCGCTGTGAATGGCAATCGTTTCGTCTCGCATCTGTTGCTCACGTCTCGAACGTCGCGAGTAAAATTTCTATCCGGCATAAGTCGGCGAAACAACAAAAGCGGCAAAAATCAAGCGCAATAACGTTAAGCATTATGCTTGCGAAAAGATCAACGCATCGCTGCAGGATGGCGCGATCATGGCAACGAAATATTCGGGATGTCGGGCGCAGCACATTACTCCACGGCGAAACATTTACGAGGGGACGTTTTCGTGCTTGCCTGGACGGACGAGGCCCGGCAGAGCCCATGCGCGCAGGAACTCACGTTCCGGAGCGGGAGTATGGTCCGATGAGCACGCTGGCGGTGAACGATGCCGCGCGCGACCTTGCGAGGAGCGATTCCGCCCGTAAGGCCTGGCTGCGCGCATTGGCCGCAACCGCTCAGATTCCCGACGAACCGAGCCGCACGCTGCCTGCCCGGGTCGAGGAGCTCGCGCAAGCCCACGGAGACGCCCTGGCACTCATCGGCGAGCGTGAAATACTGACCTATCGGCAGCTTGCGCAGCGCTCCAACCGCTATGCGCGCTGGGCGCTCGAGCTTGGCATCACGAAAGGCGATACGGTCTGCCTGCTGATGCCGAACCGCCCTGAATATGCCGCGATCTGGCTCGGCGTCAGCCGCGCCGGCGGCACCGTCGCGCTCCTCAATACAAGCCTCAGCGGTGCGGCGCTCGCCCATTGCATCAATCTGGTCGAGCCGCGGCACATCATCGTGGCTGCGGAGCTTGTCAGCGCGATCGAATCCGCACGCCCTCATCTTGCGCGCGAGCCCCGTACATGGCTGCACGGCGCCGACCACCCGAGCTGTCCCCGTATCGATCAGGCCATCGCGCGACAGAGTGGTGCCCCGCTCGACCGCGCCGAGACACCACGGGTCGACATCACGGATCGGGCGCTTCTCATCTACACGTCGGGCACGACCGGCCTGCCCAAGGCCGCCAATATCAGCCATCGACGCGTGTTGCAGTGGAGCTACTGGTTCGCCGGCATGATGGATACGCGTCCGAGCGACCGGATGTACGACTGCCTGCCCATGTGTCACAGCGTCGGCGGCATCGTGGCGATCGGATCCCTGTTGGTGAACGGCGGCTCCGTGTTGATCCGCGACAAGTTTTCCGCCGGCCGTTTCTGGGATGACATCAGCCGTTTCGACTGCACCCTGTTCCAATACATCGGCGAACTCTGCCGCTATCTCGTGCACGCACCACCACACTCATACGAGCGGGAGCATCGCCTGCGCATCGCCTGCGGTAACGGACTGAAGCCGGACATTTGGAATACCTTCAAGGATCGCTTCCATATTCCGCATATCCTCGAATTTTATGCCGCAACCGAAGGCAGCTTCTCGCTCTACAACGCCGAAGGCGAGCCTGGCGCCATCGGCCGCATTCCTCCTTTCCTGACGCGGCGGCAGCCGGTCGCACTGGTCGCTCATGATGTCGACAAGGGTGAACCGGTGCGGGGTGCGGACGGATTCTGCATCCGCTGCTCCGCCGGCGAAGCAGGCGAGGCCATCGGGCAGATTGCTCGCGCGCCATCACCTCCCCGCGCGGGGGCGGGCCGCAGTGGCGGCGGCGATTTCGAGGGATATACCAGCAAGCGTGACTCGGAAAGGAAGCTCCTGCGCGACGTCTTTGAACCGGGCGATGCATGGTTTCGCACCGGCGACCTGATGCGGCGCGACACACGCGGCTTCTTCTATTTCGTCGACCGTATTGGCGATACCTTCCGCTGGAAGGGCGAGAACGTAGCGACCTATGAGGTCGAGCGGGTAATGATCGCGTGTCCAGGAGTGCGTGAGGCGAACGTGTATGGAGTTACCGTGCCCAAGGCCGACGGTCGTGCCGGCATGGCGGCAGTCGTCATCGACGAGCGGTTAGATCTCGCGACTCTCCATGCACATATTGCGGCTCACCTGCCGAGTTATGCGCGGCCGCTCTTCCTGCGCATCATCCACGCTCTCGAGGTGACGACAACCTTCAAGCACAGAAAGGCCGAGCTCGTGCGGGCAGGCTTCGATCCTTCGCACACCGACGATGCAATCTATTTCAATGACGCGGAGCGTGGCGCATTCGTTCGGATGGACAAGCCGCTGCTCGACCGTCTTCGTGCGGGGCGGATGAAGCTGTGAGTTAGGCCGTGCTGCCGGCGTCGACGGTCAACACCGTGCCGGTGATGCTCTTGGCTTTGTCGCTCAACAGGAACTCCACCGCATCGGCCACATCGTCGAGCTCGACCAGGCGACGCATTGCGCTGCGACGGGCGACGCTCTGTCGCTGTTCGTCAGAAAGGCTCCGAGTCATCTCCGTTTCAAGGAAGCCCGGCGCAACCGCATTGACATTAATGCCTAGCCGCCCCACCTCGCGCGCCAACGAGCGCGTGAAGCCGATCATTGATGCCTTTGTGGCCCCATAGACCGACAGCCCGCTGTAGCCGGTGAAGCCGATGATGGATGTGACATTGACAATGCGGCCGCCGCCATCCGCCATCATTCCGCGCACCACGTACTTGCTCAGCATCACAGGCGCGAGCGTGTTGACGCGCAAGAGCTGCTCGATCTCCGAATTCTTCATGTTGGCGAGCAGTCCGTCCGTGCCGAGCGCCGCATTGTTGACCAGGCCGTAGATCGAACTGTATTTCTGACGGATGCCGCGCACGAGCTTGGGGATCGCCTTGGCGTCGCCGAGGTCGCAGGCGACAAAATCGAGGGCGCCGGCGCGCGTGCCGTTTACCTCCTGCATGGCGGCAGCAAGCTGCGGGCTCATCTTGCGCGCCACGACCACCACCCGGTAGCCGCTACCGGTGAGCTTGCCGGCAATCGCCAGACCTAACCCACGACTGCCGCCGGTCACCACGACGGTGCGCTCGGCCGCAATAGGTTTTTCCGCTCCGGACCTTATCCGATCAGGCATGGCGCCGCTCGAGCTTCCCGCTCGGTGCGACCGAGAGGGCCGGCACGAAGCGGATCACGGCCGGCACCTTGTGTTGGGCCAAGTGTGTCCGGCAAAGGTCGAGAATCTCTCCGCGCACGACGGCTGCATCATCGTCGACCTCGGCAGCCTCGCACAGCACCACCTCGGCGACCACAACCGCCCCGGTGATCGGGCTCTTGCGCGGCTGCACCCGCGACATCCGTACGCGCGGATGGCGGTTGATGACGCCTTCGACCTCCTCGGGATGCACCTTGAGACCGCCCACATTGATGATGCCGCCCTTGCGACCGGCAAAATAGTAGCGTTCGCCCGAGAGCGCCACCATGTCGCCGGTATCGACAAAGCCATCGGCATCGGTCAGTGGCGTCGCGCCGGCGCCGAGGTAGCGGGTAGCCGCGCGGGGCGAACGGATGCGCAGGCTGCCGTCCACCACCTTCAGCTCGACCTCGCCGGCGGCGCCGACAAGCTCAGCCGGAAAGCCTTCGCGGCCATCATTGACGTCGAAGCCGACCCCCGCCTCCGTCGACGCATAGGCATGGCCGATCCGCGCGTTGTCGTAGCAAGCGGCGAGAGCATCCAATATTGCTTGATCGGCGATCTCGCCGGACAAGCGCACATAGAGCGGGGACATCGCACCTGCCGCGCCGCTCATCAGAGCGCGGCGCCAATGGGATGGCGTGCCCGAAACATGCGTCGCACCGTGCCGCCCGAGTCGTGCCAGAAACTCTCCAACCGGCTCATGAGCGTCCGACAGCACCAGCGAGCCGCCATCATGGATCGCGCGCAGAAAAATCTGTAAGCCGCCATAGCGGCGGATATCATAAAACGTACCCCATACGGCGCCGCTTCCGCGCGCCTCGCCACGCCGGATCGCGCCAGTCAAACCGGCCAAGGTGTGTACGACCAGTTTTGGCACACCAGTCGTGCCGGAGGTGAACAGCACCCATTCGGTGGCTCTTGGTACGAGCCGTATCGGCCCAGTCGGCCTGATCTGTGGCCGAGAGGTGATACGCAACGCGACGTCAAGCTCCGGGAATGTATCACCCTCGCCGAGCAGTGCGTCGATGCGGGCATCATCCATGACCAAAGGGAGTTGCGCGCGCGGCACATCAGGCGGCACCAGCGTGATCCGCCGGGCCACGCCGTCGAGCTCGATAAGCGCAAGCGCAGATGTCAGTTGATCCTGTGTCGCGATCAAAACCGAGCGGCCTTGCAGCGCGGATAGATCCAGGTCGAGACTGGAACCAAGGCGTAACGCTCCGATCGCGACTTGCGCATGCCGGCCGAGCAGGAAGCGTCCAGAGTTGTCAGCGGTGTCGTCGAGCCAGTCGCGCAGCCAACGCACCTCAGCGCGCGGCATCTTCGTAGGCCTGCACGAAATCGCCGAGGGTGACCGGAAAGGCAATGTCGTCGGAGGCGGCAAACGGGTCGACGCCGAGCTCATCCTCGAGTCGCGCAACCAGAATCGCGAAGCAAAGAGAATCGAGACCGGAATCCAACAGATTAAGATCATCCGTCAGGGGCGCGAGAGCCACCTTGTGCTCGGATGCGACCCGCTGGATTTCGGATTCTATCGTTAATTTGGTGGTCATTTCTTGGCCGCACTATGTCTCGATAGAAATCGAATATATTTGCGCAATGCCGCATTCAAGCTTGCATACCGAATATGGTCAACGCTCCTTTGAATGCAAGAGTCCGTTGCCGCCGCATCGAAGACGCCGATGCCGGCAGGATCATCGATCTGCTTGCGCGCGGCTTCGCACGTCGCCGGCCCCGCCCGTTCTGGGAGCGCGTGATCGCTTGCCTGGCGACCCGCACCAAGCCGGCGGATACGCCGCGCTACGGCTATCTGATGGAGCATGACGGCAAAGCCGTCGGTGCCATCCTGCAAATATTCGCAACTTTGCCCGCAGGCGGACGGGACGTGACCCGGTGCAATGTCTCGAGCTGGTTCGTGGAGCCGGCGTTTCGCGGCTATGCGCCGCTCATGGTAGCGCAAGCGCTGAAGCAAAAGGACGTGACCTATCTTAACATCTCTTCCGTCGCACATACGCGGCCGATCGTCGAGACACAGGGATTTCTCCGCCTCAGCAACGGTATGTTCGTTGCGCTTCCGTGTCTCAGCCGCCAAGCGGACGTGCGAGCGCGCATCGTCGCGGGCGACACCGCTCCGCAGGCGCCCCATGAACCGTACGAGCGGGATTTGCTGCAAGATCATGCCGCCTATGGCTGCATGAGCCTCTGGTGCGAGACCCCCGAGCGCGCCTATCCGTTCGTCTTCCGCGAGCGACGCGTGAAAGGACTGTTGACCTGCGCGCAGCTGATTTATTGCCGCGACGTCGCCGAGCTGGTGCGCTTTGCGCGGCCGCTCGGCTTCCATCTCGCCCGGCGCGGACGCCCTCTGTTGATCCTCGATGCCAATGGTCCGGTCCGCGGTTTGTTCGGCAAGTATTTCGACCAAACCATGCCGAAATATTTCAAGGGTCCGGCGCCGCCACGGCTGGGCGATCTCGCCTACACGGAGACTGCCTTGTTCGGCATGTAACCGGTGCGCCGATTTGGTTAATACTAACGCGGGTTTTGCCGGCACGATCTCGGCCGTGAACCGCGTAGTGCGGAATTTTCGCTAATTTGGACGGCATCGCCAAAGGACCATAACCAAGAGGGCACATGCGTACCGCCCATGCGACCCGCAGCGCCGCGGAAGTGCTGGTTGACCAGCTGATCGCCAACGGGGTGGCGCACGTGTTCTGCGTGCCCGGCGAAAGCTATCTGGCGGTGCTCGATGCCTTCTACGACCGTGAGCTCGCCGTCACGGTATGCCGGCAGGAGGGCGGCGCCGCGATGATGGCGGAAGCGGTCGGCAAGGCGACCGGAATGCCCGGCATCTGCT
>DATGLV010000034.1:0-222188 GCA_035293945.1 Xanthobacteraceae bacterium | reverse complement strand
GCTCAATACGAGGCGAAGGTATTGGAAACCAAACACCGCATGCTGCGCCGACTGGCTCGCCAGCTCGGACAGCAAATCGTCCCCAATCCGGCCGCCGTCGTCTAACAGGCCGCCGTCGTCTGACAGCGTGTTCATGGAGAGAGAGGGCTGTGTCACGCCCGGCCGGCGAGCTTCAGGCCCTTCTCCAGCGCCGCGTAGCTGCGCACCGGCGCCGCCATCAGGAAGCGATAGCCCTCACTGATGATGCGCTCGACATTGCTTGAGTCGACGTGCGGATGGCCAACCACGACGTTGTGCTTCTTGCACGTGTTCACCACCTTCGCCATCCATTCCAGCACCACCGGGTGCTCGTATTGGCGCGGATAGCCGAGCTCCTGGCTGAGGTCGCCTTCGCCGATCAGGATCGCCCCGATGCCCGGCACCTTGGTGAGAATCTGGTCCAGGCTCTCGATCCCTTTGGTGTCTTCCATCATCAGGATGACGAAGATCTCGCCCTTGGGATTGAGCGGCCACACGTCGGCGCGCTCGTAGTATTCTTGCTGGGTCACCCCCCAATAGCGCACGGCCGCGGTCGGTCCGTCGCCGCGGATGCCGGCTGGCTCATAGAGCGGCGCCGACTTGAGCCGCGGATAGCGGCAGGCCGCCACCGCATTATAGGCTTCCTCGACCGAGGAGATATGCGGCCAAACAATCCCGTAAGCCCCGATGTCGAACACCTGCTTGGCCTGCCATTGCGCCTTCTCACCCCCATTCGGCGGGATGCGCACCATCGGGGTGACGGCCGGCGCGAGCGAGCCGCCTTGCGCGATCTGCCGCCGGTTGAGCATGTACTGGAGGGAGTCGCGCAATGCCCGGATGTCATAGGGATTGTGCTCCATCTCGAAGATGATGCCGTCGTACTTGGCGGTCGAAAGCGCCAGCGCCGCCTCCGGATCGGCCGGCGTGAAAGCCGTGAAGGCGTGCTTGCCCTGCTCGAGAGCCCGGATCACTCCATTGAGACGCGGAAGGTCAGCCATCGTTTCCCCATGCCCTAGTGTCGGTTGCGCGATATCGGCAGCGGATATGCTCGTATCCGAGCTTAGGCGCGAGGTCGAGGCGAAAAATCCCGGTTTGACAAGGGGGAACCCGCATACTTAGCATCGCCCCGCACTCCCACCACGCTCGCGCGAGCACCGCCTAAGTGAAGGTACCATGATCATCGATTGTCACGGGCATTACACCACCGAGCCGAAAGACCTGGGCAGGTTCCGCCAGGAACAGATCAAAGCCGACAAGGATCGCTCGAAGATGCCCTCACGGGCGTCCCTCAAGATCAGCGATGACGAGATCCGGGAGGGGATCGAGGGCGCCCAGCTCAAGTTCCAGAAGGAGCGCGGCACCGACCTGGTGATCTTCTCGCCGCGTGCGATGGGGATGGGGCATCACATCGGCGACTACAGCGTGAGCCTCGAATGGTCGCAGGTTTGCAACGATCTGATCCACCGGGTCTGTGGGCTTTATCCTGACAATTTCGTCGGCGTGTGCCAGCTGCCGCAGACCCCGGGCGTTCCGCCCGACAATTGCGTCGCCGAGCTCGAGCGCTGCGTCAAGGAGCTTGGCTTCATCGGTTGCAATCTCAATCCCGATCCGTCCGGCGGCCACTGGACCGCGCCGCCTTTGACTGACCGCTATTGGTACAGGTTCTACGAAAAGATGGTCGAGCTCGATGTTCCCGCCATGGTGCATGTGAGCGCCTCGTGCAATCCGGTGTTCCACGGCACCGGCGCCCACTACATCAATGCCGACACGACCGCCTTCATGCAGCTGATCCTGGGCGATCTGTTCAAGGATTTCCCAACTCTCAAGCTCATCATTCCGCACGGCGGCGGCGCGGTGCCGTTCCACTGGGGCCGCTATCGTGGGCTCGCGATGATGAACAACCGGCCGCCGCTCGACGAGCTGATGCGCAACAACGTGTTCTTCGACACCTGCGTTTATCATCAGCCCGGGATCGACCTTCTGACCAAGGTGGTGCCGATCGACAACATCCTGTTCGCCTCCGAGATGGTGGGGGCGGTGCGCGGCATCGATCCGCAGACCGGGCATCATTTCGACGACACCAAGCGCTATGTCGAGCAGGTGCCCTGGCTCACGGCGGCCGACAAGCAGAAGATCTTCGAAGGCAATGCCCGCAAGGTCTTCAGCCGGCTGAAGGCGAAGGTGTGATCGGCCGTAGCCCGGATGGAGCGTCAGCGTAATCCGGGACAGCCGCACCCGCATTGCGCCTCGCTCCATGCGGGCTACAGATGCGAGCTCGGTCGCATCAACAAATGGAGCCAGCCATGACCATCCAAGCGCTCGGCTATGTCGGGGTTCGCGCCAAGGGCCTGGAAGATTGGGCAACATTCGGCAGCGCGTTTCTTGGCATGCAGCGGATCGACAAGAGCCGCACGAGCCTTGCGTTTCGCATGGATGACCGCAAGCAGCGGCTCCTGGTCGAAGCGGATGGCGGCGAAGGCGTCGGCCACATGGGCTGGGAGGTTGCCGATGCGGCGGCACTCGAGTCACTCGCGGCGCGCCTCGATGCGGGTGGGGTCAAGGTGGCCCAGGGATCGCGCGCGCTCGCAGCCGAGCGCCGCGTGAGCGATCTCATCGTGCTGCACGACCCGGCCGGCAACCGGCTTGAATTCTTCCACGGCGCCGAAAGCACATCCGAGCCGTTTGTTCCCGGCCGCAACATATCGGGCTTCCGCACCGGGCCGCTCGGCATGGGGCATGTGGTGCTGCACGTCGAGAATATCGATCGCGTGCTGCCGTTCTATCGCGACCTGCTCGGCTTTCGATTGAGCGATTATTGGCTGCGGCCGTTCCGCGGTTACTTCATGAACGTCAACCAGCGCCATCACAGCCTGGCCTTCATCGAGACCGGGCGCAACGCCGCCCATCACATGATGATCGAGCTGTTCAGCTTCGATGATGTGGGCCAGGGTTACGATCTCGCGCAAGCCGAACCGGGCCGTGTCGCGGTGACGCTCGGCCGCCACTCGGGCGACTACATCACCTCGTTCTACGCGTGGAACCCGTCCGGCTTCATGACCGAATACGGGTGGGGGGCGCAATCGATCGATCCGGCGACCTGGCAGCCGTTCGAGCGCAAGTTCGGTGCGAGCTTGTGGGGTCATGACCGCGCGTGGATGTCTCCCGAGCAGCAGGCCGAGGCGCGCGTGCTGCGCCGGCAGGCCGCGGAGGCGGGTCTGCGCCAGCCCGTCCAAGTGATCGAGGGCAATTACAAGCTGATGGGCGGCGTCTGCCCGTGGGTCGACGCGCTCAGGCAGGAGCACAAGATCGGTTGAGCGCGTGCCGCTTTACGCAGCCGAGCTCTGCTGCTGGCGCGCCGTGTTCGCCAGGTCTTCGATATTGATGTGGCCAAGCGCACCTGAGAACACTCCTTCGGCCTGGCTCAGCGCCGGCACGACGACGTGCGCAAGCAGCGGTGACCTCGATGTCGCCGCGTCGGCCGGCTCCTCAATGGTGCCGATCGCACGCAATATGTCATGTGCGGTGATCGCCCGCGGCTCGCGCGCAAGCTCATAACCGCCGCGCGGTCCGCGCACGCCTTTGAGCACACCCTGACGCACGAGCGCCTGCAGAACGGGTTCGAGATGACGCGGTGGCAGGCGATGCCTGCTTGCCAGCGCCTTGGCGGCTACCGGTTGGCCGCGCGCATAGATCGCGACATCGATCACGGCGGCGATTGCGAGCAGTCCCTTCTGGGGTAAGAGCGACATGGAGCATTCCAGTTTTGGGGCATTCCAATTTCCGTAAGTGCGGGCGCAATGAGGTCGCCACAATCCGCCTTACGCCGGCCCCACGCCCGTAGAACCAAAACCCTCAACCCCCCGTGTGGTTTCATTAAGTGTGTCGGCCTCACAAATCGTGACCTGCAGCACTGGTGCAATGACCAATTGGGCAATACGCATCCCGCGCGTGACGGTAAACGCGTCTTGTCCCAAATTGATCAGGATCACGCGTATTTCGCCGCGATAATCTGCATCTATAGTACCGGGCGAATTTAGCACGGTGACACCATGCCGCGCCGCGAGACCAGAGCGCGGCCGCACCTGGCCTTCGGTGCCGACCGGCAAAGCAACGGCAAGACCGGTTGGAACAAGCGCGCGATCACCTGGTGCGATTGTGAGCGGCGCAGCGACGGCAGCGAGAAGGTCGAGGCCGGCCGCGGTGCTGCTTTGATATGAGGGCAGCGGCAGACCATCCGCATGCGCCAAGCGCATCACCTGAAGTTGATAATTGTCCAAGCCCTGACTCATCTGTCCATGTCACTGTCCATGCCACGATTCAAGGTCGCGGCCGCTCATGATTTCGGTCGAGCGAGCGTCGCGGCGATGCGGGCCACGAGTGTGGCGGCGACCGCGTCCTTGGATTGCATCGGCCACGACTCGACTCCGGCCTTCGAGATGAGATGCACATGGTTTTGCTCGCCACCCATGATTCCGGTGGCGGACGATACATCATTGGCGAGGATCCAATCGCAGCCTTTGCGCGCAAGCTTCTCCCGCGCGTTGTCGATCACCCTTTCGGTCTCGGCCGCAAAGCCGACCACCAGGCGCGGACGCCCAGCTTCGAGGTGAGCGATGGTCGCCAACAGGTCGGGATTTTCCGTCAGCGCCAGCTCTGTGGGTGCGCCCTTCGCCTTCTTGATCTTCTGCTTCCCGATTTCAGCCGCGCGCCAGTCGGCGACCGCAGCCGCAAAGACCGCGCAGTCGACCGGCAGCGCGTCTTCGACCGCGCGCAGCATCTCGCGTGCGGTCTCGACCCGCACCACCTTCACGCCGCGCGGATCCGCGATGTTGACCGGCCCGGAAACCAGCGTCACCGCGGCGCCGGCTCTGGCTGCGGCTGCTGCGATCGCGTGGCCCTGCTTGCCGGAGGAGCGGTTGGCGATATAGCGCACCGGATCAATCGGCTCGTGGGTGGGTCCGGATGTCACAAGGATGCTCACGCCACGCAGAGGCTGGCCGGCGGGCTCTGCACTGCGCTCCGCCAGCAATGCTTCGGCCGCCGCCAGAATCTCTTCCACTTCGGCCATGCGGCCGAGGCCGGCTTCGCCGCGCTCCGCCATTTCGCCCGTGCCCGGACCGACGACCTTGATCCCGTCGGCCGTCAGCTGTGCGAGATTGCGGGCCGTCGCCGCATGGGCCCACATGTGCGGGTTCATGGCCGGAGCGACCAGGATAGGGGCTCCGGTCGCCAGCAGCACTGCGCCGGCGAGATCGTCCGCATGGCCGCCCGCCATCTTGGCCATCAGGTCGGCAGTTGCGGGCGCAACGATCACGAGATCCGCCGCGCGCGCAAGGCGAATATGTCCGACATCGAACTCGCTGTCGCGATCGAACAGGTCTGTGAATACGCGTTCACCGGAAAGCGCGCCGGCCGACAGCGGCGTTATGAACTCCTGCGCCGCCGCGGTCAGGATGCAGCGCACGGCAGCGCCGCGCTCCTTCAGCCGGCGGATGAGATCGAGGGACTTATAGGCCGCGATGCCGCCCCCGATGATAAGCAGGATGCGCGGATGCTCTTCCTCGGCGGGTACGCGGGTGATGGCATCGGCTTGCCGTGGGGCGGGAAGGCGCTCCTGAGGGGGCGCATCCGCATTCGCGGCCTCGCCCAGAATGGTGCGGACCTCGTCCTCCATCGAGCGGCCGCTGCGCGCCGCGCGTAGCCTCAAGCGACGCTTGAGCGCGTCATCGAGCCCGCGAATGGTGATGCTGGCCATATGGTTCGCCGCTTCCCCGGATCCGACCACGATAGCGGATGATTGCATTGCAATCAACGCAATCAATGTGCCCACGCCTTGCTGGCCGGGTAGCCGTCAAAGTCGGAGCTTTTCCTCGTCCGACTACCGATCCCAGTCCATGCCGGCCAATCGGGGATCAGTGGCGAAAACCTCCCGAGCAAAATTCAGAACCTGCTTGGGAAATTCGCAGATCACGCGTGCCCCGCTATTGCTGAGATGAATCCGCCATGTCTGCCGGTCCCGGACATCAGGGTGCGCAAACGCCCGACAGCGCAGGATTGCAACATTGGTCGCCCGGTCGAGGCATCTCGCTGATCTGTACTTGATGAGATCGATGTTTTCGCTGCGGCAATCATCTGCCAGTCCCTGGCACATCGCATAGTCGGTCTTGTGCGCCCAGGTTGCCTCATGCGCGTCGAAAGGCGCGGCCATGAAGTCGATCGATGCGGCCGCGTAATCGACCGCGAAGGCCGTGTACTCTCCTGGGTTTGAGGGCCAGGGGGTCGCAGGCGATTCCGCAAAGAACAACAAACGATGAAAGGTGATCTCGATAGCGGCCGTCAGCGGCAACTCGGCCGCATAGAACACCCCAAGCGTGCTCCCACGGCGGCGAAATCTCGACCCATGCGGGTAAGGTGCGCCGTACCGGAACGGCGTGAACAGCAGATAATTGAGCGACCTGCATTCCTCAGGGATAGAGGGCTTGCTCTCCTCGAGCAGGATTTCCAGCCGTTCTTGCTCTTGGTCACTGTCTGTCAGCTTGGCGGTCGAAACGAGGTGTTGTGCTTCGACCAGCCGCCAGCACCTCCCCGCGGCCGCGCGCTTGTTAGCTGACAGCTCGGCGCGCGTCCAAATACTGGATGACATCGGTGAGGCCGGCGACGGTCTGAATGAGGTCGATCGGATAATCCTTCAGCGCTGTATTCGTATTTCTGAGCCAAGCTCTTGCCACGGTGTCGTCGCCGCCGCCGACGGCGTCGAGCGACCGGTAAAGGCGGACGAACATGACGGCGAGCTCCAGGGGTTTGCCCTCCAGCAGGTAATCTCCCCTGCGCATTCGGGAAAACGATGCCTCTGACACCCCTATGATCTTGGCGACGGTCTTATTGGGAACGTCGAGGCGATCAGCGGCCCTGACCAACGCCTTGATCACGATCGAAGAATCGGAGGGAACGGGATCTCGGCTCGGCTGCGGGCGCATGGACGGCTCCGATTTCACTTGAAACAAAACATGCGCTTTGTTTCAGGAGAAATCAAGCCGGCATGATGGTTTACACGTTCGGTAAGATCGCGTCCTACCGGCCGCGCAGCAACAGAAGCAAAAGCAGCAGGGCGATCAGCCACAGGGCCGCTGCGATCCAGCGGTTGCGCCGCGCCTCGGCGCGGCCGATCGCCGCCACGGTGTCGGGCGCCAGCATCAGGCCATTGCGCGTGATCGCATCAAGCTGCTCGAGAAGCGCCGCGCCGCGTCCCAAGAGCTCAGGCACGCCGCCAAGGAAGCGGGCGACCTCGCGTGCTCCCTCGCCGGCGCCTTCGATCCGGCCAACAGGCCCGAGGTGCCGCTCGATCCATTCCCGCACCACCGGCTCTGACACCGTCCACATATCGAGCTTGGGATCTAGCCCGCGCGCCACGCCCTCCACCACCACCATGGTCTTCTGCAACAACAGCAGCTCAGGCCGCGTGCGCATGTCGAACAGGCCGGTCACCTCGAACAGCAGCATCAACAGCTTGGCCATCGAGATGTCCTCGGCCGTGCGATTGTGAATCGGCTCGCCGATGGCACGGATCGCCTGCGCAAAGCTGTCGACCGAGTGGTGCGCCGGTACATAGCCGGCCTCGAAATGCACCTCGGCGGTGCGGCGATAGTCGCGGGTGATGAAGCCGTAGAGGATCTCTGCAAGGAAACGCCGCTCCTTGCGCCCGAGCCGGCCCATGATGCCGAAATCGACCGCAACAAGCCGCCGCTCCGCATCCACGAACAGATTGCCGGGATGCATATCGGCGTGGAAATAGCCGTCGCGCAGCGCATGGCGGAGGAAGGTCTGGATCACGGCGCGGCCGAGATCCTTGAGGTCGAAGCCCTTCGCTTCGAGCTGCGCGCGATCCGACAAGGGCGTGCCGTCCACCCACTCGAGCGTCAGCACGTCGCGCGCGGTGCGGTTCCAGTCGACGGCAGGCACGCGGAAATCAGGATCATCCTTGGTGTTCTCCGCCATCTCCGAGAGGGCTGCCGCCTCGAGCCGGAGATCCATCTCGATCGCGACCGAGCGGCGCAGCGTGTCCACCACCTCGATCAGGCGCAGCCGTCGCGCCTCCGCCGAAAGATTTTCGGCATGCCTTGCCGCGAACGCGAAAGCTTCGAGATCGACCCTGCATCGGTGCTCGATGCCCGGGCGCAGCACCTTCACGGCGACCGCCATGGCGGTCCCGCCGGGCCCGATGACCTCGGCGCGATGAACTTGCGCGATCGATGCGGCTGCGACGGCTCCTCCGAAGGCCGCAAAAGTCTGCGGCAACGGACGCTCGAATGCCGTTGCCACGATCCGCTCGGCCTCGCCTTGCGGAAACGGCGCCATCTTGTCCTGCAGGGATTCAAGATCGCGGGCGAGCGCGATCCCGACCACGTCCGGGCGCGTCGCCAGGAACTGCCCGAGCTTCACATAGGTGGGACCGAGCTGGGTCAGCGCTGCGGCCAGCCGGTTCGCCGCGATGGTGCTGGCCGGTCGTTCGATCAAGCGCGCGGCCGCAAGCACCCAACGCGCCGGCACCGGCAACGGCGCCGGATCGATCAGGGCGAAAACGCCCTCGCGTGCAAACACGAGCCCGGCACGCGCGAGCCGCGTGAGGTGGGCGACCGCGACGATCACAAGCGCCAGCCGGAATGCAGGGCGACGATGCCGCCGGTCAGGGCTGAGAAGGAGACGCGAGCAAATCCCGCCTGCCGCAGCATGCCGGCAAAGTGCTCCGGTGGCGGAAAGCGGCGGATTGATTCGACCAGATACCGGTAGGCTTCGCCGTTGCCCGTCACCAGGCGGCCGATGAGCGGGATGACATTGAACGAGTAGAGATCGTAGAGCGCATCCAGCCCCGGCACGTCGACGGCCGAAAACTCGAGGCAAAGAAAGCGCCCGCCAAGCTTGAGCACGCGCCGCGCTTCGGACAGCGCCGCAGGAATGCGCGGCACATTGCGAATGCCGAATGCGATCGTCACCGCATCAAACGAGCGGTCGGGAAACGGTAGCGCTTCAGCATTGCCCTCTACAAATCCGATCCCCTCAAGGCCGCGCGCGGCGGCGCGCGCGCGGCCGACCGCCAGCATATCGGGATTGATGTCCATCACGGTGGCGGAGGTCGCGGGGCCGCCCGCGGCCTTGAGGCGGAACGCCACATCGCCGGTGCCGCCGGCGACATCGAGCAGCGCGAACGGCCGGTCTCTGGGCGGGTTTGCGGCTGCGACCAGCGCCTGCTTCCAGGCGCGGTGCAGCCCGCCCGACATCAAATCGTTCATGAGGTCGTAGCGGTTGGCGACGCTATGGAACACGTCGTCGACCAGGCCCTGCTTGTGCGCAAGCGGAACCCGCCGGAAGCCGAAATCAGCCTGCTTTTCCATGGCGTCCGTCATACTCGACCTTCTCTGCTTACGATAGCGCGCTCGCCGTCGCTACGCTAGAAAGGCCGGACCTGCCGTTTCCGACATCGCACCTCAAGGTGAACGGAATGATCGAATTGCAGCGCGCGGTGCCGATCTTCCGCATCTATTGAGCAGGAATGGGGCATGACGGAATTGACGGTGACGGATCCGTTCAATAATCGCATCACGTTTGGCGAGCGGACCAAACAAGCCTGACGAACGCAATCCGAGATGCCCGAGCTCCCCGAAGTCGAGACGGTCAAGCGCGGCCTCGAGCCGGTCATGGACGGGGCGCGCTTTGAGCGCGTCGAGGCGCGCCGGCAAGATCTGCGCTGGCCGTTGCCGGGGGATTTCGTGGCGCGGCTCGAGGGCAAGACCGTGCGCGGGCTCGGCCGCCGGGCCAAATACATCACGGTCGATCTTTCCTCCGGCGAAGTGTTGCTGATTCATCTTGGCATGTCGGGATCATTTCGCGTGACGCAGGACGGCTCGGAGCGCAGGGCGGGCAAATATCATCACCAGCACGATCAGCATTTGACCCACGATCACGTGGTGTTTCACATGTCGAGCGGTGCCCGCATCTCGTTCAACGATCCGCGCCGGTTCGGCTCGATGAAGCTTGTTGCCCGCGAAGCGCTCGATGCGGAGCCGCTGTTGCGCGCCCTTGGACCTGAGCCGCTCGGCGATGAGTTCGATGCCGCGCTGCTTGCCCGCGCTTGCGGGGGGAAGAAGACAAGCCTGAAAGCGGCGCTTTCTGACCAGCGTGTGGTGGCGGGTCTCGGCAACATCTATGTGTGCGAGGCGCTGTGGCGCGCAAAACTCTCGCCCAAGCGCCGCGCCTCCACAATCGCCACGCGGTCGGGCGTGCCAAATGAGCGCGCACAGGCGCTGGTCGAGGCGATTCGTCATGTCCTCAACGAGGCGATCCAGGCCGGCGGCTCCTCGCTGCGCGACCACAAGCGCACCGATGGCGAGCTCGGGATGTTCCAGCATCACTTTGCGGTCTACGACCGGGAGAGCGAACGCTGTCCGCGCCGGGACGGCGGCATCGTCAAGCGCATCGTCCAGGGCGGGCGCTCGACCTTCTTCTGCCCGGCCTGCCAGCGCTGAGGTGTTATTTTACCGTAGATTTCGGAGTTCGAACTTGAATTTCCTGAATGAAATCAATGTAGGGCACCCCTTGTGGGTGCCCGACTTCTTGCTGGCGGAAACGTTTGCCCGGCGCGGATGCCGCGGCCACAACGGCCGCCCTTACCTGAACACGTTTCCCTCGAGCCAAGCGATCATGCGGAACATGATCTGCTTGTTGTTCTTTTCCAGCATCATGGTGTGGCCATTGCCGTAGATGCCGGCTTCGGGAAGCACATCGACTGTGACATTGCCGCCGATGGCTGCCATCTCCTTCTGGAATTTGCGCGAGGCATCGACCCGGTCCTGGGCGTGGTCGCCGATCACGATGTAGATCGGAATCTTTGCCAGCTTCTCGCGCCCTGCCGCCGGGATCATGTCGAATGCGGTGACCGAGGTTTCGACCGCGAGTATCCCCTTCACGCGATCCGGCCGCTCGATGGCGGTGAGATAGCCGAGCAGGCCTGAGGATGACCAGCTCTGGATGATGACCGGCTCGGCGATCTTGTCGATCAGAGCCGCGAAGGCGGCGACGGACTTCTGCGTCTCGTCCGGATCCCGATAGGTGCTGATCGTCTGCGGATAGTAGGTGTCGGCGAACGCGAGCGGGAATTGGGTGTTGGGATAGGGCACGCCGTATTTCGGCCCCCAGCGGAACGTCACCCAGGAGGATTCCGCGGCGTAGCGATTGATCGCCGGTAATTCGCTCGCCGGCGCCTGGCCGAGCTTCACTGCGTTGATCTTGCAGATATCGGTGCCCGAGCGGCCGGTGTTCGGACGATCGACCCCATAGACCGCAAATCCCTGCCGCAGGAACAGCGTGAGCCAGCCTTCGCGGCCATCGGGCGTGGTGTCGTAGACGCGCGCGGTGTGTCCGCCGCCGGAATTGAACAGGATCGGATAGGGATAGCGCTGGTCCGCGGGGTATTGATAGGACGTATAGACGTTGTCGACCACCACGTGGCCGGCGGGCCAGCGCTGGCTCGCGGCATCGCCGCCGTCATTCGTGGCGCAATAAATGGTCTTGCCGCCCGCCTCCATGCTGCCTTGCCGGGCGACACGCAGCTCTTGGGCCGCTACAGGTAGGCTTGAAAGCATCAGTCCGACCGCCAATGTGCAGAACAAACGTTTCATCATCGGCACGCGTGCCTCCTTCGTCATTTTGTTGTTGAACGCAAATTGGTAGGGGCGGCCCTTGTGGCCGCCCGGGCACCCACGAGGGGTGCCCCTACGAAGCCGTTCCGTGGTTCACAGCGCTCCCGGCAGTGCCTTCTCGAGCCATTGATAGATCACGGCCGCAATCTCCTTGCTGTTCCTCTCCTGCATCATCACGTGGCTGTTGCCTTTGATGCCGAGCTCCGCAAGCTTGATCCAGGTCGGCTTGACGCCCGCCTGCTGCAGATACTTGACGGTGCAGTGGTCGTAGGGCGCGTGATAGGAGGCTTCCGACGTCATCACCATGATGGGCATCTTCTGCAGATTTGGCAGCTGTCGCGCCGGCTCCGCCTGCTTCCAGCAGGTCACCAGATCAGGCGCGTCGGCCTTCTCCTCGCGCACGAAGCGGAGATCGGAGGCGTCATTGATGGCGGGCGCATAGGTGAGCGGCACTGCCGTGACCCCATAGGGCAGCGCAACCGGTCCATCCTTGAACCAGTCGGGCGCGCCGATGAGCTCGACCGAGTGCACCGGCGGGCCATTCGGCTCGACCGCGACCACCGCCTTCACCATTTCGGGTCGCGCGTCCGCCACCGGCCACGCAAACGCACCGGCTTGGCTGTGCACCAGAACGATCGAAGGTCCGATCTTGTCGATGAGCGCCACCAAGGCATCGCGATTGAGGAACTGCGCTTTGGTAAAATCCTTCATCTCCGGCACATAGCTGCCGGTCATCTGCAGCGTGACCGGATCATCCGGCAGCCCGTTGCCGGGCCATTGGGTGTGCAGGTGCGCCTGCGGCCAGAGATTGAACTTCTCCTGTTGCAGATAACGGCGCTGCCCGCTCGCGCCGTCAGCGAGCGTCTGTGGGCCATAGGCCTCGGTCAAATAGCCGGAACGGCCGCGGCCCGGCTGGTCCACCACATAGACCGCGTAGCCGCGGCGCGCGAAATATTGCGCCCACCCCTCGCGGCCATCCGGGGTACCCGTATAGGTCGTGCCGGTGCGGGTGCCGCCGTGCACCATGATGATCGGAAAAGGATGTGTCTGCTTTTCCGGAATGCGCATCTCCACATACATCTGCCCGACCACATAGGTGTGCCCGTTGACGCTCGTGTTCTTCCCGCCCACGTAGAAAAAGCCGTCGCGGGCGAGCGCGAGCGGTGGATCATCATCGGCCACGGCGGTAGACCCAGATATCGCCAATGCGCCGAGCGTAGTTACTGCGATTGCCATCCGTTTTGTCCTTTTCCATTTCTCCTCGTCCTTCATAGGCTCCTCCTCGCTGTCCTTGGCCCGAGAGTGGCAGGCCCGGCGAATATCGGCTAGTCCTCCGGACTGGAGATGAGCCATGGCCTATCAGGATATCATCGTCGAAACGCGCGGCCGCGTCGGGCTTATTCGGCTCAACCGGCCACCGGCGCTGAATGCGCTCAATTCGCACCTCAACGAGGAGCTCGGGCTCGCGGTCGAAACCTTCGATGCCGATGCGGGCATCGGCTGTATGCTGATCACCGGCTCCGAGAAAGCGTTTGCGGCCGGCGCCGACATCAAGGAGATGGCGCAGAAGTCGGCGGTCGAGGTGTTCATGAGTGATTTCGCCGGCACCTGGGACGCGGTGGCGCGCGCCCGCAAGCCGGTCATCGCCGCAGTTTCGGGGTTTGCACTCGGCGGCGGCTGTGAGCTGGCGATGCAATGCGACCTGATCATCGCCGCCGACACCGCCAAATTTGGTCAGCCGGAGATCAAGCTCGGCATCATTCCGGGCATCGGCGCAACGCAGCGCCTGCCGCGCGCGCTCGGCAAGGCCAAGGCCATGGACCTCATTCTGAGCGGTCGCATGATGGACGCGGTCGAGGCCGAACGCTCCGGGCTGGTCGCCCGCGTGGTGCCGGCCGCAAGCCTGATGGAGGAAGCGCTCAAGCTCGCCGAGACGATCGCCGCCATGCCGCTGCCGGCGCTCATTGCCGCCAAGGAGGCGGTTAGCCGCGCGTTCGAAGCGCCGCTCGCCGAGGGCATCCGTTTCGAACGCCGCCTGTTCGCAACCCTGTTCGCAACCGCCGATCAGAAGGAGGGCATGGCGGCTTTCATCGAGAAGCGGCCGGCAAAATTCCGTAACGAGTGAGGATGCCTGCCCCCCTACAGCTTGATATTCAGTTCCTTCGCCAAGCGCGCATATTTCGCCGAATCCTCGCGAAAGAGGAGAGCCATCTCATCGGCGCTGCCACCGACCGGCTCATAAGCCGTCGGGGCGAGCTTCTCGCCGACTGCCGGATTGATCATCGCGCTGTGCATCTCGGCGCTGATTTGCGCAATGATGGTTGGCGGCGTCTTTTCCGGGGCGAAGGCGGCGACCCAGGTTTCCAAAACCACGCCCTTGATGCCGGCCTCTTCGATGGTCGGCACATCCGGCAGGCTTGCCGAGCGCACGCGCGACGACTGGGCAAGGATGCGAATGGTGCCGGCGCGATGATGCGGGATGACGGCGGCCGGGCCAAGCACCGCCATCTGCACGTGGCCCGCGATGAGGTCGTTGATGGCCTGTCCGGCGCCGCGATACGGAATGTGCTCGAGCTTTATTCCGGCGGCTTGCGCGAACCACTCGCCGAGGAAATTCTGATTGGTGCCGGCCCCGGAGGTTGCATATCCGATCCCGGGCTGCCGCTTTGCCAGTTCCACCAGTTCGCCAAGCGTGCTCACCCCGAGAGAGGGATGGACCGATATGGTCTGCGGGGAACGCGCAAGCTGACTGACCGGCACCAGCGTTCGCACATAGTCGACGTTGAAGGGCACGATCTGCGGCGTGCTGGCGATGGCGTCGGAGGTCACGAGATACGCGTAGCCATCCGGCGCACTTTTGGCGGCGGCTTCGATGCCGACCAGCCCTCCGGCGCCAACCTTGTTCTCGACGATGACTTGCTGACCGATCGATCGCGACAACGAGTCAGCTGTCAGGCGCGCAACAAAATCGAGCCCGCCGCCGGCCGCCAACGGAACGATGAAGTGCACCGGGCGGCTCGGCCAAGCTTGCGCCCAAGCCATGTAAGAGATGTTGGGCATCGCGGCAGCGCCCGCTGCCCAATGCAGAAGCCGCCGGCGAGAGGGTTGCATCGGCCATCTCCTCAGGTGTTTGACAAAAGCCTACCCGGTTATGGACTTTGAAGCGATGAGCTCCGTGGACCGGCACGAGCCGGGGCACTAAGGCGATTCCTGGTCGAATTGATCCACTTCAGCGTCATTGCCGGGCTTGACCCAGCAATCCATCTTCTTGCGAAAAAGATGGACCCGCGGGTCATCAGGGCGTCTTACGCCCGTCTTCGACGGGCTATGCCCGCGGGTGACGACTGGAGCGAGTCCTTTCGATCGGAACATGCGCTAGCCAATAAAGCCAGTCGCCCAAATATAGGTGAGGCGCTATATGAGGGCCCATGTTGAACGCTGACGAGCTCGAACGCTATGCCCGCCACATCGTGCTGCGCGAGGTGGGTGGTCCCGGACAGCAGGCGCTCAAGCGCGCGCGCGTGCTGGTGGTCGGAGCCGGCGGGCTTGGCGCGCCGGTGCTGCTCTATCTTGCCGCCGCCGGCGTCGGCACGCTCGGGGTGGTCGACGACGACAAGGTCGCATTATCTAACCTGCAGCGGCAAGTCATTCACGGCACGCCCGAAATCGGTGAGCCGAAGGTTGCCAGCGCTGCGGCGGCGATCCGTCGCCTCAATCCGCATGTGGCGGTCGAGACCCATGCGGTGCGGCTTGCCGCCGCCAACGCACTCGCGCTGATCTCCGCCTACGATCTCGTCGCCGACGGCTCCGACAATTTCACCACGCGCTATCTTGTATCGGACGCCTGCTACTTCGCGAAGCGGCCCCTGGTGACGGCCGCGGTCGGTACGTTCGATGGTACGCTGACCACCATTCGGGCGCATGAGCGCCGTCCCGATGGCACGCCCAATCCCACCTATCGGTGTCTGTTTCCCGAGCCGCCGCCTGCCGGCAGCGTGCCGGCCTGCGCCGAAGCCGGCATTCTCGGCGCGCTCACCGGCGTCGTCGGCTCGCTGATGGCGCTGGAAGTGATCCGTGAGATTGTCGGCTTTGGCGAAGGCCTGGTCGGGCGTCTCCTGATGCTCGATGCCAATTCGATGCGCTTCGAGACCTTGTCCTATACCTGGGATCCGGCCAATCCGTTATCCGGGAAGGATCCAACCATCCGCGATCTGTCGATGCATAAGTGAGGTGCCGCGGTCGCGGGAACCAGGTCTTGCTTCATCGAAGGCCCAATGATTTGGCCAAATCTGCATCCCGTTTCTGCAGCCATGACCGCAAAAGGTTTTACTTCGACCAGGTGCCGATCAGGGCCGTGCCCTTCATCACCGACCATTTGTTGTTGCCGGCCGAGACCAGCTGGAAGCAATTGGCCGGCGAATTCTTCCAGGTCGTGCAGAATCCATCCTTGCTGAGCGTCCAGGTGCCTTCGCCTTTGACGCCGGCTTTTCCCTGCGGCTCGCGCGTCATCTTGCCGTCCGCGGTGAACACCATCGTGTATTTGATGTTCTGCGGCGTCGCAGAGGTGAAAGGCGCGCCGGTGAAGAAGGTCATCTGGATGTCATTGGGTGCGAGCTTGCCGGCCGGCGCTGCAGCGGCCGCACCGGTGAACAGGAGGCAAGTCGAGAGAGCGCACAGGGCGCCCGCAATCAGTAGACGACGCATAGGCTTCTCCGCATCCTCAGCGATCGAGCTCTTTCGAGTTCCGTTTACAACATTGATGGTAGCACACGGTCGGGCGGCTTGTGCCCATCCAAGAAGGTCCTGATATTGACGATGACCTTTTCGCCCATATCGATCCGCCCCTCGAGTGTGGCCGAGCCCATATGGGGCAGCAACACGACCTTGTTGGCGTGTGCGAGCTTGACCAGCTTCGGATTGACGGAAGGCGCATGCTCGAACACATCGAGGCCCGCGCCCGCTATCTCACCTGCGCTGATCAGGCGCACGAGCGCGTTTTCGTCAATGACCTCTCCCCGCGCCGTGTTGACGATATAGGCCTCTGGTCGCACCAGCTTGAGGCGCCGCGCTGACAACAGATGATAGGTCGCCGGCGTGTGCGGGCAGTTGACCGAGATGATATCCATGCGAGCCAGCATCTGGTCGAGGCTTTCCCAGTAGGTGGCACCCAGCTCCTCCTCGATATAAGGCGCAACTCGCCGGCGGTTGTGGTAATGAATTTGCAGGCCGAAGGCGCGCGCGCGACGCGCAACCGCCTGTCCGATCCGCCCCATTCCGATGATGCCGAGGCGCTTACCCCAGATTCGGTGCCCCAGCATCCAGGTCGGCGACCAGCCGCCCCAGGGCTTGTCGGACGAGAGGATCGCTGCACCCTCGCTCAAGCGGCGCGGCACTGCCAGGATCAACGCCATGGTCATGTCGGCGGTATCTTCAGTGAGCACGCCCGGCGTGTTGGTGACGGTGATGCCGCGGCTCAAGGCGGTCGCGACGTCGATATGATCGAAGCCATTGCCGAAATTGGCGATCAGCTTCAGACGCTCGCCGGCTTTGCTGAGCACCGCCGCATCGATGTGGTCAGTCACCGTCGGCACCAGCACGTCAGCGGTCTTCACCATCTCGGCGAGATCCGCTTGGCTCATCGGCTTGTCATCGAGATTAAGGCGCGCATCGAATAGCTCGCGCATGCGCGTTTCGATGATGTCCGGCAGCTTGCGGGTCACGAACACCAGCGGCTTTTTTGCTTTCGGCATTCTGGTACCTGACGCCAGCGATCAGCGCGAAAGCGAGGCGTGACAAAAAAGCATCACCCGCCGATTTTCGCGCAGACGTTCAAACCTCCTTAACCGTGCCGGCCGACACTTGCGGCACGCGGGTGCTGGTCTTTGTTTATCAGAACGCCTGGTCAAGACAAAGCACCGTGCCGGGACCCGCCCAAGACCTGTCGCGTTCGTCGCGTGCTTGTTCCAGCCCCATGAATCCAGCGCATCCCCTGTATCCAGCTCGCATTGCCTTCCAGGATATCCGCAAAAGCTCCGCCCGCGTGCGCCGGCTACTCGCGCTCGGCCTGCTCGCGGCCGCCGCCGTGCTCGGCGAGGCCGTTCCCGGCGCTGCAGGCGACATCGCGGTCGGCAGCGCCAGCGGCCTGCCAGTTCCGCGCTTCGTCAGTCTCAAGCCTGATCGCGTCACCGTCCGGGGCGGCCCCAATCGCGACCACGATATCGAATTCGTATTCACCCGCTCCGGACTACCGGTGGAGATTACGGCGGAGTCAGACAATTGGCGTCGCATTCGTGACTGGGAGGGAGCCGAGGGCTGGGTCTACCACTCGCTTCTGTCCGGCCGGCGCACCGCGCTGGTCTCGGCCAAGCAGCCGGATGATCTGGTTCCGCTCTACGACAAGGCTGACGCGCAGAGCGCGCTCGTTGCTCGCCTGCAGCCGGGCGTGCTGGCCACCGTCAAGCACTGCAGTGGAACCTGGTGCCACATATCCGGAACCGGCTTTGACGGCTGGATCGTGCAGGACCGATTATGGGGCGTGTACCCGAACGAAAAGATCGAGTGAGCGGGCTTCAGGGCGTACCTGTCAGCGCGTCTTGCGCCGCAAACGCACCACCACATCGATGCGGGCAATCTCGTATCCTTCGGGCGGCGTCGGCGTGCGGCCTTCGAACATGTCGCCGTCCGGAATGTCGAGCAGCGTATTTTCGCCTTCGACGAAGAAGTGATGATGCTGCGACGAGTTGGTGTCGAAATAGCTCTTGAAGCCGTCGACCGCGACCTGCCGCAGCAGGCCGGCATCGGTGAACTGGTGCAATGTGTTGTAGACGGTCGCAAGCGACACCGGCACCTTGGCCCTGGTGGCTTCCTCGAACAGAAGCTCCGCCGTGATGTGACGGTCGCCCTTGCCGAACAGGAGCCAGCCCAACTCCATACGCTGGCGGGTGGGGCGCAGGCCGACCTTGCGCAACATCGCCTTGACGTCGCGCCAAGGACAACCCGAAGAGGCGTCGCGCTGCACCGCAGTCACCGGTTCGGCGGCCGCCGGCGCCACCGCGGTGGTGAAGACGAGAGTGCGCGACGGTATGGTTGGTGAGGGCATCGGCAGTCCAAATCTTACGCTGGTTCGCTTTGCTCTACTTGTCACAATCTACTTGTCACGGCTCTGTCTTGGCGCGTTATCCTCGGCTCTCGCAGGAGCAGAGCCCTTTGCCGGACATGCGCCATCGGTCCGGAAGATCGTTTCATTTGTAACATGTCCGCGCGCCCGCCCGCAATGGCGCTTGATGCGCACCTGGTGCCCTGACACGATCTTCGGAGACCAAAGTCGGCTCCCTTTCCCCATCCCTAACCCCGGAAGGCATAGCCCGTGCGCTTTTTGACTTGAAGTTCCTGCAATGAGCGCCATGCAGGAACCTCAAATCCCCACACTGGCGCGCAACCGCAAGCATCGGGGCGACCTCTGGGGAGGTCCGGCCTTGCCACCCTCGGCCCGCCTGTATTAACCATCGGACCTAACGTGGCCGCGCTCGCGGCTGAGAAGAAGGCCGGCGGCTCGCAGATGCAGGACCGCCGGCGAGACGGGACGCTAATGGATCGACGTTCGAGCTATGAGTATGACGAGCTGTTGGCTTGCGGCCGCGGCGAATTGTTCGGCCCCGGCAATGCACAGCTGCCGTTGCCCCCCATGCTGATGTTCGATCGCATCTCCGAGATCGCCGATGTCGGCGGGGAGCACAGCAAGGGCTTGATCCGCGCGGAGCTTAATCTCAAGCCTGACCTCTGGTATTTCCCATGCCACTTCAAGGGCGATCCGGTCATGCCAGGCTGCCTCGGCCTCGACGCCCTGTGGCAGCTTCTGGGCTTTTTCCTCGCTTGGCTCGGCTCGCCCGGCCGGGGCCGGGCCCTGGGGCTCGGGGAGCTCAAATTCTCCGGCCAGGTTCTGCCGAGCATGAAGCAGGTGATCTACGGCGTCGACATCAAGCGCGTGATGCGGTCCAAGATGGTGCTCGGGATCGCGGACGGCTGGCTCAAGGCGGACGGCTCAATCATCTACCGCGCCATGGACCTCAAGGTGGGCCTGTTCCGCCAGGACGAAATGCAGCCGAGCGGGGCGTGAGCCGAGGGCCGCTGGGCGAGTGCTAGATCAGCCAAGAGGTTTCGATGAGACGAGTTGTCATCACCGGCATGGGCATCGTCTCATCGATCGGCAATAATACCCAGGAGGTGCTGGCGAGCCTGCGTGAGGCGAAATCCGGCATCGTGCGCGCCGACAAATATGCGGAGCTTGGCTTTCGCTGCCAGGTGCATGGCGCGCCAAGCCTTGAGCCCGAGGGTGTGGTCGATCGCCGCGCCATGCGGTTCCTGGGCGGTGGTGCGGCCTGGAACCACATCGCCATGGAACAGGCGATCCGCGACGCCGGCCTCGAGGAAAACGAGATCTCCAACGAGATGACGGGCATCATCATGGGCTCAGGCGGGCCCTCGACCCGCAGCATCGTTGAGGCGGCCGACATCACCCGCACCAAAGGTCCGAAGCGCGTAGGCCCATTTGCCGTCCCCAAGGCCATGAGCTCGACGACCTCGGCGACGCTCGGCACTTGGTTCAAGATCAAGGGCGTCAACTATTCGATCGCCTCGGCTTGCGCGACCTCCAACCATTGCATCGGCAATGCCATGGAGGTGATTGGGCTGGGCAAGCAAGACGTGATTTTCGCGGGCGGCGCCGAGGAGCTCGATTGGACGCTGTCGGTTCTGTTCGATGCCATGGGGGCGATGTCGTCCAAGTTCAATGGGACGCCCGGGAAGGCCTCGCGCGCCTTCGATGTCGATCGCGACGGCTTCGTGATCGCGGGCGGCGCCGGCGTGCTGGTGCTGGAGGAACTCGCGCACGCCAAGGCACGCGGCGCCAAAATCTATGCCGAGGTCGCCGGCTACGGCGCCACGTCCGATGGCTGCGATATGGTGGCGCCTTCGGGCGAAGGCGCAGTGCGCTGCATGCGCATGGCGCTCAAAGGCGCGGGGGCTCCGATCGACTACATCAATCCGCATGCCACCTCCACCCCGATCGGCGACCTCAGGGAAATGGAGGCGATTCGCGAGGTGTTTGGTGGGAAGGTGCCGCCGATCGCCGCCACCAAATCACTGACCGGACATTCGCTCGGCGCCGCCGGGGCGCAGGAGGCGATCTACTCGCTGTTGATGATGAACAACGGCTTCATCTGCGAAAGCGCCAATATTGAGAACCTCGATCCGGCCTTCGCCGACATGCCGGTGGTGCGCGAGCGACGTGACAATGTGAAGCTCTCCTGCGTGCTGTCGAACTCATTCGGGTTCGGCGGCACCAATGCGTCGATCGTGTTCAAGCGGCTTGAGGCTTGAACGACATGCTCGCGTGTCATCGCCGGGCTTGTCCCGGCGATCTCGCTTGGGGATGCGCGGTGCTCCACATGCCGGGATGGCCGGAACACGTCCGACCATGACTCGGTGGAGGGCACAGGCAATAGGGTGGAGTAGTTGCATGACGGGGCTGATGCAGGGCAAACGCGGGCTGATCATGGGGGTCGCCAACGACCACTCGATTGCCTGGGGCATTGCCCGGGTGCTGGCTCAGCACGGCGCGGCACTCGCCTTCACGTATCAGGGCGATGCGCTGGGCCGGCGCGTCAGGCCGCTCGCGCAATCGCTCAATTCCGAGCTGGTCCTTCCTTGCGATGTCGAAGACACCGGATCCATCGACGCGGTATTCAGGACGATCGCGGAGAAATGGGGCGCCCTCGACTTCCTGGTGCATGCGATCGCGTTCTCGGACAAGAACGAGCTCAAAGGCCGCTACGCCGACACGACGCGCGAGAATTTCACACGCACCATGCTGATCTCGTGCTTCTCGTTCACCGAAGTAGCCAAGCGCGCCGTCGCGCTCATGCCCAAGGGCGGCGCCATGTTGACGCTGACCTACAATGGCGGCCAGCGGGCAATGCCCAATTACAACGTCATGGGGGTTGCCAAGGCCGCGCTCGAAGCCTCGGTGCGCTACCTCGCGGTCGATTTCGGCCCCTCTGCGATCCGCGTCAATGCCATCTCGGCTGGGCCGATCCGGACACTCGCGGGCGCCGGCATCTCGGATGCGCGCGCCATGTTCTCGTTCCAGCAACGGCATTCGCCGCTGCGCCGCGGGGTCACGCTTGATGAGATCGGCGGGGCTGCACTTTATCTCCTTTCCGACCTTTCAAGCGGCGTCACCGGCGACATCCACTTTGTCGATTCCGGCTACAACATCATCACCATGCCGAACCCAGCGGAGCTGGCAAAAGCCGGCGAGCTCAATGCAGGCAATGGGGCAGGAGAGCGGGTGGGCACTGCGGCGGATTAGCGCTGCTTCTTGTCCCCGGCTTGACCCGGGACCGTTCCAGACAACCATCTCTCAATTTCAACTGCCGATAATCGAAGGGCCAAGCTTGGAACGGTCCCCGCTCAAAGGCCGGGACAAGTGTCGTCCATGAAAGAAGAAAAGCCGGGGTGATGCCCCGGCCTTTGGATTGATTGTGGCCTTGTGCCGGTGGAACACTTACTCCCCGCCGGCGGCCTCGCGCTGCGCTTCCGCCTCGGCCTTCTGCTTGGCCTCGAGGTCCTCGCCGGTCTCCTGATCGACCATCTTCATGGAGAGGCGCACCTTGCCGCGCTCGTCGAAGCCCAAGAGCTTTACCTTGACCTTGTCGCCTTCGTTGACGACGTCGGTGACCTTCTGCACGCGGCGCGGGGCCAGCTGGCTGATATGCACCAGGCCATCCTTGGCGCCAAAGAAGTTCACGAAGGCGCCGAAGTCCATGACCTTGACCACCGTGCCCTCATAGATGTGGCCGACCTCCGGATCGGAGGCGATCGACTTGATCCAGTTGATGGCGGCCTTCATGGCGTCGCCGTTGGCGGAGGCTACCTTCACCGTGCCGTCGTCCTGGATGTCGATCTTGGCGCCGGTCTTCTCCACGATCTCGCGGATCACCTTGCCGCCGGTGCCGATCACCTCGCGGATCTTGTCCACGGGAATCGAGAACACCTCGATGCGCGGAGCATGCTCGCCGAGCTCGGCGCGCGCCTGGGTGATGGCCTTGGCCATCTCGCCCAGAATGTGGATGCGTCCTTCCTTGGCCTGGGTCAGCGCGACCCCCATGATCTCCTCGGTGATGCCGGCGATCTTGATGTCCATCTGCAGCGAGGTGACGCCGCGCTCGGTGCCCGCCACTTTGAAGTCCATGTCGCCCAGATGATCCTCGTCGCCCAGGATGTCGGACAAGACCGCATAACGCTTGTCCTCGAGGATGAGCCCCATGGCGATGCCGGCGGTCGGCCGCTTGAGCGGCACGCCTGCGTCCATGAGGGCAAGCGAGGTGCCGCACACCGTCGCCATCGAGGAGGAGCCGTTCGACTCGGTGATCTCCGAAACCACGCGCAGCGTGTACGGAAACTCGTGATGGAGCGGCAGCATCGGCCGGATGGCGCGCCAGGCGAGCTTGCCGTGCCCGATCTCGCGCCGGCCCGGTGAGCCGAGCCGACCAGTCTCGCCGACCGAGAAGGGCGGGAAGTTATAGTGCAGCAGGAATGTCTCTTTGTAGGTCCCGGGCAGCGCGTCGACGTATTGCTCGTCCTCACCGGTGCCGAGCGTTGCCACCACCAAGGCCTGGGTCTCGCCGCGGGTGAACAGCGCCGAGCCGTGCGCACGCGGCAGAATGCCGACTTCCGAGACAATCGGGCGGACTGTGCGCACGTCGCGCCCATCGATGCGGCGCCCGGTATCGAGGATGTTCCAACGCACGATCTTGGCCTCGAGCTCCTTGAACACCGCCGCGACCTGCGTCTTCGGATAGGGCGGGTTCTCCAAGCCTTCGGGCACGAACTTCGCCATCACCTTGGCCTTGGCGGTCTCGACCGCCTTCTGCCGCTCCTGCTTGTGCGGGATCGAATAGGCGGCGCGCAGGTCCTGCTCGACGAGCTGTAAGATTTCCTTCTCCAGCGCCGTGTTGTCGGCGGTGATGAGCTCGCGCGGCTCCTTCGCGGCTTTCTCGGCAAGCTGGATGATCGCGTTGATCACCGGTTGGAAGTGGCGATGGCCGAACATCACCGCGCCGAGCATGACCTCTTCGGTGAGCTCCTTGGCTTCCGACTCAACCATCAGCACGGCGTCCTGCGTGCCGGCGACCACGAGATCGAGGTGGCTCTCCACCATCTCGTCGAGCTGCGGGTTGAGCACATATTCATTGTTTATGAAGGCGACGCGGGCGGCGCCGATCGGGCCCATGAAGGGAACGCCCGACAGCGTGAGCGCGGCGGAAGCCGCCACCATGCTCAGGATGTCGGGATCGTTCTCGAGATCATGCGACAGCACGGTCACGATCACCTGGGTGTCGCAGCGCCAGCCTTCAGCGAAGAGCGGCCGCACCGGGCGGTCGATCAGGCGCGACACCAGCGTTTCGCGCTCGCTGGGGCGGCCTTCGCGCTTGAAATAGCCGCCCGGAATGCGTCCGGCCGCGTAGGCCTTTTCGAAGTAGTTGCAGGTCAACGGGAGGAAGTCGACGCCGGCCTTCGCTTCCTTGGCGGCCACAACGGTCGCCAGGACCTTGGATTCGCCGTAGGTCGCTACGACCGCACCGTCGGCTTGGCGGGCGATCTTGCCGGTCTCGAGAACGAGCTTGCGCCCGCCCCAATCCAGCTCAACACGATGGATGTTAAACATGCGATGGTCTTTCATGTTGCTTGTCCGCCGGCCCGATCCTTCCGCACGTGCGGGCTATGAGGAGCGGGGGCGGCCGGAGGGCGGAAAGCCATCGGCAAGACGGCGAGACGCTGCGGCGCGAGCTCAAGTCGCGAACCGAAGCAGCATCCGGCGATCCTGCCATGGCCTTCGGGCCCTCCTGTGAATGGACGGGCGGATTACACACGACCCGTCACCTAAATCGGCAGCGCCATCGCTGCCGGACGACAGCGCCCCGCAATTGGCGGAACGCTCCACAACGCGCGGGCCAAAGCCACGCGCCGATGCCCTCAGCGGCGGATACCCAGCCGCTCGATCAATGATTTGTAGCGTCCTTCATCGGTGCGAGCGAGATAATCAAGGAGCTGGCGACGCTGAGACACAAGCTTGAGCAATCCACGTCGGGAATGGTTGTCCTTGACGTGGGTCTTGAAGTGCTCGGTCAGATTGTTGATGCGCTCCGAAAGGACCGCGACCTGCACTTCCGGCGACCCTGTATCGCCGGATTTGGTTGCATAAGCCTTGATGACGTCCGCCTTACGGTCGGGAGTAATCGACATCGGGTCTCCTATCTGTGCTTGTCGGTTTTTTGTCTGTCCGGCTTCCAGCCGAATTGCGGAAAGCCTTGATGCGGCAGCCGGGCCGGGATGTCGTCCAGCATGGTTACCGCATTCTCGAAGCCCTGACTCTTGGACATAAAGGCTCGCGCGGGCAATAGGCCCGCGCGAACGCGGCGCAATATAGTGAAAAATTCTCCAGATGCCAGTGGAATTTACGGGCCCGTACGCGCGGTTGAAAGTTAGCGGGAGAGATTGAAAATGCGCCGTGGATGCAGCTCGCCGGCCGCGATCTCGGCGAGCCCCAAAAGCGCCCCGCTGCAGAACAGCGCGGCCCAACCTTCCATGAGGGGTGCATCGCGGCCGCGCAAGAGCACGGCCTGGCCGCGAGCGAGCCTGCCCGCATCAGCCCGACTGACAGTCAGGGCCGGCAGGGACGCAAGGCCGGCTTCGACCGGCAGAAGCGCGGCCGCCGGCACATGGTCCGTATCCGGGGCGATTTGCGCTTCGAGTGCCTCCAAGGTGACGGCTAAATCCTCGGTGAACGGGCCGACCGCGGCGCGCCGCAGCACCACTACGTGTCCGAGGCAGCCGAGCTCGCGTCCGAGATCCCGCGCCAGCGCCCGCACATACGTGCCCTTGCCGCATTCGGCCTCGAGCACCGTGTGGTCGGCATCAGGCGTGTCGATGAGCTCGAGGCGATGAATCTCCGCAGGGCGGGGCGCGAGCTCCACCTCCCGGCCTTCGCGCGCCAAGTCATAGGCACGCTCCCCGTCGATCTTGAGCGCTGAGAAGCGCGGCGGCACTTGCGCGATGGTTCCGGTAAAGCGCGGCAGCAGCGCGCGAACCTGATCCGGTGTCGGCCGCGCCGCACTCGACGCCACGACCTTGCCTTCCGCATCGTCGGTGTCGCGCTCCTCGCCCCAGCGCGCCGTGAAACGATAGGCTTTGCGGCCATCCATGACGAACGGAACGGTCTTGGTGGCTTCGCCGAGCGCGATCGGCAGCAGGCCCGAAGCGAGCGGATCGAGCGTGCCGGCGTGGCCGGCGCGCTTGGCTGAAAACAGGCGCTTGACGACGCTGACCGCATGCGTCGAGGTCATGCCGACTGGCTTGTCGAGCACCAGCCAGCCGTTCACCTCGCGCTTGATGCGCTTTGCCGGCTTCTGCTCGGGCGCCACAACGGTCATTTGATCAAGCTTCTGGTCACAGGCAGACGCTGTGATAGGAGGCATTTCGATTCGCGACCCTCTGATCTTCGTTAAGCATAAGTTGCGACGACTAACCCGAGGATCACCCGGATCCCTCGCAACGCGGTGCGGAGCAGTCCTTCGATTACAAAGGCCCCATCGCCCGCCCAACGACCGACTGAACTCATCATCACGAATCGCCTTCATCACTTTCGTCGGGATGAGAGAGATCGCGTTGCACAGCGGGTGTTCGCAAAAGCTTCTCGATTCGTTCCGCCTCGGCGAATCGCTCGTCGATGAGAAAACGAATCTCAGGGGCAAATTTCAGGTTAACGCGATGCGCAATCTCGCCGCGGAGATAGCGCTTGTTGCGTTCGAGCGCGGCCAGCACCGCTTCCTGATCGCGCCCGCCGAGCGGCATCACGTAGATGGTGGCAAGCCGCAGGTCCGGCGCCATGCGGACTTCCGGAATTGTCACGAGATGATCCTCCAGCACCGGATCGTGTACCTCGCCGCGTGTCAGCATATCGGAGAGGACGTGGCGCACCAGCTCGCCGACTCGCAACTGGCGCTGCGATGCCGACTTGGGAGCGCTGCGGTTCTGATGGCGGGCCATAGGGCGAAATGTTCTCGCAAATCGTTCCGGAACTGCGCCGTCTGACCGAGAAATTCCCGTTCAGACGGCTTCCGCGCATCCATCAAGGGCGATCGAAATGCGCACCGTGGCCCGTCGATGGGCCGGGATCGGCAGCGACAAGGCGTTTCCGGATCCTCGGCTTACAGCGAGCGTTGGATGGTCTCGACGCGGTAGCATTCGATGACGTCGCCGACCTTCATGTCCTGATAATTCTCGAACGCCATGCCGCATTCCTGCCCGGCCACCACTTCCTTGGCGTCGTCCTTGAAGCGCTTGAGCTGCGACAGCTTGCCTTCGTGAACCACCACATTGTCGCGGATGAGGCGCACATTGGCGCCGCGC
Source organism: Xanthobacteraceae bacterium (assembly GCA_035293945.1). Lineage (GTDB taxonomy): Bacteria > Pseudomonadota > Alphaproteobacteria > Rhizobiales > Xanthobacteraceae > VAZQ01. Next base: position 195,006 of record DATGLV010000034.1, on the reverse strand, counting down.
TCGACCGTGCCGTCGGTGACCCGGCAGCCCGCCACATTGCCAACCTTGGAGACCTTGAAAATCTCCAGGATGGAGGCGTTGCCCAGCATGGTCTCGCGCAAGGTCGGCGCGAGCAGGCCAGACATCGCCTTCTTAACATCGTCCACGAGGTCGTAGATGATGTTGTAGTAGCGGATTTCGACGCCGGCGCGCTCGGCCGCTTCCCGCGCTTCCTTATGGGCGCGCACGTTGAAGCCGATGATGGCGGCGCCTGCCGCTTCGGCGAGCGTCACGTCCGATTCGGTGATGCCGCCAGCGCCCGCATAGAGGATACGCGCGGCGACCTCGCTCGTGCCGAGCTTCTCGAGCGCGCCGGTGATGGCTTCGATCGAGCCCTGCACGTCCGCCTTGATCACCAGCGGGAACTCCTTGCGGCCGGCGGTCTTGAGCTGCGACATCATCTGCTCGAGCGAGCCGCGCATGTGGGTCGCGCGCGCCGCCTGCTTCTCGCGCTTCTGCCGCGCCCGGTAGTCGGTGACCTCGCGGGCCCGCGATTCGCTGTCGACCACAGCCAGCCGGTCGCCGGCATCGGGCGTGCCGTTAAAGCCCAAGACCTCGACCGGCATCGACGGACCGGCAGCGGTCAGCGCCTGCCCGGTGTCGGAGATGAGGGCGCGCACGCGTCCCCACTCGGCCCCCGCCACCACGATATCGCCGCCCTTGAGCGTGCCGCGTTGCACCAGCACGGTTGCGACCGGTCCGCGGCCGCGATCGAGCTTGGCCTCGATAACGGTGCCCTCGGCCGGCCGGTTGGGATCGGCTTTGAGCTCGAGCAGCTCCGCCTGCAAGGCGAGCGTCTCCAAAAGCTTGTCGAGGTTGAGCTTCTTGGTGGCCGAAACCTCGACGTCCAGCACGTCGCCGCCGAGCGATTCCACCTGTACCTCGTGTTGCAGGAGCTCGGTGCGCACGCGGTCGGGCTTCGCGTCCGGCTTGTCGATCTTGTTGATGGCCACGATCATCGGCACCTTGGCGGCCTTGGCGTGCTGGATCGCTTCGACCGTCTGCGGCATGACGCCGTCATCGGCTGCCACGACCAGGACCACGATGTCGGTCACCTTCGCGCCGCGCGCCCGCATGGCCGTGAAGGCGGCATGGCCCGGAGTGTCGATGAAGGTGATTTTCTGACCCGAAGGCGCAGTCACCTGATAGGCGCCGATGTGCTGGGTGATGCCGCCCGCCTCGCCGGCAGCCACCTCGGTCGAGCGGATCGCGTCGAGCAGCGAGGTCTTGCCGTGGTCGACATGGCCCATGATGGTAACGACTGGCGGCCGCGGAACCAGCGCCGCCTGATCGTCCTTTGCGTCAAACAGGCCTTCCTCGACGTCGGACTCGGCGACGCGCTTGACGGTATGACCCATTTCCTCGGCCAGAAGTTGCGCGGTGTCGGCATCGATCACGTCCGTGATCTTCACCATCTGGCCTTGGCGCATCAACAGACGAATGACGTCGACGGCGCGCTCGGCCATGCGGTTGGCGAGCTCCTGGATGGTGATGGTCTCCGGGATGACCACCTCGCGGAGGAGCTTTTCCTTCGGCTCGGATTCGCGATGGCCGGACATGCGTTGAACGCGCCGGCGGAAGGAGGCGACGGAGCGCTCGCGCACATCGTCGGCGTCGAGCGCGGTGACGACCGTCAGTCGGCCGCGCCGCTTCTCGCCGCCGCCCTTGGATGGCTTGGGAGCTGCGGCCGGTCGGGCGACACCACCGCGACGCGTGCGCGGAGCTTCCTCCTCGTCAGCCTCGACCACTGCGGCGGCCCGCGCGGCCGGGCGTGCCGCCGCGGTCGTCGTGTCCTCGCCGAACCGCTTCTTGGCCTCCTGCTCTGCCTTGCGCTTGGTTTCTTCGTCGTGGCGGCGGCGGTCTTCCTCGCCGCGCTTGCGCGCCTCGGCGGCCTCGCGCTCGGTGCGTTCGGCAGCTTCCCGCGCGGCGCGCAGCTGCGCCTCTTCCTCGGCGATCTTGCGTTCCTCGGCCTCGCGCAGCCGCGCGTCCGCGAGTGCGTGCACGCGCGCCTTCTGCTCGTCTTCGGTTAAGGTGCGCAGCACGACGCCCGAAGGCTTCGGTGCCGGCGCAGCGGCCGGCGTGGCAGCTGCGGTTGCAGCAGTCGGGCGGGTGGGTGCGGTCTGCCGCGCCCCGCTCGGCGCTGGCTCCGGGGCAGCTTCGCCCTTCACCGGACCGCCGACGCGGCGCTTCACCTTTTCCACGACCACCGCCTTGGTGCGGCCGTGGCTGAAGCTCTGGCGCACGACACCCTGCTCGACGCCGCGCGGCTTGAGCGTCAAGGTCTTGCTGGGGGCGACGCTGAGCTTCTTATCGCCGGGGTTTTTCGTCGGTTCAACCATTCCGATCCTGCTTTTCGGTCTCTGCTGCTGGTATTCGAGCTGTTGTTCTTAAAAAAGCTGCTGGTCTTAGATCGTTCGGCTCGGCCGGGCCTCCGGCGCGAAACCGATCCAGGAGCCCGGCACGTGCCACGAACGTATCGCTCTCGCGACCGGCAAGCAGGGCTGCATGTACCACATTTGACCGTCCCAAGGCCAAATCCAATTGCGCCGAGGTAAATGTCTCGATCACCGCAATGCCGGGTGCACCCTGGTGGCGTCGCGACAGCGCCGCATCGAGCTTGCGGGCACCGTCGGGAGCGGCGTCCGCGGCATGCAGGAGCGCCACAACGTCCTCATGGGCGATCGCCTCCCCGGTGCGGACAAATCCGATCGCCACCTTGCCGGCCTTGTGGACCATCGAAAGTGCCGCCAGCGCCGATTGCTCGATGAGCCGCTCCGTCTGCTCGACGAGGTCGGGCGCGAGCCGCACGTCGCGCCGAAAGCCGCGTCCGAAGATCTTGCGGGCAACCGCACTGCGTAGCGCCGTGCGGCTGGCGGTGATCCACAGGCCGCGACCCGGCAAGCGCCGCTTGAGGTCAGCGACCGGCGTTCCGTCGGGTGTCACCACAAAGCGGATCATGTCGGCAACGGGGCGCACCACACCGGTCGCGGCGCAATAGCGCGCGCTCCCGGGCGCGGTCTTGCGCGGCCCGCCATCGAGCACCTCCGCCTCCGTGTGAGCTTCAGCACGTCCCGCCATCAAGACGATCCTCGGTTACGCCTCGACCGCGTCGGTCGCGGCTTCCGCTTCGGGAGCAGGCGGCGCCAGATCCTCCTCGGTGATCCAGCCCATCTTGACGCGGGCCTGCATGATCAGCGCCTCGGCTTCCTCGCGCGACAAGTCATCGAGGATACCGGCATGCTTGACGGTTTCCCCGTCCTTGCGCTCGCTCCAGCCGGCGAGATCGTCGGTCGCGCAATCGGCCAGATCCTCGACCGTCTTGATGCCGTTCTCGCCGAACGCCACCAGCATCGCGGTGGTCACGCCCGGCACCTCCTTCATTGCATCTTCGACGCCCAGCTCCTTGCGCTTGGTGTCGAGCTCGGCATCGAGCTTGGCCAGGTATTCGGCGGCACGCGCCTGCAGCTCGCGCGCGGTGTCCTCGTCGAAGCCTTCGATGCCGGCGATCTCCTTCTCATCCACGAGCGCGAGCTCCTCGACCGAATTGAAGCCTTCGGAAGCGAGCAACTGCCCGACCACCTCGTCGACATTGAGAGCATCGATAAAGAGCCGCGTGCGCTTCTCGAACTCCGCCTGACGGTGCTCGGATTCCTCCTGCTCGGTCACGATGTCGATGTCCCAGCCGGTGAGCTGGGAAGCGAGGCGCACATTCTGGCCGCGCCGGCCGATGGCGAGCGAGAGCTGCTGATCCGGTACCACGACTTCCATCCGCTGCCGTTCCTCATCGAGCACCACCTTGGCGACTTCCGCCGGCGCCAGCGCATTGACGACGAAATTGGCCGGGTCCGAAGTCCACGGGATGATGTCGATCTTCTCGCCCTGCAGCTCGTTCACCACCGCCTGCACGCGCGAGCCGCGCATGCCGACGCAGGCGCCGACCGGATCGACTGAGGAGTCGCGCGAGATCACCGCGATCTTGGCGCGGGAACCCGGATCACGCGCCACTGCCTTCACCTCGACGATCCCGTCGTAGATTTCCGGCACCTCTTGGGCAAACAGCTTGGCCATGAACTGCGGATGCGTGCGCGACAAGAAGATCTGCGGCCCGCGCGGCTCGCGCCGCACGTCGTAGATATAGGCGCGAATGCGGTCGCCGTTGCGGAACACCTCACGCGGCAGAAGCTCGTCGCGCCGCACGATCGCTTCGCCGCGGCCGAGATCAACCACCACGTTCCCGTACTCGACCCGCTTGACGATGCCGTTGACGATGTCGCCGATGCGGTCCTTGTATTCCTGGTACTGACGATCGCGTTCGGCTTCGCGCACCTTCTGCACGATCACCTGCTTGGCCGATTGCGCGGCGATGCGTCCGTACTCGAGCGGCGGCAGCGCCTCGGCGATGAAATCGCCGACTTGAGCAGCCGGATTGCGGCGCTTGGCATCCACCAGGGCAATCTGGGTCGAGTCGTTCTCGACCTGATCGACCACCAGGAGAAGCCGTGACAAGCGCATCTCGCCGGTTTTCGGATTGATCTCGGCGCGGACCTCGGTCTCGCTGCCGTAGCGCGAGCGCGCCGCCTTCTGGATCGCGTCTTCCATGGCGGCGATCACGATGCCGCGGTCGATCGCCTTCTCGCGGGCGACCGCATCGGCAATCTGCAACAATTCGAGCCGGTTGGCGCTAACGGCCATCGCTCACTCTCCCTCATGCTGCGCCGCGCGCCGGCGCTCGGCCGACACGGGCTGAAAATCCGTCGCGCGGCGCTCTCCCGCGCGATCCTGCGTCTCGCGCGCGGCACGCTCCGCCGCCTTGCCCCGCCGCAATGATTCCGCGATTAGCGAATCGGTAAGAACGAGCCGCGCCTCCGCCATATCGCCAATGCGCAGCAGCACTTCAACTTCTTCCGCCGCGGCGGCATCGCGCCGAATGCGGGCGCACTCGCCTTCCGCCCCGATGAGCTGACCGCGGAACCGCCGGCGGCCTTCGACCGGAACTTCCATCTCCACCTTGATCTGGTGACCGGCAAATCGCTCGAAATCCGATCGCCGCACCAATGGCCGGTCGATGCCGGGTGAAGAGACTTCCAGCCGGTAGGCGACATCGAGCGGATCGGCAATATCAAGCACCGGCGATAACGCGCGCGAGACCTCTTCGCAATCGTCGATCGTCATGGTCCCGTCAGGGCGCTCCGCCATGATCTGCAGCGTGCAGCCGGAAACCCTCGATAGGCGCACTCGCACCAGGCGAAACCCCAGGCCGGGGAGCACCGGCTCGATGATCGCGGCAAGCCGCGCCGAAAGCCCCTGCTCCACGATCAGGCGCGGTTCTGAAACTCCTTGCTGGTCGAGGATTTCTGCCATCTCGCCGTCCGCAGCCGCACTTCAATCTTGCCAACCTGGCCGCACATCACGACCGGGAAACTTCGAGGCCCCGGGCGCGCGATCCGGCCGCCTCAGGCCCGATTGCAGGACCTCTGTTCATCCCATCGCCTCAGTTCACGTGCTCAGTTCACGTGCTCTTGGGTCCGCCGGCCGCCGGCATTCGGCAACCGCGGCCGAGCGAGCCGGATGGATCGAGGTAACAAAAAAGAGCGGGCCCCGGGGGAACCCACTCTCAAAAACCAACCGGATCACATCCGATCGTTATGAGATGTCTATGTAAGATCTGTCACGATCTCATCACAGACAGCGCAAATATAGCGACTTCCGGCCTGCACGCAAGGCCGGCGATTGGCAAATCATGAGGGGAGACACTTCCTTTTCCGGGCGTCATGTCCTTGAGAGCGGTTTTACCGGTATTCCGGCCGGCTGTCGCGCAGCTGGCTTGCCGAGGGATCGGTGGTGCGGCCGAGCCGAAACACGGCGCCCTTGTTCCACAGCGGACTAACTGTTCTTTCAGACTCCCTAACTAGGTTCGGGCGGAGCTGCGAGGCGTGCCTCGTTGACTGCATTGCGTCAGTGCGTTGGGTATAGGCGTTGCAAATGTCGGCTGTTCCGTCGCTCATCCCGGAATTGGAAGACATCGTCCAGCACGGCTCCGCGCGGCGCAGAGAGCAGGCGCTCCGCCGCATCACTGCCTTGTTCCTCGAAGGCGCCGACGCCTACAACGAGGAGCATGTGCGATTGTTCGATGACGTCTTCAATTTCCTGATTGACGAGATCGAAACCAAGGCGCGGGCGGAACTGTCCCACCGCCTGGCGCCGCTCGGCAACGCGCCGGGCGCCTTGATGTCGCGGCTTGCCCGCGACGATGATATCTCGGTCGCCGGTCCGGTGCTGCGGCAGTCGCAGCGCCTGGCCGAGCGCGACCTCCTGGAGATTGCCGAGACCAAAGGCCAGGAGCATCTGCTCGCCATTTCGAGTCGTCCTGGCATCGCCAAGACGGTGACGAATGTGCTGGTTCGGCGCGGCGACCGCGAAGTGGCCCGCAGCGTCGCCGGGAACCGCAGCGCGCAGATCTCCGACGATGGCTTCTCGGCGTTGGTGGCGCGTTCCGACGGCGACGATGTGCTCGCCGAGCGGGTCGGCCGGCGATCCGACATTCCGCCAAGCCTGTTCCGCGCGCTGCTGCTCAAGGCGACCGCGGTGGTGCAGCAGCGGCTGTTCGCGCAGGCAACCCCGGATGTCCAGGCCGAGATCCGCAACGTGCTCGCGCGCGTCTCCAAGGAGGTCGCCACCAAGGCGGCGCCGCGTGACTACAGCAGCGCCCAGCGCACGATCGCGGGCCTGCGTCAGCGTGGAGAGCTCAACGAGGCAAAGATCGTCGAGTTTGCCAAGGCCAGCCAATACGAGGAAATGATCGTGGGCTTGTCCGAGCTGTGTGCGGTTCCAATCGACGTGGTTGACCGGCTGATGGGCGGCGAGCGGCCGGACCCGATCCTCATTCTCTGCAAGTCAGTCGGCTGGGGATGGCCCACCGCTCGCGCCATCATCGGTGCGCGGCTCGGCCGCAAGCCCAATTCGAGCCAAGGGCTCGACGCAGCCTTTTCCAATTTCGAACGGCTGACGCTCGCGACCGCGACCCGCGTGATCCGGTTCTGGCAGATGGCGCCTCTCGGCTCGCGCAAGGGCGAGGACGCGCCGCCGCTGGCGCCCGCCGTCGATTAGCCTCTTCAGCCCGGCTCATCTACGGCGAAAAACCAGATAGCACGGCGCGCGCCCGGCGCTTCTTGCCTTGGCCTCGTAGCGGGTTTCCGTCAGGCCAGACCAGGGCCGGCGCCAATCGTCGGCGCATTCAGCCGTCCATGCGAGCTCCGGCGAACGCAGGCACCGGAGAAGCGTCCAGCATGCATAGTCCGCAATGTCGGTCGCGAAGCGGAACTCGCCGCCAGAGCGCAGCACACGTGCGATCTCCGCAAGGCTTGCGTCCTGCACGAAGCGCCGCTTCCAATGCCGTCGCTTCGGCCAAGGATCCGGATAAAGGAGGTCAACGCAGGCGAGTCCGCCAGCGGGCAGCCAGAGCAGCACCTCGGTGGCGTCGCCATGATGCAGGCGGATGTTGGCGAGCTTGCGCTCCGCGATGGCGCTGAGGGCCTTGGCCATGCCGTTGACGAAAGGCTCGATGCCGATGAAGCCTATGCGCGGGTTGCGCTCGGCTTCAGCGATGAGGTATTCGCCGCCGCCGAAACCGATCTCGAGCCGGACCGCATCGATCGGGAGAGGAAACAGGCTGAATAGATCGCCCGCCGGCTGGCGCAGGTCGAGCGCGAGTCGCGGCAACAGCGTGTCGAACAGTCCGGCTTGGCGCGGTCTCAGCTTGTGACCGTGTCGACGACCGAAAAACGCGCGGCGACCTCGGGCTTGGTCAGTTGTCATGGTGGCCCCAAACCGCGGCCCCAAACCGCGGCCCCAAACCGCCGACCCACAACGCCGCGCGCCGTCCGCAAAGGTCCCAATCGGGCGTGCCGACCTGCCGCTATTTGAAGGTGCGGCGCAGCGTGTCGGCGAGGTCGGTCCGTTCCCAGGAGAAGCCGCCATCCTTCTCGGGCGCGCGGCCGAAATGCCCGTAAGCCGCGGTCCGCCGGTAGATCGGCCGGCTGAGCTTGAGCGCGCGGCGGATATTTGTCGGCCGCAGTGGAAATATCTCCGGCAACACCTTTTCGAGCTTGGCTTCCTCGACCTTGCCGGTGCCGTGGGTATCGACTAGAAGCGACATGGGATCGGCAACGCCAATCGCATAGGCGATCTGGATCGTGCAGCGCTCCGCAAGCCCCGCCGCGACGACGTTCTTGGCCAGATAGCGCGCCGCGTAAGCGGCCGAGCGATCGACCTTGGTCGGGTCCTTGCCCGAGAACGCGCCGCCGCCATGCGGCGCATAGCCCCCGTAGGTGTCGACGATAATTTTGCGGCCGGTGAGCCCGCAGTCGCCGTCGGGGCCGCCGACGACGAAATTGCCGGTCGGGTTGACCAGGAAATCGGAGGGCTTTTTCGGCATCCAGCCCTCTGGAAGCGCCGCCGCAACCGTGTCGGCGATCAGCTCCTTGACCATGCCGGGCGTATATTTCTTGCCGTTGCGGGTCTGTGCGTTGTGCTGCGTGGAGACCACCACCTTGGTGCAGCCGACGGGCTCGCCTTTCACATACTGGATGGTTACCTGGCTTTTGGCGTCGGGCTGCAGATCGAACAGCTGACCCGAGCGCCGCTTTTCCGAGAGCATCCGCAGCACGCGGTGAGCAAAGAAGATCGGCGCCGGCATGAACGAATTCTTCTCGTAGACCTCGCTCTCGGTGCAGGCGAAGCCGAACATCATGCCCTGGTCGCCGGCTCCCTCATGCTCGCCATCCTTTTTCTTCTTGGCGTCCACCCCCATGGCGATGTCGGGTGACTGGCCGTGCAGCAGGATCTCGACCTCGGCGCCATGAAAGGAAAAACCCTCCTGGTCGTAGCCGATGTCCCGCACCACATCGCGGGCGATTTGGGTGATCAGCTCGCGGTTGACCACCGCACGGTCGCCGAATTTGTTGAACAACGGGGACTGGCCACGGCCCTCTCCGGCGATCACGATTTTGTTGGTGGTGGCGAGCGTCTCGCAGCCGAGCCGGGTGTTCACCAGGCTGTCGTCGGCGATGCCGAGCTTGGCGTCATTCTCCAGAAACGCATCGAGCACTGCGTCCGAAATCTGGTCGCACACCTTGTCGGGGTGCCCCTCCGAAACTGACTCGCTGGTGAAGAGATAATTCGCGTGTGACACTTGCAAGTCTCCCCGTTGCCGCCCGCGACGAACATCGCCAGTTCGTCAGTCGACTGCTGTGAAGGCCGTGCTTCTCGCAGCGCCCTGGAGCGTGGTCAAGATGCGGGCAGCGCGAGCGATGGCAGCTTGAAGTCGACCCGCCGGACGGCGGGCGCCTCGCAACGCTCTCGATAGCGGTTTATGGCAGAAATTGCGAACTCAATGTCACTCCTGGCGCCCGGCAATTTCCTCGACGAGATCGACGATTCGCCGCCTGAGCCGCGGTTCCTTGATGTCCATGAAAGCCTTGGTAAGCGCGAGCCCGTCGGAAGTGGCGAGGAAGTCCGACACGTAGGAGGGCGAAGGTGCTTCGGAAAAGCCCTCGCTGGGAGCCTGTTCGGAAGGCGCACCCTCGAAGAAGAAGGCCACCGGGACCTGCAGAATATGTGAAATCTGCTGCAGCCGGCTCGCGCCGATTCGGTTGGTTCCCTTTTCATATTTCTGCACCTGCTGAAAGGTGAGACCGAGCGCGCCTCCAAGCTTCTCTTGGCTCATCGACAACATCATCCGGCGCATCCGCACGCGACTGCCGACGTGCTTGTCGATAGGGTTGGGGGCCTTCTTAGCCATAATTCGCTCCTATGGGACCGCTACCGGACGTAATGGTTCCACGAATTCCTCAATGTCAAGTGGGGAAGGCCATTGAGTCTATGGCGTTTTGGCGGCCGAAGCTGACGTTGTTCACCGCCAAGTCACGCGCTCCGTCTGAGGTGCCAGTCTAAGTCTCTGGGAATATTCGTCAAAGGGTACACGGCCGAGCCGTAACGTGTGTCCACGTCATTGCTGCTTCAAAGGCGACTTTGTGCTCCCAAGTCGAGACGGATTTATCCTCAAAATTTACAACCAATAATCGGGATCCGTCTAATAAGCCTAAGCCGATTTGCCGATCGCCGCCGCCCGGCGTCGGCCGCGCAATGCCAAAATGGCCGCCGCCGCGACCGCAAGGGCGGTCGGCAGATCGCCGGTTCGGGAATAAAGGGTCGGGGTTGCGACCTGCGGTAGACGGGCGTCGAGCACCCCTTCGGTCCCCAGCGGCAGCCGAGCGACCACGCGGCCGTACGGATCGACCACGGCCGAGATCCCGGTATTCGCGGCACGAACCAGGGGTAGCCCCTGCTCGATCGCGCGAATGCGTGCCTGCTGGAAGTGCTGATAGGGACCGGGGCTCGTTCCGAACCAGCCGTCATTGGTGAGGTTGACCATCCAGCCCGGTCGTGGGCCGCGGGGGATCGCCTCCGGGAAGATGATCTCGTAGCAGACGAGCGGCAGAACATCCGGGGCGCGCGGCACTTTCAGGATGCGACCACGATCCCCGGGGATGAAACCACCCCGGAGGTTGGTGATCTGCCGCAGCCCCAGGCGTTCGAGAAAATCCTGAAACGGCAGATATTCGCCAAACGGAACCAGGTGAACTTTATCGTATACCGAGAGGATCGAGCCATCGTGATCGATGACATAGACCGAGTTGTAGGCGCGGGTCACGGCGGCCTCCGGAACCCCTTCCGGCGCCCGCACGGCGCCGGTTATCAGCACCGCACCGGGCGGCAGCAGTGACGCAATCTGGGCCAGCGCCCCGGCATCGCGGGTCAGGAAGAATGGGAATGCCGATTCCGGCCAGATCAGGTGCGTGACATCGCGGATGCCGTTCGCGTTTGGTCCGGTGGCCCGATCGGAGAGCGCAAGATACCGACTCATCACCGAGTCTTTTTGCGAATAATTGAACTTCTCGTCCTGTTGCAGGTTCGGCTGCATGATGCGCAGCCGCACCGCATCGACATAGCGGGTTGGGTTTTCATGCAGCCGCCATGCCCCAAAGCCCGCGAGCCCCGCCAACAAAACGAGACTGAGCGTCGGCACGAGCCAGGTACGGCGGGTGTCTTTCTTCTCATCGGCCAAGGCCGCAGGGCTCGCATAGACGGCGACGGCCAGAAAGGTGAGTCCCCAAATGCCCATGAGCGCAGCGCCTTGCGCAAGCGGCAGCGGCGAGGTCAGGGCATAGCCGAACACGTTCCAAGGGAAGCCGGTGAACAGATGCCCGCGCAGCCACTCCGCAATTGTGAGGCCCACCGCCAGGGCGAAAATTCGCCTCGCGCCACGGCTCCACAGCAGGCGCGCCAAACCGACGCCGAATGCCGTGAACAGCGCCAGGCCGGCCGGCAGGGCCACAACCGCAAATGGCAATAGCCAACCGAAGGTCTTGGCATCGACCAGAAGCGCATTGCCGATCCAGTAGAGTCCGACGACGAAATAGCCGAAGCCGAACCACCAGCCGATGCCTGCGGCCGCCACTGCCCCGCCCAGCTTCCCGGCGGCCGATCCGTCGATCAACCACACCAGAACCGGAAAGGAGAGGAATGGCGCCGGCCAGAAGTTCAGCGGGGCGAGCGCAAATGTCGAGACGGCGCCAGCCGCGAATGCAAGAGCGATGCGCCGCCATCCCCACGCGAGCGTCACCCCATGAGCGAGCGAAGCGATCGTCACGGCCAGGTGCCCCACTTCCGAACTTCGTGATTCATAGCTGCACCCTTTGGCACGGAATTCGGAAGCAAGAGGGCAACGGCCGCTAAATGTGTCTAGTGCCGCTTTTCGATTTGAAGTTCCTGAAAGAGCTTGCCGCAGCTGTAGCGGGAACTTCAAATCGGCGGCATTAGTGGGATGGCTTGTTCGGATCGGGAGAAGGCTTGGACGGAGTCTCGGAAGGCGCGGCAGGCGGAGGGGCCATGGCTTCCGATTCCGTCGCCCGCCGCGGACCCTCGGTGCGGCGCCCGTTGCGCCGGTCGGCGCGATAGATTTTCAGCTTCTTGACCCGGCGCGGATCGGCATCGAGCACCTCGATCTCGAATGAACCGGGTCCCGGCACCAGCTCGCCGCGCACCGGCACGCGTCCAATGCGTGTGGCGACATAGCCGGCGAGCGTGTCGACCTCGTTGGCGATCTCGCCGACATCGAAATCCGCACCGACGGTTGCGGTGACATCGTCGAGCTTCGCGCGTGCGTCGGCCAGAAAGGAATCATCAGCCTGGCGCACGACATTCGGCCGGATATCCTCGTCATGCTCGTCCTCGATCTCGCCGACGATTTCCTCCACGATATCCTCGATCGAGACGACGCCGTCGGCGCCGCCGTATTCATCGACCACCAGCGCGAGGTGGATTCGGCTCGTCTGCATCCGTGCCAGGAGGTCCATGGCCGGCATCGATGGTGGCACGAACAACATCTCGCGAATGAGCTTGGCGGCGGACAGTGGCATCGACAGATCGACCGCCTTGAGATCGAGGCCCGTCGCCGGTGGGCGCTTGCGCCGCTGCTGCGTACCGGCACGGACTTCGGCACGCGCAGTCATGAATGCCACGAGGTCGCGGATGTGCACCATACCGACCGCGTCATCAAGCATTTCGTCGTAGACGACAAGCCGCGAATGGCCGGCGCTGGCAAATACCTTCATGAGCTCGCCGAGCGCGATCTCCTGCTTAACCGCGATGATGTCGGCGCGCGGAACCATGACATCCACGACCCGCCGCTCGCGCAGCGACAGAATGTTCTGTAGGAGCACCCTCTCCTTGGGCGAAAATCCGCTCTCGCCTGCGCCTGCCTTGAGCACATCGCTGAGATTCGTGCGGATCGAATCCGCCTTCCATCCGAAGAACATCCGCAGCGCCCAGGAGAGCCAGCTCTCGCGGCGTCCGAGACGCACCGGGTCGCCGGACCGGATCGGCACCGGCAGGTTGCGCGATTCGGTTGATGATCCGAGCGGCTCGGGGGGTCCGGATGAATCTTGCTCGGGCATGGCAGCCGGCAATCAGGTCCTCCTTGCTTCCCGATGTGCAGAGCGTGGCCCGGGAAAGGATGACGGGGGATAGGGATTAGGCACCTGCAAGCCGGCCAGCGCGGCGATCTCGATCGCTTCCATGGCTTCAGCCTCGGTGTCGGCGACATGATCGTGGCCCAACAGGTGAAGAAACCCGTGCACCGCAAGATGCGCGAGATGATGCCGAAACGGCTTGTCAGCGGCGTCCGCCTCGCGGGCGACGGTCTCGTATGCGATCACGATGTCACCAAGCAGGCGACGCGGTTCTTTGCTCGGCCGCTCGCGCGGCAAACCGGCTGCGGCGCGATCGCACCGCGAGGGAGCGGGTGCCGGAAATGACAGCACATTGGTCGCTCGGTCCTTGCCGCGCCACTCGCGATTGAGGATGCGGATCGCCGAATCGTCGGTGAGCACGATAGCAAGCTCGCCGCTGATTGTGGGCACCAAACTGGCGGCCGCCGCGACCGCCTGCAGCAGCACCGCTTTGACACCGCGCCGAGCTTTCCAGAGTGGAGAATCGATGACGATGTCGATTGCGGGCGCCTTCCCGCTCCCCGTTGCCTTCCGCCGGACGCGAGCGGGGTGCTTCGGCGGGCGGCGCACGGCTCTCCTCCGACCAGGACTTGCGGCCCGGCGGCGCCCACCGCCGCCGCTCGTTGCAGTGTGAGCCTTCATGCATCGGCCTCGCGCTCGCGGTCGTGCCGCGCCGCCCCGTCATAGGCCGCAACGATGCGGGCGACGAGCTCGTGGCGAATGACGTCCTCGGCAGTGAAAGCGACTTGCGCGATGCCTTCCACCTCGCCGAGCAGGCGAACGGCCTCGGCCAGCCCCGAGGTCTGGCCGCGCGGCAGGTCGACCTGGCTCGGATCGCCGGTCACGATCATGCGGCTATTCTCGCCGAGCCGCGTGAGGAACATCTTCATTTGCACCGAGGTCGAGTTCTGCGCCTCGTCAAGGATGACCGCCGCATTGGACAAAGTGCGGCCGCGCATGAATGCAAGCGGCGCGATCTCGATCTCGCCTGACTGCAGGGCCCGCTCGACGATGCGGGGATCCATCAGATCGTAGAGCGCATCATAGATCGGTCGCAGGTAAGGATCGACCTTCTCGCGCATGTCGCCCGGCAGGAAGCCCAATCGCTCACCCGCTTCAACGGCAGGGCGGGAGAGGATGATCCGATCGACCTCCTTGCGCTCGAACAATTGCACCGCGCGCGCGACCGCGAGCCAAGTCTTGCCGGTACCGGCGGGACCGATGCCGAATACCAAGGCGTGGCGCTTGAGCGCGCGGATATAGGCATCCTGCGCGGCCGTACGCGCCCGCACCGGACGCTTGCGCAGGTTGATCTCCTCGAAGCTCGGGCGCGCGCCGGCCGGATCGAAATCGAACAGCGAGCCTTGCGCGATAGCGAGCCTGATGGCGCCTTCGACGTCGCCGGAGACGAGCTCGTCGCCGCGCTTCAGGCGCTCGTAGAGGCCCTCGAGGACCCGCCGCGCCTGCTCGCAGCCATCACGCGATCCGACGATGGTGACCTGGTTCCCGCGTTGGTCGGCCATGACCCCGATCCGGCGCTCGATCAGTGCGAGGTTCTGTCCGTATTGGCCGAGCAGCAGCGAGGCGAGTCGGTTGTCGTCGAAGATGAGGGTGATCTGGGTGCTGGCAATGTCGGCCGCCGCTGGCGGCATCAGGTTATTCGACCGCATGGTGGGCAACGGCTCTAGCCTCCTGCACCTTGCATGAGCGCATCCTGCGCGCGCGGCTCCTCGCGGCCAAGACGACCGAACAGGCTGTTGGTGCTCACTTCGGTTATGGTCACCGCAGCAATGTCTCCGATCGAGACGGCGGAGGGCGACCGCGGCGGGTTCTGAACTTGCACTGCCTGCAGATATGGCGAGCGGCCGACGATTTGACCAGGATGGCGGCCCGCACGCTCGAACAAGACATCGAAACAGCGGCCCCGGCAGCTTGCGTTGAACGCGGCTTGCTGGACGTCGATGGCGCGCTGCAGGCGCTGTAGCCGCTCATGCCTGACCGCGTCTGGGATTTGATCTTGGCTGTCGGCTGCCGGGGTTCCGGGCCGCGGCGAATATTTGAACGAGAAGGCGCCGGCGAATTTGACATCGTCGACCAGCGCCAGGGTGGCGCGGAAATCCGCTTCTGTCTCCGACGGGAAGCCAACGATGAAATCGGAGGTGAATGCCATGTCGGGGCGGGCGTCGCGCAACTGCGCGATGAGACGCAGATAGTGGGCACGCGTGTGCCGACGGTTCATGGCGGCGAGGATGCGGTCGGAGCCAGATTGCACCGGCAGGTGCAGCTGCGGCATCAGCTGGGGAAGATCTCGATGGGCCGCGATAAGGCTCGCCTCCATGTCGCCGGGGTGGCTGGTGGTGTAGCGCAGTCGGGCAATGCCTTCGACCTCAGCGAGGCGGAACAACAGGCGCCCGAGCCGCCAGGGCGCACCGTCCGGCCCCTCGCCGTGGTAAGCATTGACGTTTTGACCGATGAGCGTGACCTCGCGCACGCCGGCCTGCGCCAGCAGCTCCACCTCGGCCACGATCTTTTCGACCGGCCGCGAATATTCGGCGCCGCGCGTGTAAGGCACGACACAGAACGTGCAAAATTTGTCGCAACCCTCCTGCACGGTCACGAAAGCCGAAACACCGCGCGCCCGCGTGGCTTCGCGGCTGGGCGGGCGCAGACTGGCGAACTTTTCCTCGAGCGGAAACTCGGTGTCGACAACCGGCTCCCCGCGGCCAGCGCGGGCGACGAGTGACGGCAGGCGCTGATAGTTCTGCGGCCCTACGACCATGTCCACGGCGGGCGCACGGCGGATGATCTCCGCACCCTCCGCCTGCGCCACGCAACCGGCGACCGCGACCAGCACTTGGCGGCCATCGCGCGCCGCCGCAGCCTTCAATTCGCGAACGCGTCCAAGCTCGGAATAAACCTTCTCGGCCGCCTTCTCGCGAATATGGCAGGTGTTGAGGATAATCAGGTCAGCTTCGGCGGCGGCTTCGGTCTCGGCATAGCCCTCGCCCGCGAGCGTGTCCGCCATACGATGGGAATCGTAGACGTTCATCTGGCAACCGAACGACCTGATATGAACTTTGCGCGCTCCGCTCATGCCGATTTGGCGGGTTAATCCTCTGTGCTTCCTAGTGATTCTCTGGCTGCGCGACAGCCGCCGCGGCCGCCCGCATCTCTTATCCTCTTTCCCCCCGAAAGGAAATGGCCGCCTCGCCGCAAGCCGGCGGGGCGGCTGGACGTATCGGGCCCCCGTTACGGCTGGGCGCGCTGCTTGAGGGCGGCGAGCTCCGCCTCGCTGCGCACCTTCATGACCGCAACCTTGCTCGAGCGCGGAAACGCAAAAACGACCTCCTTATTACCGTCCTGCTCGAGCAGATTCACAATCCTCACCTCAGTCCCGCGCGTGGGCAGGTCGAACAAGGTCCAGGTCGAGCTTGCGGGATCATATTTGGCGATCTGATCGGTCGTCCACATCGGCACCCAGACATTGTGGCTCTTGTCGACCTGCGCCTCGTAGGGCTGCTGAGTGGCGGGGTTCGGGAGCGGAACAAAGGTCATGTCGCCGGTCGAGGTGTTGACCCGGGTCAGGCTGCCGCCCCAGGAATTAGCAATCCACAACACGTTGGTGGCACGATCGATCCCCATCCGCCGCGGGCCTTGCGACCAGGGGAACGGGGTGCCGATGTCGGTCGGCGCATATGTGTCGTAGAATTTGATGTCGGCCTGGGTTGCAAGCTTGATCTGCTCCGCCACCGGCGGCAGCGTCCACTCCAGCGACTTTCCGGTCTTCACGTCGCTCTTGGCGATCGTGTCGAACGCCATCTGGGTCCACCAGACATTGCCGTCGCGATCGCCGGCGATGCCGTAGGTGGTGCCGATCCCGCCCTTGGCTGTACGCGGGGTCACTGATTTGAATTCCGTGAATTTCTCCGCCGCCGGATCGAAGCGCAGCACGCCGTCCTGCGTGCCGGCCCAGATATTGCCGTTCCCGTCGAAGTCGAGCGTCACCGGCCCATCGATCTGAGACATGCCGCTTGGCGGAATGTACACGGAGAGCTTCTCGGTCTTGGGATCGATCTTGGCGAGGCTGCCGCGCCCGAGATGTGCGTTGAACCAGATCACGCCCTTGTCATCGCGGATCAGTCCATGGGAAACGGCGGCAAGCCCGTTCGGCGCGTCGACCCGAAACGGCTTCACCGCACCGGTCTTGGCATCGATACGCCCGACCGACATGGTGCGGTTGGGCATTGTGGCCGCGAACCACAGATTGCCGTCGAAGTCGGCGGCCGCATCATGCGGCAGCGACCCGACACGCGATGGCGTTCCGAGCGTCCAATCGCTGCCGTCGTTCGGATGGTCTGGGGCCGGGAGCGCCTGGTCCGGGTTGAGCGGAACATCATATTCGGTGAACACTGCGCGCGCCGCCTCGCCGGTGGGACGCGGCCGGTTCACGATCTTGAATTCATTTCCGGGCCCGCGCGCTCGCGCCAGATAGGCGGCAAGCTCCTTTTGATGGAAGTTGAGCACCGGATTGACTTCCGCGCCTTGCTTGTAAACGCCGTAGACGTTGATCTGCTTCATCGTCTGGATCACGGCGTTCCATCCCGTTTCGTCGAAACGATGCTGCAGCGGGTAGCTCGGCGTGTGGCAGCTCGTGCAATTATTGCGGACGATTTGCTTGAGACGACGGTCATCGGGAGTTGCGTCCGGCAAGCCTGCAAGAATCAGATCGCCGGGCAACTGCCGCACGCGCTGCTCAAAATCCGTGAGCGGCTGCAGGACGAAATCTTGCCGGGGAGATGCTGCCAAATCGGCTTCGCTCTTGGCGGTCGCAAAACCGAGCGCCTGTGCCCACACCCGGTATTTGCCGGCGGGCAGGGGCGGGAAATAGTAGCCGCCGTCCTGGTCGCTGAACACCGTGGTGGTGATGGTCGTGCCCTCGGCCTTGGCCGACACCGTCACACCGCCCATGCTTCCGCCCGAAGCAGATTTCACCGTGCCGCTGATGAGCCCGTCGGCGGCGGCCGCCATTGCGGGCAGGATCAACGAAAGCGCCGTTCCCAATGCCAGGCCGGTGGCAAAATTACCTAGTCTGCTCGTGCGGGTCATTGCTGGATCCTCCGACTGCTTGTTGGTTCGCTTAGCGCGGCGCGGTATTCGCGGGGCTGCCCGGCGGCGGTGCCGGCAAAGTCTTCAGATAGGCGACGATGGCCCCGATCTCGTCAGGCTGCAGACTCAACTTGAACCCGGGCATGTTTGAATCCCCCTCGCTGATGAAGGCGCTCAACACCTCCTCTTGTCCGCCGAGCGATTCCCGGGAGAGGGAGGGACCATAGGTGCGGGCCGCGGTGATCAGCGTCTTCACATGGCAAACCACGCAATGCTGCGTGAACAGGTTGCGTCCCGCAGTTGCTTTGGCGTCAGGCGCGACCGATGCGCTCTGCGCGGCGGCTGCCGATGGCAACGCGGCCAGCAGAAAAACACAGGCGAGGATATTGCTCTTCATTGGCGTTCTCCCATGCGACAGTTTCTTTGTGCTTCTTTTCCCGCTTTTTGCGCAGTTTCTCGTAGCCGCAGGCTGACGCAAGGATACGCCTTCCGGAACGTGGCGGAAAGTCGGTCGGGTGACTTCAGGGAAGCTCGCAGCGCAACACCAGCGCCGCCGTGCTGTGGTCGACCTGCCCCGGAAAATCGCCGGCACGGCGTCTCTCGCTTAGCTTCGGATAGTAGCCCTCGCGACGGCCCACCGGGTGAAATCCGGCGCGTCGATAAAGCCGGTTCGCCGCCAGGTTGCCCTCGTTGACTTCGAGAAAGACGCTGCGGGCGCCGAGCCCGGCAAGTCTGCGCAGATGCAGATCGAGCATGCGCCGGGCCAGGCCCTTCCGGCGTCGCGCCGCCGCGATGGCGACCGACAGAATCTCCGCCTCGCCGGAGATGACGCGCGAAATGACGAATCCCACGAGCCGGCGACTGATGGTGACCCGGTGTGCGACGACCAAGCGGTCGAGCAGAAGCCGCTCGAACTCGTCCTCGCTCCAGCCGCGATGGAAGGATGCTGCATGCAACGCGGCCATGTCCCCGGCATCGCCCACCGTCGCCTCGGAAATGCGAGGCTCGGTCCGCGCCAACAGCGTCGTGATGAAATCGATCATCGACGCTTCAGCTTGGCAGAGGTGGGCTGCGGCACGGCGTCCGGACCGCGCAGATAGAGTGGTCTCGGCGAGCTTCCGGTGTCGGTGCCGGCGGCGCCGAGCCGTGCAATCCAGGCGATATCGGGCGCAGCGCGCTGGTCGAGCGCCACCGGCGGCAGTTCGCCCTTGGGCCAGGCCTGCGCCACCAGGACAGCGGCTGAGCCGACGATACGGGCATTTCCGCTGGCGGCCGCGCGCGCCGCCTCCCGCAGCGTAGCGATCCGCGGGGGCACCAAGCTGCGCCCGCCGGGAGCGAACACCTGGACGTAAACGTGTTCATGCCGCGCATCGATCGCGGCCATGACCGGGCTCTGCCCGTGCTCGGCAATGTGCGGAGCCGCCAGGGCCGACAGCGTGGTGACCCCGATAGCTGGCTTGCCGGCCGCGAGCGCGATGCCGCGCGCGGCCGAAATACCAACCCGCAAGCCTGTGAAGCTGCCGGGCCCCACCGTGACGGCGATACGGTCGAGTTCCTTGAACTCGACGGCGGCCTCGTCCATGACGCGCGCGATCAACGGCATTAGGGCTTCGGCGTGACCGCGCGCCATGAGGCGCGTCTCGCTCGCCACTATGCTGCCTGTTTCGCTTTCAAGCACCGCGGCCGCGCAGGCGTCGAGCGCGCAGTCAATGGCAAGAACTAGCATGCGGTCCGAGTCGACGTGACGGACGACAGATGCCAGAAAAAGGCGCTTAGTTCACCTGGAAAACGAGCTTATTTGCAATCTGTTCTGGGCCCGCCCTTACATGGGGCGGACTTCCACGACATCCGGCACATAATGGCGGAGCAGGTTCTGGATGCCGTGACGCAGCGTGGCGGTCGAAGAGGGGCAGCCTGAGCACGCCCCCTTCATGTCCAGATAGACGATGCCCTCACGGAAGCCCCGGAAAGTGATGTCGCCGCCGTCATTGGCAACGGCCGGCCGCACCCGCGTTTCGATCAGATCCTTGATGATGCCGACCGTTTCCGCATCCTCTGGGGCGAAGAACTCACCGGCCGCGCCGGTGGCGGCAGCCTGCTCCTCGGCATGCAGGACCGGCGCACCGGACATGAAGTGCTCCATGATGGCGCCCAGGATCGCCGGCTTGAGCTGCTGCCATTCGCCGTCCGTCTTGGTTACCGAGATGAAGTCGGACCCGAAAAAAACCCCGGCGACACCATCGATTGCAAACAGCCGTTCCGCCAGTGGCGATTGGCTCGCTTCCGACTTCTCGCGGATGTCCAGCGTTCCATGGGCAAGGACCGCCCGCCCGGGCAGAAACTTGATGGTCGCCGGGTTTGGGGTGGGCTCGGTCTGAATGAACATTGCGGTCTCCGTCGCTTTGCATCCTGCGGCTGGGTCGCAGGATCGCTTCCATTTCTGTCTTAAGTGGCTGCGGCATCTTGAAATTCAAGAAGACCGCCGACCCGGCCTGTTCACGACATGGATTCGAGGTCCTCGTCGCTGAGATGGCCAGGCACGATCGCGACCGGGATCGGGAACGTCCCAGCCGTCTTGGCGAGGCTCGAGACCAAGGGACCCGGACCCTCATTCCCGGTGCTGGCCGCCAGGATCAAGAGCGCGATATCCTCATCCTCCTCGATCAGCTTGAGGATTTCCTCCGCCATCTCGCCTTCGCGGATCACCCGCTCGGGTGTGACGCCGGTGATGCTGCTCGCGCGCGCGGCGGAGCGGTCGAGCACCGCACCCGCCTCCTCGTGCGCTTCCGCCCGCATGATATCGGCGACCCCGAGCCATTGCTGGTTTCGGTCGAGGATTTCGATGACCCGCAGCATCAGCACGCTGGCGCCGGTGCGCAGCGCCCGCCGGCTGGCGAAGTAGAGCGCCCGGTCGCATTCCGGCGTGTCGTCGATCACGACCAGGAACTTGGGCGAGTGGCCGGGCTCGTAGCTGCGCCGCCTCAGGCTCATCGGCCCTCCCCGGGGCAGAGCCATCGCCTGCCAAGTCGATTGGCTCGCTGTAGCGTCGAGCGAACCTTGCCACGGCCTTGCCGCGCTCGACAAGACGGCTTGCAGCGCGCCATCCCGAGGTGCCGTGCCGTCACCTGTGCACGAAGCCCACGATATCCTTCACGGCCTTCATGGTTTCGGCCGCGAGCTTCTGTGCCCGCGCCGCCCCATCAGCCAGAACCTGATCGATGTAAAGGGGATCTGCAATCAGACGACGCATCTCGGCATTGATCGGGGCAAGCTTGCCGACCAGGAGATCGATCAGCTCAGCCTTGAAGGTGGAGAATTGCGCGCCGCCAAATTGGGCGAGCACTTGTGCGCGGCTGGTGTCGGCGAGCGCCGCATAGATGCCGACCAGATTGTCGGCTTCGGGGCGCTGCTCGAGCCCCTTCTCCTCGTGTGGCAGCGGTTCCGGATCGGTCTTGGCCTTGCGGATCTTCTGTGCAATGGCGTCGGCATCGTCGGTGAGGTTGATGCGCGAGTAATCGGACGCGTCGGATTTCGACATCTTCTTTGTGCCGTCGCGCAGCGACATCACCCGCGTAGCCGGGCCTTGGATGAGCGGCTCGGGCAACGGAAAGAACACATCACCGTGGCCATGTGCACGGATCGACGCCGAAAAGTCATTGTTGAACTTC
This sequence comes from Xanthobacteraceae bacterium, assembly GCA_035293945.1. Taxonomy (GTDB): domain Bacteria; phylum Pseudomonadota; class Alphaproteobacteria; order Rhizobiales; family Xanthobacteraceae; genus VAZQ01. The sequence goes on along the minus strand of DATGLV010000034.1, from coordinate 173,123 downwards.
TGGGCGATATCGCGTGAGAGCTCCAGGTGCTGCTTCTGGTCCTCGCCGACCGGCACATGGGTGGCGCGGTAGACCAAAATATCGGCCGCCATCAGGGTCGGGTATGAATATAGCCCGACCGAGGCGTTCTCGCGGTCCTTGCCGGCCTTCTCCTTGAACTGGGTCATGCGGTTGAGCCAGCCCATACGGGCCACGCAGTTGAAGACCCAGGCGAGCTCCGCATGTTCGGCCACCTGGCTTTGATTGAACACGATGTGCTTGTTTGGATCGATCCCGCAAGCGATGAAGGCGGCCGTCACCTCACGGATCGCGCGCGGCAGCTCGGCGGGGTCCTGCCATACCGTGATGGCATGGAGGTCGACCACGCAGTAGATGCAATCGTAGCGGTCCTGCAGGGCCACGAACTTGACCATGGCGCCCAGATAGTTGCCGAGGTGCAGGTTGCCGGTCGGCTGCACGCCGGAGAATACGCGTTCCTTGAAGACCATCATCGGCAGTCCCTTGATAAGAGCGAATAGCGAATAGCGAAGAGCCAAGAGGGTGGCCAGCCCATTCCGTATTCGCTACTCACTAATTTGCTCGCCATTCGCTATTCGCTGCTTTCAGTCACCGCAAGGGAACCCGCATGACTACACTCCGTACCGAGGTTGTCGGCATTGGCAATGCCATCGTGGATGTGATCGCTCGCACCGAGGACGACTTTCTGGTCCGCCACGGCATGCGCAAGGGTACGATGGCGCTGATCGATGAGGCACGGGCAGGCGCGATCTACGATGCCATGGGCCCGGCGGTCGAGATCTCCGGAGGATCGGCGGCCAATACTATTGTGGGCGTGGCGAGCCTTGGGGCGCGGGCCGCTTTCGTAGGCAAGGTCAAGCGCGACGCGCTGGGCGGCGTCTTCGCCCACGATATCCGGGCCGCCGGCGTCGACTTCACGACGCCGGCCGCCGCAGCCGGCCCATCCACGGGCCGCTGCTATGTGCTGGTCACCCCCGATGGTGAGCGCACCATGAACACTTACTTGGGAGCCGCGCAGGACCTTTATCCGGCCGATATCGACGCCGACCAGATCGCGAGCGCCGGCATCACCTATCTTGAAGGTTATTTGTGGGATCCGCCGCACGCCAAGCAGGCTTTTCTCAGGGCGGCCAAGATCGCGCACGAAGCCGAGCGACAGGTCGCGCTCACGCTCTCCGACGTGTTCTGCGTGGACCGCCATCGCGACGAGTTCCTCGATCTCATTCGCACCGGCGCAGTCGACATCATCTTCGCCAATGAACGCGAGCTGCACAGCCTGTACCAGACGGCCGACTTCGAGGCTGCCCTCGCCGCCCTGCGGCAGGACGCGCGGCTGGCCGTGATCACCCGCAGCGAGAAGGGCTGTCTGGTGGTCTCTCGCGCCGAAACCGAGGCCGTGCCTGCGTTTCCGGTGGAGCGCGTGGTCGATGCGACCGGTGCCGGAGATCTGTTTGCGGCGGGGTTCCTGGTGGGTCTTGCGCGCGAGGCCGACTATCGCACTGCAGCACGCTTGGGCGCGTTGGCGGCCGCCGAGGTGATCGGGCATTTGGGGGCACGCCCGGAAACTTCGCTAAAGGCCCTCGCCGGGGAGAACGGATTGGCGTTCTAAACGCCTGTTTGTTCGTCCACGAAATTCACAGACCGCGCTCCCTGGCGTCTCTGTTTCGTCATCGAATTGGCATCTCCCCCACACACAATCCACGTAGTTGTAGTGTGCGTAGGAGAGATCGATGAGCGCTGAGGTTAGTCGTCTTCCCAGCCGGTTCTCGATTGGCACCCGCTATGTGATCGAGGGCCGGGGCGGCACTATCCGATTGCGGTATTTAGAATTCCCCGACGGGCGCAAGGTCAATTTGCCGGCCGATCTGGCCGTGCAAAGCAAAGCCCGGTCAGCCGCCGGAAGGCTGCGGAACCCGACACGGAGGCGGACAAAAAAAATTTGAAAAAATTTCCGGGCGGTGTGGAACGCCCGGCCGGCTCGGGAATTGTCCTGACGCGCCGGGTGGTGTGCCCCCCAGCCCCCCAACCCCTCACCCATCCGGCGAAAGACCCTGGGCCGCCCCGGCGCCAGGGTCTTCTCTTTTTGGGCTATCTCGTTGGTTTGTTGGGCGGCTTTTCGGTTCGAGAGCTCGACGGGACCTTCCGGTTCGCAGGTGCCGACCAGGCCGCGACCCGCGACCGTTAATGCCTCCCGACCACCAGGTGGTCGCGGTGAACCATTTCGGTGCGTCCCACATAGCCGAGAATCAGCAGGATATCGGCGGACGAGCGGCCCTTGATCCGGCTTGCGTCATCCGCGTCATAGGCGACCAGGCCACGGCCGATCTCCTCGCCGTCAGGTCCGCGAATGATCACCGCATCCCCGCGCGCGAACTGGCCATCGACCCGCAAGACGCCGGCCGGCAGCAAGCTTTTGCCGCGACGCAGCGCCGCCACCGCGCCCGCGTCTATGCTGAGCGTACCTTTTGGCTCGAGCGAGCCCGAGATCCATTTCTTGCGCGCCGTCACCGGATTGGCGGCGGTGAGGAACCAAGTGCAGGCTGCGCCGCGTTCGATCGCATCGAGCGCGTGGGGAACCCGCCCGGAGGCGATTACCATGTGGGTACCGGCCCGGGTCGCAATCTTGCCCGCCTCGATCTTGGTCTGCATGCCACCGCGCGATAGCTCGGAGCCGGCTGCTCCGGCCATGGCCTCGATTTCCGGCGTGATCTGGGCGACCAGTGGAATGAGCTTGGCCTGCCTATTTTCACCAGGCGGGGAGTCATAAAGCCCATCGATATCGGACAGGAGCACCAACAGATCGGCGCTCGCCATAGTGGCCACGCGGGCGGCGAGGCGATCGTTGTCGCCGTAACGGATCTCGTTGGTTGCGACCGTGTCGTTTTCGTTGATGACCGGCACGGCGCGCCATTCCAACAGGCGCTCGATCGTCGAGCGGGCGTTGAGATAGCGCCGCCGCTCCTCGGTGTCCTGGAGGGTCACCAGCACCTGCCCGGCCGTGATGTTGTGGCGCGACAACACCTCCGCCCATGTGCGGGCAAGCGCAATCTGGCCGACCGCGGCCGCCGCCTGGCTGTCCTCGAGCCGCAGCAGCCCAGTAGGTAGCCGCAGCAGTGAACGGCCGAGCGCGATGGCGCCCGATGAGACCACCAGGAGATCGCGCTTTTCTCGGTGCAGGGCGGCAATGTCCGCCGCCAGCGAAGCGAGCCATTCGTGCTTCACGCGTCCGGCGGCGGCGTCGACCAACAGCGAGGAGCCGACCTTCACCACGATCCGGCGGAAGTCGCTCAGGACGGGAGTGCGAGACAAGGCATTGCTCATGGCTGCCACGCCGGCGCACCAACCCGCGCGGGCGCAGCCGTTGTCGCGCGGGCCTGATCGATGACGGCAAGGAGCGCGCGCAACGCTTCGTCAACGCCGACGCCGGCGGCCGCCGAAACAACCAGCGGGACTTTTTTTGCGGCGCGCTTGAGCCGCGCGACTTGGCGCTTGAGCTCATCGGCCGTCACGACATCCGATTTGCTGAGCGCCACGACCTCCGGCTTTTCGGCGAGCCCGTGACCGTAGGCCTCCAGTTCCGTGCGCACGGTCCGGTAGGCTTCTCCGGCATGCGGGCTCGTGCCGTCGACGAGATGCAGCAGCACGCGGCAGCGCTCCACATGGCCAAGGAAGCGGTCGCCGAGACCGGCGCCCGCATGCGCGCCCTCGATCAGGCCCGGAATATCGGCAAGCACGAACTCGCGTCCATCGATACTGACCACGCCGAGCTGTGGGGTCAGTGTGGTGAACGGATAGTCGGCGATCTTGGGCTTGGCGGCGGTGACGGAGGCGAGGAAAGTCGACTTTCCGGCATTGGGCAGACCGATCAGGCCGGCATCGGCGATCAGCTTGAGACGGAGCCGAATGGTGCGCTCCTCGCCGGGCTGTCCGGGATTGGCATGGCGCGGCGCGCGGTTGGTCGATGACTTGAAATGGGCGTTGCCGAAACCCCCATTGCCGCCGCGTGCCAGCGGCGCGCTCTGGCCGACCGTGGTGAGATCAGCGAGCAGGGTCTCGCCGTCCTCGTCATAAATCTGCGTTCCAGCCGGAACCTTGAGCACGACGTCGTCCGCATTCGCGCCGTGGCGATCCTTGCCCATGCCGGCGCGGCCGTTCTTGGCTTTGAAATGCTGCTGGTAGCGATAGTCGATCAGGGTGTTGAGGCCGTCTACCGCCAACGCGATCACGTCACCGCCCTTGCCGCCGTCGCCGCCATTGGGTCCGCCAAACTCGATGAACTTTTCGCGCCGGAACGCCACACAGCCGTTCCCGCCGTCGCCGGAGCGAATGTAAATCTTGGCTTCGTCGAGGAATTTCATGGCCGGTACATAGCGGTTCTTTTGCCGTCGTTAAATCTCTCTCAGGCTCGGGAATAAACCGGCGGCTCGCGCGATCTAGCCCGCGTAGGACCGAAATCCAACCGGAGAACCGCCATGACTTCCAATAACGATGACCGCGAAGGCCTGAACCGCCGCAAGGTGCTGGAATGCATGACCTGGGCCGGAACCGGCGTGCTGTGGACGATTGCGGGCGGCGTCCCGCGCTCGCTCGGGCTCGTCGGCGAAGCCCACGCCCAAGCAGCGAGCGGGCTCACCTTCCTGCAGATCAGCGACAGCCATGTCGGCTTCGACCGGCCGGCCAATCCCAATGCGCTCGGCACCCTGCAGGAAGCGATCAACAAGGTTAAGGCGCTTCCCACCAAGCCATCTTTCATGATCCACACGGGCGACATCACCCACCTGTCGAAAGTATCCGAGTTCGACAATGCCCAGCAGGTCATCTCGCAGGCTGGTCTCGACGTGCACTATGTGCCAGGCGAGCACGACGTGCTCGATGATCCCGCCAAGCTCTACACCGAGCGCTATGGGCGCGATGCCAAGGGCGCCGGCTGGTACAGCTTCGACGCGGGTGGCGCGCATTTCGTCGGCCTCGTCAATGTCGTGAATCTCAAAGCCGGCGGGATGGGCAATCTCGGCGACGATCAGCTGGCATGGCTCGAGGATGACCTGAAGGCACGCACAGCCTCGACCCCGATCGTGGTGTTCGCTCACATTCCGCTGTGGAGCATCTATCCGCAGTGGGGCTGGGGTACCGAGGATAGCGAGCGGGCGCTGGGCTACCTCAAGCGCTTCGGCTCGGTGACGGTGCTCAACGGCCACATCCACCAGATCGTCCAGAAGGTCGAGGGCAATGTCGCCTTCCACACCGCCCGCTCGACCGCATTCCCGCAGCCGGCGCCCGGATCGGCTTCTTCACCCGGACCCATGAAGGTCGACGACGACAAGCTGCGCTCTGTGCTCGGCACCGCGAGCATCAACTACGTGCCTGGCCGCCAGCGGCTCGCCATCATCGACGCGCCGCTGCAGGGCTGACCGGAGCGCGGAACAGGAATGTTAACCATGAAGAAGAATATCGGCCGCGCCGCCGTGTTGGGCGGTCTCGTCGGCCTCTTGGCCGGAGCCGCGGTATGGGCGGCTCCCACGCCGGGGACGGAGGTGAAGATCGACAATTTCACCTTCGCGCCGCAGCGGGTCACGGTCAAAGCCGGCACCACCATCACCTGGGTCAACGAGGACGACATCCCGCATACCGTCTCGGCAACCGGAAAGGAGTTCAAATCCAAGGTGCTCGACACTGACGATAAGTATTCGTTCACGTTCACGACTGCGGGCACCTACGAATACTTCTGCTCTCTGCATCCGCACATGACCGGAACCATCGTGGTGGAACCGGCAGCCGGGGGCGGCGCCGCCCCTTGATCAGATGCTTGTTCGTAGTGTCCTCTTGGGTCCGGTGTTGCAAAGCGGGCATGCGGCACGCGGGCTGGAGCATCGGTACCGGGGCCGCGAAGGCGAGTTGATGGCCGCAGGCGGCGCAGACGCGGAGGCGGAGAGGGCGCGGCGTTTTCGCGACGCCGCGTTGCCGCATCTCGATGACGTCTACACGCTCGCCCGCTATCTGTTGCGCAATGCCGCCGACGCCGACGACGCCGTGCAGGAATGCTATTTGCGCGCATTCCGTCACTTCGACGGCTTTCGCGGGCAAGCCATCAAGCCTTGGCTGATGGCGATCCTGCGCAATGTGTGCCGCGCCGAGCTTGCCCGGCGCTCGGGTGCGCCGAGCGAGGTGGGCGATGTCGCCGAGGATGCCTCGCCGCTGTGGCAGGAGAGCGAGAATTCGCCGGAAGCCGCCATGCTGCGGCAGGGCGACTCCGAGACCCTGCAGGCGATTGTCGGCGCGCTGCCCGAGCCGTTTCGCGAGGCGATCGTGCTGCGCGACATCAACGACCTGTCCTACCGGGAAATCGCCGAGGTGGTCGGCGCCCCGATCGGTACCGTGATGTCACGCCTGGGTCGCGCGCGCAGCATGTTGCGTGCAGCCTGGCGGCGCGCCGAAGGCGCGCCTGCGCTTGAGGAGCGGTCGCCATGACCTGCGATGAAGCCAAAGGCCTGATCCACGCACTCATCGATGGCGAGCTGGATGCCGGACATGCGTGCGAGGTGGAGACGCACGCGGCCAACTGCCCGCGTTGCGCTGCAGAGCTCGCCGATTATCGGATGATGCGCGCCGCCCTGGGGGCGCCGGCGCTGCGCCACCAGGCGCCGGCGGCGTTGCGCGCGCGCATCGAGAATGCGCTGCCGGCGGCGCGACCGTCCAACGTCGTCGCCAATGTTGTGTCCATGCCGAGCCGCCGCAGCTTCCTCCGCGGGATGGCGACAGGCAGCCTCGTGTCCGGAGCACTGGCGGCGGGGCTTGTTGTTTTCGTGGCTCGCCGGGATGAGGATCAGCGCGTCCTTGGCGACGTGGTCTCGGCGCACTTGCGCGCGCTGCAAGGCGATCATCTGATCGATGTGAAGTCGACCGACCAGCACACCGTCAAGCCGTGGTTCAACGGGCGTCTCGATATTGCGCCGCCGGTCGTCGACTTGACCGCGCAGAATTTCGCCCTGATCGGTGGGCGGGTCGATTACATCGACGGGCGGCCGGTCGCCGCCATCGTGTACAAACGCCGCGCTCACGTGATCAACCTGTTCGTTTCCCAGGCCAACGGACCGGAGCTGCCCGCCACGATGGAAGAGCTGCAGGGCTTCAATGTCTGGCGCTGGCGGCACGCCGACTTCAGCTTCTATGCGGTGAGCGATATCAACGCTGAGGAGCTGCAGGAATTCGGCGACAAGCTCGCGGCGGCGGTGCGCAGCGGGGCTTGAAGCGGCCACTTGCGCTATTATCCTGCGGGTGGAGAGCGGAGCAATCAAGTCACCAGATGAACGTAGCCGTCACCACTGCCGCCGAAGGTTTCCCCCGCCGGGCATTCACGGTCGAGGATATCGCCCGCATGATGGCGGCCGGCATCATCCACGAGGACGAGAAGTTTGAGCTGATCGAGGGCGAGATCGTGATGATGGCGGCCAAGGGGGTGGCGCACGAGCGGATCAAGTCAGCCTTAATTGTTTCAATCGCCCGAGCGCTGCCGGAGCATTTGACGCTCGGTACCGAGACGACGCTACACTTGACCAACACGACGATGCTCGAGCCGGACATCGCAGTCTTTCCTCGCGATCTGTTCAACAAATCTGCATCCGGCTTTGCGCAGCTCGATCCCGGTGAAGCCGAGCTCGTCATCGAGGTCGCGGTGTCGAGCCTCGCGTATGACAAGGGGCTCAAAGCGCGCCTCTATGCCCGACATCGCGTCAAGGAATTTTGGGTGATCGATGCCGGCGAGCGCACCACTTGGGTGCATACCGGCCCAAGCGGAGACGGATGGACATCGATCGTCAAGCACGGCCCGCAGGACACGTTGACCGCGCCAGCGCTGCCGGGTCTTTCGATTCGAATCGGTGAGATTGTTTGATCTCTATCGCTGCCAGCCCGCAACAGGGCCCTTGAGCTCAACGCCGTTGCCTTCCGGATCGGTGAGATAAACGGAAGGTCCCTGGCCCTCCGCACCATAGCGCGAGGCCTCCGGCCCGCACGATGCGCCGCATTGGGCGAGATGCGCCGCGATCGCGGCGGCATCGAACGGCTCGATGCGCAGGCAAAGATGATCGAGGTTGGCGCCGCCGGAGCGCGAGGTGCCGCCGGCGGGACCTTGCGCATCGGCCGGCACGATGTCGATGAGTGCACTTCCGGCACGCAGTTGCGTCAGGGTTCCCTGGCGTTTCTCGAACGCGCAGCCCAACACCTCGATGTAGAAGCGCTCGAGAGCGGCCGGATCGGTGGCGCGCAGCACCACGTGATCGATGCCCCGGATGGCGAACGGAACCGGCATCTTGTTGCTCCTTGTCTTCTCGCTCCCCGATCCTATCGTCTTTACGAGTGCGCCACTTGCTCCCGTGGAGGGCGTGGCCCCCTTGCCTCCAACGCACGGCGCAGACCGGCGGCGGTTCTCGCGAGTTCTGCCTCGCTCGGCGATGGTAGGCAGCGGAACGTCACCGACTCTTCGACAATATAGCGACGCGAGGTGATGTCCGTCTCCTCGTGGATCGGCACTGCGTGGGCGTGCACATGGGCGATGTCGCCGCCGGTGAACAGGAGCGCGACGCGCGGGACCTGCAGCGTCTGCTTCATGGCGCGCGCGATCTGCTGTCCAACCGTCACGATGGCGGCGAGAAGATCAGTCGGCGCATCGTCGAAATAAGGGAAATGCTCCCGCGGCAGGATCTGGGTGTGGCCGGGGCGGATCGGGCCCCGGTCCAGAAAGGCGAGCAGGCGCTCGTCCTCGTACACGATATGGGCCGCGACCTTCCGCTGACCGATGCGGCAAAACAGACAGTCGCTGCTCATGGTATCGGCTCCCCCGCGCTTTCGCTCGCGTTCCCCCAGCTGCGCAGCGAGGCCCAAAGCCGGCGATCGAGCCGGAAGCAGTCGACCGGCGCCGATGACCGCAGGGAGCGAATGCGGATGAGCGCGACGCCGGTCCACTGGAAGCCGCATTTCTCCAGCACACGCCGTGAGGCCGGATTGCTGACACGAGCCCGCCCGACCAGCCGCTCGCAGCTCATCCGTGCGAATGCATGGTCGATGAGCGCGCGCGCAGCTTCCGTCGCATAGCCGTGTCCCCAATGTGGGACGGCGAGCCAGTAGCCAGGCTCGGGCTGGCTCTCGAGGCCCGGATGAATCCCGCAGCCGCCGATCAGGGTGCCGTCGGCAAGCGTGATCAACAGTGACAGGTGCTCCGGGCCGCGATTGGCGCTCGCCAGGAAGTCGTGCGCATCCGCGAGCAGGTAGGGATGCGGAATGCGCGCCGTGTTCTCCGCAATGAGCGGGTCATTGATGATGGCGGTGATTGCCGTGGCGTCGGTTGCGCGCGGCGGGCGCAGCACCAGGCGCGCGGTCTTGATGACCGGGACGTTTGTGGTCCGGCAGGGCTCTTCGCGGCAGGCTTCCAGCGACGTCATGGCATGGGCTCCAGGCTTGGTCGCGGCCCCCCAAGGCCGCTAAAGCAAAAAAGGGGAGCCGGCACTCCGGTCTCCCCTTTGGAACCCACTTTGATCTTGATCGATCTGTCCGTAGGGTCCGCCGGTTCGACTTGTGCCGGCAGACCTTGGGATGATCCGCCGTTCTATTCGGCTGCGGCCTCCGTCATCGGCACCACCGACACAAAGATGCGACCTTTGGCTTTGGTGCGGAATTCGACGCGGCCGTTCACCAGGGCGAAAAGCGTATGATCGCGCCCGAGGCCGACATTGCGCCCGGGATGCCACTGGGTGCCGCGCTGGCGCGCCAGGATATTGCCGGCAAGCACGCTCTCGCCGCCGAAAGCCTTGATGCCAAGGCGCTGGCTGTTGGAGTCGCGGCCGTTACGCGAGGAGCCGCCTGCTTTCTTGTGAGCCATCGTGATCGTCCTGAATTCGCCGGTTACATAGCCTGGATTTATGTCGAAATCATCACTTCTCGGCTGCCGCGGAGGAATTTTCTTCCGCCCGCGCCGGCTTGATGTAACGCTTCGGAACGCTCGCCGTCAGGGTCGGCTTCTGCCCGTCGGTCAGGATCTCGGTGATCCGCACCAGCGTGAACTCGGCGCGGAAGCCGCGCTTGCGGCGCGAGTTCTTCCGCCGGCGCTTCTTGAAGGCGATGATCTTGGGGCCGCGACCTTGCTCCAGCACTTCCGCGGCCACCGAGGCCCCCGCAACCGTGGGCTTGCCCACCGTCACAGTGTCGCCACCGACCGCCAGCACCTCGCCAAATTGCACGATCTGCCCCGGCTCGCCGTCGAGCCGGTCGACCTTTAGGGTATCCTGGGCGGCCACCCGGTACTGCTTGCCGCCGGTTCTGATGACTGCGAACATCGTTTTTGTCCCTGTGTTCGACCCCGGTGCCGGAAGGTTCCGGACCGGCTTCTTCCAGTCGGTTGATTTCAATCGTTTCTTGGATTGAAGGGGCGTCCCTTGGACCTTTTGGCCCGGCCGCCGCAGCGATGCTTATGACGGGCAGGGCGCAAACTGTCAAGAAATCAAGGCGGAAGCGATGACCGGCGGGTCAGACCGAACCCGGGCGCTGCGCCTGGCCGTCGCCCTTTTCCGGTTGGCCAAGGCGGCCGTCGACAGGCTATCATTAAAGTAAATGGCCCGCCTCGATTCGCTGATGAGGTTGTCGCTGCTGGCCGCGGCTCTCGCCCTTTTTTCCGGCGGGTCGCGGGCGCAGGCGCAGGACTATCCGGCCCGACCAGTCACGATCGTGGTTCCATTCGCGGCCGGCGGCGGAACTGACATCCTCGGGCGGCTGGTGGCAGATCGCTTGGAGCGGCGCTTCGGCCGGCCATTCGTTGTCGAGGATCGGCCGGGGGCGGGCAGCACCACTGGGGCGGCCTTCGTGGCACGCGCCAATCCGGACGGCTACACACTTTTGATGGCGCCCAGCCCTACGATGGCGGTGGCGATCTCGATCTATCGGAACCTACCCTACGATCCGCTCGCGGACTTCGTGCCGCTCGCACTCGTCGCGCAGACTCCCTTCGTGCTTGCGGTCAATCCGGCACTGCCGGTGCATTCGGTCAAGGAGCTGATCGCGCTCGCCAAGCAGAAGCCTGGCGAGCTGTCCTTCGGCTCGGCCGGTCCCGGGACCCCACACCATCTCTATGCCGAGCTCTTCAAGAGCATGACCGGCATCGAGATGTCACACATTCCCTACCGGGGGAGCTTGCCCCTCCTCAATGACCTGGTGGCGGGCCACATCCCCCTGGCCTTCGTGGATTTCGGGCCTGCGGTAGGGATGTTGCAGACCGGGGCGATCCGGCCGCTCGGCATTTCGGCCCGGGCGCGGCTCGCGCAGTTTCCCGATATCCCGCCGATCGCCGAGGCAGGGGTGCCGGGCTTTGATGTGGCCTCTTGGCAGATGATCGTGGCGCCAGCGAAAACGCCGCCCCTGGTCATCGACAGGCTGCACGAGGAAATTCTGCGGGTCGTGGCGCAGCCTGAATTCAAGCAGCAGATCGTCAATGGCGGCATGCTGCCGATGGATAATCCGTCCATCGAAGGCCTCGAGGGTTTCGTCAGGTCGGAAATCGCCCGCTGGGGGGCGGTCGTGAAGCAGGCGGGACTCCAAGGGTCGGAATAAGTAGCTCGCAGCGCAATAACCTATTTCAGCGGCACGAAGACGTTCACCACCAGCTTGTCGGAGGGACTCTTCGCCAAATCGGTCACGTATTCCTCGATGAGGAGATCCTTGGCATCGAGACCGTTCTCATCCAGATAGTTGGTGATCGCCTCATAGGTTTGGTTCATGTCGTCGTAGGAGCCGCGGTGCACGAATTTCAGCACCTTTCCCTCCGGCGATTGGCCGAGCGCGATGCCGCGGCTGGGCGCAGCTTTGGGGGCTTCGGCCAATGGAACGGCGGCTTTGAAATCGAATCCGGTATCATCCGTCGATGTATAGATCGTCATCGCCGGCCCAGCGGCCGTAAGGCCGGCGCTGTCCAGGTAGGCATTGAGCTCCTTGAAGGCATCGACCAGGATGTCGTACGCCTTGTCCCAAGTTCCCGACCCTGCCACGTAAACGATGGTCTTGGGCGCGAGCTTCACCTCCTGCCCGAACGGATCGATCGATTGGGTGGCGACGGCCTTCTGGGCCCATCCGGGCTGCGGGCAGACGGCGCCGATCAGCGCCGCGAGGATCACCAAGAGCGGGATGAAACGGCCAAGCGACATCACAGGCTCCCTGACACATGAGGCCTCGGAAAATGGAGTCCCTTCCGGACCGCGGCAGCCGGGCCGTCAGGAAAATCGCAAGCCCGAAGCGGGGAATCGCGACTGAACATACCACGCGCCCGGACCCGGACCCCGCCTGGAATACATGCAACTCTCCGTGAGGCCGTTCGTCCCGCCGGCATGACAAACCGGGCACTGGCCAATGTGACGATTTTGTCCCTATATGACCGGCGGTATCGGCAAGTTGACGGATCGCGCGCGCGAAGATGAGTGCACTCGCCAATCATTCTTTCGTGAAGATGAATGGTCTCGGCAATGAGATCGTGGTGGTCGACCTGCGCGCTGGGCCGGGCGCCGGCGCAAGCATCGTGACGGCTGAGGAAGCGCGCGCCGCCGCGAGTCCGGGCGGGGCGCCTTATGATCAGCTCATGGTGCTTTATTCCCCGCGCACCGTCGGCACCGATGCCTTCGTGCGCATCTACAACAATGACGGCTCGGAAGCGGGTGCGTGCGGCAACGGCATGCGCTGTGTCGCCGAGCTCATGTTCGTGGAGACCGGCAGGACCGCGCTGACGTTTGAGACACGCGCCGGTCTGTTGAATTGCTGGAAGGGCACAGAGCCGCGCGTTTCCACCGTGGACATGGGGAAGCCGCGTTTTGCCTGGAACGAGATTCCTCTGGCGGAGGAATTCCACGATACGCGGGCGATCGAGCTGCAGATCGGGCCGATCGACAAGCCGATCCTGCATTCGCCTTCGGTCGTCAACATGGGCAATCCGCACGCGGTGTTCTGGGTGGACGACGTCGAAGCTTATGATCTCGTTCGGATCGGGTCGCTCCTCGAGTGCCATCCGGTTTTCCCCGAGCGCGCCAATATTTCGCTCGCCGCCGTCAAGGCGCGCGACCATATCGTGCTGCGCACCTGGGAGCGCGGCGCCGGTCTCACCAAGGCCTGCGGCTCGGCTGCCTGTGCGGCGGCGGTAGCGGCCGCACGGCTCAGGCGTACAGAGCGGAAGGTTCGGGTATCGCTTCCGGGCGGTGACCTGCTGATCGAATGGCGGACGCGCGACGATCACGTGCTGATGACCGGCCCGGTCGAGTATGAATATGCCGGCACGTTCGATCCAGCCTTGTTCGCAGCCGGCGTCGCGTGAAGCCACCCCGAGGGAAGGCGTGGCCGTGGAGCCGATGAGCATCAAGCCATGAGCGTCGAGCTGGTCACCTTCGGCTGCCGTCTCAACGCCTACGAGTCGGAGGTCATCCGCGCCCAGGCGCAGGCCGCCGGTCTCGCCAATGGTGCGTCAGACACGATCGTGGTGAATACTTGCGCGGTCACGGCGGAAGCCGCCCGGCAGGCCCGGCAGGCCATCCGCAAGCTTGCCCGCGAGCGGCCGCACGCGCGCATCGTGGTCACCGGTTGCGCAGCGCAAGTCGAGCCGGAGGCCTTCAGCGACATGCCCGAAGTCGATCGCGTGCTGGGCAATGCCGAGAAGCTTTCGGCCGAATCCTGGCACGAGACGCGTGCGCTGTTTACGCAGGCGGGAGACGGCTCGTTGCCGCGCGAGGAGAAGGCGGTCGTCAACGACATCATGGGGTTGAATGAGACCGCGCTGCACTTGATCGACGGATTTGAGGGTCGCGCCCGGGCGTTCGTCCAAGTGCAGAACGGCTGCGATCACCGCTGCACCTTCTGCATCATTCCGTTTGGACGCGGCAATTCGCGCTCGGTGCCGATGGGCGAGGTGGTCGATCAGGTGCGCCGCCTGGTCGAGCGCGGCTACCGCGAGGTCGTGCTGACGGGCGTTGACCTCACGAGCTACGGGGGCTCGCTGCCCGGTCGTCCGCGGCTTGGCAGCCTGATCAAGCAAATCCTCAAGCACGTAGGCGAGCTCGAGCGTTTGCGCCTCTCATCGATCGATTCAATCGAAGCCGACCGCGACCTGCTCGACGCATTGGCAAGCGACGCCCGCCTTATGCCGCATCTGCATCTGTCGCTGCAGGCCGGCGATGACATGACCCTCAAGCGCATGAAGCGCCGGCATCTGCGCGCCGACGCTATCGCGTTCTGCGACCAAGTCCGCCGTTTGCGGCCCGACGTGGTGTTCGGCGCCGACATCATCGCCGGATTCCCGACCGAGAGCGAGGCGATGTTTGCCCGCTCGCTGGACCTGGTCGACGAATGCGCCCTCACGCACCTGCACGTGTTCCCGTTCTCGCCGCGACCGGGCACTGCGGCGGCGCGCATGCCGCAGGTTCCTTCCCACATCGTCAGGGCTCGCGCCGCGACGTTGCGGCAAAAGGGGGAGGCCGCACTGCGGCGGCATCTCGTTGCCGAGATCGGCAAGCGGCACCGGCTGTTGATGGAAACGCAAGCAATCGGGCGCACCGAACAGTTCACGCGCACGCGGATCGTGCGGAGCGCGACACCGGGCGACATCGTGGACGTTACGATCACCGGCCACGACGGGCGGCAGCTCGTCGCCGAGCCAAGCCGGGTAGATCTCGAGCAAACGATGGCGAAGCTTTATTAGCTACGGAACGGCCTCTGTTTCGACGCGATACACCTCGCCGCGTCCGAGAGGGGCGATGCTGCCCGCGTCAGTCTCGACGTGACCGCAGCCCGCGCACCGGTAGCTCTTGAGCTGCGGCAGTGTTCCAAGCTGCGGCTTGCAGGCAAACATATCCATCGGATTTCCACAGCGCTCGCACTTGCGGATCATTGTGCACATCCAGGGACGTTTTCGCCGCCCGCCCGGTGAAGCATTCGGGTGACCCATAGCTGATTCGCACAGCTCGTTGGTTGCTCAAACGCTACAGCGAAAGCACAAAAAAGATGGGGTGTGAAAGACCGAAAAACTACTGGCGTGCAGTTTTGTTTCGATGATTGCGCCTGCGGCGCAAGTTTCAACTCGATCCCCGATGAACGGATTGTCACGTTCTTTGTGGTTGCCTGTTTCTGATGCAACAAGGGCGGCAGGGTTACACGACAGGCACGAGTGTTTCCTCATGCCATCCGCAAAGCTCGAGCCGCTCGCGCATATGCGGCGGCACCGGGGCGATCAGCCGGATCGGCTCGCGTTTGCGATAGAGCGGGATCACGATCTCGCGCGCGTGCAATTGCAGGATGGGGGCTTGCTCCGCGCCCGGCGCGCCGGGTCGCGGCGCGGTTCCGTAAATAGCGTCCCCCACGATGGGCCAGCCCATCGCGGCGCAATGCACGCGTAGCTGATGGGTGCGGCCGGTCAATGGTTCCAGGGCCAGCCAGGTGAAACCTTGCGCCCGGCCCATGACTTTCCAATCCGTCGCCGCCGGCTGGCCGTTGGGGTCTACCTTCATCCACCAGCCGCGTGTGGCGTCCTTGCGGCCGAGCGCGAGGTCGATACGGCCCTCCGCCTCGGCGGGGCCGCCTTCGACCAGAGCCCAATAGGTCTTGCCGACCCGCCCGTTCTTGAACAACGCGCCGAGCTCGGCCAGCGCCTGGCGATGGCGGCCGAGGACCAGACAACCCGAGGTATCGCGATCGAGCCGGTGGGCGAGCGCAGGCTGGCGCGGCAGCCCGAAGCGCAAGACGTCAAAGAAATCTTCCAGGCTCGCTCCGCCCTTGGGGCCGCGGTGCACCGCGAGGCCGGCCGGCTTGTCTATTACCAGCATCAAGGCATCGCGATAGAGCAGTCGAGCCACCATCTCTTCCGGAGTCATGAGTTCGGTCTCTATTCCGGTGTCTCTTTCAGTCTGTTGGCCAAACCGCTATCACGGCGCCCGTCCGGGGGTTCTTCCCATCCGCTCGTCATTCGCCGCAAGCGCAAAAATTTCCGTGTCCGAAATTTCCGTATCCGTAAGAGAGTAAGGGAGAATGGCGGAGCAAAAACAGAGTTGGTGGCAGCGGCTCTCGGGCGGACTACGCCGGACCTCGGCGGCCATTTCGGGCGCGATTTCCGATCTCACCTCCAAGCGCAAGCTCGATTCCGCCATGCTGGAGGAGATCGAGGAAGTGCTGATCCGGGCCGATCTCGGGCTCGCGCTTGCGGCCAAGATCGCGTCGGCCATCGGGGAAGGGCGTTTTGACAAGGCGATCACGGCCGAGGAGGTTAAGGGGGTGCTGGCCGAGGAAGTCGAGAAGGTCCTCTTGCCGGTCGCCAAGCCGCTGATGATCGGCCATGAGCGGCCCTTCACCATCCTGGTGGTCGGCGTCAATGGCTCCGGCAAGACGACGACCATCGGCAAGCTCGCGGCGCGTTATCGGGCCGAGGGTCACAAAGTCGTCATTGCGGCGGCCGACACATTTCGGGCCGCAGCGATCGATCAGGTCAAGGTCTGGGGCGAGCGTGCCCACGCGACCGTGGTGGCGAAGTCGCCCGGCGCCGACGCGGCCGCGCTTGCGTTCGAGGCGTTCGAGACCGCGCGGCGGCAAGGCGCCGACGTGCTTCTGGTCGACACCGCCGGCCGCCTGCAGAACAAGGCCGGCCTCATGGACGAATTGCACAAGATCGTCCGGGTGATGCGGAAGCTCGACCCCAAGGCTCCGCATGCAGTGCTCTTGGTGCTCGACGCGACAGTCGGGCAAAACGCGATGTCGCAAGTCGAGGAATTTCACAAAATTGCCGGTGTCACCGGGCTCGCAATGACCAAGCTCGACGGGACCGCGCGCGGCGGCATCTTGGCGGCCATTGCCGCCAAGCACGCCATGCCGGTGCATTTCATCGGGGTCGGCGAAGGTATCGACGATCTGGCGCCGTTTGCCGCGAAGGACTTTTCTCGCGCCATAGCGGGGATCACTGAGAGCCGGTGACGTGCCGGATGCCGCATCTGCGCTGTCGCGACCGATGACAAGATTGTGGGATCGCGCTAAATCGATGCGCATGGACCAAAAAGCCGCGAAGCCTGCACTGCACAAGCCCCACCTCAATCCGGCCCTGAAGCTGGCGCTTGATCTCGGGCCGCTTCTGATCTTCTTTGCCGCCAATTCACGCTTCGGCATTTTTGCCGCCACTGGGGCATTCATGGCCGCGATCGTGCTTGCGCTCGCGATTTCTTATGCGCTGACCCGGCACCTGCCGGTCATGCCGCTGGTGACCGCGATCGTGGTCGTGATTTTTGGAACCCTGACCCTGGTGCTGCACGACGAGCAGTTCATCAAGCTGAAGCCGACCATCATCTATGTGTTGTTCGGCGGCATATTGCTGGGCGGGCTGGCGTTCGGACGATCGCTGCTTGGCCTCGTGTTGGATTCCGTGTTCCATCTGACGGATGAAGGTTGGCGCCGGCTGACGCTGCGTTGGGGGCTGTTCTTCCTGGCCTTGGCGGTGCTCAACGAGATCGTCTGGCGCACGCAATCAACCGACGTCTGGGTCCGCTTCAAAGTGTTCGGCGTGGTGCCGCTGACCTTCCTGTTCGCAGCCCTGCAATATCCGCTGCTGACCAAATTCGCGGCCCCGGAGCCCGCGGAAAATCCCGCCGCCGAATAACTGAGGACCTCGGAAGCTCTCCTGGAGTCATGCCCGCCCCTGTCGTCCCCTGTCGCGGACATCCACGTCTTTTTTCACAATCGTTCAGCAAGTAAGACCTGGATGGCCGGGACAAGCCAGGACGAGCCCGGCCATGACTCCCGCAAACGAGAGCAACCCCGCTCTAGCCGTTCGCCGCGATCGCCTTCTCGATCTCCGGCTTCAGCACCGTGTCGAGATTGTCCTGCGTGATCGGACCGATCAGCTTGTAGGCGATGTGTGCGTCGCGGCCGACCACGAAAGTTTCCGGCACGCCGTAAACGCCCCACTCGATCGCCGCGCGCCCGTTTTCATCGGCCCCATTGGCCGCATAGGGATCGCCGTAGCGGCCGAGGAAGCGCCGCGCGTTGTCGGGCTGATCCTTGTAGTTGATGCCGACCACGCGAATGCGCTTGTCCTGCGCGAGACGCACCAGGAGCGGCGCTTCGTCATGACAGGGCACGCACCACGATGCCCACACATTGACAACCGTGATTGCACCCTGAAATGCCGCAGGGTCGAGCCCCGGAACCGGGGCGCCGTCGCGCGCAAGACCGGCGACGGGCGGCAGTGCGGTTTGCGGTGCCGGGTGGCCGATGAGCGCCGAGGGGACAAGCGACGGATCGCCGGACTTGAGGCCGATGACGAAGATCGCCGCGAGCCCCAAGAACATGAGCAGCGGGATGAGCACGAGCATCCGCCGCCGCGTGATGTTGCCACCGCCCTTACCGCTGTCCTCGATTGCAACCACGTTCGCCTCGCATGTTCGAGCTGGGTTCGGTTCAAGAACGTGACACGCTCTCGCCCGGAACGTTTGCGCTCCGCTCCGAGCGGCGCGTGATGCCGCGCGCCTCGAGCTCAGCAAGACGCCGGGTCTGCTGACGATGGTCGATCGCCACCCAGGCGATCATCACCGCGACCACCAGCACCGCGAAGCCGTAGGCGCTGATGATGAACGAAGCGTGCGGACCAAGATCCATGGTTCAATGCCCGCCCGCCGCATCGGCCTGCATCAGCATCAGAGTGCGGGCCCGCCGCCGCATAATCTCGTTGCGCATGGCCGCCACGTGCAAGGTGAAAAACAGCAGTGTGAAGGCAAGCGCCATGACGAACAGCGGCACCAGCATGCTGGCGTCGATGGTCGAGCCGCCAAAGCGGAATACCGAGGCAGGCTGGTGCAGTGTGTTCCACCAGTCGACCGAGAATTTGATGATCGGCAGATCGAGCGCGCCCACCAAGGTCAATACCGCGGCAGCGCGGGCGGCGCGGCCCGGATCCTCGATGGTGTGCCAAAGCGCAATCACCCCGAGATACATCAGAAACAGCACCAGCTCGGAGGTGAGCCGCGCGTCCCAGACCCAGTAGGTGCCCCACATCGGACGCCCCCACAGCGATCCGGTCACCAGGCATAGAAGCGTGAAGGCTGCCCCAAGCGGCGCGGCGGTCTTGGCGGCGACGTCGGCAAGCGGATGCCGCCACACCAGCGTGCCGAGCGCTGCGGCGGTCATCAGCCCCCAAGCCATCATGCCAAGCCATGCCGAGGGCACGTGAATGAACATGATCTTGACCGTGGCGCCCTGCTGGTAGTCGTCGGGCGCGAAGAAAGCCTGCTCGAGCCCGAACGCGAAGGCGATGACAGTCAAGCCGCCGAGCCAAGGCAGCAGGCTGTCCGACAGGCTGCGGAAGCGCGACGGATTGGCGAGATCGATCAGGGCCATGAGGTGCTCCCTAGGGCATGATCCCGGGCGCGTGCTCCGCAGCGCCAATTGTTAACCCTGCCTTCACAGCCGGCAGTTTCCGAGGTTGCGCATCGCCTCGCGGGCTATCGACATGTGCTTTCGCCCGCGGTCTTGTCAACAGCATGGCTTGCCGGCCTGCGTCCATCAATCCATGGCGTGTCGTAGCGCCGCAGCGGCCGCGAAGGTGCCGACCACCAGGCTCATCAGTGCAAGCCCGCACAGGATGCTGAACGGCGTTCCGAACCGCACCGGTCCGACGATGGCTGCGTTGGCGGCCGCGACCCCGAAAATCAGCACCGGAATAGTCAAAGGCAGCACCAGGACTGCGACCAGAAGCCCGCCGCGGCGTAGCGCCACCGTGATGGCGGCGCCGATGAGGCCGATGAAAGTCAGCGCCGGTGTGCCGACCAGGAGAGTGAGCGCGACCGCGGCGGTTGCGATCGGCTCGAGGTCGAGGAGCAGGCCGAGCAGCGGAGTCGCAATCACCAGCGGCAAGCCGGTGGTGAGCCAATGGGTTATCGCTTTGATGGCAACGGTGAGCTCCAACGTGACCCGAGAGGTGAGGATGAGGTCGAGTGATCCGTCCTCGTGGTCGATCGCCAGGAGCCGATCGAGGGTCAAAAGGCTCGCCAGAAGCGCCCCGAGCCACAGGATCGCGGGTCCGACCCGCGCCAATAAGGCAAGGTCGGGGCCCATGGCGAACGGCACCAATGTGACCACGATGAGAAAGAACAGCACGCCGATCAATGCGCCGCCCCCGACCCTTGTGGCGAGCCTGAAGTCGCGGACGAACAGCGCGGCGAGCGCACTCATGCGGCGCTCCCCAGCCGCATTTCCCGGGCCCCCTCGAGGCCGATCGGCCCGTGGGCGGCGGCGACGATGAGCCCGCCATCACTCAAGTGCGCGCGCATGAAGCCGGAAAGCCGGGCCTGAGCACTGACGTCGAGAGCGGTCGTCGGCTCGTCCAGGAGCCAGATCGGCCGACGTACTGCGAGCAGCCGGGCGATCGACAGGCGACGGCGCTGTCCGGCGGAGAGGTAAGCGGCGGGAAGCTCCCCAATGCCGTCGAGCCCGACCGCGGAAAGTGCCGCCGCAACCTCATCGCCGCCGGCACCGCCCCCCAGATAACGCGCCCAAAAGGAGAGGTTCTCGGTCACGGTGAGCGAAGCCTTGAGGGCATCCTGGTGGCCGAGATAATGGGCCTGCTCACCAATCGTGAGCTCCGGATCTCCATATTCGAGTGCCACGGCGCCGCCGGCGGGGGTCACCAAGCCGGCCAGAAGCCGCAGCAGCGAGGATTTTCCAGCCCCATTGGGGCCGAGCACCACCAGCGCCTCGCCCGCAGCGACCGCAAAGCTCAGGCCGGAAAAGATCTGGCGGCCTCCGCGGACGCAGGCGAGATTGGACCCCAAAAGACGCATCACCCATCCCCTGCCGGCGCGTCCTGCCCACCCCGAAGGGCTGCCACGCGCCCGGCCGAGCCTCGAAACGCGTTGATTATCTGGAACACAAGCAAAAAAGAACTTATAAGCCCCAATTATCCGGGGCCAGTTTGGCGCAACCCTCGCGGAATCGTAGCCAGCGATTGCAGGGGCGTGCTGGTATCATGGTGCCGCGCCATGCTTCAATCCGGTCGGATGGGGGAAAGACCAAAATGACTTCGCTCGACAGCTTCAGGTGCTGCAAGACGCTCAAGGTGGGTTCCAAGACCTACGCTTATTACAGTCTCCCGGTCGCGGAAAAAAATGGCCTGAAGGGGATTGCCCGGCTGCCATTCTCGCTCAAGGTGCTGTTGGAAAATCTGCTGCGCAACGAGGACGGCCGTTCGGTCACCAAGGAAGACCTCCTGGGCGTAGCGCAATGGCTCAAGACCAAGACCTCGGAGCGCGAGGTCGCCTTCCGGCCGGCGCGTGTGCTGATGCAGGACTTCACCGGCGTGCCGGCGGTGGTCGATCTGGCCGCGATGCGCGACGCCATGAAGAAGCTCGGCGGCGACCCCAAGAAGATCAATCCGCTCGTGCCCGTCGATCTGGTGATCGATCATTCGGTGATCGTCAATGCGGCCGGCAGCAATGCGGCTTTCAAGAAGAACGTCGAGGAAGAATACAAGCAGAACCAGGAGCGCTATGAATTCCTCAAATGGGCGCAACGCTCGTTCGAGGACTTCCGCGTGGTGCCGCCCGGCACCGGTATTTGCCACCAGGTCAACCTTGAATATTTGGCGCAGACGGTCTGGACCAGGAAGGAAAAGGTCAAGGTCGATGGCAAGGCCGTGACGATGGAGCTCGCCTATCCGGACACGCTGGTGGGCACGGACTCGCACACCACCATGGTCAACGGCCTTTCGGTGTTGGGCTGGGGCGTCGGCGGCATCGAAGCGGAAGCCGCCATGCTCGGCCAGCCTTATTCGATGGTCCTGCCCGAGGTGATCGGCGTCAAGCTGACCGGCAAGCTGAAAGAGGGCGTGACCGCGACCGACCTGGTGCTGACCGTGACCCAGATGCTGCGCAAGCGCGGCGTGGTCGCCAAGTTCGTGGAGTTTTTCGGCCCCGGCCTCGCCAATCTGTCGATCGCGGACCGCGCCACGATCGGCAACATGTCGCCCGAATACGGTGCGACCTGCGGGTTCTTTCCGATCGACGACGACACGCTGCAATATCTGCGCGACACCGGCCGCCCGGCCGATCGCATCGCCCTCGTGGCAGCCTATGCCAAGGCTCAGGGCCTCTATCGCACCAAGACCACGCCCGACCCGATCTTCACCGATGTGCTCAAGCTCGAGCTGTCGCAGGTCGAGCCGTCACTTGCCGGTCCGAAGCGGCCGCAGGACCGCATCGCGCTCAAAGACACTAAGCACGGCTTTGCCTCATCGCTCGACAAGGAGTTCGGCAAGGGCAGCGAGCTCGGCAAGCGGCTGCCGGTCGAGGGGCGTTCGCATGATCTCGGGCATGGCGACGTCGTGATCGCCGCGATCACCTCCTGCACCAACACGTCCAATCCCAGCGTCATGATGGGAGCCGGTCTGCTGGCGCGCAAAGCCGTCGCCAAGGGGCTGACCACCAAGCCGTGGGTCAAGACCTCGCTCGCTCCCGGCTCGCAGGTTGTCGCCGAATATCTCGACAAGTCCGGACTGCAGGAGGACCTCGACAAGCTCGGTTTCAACCTGGTGGCCTTCGGGTGCACAACCTGCATCGGCAATTCCGGGCCGCTGGCGCCGGAAATCTCCAAGACCATAAATGATCACGATCTGGTGAATGCCGCGGTCCTCTCCGGCAACCGCAATTTCGAGGCGCGGGTCAATCCCGACGTGCGGGCGAACTACCTGGCCTCGCCGCCGCTCGTGGTCGCCTACGCGATCGCCGGCTCCATGCAGGTCGACCTGAGCCGCTCGCCGCTTGGCACCGACAAGTCCGGCAAGAAGGTGTTCCTCAAGGACATCTGGCCGAGCAATCGGGAGGTCACGTCCTTCGTGCGCAAGAACATCACCAAGCAGATGTTTGCCAAGAAATACGGCGACGTATTCAAGGGCGACGCGCTGTGGCGCAAGATCAAGGTGAAGGGCGCGCTCACCTACGCCTGGGACAGCAAATCGACCTATGTGCAGAACCCGCCCTATTTCGTCGATATGGGGCGTTCGCCCGCGCCGCTCACCGATATCGTCGATGCCCGCGTGCTGGGGCTGTTCCTCGACTCGATCACCACCGATCACATATCGCCGGCCGGCTCGATCAAGCTCGCGTCGCCGGCCGGAAAATATCTCACCGACCACAAGGTCAAGCCGCTTGACTTCAACCAGTACGGCACAAGGCGCGGCAATCACGAGGTGATGCTGCGCGGGACCTTCGCCAATATTCGCCTGAAGAACCAGATGGTGCCCGGCGTCGAAGGTGGCGTGACCATCCACTACCCGTCGCGCGAGCAGATGTCGATCTATGATGCGGCGATGCGCTACAAAGCCGAGAAGGTCCCGCTAGTTATCTTCGCCGGCAAGGAATACGGCAGCGGCTCCTCGCGCGATTGGGCGGCCAAGGGCGTCAATCTGCTCGGCGTGCGCGCCGTCATCACCCAATCCTTCGAGCGCATTCACCGGTCCAATCTGATCGGCATGGGCGTGCTCCCCCTGGTCTTCGAGGAGGGCACCTCATGGCAGTCGCTCGGTCTCAAGGGGAGCGAGCAGGTCACGATCCGCGGCCTGCAAGGCGAGCTCAAGCCGCACCAGCGGCTCATGGCGGAGATCGTCGCCGCCGACGGCAGGCTCAGGCGAGTTCCGCTGATCTGCCGCATCGATACCTTGGATGAGCTCGACTACTTCAAGAACGGCGGTATCCTGCAATTCGTGCTGCGGCATCTGTTGGCGGCGTGATGCGGCGGGCGCCTCACCTCGAATTGACTGGCCGGTGATCAAACACCTGATTAACACTCGCGGTCAGCCGACCGCGTCAGCGGCCGGCCCGAGTCAAGCCAGCCGCAGAGCAGGGCTTCAACACGCGCGCCCAGAATTATGCTGCGCGCGCGGCGGGTGGACGTTCATTGCTTGCTTCATAGTTCGCGATGACGGTCGAGCATGATGATGTTTGCATGATGCCCGCGCGCGAGCTTCGCGTGACGACGAGCGGGGAGGATGGTCATGGTGCGTGATGGCTTGGTGCGCGATTGCTTGGCGTGTGCGGTCGTCATTGCCTTCACTACCGCTTCCTCATATGCAGGTGCCGGGCCGCGCGCCGTCATCGAATTGTTTACGTCGCAGGGCTGCTCGTCCTGCCCGCCGGCCGACAAGCTGCTGGCCCAGTTCACCACCGATCCCTCCCTCATTCCGATCAGCCTGCCGATCGACTACTGGGACTATCTGGGCTGGAAGGACACACTTGCCGATCCGCGCAATTCGGCGCGCCAGCGCGCCTATTCGCGGATGCGAGGCGATCGGGAAGTCTACACCCCGCAGGTGGTGGTGAACGGCAGCATGCATGCGCTCGGCAGCGACCGCGATGCGATCGAGGCCGCGATTGCGCTATCCCGCAAGAGCGGAATGGCGC
This sequence comes from Xanthobacteraceae bacterium, assembly GCA_035293945.1. Classification (GTDB taxonomy): domain Bacteria; phylum Pseudomonadota; class Alphaproteobacteria; order Rhizobiales; family Xanthobacteraceae; genus VAZQ01. The sequence goes on along the minus strand of DATGLV010000034.1, from coordinate 148,665 downwards.
TGACCCTGCCGGTCACTATGGGGCTCTCCGATGGCGAGCTTCGCGTGAGCGTGCCGGGTGGCGCGGAGGGACGTTCGCCGGCGGAGGTTTGGATTTGCGGGCTGCTCAAAGCGGCGACAGTCGCCATCGGCCGTGGGGAAAATCGCGGCAAGACCATCACCTACCACAACGTCGCACGGCAATGGCTGAAGCTCGGAACCTGGGACGGCAATGACCAAGCCTGGACCCTGCCGGTTCGGGAAATCGGGGACGGCATTGATGAAGCCGTCGTGCTGGTGCAGAGCGGCACGGTCGAAAAGCCAAGCGCGGTATACGGCGCGGCCGCGACCTCCCTTCACTAACGAATTAGATCAGAGCCGGGCCACGTCCGCCGCACCGTCCCGTGTGGGTGCAGCTGTCGTGATTGCGCGACCCGGATACCGCGCGCCCGCCTTGCGACGAAGAGGCCGTCAGCCGCTTGCTGTTGTCGGATTAGCGCGCGTTTCTCGGGCCCGATCCGCTCCAAACCCCGGGGGGCTGGGGGCTGAGGAATCCGGTGCTCGAAGGCAGACCGGGCCCTGAGGCAACGACCAAACGTGTCACATTTCAGCTTGGCGCGCGCTTGGCCGAAATTGGGCAGTATTATGATGTTATTGAAGAATCCGTGAGGCCGAGTGCTCTGTTCCGGCCGCGTGCTCGCACCAGCGCGACATTGTCCTCCATCGTACCTCTTGCCCGCGCGCGCGTCCGGCGCGATCATCTGTCAAATCACAGTCACACTTCATCACAGTCACACTTCAAATGGGAGGCGCCGCATGATTACCGGTCCGGGCGAAAGTGAGCCGAGCCAGGTTCGCGGGGACGCCCCCGCCGGTCCACGCAGCATTTCCGCCGCCAACGCCGCCCCTGGCCGCCTAAAGCCTTTTCTGATCAATTCGATCCCAGCCGCTCCCAACCAACCCGCCAACCCGGTCACCTTCGATCGGGCCGAGCTAAACCGGTTGTTCGGCCTCTACGGCCGCAAGGTCGCGGCCGGCGAGTGGCGCGATTATGCGATTGATTTTTTCAAAGACCGCGCCGTGTTCTCGGTCTTCCGCCGCTCCAGCGAGATGCCGCTCTACCGCATCGAAAAGAACCCGCGGCTCGCGCGCCGCCAAGGCGCCTACAGCGTGATCTCGGCGACCGGTCTTATCGTCCGCCGCGGTCATGAGCTCGAGCGGGTCCTGCGCGCGATCGACAGGTCCTTGGCGGTGGTCGCGAGCTGATTGATCTCCCGGTACGTCATACACTGGCGCCTAAGGCGCGCTGCATCAGCACGGTGTCGAGCCAGCGGTCGAACTTGAAGCCGATCGCTTCGAATGTGCCGACCATGCGAAATCCCGCGGCAGTGTGCAGTCCAATGGAGGCCGGTTGATCGGAATCGCCGATCACAGCGATCATCTGGCTGAAGCCGCGTGCTTGCGCTTGACTAATCAGCGTATCGAGCAGAGCGCGGCCGATCCCACGGCGCTGGTGGTCCGGCGCGATATAGATCGAATCTTCGACGGTGAAACGATAGGCCGGTCGCGTGCGGTAGGGCCCTGCATACGCGTAGCCGACGACTTCGCCCGCCCCTTCCGCGACCAGATAAGGGAAGCCGCCTTCACGCAACTGCGCAAAGCGGCGTCCCATCTCGGCAAGGTCAGGCGGCTCGATCTCGAAGGAGGCGGTGCCCAGCCGTACAGCATCCGCATAGATGCGGGTGATGGCCGCCAGGTCGTCGGGATCGGCAGGTCGGATGGAGGTCGCAGGCATGGTTGATGATCCTAGCGCGCAACCCTCTGCGCGGGCGCAAAACAAAAGCGCCCCGGCTTTTTGGCCGGAGCGCTGAAGTCTGAAAGATCCAGCCGATCAGCGGCGGTCGCCCATCAGGCGGAGCAGGAACAGGAACAGGTTGATGAAGTCGAGATAGAGCTTCAGGGCGCCCATCACGGCCTTGCGGCCGGCGATAGTGCCGTCGTCCATCGCGCTATACATTTCCTTGATCCGCTGCGTGTCCCAAGCGGTAAGGCCGGCGAACACCAGCACGCCGACGACCGAGATCACGAATGTGAGGCCCGGGCTGGGGAAGAACATCGCCACCAAGCTCGCCAGCACGACGCCGATCAGGCCCATGAAGAGGAACGCGCCGAACGGCGATAGGTCGCGTTGCGTCGTATACCCGTAGAGGCTCAGCGCGCCGAAGGAGGCCGCCGAGATGAAGAACACGCGCGTTATCGAGGTCAGCGTGTAGGCCAGGAATACCGAGGACAGCATCAGTCCTACCAGCGCCGAGTAGGCTAGAAATAGCGTTAGCGCCGTCGACGGTTCGAGCCGATCGATGCGGAAGCTGATGAACATCACCAACCCCAGCGTCGCGAAGACCAGGACGATCGGCATGAACCCGCCGAAGATCGTGTGACCAAATTGCGTAAGGCCGACGATCGAGCCGGCCGAATTGGTCACCACCGCCGCCTGGAAGGTGAACCACGCGACGACGCCGGTCAGCGCCACGCCCATGGCCATGTAGTTGTAGACGCGAAGCATGTAGGCGCGCAGGCCTGCATCGATCGCAACTGCCCGGCCCGCGCCGACGCCGCGCGTAGCCGTCGCGTAGTTCCGGTCGAAATCCGACATTGGAATTTCCTCTCTCTTGGTCTCCGGCGCACCGTCCGGATGCGGGGGCGTGCCGATCTACCCAGCGGACGCCCGATGCGCGGAATCTAGTGCGGACGCGAGCGCCGCGCCAGATGCCGGGCAGCGGAATTGTTAACACGAAACGAAGCGGCGGATGGCCGCAACATTAAGCAGCTGGCAGGTTACAAGGCGGCAATGTGGCACCTTTGCATTGTCTTTGCGCCGGCGCAGGTCCTTTTTTCGGGAGAACCCGGCACCGCCTCCGATCCTAAAGATTGCGCAGCACCGGCGCCGGCTTTTGCCCGAGTGCCGCGAAGGTCCCCAGGAGGCCGAGCAGCACCGTCGCCGCAATGGCGACCGCCGCCGCCGCGAATGCCGGTCCGGCGAGCCATTCGAACGAGAGGTCCATCACCCGGGTGACGATGAGCGCCGCCGCGGCCGAGCCGGCCGCGATGCCGAACAAGGCTGTGGCGCTGCCGATCAACAAATATTCCAGCACATAGGCGCTGATGAGCCGCCTGCGCGTGGCGCCCAGCACCTTCAGCACCACCGCATCATGCACTCTGTTCTCATGCCCGGAGGCAAGCGCTCCTGCGAGCACCAGAAGCGCGGTCAGCAAGGTCAGCACGGTCGCTCCGTGCAGGCCGAGCACCAGGTTGGTCACCACATGGGCGACCGCATCGAGCGCGTCGCGCACCCGCACCGTGGTGACGGAGGGGAAGTCGTCCGCCATCGCTTTCAGCAGTGCCATCTCCTGCGCAGGCGTGCTTCCGCCCGGATAGGTCAAGGTCGCGATGTCGGTATGCGGTGCATCCCGGAAGGTGGCGGGCGAGAACACCATCACGAAATTGATTCCGAGGCTTTGCCAGTCGAGCGCCCGCAGATTGGCGATGCGCGCGGTGATGAGCCGCCCGAGCACGTTGACGGTGACGCTGTCGCCGAGCTTGAGACCGAGCCCTTGGGCGATCCTCTGCTCGAACGAGACGAGCGGCGGGCCGTGGTCATCCGGCTTCCACCATTCGCCTTCCACGACGCGTGAGCCCGCGGGCACTTGCTCCGCGTAAGTGATGCCGCGGTCGCTTTGCAGCACCCAGGCGGCGTTGGACGAGGGCTTGAGCTTTTCGACCGGGATGCCGTTGGCGGCGACGATGCGCCCGCGCAGCATCGGCACCCGCTCGAGTGTTGCGTCGGGAGCATGCGCGCGCACCGCATCGTCGAACCGGCGCGCCTGTGTCGAAGGAATATCGAGAAAGAAGAACGACGGCGCTCGTTCCGGCAGCGCCGCCATGAACTGGGCGCGCAGATTGCCGTCGATCTCGATCACGGTGACCAGAACGGCGAGGCCCAGACCAAGTGACAGCACGACACTCGTGGTCAGTGCCCCGGGCCGGGAGATGTTGGCGATCGCGATGCGCAGCACGGTGGCATGCGCATGCGGCAAGCGGCGCGCCAGCTGCTTCAACAATCCGGCGACCAATCGCAGCGTTGCGAGCACCAACGCGGCTGCCGCAACGAAGATGGCCGCTATCCGATGATCATGGGCGAGCAGCACCGCCAGGCCGGCGAGCACGCCCACGACCAGGACGGTCGCCATGATGTAGATGCTGCGCGGCCACCGCGGATCCGGCGCAACCTCGTCGCGGAACAGCGTCGACACCGGCACGTCGTGGGCACGGCCGAGCGGCCACAGCGCGAACGCGACCGCGGTGAGAATGCCGTACAGGAACGCAAGCCCCAACGCGCCCATATGCAGCCCCGGTGCGAGCGGCAGCGGCAGCATGGCGCCGAATGCCCAGGCGATCGCGAACGGCAGTACGGCGCCGATTGCGAGCCCCGGCACCGCGCTGATTGCCGCGAGCCCGATCGCCTGCAGCAAATAGATCGTGAATATCTCGGAGCCGGTCGCGCCGACCGATTTCAGTGTCGCGATGACGGTACGCTTGCGCTCGAGATGGTCTTTGATCGCATTGGCGACCCCGACGCCGCCGACCAGGAGCGCGGTCAGCCCGACCAGCGTCAGATATTGGGTGAAGCGTTCGACGTCCTGCTCGAGTGAGGGCGAGGCATTTGTGCGCGTCCGCACTTCCCAGCCGGCATCGGGAAACTCGCGCGCGGCGGCGGCCACCACCCGGCTCACATCGGCCTCGGCAGAAGCCTGTGCGGGGAGCTTAAGCCGATAATGCCAGCGCACGAGACTTCCGGGCTGCAATAATCCGGTCGCCCGCAAGGCCTCCTCGCTGATGAGCAGCCGCGGTCCGAATCCAATCCCGCCCGCGATCTTGTCCGGCTCCGAGGTGAGCGCCGCGCGAATCTGGATGCTGGCTTGGCCGACCTTGATGGTGGCGCCGGGCGCAAGATCAAGCCGCGCCAGCAGTGTCGGATCGGCGGCGGCTCCGAATGCGTCGCCGTGTTGTTGCAGGACCGTGCTGAGTGGCGCGGCGGGGTCGAGCACGACCGCCCCGTACATCGGATAGGCCTGATCGACCGTCTTGACCTCCACCAGCGCGCTACGGCCGTCGTCGGTTCGCGCCATGGCCCGAAAGGTGGCAGCGACCGCGAGACGCCCCTGGGTTTCCAGAAACGCGCGCTCGGCTGCGCTTGCCTCATTGGGGATGAGCGAGAAGGAGATGTCTCCGCCCAAGAGCACGCGGCCCTCGCGGGCGATCCCGTCAGTCAAGCTTGCCGCCACCGAACCGACGCCGGCAATCGCCATGACGCCGAGCGCGATGCAGAGGATGAACACGTAGAAGCCGCGCAAGCCACCGCGTAGATCGCGTGCTGCCAGGCGCAGCGCCAGCTGCAGACCGGCGAAGCGCCCCCGTGCCGGACGAGCCGAGGAGGGGGAGGGGGCGAGATGTGAGAAGGAAGTCACGGCGTGGGCGCTCCGCCCCCCTTCCAATCCCGGTCCGAGAGGCGGGGGTGCTGGCCCGGATCGCCGTCGACGCGCCCGGACCGTACTTGCACGACGCGATCGCATCGCCGCGCAAGTGCCGGATCGTGCGTCACCAGAACCAACGTGGTCCCGCGTGCTGCGTGGCCGGTGAACAGAAGGTCGACGATTTCGGCCCCGGTCGATTCGTCAAGATTTCCGGTCGGCTCGTCGGCGATCAGTATCGCAGGATTTGGCGCCCGCGCGCGTGCAAGCGCGACCCGCTGCTGCTCACCTCCCGACAGCTCCGCCGGGTAATGGGTAAGGCGTTGCTTGAGCCCGACCGCCGCGAGCTCGTCGGCCGCGCGTTGGTCGGCATCGCTTACTCCGGCAAGCTCGAGCGGGATCGCGACGTTCTCCAGCGCGGTCATGGTCGGAATGAGATGGAAGGATTGAAATACGATGCCGATATTGCGGCCGCGGAAGCGCGCCAGCGCGTCCTCGCTCAAGGCGCCCAGGTCTTCGCCCGCGACCTCGACCGACCCGGCATCAGGCCGCTCGAGCCCGGCCATTATCATCAGCAAAGTGGACTTGCCGGAGCCGGAAGCGCCGACCAGGCCAACCGCCTCGCCCGCCCCTATATGCAGGTTGACGTCTTTAAGGATATGAACCCGCGTCGCGCCTCGCCCGAGCGAGAGGTTGACGCCGGCAAGTGCGATCGCCCGCCCGCCCGCGCGCAGTCCCGAAGTGTCATGCATCGAGGTGTCTCATGCTTTCCGCCGGAAGAAGGCTGATACCGCTAGGAGAGGGCGCGGGGAGAAGGTTGCCGCCCAGCACATATGGGAGGCTCGCCGCAGCCGTCCAGATGCGTCCGGCGGGCTGCGCGGTTCTGGCACTGCTCATCGCAGTGCTTGGCGGGTTTTTCGGCTTACCGAGCTGGGGCGCCGAGGGCCCGGTGCGCATCGTGGCGCTGGGCGATTCGCTGACGGCAGGCTTCGGCCTACCGGCCGAGGCGGCCTTTCCGGTGCGCCTGGAGAAGGCGCTGAACGACAAGGGACTGGCGGTTGAGATCGCCAATGCGGGGGTGTCTGGCGATACCATGTCGGGTGGGCTCGACCGCCTCGATTGGTCGGTCCCGGAGGGGACGGAAGCCGTCATCCTCGAGCTCGGCGCCAATGACATGCTGCGCGGCCTCGATCCACAGGTCACCAACAAGGCCTTAGCCGAAATTCTCCGCCGCCTGAGCGATCGGCACATCGATGTCCTGTTGTGCGGCATGTTGGCGGCGCCCAATCTGGGCGCCGACTACGCGGCCTCGTTCAATCGCATTTACCCGGACGCCGCCGCCGCGCGGCACCTCTTGCTCTATCCGTTCTTTCTGGAAGGGGTCGCGGGCCATCCGGATCTGATCCAGCGTGATGGGCTGCATCCCACGGCCGCAGGCGTGGACGTCATTGTGGCCGGCATTCTTCCCAAGGCCGAGGAGCTGGTTGCTCAGGTTCGCAGCCACCGGAGCTGAGGGAGCGGGCTCCGCGGGTGCGAAGCCTGCAACTTGCGCTTATATCAGGCTTGGATGGCCCCAAAAGCCAGCCTTCCTTCGCCCGACCGCCCGGACATCATGCCCCGCATCTTTACCGGTCTCGAAATCCCTGACGAAATCGGTCGCGAGCTTTCGCTTCTGCGCGGCGGCCTGCCGGGTGCGCGGTGGGTCGATCCCGAGAACTACCATGTCACTCTGCGCTTCATCGGTGATGTCGACGACAGGATCGCCCAAGAGGTAGCCTCGATGCTCGCAATGGTTCGGCGAACCCCCTTCCAGCTGCGGTTCGAGGCGCTGTCTTCGTTCGGCGGTCGCCGTCCGCGCGCCCTGATTGCGACACTTGCCCCTACGCAGGCCCTCTTGGACCTGCAGGCCGAGCATGAGCGGGTGATGCGGCGGGTTGGTCTCGACGCTGAGGGGCGCAAGTTCACCCCGCATGTGACGCTTGCGCGCTTGCGCGAGACCTCGAGCCGTCAGGTCGCCCAATACCTGTCATCCCGATCGCTCATCGGCATGTTGCCATTCCGCGTCCCCCGCTTCGTGCTGTTCTCCTCGCGGGCTTCGATCGGCGGCGGTCCCTACGTGGTGGAGGCCGCGTATCCGTTGGCCGCGTGAGCGCTGGCTCGTTCGGGCACTCGGCTTGCGTTGCTCGCGGCGAACCATTGGTAAAGGCCCGCATCATTGCGGGCGAAGCCGCGCATTGTTATGGGTCGGCCCGTCCGCCCATGTCGATCTCTCCCGAACCATCCCGCCCGGCTGATCTCGTCACCCAGTATGCGGCGCTCGTCGCCGATGGGCAGATCGAGCACGATCGTGCCCAGGAGGCGGTTGTCCGGCGCCTGGCCGCGCTCGACCGGCGCTTGGTGGAACATCGGCTTGCCCGCAAATCCTCCTCGCTCGGCTGGCTGTTCGGCGCGCGCGAGCGCCGCGACGAGCCCATCAGGGGTCTCTACGTGTTCGGGGAGGTGGGCCGCGGCAAGACGATGCTGATGGACCTGTTCTTCGCCAGCAGCCCGGTGGTGCGTAAGCGTCGTGTGCATTTCCACGAGTTCATGAGCGATGCCCATGAGCGGATCGCGGCGTTCCGGCGGCAACAAAAGAATCAACAGAAGAACAATGCCGGCGGCGAAGATCCAATCTGGCTCACCGCCGGCGCGATCGCGGCGCAGAGCTGGCTGCTCTGCTTCGACGAGTTCAACGTCACCGATATCGCCGATGCGATGATCCTGGGTCGGCTGTTTCAGCGGTTGTTCGAGCTTGGCGTCGTCGTGATGGCGACCTCGAACGTGGCGCCGCGCGATCTCTACCGGGACGGTCTCAACCGCGCGCTGTTCCTGCCGTTCATCGAACTGTTCGAGCGCCACATGGACGTAATAGAGCTTGCGGCGCGTACCGACTTCCGCTTGGAGAAGCTCGCCGGGCAGCCGGTCTGGCATGTGCCGGCGGATGCCAAAGCCGCGCGCGCCCTCGACGAGGCGTGGCGGCGCCTGACCGGCGGGCAAGCCGGCGCGCCGCAGAGCTTGCATCTGCTCGGCCGCACCTTGCGGGTGCCGCGCGCCGCCAAGGGCGTGGCGCGCTTCGACTTTGCGGAATTGTGCGAGCAGCCGCTCGGGGCGGTCGACTATCTCAAGCTCGCGCACGAATTTCATACGATCATTCTCGATCGCATTCCGATCATGGACTACGACCGGCGCAACGAAGCCAAGCGCTTCATCATCCTGATCGACGCGCTTTATGACAACGGCGTGAAGCTGCTCGCCTCGGCGGCGGCCGAGCCGGACGCGCTCTATCACGCCGAGGAGGGTTTCGAGGCCAGAGAGTTCAAGCGGACGGCCTCGCGCCTCATCGAGATGCGCTCAGAAGCCTACCTGGCGCTGGCGCATGGCCGCCGGGACAAGCCGCAATCGTCGCTGCCGCCAGGTGGAATCGCGGAAACCTGAGCATTTCCGTCGATGCGCAGGTCGCGGCGCCTGCGTAAGCCGTGCCATGGTCGGCGACTTGAACGTCAGCCCCGATTGGGTCTATGACGCGGTGCAGCGGGCCTCCTCCAATTCCATCCCACAGGTCTACCTGGCGCCCGTATTCGAAGGTTTTCCTCACATGGCCCGTAACAAGATCGCACTGATCGGGGCTGGTCAGATCGGCGGCACGCTTGCCCATCTGGTCGGCCTCAAGGAGCTCGGCGACGTCGTTTTGTTCGATATCGCCGAGGGAATTCCGCAAGGCAAATCGCTTGACCTTGCCGAGTCGACGCCGGTCGACGGCTTCGATGCCCATTTTGTCGGCACCAACTCCTACGAAGCCATGGAAGGCGCCCAGGTCTGCATCGTCACAGCCGGGGTGCCGCGCAAGCCGGGCATGAGCCGCGATGATCTGCTGGGCATCAACCTGAAGGTGATGGAGCAGGTCGGCTCGGGTATCAAAAAATATGCGCCGGGAGCATTCGTGATCTGCATCACCAATCCGCTCGACGCGATGGTGTGGGCGCTGCAGAAGGCCTGCGGGCTGCCCAAGCAGATGGTGGTCGGGATGGCGGGCGTGCTCGATTCGTCGCGCTTCCGCTACTTCCTGGCCGACGAGTTCAACGTCTCGGTCGAGGACGTCACCGCCTTCGTGCTGGGGGGGCACGGCGATTCGATGGTGCCGCTGACCCGCTACTCGACGGTCGCCGGCATTCCGCTGCCCGATCTCATCAAGATGAAATGGACCACCCAGGCGCGCCTCGATGCGATTGTGCAGCGAACGCGTGACGGTGGCGCCGAAATCGTCAATCTGCTCAAGACCGGCTCAGCCTTCTATGCACCGGCAGCGTCCGCGATCGCCATGGCGGAGAGCTTCCTCAAGGACAAGAAGCGCGTGCTGCCTTGCGCGGCATGGTTGAACGGCGAATACGGGGTGAAGGACCTCTATGTCGGCGTCCCCGCCGTGATCGGCGCCAAAGGTGTCGAGCGCATCGTCGAAATTCAGCTGAACAGCGCGGAGCGCAGCATGTTCGAGAAGTCGGCGACCGCGGTGAAGACCCTCGTCGATGCCTGCCGTACGATCGCACCTAATCTCGACAAGTGATTGGTTGCTCCGCGCGGTGCTCGCGCGGGCTACATTCAAGCTCCATTGTCAAGCATCGGCGCATGCAGGTAATGCGCGCCGAGACCGGAAAAAGACCGGACAAGCGGCATGAACATCCACGAATATCAAGCCAAGGCAGTGCTGCGCGAGTTCGGCGTGCCGGTCCCGCGGGGCATCCCGGCGTTTTCGGCCGATGAAGCCGTCAAGGCCGCGAACGAGCTTGGCGGTCCAGTATGGGTCGTCAAGGCGCAGATCCACGCCGGCGGCCGCGGCAAGGCGGGCGGCGTCAAGGTGGTCAAATCGATCGATGAGGTGCGTGCGCAGGCGCAGCGCCTCCTCGGCTCTGTTCTGGTCACGCATCAGACAGGCCCGCACGGCAAGCAGGTCAACCGCCTCTACATCGAGGACGGCTCCGCCATCGATCGCGAGTTCTATCTCTCGGCGCTGGTCGATCGGGAAAGCTCGCGTATTGCATTCGTGGTCTCGACCGAAGGCGGCATGGACATCGAGGAGGTGGCCAAGAACCACCCTGAGCGCATCATGACGTTCGCGGTCGATCCGGCGACCGGGGTGATGCCGCATCATGGGCGTCTGGTGGCGCAGGCGCTCCGCCTCACCGGCGATCTTGCCAAGAAGGCGGAAGCGCTGGTCGGAAAGCTCTATGCGGCCTTCATCGCCAAGGACATGAGCATGCTCGAGATCAATCCTTTGGTGGTGACCAAGGGAAATGATCTCGTCTGCCTCGACGCCAAGATCGGCTTCGACGACAACGCGCTCTACCGTCATCCCGACATCGTGGCGCTGCGCGATCTGACCGAGGAAGACGCCAAGGAAATCGAGGCGTCCAAATTCGATCTCAACTATGTGGCGCTCGATGGCACCATCGGCTGCATGGTCAACGGCGCCGGCCTCGCCATGGCGACGATGGACATCATCAAGCTCTATGGCGAGGCTCCCGCCAACTTTCTCGATGTCGGTGGCGGCGCCACGACCGAGAAAGTCGCAGCCGCGTTCAAGATCATCACCTCGGATCCCAAGGTGAAGGGAATCCTGGTCAACATCTTCGGCGGCATCATGAAGTGCGACATCATCGCGGCCGGCGTCGTAACGGCCGTGAAGGAAGTGGGCCTGCAGGTGCCGCTGGTGGTGCGCCTCGAAGGCACCAATGTGGAGCTGGGCAAGACCATCCTCTCGCAGTCCGGCCTCAACGTGATTGCGGCCGACGATCTCGACGATGCGGCGCAGAAGATCGTCAAAGCCGTGAAGGCAGGCAGCAAATGAGCGACGCCGGCGCCTCTCCACCTCCCCCTGAAAGGGGGAGGTCGGCGAGCGAAGCTCGCCGGGTGGGAGTTGCGCTTCCGCGCTTCAACCCTACGCGCCAGCAGTCGCGAGACGAGCGACGCACGACGTGGCTGAAGGGTTGTGGCGTCACCGAACTACGGTTCTGGAACAACGACGTCGCGCAAAACCTCATCGGCGTTCTTGAGTTGATCAAAGCGACCGCCGACAAGCTCCGCGCCAATGGCAAAACCCCCACCCGGCGCTGGCGCGCCGACCTCCCCCTTTCAGGGGGAGGTGAGTAGCGAGTTTCCCGATGCCCGTCCTCATCAACAAAGACACAAAGGTCATCTGCCAGGGCTTCACCGGCAAGAATGGGACCTTCCACAGCGAGCAGGCGATCGCCTATGGGACCCGCATGGTGGGGGGCACATCGCCCGGCAAGGGCGGCTCCAAGCATCTCGGATTGCCGGTGTTCAACACGGTCGCAGAAGCCAAGGCTGCAACCGGCTGCGACGCGAGCGTAATCTATGTGCCGCCGCCAGGTGCCGCTGACGCCATCGCCGAAGCCATCCAGGCGGAGATTCCGCTCATCATTTGCATTACCGAGGGCATCCCGGTCCTCGACATGGTCAAGGTCAAGCGCGCGCTGTCCGGATCCAAATCGCGCCTGATCGGTCCCAATTGCCCCGGTGTCATGACCGCCGGCGAATGCAAGATCGGCATCATGCCGGGCAATATCTTCCAGCCCGGCAAGGTCGGGATCGTCTCGCGCTCCGGCACGCTGACTTACGAGGCCGTGTTCCAGACCACCGCCGAGGGGCTCGGGCAGACGACCGCAGTCGGGATCGGCGGCGATCCGGTCAAAGGAACCGAGTTCATCGATGTCTTGGAAATGCTGCTCGCCGACAAGGCAACCGAGGCCATCGTGATGATCGGCGAGATCGGCGGTTCCGCTGAGGAGGATGCGGCCCAATTCCTGCGCGACGAGGCCAGGCGCGGCCGGGCAAAGCCCATGGTCGGCTTCATCGCTGGGCGGACCGCGCCTCCGGGCCGCCGGATGGGCCACGCCGGCGCCATCATCGCGGGCGGGAAGGGCGATGCGGAATCCAAAGTTGCCGCCATGGAGGCGGCGGGAATCCGCGTTTCACCTTCACCGGCGCGGCTGGGCAGGACCTTGGTCGAAGTCTTGAAGGTTTAGTTCATTCTTTGCACTTTCGCCGTCATATTCCCTGACTAAATAGGGTATGACGAGCGGGCCGGGAGCGAATCGGGCTCTCTCCAATTCGCGCAGTCCTTCGTCTGCCCCAGCGGTTGCGGGGGCATGTGAGAGCCTCCACCAGCCCGCTTGCAAAGCAGGCGGGCCGGATGGGGCATGGTCTCGTCTCGGGATCGCCATCCAGGATCGCCGCAATGTCCCGCCAAGAACCCAATGCTGCCTTCGCCTTCACCTCGTTTCTGTATGGCGGGAACGCCGATTTCATCGATGATCTCTATGCTCGCTATGAGGCCGATCCCAATGCGGTCGATGCCGAATGGCAGGCGTTCTTTGCCAGCCTCAAGGACGACCGCGCCGGCGTGATCAAGAATGCCTATGGGCCGTCGTGGAGACCGCCGCATTGGCCGCACTTGCCGCACGACGAGTTCATCGGTGCGCTCGCGGGCGATTGGGGCGAGGTCGAACGCGCCATCACCGATAAGGTCAAAGCCAAGGCACAGGCCGCTGGCGTCGAGATTTCGGCCGCCGATGTCCAGCAGGCGACGCGCGATTCGGTGCATGCCTTGATGTTGATCCGGGCATACCGGATTCGCGGCGCCTTTCACGCCAATCTCGATCCGCTCGGTCTCGAGCCGCCCAAGGATCGCTCGGAGCTCGATCCGCGCTCCTACGGCTTCACTGAAGCCGATTACGACCGGCCGATCTTTCTCGACCGGGTGCTTGGCCTCGAGTTCGGCTCGATCCGCCAGATCGTCGCCATCCTGCAACGCACCTACTGCCAGACGCTCGGCGTCGAGTTCATGCATATCTCCGATGCCGCCCAGAAGGCGTGGATCCAGGAGCGCATCGAAGGACCCGACAAGGAGATCAGCTTCACGCGCGAGGGCAAGCGCGCGATCCTCAACAAGCTCATCGAGGCGGAGGGATTCGAAAAATTCTGCGATCTCAAGTTCACCGGCACGAAGCGCTTCGGGCTGGATGGCGGCGAGTCGATGATCCCGGCGCTCGAGCAGATCATCAAGCGCGGCGGTGCGCTGGGCGTGAAGGAGATTGTGCTCGGCATGGCGCATCGCGGGCGCCTCAACGTGCTCGCCCAGGTGATGGCCAAGCCGCATCGCGCCATCTTCCACGAGTTCAAGGGCGGCTCCTCGACCCCCAACGAGATCGAGGGATCGGGCGACGTCAAGTATCACCTCGGGGCGTCCTCGGACCGCGAATTCGACGGCAACCGGGTGCATCTTTCCCTGACCGCCAATCCGTCGCATCTCGAGATCGTCAATCCGGTGGTGCTCGGCAAGGTGCGCGCCAAGCAGGATCAGCAGGGCGCAACGCCCGACAATCGCACCATGGTGATGCCGCTCCTGATCTCGGGCGACGCCGCCTTTGCGGGCCAGGGCGTGATTGCCGAATGCTTCGGGCTCTCCGGCTTGCGCGGACACCGCACCGGCGGCTCCGTGCACTTCATCATCAACAACCAGATCGGCTTCACCACTTATCCGCGTTATTCCCGTTCTTCGCCGTTCCCCTCGGACGTCGCCAAGATGATCGAGGCGCCGATCTTCCACGTCAACGGCGATGATCCGGAGGCTGCGGTGTTCGCCGCCAAGGTGGCAACCGAGTTCCGGCAGAAGTTCCAGAAGCCGGTTGTCATCGACATGTTCTGCTACCGGCGGCACGGCCACAATGAAGGCGACGAGCCTTCGTTCACTCAGCCGCTGATGTACAAGGCCATCGCCGCCCACCCATCGACGCTGGAAATCTACGGAAAGAAGCTGGTCGGCGACGGCATCGTCAGCGAAGGCGAAGTCGAGAAGATGAAGGCGGACTGGCGCGCGCGGCTCGACGTCGAGCTGGAGGCGAGCCAGAGCTATCGGCCGAACAGCGCCGACTGGCTCGATGGGCGCTGGGCCGACATCAAGGCGGCGCGCGATTTCGACGATCCGCGCCGCGGCAATACCGGTGTCGCCATCGAAACGTTGCGATCGATCGGCGACAGGATCACGGTTGCGCCCAAAGGCTTCCACCTGCACCGGACCATACAGCGCTTCCTTGAGAGCCGCCGCAAGTCGATCGAGAGCGGCGCAGGCATCGACTGGTCGACCGCGGAGGCGCTCGCTTTCGCCTCGCTGATGCTGGAAAAGCATCGCGTGCGGCTCTCCGGGCAGGACAGCGAGCGGGGCACATTCTCACAGCGGCATTCGGTGCTGATCGACCAGGAAAACGAAGATCGCTATACGCCGCTCAATCACCTGGCCGAGAATCAGGCCCGCTTCGAGGTGGTCAATTCGATGCTCTCGGAAGAAGCGGTGCTCGGCTTCGAATACGGGTATTCGCTGGCCGAGCCCGATGCGCTGACGCTGTGGGAGGCGCAATTCGGCGATTTCGCCAACGGCGCGCAGGTGGTGTTCGACCAGTTCTTGTCTTCAGGCGAGCGCAAGTGGCTGCGTATGTCGGGGCTGGTCTGTCTGTTGCCGCACGGCTACGAGGGCCAGGGGCCGGAGCATTCCTCGGCGCGGCTCGAGCGCTTTCTGCAGATGTGCGCCGAAGACAATATGCAGGTCGCCAACTGCACCACGCCTGCGAACTACTTCCACATCCTGCGTCGGCAGCTCAAGCGCGATATCCGCAAGCCGCTCATCCTCATGACGCCGAAGTCGCTGCTGCGCCACAAGCGCGCCGTGTCGCGGCTCGAGGAATTCGGGCCGAGCACGAGCTTCCATCGACTCTTGTGGGACGACGCCCAGATGCTCCCCGACGAGAAGATCAAGCTTGCCGAGGACGCCAAGATCCGGCGCGTCGTGCTCTGCAGCGGCAAGGTCTATTACGACCTCTACGAGGAGCGCGAGCGGCGCGGCATCAATGACGTCTATCTGCTGCGTGTCGAGCAGCTCTATCCGGTGCCCCTCAAGGCGCTGGTGCAGGACCTTGGCCGCTTCCGCTCTGCCGAACTCGTGTGGTGCCAGGAAGAGCCGCGCAATATGGGCGCCTGGCATTTCATGGAGCCGTATCTCGATTGGGTGCTGAAGCAAGTCGGCTCCACGCGCGATCGGCCGCGCTATGCCGGGCGGCAGGCCTCTGCGGCGACCGCCACCGGGCTCTTGAGCAAGCATCAGGCGCAGCTCAAGGCCTTCCTCGATGAAGCACTGGGATGAGTGCGTGATAAGCCGCGAACAATGCCGCAAGCTCCTCCCCTCCCCCTTGTGGGGAGGGGTCGGGGGCGGGGCTTTTGGCGCGGTGGCCTGCAATAGAACCCCCCTCCCCATCCCTCCCCCACAAGGGGGGAGGGAGTCGCCCCCTGCGATGCCTGGGCTTGAGGCGATGCGCAAACGTGTTGGTTGGCCAAAGGATATGATTACATGACCGAAATCCGCGTTCCGACGCTGGGTGAATCCGTCACCGAGGCGACCATCGGCAAGTGGTTCAAGCATCCGGGCGATGCGGTTGCGGTCGACGAGCCGCTGGTCGAGCTTGAGACCGACAAGGTGACGATCGAGGTGCCGGCGCCGGCCGCCGGTGTGCTTGGGCAGATTGCCGCCAAGGACGGCGAGACCGTTGCGGTCGGCGCGCTGCTCGGTGAGATCCAGGAGGGCGCCGGCGCCGCAGCCGCAAAGCCAGCCGCGAAGCCTGCCCAGACGCGTGCAGCCGCCGCGCCGCCATCGGCGCCAGCGCCAGCCGCTGCTTCTCCTGCTCCATCTGCGCCGTCAGCCTCCAAACCCGCCGCGGCCGCGATGCCGGCACCCCCATCGGTGCGCAAGCTTTCGGCTGAGAGCGGGATTGATGTTGCGACAGTTCCGGGTTCCGGCAAGGACGGGCGTGTCACCAAGGGTGACATGATGGCGGCGATCGAGCGGGCCGCCGCCGCCCCCATGCCGGTTGCTTCGGCGCAGGTGCAGGTGCGGGCGCCTTCGCCGCCGGACGACGCAGCGCGCGAGGAGCGCGTGCGCATGACGCGTCTGCGGCAGACCATCGCGCGTCGCCTGAAGGATGCGCAGAATACCGCCGCCATGCTCACGACCTTCAACGAGGTCGACATGAGCACGGTGATCCACACACGCAATCAATACCGCGATCTGTTCGAGAAGAGGAACGGCGTGAAGCTCGGCTTCATGGGCTTCTTCGTGCGCGCCTGCGTGCAGGCGCTCAAAGACATTCCCTCCGTCAATGCCGAGATCGACGGCAGCGATATCGTCTACAAGAACTACTATCACATCGCGGTGGCGGTCGGGACCGACAAGGGTCTGGTAGTGCCGGTGGTGCGCGATTGCGACGCCAAGTCGTTTGCCCAGATCGAGAAGGAGATTGCCGATTACGGCCGGCGCGCGCGCGAGGGCATGCTCAAGATCGAGGAGATGCAGGGCGGCACCTTCACGATCTCCAATGGCGGCATCTACGGCTCGCTGATGTCGACCCCGATCCTCAACGCGCCGCAATCCGGCATTCTCGGCATGCACAAGATTGCGGAGCGGCCGGTTGCCATAGCGGGGAAGATCGAGATCCGGCCGATGATGTATCTCGCGCTCTCCTATGACCACCGTATCGTCGACGGCCGTGAGGCCGTGACCTTCCTGGTGCGCGTGAAAGAATGTTTGGAGGATCCGGCGCGGCTGGTGCTGGAATTATAAGATCATTGGTGACGCTCGAGTCATGCCCGGCCTTGTGCGCCTTGTGCCGGGCATCCACGTCTCTCTTGCTTGGTAAGCAAGGCGTGGATGGCCGGGACAAGCCCGGCCACGACGGGTGTTAGCCGCGGAGCTGCTTCATGCCCTACGATCTCATCATTATTGGTTCTGGTCCCGGCGGCTATGTGTGCGCCATCCGGGCCGCCCAGCTCGGCATGAAAGTCGCGGTGGTCGAGAAGGACGCGACCTTCGGGGGCACCTGTCTCAATGTCGGCTGCATTCCGTCCAAGGCGCTGCTGCACGCCTCCGAGCTGTTCGAGGAGGCGTCCCGCGCGTTCGCCCGCATGGGCATCGTGGTCGGCGCCCCCAAGCTCGACCTGCCCGCGATGATGAAGTTCAAGGACGAAGGCGTCGACGGCAATGTCAAAGGTGTCGCCTTCCTGTTCAAGAAGAACAAGATCGAGAGCTATCACGGCTGGGGGAGGATTGCGGCCGCCGGAAAGGTCGAGGTCAAAGGTGCCGACGGCAAGACGGAGGTGCTTGAAACCAAGGCGATCGTGATCGCCACCGGCTCCGATGTCGCCAGATTGCGCGGCGTCACGATCGATGAGAAACGCATCGTCTCCTCGACCGGCGCGCTGATCTTGGCGAAGGTGCCGCAGCGTCTTCTCATCGTCGGCGCCGGCGTGATCGGGCTCGAGCTCGGATCGGTGTGGCGGCGGCTCGGTTCTGAGGTGACGGTCATCGAGTATCTCGACCGGATTCTGCCCGGCATGGACAACGAAGTATGCCGGCAGTTTCAACGCCTGCTCGAGAAGCAGGGCATCAAGTTTCATCTTTCATCCAAGGTTGCGGCGATCGACAGCATCGGCGCGACCCTCAAAGCGCAGGTCGAGCCGGCAGCCGGCGGCGCAGCGCAGACTTTCGAGGCCGACGTGGTGCTGGTTGCGATCGGGCGGGTGCCCTACACGGAGGGCCTCGGGCTCGAGGCCGTCGGGGTGCAGAAGGATGATCGCGGGCGCATCATCATCGACCAACAATTCGCCACCAACGTTCGGGGCATCTACGCGATCGGCGACGTCATTGCGGGGCCCATGTTGGCGCACAAGGCCGAGGACGAGGGCGTCGCCGTCGCCGAGATCCTGGCCGGCCAGGCCGGTCATGTGAACTACGAGGTCATCCCCAATGTCGTGTACACGGCGCCGGAGATCGCTTCAGTGGGGAAGACCGAGGAGGAACTGCAGGCGGCAGGCATCACCTACAAATCGGGGAAGTTTCCATTCACGGCCAACGGCCGCGCCAAGGTCAATCACCAGACCGACGGCTTCGTGAAGATCCTGGCCGATGCGGCGACCGATCGTGTGCTCGGCGTGCATATCGTGGGCGCGGACGCCGGCAACATGATCGCGGAGGCGGCGGTCGCCATGGAATTCGGCGCCGCCGCCGAGGACATCGCCCGCACCTGCCATGCGCATCCAACTCTCAGCGAGGCCGTAAAAGAGGCGGCGCTTGCAGTCGACAAGCGGGCGATCAGCATGTGATCGCGGAGGCCACCGATCTTGGTCAGGCGCCACCCGCGCCGACCAGGTGCTGCAGCCGCTCCAGCATTTCGGGCGCGAACAGGCCGAAGCCGGTGAATGCGAGCCCGATCAATCCGAGGCCGCCCGCGCCCCAGACCAGCGCTATCATGCCGGTGATGACCGAGGCCGAGGCGAGCACGATGCCGATCTGAAAGGCCGCTGACGCCAATTCGTAGTTTTCGTATTTGGCAAAATTCAAGTCGCGGCGTTTTTCCGTCGCCTGGGCACGCTCGGTGAGCTCCTTGCGGCCCTCGCGCGATTGCGGATCGCTCTCATAGCGGTCGGCCGTCTTTTGCCAATTTTCGATCTGCTTCTGCATCGCGCTCTTGGCGGAGCCGTCGAGCGAAGCGAGCTCGATGCTCTTGAACTCGGAAGCCGTGCGCAGCACCGTCTGGCGGATGGTCTTGGCCTGGAAGAAGGCCCAGAGATCGGACGCCTCGATATTGGCCGTAATTGCGTTGGTCTGTGCGCTCTTGCCCAATGTTTCGGAGAACGCCAGGAAAAGCGCGAGGACCGCGATCACCAGCGCGATCTTCTTGTTTGAATGCGCTGCATGCTCGACGTGCTCCGCATGTTCCATGTGCTCGTGAACGTCGCTCATCATTGGTCCCCTGGTGGTCGGTTCAATCAGAAGGACGATTGAACGAAGGAGGCCGCGAGCGCAAGAGCCAAATGGGAGCAGGCGCAGGGCCGCCAGGATGCGGTCGCCGCGACGATTTGTGGCTTTAGGGCGCCTCAAACTATTCCCGCATAGCCGGTCGGAGACGGGCGTAATGGTCGTTTACACGGGGATGACCGGCGGATGCCCTACTTGCCGATGGCCGCGCGGGGATGTGCGCTGCGATAGACCTCTAACAGGCGTTCGCTGTCGACTGCGGTATAGACCTGCGTGGTCGAAAGCGAGGCGTGGCCGAGCAGCTCCTGGATCGCGCGCAGATCGCCGCCGCGCGCCAAGAGATGGGTGGCGAAAGAGTGGCGCAGCGCGTGCGGGGTTGCGGTTTCGGCAAGGCCGAGCGCCCCGCGCAATCGCGCCATGGTGAGCTGCACGATGCGCGGCGACAGCGGCCCGCCCTTGGCGCCGATGAACAATGGGTCGTCCGCGGCTAGCGTCCGCGGGCAGAGTGCGACATAATCCGCTACGAGCTCGAGCACCTGGCGCAGCACCGGAACCATGCGTTGCTTGTTGCCTTTGCCGGTCACCGTGATGGCATCGCCCTTGCCGGGCGCCGGCACCTCCTTGCGCTTGAGGCCCAGCGCCTCGGAAATGCGCAGGCCCGACCCATAGAGCAGGCCGAGCACGGCGGCGTCGCGCGCGACAATCCAGGGTTCGCGGTCTTCGCCGGCGCGGATTTCGCTTTGCGTGACCTGCCGGGCGGACGTGACGGTGAGCGGCTTGGGCAGCGTCTTTGCGATCTTGGGCGAGCGCACCGCAAAGAGTGCTCCGATCTTGCCGCTGTGGCTGCGCTCGATAAAGCGCGCGAAAGAACGCGCCCCGGCAAGTCCGCGCGCCAGCGACCGCCCGCTGATGCCGTCGTCGCGGCGAGCCGCCATGAAGGCCCGGATATCGGCGGGGGCGAGCTCGGCGAGACGCTTGAGGGTCACCCGCGCACCCAGATGCTCCGACACGAAGGCGATGAGCTGGCGGAGGTCGCGCTCATAGGCCTCGCGCGTCTTCGGCGACACGCGCCGCTCGGCCGAAAGGTGCATGCACCAGCGGGCAAATTCCTTGCAAAGATCGGCGCCAGCGCCAACGAGCTCGCGCCCCCCATCCTCTTCATCGCTTGCGGCTTCCGTCACGCCCGCCCCGCACTGCTTGGCCTTGACATGTGGAGGATAATCCCACCCGCTGACTTGTTTGTTAACTGCGGACGAATCGGCTCAATGGCCTCACGCGTCGTCGATGTCCTTTTACCGGTCGCGCTCGACCAGACCTATTCGTATCGCGTGCCGGACGCGATGGAGCTCGCGCCCGGCGATGTGGTGCGCGTGCCCCTGGGGGTGCGCACCGCGACCGGCGTGGTCTGGGCCGAGAACCCTTCGCCCAATCCGCGGTTGGACAATCGGCTGAAATATATCGACGAGCGGCTCGACCTGCCGCCGCTCAAAGGCGAGTTGCGCCACTTCGTCGACTGGGTTGCCGGCTATGCGCTGGGGGCGCGCGGCATGGTCTTGCGCATGGGCCTGCGCACCGGCGAGCATTTGGGCCCCGCGCGCGAGCGCCTCGGTGTGCGTCTTGCCGGACCGCCGCCCGAACGCATGACCGCCGCCCGCGCGCGCGTGCTCGACTTCTTGAGAGATGGTCTTGCGCGCGGAAAAAGTGAGGTCGCCGAGGAGGCCGGCGTATCAGTCGGGGTCGTCGACGGCCTGGTCGATGGAGGAACACTCGAAACTCTGGTGCTGCCGCCCGAGCCGGTGGGGCTTCCGGTCGACCCCGATCACGCGGCGCCGGAATTCACGCCGGCGCAGCGCGAAGCCGCCGACGCACTGCGGGCCACCATCCGGAAGGGCGGCTATTCGGTCACGTTGATCGATGGCGTGACCGGCTCAGGCAAAACGCAAGTCTATTTCGAGGCGGTGGCCGAGACGGTGCGGCAGGGTCGGCAGGCTCTGATCCTGATGCCCGAGATCGCGCTCACCGCGCAGGTGCTCGATCGCTTCGCCGAGCGCTTCGGAGCGCGGCCGGCCGAATGGCACTCGCAGCTTTCTCCGCGCTTGCGCGCCCGCACATGGGCAGCCGTTGCAGCCGGCGAGATCGCAGTCGTTGTGGGGGCACGCTCCGCATTGTTCCTGCCGTATGCGGATCTCGGCCTCATCGTCGTCGATGAGGAGCACGATCCGGCCTACAAGCAGGAGGACGGCGTTCACTATAACGCCCGCGACATGGCGGTGGTGCGCGGCCACATTGCCAAAATACCGGTCTTGCTCGCTTCCGCGACGCCCTCGGTCGAAACCGAGGTCAACGCCCGTCGTTCCCGCTATCAGCGCCTGCATCTGCCGGAACGATTTGGCGGCGCAAGCATGCCGGCGATCGAGGCGATCGATTTGCGCCGCGAGGGTCCGCCGCCTGGGCGCTTCGTGGCACCGCGCTTGGTGCAGGCGATCGCGGACGCACATGCGCGCGGCGAGCAGGCGCTGTTGTTCCTCAATCGCCGCGGCTATGCGCCGCTCACGCTCTGTCGCCAATGCGGCTATCGCCTCTCGTGTCCCAACTGCGACGCCTGGCTGGTCGACCATCGCTTCAAGCGCCGCCTGGTGTGTCACCACTGCGGCTATTCGTTGCCGCAGCCGGAGCAGTGCCCGCATTGCGCGGCGCGCGGAAGCTTCGTGGCGTGCGGCCCCGGGGTCGAGCGCCTCGAGGAGGAGGCTGCGCAATTGTTTCCCGGCGCCCGCATCCTGGTGCTCTCGAGCGATCTCATCACCTCGGTCGAGCGCATGCGCGAGGAGCTTGGCCAAGTCGAGCAGGGCTTGGTGGACGTCGTCATCGGCACGCAGCTCGTGGCCAAGGGGCACCATTTCCCCAAGCTCAATCTGGTGGGCGTGGTCGATGCCGATCTTGGCCTCGCCAATGGCGATCCGCGCGCGGCGGAGCGCACATTCCAGCTTCTGCATCAGGTGATCGGCCGCGCCGGTCGGGAGGCGGGTCGCGGGATCGGTTATCTGCAGACCCATCAGCCGGAGCACCCGGTGATGCGGGCGCTGGCCGCCGGCGACCGCGAAGCTTTCTATACGAGCGAGATCAAGCTGCGCGAAGAGGCACACTACCCACCATTCGGGCGATTGGCCGCATTGATTGTCTCAGGCGGCGACAAGCATGCGGCTCAATCGCATGCGCGGGCGCTCGCGCAGGCAGCGCCGCGTTCCGACGCGGTGCGCGTGCTCGGTCCGGCTGAAGCTCCGCTTGCGCTTGTCCGCGGGCGTTACCGCTTCCGCCTGCTGGTTAAGTCGCCGCGCAATTTTGATCTTTCGGCTTACTTGCGCCAATGGCTGGCAGCGGCCCCGAAGTCGAGCGGAACCATCAAGCTCGAAGTGGATGTCGACCCGCAGAGCTTTCTGTGAGGCCGTGCACCGGCATGTGTTGACATCCGCGTCCGAAAGTTTCGATCACTCCGCGAATTGGTCGAGCACGAACAGACGAATTGCCGATGATAGATTGCCGTGGACGCGGTTGGCGTCGATAATGGCAATTATTTCCGATAATGTTAGCTCACGACTTGACGCGATTTGCTTAAGCCCAGTCCAAAACGCGTCTTCGAGGCTGACGCTGGTCTTGCGGCCTCCTATCACAATCGAACGCTTTATGACGGGCGATTTCACGACGCCCCACGTGTTCGTAGGCTGAGGAAGATTTTCATCGCAATTTGCTCTGCAGCGCTGCTCCCCTGAGGTCGCAAATATGCGGTCTATTGCGGTCAGGCGGCGGGCTCACCGGCAGTCCCGGGCGCGTCATCGAGATCTGGCTACCGAGTATTGCCGGGAGGGGATGTCGCCGCGTCGCGTAGCCTGCTTCCACGAGCGTGGCGAGCGCCGTGCGACCGAGCGGCCGATCTCTTCCAGCGCCACGACCCCGGCGGGCGGCTTTTGCTTATCTTTTCCGGAGGAAAGATCACGCCCAGCACGGTCTCTTCGAACCCATCGGGATTATGTTTCGCTACTGTCAGATGACGAACCCGTGTCTGTCCAATTGGTACGGGTGACGTTTTTAATAGTTGCTGGCTATGGCGACCGGAATATCCTTGCCGCGAAGGAGGAGGACTACCGATGGAGCTTCGCCATCTCCGCTATTTCGTGGCGGTCGCCGATGAACTGAATTTTACGCGCGCGGCGCAGCGCCTCGGCATCACGCAGCCTTCGTTAAGCTCGCAGATAATGCAGCTCGAAGCGGAGATTGGCACGCCGCTGCTGCGGCGCGAAACCCGCGGCGTCGTACTCACCGATGCGGGCAAGCTCATGTTTGAGGAAGCTCGCGTCATTCTCGCGGAGGTCGATAGAGCCAAAATGGGGATCGGGCGCCGTGCACGTGGCGAAACCGGAAAGGTCAATATCGGCTCAGCCGGTGCAACCTATTTCCATCCTCTCATTCCAACCATCATCCACGAGTTCAGAAAGGAGTATCCCGACGTCGTTTTGACACCTGAAGAAAGCAACACATCGCTCTTGTTGGCTCGCCTGCGCGCAGGTGCCATCGACCTCGCGTTCCTCCGGCCGCCGCTCTCTGATACGGATGGGCTGGGCCTCGAGACGCTGGTGAACGAACCCATCCTCATGGCTTTGCCGGCGGCGCATCCGCTCGCCCGTTCGCAATCAGCTCCCCTGTCGGCGCTTGCTCAAGAGCCTATTATTCTTTTCACGCGCACAATTAATCCGCCGGTCTACGATGCCATCCTCGCAGCCTTTGTCCGCTCCGGATTTAGTCCACGCCTTGCTCAGGAGGCGCCGCAGGTGGCTTCGGCGATTCCGATGGTAGCCGCTGGCCTGGGTGTCACGCTTGTGCCGAAGTCCATGAGCTGCCTTCATCCCGACGGTGTGGTGTTCCTCCCAATCGAGGGGCCTTCGCTGTCCGCCGAGATTTGTCTTGCGTACCACCGAACTCAGCGTTCCGCTGTCGTCAGGAACTTCGTGAGCGTCGCGCGTCGGCAGGCGCAAGTCGCCCCATGAAGCCGAACCGAGAAACAGCTCTGCGCGAAGGTGCAAGCTGGGCGGATCGACGGCGACCGCGCCGCGCGTGCAGCACGGGTTCGCGGCCTCGAAAAACGTGCCGGCACCCTGGACCTTGAGCGCCCTGTCGACCTCAGGACGCATTGAACGCCGTGCAACTAAGCGGCTCGCTAGGGGGTAAGCGGCTCTATGTGGACAATCTTGCTCGTCTGCTGGCCTTCAGTCCACATGCTGGAGAGTTCGCCAGGCTTCGTGCTCTTCTGCACGTCAATATGGCGCGTATTGATGGAAGTGGGCAGGAGATAGGCGCTCCATTCGCCGGTTTCCACGTTGAGCCGCTGAACCAGATCGGTGCTCATATCGGCGCCCCATGCGTATCTGACGTCGTCGAACCCGACATCGTACGCACCCGCATAAGGGACCGGCACATCCCACGCCGTGACCTTGCCGCTCTTGGGGTCATACATGGCGTAACGGTTGGCATGGAATTGCGAGAACCACAGGCGATTCTGCGAGTCGATATGTCCTCGCCGCGCGCCGCCTATGCCGGGCGGAAGATCGATATAGGTGACGTTCCCGGTCTTGGCGTCCACGCGCCAGATTTGCCTTGCGTTGGGGGTGTTGGGAAGGCTGTAGACATTGTTGTCCAGGTCGGTGACCAGTCCGTAACCGGCGATGGTTGGCCTTCCGGGAGGCGGCAGAACTTCGTGGAATTGTTTAGTGGTGAGATCGAACTGATACATTCTGTTGCTGGCGCCATCGTTGGCTTTGGTCCACAATTTCCCGTCGACGTTCGAATGCAGGGCGTCGATCATGGTGAACCGCTTGTCGTCATTCTCCCAATTGGGCGCCAGGTAGGTGGAGACCTTTCCGGTCTTCGGATCGAGCTCGGCAATCGCCGCCTGCTCCATCATGGCTTCCCAGATGTTTCCATCCTTATCTATTGTGACCATGAGGCCCCCCGTCGGAAAGCCCGGCTTCGTGACGGGGACCGGGTAGCGGGTGACCTTGCCGGTCTTGGGATCCAGTTTCGAGATGAATTGGTGCTGGAAATCCGTGAACCAGACGTTGCCTTCTTGGTCGAGGAGCGTGTCGTGGGGGGCGGCATCGTCGGGCAGATCATAAGTCGTGATGATGGCCTGCGTCGATTTACCGGTCGGGCGGGGCTGCGTCTTTAATTGATAGGGCCATGTTTCTCCGGAGCTGAGATTGATCGAAGCGAGGTAGGCCCCGAAGTCCGCTTGAGCCTTGGTGGGCGGACCGCTCAGCATCTCGGATGCGTTCTGAAGAAAGAAAGGAAAATTGGGAGAGGCGTTCGGGGTATGCCCTCTCATGCGCTGCACCGTAATCGCCATTTCCGACGCATTGTCCTTGGAGAAGAAAGGACGCTGCAGCCCATGACAATCAAGGCAGCTCAGCAATGCCATTTTCTGCGCCGGAGTGCCGGGCGCGCTTTGCATCCACTCGCTGTTGGACATTTGCAGGGCGAGAACGCTCGGCGCGGCCTTCGCAAGCGTGAGGTCGAGTTGCGTGGAGCCGCTCGATGCTATGGCTGCCGTCGTCGGCTTGAGAGTGTACCCGATCGCCCGGATGGTGATGTCATAGGCGCCTGGGGCGAGGCGGTCCCGCGGAAAACGGTACTCCCCCTGAGCGTTGGTGCTGACCGAAACCATGATGGTCGAGCCAGGCTGCTTGGCGCTGACCACGACACCCTCCATCTTGCCTTCTTCAGCCGAGGATACCGTGCCGGTCAGTGCCGCCGGGCCCTGGTTTTGCGCCACCGCCGGACGGCTTCCTGCGATCGGCAAAGCCAGCAGCCCGATGCTCGTGATTGCCCCAAAGGATAATCGCGTCAGAACATCTGCAAGTCGCGAGATGCTGGTCATCGAGCCCTCCCGTGGCGGCCCCGTGGTAGACTTCACTTTTGACCCGAGGATCTTGCCGACACGAACGAGATTATTGCGCCGGGCAACACTGATCAAGTGACTGAACACTGGTGGAAAATGGTCGAACCTTTCTGCTGGCAAGGCGGCTAGGTTTGGTCTGTCTTCATCCCCTTGTAGGCCGCAGGCGCGAAGGTCGGCGGATGGCCGATTATGTGGTCAGGCGGCAGCCGCGGGTGACATGGGTGCAGCAAGAAAGTGCCGCCGCCGCTGAAAGCTTCCGGCTTCCGGCCGCCACTCGCAACCGCGTGCTGCAGGAAGAAGGAGACCAGATTCTACGACGGCGCTTTGCTCCACTGATCTCCGCACCCTAGTTGATTGGCGGCCGAGCGTTCGGACTACTTACTCCGAGGGGCCTTAGGCGGGCGCAGAAAGCGAACGGTTCTTGCGCGCCGGAATGTGCCAGCCCGATTGGCAACGATCATGCGGCTGCCAGTGTCCTTCGCGAATATTGGCGAAGCGCCTGCCTGCACCAAGCTGTGCGATACGGGTTTTCCTTGTATTGCCGCCAGGAAACGCTCTGCCTGCTTCACCGTTCATGCCGCGAAGAATTTGGCAAAATGATCATAGACGCGGTCGGGCGCCTCTACCTGCAGGGCGTGGCCGGTCGGGAGCGGCTGCGCGTCGACAAGGTTGCTCGCGAATGTGCGCCATACGGTTGGAAATTCCTGGGTGGGAGGCGCGCCCCGCGTTCCCCACAGGATCAGCAGCGGCGGCGCAATCTTGCGCTCTTTCCCGGCTGTGTCGATCTCGAAATCGATCGTCGCATTTGCACGATAGTGGCGACAGGCCCCGACGATCGTCTTGTTGGTGAAGCAGCGGACATAGTCGTCGAGCACGATTTTGGGGAGCTGCCGGTCGTAACCCCGGCTCTTCAAAAACCATTCGGCCGGAACGGCGCGTATCAGCGTATCGGGAAACGGCTCCGGTTGCGCCAGGAACAGCCAATGCCAGGAGCTCAGTGCCGACTTTATGTTGAGATTGGTCCATACGTAATACGACGGCAGCATGTCCAGGATGCAGACCTTCATGATCCGATCCGGGTTGTCGAGGCACATGCGATGCGTGACGCGTGCGCCGCGGTCGTGGCCGGCGAGAAAAAAGCGCTGATGCCCGAGACTGTCCATGAGCTCGAACATGTCCGCGGCCAGCGCGCCGGCGCTGTAATTGATGTGATTGGGGCCGGGATCCGGCAACGAGCTGTCACCGTAGCCGCGCAGGTCGGCGAGGACCACATGATGGCTTTGCGCAAGCCGGGCGGCGACGCCGAACCAGGTCGCGTGGTTCTGCGAGTTGCCATGCAGAAGCAACAGGGGCGGCCCGGAACCGCCGTGGCGCACACGAATGACGGCGCCCTTGGTCGCGATGTCGAGATGCTTGAAATTCGGAAATAGCGCGGCGAGCTCGGCGCTGCCCCAGCGGGTCGGATCGCGGACATAATCGGCTGATGTTGCTTCGGCCAGCACCGCGCTCTGCTGCGCCAATGCGGGCGCGGCGACGCCTGCTGCCGCGGCGCCGGCAGCCAAGGTCTCAAACAGAGCGCGGCGGCTCACTCCGTCCTCTGTTCGCGGGGGTTGAAGTTGGGTCGACATTTTCAGCCTCCCTGCCTGCTCTGGGCCGCGGCGCCCTGTTGGACTGTTCAGCTGTCACCTTTCTTGCAATCGTCATGATCCTCGCGCTGGTGCGACCTGTTTGCCGAGGACGCGTAAGGAGCCTCAAGGATACTGCTCCCGCAGGAGCCCGTCAGCGGGCGTGAAAGCAATTTTGCAATCGCCCAATGGCGCAAAAGCTGCAGCGGCTCAACGTCACCGTCCCAGCCCATGGCGGGTCACGGCCGGTCTAGTGCTGATAGCTGCCGAACTTGCCGATGCCTGGTGATGCGGCAGCGGCCAATTGCGGAAGGCTTCGAGGACCTTCTTTGCACATGGAAATTGCGATAGATTTTGGTGGGTGGGAGGGGCTGGATTATAGGGAGGATTCCATGTCGATTGGCGTCGTACCTGCCATCCTCGCTGCGGCTGTGTCCGTGGTATTCGGTCTCGCACCGGCCAGCGCCCAACAGCCTCAGAGGCCGCCGTCCCCACAATCGCTGCGCCTCTATGTTCTGGACTGCGGCAAGATTACGCCTGCCAATGTCGATGCGTACGGCCTGAAGCCGAGCGAGATGGCCAACACAAATATGATGACGCCCTGCTTCCTGGTCGTTCACCCGCGCGGAAGCCTGATGTGGGATACCGGCGAAATTCCCGACAGCGCCTTCAAGGATGGCGTCTCGCCCCAGAAGCTGAATGCCTTCACGGTCGATCGCCCGCTGCTCCCCCAACTCCTCGCGATCGGCTACATCCCGGACAACATCACTTATCTGGCGCTCTCCCACTACCATCTTGATCACGTCGCCAATGCCAACCTGTTCGCCGGCGCTACCTGGATCGTGCAGAAGGGCGACCGGGACCCGATCTTCGCCCCGCGCCAACCGGGAAGCCGCGTGGCAGACCCGAAAAATTTCGAGGCCCTGGCCAACAGCAAAACGATTGTCCTGAACGGCGAGGATTATGATGTGTTTGGCGATGGCACGGTTGTCATCAAATCCACGCCGGGTCATACGCCCGGGCACCAGTCCCTGTTCCTGAAACTGGCTAACACCGGCAACGTCCTATTGTCGGGCGACCTTTATCACTATCCGGAAGAGATCACCTACGGCACGGTTCCGTCCTTCGACACTGACCGGGAACAGACTGCCAAAAGCCGCGCCATGATCCAGGAATTCCTGAAGCAGAACCACGCGCAATTGTGGATTCAGCACGATTACACGGCTGGGATTAAGCGGAAGCTGGCACCCGAATTCTACGATTGATCGGGTTGTGCCCACGCGATTTGGCCAAGACGCGCCCGAAGCTCATCGGCTCCCGTGCATCGAGCAGGCGCGGTGTTCAATGCCGATGCTTGACAGAGCGCGCGAGTTGCGGCATTGACGAAATTGAAACTGATGATTTGCGCCCGGCCGGAACATCGCGCCGGGCTTTTTGATTCCTGTCGCAGCATGATCGTGCCGTCGTCTTGCGCCGGACGCATGGCTCCGAAATGCACTCCAGAGGTCGCCCATGAGCGCAATTGCGTTCGGTTTGATTCGGCTCGCCAGCGGCTGGGTCGAACGGAGCGCGATCTCTGCGTCTATCGCACAGCTCCGGAGCCGTTACAGTGACAGGCTTCCTGTTTCGCGCCTGTTATATCAGGAACGCTCCCCTTCGGAGCCATGCGTTTTTGTTTGCGCCGACCGCTCGGGCTCCAACAAGGCCAGCAGGCCTTTGAGCAACTGGGTCGGTGTCGGCGGGCAGCCGCGGATGTGCAGGTCGACCGCGACCACGTCATGGACGCC
Source organism: Xanthobacteraceae bacterium (assembly GCA_035293945.1). GTDB lineage: Bacteria > Pseudomonadota > Alphaproteobacteria > Rhizobiales > Xanthobacteraceae > VAZQ01. Next base: position 118,886 of record DATGLV010000034.1, on the reverse strand, counting down.
GCCCGCAACCGCGTAGCTCCCGGCAAAGATTCCGCCATCTGACGCGCAGTCGCCGACCGCAACGACCCATTTGGGATCCGGCGTCGCCGCATAGGTGCGCTCCAGCGCCTCGCGCATGTTCTTGGTCACCGGACCCGTCACCATGAGCACATCGGCGTGGCGCGGTGAAGCAACGAAGCGCACACCGAAGCGCTCAAGGTCATAGAATGCATTGTTGAGCGCATGGATTTCGAGCTCGCAGCCGTTGCACGAGCCGGCATCAACCATGCGGATCGACAGGCTGCGGCCGAGCCGCAGGCGCGCTGCGCGATCCACATTGGCGGCGAGCTCCGCCAGAGCCGCGGCATCGGCCTCGGGCGAGGCTTCGGTGAGCGGCCGCCTGATCAGGCTCGTGAAGAGAGTCTTGCGCATCTACAAATCGTGTCCTGAATAAGAGCAGTTGAACGATTTGTTGCAAATCGGGAAATCCGCCACGATGTTTCCTTCGATGACGGCTTCTAAGAGAGGCCACTGAAACCAGGATGGATCGCGCAGGTGGCACCGGGCGATGCGTCGCTCGCCATCGAGGCGAAGCCAGACCAGCACGTCGCCGCGAAAGCCTTCGACAATACCGAGGCCTTCCGCAGCCGCACCGCCTGCCGCCTCGGCGGGCGCCGAGAGCGGACCTTCCGGGAGGCTTGCGATTATCTGATCGATCAGGCGCATGCTTTGCTCGATCTCGTGGATGCGGATCCAGACCCGGGCGTTGACATCGCCTGTCTTGACCACCGGGACCTCGAATGCGAGCTGGTCGTAGGGCGGATAGGCGAGCGCCCGCCGCGCGTCGAAGGCGCGCCCGGAGGCGCGGCCCACAAAGCCGCCGGCGCCGAATTGGCGAGCGAGTGCTGCCTTCAACACTCCGGTCGTCACGGTGCGGTCCTGCAGGGAAGCGGTGTTGTCATAGAGCGCGACCAATCTCGGGAAGCTCCGCTGGATCTCGGCGATGAGCTCGCGCAGCTGCGCAAGCCCATTCGCCGGCACATCGTTCGAGATGCCGCCCGGCATGATTCGATCCATCATCAGCCGGTGACCGAAGCAGGTGGCGGCGACGCGCAGCGTCCGCTCGCGCAGGATCCCGCATTGGGCGTGCATGATCGCGAACGAAGCATCGTTGCAGATCGCGCCGAAATCGCCGAAGTGATTGGCGAGCCGCTCGAGCTCCGCCATCAGGGCGCGCAGCCAGGCGGCCCGCGGCGGCACACTAAGTCCAAGCGCGGCTTCGGCCGCGTGCGCGAAGGCGAGCGCATACGCAACGGTGCTGTCGCCTGAGGTGCGGCCGGCGAGGCGAATGCCGCGCGCGAGGTCGGCACCCACCATGAGGGATTCGATGCCTTTGTGCACATAGCCCAGGCGTTCTTCGAGCCGCACCACGGCTTCGCCGTTGGCGGTGAAGCGGAAGTGGCCCGGCTCGATGATGCCGGCATGCACGGGCCCAACCGGGATTTGATGCAGGCCTTCACCTTCGACCGGCAGGAAAGCGTACGGCTGCGACGGGCGCGGCTCGTGTGAGCCATTGCCGAGCGGCTGCCACAGGTCCCAACGGCTGTGGTCGAGCCATGGCCGCACGTCGCCCAACCCGCTCGGCTCCAGCCCGAAAAGATCGCGCACGGCGCGCTCAAGGCGCGCTGCAGGCTTGTGCACGAAGCCGATCGCAGGGAAGCGCCCATCGGGGCATTCGAGCGAGACAACGCCGATATCGGGGCCCGCTTCGTCGAGCAGCGCCATGTGGACAATACCGATGTCGCCCCACAGGCCGATGAGCGTGAGCTTGCCCTCCGCCAGCTCGCCGCGCAGGCGCTGCCAAGTGTCCGCCGTGACGACCGCCCGCGGCCAAGGCCGATGCGCCGCAACGCGCTGGCCCTGCTCGATGATGTCGCTGAGCAAAGACATCGCCGCTTATCCTAAAAGCTTTGCGACGTTCTGGAACCAGAGGACGAGCTGTGGGGGCAGGTAAATGCCGGCCGCCAGCACCAACGCAAGATGGGCGAACATCGGCACGAAAGAGGCGCGTGCCGGCGCGTTGTCGCCGCGCGGCTCACCGAACGCGATGCCGTTGAGCCGCACGAAGAGGGCGCTCAGCCCCAATAGCAAACCGAGCACCAGCGGAATCGCCAGCAGCGGCGAGCGCGCAAACGTCGAGCTCACGATCAGGAACTCGCTCATGAAGATGCCAAGCGGCGGCAGCCCTGCGATGGCGACCACCCCGAGGACCAAGCCCCATCCGAGCGCCGGACTGGTGACCGTGAGGCCGCCCATCTCAGCGATCTTCTGCGTGCCCTTGACCTGCGCGATGTGGCCGACCGCATAGAAGATCGCCGACTTGGTCAGCGAATGCATGGTCATGTGCAGAAGGCCGGCGAAATTGGCGAGCGGGCCGCCCATGCCGAACGCAAAGGTGATGATGCCCATGTGCTCGATCGACGAATAGGCGAACATGCGCTTGATGTCGCGCCGGCGGAACAGCATGAACACCGCAAAGACGAGCGACACCAATCCCATCGTCACCATCAGGGGGCCGGGGGCGAGCGCGGCCGGATTGACCGCGAGCAGCATCTTGAAGCGCAGCAGCGCATAGAGGGCGACGTTGAGCAGAAGACCCGACAGCACCGCCGAGATCGGCGTCGGGCCCTCCGCATGGGCATCGGGCAGCCACGCATGCAGCGGCGCCAGCCCAACCTTGGTGCCGTAGCCGAGCAACAAGAACACGAAGGCGACATTGAGCAACGCCGGATCGAACGCATCTGCATGCGCGATCAGGTTGCTCCACACCATGGCGTCGAGACCCTCGCCGATTATCGGGCGCGCCGCCATGTAGATCAGTATGGTGCCGAACAGTGCGAGCGCGATGCCGACGCTGCCGAGGATGAAATACTTCCAGGCCGCCTCCAGCGCCTCGTGGGTGCGATAGATGCCGACCATCATCACGGTGGTCAGGGTGGCGAGCTCGATCGCCACCCACATCAAGCCGATATTGTTGGCGATGAGCGCGAGGTTCATCGCGAACATGAGGATCTGGTACATGGCGTGGTAGAAGCGCACATGGTTCGGCGTCAGGCGGCCGATCTCGATCTCGTGGCCGATATAGCTCGCGCTGAAGATGCTGGTGGTGAAGCCGACAAGGGTCGTGAGCACGATGAACACGTTGTTGAGATCGTCGACGAGCAGGTACGGACCACCGCTCGGGCGGTAGAAGGCGAGCGACAGGGCCGCGAGGAAGCTCGCCAGCGAGGCGGCGACGTTCAATCGCGCGGTCAGCCGATAGCCGGGAAGGATCGCAAGCACGGCCGCCATCACGATGGGGATTGCCAGCACCGCCGCGGTTGCGTCGAAGAATGGGGTCATTGCCGCTCTCCCCGGAAGCGGTCGAGCGCCTGCATATCGACCGAGTCGAAGCGCTCGCGGATGCGAAAAAGGAAGATGCCGATCACGATGAACGCGATGAGGATCGAGAACGCGATGCTGATCTCGACAACGAGCGGCATTCCCTTGGCGCCGGTCGCTGCCAGCACCAGGCCGTTCTCGAGCGACATGAAGCCGACCACCTGGCTCACTGCGTTGCGCCGCGTCACCATCATCAACAGGCCGAGCAGCACCACCGACAGCGCAAAGGCGAGGTCCTCACGGGCGAGCGGATCGGCCTCCGCGGTCACGCGCAGCATCACCACCATGGACAGGGCGACCAGGCTGATGCCAAGCAGCATGGCGGGACCGACGCCGACCACCTTCTCGATCTCGCGGTGGATTCCCAGGCGCGCGATGATCCGGTGCAGCACGAGCGGAATGGCGATGGCCTTGAAGAGAAGCGCGATCGCCGCGGTGACGTAGAGATGCGGTGCGTCCTGGATATAGGCCTGCCAGGCAACAGACAGGGCCAGCACCAAAGCATGCAGCGCATATACGTTGAGCAGCGCATAGAGGCGATCCTGGTAGAGCTGCATGAAGCTCACCAGCACGAGACCACCGGCGAGCATGTGCGCAACGTCAAAGTCAAGGCCATGCATCTCTAAAGGCTCCCGGACACGAAGCGTAGCAGCGCGGCCAAGAGGCCGAGCATCAGCGCGGCGCCGAGGAACTCCGGCACCCGGAACACGCGCATCTTGGCGATGGAGGTTTCAAACAGCGCCAAGAGGAACCCGGCAGCCGCGAGCTTCCCGATATAGGACGCGGCGCCGATCGCCAGGGATTCGATGGCGGCCTCCCCGGTCACCATTCCCCACGGGACGAACAGACACGCAATGAGCGACAGGTAGAGGGTCAGCTTCAGCGAGGCGGTGAGCTCGATCAGCGCGAGATGGCGCCCGGAATATTCCAGCACCATGGCTTCATGCACCATGGTGAGCTCGAGATGCGTCGCCGGATTGTCGACCGGGATGCGCGCATTCTCGGCGATCGCCACCATGATCAGGGCGATGAGGGCAAGAGCCAGCGACACCCGCAGGCCGACGAGCGGCGAGAGAACAAATTCGGCCATGGTCGAAAGCTGGGTTGAGCCCGCAATGAGCGCCAATGTGAACATGATCATCAGCATCGCCGGCTCGGCGAGCGACGCGATCATCACCTCCCGGCTCGAGCCGATGCCGCCGAAGCTCGTGCCTACATCGAGGCCAGCGAGAGCAAGAAAGAAGCGGGCGCTGGCAAGCAGTGCAATGATGGCGATCAGGTCGGCCGACCAGCTGAACGGCAGGCCGGTCGCGAAGGTCGGCACTAATGCGGCCGCCACCCAGGTGGCCGCGAACGTGACGTATGGAACGACTCGGAACAGCCAGGATGAGCTCTCGGCCAACACCGCATCCTTGCGCAACAGGCGGAGGAGGTCGCGATAGGGCTGCAACAACGGAGGACCCCGCCGGCGCAGGAGGCGCGCCTTCATCTTCCGCACCAGGCCGGTAACCCCTGGGGCGATGAGCAGCACCAGCAACATCTGCGCGCCCTGGATCGCGAAACCGAGGATTACGGCCATATGGCGAGCACCAGCAGAAGCGCGACGAGCGCCGAGAAGACCAGGGTGAGGTATTGGCGGATGGTCAGGAATTGCAGGTGATTCAATCGGTCGGCGGCGAGACCGACGATGCGGGCGAGAGGCGCGTATAGGGCCTCCCAGATGCGGTCATGCAGGGTGACATCGAGGCGGGCGGGGGCGAGCGACCCGGGGGGCGGCATGTCGATCTTCTCGCGCGCGCCGAACACGACCGTGCCGAAGACGCGACGGATCGGCTGCGCAAAGCTGCTCGCGCTGTACTGGGTGGCGGGGCTCGCATCCGGATAGCCGCAATCCCACGCCGGGCCGCGACGCAGCTTGGCGGACGCGAACCGATGGATGGCGCTTGCGGCGAGGGTTGAGGACATCACGATGAACAGGAAAACCAGTAGGCCGTTATAAGAGCTGCGGCTCTCGGCGACCGGCACGATCGAAAGCCATTCGATCCCGCTCTGAAGCGGCATGCGCGCGCCAACCAGGACTCTGGCCACGGGAGCGAGCGCGTCGATGAACAGGCCGGGCAGGATGCCGGCGAAGAGGCAGAGTGCCGCAAGCGTCAGCATGGCGGCGAGCGACCAGTTGTCGGTCTCTGCGGCGCCCGCGGCCTGCGCGGTGCGCGCGCGTCCCAGGAAGCACACCCCGAAGGCTTTGACGAAGCATGCAGCCGCAAGTGCCGCCGACAGGGCAAGCAGCGCTCCAACTGCCGGCACCATGAGCTTCAGTCCCCATGACGGCAGCTGCGGGCTCAAGAGAATGGCCTGAAAGGTCAGCCATTCCGATACGAAACCATTGAAGGGCGGCAGCGCTGAGATCGCGACGCAGCCGACCAAGAACGCCAAGGCGGTTTTCGGCATGCGGTGAATGAGACCGCCCATGTGCTCCATGTCGCGCTCGCCGGTCGAACCCAGCACAGCGCCGGCACCAAAGAACAGGAGGCTTTTGAACAGCGAGTGGTTGAACACGTGAAAGAGGCTTGCGGTGAGCGCGAGCGCTGCTGCCGCCGGCATGCCGTGCGCGGTGAATGCGAGGGCAAGACCGAGGCCGATAAAGATGATGCCGATGTTCTCGACCGTGTGATAGGCGAGCAGCCGTTTGAGATCGTGCTGCATCAGGGCGTAGAGCACGCCCATGACGGCGGTAATGCCGCCCAGCGCGAGCACGAGCATGCTCCACCACCAGGCGGGCGGCCCCAACAGGTCGAGCACGATCCGCACGAAGCCATAAACCGCGACCTTGGTCATCACCCCGCTCATCAGGGCGGAGACATGGCTTGGCGCCGCCGGATGGGCGAGCGGTAGCCAAGCGTGCACGGGCACCAACCCGGCCTTGGAGCCGGCGCCGAGGAGAACCAGGATCAGGACCGCGGCAGCGACTGTCCCCGAAGGATGCGCCGCCCTGATGGCGGCGAACGCGTAGTTTCCGTCCGCCCCGGCGAGCATGCCGAAGGCGAGCAGCAAGGCCAGCGTGCCGAAGCTCGCCATCACCAGATACACGTATCCGGCCTGGACATTGTCGCGAATGCGATGGTGGGCCATGACCAGCGCCCACGAGGACAGCGACATGAATTCCCAGGAAACCAGGAAAGTGAAAGCGTCGTCCGCCAGCACCACAAGGTTCATCCCGGCGAGAAAGGCGGGATAGAACGGCAGTACCCGTTCCGGCGCGATCTCGTGGCGGCCGTAGCCGATGGCAAAAACGCAAGCCGCCGCGGCTCCGAGATTGACCACGACCAGAAAGAAGGCGGCGAGCGAGTCGAGGCGAAAATGCGCGCCAATCCAGGGCAGTCCGACCGGCAGCGTGACCGCCGGTGGGATTGCGGCTGAAACAATGAGCTCGGCCAGCCCCGCCACTAATGCGACCACCGCGAAGGCCAGGCAAAGTCCATAAACGATCACGCCCGCATCCGGTCGGTGGGCGATCGCGATCCCGATGCCAATAATCGCAAGAAAGGATGCGACGCAGCACAGGGCAACAACCAGGAGCATTGCGTCTCCCCTAGGTGCCCGGCTGATCGGAGCTGGTGTTGAGGCGCGCGCGCAGTCTCACGCCGCGGCCGCCGCCTTGGCTCACCGCGCCCTCGCTGATCAGCTCGATCCCGACTTTCTCGAGCGCCCCGATCAGCTTCATCAGCGAATCGACATTGCCGCGGATGACGCTTTCGCTGGCCTCCATGCGTTGAATCGTCGGCAGCGAAAGGCCGGATAGGTCCGCGAGCTGGCGCTGGTCGATGCCGACCAGAGCCCGGGCAGCCCGCAATTGCGCAGCGCTGATCATTGCAGCTTTTGATGGGAGTTGCGGAGGAATTAGAAAGCTTAAGATACGGTGCATATTACATTTAAAATGAGCTTTCAACCAAAATAATAGATGTTTTTAACATCATTATTCCAGCGGTGCCCGATATTGCCCCCAGGTGAGAACATTTGTAGAACAAATACCACGGGGGGCGCTTTCATGACTGACCTCGCCGCAGCCCGGCACGTGCTGCGCTCAACCTTCGGCTTTGCCGAGTTCCGACCCGGCCAGGCCGCGATCCTCGCCAGCGTGCTCGCGGGACGGAATGTGCTCGCCATCATGCCGACGGGCAGCGGCAAATCGCTCTGCTATCAGCTGCCGGCGCTGCTCCGCGACCGCCCGACTGTGGTGGTTTCCCCGCTCATTGCGCTCATGCGCAACCAGGTCGCCCAGCTCAACGCGGTGGGGATCGCGGCTGCGACCTTAAACTCGGCGAACGATATCGCGCAGAACCGGGAGATCACCAATCGGCTCACCGGCGGCGGGCTGAGGCTCATCTACGTCTCGCCTGAGCGCCTGGCGCGCCCCGACACCCGTGCATTGCTCAAGCGCGCCAATGTCGGATTGCTGGCGGTCGACGAAGCGCATTGCATCTCGCAATGGGGGCACGCCTTTCGGCCGGAATATCTGCAAATCGGCGATGCTCGGCGCGAACTCGGCAGTGTGCAGACTGCGGCTTTCACCGCGACTGCCGATTTTGCAACGCGGGCCGACATCGTCGACAAGCTGTTCGGCGGAAAGGCAGCGGTCTTCGCGCATGGCTTTGATCGGCCGAATTTGCGCCTGCGCATCGAGGCCAAGAGATCAGGGTTCGGCCAGGTCACCGAGTTCGTGCGCGCGCATGCGGGTGAAAGCGGCATTGTCTATTGCGGCTCGCGCCGCAAGACTGAGGAACTCAGCGACGTCTTGCGCAGCTGCGGGGTGAATGCGCGCCCGTATCACGCGGGGCTCGATCCGCTCAGGCGCGCCCGCCACCAGGATCTCTTCCTGCAGCAGGAGGCGGTTGTGATTGTGGCGACGATCGCGTTCGGTCTCGGCATAGACAAGCCCGACGTCCGCTTCGTGCTGCAGGCCGATCTGCCGGCCAATATCGAAAGCTACTACCATGAGATTGGCCGCGCCGGCCGTGACGGATTGGCGGCGGACACCTTGACGCTCTACGGGGATGACGACATCCGCCTGCGTCGCCTGCAGATCGCGCAAAGCGAGGCGTCGGCGGCGCAGAAGGAGATCGATCGCCGGCGGCTCGATGCCCTGGTCGAGATGTGCGAATCCACAGCGTGCCGCCGCCGCAGCCTGCTCGCCTATTTCGGCGAGACGGCCGAGCCCTCGTGCGGGAACTGTGATATTTGCCTCAAGCCTTCGCGCTGGTTACGGGTGTTTCACCGGTTCGCGAGGCGCAGCGCCAGCGGCCATTCGCCTTTCCCATAAGCGTGCCAGTGGCCGATGTTGCGCTGCAGGTGGGGGTGTGTTAGCAACCGCGCGATTTTCTTGAGGGTTTCGGGCACTTTTCACGGTGCCCTCCCCAAGGATCAAAGTCCCACTTGCATTTCAAAGGCTTGCGCTCCCGGGAAGGGTTGCGGCCGAGCCCGAGAAACGGCCTTAACCGAAAGCGGGCGGCGTGAAAGGCGAAGGTAACATCGTTTCCGGCATGGCAGGTCGCTACGCGACCGCCCTGTTCGAGTTGGCACGTGAAGAAAGGGCGCTCGACACCGTCAAAGCAGATCTCGACAGCTTCGACGTGTTGCTTGGCGACAGCCCGGACTTGGCGCGGCTTGTGCGCAGCCCGGTCTTCGCGGCCGAACAGCAGGCAAAGGCATTGGGGGCGGTGCTGCAGCGGGCCGGTATTGGTGGGCTTGCCGCGAAGTTCCTGCAGGTCGTGGCTGCGAACCGCCGCCTGTTCGCCGTCAAGGCAATCATCCGGGATTTTCGTACCCTTCTCGCCCGCCATAAGGGCGAGGTGACGGCCGAGGTGACGCTTGCGGAGCGACCGGACGAGCGCCAGCTGGGCGCCATCAAGGAAGCCTTGCACGAGGTCACCGGCAAGGACGTGCAGGTCGATGTCAAGATCGACCCGGGCATCATCGGCGGCCTTGTCGTCAAGGTCGGCAGCCGGATGGTCGACAGCTCGCTCCGCACCAAGCTCAAATCAATCAAACATGCGATGAAAGAGGTCTCTTGATGGATATCCGGGCAGCTGAAATCTCCGCGATCCTCAAAGATCAGATCAAGAATTTCGGCCAGGAAGCCGAGGTCTCCGAGGTCGGGCAGGTGTTGTCGGTCGGCGACGGCATCGCTCGCGCCTATGGGCTCGACAACGTGCAGGCCGGCGAGATGGTCGAGTTCGAGAGCGGCGTGCGCGGCATGGCGCTCAATCTCGAAAGCGACAATGTCGGCATCGTGATTTTCGGCGACGACCGCGAGATCAAGGAAGGCCAGACCGTGAAGCGCACCGGCGCGATCGTCGATGTGCCGGTCGGCAAAGAGCTGCTTGGTCGTGTGGTCGATGCACTCGGCAATCCGATCGACGGCAAGGGCCCGATCCCGGCCAAGGAACGGCGCCGTGTCGACGTCAAGGCGCCCGGCATCATTCCGCGCAAATCCGTGCATGAGCCGATGGCGACCGGCCTCAAGGCGATCGATGCGCTCATTCCCATCGGCCGCGGCCAACGCGAGCTGATCATCGGTGATCGGCAGACCGGCAAGACCGCAATCGCGCTCGATACGATCCTCAATCAGAAGCCGCTCAACGCCTCAAACGACGAGAGGGTCAAGCTCTATTGCGTCTACGTGGCGATCGGGCAGAAGCGCTCGACCGTGGCGCAATTCGTCAAGGTGCTCGAGGAGCAGGGTGCGCTCGACTACTCGATCATCATCGCGGCGACCGCGTCCGATCCGGCGCCCATGCAGTACATCGCGCCATTCTCCGGCTGCACCATGGGCGAATATTTCCGCGACAACGGCATGCATGCGGTCATCATCTACGACGATCTGTCCAAGCAGGCGGTCGCCTACCGGCAGATGTCGCTGTTGCTGCGCCGTCCGCCCGGCCGCGAGGCCTATCCGGGCGACGTGTTCTATCTGCACTCGCGCCTGCTCGAACGGGCCGCCAAGATGAACGACGACAATAAGGCTGGCTCTCTGACCGCGTTGCCGGTCATCGAGACACAGGCCAATGACGTCTCCGCCTACATCCCGACCAATGTGATCTCGATCACCGATGGTCAGATCTTCCTTGAGACCGACCTGTTCTACCAGGGCATCCGCCCGGCCGTGAATGTCGGTCTGTCAGTGTCGCGCGTGGGCTCCTCGGCGCAGACCAAGGCGATGAAGAAGGTGGCAGGCCGCATCAAAGGAGAGCTCGCCCAATACCGCGAGATGGCGGCTTTCGCGCAGTTCGGCTCCGACCTCGACGCCACCACCCAGCGCCTGCTCAACCGCGGCTCGCGATTGACGGAATTGTTGAAGCAGCCGCAATTCTCGCCCTTGAAGATGGAGGAGCAGGTCTGCGTGATCTATGCGGGCGTGAACGGCTATCTCGATCCGCTGCCGGTCAATCGGGTGCGCGCCTTCGAGCAGGGACTCTTGACGCTGTTGCGCAACCAGAAGCCGGAAATCCTGAGCGAGATACGTGCCAGTGGCGATTTGGGCGATGCGACCGCGGCCAAGCTCAAGGCGGCGGTCGAGGGCTACGCCAAGACGTTCGCGTGAGTCGTCGCCTGTCCCGGCCACTCACATGTTAGAGCGTGGACCCCGAGCAAGACGTGGATGCCCGGCACAAGGCCGGGCATGACGGAGTGAAAAGCAAGACCCATGCCGTCCCTCAAGGATCTGCGCAATCGCATAGCGTCCACCAAGGCGACGCAGAAGATCACCAAAGCCATGCAAATGGTGGCTGCGTCCAAGCTGCGCCGCGCGCAGGCGGCCGCGGAAGCGGCGCGTCCTTATGCGGACCGCATGGACAAGGTGTTGGCGAAGATCGCTGCCTCGGTGGCGGGCCTCGATACGGCGCCGCCGCTGTTGCGCGGAACCGGCGGGGATCGCGTTCACCTGCTCTTGGTCTGCACTGCCGAGCGCGGCCTGTGCGGCCCGTTCAACTCTTCCATAGTGCGCACGGCGCGCGAGCGTGCCAACGCGCTGATAGCCGACGGCAAGGAGGTCAAGTTCTTCTGCGTTGGGCGCAAAGGCTATGATCAGCTGAAGCGGCAATATGAGCGGCAGATCATCGAGCACATGGAGCTGCGCTCGGTCCGCACGCTGGGATTCGTCAACGCCGAGCAGATCGCCGACCGCGTCCGCCGGCTCTACGCCGAGGGCGCCTTTGACATCTGCACCCTGTTCTTCGCCCGGTTCAAATCGGTCATCGCGCAGATTCCGACCGCACAGCGGCTGATCCCCCCGGAGTTCCCGGCGGCCGCCGCGCCGGCGGGCTCGCGGTCCGAGCACGAGGATGCCGGAGGGGGCGCAGCCTATGAGTACGAGCCGGATGAGGAGGAGATTCTCGCCGAGCTGTTGCCTCGGAATATTGCGGTGCAGATCTTTCGTGCTCTTCTCGAGAACAACGCCTCCTTCTACGGCGCCCAGATGAGCGCGATGGACAACGCCACCCGCAATGCCGGAGAAATGATCCGCAAGCAGACGCTTCGTTATAACCGCACCCGCCAGGCGATGATCACCAAAGAGCTGATCGAGATCATTTCCGGCGCGGAGGCGCTCTAGTGCATGTTCCGATCGAAAAGACTCATTCCAGTCGTCGCCCGCGGGCTTGACCCGCGGGTCCATCTTTTCGCAAGAAGATGGATTGCCGGGTCAAGCCCGGCAATGACGCTGAGGTGGATCAATTCGACCGGGAACCGCCTTAGTGCATGTTCCGGATGAGTGGGTGCTGGTTTTCCGATGAGAACATGCGCAAAACCAAAGAGAGACAGAGCGTATTCCGATCTGTTTGATCGGAAGAGGCTTTAAGGAGAGGTCCATGGCTACCAATCAGATCGGTCGCATTGCACAGGTCATCGGCGCCGTCGTCGACGTCGAGTTCGAGGGCGAGCTGCCCCCGATCCTCAATGCGCTGGAGACCAACAACCGGGGCAACCGCCTCGTCCTCGAAGTGGCACAGCACCTCGGTGAATCGACGGTGCGCACCATCGCAATGGACGTGAGCGAAGGTCTGGTGCGCGGCCAGGAGGTTACTGATACCGGGCACCCGATCTCGGTGCCGGTCGGAGACGGCACGCTCGGGCGCATCATCAACGTCATCGGCGAGCCGGTCGACGATGCCGGCCCGGTCCCGCATAAGGAGCGGCGCGCCATTCACCAGCCGACGCCCTCCTACACGGAGCAGTCGACCGAAGCCGAGATCCTGGTGACCGGCATCAAGGTGGTCGACCTGCTCGCTCCCTACGCCAAGGGCGGCAAGATCGGCCTGTTCGGCGGCGCCGGGGTCGGCAAGACGGTGCTGATCCAGGAACTCATCAACAACGTTGCCAAGGCGCACGGCGGCTACTCGGTCTTCGCCGGCGTCGGCGAGCGAACCCGCGAGGGCAATGATCTCTATCACGAGATGATCGAATCAAAGGTCAACAAGGATCCGAAGGAACACAACGGCTCGACCGAAGGATCGAAATGCGCGCTGGTTTACGGGCAGATGAACGAGCCGCCCGGCGCGCGTGCCCGCGTCGGCCTCTCCGGTCTCACCATCGCGGAATATTTTCGCGACCAAGGGCAGGACGTGCTGTTCTTCGTCGACAACATATTCCGCTTCACCCAGGCGGGCTCGGAAGTGTCGGCCTTGCTCGGGCGCATCCCATCTGCGGTCGGTTATCAGCCGACGCTCGCGACCGATATGGGCGCCCTGCAGGAGCGCATCACCACCACGACCAAGGGCTCGGTCACCTCGGTGCAGGCGATCTATGTGCCGGCGGACGATCTGACCGACCCGGCACCCGCAACTTCGTTCGCGCATCTCGACGCCACGACGGTGCTGTCGCGCTCGATCGCCGAGAAGGGCATCTATCCGGCGGTCGATCCGCTCGACTCCACCTCGCGCATGCTGTCGCCGCTCGTGGTCGGCGAAGAGCACTACGGCGTTGCCCGCCAAGTGCAGCAGGTGTTGCAGCGCTACAAGTCGTTGCAGGACATCATCGCGATCCTCGGCATGGATGAGCTCTCCGAAGAGGACAAGCTCACGGTCTCCCGCGCCCGCAAGATCGAGCGTTTTCTGTCGCAACCATTCCACGTCGCCGAGGTGTTCACCGGCTCGCCCGGCGTCTTCGTCGACCTTGCCGATACGATCCGCGGGTTCAAAGGATTGTGCGAGGGCAAGTACGATCACCTGCCGGAGGCAGCCTTCTATATGGTGGGCACCATCGAGGCGGCGGTCGAGAAGGGCAAGAAGCTCGCCGCGGAAGCGGCCTAAGGACAGGCGAATAGCGAATAAAGGGAGTAGCGAAGAGGGATTGGCGATAGCGGGCAGCGACTTCTATTCGCTATTCGCCATTCGCTATTCGCTGACAACAACATGGCCACCTTCCATTTCGATCTCGTGTCGCCAGAGAAGCTCTTGTTTGCGGGCGAGGCCGTCCAGGTCGACCTGCCAGGTGCGGAGGGTGACCTTGGCGTCCTGGCCGGGCATGCCCCGCTGATAACGACACTGCGGCCTGGAATCCTCGTCATTCATCGCGAGGACGGTGATCTGCGCGTGGTGGTGAATGGCGGCTTTGCCGAGGTCGGGCCCTCGGCACTGACGGTGCTGGCCGATATGGCGGTGCCGCTCGAGGAATTCGACCGCGCCGTTCTGGTGGGCGAGATCAAGGACGTGGAAGAGGATGTCGCCGACTCAACCGATGGGTGGCAGCGTGACAAGCTCAGCCATCGTCTCGAGCAATTGAGGGCCCTGGAGGCAGCCGTGACTTCCTATCAGGCCGGCCGCCCGGGCTGACCGAATCGGCTGAAATTTGCCACTACCTGCTCATAGACCTTGCGCTTGAACGGAATGATCAACTCGGCCAGGTTCGCCATCGGCTCCCAGCGCCAATCGATGAATTCCGGCTCATGGCCATCGGGCGGATGCGCGGTGTTGATCTCGCTGTCGTCCCCGATGAACCGCATCGCGTACCATTTCTGCGTTTGGCCACGATACTTTCCCTTCCAGGCCTGCCCAACGATGTCGCGCGGAATGTCGTAGGTCAGCCAGTCCTTCACCTCACCTAGGCGTTCGACCGAGCGGATGCTGGTTTCTTCATAGAGCTCGCGCAATGCCGCGAGCCAAGTGTCTTCCCCGGGATCGACGCCGCCCTGCGGCATTTGCCATGCGTGGTCGGTGTCGACGTGCTCGGGTCCATCGCGACGGCGGCCGATGAAGACGAGACCGGCGCGGTTGATCAGCATGATCCCGACGCACCGACGATAGGGGAGGCTTTCAAAAGACATTGAGTTGAATGGAACGGGCTGGATAGCGGTCGGGAGGCGAGCCTGCTGACGGAGAATATCTCACCGTCAGGGCATGTCATCCGGCATCTGATTGCCGGGCCAGCCCATCAGGTCGATTTTCCGCGCCCCACAATGGCAGTGATTGGCACCAGCAGAATGCCCCGGCTCTCGGCGGTCTTGGCCCAGTTGGCGATGCGGTCGATGGTGACCGGAAGGGCGTTGGCCATGCCGACCGCGGCCCCGCGTTCCTGCGCGGTCTTTTCCAAGCGCGCGATAGCGCGGTCGATCTCGGTCGAGGTCGGCACGGCATCGATAGTGAGGTCTGCCTTGGCGTAGGGAAGATTGTTGGCGCCGGCGATCTGTCCGGCAAGGCTGCGCGGCGAGGAGCCATCGTCCACATAGATTAGACCACGCTTGGTGGCCTCCCGCAGGACAGGGGCGAGTGCTTGTTCGTTTGCGGTGAAACGCCCACCCATGTAGTTGGCCAGGCCCACATAGCCTTGCAGCCGGCTCATCAGCCAGTGCAGCCGATCGACGTTCTGATTGGCGCTGAGCGAGGTCAACAGGGTTTGCGGCCCGGGATCGTTGTCAGGGTAGTCAAACGGCTCCATCGGCACCTGCAGCAGGATCTCATGCCCACCGTCGCGCGCACGCGCGGCCAGGCGATCGAGGCCAGTCGCATAGGGCGCGAACGCGAACGTGACCGGCCCGGGGAGCTTGGCGAGCGCATCACTCGTGCCGACAGCACTGATCCCGAGCCCGGCCACGATGATGGCAATGCGCGGGGCATTGGGCCGCTCCGCCAGCGCTTTGACAGGTTGCGCATAGGCGTCTGCCGGGCGCGTCCCGTCAGGCGCGATGCGCGGGATCGGTCCGCTGCGGGTAGCCTCGGTAAGTCGCGCATCGCCATGCGTTTCGGCGGAGGTGTCGGAGGGCTCGGTGCCGGGAATCTGCACGTCTTGCCGCTTGCCGCTGCTCCCGTCGATGATCGTGACTGTGTTCGTGCCGGCAGGTGGGGCTGCGGCCATCGCAGGGCCGTCATATCGATTCGGTCGCTGACTGCCTGCTTCCTCGGCATGGGGCTGACCACCCTGAGCCGAGCGCGTATCGGCGCTCGTCACATCCGCATGCAGGTTGGCCGGCACCACGACCATTGGCTCTCCACCCAAAGGGGCCTCGGCAAACAGGAGCCATCCGAGAAAAGCAAGCGGGAAGCAGGCGAGGGCGCCGGCGGCGATCCGCGGCCCCCATACCAGGGTCATCGCGACCCATTTGTCGTTGCGATTGTGCCTGCCTCCGTTGCGTCCACCACCGAGGCCGAGCGGAGCGCTAAGGTCGTCGATCAAGGCCACAGCCCTCGCGAATCACCGATCGACCCGACTTTAGCATCCGTAGTCGTTAACTCTTCGTTTACCGGGCTCTCAGGCGGGCAGTCCGAAATGAGCGGGGCGGCCCAAAGGCCGCCCCATCAAGGCAATTAGCCAATCGCCCGCGATATCAGTTCGGAACCGCCAGCTTGGTGTTCGGCGGGTAGGCAGCGTTCTTGTCATCGCCACGGATGAGGGCGACTGCTTCGTGCAAGGCCTTGTCGTCCTTGGGGTCGGGCGGCACATAGGCCTGCGATCCAGTCTCCTCGTCACCATCCGCTTTTAGGTGCCCACGCAACGCGGCTTCGCCGCCTTTGGGCTCGAGCCGCGCCTTCAGATCGTCAGGAATGTCCTGCAGCACCTCGATATCGGGCACGATCCCCTTGGCCTGGATCGAATGGCCCGAGGGCGTGAAATAGCGCGCCGTGGTCAGCCGCAGCGCACCGGCGCCGTTGCCGAGTGGAATAATGGTCTGCACCGATCCCTTGCCGAAGGAACGGGTGCCCAGGATCGTTGCGCGCTTGTGATCCTGCATGGCTCCGGCGACGATCTCCGAAGCTGAGGCCGAGCCGCCATTGATCAGCACAATCAGCGGCTTGCCTTTGGTGAGGTCGCCCGGCTTGGCGTTGAAATGCTGCACATCCTCGGGGTTGCGGCCGCGCGTCGAGACGATCTCACCCTTCTCGAGGAAGGCATCCGAAACTCCGATGGCCTGGTCAAGCAACCCGCCCGGATTGTTGCGGAGGTCGAGAATGTAACCTTTGAGATTGTCGCCGTCCTGCGCCGAGATGTCGGCGATCGCCTTCTTGACGCCTTCAGTGGTCTGCTCGTTGAATTGCGTCACGCGGATGTAGCCGACGTCATTGCCTTCCGAATGCGAGCGGACCGACGCCACCTTGATCACGTCCCGCGTGAGCGTCATCTCGACCGGCTTCTCCACGCCCTTTCGGACGATGCGCAGCTTGATGCTGGTGTTGACCGGGCCCCGCATCTTGTCGACCGCCTGGTTGAGGGTCAGGCCTTGGACCGATTCGTCGTCGATATGAGTGATATAGTCGTTCGCCAACACGCCGGCTTTAGCCGCGGGCGTATCGTCGATCGGCGCCACCACCTTGATCAGCCCGTCCTCCATGGTGACCTCGATGCCGAGCCCGCCGAATTCGCCGCGGGTCTGCACCTGCATGTCGCGGAAGCTCTTGGCGTCCATATAGCTCGAGTGCGGATCGAGCCCGGTCAGCATTCCATTGATCGCCGTCTCGATCAGCTTGGCGTCGTCCGGCTTCTCCACATAGTCGGACCGCACCCGCTCAAATACGTCGCCGAACAGGCTTAGCTGCTTATAGGTGTCGGCCGCGGCGGCTTTGGCGCTCGACGTATTGAGCATTAAGCGGGGCTGGGTTGCCATCAGCGTCAGGGCCGCGCCCGCCGCTGCACCGAGGAGAACAAAGGAAGTCTTGCGCATCATCCGCGAACCTTTTCGCCGTCATTTGTTGCCCACCATGGGCTGGGGTCGACGGGTGTCCCGTCCTTCCGAAACTCAACATAAAGCACCGGCTGCGCCGAGCTGGCCGCCAGCGCCGCAGGCACTTGGCCCCCGCCATCGCCCATTATTGCAACGGGCTCCCCAGTCACCACGAACTGCCCCAGATCGACTGAGATCCGTTCCATCCCGGCTAGAAGCACATGATAGCCGCTGCCGGCATTAAGGATCAAGAGTTGGCCGTAATTGCGGAACGGTCCCGCATAGACGACCCAGCCGTCGCAGGGGGCGGTGATCTGTGCGCCGGGCCTGGTTGCCACTGTCAGGCCTTTCTCAGTGCCCCCGAGACCGTCCGGCGCGCCGAATTCCTTAATGCGTACGCCATTGACCGGGAGCGGCAGGCGTCCTTTAGCGGCCGCAAAAGCAATTGCGGGTGCCAGGCGCCCCGGATTGCCCAGGGCAGCCAAATCCGGACGCTCTGGCTTGTCATCGTGGCCGGTCGGCCCCGGGCTCTGCTCCAGCTTCGCGATCAAATCTTTGAGATTATCGGCTTGCCTGGCCAGCTGGGCCGCGCGCTGATGCTCCTGCTCGAGCGCCTGCTCGCTATCCGCCAGCTGCTTCTGGCGTTGCTCGGTCAGGAGGCTCAAGCGCTGGTGTTCCTCGCCGAGCAGGGCGAGCTCGCGCGTCAGAGCGTCGCGCTCCATGGCGATCTGGGCGCGTAGTCGCGTCAGCTCGGTTAAATCCGCGATCAGCTGGTCAGCCTCTTGTCGCATCTCCGGCAAGACGGCGCCGAGGATCATGGCCGAGCGGAGCGATTGCAGCGCGTCCTGCGGGCTGACCATGAGGGCCGGCGGTGGATGGCGGCCAATGCGCTGCAAGGCCGCGAGAATCTCCGCCATCAGGCCGCGCCGCTGATCCAACGATTGGCGTAGCGCCTGCTCGCGCGCATCAAGCGGCTTAAGCCGGTCCTGTGCGCTTGCTATCTGATTTTCGTCGCTCCGAATCCGCATCGCGGTGTCGATCAGCTGTTGGTTCAGCCGGCGGCGATCGTCGCCGATCGATGCAATTTCCCGCTTGAGCTTCGCCTCCGTGTCGGCCGCCTTTTGCTGCTCGGCCTGCAGCGCGTTGAGGTCCTGGTTACTCTGCTTCAGCGCATCGAGATTGTCCGGTGGCGGGGCGGCTTGCCCCATGGAGCTTGCGCCGGGCGGATTGGCCGAGCTCGGGGGCGGGGACGCGGGCGGCTGCGCCGAGGTTTGGGCTGCCGCCGGCACGAACATCAGCCCGGCGATCAGAGCCCCCAACGTGACCCAGATCGTCAAATGCACGCAGCCGTGACCAAAGCTCCGAGCGAGGGACCGATCTGCTGCAATCCGCGCCATGCCGGCCCGTTCCATTCACGTCCGGAGCCAATAGATAGCGCGATTCGCGCGGTATTAGGGCCGCGCCCTCACGCTCGGTGGTACGGGTGCCCGCTCAGCATGGTGACGGCGCGGTAGAGTTGCTCCAGCAGCATGATGCGCACCAGCTGATGCGGCCAAGTGACCGCCCCAAAGGCGATCACCAGCTCTGCCTTGTCACGCAGGCTCCCCGCCACTCCATCCGCTCCGCCCACTATGAAGACCGCTGCTGGTCTGTCGGATCGTCGCCAATCCTGCAGATGAGTCGCAAATGCCGCGCTGTTCATGTCGGCACCGTGTTCGTCCAAAAGAACCGTGACGGCATGCTCCGGAATCACGTTGGCGATGGCGATCGATTCTTCGAGCGTGCGGCGTTCGACATTCTCGGCCCGGCTCTCCTTGATCTCAAGCACATCGAAGGCGGACAGCCCAATCTTGCGGCCGAGGTCGGCAGCTCGCTTGCGGTAGCGCTCGGCGAGCTCGCGCTCCGGGCCTTGCTTCAGACGGCCGACCGCGGTGATCAGGACGCGCATGGGCGGCTGCCTGCCGCTTCAGGGGGCATCAATTCGCCTGCCGGCGCGGCGACCGGCCGGGGGCCCAGATGTTCTCAAGATTGTAGAAGTTGCGGACTTCCGGCCGGAACACGTGGATGATCACATCGCCGGCATCGATCAGCACCCAGTCGCAGTTCGGCAGGCCCTCGACCCGTAGATTCGGCACGCCGGCGGCGGTGAGGTCCTCGATGAGACGATCGGCAATGGCGCCGACCTGGCGGTTCGATCTGCCCGAGGTCACAACCATGGCGTCGGCGATCGAGCTCTTACCGATGAGATCGATGGTAACGGTATCCTCGGCCTTCATGTCGTCGATGCGGGCGAGGACAAGGTGAAGGATCTCCTTGGCGTCAGGGCGCACCTTGGAGACCTTGGCGGGCGCGCGACGGGCGCTGGCCCGGGGGAGTGCAGATGTGGGCAGGGGGCCTTTCCTTTCTCTGGCTTATGCCTCTGCTAAAATAGGCGCGGGGGGTAAATGCTTTCAACCTCTCGCGGTCGCCCAAACTGCATTTTGTCGACCTTCCGCGTCATATTCATGACCATCTGGGTTCATGACCATTTGCCGCCGCCTCGCAAGCGTGCCGCCCGCAACGCCGTCGATGACAATGGCGATTTGAGACCATGAAGGTAAACCCAGGCGGGCGGGCGATGGCTCGGCAAAGCCCTCGCCCGCGTGTCGGGCAGGCGATAGCGGGCGAGCGCCTGGGCGGCCACGCTCGAGGTGGCGTAGAGGCTTGGGCCGAGGCGGTCGATCACCGCCATCGGCACCAAGTTGGCGATGTCGCGCCATTTCTGCCACAGATGAAAAGTCCGCAGATTGTCGGCCCCCATGATCCAGACAAAACGCACGCCGGGGCAGCGCGCGCGCAGGAAGCGCAACGTGTCGTACGTGTAGTGCGCCCCGATTTCGGCCTCGATGCCGGTGACATCGATGCGCGGATGTTGTGCGAGCGCTCGCGCCGCCGCGATCCGCTTGGCGAGAGGCGCGAGGCCCCTCTGGTCCTTGAGCGGATTGCCGGGGGTCACCAGCCACCAGACCCGATCGAGGCCGAGCTGTTTCATGGCGATCAGGCAGGCCGCGCGATGGGCAGCATGCGGCGGGTCGAAGCTGCCGCCGAACAGACCAATGCGCATGCCGCGGGCGTGCGGAGGCAGATGTACGCGGCCGGCGGCGAGCCGAGCGCTATCAGGCCCTATTGGCGCTGCATCCGAAGCCGTTTGGCAGCTGTGCATCAATGCGGTCGCTCGCCGATCGAAGAACGGCTCACGGCCTGATTTGCCCGGTGCCGTGCACGCGGTATTTGAAGCTGGTGAGTTGCTCCACACCGACCGGTCCACGCGCATGGAAGCGACCGGTGGCGATCCCGATCTCAGCCCCGAACCCGAACTCGCCGCCGTCGGCGAACTGGGTCGAGGCATTGTGCAGGACGATCGCCGAATCGACTTCGCGCAGGAATTTCTCGGCGGTTGCCTGATCGGCGGTAACGATCGCATCTGTATGATGGGAGCCGTAGCGCTCGACATGCGCGATTGCTCCATCCACCCCGTCCACCAGCCTGGCCGCAATAATGGCATCGAGATACTCGGTCTCCCAGTCCGCCTCTCGCGCCGGTTTCACCCGGGGATCAACCGCCTGCACGGCCGCATCGCCGCGAATCTCGCAGCCGGCTGCGATCAGCGCTTCGACCAGCGGCTCGAGATGAGTTGCAGCGCAGGCGCGGTCGACCAGCAGGGTTTCGGCCGCGCCGCAGACGCCGGTGCGCCGCATCTTGGCGTTGAGCACGATCGACAGCGCCATGGGGAGCGCTGCAGCCTTATCGATATAGACGTGACAGATGCCTTCGAGGTGAGCGAACACCGGCACCCGCGCCTCCGCCTGCACGCGTGCCACCAAATCCTTGCCGCCGCGCGGCACGATCACGTCGACCGCACCTTCAAGCCCGCCGAGCATCAGCCCGACCGCTGCGCGATCCTTGACCGGCACCAGCTCGATGGCGGATTCCGGCAACCCCGCCTGCCGCAACCCATGAATCAAGGCTGCGTGGATGGTGCGATTGGAACGCTGGGCCTCCGAGCCGCCGCGCAGGATCGCCGCGTTGCCGGCTTTGAGGCAGAGCACGCCGGCATCGGCGGTCACGTTGGGGCGGCTCTCGTAAATGATTCCGACCACGCCAAGCGGAACCCGCACGCGCTCGATCATCATCCCGTTCGGGCGGGTCCAGGCCTCCACCATGGCGCCGACCGGATCGGCGAGTGCGCGCACCACGTCGACGCCCGCCGCCATGGCGGCGACCCGCTTGGCGTCAAGCGTAAGCCGATCAAGAAATGCGGCGCTGGCGCCTGCCGCTTTGGCTTCGGCCACGTCCTCCGCGTTGGCAGTGAGGATTTCCCTCTCGCCCAGGCGAATAGCAGCGGCCATTGCGGCGAGCGCGTCGTCCTTCTGGCTGGCCGGCGCCAACGCGAGGACCCTCGCCGCAGCTTTCGCCCGGCGCCCGATCTCGCGCATGAGCGAGGCAATATCGGCGCTGCCTTCGAGGGTCTTCACTGGAGCGGTCATCGCCTGACTTCTATCAAAATGCTGCCAGCGGATTTTGCCTGGTCCACGACCTTCCTACCATAGGCGGCCGCCGCTCCGCGAGGGCTGGCGTGTTGCCGGCGCTGTGCCCGCCATGTAAGCAGGACCATTAACCAAGCAAAGGCAGTGTCTGGGATCGCGATAAATGAAACTCAAGGACAAGGTGGCAATCGTCACCGGCGCCGGCCGCAATATCGGTGAAGCGGTCGCCCGGCTTTTTGCGGTCGAAGGCGCCAAGGTTGCGGTGGTCGATCTCGACCAGCCGCGCGGTGCCCGTGTCGCCGCCGCCATCAAAGCGGCCGGTGGCAGCGCGGAGTCGTTCGTCGCCGATGTTTCCAAGGGAGCGGACGTGGCGGCACTGGTGCAGGCGGTGGTTGCCCGCTTCGGTCGCGTCGACATATTGGTCAACAATGTCGCCATATCCGACAACAAGGGGATCCTGGAGATCACCGAAGAGGACTGGGACCGGGTGATGAACGTGACCCTCAAGAGCCAGTTCCTGATGTCCAAACAGGTGGCGCACCAGATGATCACCCAAGGTGCGGGCGGCAATATTGTGAATGTGGGCTCGACCTCCGGCTGGCAGGGCCGCCGCCGGGCCATCGCGTATTCCGCCGCCAAAGGCGCGATCGCCAATTTCACCCGTGCACT
The DNA here is from genome assembly GCA_035293945.1 of Xanthobacteraceae bacterium. GTDB lineage: Bacteria > Pseudomonadota > Alphaproteobacteria > Rhizobiales > Xanthobacteraceae > VAZQ01. The sequence goes on along the minus strand of DATGLV010000034.1, from coordinate 96,125 downwards.
CGCGGTGCAGCTCGCTCCTCACAAGATCCGCGTCAACGCCATCGTGCCCAACAAGATCGGCTCGCCGGTCGGTCGCGACGAATTCGATCCGACGCGACCGGTCGAGAACATGCTCAAGCGCCCGGGTGAGCCCGACGAAGCCGCCAGGGCTATCCTGTTCCTGGCGAGTGAGGATTCATCCTTTGTCATCGGCGAGAATCTGTTCGTCGACGGCGGCACCATGGCGATGGACCACACCTCGTAAGCGCGTTGTCGCTGCACGATTCTCGGTCCCGGCTCTTTGCCATCCGTGCGTTTACGCGCTCCTTCGCCGCGCTACGGCTTCGGCCGGGACGAGGCCTCGTGCCCGCTAGCCTCGTTCCACTTCTCGCCCGGTCCACTTCGGCGGGTTCGCGGCCTTGATGCGGCGCGCCTCCTTGACCAGCTCCTTGACGGCGCCGGTTATCGGCAGCGACAGACCGGATTTGTCGGTCATCTCGGCGACCACCTGCATGTCCTTTAGCGCCCAGGTGAAGGTGATCATGTCCCAATCATTGAGGGCAGCCGAAGCCCCGGAGCTGATCTGCAGCGCGGCGCGCAGCTTGGTCAGATCGATGCCGGTTGTTTCTGCGAGACGCCCCGCCTCGATCAAACCGATCGAATTGATCCAAAGCAGCAGGTTGTTCATGGTCTTGCCGACTTGGCCATGGCCGACCTCGCCCAGATGCGCATAGTCGGAGCAAAAGCAGCTATAGACCGGTCGGCCTCGCTCCACGACTTCGGGGGCGCCGCCCACCATCGCGAGCAGCGTGCCATCATCGGCCGCCCAACGCCCGCGGCAGATCGGAGCATCCAGAACTCCGATGCCTTTGGGCCGCGCCGCGACATCAATGGCCTGCACCGTATAGGGAGAGACCGTCGAGGAAATCGCTATGATCGACCCCGCCTGCAGTGTGGCGACGAGACCACTTTCACCGTGCACCACGGCGGTGACCTCGTCCGTATAGCCGACCCCGAGAATGACGAAATCGGAGGTTCTTGCGAGCGCAGCCGGTGAATCGGCAACCGCTGCACCAGCGGCGCGCGCCTTTGTGAGCTGGCCGGCGTCGAGATCGCAGGCGGTGACCGCATAGCCGCGCTTGACGAGATGCTTGAGCATGGCGAGGCCCATCCGCCCGACGCCGACGATGCCGATGCGCTCCCTTTTTGTGGTCTCTTCCGTCATCTCGTCCTCCGGTTCCGACTCATGTTTTCACCTTGAGCATCGCGGCCAGAGGCTTTTCGGGATCCGCCAGCTCGGTCGGATCGAGACGCACGCGGCGCTCGATCAAGCGGCGTGCGGTCGCGATGTCGCGCTGAGCATTGATGCCGAGCGCGTAGGCGAGATGATCGCCATCAAGGTCGAAGCGCAGCATGGCGTTTGGCCCGATCTGCCGCCGCACGGACGCAGTCGGCTGAGAAAGTGGCCAGCCCATGCCCTGGATGTAGAGATCGTACTGCTCGGACCAGAACGAAGGCGTGACATTGTAGGTGGCGTCGCCCCCGGCCGCATTGCGGCCTGCGACCGCTCCCTGCTCCTGGGCGTGTCGCCAGTTCTCGAGCCGCACCGGGCCGCGCGGTCCGACAAAACGGGTGCAGTCGCCCGCCGCCAGAATGGTCCGCTCGGCCGTGAAACAATGATCATCGACCACTATCCCGTCCTGTGTGTCGAGGCCCGCCGCCTTGGCGAGCCGATCATCCGGGATGACCCCGGTCCCGACCACGACCATCTCTCCCCAAAGCGTCTCGCCGGCGCCGGTCTCGATCGCGACACCCTGCGGTGAGGCACGTACCCCCGTGATCGCTGTGGCAAGACGGATGTCCACCCCGTGGGCGGCGTGGTGGGCTTGCACAAAGTGCGATGTTTCCGCGTCGCAGACGCGCACCAGGATGCGCGGTGCAACCTCGATCACGGTCACCTTCAGGCCGAGCTCGGTCGCGGACGCAGCCACTTCGAGGCCGATGAGACCGGCCCCGACCACCAGAAGCGTGCGGCTCCGCGCCAAGCGCTCGCGCAATGCGAGCGCCTCCGCCTCGGTGCGCAGGTAGTGGATATCCGGCCCCGGCGGGAGCACTGGCAGCACGCGATTGACCGACCCGGTCGCGAGCACGAGGACATCATAGGCTATGCGCTCCCCGCCTGCGGTAACCACCGCCCGCCCATCACGATCGATGCTGATGACGCGCGTGCCTGGTTTGAGCGTGATGTTGTGGCCGCCGATTCCCTGCGGTCCGGCGATCGGGGCATCGTGCGGCTCGGCCTTGCGGGTCAGCACCGCCTTGGAGAGCGGCGGCTTCTCGTAGGGCTCGCTGTGCTCGTCGGCGATGAGGATGACGTCCGCCAGCGCGTCCTGCTGCCGGGCCGCGATGGCGGCGCCGACGCCCGCCGGGCCGGCCCCGACGATGACAATGCGGCGGGCCGGGCTCATCATTCCCCTCGCGCTGCGCGGCCCGTCTTCACGCCCGCAGCGCCGTCAGCATAGTTTCTATGTATTCGTCGTCGTGCGCGATCACCAGCATGGAGGCGTGCGGCCGCAGGCTCGCGAGCGTGGTCGACAGCTCCTCGTTCGATTTCGATTTGCTGTCGATGATGAGCGCGGTGGTCATGACCTTGCGCACCGCGCAAGCTTCGGCGATCACGCCGGCCGCCTCCGCCCCGGTGCCGGCGCTCGCCACCATGACGACGAGGTCGGCGGAAGCCACCTCGTCGACCAGATCCTTCGTGCGCCCGGCGAGATCACTGAGCCAGCGCTGCATTGACCAGCCCTCCCCCCCGCGCGGCGCGCCATCGAACCTGAGCGCGGTGAGAAAGGCTGCCCGCTGCCAATTCCCCTGCGCCAGACGCTTGACCACGACCTCGCTCGGGGCATCGAGCGCAATGACCTTGACGGAGCGCGGCTTGGAATTGGGATACTCGATCCTGAACCGCGCCTCCTCGGCGGTGGTCATGCGGGCGCTCTCACTCTGCATGGCAATTCTCCACGATCGAGACCATTTCATTTATATGGAACATGCTGCCAAATCCAAGTAGACGAACTCTTGCTCTAGACCAAAGGAGACCAGGGCGAATGGCGAAGCGGATCGACCTGTGCGGCACCGATGAGGTGGCGCCCGGGAATGCCCTCAAGGTTGAGGCCGGCGACCTCATTCTCGCGGTGTTCAACGTCGGCGGCGCGTTCTACGTGACCGACGACACCTGCACGCACGGTCCCGGCTCTCTGTCCGAAGGGTATATCGAGGACGACGTGGTGGAGTGCAACTTCCACAACGGCCAGTTCAACATAAAGACCGGCGAGGTGGTCGCGCCGCCCTGCATGATCCCGGTCAAGACCTATCCGACCATAGTTGAGAGCGGCCGAGTCCTGATCGAGACCGATTGAGCTTTCCCCGGTCGCCCCACGGAACCGGTCGTGTGAAACCTCGGCCGCCGCGGCCTCCGGACAGAGCGCGGACTATGGGCCCCGGCTCCCCGGCCGCCTGGGCCGGGACGACGCGCCTGCGTCTACCTCACCGGTGCTGCGTGATGGTGTCGACCAGCGCCAGACGCCCCTTCTTGACCTCGGCGAGCGCCCGCTCCAGTGCCGGGCGGACATCCTTCGGGTTGTCGATCGGGCCTTCCCCATAGCAACCCATGGAGCGCGCGAGCGCCGCGAAATCGGGCTCCGGTCCGAACAGGTCCATGCCGATATGGGCCTTGGCTTCGTCGGTGCCGCGCAGCTTGGCCATCCGGATCTGGTGCGCCCAATCGTTGTAGTAGGCGCGGTTGTTGTGCATCACCACCAGCATCGGGATCTGATACTTGGCCGCCACCCACAAGGCGCCGGCATCGAACATCAGGTCCCCGTCGGGCTGGATATCGACAACGATGCGGCCCTTGTTCTTGTGGGCGAGCGCGACCCCGAGCGAAATGCCGATCTGGGTCGCGGTGCCGAGCTCGACGCCCGGGTGCCGATAAGGCTTGTCAAAATCCCAGAGCTTGCGCACCTGCTGCTTCAAGGTGTTGGCGGTCAGCACCCAATCTTCATTCTTGATCACCTCCCACACCTCAAGCGCGAGCCGCGCGAAGGTGATCGGCGAAGCGTCCCAATTGGTGCGCGCTTCGTCCTGCCATTTGGCCCAGACCTCGTCGTGCCGCTTGCCGATTGCCGCCTTGCGGGCCTCGATGCGGCCCTTGAGCTTGGCATCGGCATCGATGCGCGCCCTGCACAGACGGGTGAGCTCGGGCACGCCGAGCGCAGTATCGCCGAGCGCGCGCACCGACACCGGCTGCATGCGGCAATAATCCATCGCCCATTTGCTGATGCCGATCTCGCCGAAACCGATCTCGGCAAAATCGCAATGCGCGGGCACCAGCGTCTCCAGCGTGCGCATGGTGCTGTTGAGCTCGGTCAGCGGCTTCTCCCAGTCGCGCACATCAAGCCCGACCACAAGATCGGTGTGCCGCAGCGAAGCCTTGTCCATGCTCAGGCACAGCGGATGCTTGTTGGGAAAATTGAGCGCATTGTTGATGTCCCACACCGCGGCCCCGGCGGTCTCGGCGAGCGCGACGATCTGCTCGAAGCCTCCGGCGCGGCGCCCTGCATATTCGGCGAGCAAGAGCGGGTGCTCGGCCTGCATCAGCTTGTCGGCAATCGCGGCGAGCGCCCGCGGATCGGGCGCCATGGGCGAGGGCGTTGCAGCCGCCCCCGGCGGCGGCAGCGGTACCTCCCGGGTGAGCGGATCCTCCTGCAGGCCGGCGTCGTAGCACATGTAGACCGGGCCCTGCGGCTCGGTGGTCATGGACGAGTAGGCGCGGGCAAAGGATTCCGGCACGCCCTCGATTGAGCTCGGCTGATAGTCCCACTTGATGTAGTCGCGGATGGCGTTGCCCTGGACCAGCGCCGTATGGGTCCAATCGATGTGCGGACGCCTTCGCCCTTCGTCCATCGGCCCGGTCGCCCCGATGATGAAGATCGGCACTCTGTCGAGATACGCGTAGTAGATCGCCATGGTGGCGTGCAGCAGCCCGACCAAATTGTGCAGGATCACCGCCATCGGCTTGCCGCTCGCCTTGGCGTAGCCGTGCGCGATCTGCACCGCGATTTCTTCGTGCTGGCACAGCATCATCGGCGGCTCGTTGCCGCCGTAGTTGATCAGCGAATCGTGCAAGCCCCGGAAGCTGGCGCCCGGATTGAGCGTGATGGCCGGGAAACCGTACCGCTTGATCAGATCGACAATGATGTCGGATTGCCAGCCGCGGTAGTTCTGATCGGCCGTAGGCTTGGCCCCCTCTGGGGAAGTGGTTTCCTGCATCGAGCCTTCCTCCCGGCGGAACGCCCCGATGGGGTTCGCGTCTGGGGTTTTACATCGCCCCCCGGGCGGCGGCCGGAAAGCCCGGCCGCGCGAATGAGCGACGCGATCGGCTTAGAAGCCCGGCGCGTTCTCGAGCTGATCGAGCCAGTCGAAGCCCATCTCCTTGATCATGCGGTTGCTCATGACGATGAGGCGGGCTTCCTTGGTGGCGAAATGCTGGTGGTTGGTGAACGGCGGGACATAGATATAGTCGCCCTGCTTCCACTCGAATTTGCGCGGCTCGTCGGCCCACTCCCACAGGAACTTGTCCTGGCAGTCGAATTTCATGTCCCAGTGCAGGTCGTAGCCGGAGCCCTCCACTACGAAAGTGAGCTCCTCCCACATGTGCCGGTGCTTGCCGGAACGCTCGCCCTCCTTGAGGAACAGCATATAGGCCTCGACGCAGAGCTCGGGCGAATTCATGCGGTGGTTGATCAGGTGCTTGATCAGCCCGTCGGGAGAACGCTCCCAGGGCATATCCTCGGCCGCAATGACGTTGGGCCGCGTCGCGTATTCCTTGCGGAACTCCGCCGAGCGCTGGATCTCCTCGGCCCGCCAGGTGCAGGTCTTGTTGCCCGAAAGGGCGTATTTCTTGTCTTCAATGGCACTCATGTGAATTCTTGCTTCCGGACGGTTCGATTAGAGATCGGTCGGCGGCGAATAGGGCTTGTCATCCGGGCCGCGCTCGGGCGGCCATTCCACCATCTTCTGCAGCAGGAGATGCATGAACAAGAACAGCGGCTTTGCCTTGAACACCAGGTGCACGCATTCCTCGGTGTCGGAGCCGTTGAAGTGCTGATGCACGCAGCCGTTCTCTACCAGCATAACGTCGCCGGCCTTCCATTCGATCCGCCGGCCGTCGTGAATGTCATAGCCGTGGCCCTTGAGGACGTAGAACACCGCGCTGTTCAGGTGCCCGTGCTTTTGCCCGCCGGTATTGGGCGCGTAGGCCTCGATATGCGACTCGATTGATTGGATGATGGAGGTGGCCTGCGGGCTGATGACGCTCTTGCCGAACATCTGCGGTCCGCCCTTCCAGGGCACGTCAGTCGATGAATAGACCCGCGGTTCGTCGACCAGAGTCTTGTAGAGGTGGCTGTAGGTGCCTTCGAGCGCCCGCACGAAGGTACGCTTCTTGGCCCAGCGCTCCCACTTCTGGTTCTTCTTCTCCATCTCCATCGGGTCGGGCTGGTTGTGGCCGATGCCCGCGATGGGTTCAATCACTCCCGTCATTCCTTGCTCCTTCTTCGGGCACTGCGAGGACCGCCGCAAACGTCGGTACCTCGAGCCGATCCAGCACGGCGGCCCAGCTTGCCGCAGCCGGTACTGCGAATGATGGTGGTCCTTACGCGATTGCCAAGCTCCGCGCAACGCTGCGACAGTTCGGCGCGCTGATCGGAATCCTAAGCGATCGCGTAATGGCCCGAGGAGGGATGTCTCCGAGCTATCGCTTTGCGCGTCTGGCGTGCTTGGCCTTGACGGCGCGTGTCTTGTTGCTCGCCGGTGCGCCTCGCTTGACCGAGCGGGCAGGCGCCTTGCCGCGAACTGCCGCGGCCGCGCGCTTGACGCGGGTGGCGGGCTTGGCCGTGGGGCGCGGCATGGCCGCCTCGATCTTGGCGAGGCGGAAGCTCCAATACTCCCAGGCGCGGCTGAGCGTCCGCTCTGTCAGGCTGTGGGCACTGCACATCTCGGCTTCACCCGCGCTCAGGGTGCTGATTGTGCCGATGCCCATGGCGCGGCTCTGCAACTCCGCATTACGGCAGGTATAGATCGAGCGGAACACGCATTCCCGCAGTGAGCGGCCCGCCAGGGTCGCGCCATGCCGGCGCAGCAGCACCATCCAGTGCGGCCCGAGCGCGCGGGCGAGCGATCGCCCTTCCTCCGGCGTGGTCACCACCAGGGGCGTGTCACCGAACTCATCGCGGCTATCCCAGAAGGGCACCTTGCCGCCGAGCGAGGCACCGAGATGCATGACCGGCACGAGCTCGGTCCCGGTGATGCAGTAAGGCAGCACCGAAACCGCATGGTGGTGGCAGACAGAATGCACATCCGGACGCGCCTGGTAGATGCAGCCGTGGATGACGAGCTCGCTGAACAGGCGCGCGCTGGTCGGCTCGACCGGTTTGGAATCGAGCGTCAATTCGAGGATGTCGGATGCCTCCATCAGCTCTGCGGCGCCGTACCGGGAGATGAGATAGCGGTCCGGATTGGTAGGATGGCGCACGCTTACGTGCCCGAAGGCGTCGAGCACGCCCTCATTGGCGAGAATGCGGTTGGCCATCGCCAATTCGTGGCGCGCCTCGGCGAGCTGATCAGGCATAGATGCTTTCTCCGTCTTCTGGGTGATGCTCAAAGCTGTCGCGCTTGGCGATTCACGTGTTCCAGTAATACACCGCGCACTGAATGGCCATGGCGTGTTGTGTGTTTTCGGCGCTATGGCGGCTTCAGCGCCGGCGGAGTAGGCTTGACTCCGCCATCCCTCAGGTTGCCGGAGACTGGCGATGCTTGCTTGGGCATGTGCTGTCCGGAAAAACGGGTTCCGGTTTTCCGGGATATGCGCCGTGGCATTTGCGCGTGCAGCCATTTCGTGCCTTGCGCTTGCCGCGCTCGTCGTGGCGTCGCGGGCCGACGAGTCCTATTACAAGGGCAAGCGGCTGACGGTGCTGATCAACTTCGCGGTCGGTGGGCCGACCGATATCGAAGGCCGTCTGTTCGCCAAGTACCTCGCCCGGCATATCGAGGGCGAGGCTGGCATCATCGTGCAGAACATGGATGGCGCCGGCGGCCTGATCGGCGCGCAATATCTGGGTGAGATCGCCCCCAAGGACGGCACGGTCATCGGCTATCTCAGCGGCTCGGCCTGGCTATACGTGAGCGAGCCCGAGCGCTGGCGGGTCGATTTCCGCAAATACGCCTTCGTCGCCTATCAACCCGGCACCACGATTCACTTTGTGCGCACCGACGTGCCGCCCGGCATGCATGTGCCCACCGATATCATCAAGGCGCAGGGCCTGATCGCCGGAGGCTTGAGCGCCGACACTTCCAAAGATCTGCGGTTACGGCTGGGCCTCGACATGCTCGGCGTTCCATACAAATACGTGACCGGTTATCGCTCCAGCCCGCCGGCTCGGCTCGCCCTGCAGCGCGGCGAAATCTCCATGTTCTCGGAATCGCCGCCGAGTTACCGATCCGTGGTTGAGCCGTCGCTGGTGAAGTCCGGACAGGTGATCCCGGTCTTCTACGACGAGATCGCCGATCCGCCGGAGTCGCAGAAGCAGCTCGAAGGTCTGTCCATCCCGAGCTATCCGCAGCTTTATCGAGAGATCAAAGGCACGCTGCCCTCAGGCCGAATGTGGGAGGCTTACCGGGTGCTCTACGAAATGAATTCCACACTGCAGCGTCTGATCGCGCTGCCGCCCGGCGCCCCGCCGGCTGCGGTTGCGGTGCTGCGATCCGCTATTTTGGATCTCAACAAAGACAAGGATTTTGCCGCCGAGGCCACGGAGGCGATCGGCTTTGCGCCCGAGTATTCGACCGCTCCCGACACCAGCGACAAAGTACGTGCCATGATGGTGGCTTCGCCGGAGATGCGCGACTTCATCAACGACTACATGCGAAATGTGCCGAAGCGCTGACATTGCGTCAGCGGACACAACCGGAGCGGGTCATTGGCAAGATTGAGCGTTTCGCTCCCTGTTAAAGCAGGTCCAAAACAGGAAAGTCGCCTTGGAGTGGACCTCCGCGAGCCGATTGAGCGGAGGCGGCGGGGCGCATGAATTTATACCACATGGCCGAAGTCGGATGAATCCGACTTCGGGGGTAGTTGGGCACAAGAACCCTTGCCTCGCCTGCCAGCAACAAAAAAAGCCCGGCGCGCAGATGCGGCGGGCGCAACACGTCAGTTTCAATTTCGTCAGTAGACTGATTTGCAACCCGGCGTCAAACACGAACTTTGGCCGGCCCGGAAAGGCTCAAATCAACCACGGCACCCAGCGCTTCACGCGCTTCCGATAGGCCTCGTATTCGACTCCGAAAGTTGCGGCAAGCCGTTCCTCATCTCCCATCACGCGATATTGGAACCACGCCGCGCGCGCGACGAATAGGAGAAGGGCGAACCACGACCAGAAGGTCAGCGCCAAGCCGAGCATGAAGAAGAGATGCCCGAGATACATCGGGTTGCGCGTGTAGCGATACGGGCCCTGCACCACGATGCGATTCGGGGGTGCCGCCATGCCGGGGCCGCCACCGCCTTGGCGAATGCGATAGCGGCCGACCAGGCGGTATTGCGCATAGCCCCAGATGAGGAGCGGCAGGCCCCACGGGACTATCGCGATCTGGCCGCCCTGCCGCGCGAGCTCAAATCCCACGACCGCAACGGGGCACAGGATGAAGGTCTGCACCGGGGTGCGACCGAGCCAGCGAAGAGCTGCGCGCATGGCAAGACGTACTCGGGCGGCGGTCATGGCCGGACTTTTGTTCTGGCCATCTTGGTTATTATGGGAAGCGGGTGCCTTGCGGAGATTGCCGGGACGTCAGGGCGCTCGGTCCCGTGTTTCGACGGGCTATGTGCGGCAATGACACGGGAGAGACCGTGCGCATCCGTTACCTTCGCCCTTGGGTGAGCACGTTGAGCATGGCGGGCGTGCCGGAGCGCAATGCCGCGAAGCTGCGCTCGAGAGCGCCCGGCAGATCGCCCGGATTGTCGACCCGCTCGCCGCGCCCGCCGCAGGTCTCGATCACCTTCTCGAAATCGGGCGACGGATTGAGCTGTGTGATCGGCATGACATTGGCTTTTGAGGCGGCGCCTTCCGGGAACACATCAAGCGTCGCCGAGCGCACCGCGCCCCACATGTGATTGTTGGCCACGATGGTGAGCGTCGGCAGGTTCTCGGCGCGGCCCACATAGTGATAGGGGACCGGGTTGCCGAACATGTAGGAGCCGTCGCCGACCGCGACGATCACCTCGCGCTCGGGCGCCGCGAGCTTGGCGCCGAGCCCCGCCCCCATGCCGAAACCGAGCCCGCCCGAGAGCAGGCTGCCCATGAAGGAGCCGGGCTGGCTGAGGTCGAGCCCGGAGATCGGCACGCCCAGCTCGCTCACCACGATGGCATTCTCGGATTTCGTCTGGTTGAGGCAATGCGCGAGCCAGGCCGGATGCACCGGCGTCTGGTCCTTCACGGTCTCGATCAGCTTCTTGCGCCGCGCCGCCATGTCTTCGCGCGCCTTGGCGATCACCGGGCGCCGCGCCTCCGCGCTGCTGTTCTTCGAATTCTTGAGCGCGGCGGCGAGGCATTCGCGCAGCATGGCAAGGGCCGCGCGCGGGTCGCCAGTGACCAGGAGGTCGGCCTCGACCTCGCGGAACGGGAAACGGCTCGCCAATGGGTCGGCGGCGATGTGGATGATCTTGGCGTTCTGCCGCGGGCCGTGCGCGCCCGGGATCCACGGCACCGCGGCCTCAAGCACCACCACGACGTCGGCTTTGGCGAGGAGGGCTGCAGGCTCGAAGCCCACGTGCATCGGATGGCTGGTGGGCAGATTGAAATCGCGCGCCTCGCTTTGCACTACCGGCAGCACGAAGGCTTCCGCCAAGGCCGCAAGCTCGCCGATGGCGGCGGGATCGCGGCCGATGCTGGAAGTAATGATGAGCGGGAACTCGGCTTTGGCGATGAGGGCAGCCGCCTCTTCGACCGCGGCCCAGGCGGGCTCCGGCGCCAACGCCCCGAGCGGGCGCACGGTGTCGCGGCGCGGCGCGACCGCGCGGTCGGTCAGGACCTCGCGCGGCAGCGTGAGATATACGGGTCCGCGCGGCTCCATCATGGCGATGTCGAGCGCCCGATCGACCACGGCCCCGACCGGCTGCCCGCTGCGCAGCTCGTAGTCCCACTTCACGTATTCGCGCACCATGCCGGCCTGGTCGAAAGCCTCCTGGCCCCAATGGATCGAGCGGTTGCGCGAGCTGATGTGGCCGATCTCGGTGATCGGCGTGCGGCCCGCCGCGAGCAAAACCGGGATATTGTCGCGCGACGCGTTGATGAGGCCGTTGATCGCATTGGCGGTGCCGACCGTCACATGCACCATCACGGCCGCGGGCTTGCCGCAGGTGCGATAGTAGCCGTGCGCCATCGCCATGGCGACGTTTTCATGCGGCACGGTGATGAAACGCGGATATTTTTTGCCGGAAGGCCGGCTCAAGGCTTCAACGATCGGCGCGAAATCGGTCCCCGCATTGGCGAAGACATACTCGATGCCGCGCTCGGCAAGGCGGCTGAGATAGGCTTCCGCCGCCATGTCCGTGGAGCCGACCTTAGAAGCATCCCTGGTGCTATCGTTCACGATCGTTTTCCCGTCGTTTTGAGGCGGCGTGACCCTATCGCGCGTCACGGGCGTGTCAATGAACACAGCTTGTGGCTGGCGCTGTCAGGCAGCGGGCGGAGCGAGGGGGTTGATCCAATTCAGCCCCGGGAACCGGGCGAAGTCCCCATCGGCCGAGCACAGGGTCAAGCCATGCTCGATCGCCAGCGCCGCCACATGCGCGTCCATTACGAGATTGCCACGCAGCCCGGGCTGCGCCAGCAAGTTGCCGACGACGTCCGCGTGGCGCTCGGTAGGCAGGGGAATCCAGGCGTTCTCGCAGGTGAGCCAATCGCGCACTTGTCGCCATGCGTCGGCAATCGGTTCGGCGCGCGGGACAACACGCGGGTTGGTCACCAGACGCAGGAAAGTGAGCAGGCTCGGCCATGGCAGGCCGACATTGCTTGTTCCGTTGAGTTGCCGATCGAGCCAATCGTGCGATGCGCGGTGTTGATCGAAACTGCTTACGTGGGCGTAAACCAGAATCTTGGCATCGACCAGGATCACTTGAATGCCTCGCCCTCGGCGAGGGCCAACGCTTCCCCGATATTGTCCACCGGGATGAGCGGTTGCCCGAGATCGACCGCGCGGGTGCGAAACGGCTCGCGCGGCTTGGGGCGCGCGGTCATGTCTTTGATGCCACGCCGGAGCGCCTCGTTGACGAGGTCCTTGAAGCTTGTCTCGCGGGTCCGCCGCAGCCGCTCGAGACTGGCGGCGACATCATCATCGATGGTGATGGTCGTGCGCATGCATCATGATGTATCAGAATTGATGCCTTGATGTCAAACCGGAGGCCTCGCTTCGGTCAGGAGCCGCGAAGGCGGTGGGAACTCATTCCTCCGTCGGCCTTGCGTTTCGCAGTGCCGTGCTCTACGTCCGCAGCATACCCGCCCTTCTGCTCGCTCCGTGCGCGGCGCGGCCATGGCCTTCGGCGACGTTCGGCCTGCCGAATGGCGGTAGTCCAGCGCGCACGGGTTCCAGGAGAGTTGAATGGCGGATGCCGAAGACATCGATGACAAGGCCCAACAGAAGCCGACCGGCCACTCGCTCTCCGACCACCTGCTCGGCGCGCAGTTCACCCACGAGCATGACGGTGAGGCCGATCACGATCACGATCATTTCGAGTTCGACGATGATGACGGGCCGATCGAGCAGAACCCGATCTGGATGCAGGATCATGTGACGCTGGTGAGCGTCGGTATCGATATCGGGTCCTCCGGCACGCAGGTCATCTTCTCGCGCATCAAGCTGCGCCGTTATGGCGAGGACCTGACCAGCCGCTACTACGTGGTCTCGCGCGAGACACTCTACCAGTCGCCGGTAGCGCTGACGCCCTATCAGAGCGAAGAACGCATCGACGATGCGGCGCTCGGGCGGATCATCGATGAAGCCTATGCGGGCGCCGGCTTGCATCCCGACGACATCGATACCGGTGCCGTGATCCTCACCGGCGAGGCGCTGCGGCGCGAGAATGCGCAAGGCATCGCCGGCATCCTCTCGGAGCAGGGCGGCGAGTTCGTTTGCGCCACCGCCGGGCATCACATGGAGTCGCTGCTCGCAGCCTTCGGCTCGGGCGCATCGCGCGTCTCGCACGATGAGGACAAGCGCATTCTCAACATCGATATCGGGGGCGGCACCACCAAGCTCGCTCTGGTGGAGAAGGGGCAGGTGACCGCCACGGCCGCGGTCCACATCGGCGGCCGCCTGCAAGTAGTCGATGAGAACCGCAAGATCACCCGCCTCGATCCGGCCGGGAAATTCCATGCCCGCCAAGCCGGATTTTCCTGGAGCAAAGGCGACACGGTCGGGCCGCACGATCTCGACAAGGTTGCGGCCGGCATGGCCGAGACGCTGGTGAAGGCGCTCACCGAGCGGCCGATGTCGCATTCGGTCGAGCACCTCTACCTCACCGATCCGATCCTGGATTTCGGCAAGGTGGACGGCATCATGTTCTCGGGCGGCGTCGGCGAATATGTATATGGGCGCGAAACGCGCGACTTTGGCGATATGGGGCGCCGGCTCGGGCAGGCGATCCGCGCGCGGCTCGATGCCGGGGCGCTGCCTTGGCCGCTCTTGCCGGCGGGGGAATGCATCCGCGCGACTGCGCTCGGCGCCTCGGAATACAGCGTACAGCTCAGCGGCAATACGAGCTACATCACCAAGCCGGGCGAATTGCTGCCGCGCCGTAATCTGCAGGTCCTGCAGCCGAGCTTCGTGTGCGAGGATGTGATCGATTCGGCCAAACTCGCCAAAGCGATCCAGGCGCACTTCACCGCCTTTGACTTGATCGAGGGCGAAGGCGAGGTGGCGCTGGCGCTGCGCTGGCTCGGGGCCCCTTCCTACGAGCGTATCGCCGCCTTTGCGGACGGCATCCGCCACGGCCTCGCCAACACCATAGCGCGCCGCAAGCCCATCTTTATCATGCTCGACGGGGACATCGCTCAGACCCTGGGAGCGATCCTGCGTGAAGAGTTGCTGGTGGAAAGTGAGATACTGGCGATCGATGGCGTAATGCTGCGCGATTTCGACTACATTGATCTCGGCCGTATCCGTATGCCGTCCTATACGGTTCCGGTGACGATCAAATCCCTGGTGTTCAGCGAGAATCCGACCGCTCCCAAGCCGCAGCGCATCCACCACCACGATGATGCGCACGAGCACGGTCATGGCCATTCCCATGGTCACGGGCACCATCACCACCACGATCACGCCCACGGCCACGCTCATGAGCACCACGGCCATGAACATGGTCTGGATCATCACCAGCACGATCATCGGCCCGAGGCGGGCAGCCGGCGGAATGGTTGAGCGGCGCTAATTATGAGGCGGCCGCGTACGCCGGCCAGTTGGCGAGATGACGGACACGGTCGGTGATCTTACGGATCTGAGCCGCCGGTCCGGCACCAAACCGTCGGCGCGCAAAGCCGGGACGCAGCGCCCGCCTTGGCGGATTGATGCTCAGTGGCTGCTGGTCGGCACCCCGGTCGCCGTGGTGGTGTGGCTTGCGCTCGTGCCCCTCGCTTTTCTTGTTTGGCAGAGCTTCCTCACCCCGCAAAGCGCAGCTGCGCCGGCGCATTTCACGCTCGACAATTTCCGTACCGCCTATCTGAGCACCGAGACGTTTCGGCTGTTTCTCAACTCGGTCGAATTCGCGATCGGGGCCGCCGCCCTCTCGCTCACGCTCGGCACTGCGCTCGCCTGGACCAACGAACGCACCAACACGCCTTTCAAGAAGCTGTTCTTCGGGCTCTCGATCATTCCGCTGGTCATTCCGAGCATCCTGTTCGCGGTCTCCTGGCACATATTGGCGAGCCCGAGAACCGGCATCATCAACAAGGTGTTGCAAGGGGTGTTTGCCACCGACACGGTGTTCGTCAACGTCTACACCATGGCGGGGATGATCTGGGTCGACGGGCTGCATTACTCGCCCATGGCTTTCCTATTGATGACGGCAGCCTTCCGCTCCATGGACCCGTCGCTGGAAGAATCCGCGCTGATGAGCGGGGCGTCAGTTATGCAGGTCGCGCGGCGCGTCACGCTGCGGCTGGCGTGGCCGGCTGCGGCCAGCGCGCTGCTAATCCTCCTCGTGCGCGCGGTGGAATCGTTCGAGGTGCCGGCGCTGCTCGGTCTGCCGGTCGGCATTCAGGTCTATACGTCCTCGATCTATCTCGCGATCCACCAATATCCGAGCCAAGTCGGCCTTGCTTCCGCCTATGCGGTGACCTTGTTGTTGTTGACCTCGATCGGCATCTATCTGCAGTCGCGGCTCGCCCAGCAGGGGGGACGTTTTGCGACCGTCACCGGCAAGGGCTTCCGCCCGCGCGCCATCGACATCGGCGGATGGCGATACCTGGCAGCGGCCCTGTTTATTCTCTATTTCACCGTCATCGTGCTGCTCCCGTTCCTGGTCCTGATCTGGTCCTCGCTGCAGCGCTTCCCCAGCGTGCCGTCGTGGGCCGCCCTGCAGCGCGCCTCGTTCGCCTCGTATTATTCCGTGCTCGACTATCCGGGGTTCCTCGGCGTCGTGCGCAACAGCCTGTTCCTGGCCTTTGCGAGCGCGACCCTCATCATGCTGATGACCGCGGTCGTCTCCTGGATCGTGGTGCGCTCGCGGCTGCCCGGACGGACCGTCCTCGACAATCTCACCTCGCTGCCGCTGGTATTTCCCGGCCTCGTGCTCGGCCTGTCGATCATGATCTGCTACCTGTATATCGACATCGGCATCTACGGCACGATCTGGATCATGCTGATCGCGTATGTGACGCGGTTCATGCCCTACGGGATGCGCTACAATTCGACCTCGATGCTCCAGATTCACAAGGAACTCGAGGAATCCGCGGCCATGAGCGGCGCCAGCTGGGGCATGACATTTCGCCGCGTCGTCCTGCCCCTGCTCAAGCCGGGATTGCTCGCAGGCTGGATTTATGTGCTGATCGTATCGATCCGTGAGCTGTCGAGCTCGATCCTGCTCTACAGCCCGGGCACCGAGGTGGTATCGGTCATGATCTGGGAGCTGTGGCAGAATGGGCAGCTCGCCGAGCTGTCCGCGCTCGGCGTCATGCTGATCCTTTTGCTGTTCTGCCTGGTCATGGCCGCCCAGTTGTTGGGGAGGCGATTCGGAATAACTGAGGCGTGAGCCGAGGAATTGGCGAGGGCACGAACGGTGCTCAAACAAATTCTGCAACGGGGATGAAACGTGCTGAGTGTGCGATCTCTGTTTACCGAATATCCGGGCGAACGCGGGACCGTGGTCAGGGCGGCCCAAGACGTCAGCTTCGACGTGCCCAATGGCAAGCTGTTCACGCTGCTGGGGCCTTCAGGCTGCGGCAAGACCACGACGCTGCGCTCTATCGCCGGGCTGGAGCGGCCGAGTGCCGGGGAAATCGAGGTCGCCGGCAAGATCATGTACTCCTCGGCCAAGCAGATCTTCGTCGTGCCGAACAAGCGCAATTTCGGCATGGTGTTCCAGTCCTATGCGATCTGGCCGCACATGAACGTATTCCAGAACGCCGCGTTCCCGCTGCAGGTGCGCAAATTGCCCAAGAAGGACATCAAGGCGCGGGTCATGCGGGTGCTCGAGGCGGTGCAGCTCGATCAATTGGTAGACCGTGAGGCCACCAAGCTCTCTGGCGGCCAGCAGCAGCGGCTCGCGCTTGCGCGCGCCCTGGTGATGGAGCCGCAGCTGTTGCTGCTCGACGAGCCGCTGTCCAATCTCGACGCCAAGCTGCGCGACCGGATGCGCTCGGAGCTCAAGCGCCTGCAGCGGGAGCTGGGCCTTACCACCGTCTACGTCACCCACGATCAGAGCGAAGCGCTGGCGTTGTCGCACGAGATCGCAGTGATGAACGACGGCCGGGTGGTGCAGATCGGCACGCCGCGACAGATCTACGAGCAGCCCGCGAACCAGTTCGTTGCCGACTTCGTCGGGACCACCAACTTCATCGGCGCCACGGTGAGCAGCGTTGATGAGGGCAGCGGCCGTTGCCTGGTCGGCTGCGGCATGGGTCCGCTGCGCGTGCAGGCGAGCCAGGGAGTTGCCAAGGGCGATGCGGTGACGGTCTCGGTACGGCCGGAGGACGTGGAGCTCTCGGAAGCGCCCCTGCAGGCGGCCAGTGGCGACAATTTGTGCAAGGCCGTTGTGGTTGCCAAGGACTTCCTTGGGGAGCACCTGGATTTCCAGGTCAAGGTGGGCGATGTCGTGCTGCTGGCGCGGGCGCATCCATCGCTGCGCACGCCGGTCGGGGACTCGATCTACTTGCGGCTGAAGACGGAGAAATGCGTCGCCATCCCGGCCGCCACGGGTGCGATTTCGGTCAAGGCAGCGCCTGCATCGACAACCTCGTCCCCGCCGGAAATCTCCAAGTCGGAAGAGACTGTGCCGAGGGCGGCCACGAAGGCGGCATTGCCGCAGCCGCCCGCCGGTGCCCCGGTCTTAGGCACGCAAGCCGACACGGCTTCTGCGGGTGCGGCCACTGCCGGAACCGCATCGGCTGGGACTACAAACCCCGAACCGCCGAGGCGGCACTAGAGACACCCTGGCGGAAAGATGATATGGCGACCGTCTGCGAGGAAAATGAAGCGAAACCAGAATTGAAGCGACGCGACGTAAATGACGCGATGCAAAGCGACGTAAACAGAGCCTTTAGGGCTTGCTGCTATCGGGCAGCCGAAAGCAGCGAGCCGCAAGGCAGCCAGACCAAATCACTAGCAGTAAATCACTAGCAGTAAAGTCACGAGCAACTGAAGTCTTAAGACCGCAAGGAGAACTGCATGGCCAAGAATGCCCTCGTCTCGGAAGAGATGGCGAAGAAATTCGCCTCGGAAAAAGAAACTCCGTACACCCGCTGGATCAAGAACGAGGGGCTTGAGATCATCCCGGCGCTCTACGTGCGCAATTTGCGCACCGTTGAGCTCAAGCCATGGGCGCGGCGCGGCGGCAATGCGGTCTTCGTCAACCACGACGCTTCGCGCATCTCCAACGACAGCTACGTGATGGAGATTCCGCCCGGCAAGAAGCTCGAGCCGCATCGGCAGCTCTACGAGGAGATGATCCTCGTTCTCGACGGCCGCGGCTCGACCACCGTGTGGAACAACGAGGGCAAGCGCATCACCTTCGAGTGGAAGGCGGGGTCGCTGTTCGCCATTCCGCTCAACGCTTGGCATCAGCATTTCAACGGCTCCGGAAAGGAGCCGGCGCGGTATGTGGCGGTCACCAATGCGCCGCCGGTGATCAATCTTTACGAGGACATCGATTACGTTTTCGGTTGCGACCACGACTTCAAGAGCCGTTTCAACGGCGAGCCCGACTATTTCAGCGCCAAGGGCGAGCAGGACGGCCTCCTGCTCCGCACCAATTTCGTCGCCGATGCGATCAATCTGCCGCTCATCAGCGCCAAGGAGCGCGGCGCGGGCGGCGGCCATATTCGCTTCAGCATGGCGCGCGGCTCGATGAATAGCCACATCTCACAGTTCCCGACCGGCACCTACAAGAAGGGCCATGCGCACGGTCCCGGCGCCTACGTGATCATTCTGTCGGGCGAAGGCTATTCGCTGATGTGGCCCGAGGGTGAGGAGCCGAAGCGTTACGACTGGGAGGTCGGCACGCTGATCGTTCCGCCCAATATGTGGTTCCACCAGCATTTCAATTCGGGCACGCAGCCGGCCCGCTACCTCGCCCTCAAGCACGAAGTGGTGTCGATCCGCAATGCCCAAGGCGTGCCCAAGGCCTGGATCAGCCGGCGCATCGGTGGTGACCAGATCGATTACGCAGACGAGGCGCCGTTCGTGCGCAAGATGTTCGCCGACGAGCTTGCCAAGCACGGCATGACGCCGCGCATGGACCAAGCCTACGCGCAAGAGCTCGCCGACCTGCCGCCGCTGGCGAAGTCGGCTTAAGGTATGGGCCCCCGCGCGGGAGGACCAGGGTACCCCGGTCATTCCCGCGCAAGCGGGCATGCGGCGCGCTTTCAAAGCCCCGGTTCCCGGCTTTCGCATGGACGAGCGGCCCTCGGACGGGCGGCCATCGATTGGCTCGGCCGTCTATCCGTCGCCGGCTGCGCGGCGCTGGTCGCAGTCGCGCTTCATCTTGGCGTTACCCCGACGAGAGCGCAGTCAAGCTCGCTCGACGAGCTTGCCGCCTATTCCGGGCCCGACCGCACGGCGCGCCTCATCGCCGGCGCCAAGCGGGAAGGTACGCTGACGCTCTACACCTCGCTTACGCTCGAGGATATGAAGGTGTTCGGCGGCGCCTTCGAGAAGAAGTACGGCATCAAGCTGCAGCTGTGGCGCTCGAGCTCGGAGGACATCCTGCAGCGCGCGGTGGCGGAAGCCCGCAACGGGCGCTTCGATGTCGACGCAATCGAAACCAGCGCCGCCGAGATGGAGACCCTGCATCGCGAGAAGCTGTTGCAGGCGATCAAGTCGCCTTACCTTGCGGAGCTCAATCCGGCGGCCCTTTTGCCGCACGGCGAATGGGTCGGCGACCGGCTTAACTTCATCGTCAGCGCCTACAATACCGATCTGATCAAGCCCGCCGACCTGCCACAGAGCTACGCCGACCTGCTCGATCCGAAGTGGAAGGGCAAGCTCGGGATCGACGGGGAGGACTCGGTCTGGTTCGGGGCCGTGGTCTCGGCGATGGGCGAAGAGAAGGGGCTGAAATTCTTCCGCGACCTCGTCCGCACCAACGGGCTCTCGGCACGCAAGGGCCACACGCTGCTCGCCAACATGGTCATATCGGGCGAGGTTCCCTTCTCGCTGACCTCCTACCAATACAGGATCGATCAGCTGAAAAGGAGCGGGGCCCCAATCGAGGGCCACATGATCCCTCCGGGCATCTCTCGTTTCCTGGGCACCGGGGTGATGCGGCATGCGCCGCATCCTAATGCTGCGATCCTGTTCCTCGATTTCATGCTGTCCGATGCGCAGAGGCTGCTGCTGGCGCGCGACTTCACGCCCACCAACATGAAGGTCAAGCCGCTAGAGATGCCGGTCCGGGTGATCGATCCGGCGCAGATGTTGGACGAAAGCGATAAGTGGGCGAAGCTGTTCGACGAGATCATCGTCCAGCATCGGTAGCCGCCCTCACTGGCGCGCTCGCCAGCGCAGAAATTCCTGGAACAAGGCATCGCGGTCCGACTGGCCGCTCGGCGCTGCCGGGCGGTCGGCGACCTGCACCGGATTGGGATGTGCAGGGTGATGCAGCTTTGCGGGCGGGCTGGTGTCTCCGTCTGTGCGCCGCGTCGTGCGTGCGGGTGCCGGCGCTGCCGGCCCATTGGCATCATCAGGCTGCAAGGACTGTGTGCTGTAGGTGCTGGATGCCGGCGGCTGTGGGGGCGGCGTGCCCTGCTGGCCGGAGAAGCCCGTCGAAAGGGTCGAGAAGAAGCTCTCGAAGGCCGGCGGTGTGGCGGCGGGAGCCGCGGACGGTGCCGGGCTCACCGGCGGTTGCTGGATTGGTTGCGCAGGTTCGGCGGCGGGGGCGCGCGCTTGCGGCTCGACCAGATACCAGCATTTGCGGTCGCGGCCGCGATCGAGATGATAGTACCAGTGGCCGCCCGCACCCGGCGTATGGTCGGGCGCAGCGAGGCAGTCGTCGCCCGCCTGCGCGGCCAGGCCGGTTGCCAATAGAGCGGACGCAAGCATGGCGGTCGCCGCTGTTATTGCGAGCAGACGCGCTTTGGGGGCACATCTTGTGAAGCGCTTAGACATCGAGCCCTCCCTGACAGGAAGCCCGATGCTTGAATCCCGATGGCGCGGATATTTGACCGCAATGCGCTGCAAATTTGGCAGGAGAAGGCCCGCTGCCGCAATTGGCGGCGGTATTCAGGCTCCGCTTCCGAGCGCCCGCATGGCTGCGCGCAGCAGATAACCGCGCTCGCGCCGCTCGCGCCTGCCGCCCAGCCGACGATGCAGGCGGTCGAGCCAGAGATAGATCACCGGCGTCGTATAGAGCGTAAGCATCTGCGACACCAACAGGCCGCCCACGATGGTGATGCCGAGTGGCCGGCGCAGTTCCGACCCCGGGCCGGTCGCGATCACCAATGGCAGGGCGCCGAGCAGTGCCGCCATGGTGGTCATCATGATAGGCCGAAACCGCGCCAAACAGGCCTCGAAGATCGCCTGCTCGGAGGAGAGGCCGCGCTCGCGCTCGCCGGCGAGGGCGAAGTCGACCATCATGATGCCGTTCTTCTTGACGATGCCGATCAACAGAATGATGCCGATGAAGGCGATCAGCGACAGCTCGGTCTGGAACAGTTGCAGCGCCAAGAGCGCGCCGAGCCCGGCCGACGGCAGGGTCGAGATGATGGTCAGCGGGTGGGCCAAGCTCTCGTACAATACGCCGAGCACGATGTAGACCGCGATCAGCGCTGCGCCGATGAGCAGCAGCTGCGCCATGGCAGTGCTGCGATAGGCGGCGGCGTCGCCGGCGAAATCGGCGTGCACGGTGTCCGGCATGTGCAGCTCGGCCACCGCGCGATCGACGTCGGCGGTCGCCTGCTCCAGCGTGTTGCCTTCGACGAGATTGAAGCTGATCGTCGCCGCCGGGAACTGCCCCTGATGATTGATCACCAGCGGCTGCAGCCCGCGCACCACGTGGGTCACGGCCGAGAGCGGCACCTGGGTCCCGGCCGCGCTGCCGCCGGAGCTCGTGACGTAGATCTGACTGATGTCCAGCGGATCGCGCTGATATTGCGGATCGATCTCGAGGATCACCCGATATTCATTGCGCTGGGTGAAGAGGGTTGAAATTTGCCGCTGCCCGAATGCGTCATCGAGCGCATTGTCGATGTCCTGGATGTGCACCCCGAGCCGCGCTGCCGCAGTACGGTCGATGACGACGTTGGCCTGCAGCCCTCCGGGTTGTCGATCGGTGCTCACATCGGTGATGCCGTCGACCCGCCGGAGCTTCTCGTAGACGATCGGCGCCCAATGGACGAGCTCCTGGTAATCCGGATCCCAGATCGTGAACTGGTAGGTGGAGTCGGCTTGCCGCGCCCCGCTGCGCACGTCCTGGAGCGCGAACATGTAGACGCTCAATCCGGGAATGTTGCCGACCTTGGGGCGCAAGCGATTGATGACCTGCTCGGCGCTGACACCGCGCTCTGCCAGCGGCTTCAGGCTGATGAACAGCGATCCGCGATTGACCGAGGAGTTGTAGTTCGAGCTGCCGATCGATGAGCCGACGCCGGACACCGCCGGATCGGACAGCACCACATCGGCGGCCTTCTGCTGCAGGATCGACATGGCTTGGAACGAGATGTCGGGCGAGGCGATCGTGCCGCCCATTATCAGGCCGGTATCGTCACGCGGGAAATAGCCCTTCGGGGTCCTGTTGTAGAGCGCGGCGGTGAGCGCCAGCGTCAGCGTCATGACAAAGAGCATGAGCACGCGATGGTGCAGCACCGCGCGCAGCGTGCGCGAATAGAAGCCGACCATCACGGAGAGGATCCGCTCGACCACGCGGTCGAACAGCGTCGCATCCGCGCCAGGCGGCTTGCGCACGAAATGCGCGCAGATCATCGGGGTGACCGACAGCGACACCATGGTGGAAATCAGGATCGCGAACGCAAGTGTGACGGAGAATTCCCGGAACACGCGCCCGACCACGCCGCCCATGAACAAGAGCGGGATGAAGGCGGCGATCAGCGAGATGCTGATGGACACGACCGTGAAGCCGATCTGCCGCGCGCCCTCGAAGGCGGCCTGCATCGGCGACATGCCTTTTTCCAGGTTGCGAAAGCAGTTCTCAATCATGACGATCGCATCGTCGACCACGAAGCCGACCGACACCAGGAGCGCCATGAGCGAGAGATTGTCGATCGAGAATCCGGCAGCCCACATTGCCGCGCAGGTGCCGGCCAGCGCCAGCGGTACGGTAACGCCGGCCGCGACGGTCGCCGCGATGCGTCGCAGGAACACGAACACCACCATCATGACCAGCATCACGGTGGCGCCGAGCGTGAGCTGCATGTCGTGGATGCTCGCCCGGATGGTGTTGGTGCGGTCCGACAGGACCGAGATGTCGATTCCGGCCGGAATATAGCGCTGGATGTCGGGCAGCTCCTGGTAAACGCGGTCGACCGTCTCGATGACGTTGGAATTGTTGTCCTTGGTGAGGACGAGGAGGACGGACGGCTGCTTGTTGTACCAGCCGGCAGACAAGGTGTTGCGCACGCCCGGCTCGACGGAAGCGACGGCGGACAGGCGGACCACGGTGCCGTCAGCGCTGCGCACGACCACCGGATTGTATTGCGAGGCTTCGCGCAGCTGATCGTTGATTCCGATCGTGGTGGCGCGGCCAGGGCCGTCGAAAACCCCGAGCGGGCCGGCCGCGTTCGAGTTGGCGATCGCGGTGCGCACATCCTCCATGCCGAGCCCCATGGAGGCGAGCGCGACCGGATTGACCTTGACCCGGATCGAAGGTTGCTCGGCGCCGTTGACGCTGACCTCGGCGATGCCCTTCACCTGCGACAGGCGCTGCGCCACCACGCTATCGGCGGCGTCATAGATAGCGCTCGGCGCGACGGTCTTCGACGTCAATGCCAGGATCAGGATAGGGATGGCGGCCGGATTCGATTTGCGAAAGGAGGGCGTCGATTGCAGGTCGCCCGGCAGATCGGCGATCGCTGCGTTGATCGCGCCCTGCACGTCACGCGCGGCGCCGTCGATATCGCGGGTGAGATCGAACTGGATGGAAATTCGCGTCAAGCCCAGCGAGCTGCGAGAGGTGAGCTCGGTGACGCCGGGAATCTCCCCCAAGCGGCGCTCGAGCGGCGCGGCGACGGTGGCCGCCATCGTCTCCGGATCGGCGCCGGGCCGGTTGGCGGTGACGCTGATGGTGGGAAAGTCCACCGTCGGCATGCTGGCGACCGGCAGGAATTGGTAGGCGACCGCACCCACCAGAAACAAGCCAATGGCGATGAGCGTGGTGCCAATCGGCCGCCGGATGAAGGGTTCGGAGAAGTTCATCTGAGTGCATCTTGCGTTGGCGCATGTTCCCCGCTTTCGCAGGGACGGGACGTGTCGGACCTGCCTTCGCCCGCCGAAGCATAAAGCAAGCTGGTAAAGCCGTGCCAAGGCTTCGCGCAGGCGGGAAACCGATGTCCACTTCTCCGGATCATGTGCACTACTCGGCGGCGGCTCGTTGCGACGGCTCCGGCGCGATCGGCAGATGCAGCTCGGGTTGCGACAGCCCCGGCCCCTGGCCGGTCAGCTTCGCGCGCAGCCATTCCATCTGCAGATAGATGACCGGGGTCGTGTAGAGGGTCAGCATCTGGCTGAGGATCAGCCCACCCACGATGGTGATGCCCAAAGGATTGCGCAGCTCGGCCCCGGTCCCGCTTTCGAGCGCCAGCGGCAGCGCGCCGAACAGCGCCGCGAGCGTGGTCATCATGATGGGGCGGAAGCGCAGCAGCGACGCCTGCAGGATCGAGTCGCGCGGCGAAAGGCCATCGACGCGCTCGGCCTCGAGCGCGAAGTCGATCATCATGATCGCGTTCTTCTTGACGATGCCCATCAACAGCACGATGCCGATGAGCGCCACGACTGAAAGGTCGAGATTGAACAGCATCAGGGCGAGCAGCGCGCCGACGCCGGCCGAAGGCAGCGTCGACAAGATGGTCAGGGGATGGATGAAGCTCTCGTACAGCACCCCGAGCACGATGTAGATCGTCACCGCCGCCGCCAGAATAAGCCAGGGCTCGCCGGCGAGCGACTTGGAGAATTCGGCGGCGTCGCCCGAATAGCTGCCGATGACCGATGTCGGGACGCCGATCTGCTGCTGGGCGGCGGAGATCACCGCGACCGCATCGCTGAGCGCCGCCTTCGGCGCGAGATTGAAGCTGATGGTGACGGCCGGGAACTGCTCCTCATGCGAGATCACAAGGGGCGCAGTGGTGTATTTGAGCTGCGCAATAGCGCTGAGTGGCACCTGGGCGGCGCCTTCGGTCGTGAGCAGCTGCGTCGGCGAGGCGCCCGCCGTGAGCGAGGTTTGCTGCGCGGCCGCCTGCACGCCCGCCGCGGGCAAATACAGCTTGCCAAGCGAATTGGGATCGCTCTGATATTGCGGCGCTGCCTCCAGGATCACGCGATACTGGTTGGCCTGGGCGTAAATGGTGGAAATCTGCCGCTGCCCGAATGCGTCATCCAAACTGTCGACGACGGTCTGCATCGAGACGCCCAGGCGGCTGGCCGTTGCCCGGTCGACGTCCACCATCATGCGCAGGCCATTGTCTTGCGCCTCGGAAGCGACGTCGACCAGCACCGGCGAGGATCGCAAGCTGTCAGCCAGGCGTTCCGCCCAGCTGCTGACCTCGTTCGCATCGGTCCCGGTCAGTGTGTACTGGAACTGTGCGCGGCTGGTGCGGGTGGAAATCTGGATGTCCTGGACCGGCTGGAAGTAAACCACTGTGCCGGGCACGCTGGCGACCGCCCGCTTCAACCGCTCGATGATGGGACCGACCGTCTCGCTGCGCTCGTCGCGCGGCTTGAGCGTGATAGCGAGCCGCGCCGCATTCGGCGTGGCATTGAGCGGGGTCACTCCGACCACCGAAACGACGCCGGTCACGTCCGGGTCCTTGCGGATCGCGGTCTCGATCTCGGTGCGCAGGCGCTGCATCTCGACGAAGGAGACGTCCTGGCCGCCTTCCATCACACCATAGATGAGGCCGGTGTCCTGCAACGGCAGGAAGCCCTTGGGGATCGCGACATAGAGCGCGATGGTGGCACCGAGCGTCGCCAGGGTGACGGCGAGCGTCAGCATCTGATGCTCCAGGACCCATTCAAGGCTGCGCCGGTAGCCGTTGACGGATGCATCGATCAGGCGGTGGAACCGCCTCGTTACCGCGTTGCCGCCCCCCTCGAACTGGTGCCGCAGCAGGCGGCTGCACATCATTGGGGTCAAGGTCAGCGACACAACCGCCGAAGTCACGACCGCGATGCTGAGCGTCAGGGCGAATTCGCGGAACATGCGGCCGACGATGCCGGTCATGAACAGGAGCGGGATGAAGACCGCGATCAACGAGAGCGTCAGCGAGATCACGGTGAAACCGATCTCGCGCGCCCCTTCGAGCGCGGCTTCGAACGGCTCCTCGCCCTCCTCCATGTGGCGGACGATGTTTTCGATCATCACAATGGCATCGTCGACCACGAAGCCGGTGCCGATGGTCAGCGCCATCAGCGACAGGTTGTCCAGGCTGAAGCCGCAGAACCACATCACCCCGAAGGTCGCGATCAGCGACAGCGGCAGAGCCACTCCGGCAATGATGGTCGCCCGCACCGTGCGCAGGAAGATCAGCACCACAGCGATCACCAGGCCGACGCTGAGGATCAGCGTGAACTGCACGTCATGGATCGACGCCCGGATAGTCGTGGTGCTGTCGTGCACCACCGTCAGCTTGGCGCCGGCCGGAACCGCTCGCTGCAGCCGGGGCAGCTCGTTCTGGATTCTCTGAACGGTGGCGATGACGTTGGCGCCGGGCTGGCGCTGGATATCGACGATGACCGCGGGCGCGGCCTGGTACCAGCCGCCGACCTTGTTGTTCTCCAGTCCGTCGACCACCTGGGCGACATCCTTGAGGAACACCGGCGCCTGGTTGCGATAGGTCACCACCACGTTCCGATAGGCGTCGGCGGCTGAGATCTGGTCGTTGGCGGCGATCGTGTAGGACTGATGCATGCCGTCGAGGGAGCCCTTGGCACCCGCCACATTGGCGCCAAGGATGACGTTGCGCAGATCCTCCATTGAGATCCCGTAGCTCGCCAACCGGGCCAGGTCGGCCTGGATGCGAATCGCCGGTCGCAATCCGCCTTCCACGGTGACCCGCCCGACGCCGCTCAGCTCGCTCAGCCGCTGGGCGAGCAGGCTGTCGGCGAGATCGCTCAGCTGCCTGAGCGAGATTGTGTTGGAGGTGAGCGCGAGCGTGATGATCGGCGCGTCCGCCGGATTGACCTTCGAGTAGACCGGCGGATAGGGCAGGGCCTTCGGCAGGGTCGATCCGGCCGCGTTGATGCCGGCCTGCACATCCTGTGCGGCAGAATCGATGTCGCGGCTCAGGTCGAACTGCAGCGTGATCTGGCTCACCCCGAACGAGCTCGACGAGGTCATGCTCGAGAGCGAGGGTATTTGCCCGAACTGCCGCTCGAGCGGGGCGGTGACCAGCGCGGCCATGATATCCGGGCTCGCGCCCGGCAATTGGGTGGTCACCTGGATGGTGGGGAAATCGACTTGCGGGAGCGAAGAGACCGGCAGCCAGAAATAGCCGAGCAAGCCGCCGAGGGTGACCGCGATGCCGAGCAGCGAGGTCGCGATCGGACGGCGGATGAAAGGTGAGGAAACGCTCATGCAGGAGCCCTCATCGCGAGGAAGCACTCAAATGAGGAAACACTCATGCGAGAAAGCCCTCACGCGATGAGGATGCGGCGCTCAAGGAGCGGCGCCCGGCGGCGTTGCGGCGCCCGCCACCGGCGGTGCGGTGTTGTTCCCGGGCCTGTTGCCCGTCTCGCCGCCATTGCGACGGCCCTCGCCCTCGCGGCGGCGCGGCGGTTGCGGCGCCTCGGCGGCGGCCGCTGGGGTTGCGCCGGCGCCGCCGGCTGTCTCCGCGGCCGGCTGCCTCCCCCCTTGCCCTTGTCCTCCGCCCTGACCTTGGCCCTTCGGTGCCCCGCCCCCGCGGCGGCCTCCCCGCTGCGGCTGATCGGTTGGAAGCTGGTCCGCTTCCTCCGGGCTCGCGACCTCGACCTTGCTGCCGTCGGACAACCGGCCGAACCCGGTAGTGATGACGCGTTCGTCGGCCTGCAGGCCGGTTGCGATCACGGCCTGGCGATCATCCTGCTGCCGCACCGTGACGGGGCGCACGGCTGCAGTGTTGTCGTCCTTGACCACGTAGACGAAGGTGCCGTCGGGCCCGCGCTGCACCGCGGAGGTCGGCACCACGATGACCTTGCGCAGCGTATCGATGAGAACCCGTACGTTGATGAACTGTCCGGGCCACAGCTGGGTATTCGCGTTGGGGAATTCGGCCTTGAGCTGAACAGTCCCGGTGGTCTGGTCGACCTGGTTGTTGATGACGGTGAGCTTGCCGGTGTCGATCACGGTAGCACCGTCACCACCCATCGCCTGGACCGGCAAAGGCCCCTTTTGCATCCCTTTGTTGAGGTCCGATAACTCCTGCTGGGGCAGGCTGAACAGCACCGAGATCGGCTTGATCTGGGTGATCACCACGATGCCGGTGGTGTCGGTGGCGTGGACGATATTGCCTTCATCGACTTGGCGGATGCCGGTAAGCCCGCTCAGCGGCGCGATCACATCCGTATAGTCAAGCGTGGCCTTGGCGCTCTCGATCGAGGCCTGGTCGGACTGGGTCTGCGCGGTCAATTGGTCGACCAATGCCTTCTGGGTATCGACCTGCTGCTTCTGCACCGCATTGCTGGCCGCCAGCCTGGTATAGCGTTCGAGATCGAGCTTGGCATTGGCGAGCTGCGCTTCGTCCTGCGCCTTCTTGGCCACCGCAATATCGTATTGGGCCTGATAAAGCGTCGGATCGATCTTGGCGATCACCGCGCCCTGGGCGACCTCCTGGCCTTCGGTGAAAGCGATTTTCATGATCTTGCCGTCGACCTGGCTCCGGACAGTGACGGTATTGAGCGCCTTGGCGCTGCCGACGCCTTCGAAATAGACCGGCACGTCAGCGACCTGTGCCGCTGTCGCCAGCACCGGAACAGTGTCGTTGGGATTGCCGCCGCCGCGCCGGAAGCCGCCGCGGTTGCCCTGCTTCTGTTGCTGCGCTTGCTGCGTGGGGCTCGGTGAAAGATACCAATAGGCGGCGCCGCCCACGAAAGCGAGAAGTGCCAACAGGGTCAGGCGTCGCAAGGCTCGCATCATAGCCGGCATCCGATCCTAAGCTGATGGTCAAGTCGGCAGGTCGAGGCAAAGGCCGTCGATCCTGCATCCATGCCGTTCATGATTGGGCTTGATGCTCACCCAACGTGCCGAGATTCCAGCACATGAGCATCAAGACGGTGCGCTCGCCTCGGCTGGCGGCAACCGTGTGCAAGTTATCAAATCGTGCCGCGCCGGCACCTAAATAAAAAGATAAGTTTGGCCGGCATTCGGCAAGCGATCGGGGCCGCATTGTGTATCGGCGCGAGGGTCGATTTGCAAGCCGCTCCGATCGAAGTAAATATTTCATAATCAAGGCTTTGTGTGGACCAAAGTTTGTGGGAGCAGGGGCTCCGCGGGGCTTCTGCGCGGCGCGCTGGCCCGCCGATTCTTGCGCTGATAAAGCGGGTGGCGCCACCGGGGCAGGCAGATGTCGGAGCAACCGAAAGACGCGCCGCGATCCAAGCTGCGGCTTGTGCATGTCGTCATGGCGGGCGCCGTCATGGCGCTGCTGGTTCTGGTGGTGCTGCCGCTCGTGTTGCTTCTGCTCGGCAGCCTGCGCAACGAGTCGGGCTTGAGCTTTGCCCATTTCGCGGAGGTCTTGCGCGGCCGTCTTTACGTCACGGCGCTCAAGAACTCGCTCACGCTCGGGGCCTGGACCAGCCTGTTCGGGACCTTGATCGGCCTCACCTTGGCGTGGGCGGTCAGCCGCACCGATGTGCCGGGCAAGCCGTTCTTGCGGCTTACCGCGACGCTTTCCTATCTTTCGCCGCCGTTCCTGACCGCGATCGCCTTTACTTATCTGTTCAGCCCCAATGCCGGACTCATCAACGCATTCCTGCGTGATGTCGCAGGGCTGCCGTACCTCACCTTCAATATCTTTTCCATGCCGGGCCTGGTTCTGGTGACGGTCACGCATACTTTTCCGTTCGTCTATCTCCTCGCCGCCAGCGCGCTGCAATCGGTCGATGCTTCCTATGAGGAAGCCGCCCAGATACTTGGCGCCGGCAAATTGCGCACGGCCATCACGATCACGGCGCCGCTGGTCGCGCCCGCCGTTCTTTCCGGCGCGCTGCTCGGCTTCGTCAACGCCATTGCGCTGTTCGGCTCGCAGGCGATCATCGGCCTGCCCGGGCGCATCGTCACGCTGCCCACGCGCATTTATGCGCTGTTCGACTACCCGCCCGAATATGGGCTTGCCTCCGCGCTGTCGCTGGTCTTCGTGCTGATCACCGTTGTGGCGCTTTATCTGCAGCGCGCGCTGTTGGCGCGTCGCTCTTATGTAACCCTTTCCGGAAAGGGCTCGCGACCGCAGCTCATGCGGCTCGGCCGCTTCCGCTTCGTGCTGCTCGGAATCGGACTTCTCATATTCATCGTGGCGATCCTTGCCCCCTACGCGACGCTGATCGCAGTCTCCTTCTCGAAATCCTGGGGACTCGATTTCTGGAAGGGGCTGACCTTCGCGAACTACAAGTTCATCCTGTTCGATTATGACGTCACCCGGCGTGCCATTCTCAACAGTCTCCTGCTGGCCGTCCTGGCGGCGAGCGCGGCCGTGCTGCTCGGCGCCGTGATCGGATGGATCGACCTGCGCACCCACATTCCCGGGCGCCGTCTGCTCGACTATTTCGCGCTCATTCCGCTGGGCCTGCCCGGCATCGTGGTGGCGGTCGCGCTCCTCCAGTTCTGGCTGGCGATGCCGTTTGCGATCTACGGGACACTGACCATTCTGCTGCTCGCCTATGTGGGCCGTTACGTACCGCTCGGTGTGCGTGCCGCCAATGCGGCACTCCGTCAGGTCGATCCGTCGCTGGAAGAGAGCGCGCAGATCCTCGGCGCTTCGTGGCTGACCACGATGCGCGCGGTGACTTTGCCGCTCATTCGGCCCGGCCTGTTTGCCGGATGGCTGCTCGTGTTCGTGCCGGTCATCCAGGAGCTGAGCGCCTCGATCCTGCTGTTCTCGTCCAGCTCGATCACGCTCGCGGTCGCGATCTACAATCTGTACGAAACCGGCTCGATCGAGCCGGTCGCGGCACTTGCGATGATCAACATGGTCATCATCAGCGCGGCGATCGGGCTCGCCAGCATGATCGGCGGCCGCGGCATCCTGGCCGGCGGCGGAGCGGGGACCTAGTGCCGCCGATTTGCAGTTCCTGCTACACCTGCAGCGGGCTCTTTCGGGGAACTTCAAAGCGCAGAGCGGCAAAGGGGCACTAGGTGGCCGGGATCACGATCCGCGGTTTGTCGAAGCGCTTCGGGGGCGGCACCGAAACGCCAGCCGCCGTTGCCGACCTCGATCTCGACATCAAGGACAACCAATTCGTGACGCTGCTCGGCCCATCCGGCTGCGGAAAGACCACGACACTTCGCCTCATCGCCGGGTATCTTGCGCCCGACGCCGGCACAATCGAGATCGCGGGCCGCGTCATGTCGTCGCCGCATGCGGTGGTGCCGCCGGAAGAGCGCGGCATGGGGATGGTGTTCCAGAATTACGCCGTGTGGCCGCACAAGACCGTGTTCGAGAACGTCGTCTTCGGCCTGAAGCTGCGCAAGGTCAAAGCCGCAGCCGCCCGGCAGAAGGTTGCCGATATGCTTGCTCTGGTCAATCTCGCCGGGCTCGAGGCCCGTTATCCGGGCGAGCTGTCCGGCGGCCAGCAGCAACGCGTGGCGCTCGCGCGGTCGCTGGTGGTCGAGCCCAGTATCCTGCTGCTGGACGAGCCGCTCTCAAATCTCGACGCCAAGCTGCGGGAGCGCATGCGCATCGAGCTCAAGCAAATCCAGCGGCGGACCGGCATTACCTTCGTGTACGTCACCCATGATCAATCAGAGGCGCTCGCGCTGTCCGATCAAGTGGCGGTGATCAGCGGCGGACGGCTGCAGCAATACGGCACGCCTTTCGACATCTATGCCCATCCGGCCAACCGCATGGTGGCCGATTTCATGGGATCGGTGAATCTGCTTTCGGGACGAGTCCGTGAAATGAGGAACGGCGCCGCGGTGGTGGAGGTCTCGGACGGGCTCAGCGTCCTGGTCAGCAAGGTGCCTGCGCTGGCGGTCGGCGAGCAGGTGGAGGTGGCCATCCGTCCGGAGAATATATCGCTGGCAGGGCCGGTCGGGTCGCCTGAGCGGGCAGCCGGGCCGCAGGGCAAGATCGTCGCCCATGTCTTTCTCGGCAATCTCAATGAGTACGAGGTCGCGCTGCCATCCGGCTTGCTGCTGCGGGTGCAGACGCATCCGCGGCAGCGCTTCGCGCTCGGTGAGCCGGTCGCGATCGCGGTCGATAAAGACGCGTGCAGCGCCTTTCCTCTTCTGCGCGGCGCGCGGTCGGACGAGACTGCGGCTTAGAGTCCCGCGCAGGCGACCCACAGAAGGGTCATTATCTTTTGTTCTTTATGGGCTGATGCCCATGAAGGTCAGGTCGATGACGGAAGTGGCAGCGACGCCACAAACGGCGCACCAAACAGTGAGGGATGCGGCAGCGAGAGCGCGGATCACGCCGCGCTTTGGCTTGCTCGAGTTCCTGCGGCGGGTGCGCGAGGACCAGCTTTCGATCCTGACCGAAGACCTGTTCGGCCAGGACATCGCCTATAGCCGCATCCTGTTTTTGCACAGCTTCATCATCAACAAGCCCGAATACATCGAGCACGTTCTGCTCGGCAATCAGCGGAACTACCGCAAGAGCGATTTCCTGCGCCGCATCCTCGGGCCCTTGCTGGGTCAAGGCCTGCTCATCAGCGAGGGCGAATTCTGGCGGCGCCAGCGGCGGATCGCGGCGCCCGCGTTCCACGCCAGGCGCGTCGCTGAGTTCATCACCGCGATGACGGCCTGCACCGAAGCCCGGTTGGACCGGTGGCGCTCGCGCGGCGCGCCTTTCGACATGGCGAACGAAATGTACGAGCTCACGCTCGAGATCGTGGCCCGCACCATGTTCTCGACCAACATCAGCGGGGACATGGCCTCGCTGCGGCGCCTCACCGATGTCGTTGTGGCATTGCGCCCGAGCCTGCTCGACCTGCTCGGCTTTCCGCAATGGCTGCCGCGCCCGCAGGCAGCCGCCTATCGCCGCGCGATCGCCGAGTTCGAAGCGCTGGTGGCGCGTCTGTTGGCCGAGCGTCGTGCCGACGGGCGCGACCGCGGCGATCTCTTGTCGATGCTGCTCGCGGCGCGTGATCCGGAGACTGGCGAGGGCATGAGCGACAGGCAGCTGCGCGATGAGATCCTCACCATCCTGCTCGCCGGCCATGAGACCGTCGCCAACGCGCTGAGCTGGACTTGGTACCTGCTGGCGCAGAACCCTGAGGCGGAGGCGCGGCTGCACGAGGAACTCGCGCGCGTGCTCGGCGGCCGGCCGCCGCGCTTTGCGGAGCTTGCCGAGCTCAAATGGACCGGGATGGTCATCGACGAGGCCATGCGGCTCTACCCGCCCGCGCATTCCATCGGCCGGACCGCGCTTGGCGAGGATCATATCGGCGGTCTGCGCGTGCCGCCCGGCGCCAATCTGACGATCAGCATCTATTTGACCCATCGCAACCCCAATCTCTGGCCCGATCCCGAGCGCTTCGACCCGACGCGGTTTGCGCCGGAGGCGCTCGCTGCGCGGCACCGCTTCGCCTATCTGCCGTTCGGGGGCGGGCCGCGCATCTGTATCGGCAACAGCCTCGCGATAGCGGAAGCCAAGGCGATCCTCGCCACCATCGCGCAGCACTATCGCGTGCGCCTCGCAGCCGGACGCCCGGTCGAGCCGATCGGGCTCGTCACCCTGCGTCCCAAGAACGGCGTGTGGGTTACGCTGGAGCCGCGATCAGATGCCGCGGCTACCGTGCGGCGATGTTGAGCGGCGCCAACTGACGACCAGTATGTTCTGCACGGCATCAAGCACGCGCGGCGCGTCGGGCGTGAAGCCGTGCTGGGTCAGTACCTGCTCCGGCGTACACGCAGGCACTTGCGGGAACACCGGCCGTCCGCCTGGCAACCGGACTGTCGGCGCGCGCGTGAGATAAAAGACGTCGTAGCGGGGCAGGAACATTCCGAACACATCAGTGCCGCCGATTACCGCGAGGCTCCCACCCGGCAGGGCGAGCGCGTCCCAGGCTTGCTCGAAACTCGCGCCAGCGGGGTTCCAGAGCAGCGCCTTGGCATGATCGGGATCCTTGGCGAGGCCGGCAATGCGCCGCGTCAGGATCAATCGCCGGCGCCGGTCCGAATGGGGCTGCTGCTCGTGTGAGTGGCGCCCATGTGCCACGGCATCGACGCCGTCGAGTCCCTGGGCAAAGAAGCGCTGGTCGGCATCGAACTTGAGCGCCTCCGGCATGATGCCGCTTGCATCCGCCAACATGCCATCGGTCGAGACAATGGCGTAACCTTCGATCCGGCTGGGCAGCGTCATCGGGCGTCTATGAGCGGTAAGTCCTTACAAAGCATGATCAATTGTGACGCCTCCCCGGCTGGCTTCCGCCACCATGCCATGCCGCTGGGGAGCGGCTTGCGGCCGCCTGAATGCCGAAAAAGCCCACCGCTGGCAATTGTCGCTGCATTTCCCGTATAATTCAGCATGCCGGCCATGACATACCGGATGGTCAGCCGCATTCGGGGTTGCATTTCACGTCCACCCGCTGTTTTCAGGTGCTGGCGCGGAACCCGGGATGCGGGGATTGGTTTAACGCTCGAAGCCGGCAACTCAGGACCACCTTCGAGCCCACTCTTCGGGCGCCGCCCGCGCGGCGCGGACCGCGCCGACATCTTCACCAACCATCGACACAACCCTGATACCCAAACCGCTACCCAAACCGCGCAAGGAAGAAAACCGATGTCGTTCAGCCTCCCCGATCTGCCTTATTCCTATGACGCGCTCGCCCCCTACATGTCGCGCGAGACGCTCGAATTCCATCATGACAAGCACCACAAGGCTTACGTCGACAACGGCAACAAGCTGTTGGCCGGCAGCGAATGGGAGGGCAAGTCCCTGGAAGAGGTGGTGAAGGGATCGTTCGGCAAGAATGCGGGCCTCTTCAACAATGCCGGACAGCATTACAACCACAACCA
The DNA here is from genome assembly GCA_035293945.1 of Xanthobacteraceae bacterium. GTDB lineage: Bacteria > Pseudomonadota > Alphaproteobacteria > Rhizobiales > Xanthobacteraceae > VAZQ01. Next base: position 61,009 of record DATGLV010000034.1, on the reverse strand, counting down.
TTTCTGGAAATGGATGAAACCCTCCGGCGGCGGCAAGATCCCCGGCAAGCTGGAGAAACAGATCGTCAGCGATCTCGGCTCGGTCGACAAGATGAAGGAGGACTTCATCCAGGCCGGCGTCGGCCAGTTCGGATCGGGCTGGTGCTGGCTTGCGTTGAAGGGCGGCAAGATCGTCGTGATGAAGACCCCGAACGGGGAAAACCCGCTGGTGCACGGTGCCATCCCGATCCTGGGATGCGATGTCTGGGAGCACTCCTATTACATAGACTACCGCAACCGGCGCCCTGACTACCTCAAGGCCTTCCTGGACCATCTGGTCAACTGGGAGCACGTGGAGCAGATGCTCGATGCGGCCGGGAAGCAGGCGCATTTGGCGGCCTGAATCGGCGGACCTGGCCACTCTGCAGACTGACCCTCTATTGTGAGCAGTGGCGGCGGGCGCAGCACAATGCGTCCGCCGCGTTCCTTTGTTTTTCCCCTTTCCGAATTCCGATATGGTTCTTGCGACGGGTCTTGCCGCCGGTGCGCGTTTGCCGGCGCGCTCGCGTCCGGCGCCCAATGGTCCAAGGGAAGAAAGCCATGAACAAGCCTGTTTCGCCGTCCGACACGACCCGTGGCGAGGAGCATTGGGCGGAGAAAGGGGACGCGCGGCTGTTTCTGTTCGAGAAACATGCCGGCGATCCCGCGGCGACCATCGGCACGATTTTATTTGTGCATGGCTCCTCGATGGCGTCGCAGCCGACTTTCGACCTGCATGTTCCGGGGCGGGCAGACAGCTCGGTCATGGACTGGTTCGCGGCGCGCGGCTACGACTGCTGGTGTGTCGACATGGAGGGTTACGGGCGCTCCACCAAGGATCGCGACAACAATGCGCCGATCGCGCAGGGAGCCGACGATTGCTTCGCGGCGGCGAGCTACATCGCAAGGCTGCGCGGCCCGCGTCCGCTGTTGGTCTACGGAATTTCCTCAGGCGCGTTGCGGGCAGCCTTGTTTGCGGAGCGCCACCCCGACATGGTCAAGCGTCTGGCGCTCGACGCCATGGTATGGACCGGCGACGGCTCGCCGACGCTCGCCGAACGGCGCAAGAAGCTGCCGCAATTCCAGTCGCAGAACCGCCGACCGATCGACCGCGCCTTCGTGCATTCGATCTTTGATCGCGATCATCCGGGCACCGCCGACAAAGCGGTGGTCGAGGTCTTTGCCGACGCAATCCTGGCGCTCGATGATTCCGTGCCAACCGGCACCTATGTGGACATGTGCGCGCATCTGCCGGTGATCGATCCGGAAAAGATCACGGTGCCGACCCTGATCATGCGCGGACAATATGACGGCATCGCCAGCTTCGAAGACTTGATCGCCTTCTTCGCGAAGCTCCCAAACCCGGACAAGCAATTTGCCGTGATGCCCGGGATCGCGCATGCCTCATTCCAGCAGAAGAACTATGCGCTGGTCTATCATCTGCTGCTGAGCTTCTTCTCGCAGCCCGATCCCGTATACCGCGGATGAACAGGACGACGCCCATGCGCATGCCGGATCGCAAGGTGGCAGCCGTCTGGATCGCAACGGTCCTCCTAAGCCTGGCGGCCAATGTGATCGGCGTCCGCGCAGAGGATCCGGTCGATGTTGCCAAGGCCAAGGCCGAGGGAAAGGTCGTCTGGTACACTTCGACCCCCATCGATGAGGCGCAGCGGATCGCGCAAGCGTTCCGTGCCGAGACCGGGATCACGGTCGAGCTATTTCGTTCCGGCGGCTCGCAAATCCTGAGCCGCTTCCAGCAGGAGCTCAGTGCCGGGCGGATCGCCGCCGACGTGCTCACGCATTCGGATCCTGCGGCCGCCCGCGCGATGGCCAAGAAGGGGATGTTCGTTCCGTTCAAGCCGAAGAATTTCGAAAACATCCCGGACGCCGCCAAGGCCGCCGACGGCGCTTTTATCGGGCAGCGCCTTAACATGATGACGCACTACCTGCGCAGCGACAAAGTCGCGCCGGCCGACGAGCCGCGCAGCTGGGACGATCTCACGGCCGCGCGATTCAAGGGCAAGCTGGCGATGGCCGATCCGTCCTTCACATCGCTGCAGGTCTCGGTCATCGGGATGATCGCCAAGCTGCACGGATGGAGCTTCTACGAGAAGCTGCGCGAGAACGACGCCATGATCGTGCCCGGCAATCAGCAGGTCGCGGATCTGCTCAAGCGCGGCGAGCGCCTGATCGCGGTCGGCGGGCTCGACTCCTATGCGGCCGATCTCAAGACGGCCGGACATCCGATCAAGACGCTCTATCCCTCCGATGGCGTGTTCATCATTCCGTCACCCACCTCGGTGGTCAAAGGCTCGCCTCATCCGGAAGCCGCCAAGCTCTTCGCACAATTCATGATCAGCGATACGGTGCAGGACATGTTCCCGGCCGACGGCGGCTATTCGGCGCGCATCGATATTCGCGCGCCGGCGGGGTCGCCCGATCTCAAAAGCTTGAAGGTGATCGCCATCGACGACGATTACATCGAGCGCGAAAGCGCCCGCATCAAGAAGCAGTTCAACGAGATATTCCAGTAGGCCGCATCGCGCTGAGGTCAGTTCGCGACCTTGCGCAGGAAGCCTTCGACCTCGGCACGGACGTCGGCGGCCGCGGCCTCGACCGCCTGCGACGCGGTCAGCACCGTTTCGGCGGACCGCCGCGTCTCGGTCGCGGTGGTCGCGACCTCGCCCAGCACGGCGATGATTTCCTTGGTTCCACGCACCGCGCCAACGACGTTCTGTGAAATCTCTCCGGTCGCACCGCTCTGCTGCTGTACCGAGGCGGCCGCCGCCGCCGTATATTGATTGATCTCGTGCATGCGATCGGCGATGCGGGCGATGGCCTCGACCCCGGCCGCGGTCGAGGCCTGGACAGCGGCGATCTGGCCGGCGATCTCCTCGGTCGCCTTGGCGGTCTGCACCGCTAGCGACTTGACCTCGGAAGCAACGACTGCAAAGCCGCGTCCCGCATCGCCCGCGCGGGCGGCCTCGATGGTTGCATTCAGGGCCAGCAGGTTGGTCTGGCCGGCAACATCCTGGATCAGCTTTACGACGTCGCCGATCTTTTGTGCGGCGTGGGCGAGGCTGCCGATTTGCTTATTGGTGTCGGCTGCCTCCTGCACCGCGATGGCGACGAGGTTGTTGGTCTGGCCGAGCTGCTGGCTGATCTCGCCGATCGAGGCGGACAATTCCTCGGAAGCGGAGGCCGCGCTTTCGACGTTGAGCGATGCCCGGTTCGATTCACGAACCGCGCCCTCGGTACGCTCGGAATTCTTGTTCGAAGCGGCGAACAGCGCCGTGGCGGTCGAGCGCATCGCGATGGCGTTGTCGCCGACTGTGCGCAGGAGCGTTTCGACCCGCTGGCGGAAGCCGGAAAGCGCCACTTCGATGGCGGCGCGACGCTTCTCGTCGGCGGCGGCCCGGTCGCGCTCCTGGTCGGCACAGAGCTGCACCGTCACGTCCTGGTGGGTGGAAACCCAGCCGCCGTCTGGCATCGGGCGGTTGGCGATCGCAATGATGCGTCCGTCGCGTAGCGTCGTGGTCTTGTCCGTGGGCTTGCCGGCGCGCATGGCGGTGATGAGATCGTCGACTTGCCGGTCGATGTCTCCCTCGAAGGTGCCGGCCTCCGCGCGCCGCACGTAGAGCTCGCGCAGCGAGCAGCCCGGACCTGCCTGGTCGATCGACAGGCCGTACAGGCTCAGATAGGCCTGGTTCACCAGGATCAGGCGTGCCGCGGCGTCGAAGATCCCCAATCCCTGCGGCATGCTCTCGACGGCGGCGGCGAGCCGCAAATTTTGCGCGCGGATCCGATGGTCGACGAACGCGGCCGCAAGGCTCATGCACAGCACCATGGAGGTGACCGCAGCGATCGCGACGGCCAGCAGTGATGGCGACAACGAGGAAGCCTCGACCGCGCGCGTCGGGTCGGGCACGACCTCGACTGCTCCCATGGCTATGAAGTGATGCGAGACGATCGCGAGCGTAAGCAGCACCGCCGCGAGAAAACGTGCGCGTCGATCGCTGTAACGCGCCGCAATCGAGAGGGCGGCAATCCCGAGCACGATTCCCAGGACAATGGAGGCCGTCACCAGCAGCGGATCCCAGTCTATGTGGCCGGGAAGCTCGACCGCCGACATGCCTGTGTAGTGCATTGCGGCGACGCCGCCCCCGACGATGCCGCCGCCTATCGGTGCCCCCCAAGCCGGCGGCCCGTATACCGCAACCGCGAGCCCGCATGATGTGATCAGCGCGGCGGCTATGAACGAAAGGGCGGTGAGGTCCACGTCATAGGCGATGCCAATGCCCGGATCGTAGGCGAGCATCGCGATGAAGTGCGTCGCCCAGATGCCGCTGCCAGCAGCGAAACCGGCCGCCAAGATCCAACTCCCGCGCGAAGCTCGCGCGCTGACTCGGGCGTGATGAAACAGGCTTATCGCAACCAGGCTCGAGAGAAGGCAGATGCAGCCGGCGATGACGACAAGGCGCCAATCATGCTCGGTGGTCAGGCAGGTGAAGACACGAAACATGGGCACATCGCTCGCTGTGCAGCTTGCCGCGGCGGAGCCGGGCGCTGCGGGTTGCGGTCGGAGAGGCGACCGAGATCGGACCGCTTGCGACGCGCGGCGCAACTGCGGTCGTAGCTCCCTTGCGGCAAAATAATCGCGCACCGTTGTCTTGCGGTTAACGTGGCTTTACCAAATTCCTAATGAATCAATAGCCACTGGCGCAGCCTGAAAGGAACAAGGCGGCGCGACCACGCTTCGGCCATGGTCGCCGGGCAAAGCGACTGTTGCTTTTTGGGGGCATTTCACAATGGTGGATCGCAGGGGCGCACGCGAGCTCGCAATTCTACTTGCGGCTTTCGGGCTCGTTGGTCTTTGCGGCTGCGCCGAAGACCATGCAGTTCCGGCAGGCGAGCCCAGCATGTACGCCAGCATGGCGGCCGCGGATGCCGAGCTCGATGCGGCGGCTGCCGCCTCGATGATTTCCGGCTACCGCGACAACAACGGGCTTACTCCGGTCAGCGTCGATCCGCAGCTCATGAAGCTTGCCGACGCGCAGGCGCGCGCCATGGCGGGCCACGATAAGCTCGACCACAATGTGATTCGGGATTTCGGCGAACGGCTCGCCCTGGCCGGCTACAAGTCCAAAGCAGCGGCTGAGAACATCGGCGCCGGCTATCACACCTTGGCGGAGGCATTCTCCGGCTGGCGCGATTCGCCGCCGCATCGTCAGAACATGCTGCTGCCGGGTGCCTCCCGTATCGGCATTGCGGCTGCGTATGCGCCTAAATCAAAATATCGAGTCTACTGGGCCTTGATTCTGGCGGATCCCGGCGAGCCGCAGGGATAGCGGATTGCGCGCTACACCCGTTCACAACTGCCGCCAGCTCAGGCGGGCCGCGGTTCCAGAGGCCACGAGGGTGGCGGCGATCACCAGCAAGATGCCGGCGGTACCGGTTGCGGCCGCGATCAGGCTCGCCACAAACGGCACCAAAACCTGCCCGACGCGATTGCCGGTGATACGCAGCGACAGAGCGGTGCCGCGCGCCTCGGGGGGCGCCAGATCGACGACGCCGGAGAGCGTCGTGGTCGAGGCGATGCCGAGGCCGAGACCGACCGCGATGATCGCCACGTACATCAGTGCCAATGACGGGAGGGCGAGAAGGGCGAACGCGCCGGCCGCCACCGCGATGCTCACGAAAGTCAGTTGTTGCCGGCCGAAGAGCATGACCAGCCTGGCGAAGAATGCCCGTGCCACCAAAGCCGCGACCGCGCGGATCGTCAGCAGCATGCCGATGTCGTTTGCGTTGACTTGGCGTTCCGCGCCGATGAGCGGCAGATACACGACCAGCAAATCGAGTGAGGTCACCGTCACCACGCTGGCGATGATCACAGCGAGCATGCCGGGCATGCGCATCAGCGTACCGAGCGCGACCAAGGAGCCGGCCGCATCCGGCGCGCGAGACCGCGGCCCGGGACGCAGCAGGAGCGCAACCGCGAGGCAGGCGACCGCTCCGAGCAATCCGATGCCGAACAAATAGCCGGTCGCCGGCACGGTCGAGGCACCGCCGAGCCAGCCGACCATGAAGGGGCCGAGCCCCTGTCCGGTGGAAGCAGCCACCATGAAATGCCCGAACGCAGAATCACGTCCGCGCAGACTGGCGGAGCGCACCGCCAGCATCTGGTGGGCAGCCATCGAGAACATGTGACCAAAGCCGAGCACGACCGTATAGGCGAGGAGGTGCGCGCCGGTCGGGCACCAAGCCCAGAATCCGATCGCCGAAGTCAGGATCAGGCCGGCGCCGATCCAGGCCGACTGGCTGTCATTGCCGCGGTCGATAAACCGTCCGAGCCTCACGGCGGCGAAGACCGGCAGCAGTGCAAAGCTCGCCGAGATCACGCCGAGCCATACCACCGGCAGCTCAAGCTCGATGGTCCGGTAGGTGGTGGCGACCCGGAGCATGCCGATCACCGCCTGCACGATGACCGAATTGGCCAGCAGCGGGCCGAGCAGCCGCCAGTCAATATCTGGTTTTGCGTGTGATTTTGCGTCCGGTCCTGTGTCGGCGGCGGGGACGGGTGATCGCTGCAGCATCTGGCCCGCCTCGACGGTTTCCGCTCCTCCCCGCGGTCCATCGCGCGTGGAGCTGAGTTTTCATGGCTTAGCCGCAGTCACCCCCGGCGGAAAGAGGAAGTAGCATTCGCCTGCGGAATGACAGCAATGACTCCCCGCTCACCCATGCAGCTAGCTCCGCACCGAATCGCGCAAGTGCTTCACGCCCGCGATAACGGCGCGGCGTCCCCGCTCCAACGCAAACGCAAATGCGAAGGCCGGGTGCGGTCCGATCCGCATGAAGCGGTCTTCCAGGGCGAGGCGCTCGCGCCAGATATGGTCGATCATCGGGTGGTTCTCGGTCGCACAGGAATCGGCGCGGGCGATGCCGGGATCCTCGAGCAAATCCTTGGTCGCGTCGATGAGCAACTGCACGCCCGGCGAAAAGCGGGCGAACATCTCGTCATAGGCGATTTTCCAGCACCAGGCCGTGGCGCCGCTTTTCAGCGTGACGAGCGTGGCAATCGGGCGCCCGTCGATCAACAGCCGCGCAATGCGCGCCTGGCCGGCCTCCGCAAGCCTCGTGACCGCGCGCTGCATGAAACCTTGTATCTCTTCATCCGAGCTCGCCGCAGTGCCGGCCCGTCCCTTCCAGCCGGCGGCCTCGAGGGCGAGGAAATCCTTGAGCGCGGCGGCGACGGCGGCCGGCTCGCTGACCGTTTCGGTATGGAGCGCCCGGCGCTCGGCGAGACGCTTTCTCTGGCGGCGGAGCTCCTTGCGCTTCTTGGCGCCGATCGCCTGCTCAAGATACTGGGCGCGGCTCGCATCGGATGCGGGCGCGAGCAGCGCGCGTTGATGGCGGTCGAGGGCGAGGCATGCGCCGCCGCGTTGCGCGAGGGCAGCCGCCAGCGATTGTGCGACTTGTCCGCTCACCGGCATGAGCGGCATCAACAACAGGCGCGGCACTTCAGGCCGGCTCTCGAGGTGGGAGAACCAGGCGGAAACAACCTCAGCGGCTGCATCGCGGTCAATGAGCGGCGTGCCGAGCGGCGCGAACGGATGCGTCCACCCGACCAAGAGCGGCAGCGCGATGCCGAAGCGCTGACGCTCGACCCGGCCCGGGAAGAACCCCATGAGCCGTGCCGGGTGCCGTCGCGACCAAATCAGGCTTACGCCGACCCCGCGACCGAGCACCGGGGCAGCCGCGAGCGCAAAGGCAGGCTCGAGGAAGACATTTGGCTCCAGCGCGCGGTCGGCAAGCGACTGCCATTCCGCCGCAATGGCTCCGAGCTCGGCGAGCGGCCGCTGTTCCACCCGGAATCCCGATTCGACCACGCCATGCACGGCTACGGCTCCGCGCGGCCCCAGATGAAAACGTGGAATCCGAGCCGGCGCTTGGTGACCCTGAACAGCATGATGGATTCCACGATCAGGGCCGTAGTGGTGGCCGCAGCGGCACCTGCGGCGCCGAACACCGGAATGAGTGCCAGGCAGCCGCAGAAATTGATCGCAAAAGCGGCGCCGTAGATGAGTGCGCAGATACGCTGCTCGCCCAGCATGTTGAGCAACCGCTCGATCGGACCGATGGCGGCGCGGGCGAGCAGTCCGCCCGCCAAGATGAACATCAAATGATAGCCGCCGGCGAACTGCGCGCCGAACAAGCGCAGCAGCGGCTCGCCCAGCGCGAGCAACAGCGCGGTGGCGGCTACCGACGGCCAGAACGTCCAGCGGATCGACTGGGCGATGAAGGCGGCCAATCCCTTGCGATCGCCCGCGACGTTGTAGCTGCTGAAGCGATGTGCGCTTGTCGCCGAGATCGCGTAATAGATGAAAGACACGAGCGCCAAGGTCTTTGCGGCTGCATAATAGACCGCGACTTCGTCAGGCGGGCGAAATCGCTGCAGCACCAGGACGTCGGCATAAGTGAGCAAGAGGTAGAAGCCCTCCACCAGCAGGATCGGTGCCGAGGTCGCGAGCCAATACCGCGTGGCATATGACCTCGCGCCCGGTGCAATGCGGACAACGAGCCGCGCATTGAGGACCAGGAGCTGGGCGAGGGTCGGCAGCCATATCGATATGCCGGCCATGATCATCGCGGTCGCGGCGTTCATCGGCGCCCCGGCGAGATAGGCCGCGGCCATCAGCGCGGTGAGCAGAATCTGCCGCGCCATATAGGTTGGCACCAGATTGAGGCCGACCCAATCGTAGCTGCGGGCGATGCCATCCTGGGTATTGGCAAGCCCATAGGCCGGCAGACAGATGCAGGCGAGAAACAGCGGCACCTTGAGGTAGTCGTCGAGCCAGGGGCTCAACAGCCCGATGCCGCCGGCGCAGACCAAGGCGGTGACGGTCGCGATTGCGAAGGCGAGCATACGGCTGCCACGCAGGAAGCCGCGCAACAGATCGAGCGCGCCGCGCTCGCGATATTCGGGAATGAAGCGCTGGGCGGCAGTGCCAAGACCGAGGTCGAGCGGTTGACCGATCAAGAGCACCCAGGTCCAAACGTACACGTAGATGCCGAATTCGTAGCCGCCCATCCAGCGCGCGAGCAGCACCTGCGACCCATAGGCCAGCGCCGCATTCACGACGCGGAACAGGAAGACCGCGCCCGCCAAACGCTGCACCAGCATTTCGGGGCCGCCGAGCTGCGACCAAAACGTGCGCAGCATCTGCGCAAGCGAGATGCCCGAAACCTGCTCGGAACCCGTGAGCGCCAAATGAACCTCCGAGAGCTCGCGCGCGCGAGCCCCGGTCACCTAGCAACGAACTGTTAACATTCGGTTCGGAGGCATCACCCGGCAAAGCCGCCGGCATCGAGGAAGCCTTGCTCCGCCGCGGTCGTCGCCCGGCCCAGCACCGCGTTGCGATGGGGAAAGCGTCCGAAGCGACGGATGATGTCCGCGTGAAGCTCGGCCCACTCGTCGGCCTTGCCGTTGTTCGCAGCCCGCGACAGTGCGAGCGACCGCTCCTGGTCGGCCAGGCTTTCGGAATGCTCGAAGGGCAGCCGGAAGAACACGCGCTCCTCGTGCGGGACCGCCGTATCGAAACCGTGGGCAAGCGCACGGTCGGCAACGGCGCGCGCGAGCGGGTCGGTCGCGAAGGCGCGCGCGCTGTCGCGGAACATGTTGCGCGGGAACTGATCGAGCAGCAGGAGCAGCGCCAGCGCTCCCTCGGCGGTTGCTTCCCAATCGGCCAACCGGCCGGACGCGGCCGCCTCATGCGCGGCGAGGAACTTTGTTGCGATAGCGCGGTCCAGGCCCTCATCCTTGGCGAACCATTTTTCCGGTCCGGCAGCGCGCCAAAAGTCGACGACTTGCGCAGGCAGAAGGGGGAGCAAGGGATCGCCGTCGCCGGCCGCATTCACAGCCGGACCCCGCCGTCGCGGATGCGCTGGTAGAGCGCGCGATCCATGCGCACAAAGGCCTCGGCGGAAGGATCGTCGAAAAAGATCGGGTCGGTAATGACGGTGGGATCGAAGCCCTGAGCCACGAAGTCGATCTTCTTCTGCTTGAACGTGCTGGTTACATCCATCTCGCTGCGGATGCGCAAGAACAAGGGGCGTGCATAGTCGGGCAGGCTTGCGGCGAGGTGCTTGCGAAACGCGCTCAGGTCGAAGGCGCTGTCGACCACCAGGGCTGCCATGCCGGCGCGACCGTCGCGGCCCGGGATGCTGACCCCATAGACATTGCTCTCCGCGACGCCCGGAAATTGGCTGATCGTCTCCTCGACTTCGGTAGTGGACACGTTCTCGCCTTTCCAGCGGAAAGTGTCGCCGATCCGATCGACGAAATAGAAGTACCCGTCGGCGTCCTTGCGCATCAGGTCGCCGGTGCGAAACCAGCTGTCGCCCTTCACGAATGCGTCGCGCAATATTTTCTTCTCGGTCTCGGCTTGGCTCGCATAGCCCTCGAAGCGCGCGCTTGGCTTGGAGGCGTCATTGACTATTTTCCCGATCACCTCACCGACCTCCTCTGGGTCGCATTCGACGCAGCGACCCTCCGCGCTGCGGACCGGTTGCTGCGTATCGATGTCGATGCGAACGATCTTCGTCGGGAAACGTCGCTCGAGAAACCAGGGGATGCGGCCGACCGCGCCTTCCCGATCCTCGAAGTTGAACAGCGTCACGTTGCCTTCGGTCGCCGCATAAAACTCTAGGATATGTGGCAGGCCAAAGCGCTGCTTGAAATCGTGCCAGATATCGGGGCGCAAGCCATTGCCGCAGGCAAGCCGCAGCCGGTGCACGGTTTCATTGCCTTGCGGCGGCGAGTTCAGCAGGTACCGGCAGAACTCGCCGATATATTGGAAAATCGTGCAGTCCCAGCGCCTGATGTCGTCCCAGAACTCGCGTGCCGAGAACTTCTCTCGAATGACCACCGACCCGCCGTTCACCAGCAACGCCCCGGTTGCCACCATGCCGCCGACCGTATGGTACATCGGCAGGCAATCGTACATCCGGTCGCTTGCCCTGGTATCCATCACGCCCGCAAACCCGAAGGCGGCGAGCATCACCCGGTAATGGTTCATGTTGGCGGCCTTTGGCAGGCCGGTTGTGCCGGATGTGTAGATGAAGAGTGCGCGGTCCTCGATGGTGAGCGGACGGGTTTCGTCCGGCGCAAGCTTGTCGCTCGCAAGCGCCGCAACTGCCTGATCGATGCGCTCATCCAGGGCGGTCGCGCCGTGCACCCAAAGTTTCGGCTTGCCGGTGACGAGGGCGTGCGCAGTCTCGAAGCGCTTGCGCATCTCGGAGGCGATGACGATGTGCTTGGGCGAAACGACGTTGACACAATGGGCGAGCGCGGCGCTCGCCAGATTGCTGTTGATGAGCGCCACCACCCCGCCGACGCGAGTGATGCCGAGCCACAGCGCCATGTATTCGGGCCGGTTCGGCATCATCAGGCAAACGGTGTCGCCTTTTTGAATTCCCTGCGCCAAGGCCCAGCGCGCATATTGATTGGCGCGTGCCGCCAGCTGCCGATAGGTGAAGCTCTCCCGATCCGACAGCAGCGCCGGTCTCTCGCCGAACCGGTCGGCGAGATCATCCACCACGATGGGGAACACTCGGCTCGGATGCTTGGCAATCGGGGTGGTCATCCGCAGAGCGCGCAGCGCACCCTTGAGGCAGGCCAGATCCGATACGCGTCGCGCCATCCACCCCATTGCGCCGGAGTCCCTTGTGAAAGTTTTCTCGGATCAGCACATCCGATTCGCGGCGATCCCCGCGAGCATCGGGCAGCTTCGGATCGGGAGCAAGAGCGAAGGCTCGGCGCGGGTCCGTCCACGCATTAGCGATCACGGCCCCCGAACGGAACCAGCGGGTTATCGAGGATCGCGGCGCGGTCCGCCTGATCGGGAGCCACGCGGTCGAGGAACGCCTTGAACAAGGGCTCGACCATGCCGGCACTCAAGTCGCGGGTGATCAGGACGATGCGGGTGCGCCGATCATCGTCGGGCCAGCCGTCGAGGCGCACCGGCGGATGCATGACGTGCTGGACCCCATGGATGACCAGCGGCCGCTCCGGCTCTTCGGCGATCTGCACAATGCCTTTGAGCCGCAGGAGCTTTGGCCCATGCAACGAGCGCAAAAGGTCGATGAACATTTCGAAGGCGGCGGTCGCGATCGGTGTTTCGGACGTCAGCGTGAAAGCACGGATGCGTTCATCGTGCCGGTTCGGATCGTGTCGATGATCATGGTCATGCGATTGCGGCGCGTAAGCTTGCGCATTCAGCCAGCGCTGGACATCGGGGATCTTGTGCGTCGGATCGAACAGGCCGCAATCGATGAGAGCTGTCGGATCCAGCTCGCCGGCGCTCAAGATGGGCGCTGCCGGATTGAGGGCGCGGATCCGCTCGCGCAAATTCCGTAGCGAATCCTGCTGATCGGGGCTGGTGAGGAGATCCGTCTTGCTCAGCACGATCCGGTCGGCCACCGCGATCTGCTTCACCGATTCCGTGTGGCCATCGAGCGTCGCGCCGCCGTTGACAGCATCGACCACGGTGATCACTCCATCGAGACGCAAGCGCTGCACCAGATAGGGATGGGTCATCAGGGTCTGCAGCACCGGCGCCGGATCGGCGAGGCCCGTGGTCTCGAGCATGATCCGGCGAAACAACAGGCGTCCGTTGTCGAGATCGCGCAGCAATTGCTCAAGCGCTTCGATCAGATCGCCGCGCAGCGTGCAGCACAGACAGCCGCTCTGCATGAGCACGACGCCTTCGTCAATTTTCCTGACCAGCAGGTGATCGAGGCCGATCTCGCCGAACTCGTTGATGATGACGGCGGTCTCGGCGAGTGCCGGATCGCCGATCAAGCGATTGAGCAAAGATGTCTTTCCGGCGCCGAGAAAGCCGGTCAGCACGCTTGTCGCAATGGGCTCGGCTGGCCGCTGTGACCGCACCCGAAGGCTCACCTTGGCTGCGGCTTCTTCTCGGCGAGGAGGTGCGGGCGCGCGCGGGGCAACGGGACCGCGTGTGCGGGAGCAGAAGGCGAAGTTGAAAAATCCGAAGGGGCGCTGGCGGCGAGGGCCGTCGGGCTAAGGCTCGTCCACGGAACGGTGCCTAGCTTGGCGACGGCCGCCTGTGGGGCGCCGGACTGCTCAGGGCCGGAGCCCCTTGCTCCCGGCTTGGATAGCTTTGCCGGCTTGCTCTCGGCGGATGCGACCTGCGGGCCAGCATTCGGATTCTGGCCCTGGCCCTTGGGCGGGCCGGTGAAGACGACGACCGGCTCGCCCAGATTGACTTCAGTCTGCAACAGGGAACCCTTCGGCTGCGGCCGCAAGCTGGAGAGGAATACCGCGTAGGGCGTATCGCTGCCGGCGTCCTTCGTTTCCTGCGCCTCTTCCTCCTCGGCGGCTGGGTGCTTGCGATGCGAGCCGCACATCTCCTCGTGCAGGTCCATCGGCGCAGCGTCGATAGGGGTGAGCGATTCGACCGAGCCGAGCGAGGGCGTCAGCCAGGACAGCGGAGCCGAGTCGAATCCCTGCTCCAGCAGGTGCGCGGCCTTCACGGCCCGCACTTCCGACGACGGCGCGCCGAGCACGACCGCGACGAGGCGCCGCCCGTCGCGCGTCGCTGTTGCCACCAGGTTGAAACCCGATGCGCAAATGAAGCCGGTCTTCATGCCGTCGGCGCCCGGATAGCGGCCGAGCAGCGTGTTGTAATTGCGCACAACCCGCTTGCCGAAGCGGATGCCGGGAAGATGCCAATAGTAGTCGTACTCAGGAAACTCGCGGATCAGCGCCCGTGCCAGGATAGCGAGGTCGCGTGCCGATGTGATCTGTCCGTCGGCCGGCAGCCCGTTGGGATTGACGTAGTTGGTCTGCGTCATGCCCAGGGCTTGGGCGTTCTCATTCATCTCGGTTGAAAAATTGTCGATTGAGCCGGACACCCCTTCGGCCAGCAAGACCGCCATGTCGTTGGCGGACTTCACCATCAGCATCTTGATGGCGTTGTCGACCGTCACCTGCGTGCCGACCGGAAATCCCATCTTGGTCGGAGCCTGTGCGGCCGCGTTGGCCGACACCGTGAACAGCGAGTCGAGCGTGATGCGGCCCTGACGCACCGCGCGCAGTGTCGTATAGGTGGTCATTAGCTTGGTGAGGGAGGCCGGATACCACGGATAGGTCGCGTTCTCGGCCTGCAGCACCTTGCCGGTGGCGATGTCGACCAGAATGGAGGCCTCGGCGTTTGCCCGTTCACTCGCCAAACCCGAAACTGCGCTTACAAGGATCGCGAAGGCCGCGGTTCGAAGCTGTGACGATCGGAGCGAGAACATCAAATGCACGGTCCGTTTGTCATGCCTCGGAACGGGGGTTCCACCGGCGGGTAAGATGGTTATCTAAGCTAAAGAGAGCCCCAAAGGCAAAGCAGTCTGTCCACAATGCCGTAACGCGGCCGCATGCAGGGTAGCTCCGCGAAGCTGTAGAATTCTCATCGGATTGTACCACAAGCGACAGACTGCTGGGCATCCGATGCCACATTTCATCCCCGGCGCAATGCTCTTCGAGGTTCTTCTCTGACGAAAGCGACCAAAATTCGGCAAAGGTGCTGGGATAAGGGAGATCCTCGATGACCGCCTGCATCGTCGGATGGGCGCACACCGTTTTCGGCCGGCTCGACGGGGAGACCGTCGAGAGTCTCGTTGTGCGGGTAACGCGTGAAGCGTTGGCCGATGCGGGAGTCGGACCTGCCGATGTCGGCGAGATCGTGCTTGGCCATTTCAACGCCGGCTTCTCACCGCAGGACTTCACGGCATCGCTCGTCCTGCAGGCCGCGCCCGAGCTGCGGTTCAAACGGGCGACGCGCGTGGAGAATGCCTGCGCCACCGGCTCGGCCGCGGTTCACCAGGGACTGCAGGCGATTGCCGCCAAGGCCGCCCGCGTCGTCCTGGTGGTCGGGGTCGAGCAGATGACCGCAACGCCGGCCGCGGAAGTGGGCCGCAATCTGCTCAAGGCTTCCTATGTGCGCGAGGAGGCTGACGCCGACGGTGGCTTTGCCGGCATATTCGGGCAGATCGCTTCTCTGTATTTCCAGAAAAATGGCGACCAGTCTGACGCGCTGGCGCGGATCGCAGCCAAAAACCACAAGAACGGCGCCGCCAATCCGTTCGCGCAGATCCGTAAGGACCTCGGCTACGAATTCTGCCGCACCGAGAGCGAGAGGAATCCGCGTGTTGCTGGTCCGCTCAAGCGCACCGATTGCTCGCCGGTCTCCGACGGCGCGGCCGCACTTGTGCTCGCGGACGTGGAGACCGCGCTTGCGCTGCGCAAGGCGGTGGCGTTCCGGGCCGCCGAGCATGTGCAGGATTTCCTGCCCATGAGCCGCCGCGACGTGCTCAAGTTCGAAGGGTGTGCGGAGGCTTGGGGCCGCGCGCTTGCGCGCGCTGGCATTGCGCTTGGCGACCTCTCTTTCGTCGAGACCCACGACTGCTTCACCATCGCCGAGCTGATCGAGTACGAGGCCATGGGCTTGGTGCCAGAAGGGCAGGGGGCGCGGGCAATCGCCGAAGGCTGGACCGAGAAGGAGGGGCGCATTCCCGTGAACCCTTCGGGTGGGCTCAAAGCCAAGGGGCATCCGATCGGCGCAACCGGGGTGTCCATGCATGCGCTTACCGCCATGCAGCTGACCGGCGCAGCGGCCGGCATGCAGGTAAAGGATGCCAAGCTCGGCGGCCTCTTCAACATGGGAGGCACGGCGGTCGCGAACTATGTGAGCATTCTGGAGCGCATCAAGTAAGCTGAGCGGGCTAGTGAAGCTCGCAAAGGAGCTCGCCGCATAGCGCGTCGAAGAGGCGCGTAAACGTGCTTTAGTGCAGAGGAACTTCAAGTGGGCGGCACTAGCTCTCGGGCAGCGGTTCGGGCGGCCCCGGCGGTGGTTCCTCGGGGTTGTCGGTCGGCGCGATCAGTTGCGTGCGCGCGAGCTCGGCGAACTTCCCGTTTAGTTGCGTCAACGCATCGAAGCTGCCGGATTCGATGATGCGGCCGTCCTCGAGCAGCAAAATGCGGGTGGCATTGCGGACTGTCGCCAGGCGGTGTGCGATCACGAACGTGGTGCGGCCCTTCATGACCTCGGCGAGGGCGGCCTGCACCTTGGCTTCGGTCAAAGCGTCCAGTGCGCTTGTTGCCTCATCAAGAATGAGGATGGGCGGATCCTTGAGGAGCGCCCGCGCGATCGACAGACGCTGACGCTCGCCGCCCGACAACAGGCGCCCGCGCTCCCCGACATTGGCCTCGAAGCCTTCGGGCAGGCGCTCGATCAGGTCGAGCACTTGCGCGCGCGCGCAGGCGGTGCGCAATTCGTCTTCGGTCGCGTCCGGTTTGCCGACGCGGAGGTTCTCGGCAATCGAACGATTGAACAGCAGCGCCTCCTGGAAGACGACCCCGATATTGTGCCGAAGCGCCGAGAGGCTGAGCCCGCGAATATCCATGCCGTCGATCTTGACGCTGCCGGACTGGGCATCGAAGGCGCGATGCAGAAGCGCGAGGGCGGTCGACTTGCCGGCGCCAGTGGCGCCGACGAACGCGATCATCTCGCCAGGCAGCGCCGTGAAGCTCATATCGGCCACCGCCGAGCGCTTGCCGTCGTAGGAGAAAGAGACGTTGTCGAATTCCACCAGCCCGCGCAATCGCCCCGGATCGACCGCATCCGGCCGGTCGCGCACCGCCGGCTCGGTGTCGAGAATCTCGAAGAACTCGTTGAGCCGCGGCGCCTCCATGAACATCCGGTTGGCGAACTGCACCGCTTGCTCGAGCCGGTTGATCAAGAGGCTGGCGAAGCCCATGAACATCACGATCTCGCCGACCGTGGTGAGATCGCTGAGATAGAGCCAGATACCGGCGATCAGGATCGACAGCATGGTCAGCGTGGTCGACGTGCGGGTCAGAACCGCGGCGGCCGCCCACCAGGACAGGACCGGCATCTGGGCGCCGAGCAGCAGGTCGCCGACCTTTCGTAAGCCCATGACTTCGAGCTCCACGCGGGCGAAGCTTTGCACCAGCGCCACATTGCCCAGCGTATCCGAGGTGCGCTCGGCGACGTCGGAATAATATTGCTCGACCTTCTGCTGCAACTGCTCGCTCTTGCCGATTACCAGCGCGATCAGCACCGCGAAGATCACGCACAAGAGGATCAAGAGCAGCGCGTAGCGCCAATTGAGCGCAAGCGTCAGCGGCAGCAGCACCAGCAGCGACACGAAGCCGGTGAAGTTCTCGCGAAAGAACCAAAGCCACAGGCCCCAAAGCGCATTGGTTCCGGTCAGCATCACCTTCATCAGGCGCCCGGAATGGAAATTATGGTGGTAGGCGAGCGGCAGCTGCAGGACGTGTTCGAAATACGCGGTCATCACCACCTGACGCTGACGATGCGCCAGACGGTCCGCATGCAGCGCCACCAACGCGCCGCAGATGATCGAGAACAAGCCGAAACCCGTCCAGGCGCCAACCAGGGTGATCAACCGCGTCCAGGAGAGATCGGCGAGGTGACCCTGCGCGGCGGCCAGCATGTCGACGATGCGGCCGAACAGGATCGGCTCCACGAATATCGCCACTGACAGCGCGACATTGGCTAGGGCCAGCACCCAAGCCAAGCGAACCTCGCGCCCCAGCAACTCGAAAACGCGAAGGTAAAGACGCAGAAACTTCATGACGCCAATGCGGTTAATGCAGAGGTAAGCTACTCTAGCGAAAAGTCACTCTCCCGCAACGAGGCTATCGGATGAGTCGCAGGATCGAAGGGTGCGGTAGCGGGTGCAATTCGGTGACGAGGTGACTACAATCCCCGCTTGCTTGATATTGTCGCAGGCGGTCGAAATGATTGGCGCGCGGCAGCTGCAATCGCGTGTTCGCCAGGTCCAAGCGGTTCCGAACCCAATGTCGTCGATTGCAGCCATTTGCCGGCCCGGCCGAGGGGGCTGACTTCATGCTGAATATTCCGACCGACCTGCTGCGGACTTTGGTCGCGGTGACCGACATGCGCAGCTTCACCAAGGCGGCGCAGTCGCTGGGCGTGACACAACCTGCGGTTAGCGCGCAGATCAAGCGCCTGCAATACCTCCTCGGGTATGAGGTCCTCGACAAAAGCGCGCCGGGGGTGAGCCTGACGCCGCGCGGCGAGATCGTCGTCAACAGCGCCCGCCGCCTGTTGTCCATCAATGACGAGATCCTGCATCTGACCAGCGGCCATCTGCCCGGACAGGCGATTCGGCTGGGCATCCCGATCGATTACGGCGGATCGCGTCTTCCCGGCACGCTCAGTCGCTTCCGGCAGCAATGGCCCGACATCAGCTATATCGTCACCAGTGGTCCGATCGACGATATGGTGCGCGATCTCAAGCAAGGAGAGCTCGATGTCGTCCTGGCGCTGTTTACCGAGCAGCCTGCGGTCCAGGCGCGGCATGTCTGGATGCAAGAGACTGTCTGGGTGCACAGCGCGGCGACTAAGCTCGATCCCGATGGTCCGGTCCCGCTCGTATCCTATGGGGGCGACAGCGCCTGCCAGCGCATTGCGGTCGCGGCTCTACATCGCGCTGGGCTCGACTGCAATTTCGTGTTCACCTCGCACAGCCTGGTGAGTCTCGTGGCGGCGGTAGCTGCCGGATTCGGCGTGATGGTGGTGCCGCGCGGGCGCGCAATCCGGAACAAGCTTTCGATCTGGGAGGACTCGCCGCTGCCCAAGCTGCCCGGGGTCTACAGCGCCATCCTGGTGCGCGACGGCGGCGAGCGCGAAGTGATCGAGAAGCTCGCCGATTATCTCAAGGACGAGATTTACGTCGAGCCGACTCAGTGAGGTGCCACCACTCCCAGCAACTCGCGCTTCTGCTGCATGTCCGCTGAGCCCCAAGAGCCGCCGTCCAGAGTTCTTCGCCCATGGGTCGCCCATGGATCGCCCCTGGGTCCTTCGATCATTTCATCGCGCTCTGCCGTCGCACATCGGAGCGCGCCGGCTGCATGGTCGCCGCTCGAGTCGGGATTGCGCCAAATCATTGCGCGCGCTGGTCTGCGCCGAGATCACGCCGATCGCGCCGGATATCCCTTGCGTCGTCATGCACGTCTTTCCGGTCCTGGCGAATATCCCTGCGGTCCTGGCCGAGGTCCCTGCGGTCCTCGTGAATTTCAGCAATGTCGCGCCCGGCATCGCGCACGTTGCCGACCCTTATGTCGTGGCGCAGATCACGTAGCTCGTAGGTCATTTCGCGGCGGTCATCGCGGATGCCCGAGTAGTCCTTTCGAATGTCGCGGCGATCCAGCCGCATGTCGGCGCGGTCATTGCGCAGGTCTCTACGATCTGCGCGCAGGTCCCGCCAACCTGCTGAAGCGGCGGTCGAGGCGAGCTCAGTCGCGACCAGGCGAACCGCGGCAGTGAGAAAAATCACGGGTGAGCGGATGAGCATGGCGATGTCCTCCACAATCGCTTTACATGCTCGTTGGTCTTGCCGGGCGTGGCGCCTGTTCAAGCGCCAATTCTCGCAAGACACGGAATTCGCGCGATCTGTGACGACGGTCACAGCCCGAGTGCCGAAGGGCGCGCTCCTATCCGCACGCGCGGTTGAATTGAACATGACGGCTCCGGTTCATCTTCGCTCGTCACAGGCGTCGCTGCTGACGGCGGACCTAACCTCGATAATTCCCGAGCAATGCTCGGTGCGAAGAGTGCCAGGAGCAGATATGCGCCCGCTCCTCAGTGCGGCGCTTGACTGAATGGGTGTGACCGCCGTCACGGATTGCGCGATCAGCGCGAACCGCACGCGAGCATGGCCGCACCAAGAGCTGTCTGCAACCACAGGAGACAGCCATGCCGGTCCGCATCGTTATCTGTGCGCTCACCATTGCGTCAGCACTCGCCGCAATGTTGTCGCCTGGCGCGGCCCACGCCTCGGGAAAGGGGCAGCATATCCCCTTTGTTCATGCCGACGCACGCAGCTTCCAGCCACCCGATCCGTGTAAGGCACACTGCGACGCCTTGGTGGCCCGGTTCCGTCGGTAGCAATTGCAAGGAAGCTCGGTCATGAAAAACCCAGTCGTTCCACTCGCGATCTGTGCCGTGGCACTTGCTCTCGCCCCCGCCGCACAAGCATCCGGAAAGCGTGTTCATAAGGCCTTCGATGAATTCGCAATCATCCATCCTATGCCCGGCTATCCGCTCGTGCGCTGTCACTACGGGCACGGGCATCCACCCTTGTACCCGCCCGTTAAGTACTGCTCAGCCTAGATTGTCCCGAGCGTCAGACGATCGGTCGAGATGACGACGGTCCGCCGCAAGCGTGCGTGCGGAAACCATCGAGCTCAGATGGAGAGCCCTATGCAGAAGATCTTCGCGGCTTCGAGCTTTCTTTCCATCATTCTGGGAGGCGCATTGTGTTCTGTCGGCGCCTTTGCGGATCAAGGTCTCAAGGCCATGACTGTCAATGGCGGAGAGGTTGTCTACGACGCCAACAATCATGTGTATTGGCTGGCAGATGCGAACTTCGCCGCAACTCACCCATTCGGGATCAGCGGCATCGACCCGAACGGCGCAATGGACTACCCGACCGCGCAGAAGTGGGTCGCCCAGCTCAACGCCCAGCATTATCTCGGGCACGCTGATTGGCAACTTCCCGCAACCCCGCTGAAAGACGCCACCTGCGGAGCGAATGGACCCGGAGGCGCATCGTTCGGAGCTTTATGCAGCGGGGATGCGTTGGGAAGGCTCTATTATGTCGGGCTCGGCAGAATGTATCCCGCAGATGTCGCGCCCGTTGCGGGCGCCAGGGCCGGGCAGCTGCAAAACCTGCAGTCTTCCTATTACTGGACCAATACGTCCGGCGGAGTGACCGGAAAAGGCAAGCAGGTCTTTTCCTTCAACTCCGGCCAAGCGGACGTCAGCGAGACGCACGACGCCTATTACTATGTCCTGCCAATGGTGCCTCAGAGGGCAGGCCCCATCGGTGGCAACAACGCGGCGCCGAGTTGCGCCTCAGGTGCGCCGCTGGAGCTTTACACGCAGGGCCCTGCCGCGAACGCAGCCGTCTATGACTGCACCGCGACCAACAGAGGCATCTCGTGGCCGGTGAACGCGAATCTGGCGGCGTCTCCATCCGGCGCATTTGGAGTCACAGGTACGGTTGAAGTGCACTACAACCGCCCCTATCCCAAGCCCCGCCCGATCACCCTTTCTCCGCCGAAGATCAGCGACGGGGCGATGTTGTGGGAAACGGCCCAGAGGCAATGGCTGCCCGCGATGAACGGATATGAGGGCAAGGGCTATCTCGGAAATCGAAGCTGGCAGTTGCCGGAGTCCCCGAACGATCTCGCTACGCTCTTCGGCTACCTTAAGCTCGCCGCGGGCGAACGGCGGTTCCTGGCCGTCGGCAATGTCGGGCCGTTCCAGAATCTCCAGCCTTCGTTCTATTGGGAAGTCTGCGCGCCTGACCCGAACGGCCCGGGCCAGACTTCGCCTGATTGCGAAGCCGGAAATGCGCCCCCTGGCAAAGCCGGGAGGCAGCTGAACTATGATTTCAGCTTCGGTTACGGGCTGCAGTCGACAGATCTCTCCACGCTGAAATACTTCGTCATGGTCTATTATCCCGCCGTAAGCGCTCGCCCCAAATGCGCCAACCCTGTCCAATGCTGTGCGGCTGCGGGAGGACATTGGCATCAAGGCCGCTGCGAGTAAGCGGGAGGCCGCGTGCGATCGCGACGGCCGGTTTCGCTCTCGATAGCTGGTGAAATCTTCGACCAACAACCACGGTCGATGAAGGCCATTGCAAAGCGTTTGCTGCAGCCGGGGAGCAGTTCCCCGAGTTGGCGCTTGCCCGCATAGACATGCCGCGGCGACGTGCGCCGGTATCGGGTGGCCTCCGGCAGGCTTTGACTTATGTCAATTCGACCCGGCAGCGCTCGCATATCTTCCCATAGGAGGGGTTCCGGGCCACTCTTAGGAGATTAGGATGAAAGTAATCGCTGCCGGATTGGCCGCTCTCTTCGTTACAGTATCGCCGCTCGCGCACGCGCAGCAGAACCGCCCAAGCCAGGCCGACCTGAACGCCTTGACGGATGCTCGGGTCATGATCGTCAAGGCCGCGCTACAGCTTACACCCGACCAGGAAAAATTCTGGCCTGCGATCGAGCAGGCGATCCGCCAGCGGGCGAAGGATCGGCAAGAGCGTCTCCAAGGCTTCATGTCACAGTCAGCGACCACTGAGGGACAAGCGCAAAGCGATTTCGTCCACCCGCTACTGAACCGCACTCCGGTCGAGCTAATGCAACGACGCGCCGAGAATATGGAGCAGCGGGCAGCCGACCTGAAGAAGCTCGCCGATGCATGGCAGCCGCTCTATCAGACGCTCACCGATGACCAGAAGCGCCGCATGGCAGCGCTTGCGATCGTCGCGCTTCGCGATGTCACAAGCGGGATCGAGCGGCGCCGCATGTCAGACGACACGCCGTAGCAGCCGCCCCTTTCAAGGATTTCCCTCCCTGACTTGGGCCACGTGGCGACGCTGCGCGGCCCTTTTTGTCGACCTCGCCGCCCATCCAAAAACGCCATGTTTCTCGGCCGAGAGCATCGCAGCGAGCAGGCCCGAGTCGGGCGCGGGGGGACGATAGACAGCGCAGCAAAAATTCTACTCGGCTTATCGGCGCGCACGAGGCGAGGGTCATTGAGCCGCCGCACTCAGTTCGGCTGCAGCTTGAATTCCGCGATCGTGGCTGCCGCCTCCCCGAGGGTCTGGTTGATCACTTGTCCAAGCTCTTCAGGCGTCGACGACAGGGCGATCTCGCCGGAATTGTCTAAAAGGGCCATGTATTCCGGCATCGCAACAATCTGCGCGATTTCCCGATTGAGACGATCGACAATCGGTTGCGCCGTACCCTTGGCGGCGCAGATGCCCAGCCAGCCAAAACGCACGTAGTCGAGGCCGGCTTCTTTCAGCGTCGGAATTTCCGGCGCGCTCGGCAGGCGCATCGGCGCCGAGACGGCCAGCAATTTGATCTCCCCGCTCTGATATTGCGGAAGCACCGCCAGCATCGGGGCCACATAGAAGTCAAGGCGTCCTGCCACCAGCTCCTGCACCACTTGCGGTCCACCGCGGAACGGAATCCGGTTCATCGTGATGCCGGCAAGCTTCTCGAGTTGCCGTGCCAGAATCTCCTGGGCGGAGCCGGCACCGATGACCCCATACGAAACCTTACCCGGATGGGCTTTGGCATATTGCACGAACGACGCGAAATCGTCGGCCGGGATCGAATATGACAGCGCCAGCCCGTAATAATATTCGGCGATCAACGAAATGGGCGCGATATCGGGGATCTTGAATCCTGCATTCTTGTAGAAAGCCACATTGATGGGCTCGAAATGCGTGCACAGCAGCAGGGTGTGGCCGTCTTTCGGCTGCGAGAGGATCTCCCTGGTTGCGAGCATTCCGGCCGCTGCCGGCTTGTTCTCGACCAGGACACGTTGACCGAGCCTGTCTCCAAGCTTCTCGGCGATGAAGCGGGCTGGAATATCGGTTGGTCCGCCAGGCGGAAACCCTACCAGCAGACGGACGATCCTGCTCGGATAATCCGTGGCGGCCGCAAGAATGTCGGTCTGCGCTTTCTCGGCCTCAGCGGTGGTCGAACCCAGGTAACCGGCGGTTGGCGGCTTGAGTTGCTGTGCGTGTGCCGCAAGGGGGCAAGCCGCTGCCGCGCCGCCGAGAAGCCTGATGAATTCGCGCCGTTGCATGCGACCACCCACCCTGAGGGCTGCTACGAGTCCCTGAGAATACTGAATTCGGCCCTGCAGTCAGTGGGCATCAAAGTCATCGCCCAGACCAGCCAGTGCAGGTTCGTTCTGTGTGAAGGGTTTCGGATGCCGGCCCCGGCGTCCAGCCGCCATGCCAATGTGCGGGCCGGCATCCGAAACCCTTCACACAAGGCGAAGGTCTAATTTTGAGCCCATCTGGTCCGCTTTGTCCCGGACCTGCGCACCCGATGGCAAGTCAGCTCCTGCCGAGGGCGGACGTCCGCACCCAGATAAACAATCCAGGCGTAGCGCGCGCGAGAGAGCCGCTGTTGCGGCCCTGCAACAGGGAGGTTTACCGTAGCCGAACCTTCAGCGCTCCGGGGAAAGCCAATGAGCAAGGCCATCAAGCTTTCAAAGCCAGACCGCAAATGTGTCGCCGTGTCAGCCGGGCTTTTCCTGTCGATGCTCGCCATCTTGCTGGCGACCCAGGCCACGCTTCACGCCCAAGTCGCGCAGCCCGCCCCGGAGCCATCGGGCCGACCGCCCTTGGCGATCGCAAGCGAGGGCTCGTTCTATGCGGGAGGCCATTACGATCCCGATCATCCGGCCCATCACATCGTTGGACAAGTCTATGTGGACTACCGCATCCCGCAGGATCGCACGCATCCGTTTCCCATCGTGCTTGTTCATGGCGGCAATCAAACCGGCACCGGGTGGTTCACCACGCCTGACGGCCGGCCTGGCTGGGCGCAGTATTTCCTGCGCCAAGGCTACGCGGTCTATGTCGTAGACCAAGTGGCGCGTGGGCGCTCTGGCTTCGTGCCTGAGGTTTATGGGACGACGGCAGCGCAGCCGCTGCAATACGTCCTGGAGAAGTTCACCAAGCAGGAACGCTACAAGCTCTGGCCGCAAGCAAGCCTGCACACCCAGTGGCCGGGCACCGGAGAGCCGGGCGATCCTGCCTTCGATCAATACTGGTCCTCTGACGTGCCCGGGATGTTCAACCGCACCCCGCAGGCACAGATGAATGTGGACGCGCTTGCAGCTCTGTTCGACAAGATCGGGCCTGCGATACTGCTGGTGCATTCGCAGTCCGGAGGCTATGCGTGGCCGCTCGCACAGGCCCGGCCGCAGCTCGTGAAGGCGATTGTCGCGGCCGAGCCGGCCGGTCCTCCGGTGCATGACGTCGTGGTCCACAGCGCACAGGTTTTTGACACGCCCTGGGAGAGGGCGATCAAACAAACCGAGGACGACTATTACCGCGACAATCCTGGGGTAAAGCCCTACGGGCTCACCACCATCCCGCTCGCCTATTCGCCGCCGGTCACCCCCGATTCGCCGCTCAATTTCGTGCAGCAGGATAAGCCGGAGCAGCCTGATCTTGCGCGCTGCTGGCGGCAGGCGGAGCCGGCCCGCAAGCTTGTGGCGGTGGGCGACCGGCCGGTCCTGCTGATCGGGGCCGAGGCTTCTTTCTATGCCGGCTATAATCACTGCAATGTCGAATATCTGGAGCAGGCAGGCGTGCCCACGACCTTCATCCGCCTTGCCGATATCGGAATTCACGGCAACGGCCATATGATGATGATGGAGAAGAACAGCGACCAGATTGCCCAGGTCATCGTCGATTGGCTCGCCAAAGCGGTGGGGCCGTTGGAAGCGAGCGCGCGAGCGGAGCATTGAGGCCGGCAGGCTGCCGACGGCGCAGCAAGTGCTACGCCCGTCAGGGAAACAGCTTAGCGCTTCAAGCGTCGGAAACAGAACCCTGATCTACTCCGCCGAATCTTCCGGCATGTCCGTCAGTTGAGCTTGCGCTCGGCCGCCGGGGGCAGGAATGCCGGGTCAAAAATGTCCGCGGCCCTCGGTCTTGCCTTGAACGCATAAGTCAGCGCGATCTGATTGAAGCTGTCCGCGAGCCTCGCTTCGTCGATGGCGCCAAGGCCGTTGCCGCGGACTTCGCCGGTGGCGATATTGTCTCTGATCGCCATCCGCAGGCGTTGAAGCTCGACCGCCCGACTGCCCAGATCTTCGCGCTTGAGCACCGAATCGGCGGCGGCGCCCGGGTTGCGAATTGCTTCCTTGAGGCCTCTTGTGAAGGCACGCAGGAAGCCGGCGACTGCCTGGGGTTTTTCGGCAGCGAACTTGCTGTTGACGATGATGGCGCCGCCGTAGAGCTTCAGCCCGTAATCTGCCATCGGCAGCAGCACCACATCGTCGGCCGGAACGCCGCGATCCTTGAGATCGACATAGACCCGAAACGAATAGCCAAGAACGGCATCGAGTTGTCCGGCCGCGAGCATCGGGGCGCGCACCGGAATGCCGATCTTCTCGATCGTGACCCTTGCGGGGTCGATGCCGTTGAGCTTGGCAAAAATCGGCCATTGCTCGTAGGTGGCGCCGGACGGCGAACCACCCAGCTTCTTGTCCTCCAGACTTTCAGGATTGGTGATGCCGCGGCTCTTGCGCCCAACCACTGCGAATGGTGGCGTATTGAACAGCATGAACACCGCCTTGACGGGCGCGGCAGGGTTTTGGTCGCGATAGCGTATGAGCGCGTTGATGTCGGCGAAGCCGAGCTCGTGGCCGCCTGATGCTACGCGCGTGATCGGTTCCAGCGCGGTTGCTCCTTCGTCGACCGCAACATCGAGCCCTTCATCGCGATAATAGCCGCGATCCTCCGGCATGAGGAAGAAACCGGCTATCCCATCGAGCGGCTGGTCGAGCGAAAGCTTAAGGCTGGTCTGTGCCTGTGCGGCGTCGGCCAGGAAGACGGCCGCCGCGACCGCAATCGTCCCGATCCGGGCGAGGGCGCTGCGGAGGGCCATGCGCGGACGTGCTCCCATTGCGTTCCGCTCCCGGGTTTCGCTTCTGGCGCGGCGTCTCAGGCCCCGGCACCAAAGAACAGCGCGGCCACAAGCGCAAGAGAAGAACTTACGGTACGCGCCGGCAATCACGGAATTGCGAACGTTTGTCGCTTCCCTCGATTTTGCAATGAAGGCTTTTGCCTTAACATTGGTCAATTGCGCGGCCGCCCTTCGGAGGACCGCATGAGCATGGACGCGCTCTCGCGCCGAGCGTCTGGGACCAATTCTGAACCTCTGTTCAGCATGCCCGCCTTCAATGCGCCCTATGCGGCGCCCGATGAGGAGATCGCGTCCCGCTGGCTGGCGCGGCCGGCGCGGACGGGTGCCGCTGAGGCACGCATCGATCGGCTCGCCACTCATCTGATCGAAGCGATCCGCAGTCACACCGGCGGTTTCGGCGGTATTGAGGACTTCCTGCACGCCTATTCGCTGTCCACCAAGGAGGGACTTGCCCTCATGGTATTGGCGGAGGCGCTGCTGCGGGTGCCGGATGCGGCAACCGCCGACCGCCTGATCGAGGACAAGCTCGCGACCGGCGATTGGTCGTCATCGGAGCTGAAGTCTCACGCGCTCCTGGTCTCGGCTTCCGCCTGGACGCTCGGGATTACTGCCCGCATCATTCATCCGGGCGAGACCCCGGAAACGATTCTCGAAGGCCTCATGCGGCGTCTGGGGCTGCCGGTCGTGCGCGCGGCGACGCGTGAGGCGATGCGGCTCTTGGGCTCGCATTTCGTTCTCGGCCAGACCATCGAGGAGGCGCTGCGGCGGGCCGCCGGCTCTCGCCAGCGCCATTCCTTTGACATGCTGGGCGAAGGCGCGCGCACTGCGGCGGATGCGGCGCGCTATTTCTCCGCCTATGCGGCCGCAATCGATGCGATCGGGGCAAGCGCGGGCAACTCGGTGCTGCCGGATCGGCCCGGCATCTCGGTCAAGCTGTCGGCACTGCATCCGCGGTTCGAGCCGGTATCCCGTGCGCGCGTCATCGCCGAACTCGTGCCGCGGGTCATCGAGCTCGCCCGTATGGCGCGTCAGCATGACCTCAATTTCACGGTCGATGCCGAGGAGGCGGATCGGCTCGAGCTCTCGCTCGAGGTCATCGCCGCCGTCCTCGCCGACAGTGGACTGCGCGGCTGGGATGGTTTCGGCTTGGCGGTTCAGGCTTACCAGAAGCGCGCCACAGCGGTGATCGATTGGCTGGTCGAAGCCGCCAAGGCGCAGTCGCGACGTCTCATGGTGCGGCTGGTCAAGGGTGCTTACTGGGACACCGAGATCAAGCGCGCCCAGGAGCGTGGTCTTGCCGATTATCCGGTCTTCACCCGTAAGGCGATGACCGATCTCAGTTACCTGATCTCGGCACAGCGCCTCCTGGCGGCGCGGCCGCACCTGTTCCCGCAATTTGCCACCCATAATGCCCTCACCGTCGCGAGCGTGATCGAGGAGGCCGGCGGGGTTGCGGATTATGAGTTCCAGCGCCTGCACGGCATGGGCGAAGTCCTCTACGAAGTTTTGCGGGCCGAGCTGCCGCAGGCTTCCTGCCGCGTCTATGCGCCAGTCGGTGGTCACCGCGATCTCCTCGCCTATCTGGTGCGTCGTCTGCTTGAAAACGGCGCCAACTCCTCCTTCGTGTCGGTCGCGGCCGACACACGTGTGCCCATCGCGACGATCCTTCAGCGCCCGCAGAACGCTATTGGGACGGCCGCGCGAGCCCGCCATCCGAAGATTCCCCTGCCGCGCGACCTCTATGCGCCGGCGCGGCGGAACTCGGGCGGGGTGGAGTTTGGTGATGGGGCGGCGCTCGCAGCGCTGCTGGCGGAGATCGCGCAATCTGCGGCCGCTGACATCGCGGCGGCGCCGCTGGTTGACGGGGTAGTGCTGGCGGGGCGAAGCCGTGCGGTCAACTCGCCCATCGACGGCCGCCGTGTGGGCGAGGTCGTCGAAAGCGATGCCGCGATCGCATCTGCCGCCATGGCGGCAGCCGAAGCGGGCTTCGCCCGCTGGGCTGCAACGCCCGTGAACCAGCGTGCGGCGGCGCTCGAGCGTGCCGCCGATCTCTTGGAAGCGCGGCGGGGCGTCCTGTTGTCTCTCTTGCAAAGGGAGGGCGGCAAGACGCTCGACGACGCAGTGGCGGAGCTGCGTGAGGCGATTGATTTCTGCCGCTATTATGCGGCTGAGGCCCGGCATGGACTGGCGCCGCAGCCAATGCCGGGTCCGACCGGCGAGAGCAACCTGCTGCGCTATCGCGGGCGCGGTGTATTTGTTTGCATCAGCCCGTGGAACTTCCCGCTGTCGATCTTTCTCGGCCAGGTCGCCTCCTCG
The DNA here is from genome assembly GCA_035293945.1 of Xanthobacteraceae bacterium. Classification (GTDB taxonomy): domain Bacteria; phylum Pseudomonadota; class Alphaproteobacteria; order Rhizobiales; family Xanthobacteraceae; genus VAZQ01. Next base: position 32,070 of record DATGLV010000034.1, on the reverse strand, counting down.
CTTGTTGCCGGCAATGCGGTCGTGGCCAAGCCGGCCGAGCAGACGCCGCTCATCGCCGCCGAGGCCGTGCGCATCCTGCACGCGGCCGGGGTGCCACAAAGCGTTCTGCATCTGGTGCCCGGCGACGGAAAGGTGGGAGCGGCGCTGACGGGCGATCCGCGGGCTGCCGGGGTTGCTTTCACGGGCTCGACGGAAGTCGCGCGCCTCATCAATCGTGATCTCGCCGCCAAGAACGCGCCGATTGTTCCGCTCATCGCCGAGACCGGCGGCATCAATGCGATGATCGTCGATGCCACCGCTCTGCCAGAACAGGTCACCGACGACGTTGTGGCCTCGACCTTCCGCTCCGCCGGTCAACGCTGTTCGGCACTGCGTCTCTTGTGTGTGCAGGAAGACGTGGCCGATCGCGTTCTGACGATGATCGAGGGCGCGGCGCGCGAGCTCAAGGTCGGCGATCCGCGCGATCCGTCCACCCATGTGGGGCCGATCATCGATGCCGAGGCCAAGGCGCGGCTCGACCGCTGGCTCGCAGAGCCGCCAGCGCAGGCGCGGGTACGCTACCGCCGTGAAGAGCTTCCCTCGGGCGGAACATTTGTGGGGCCGGCGGTCATCGAGCTTGCGCGCGCAGGTGATCTGACCGAGGAGGTGTTCGGGCCGATCTTGCATGTGGTGCGCTGGCGGGCCGACGCGCTCGAGGAGCTCCTCGAGGGCATCGCCCGCAACCGCTATGGGCTAACGCTCGGCATACATTCCCGCATTGACAACACGGCGAACCACATCGCGGCGCGCCTCCCGCACGGAAATGTCTATATAAACCGCAACATGATCGGCGCCGTGGTGGGCACGCAGCCGTTCGGTGGCGGCGGACTGTCCGGGACTGGGCCGAAAGCCGGGGGACCAAACTACCTGCGACGTTTCGCGGCCGAGCAGGTCGTGACCAACAACACAGCGGCAGCCGGCGGCAACGCATCGCTGCTGACGGCCGAGGAGTGAGTCGGGGTTGATGCGGTTTGTGTGACATCTCCGACCTTTAAACCGCCGTTAGCCGTCCGGCCTCGTTTCTGGCCGCAACCTCGGCAACTGAACAGGTCCTAACGCAATCTTGACCAGACCACGCTATGGTCGGCGCATGACTGATTCGATCGACCGCCTGTACCAGTCGGTGCTCGCCGCGCGAAGCGGCGATCCGGCGAGGTCGCGTACAGCGCGCCTGTTCCATTCCGGTCGAGCCAAGATGGTCAAGAAGCTGGTGGAAGAGGCGATCGAAGTGGGAGTCGACGCGCTCGGGGAAAATCCGGACGCCGTCATCAAGGAAAGTGCCGATCTGGTCTACAACCTGGTCGTGGTCTGGGCGTCGACCGGCATTGAGCCGCGCCAGGTCTGGGCCGAGATGCGGCAGCGCGAGCACGTGTTCGGCATCGCCGAGAAGCTGCCGAAGACGGGCGGAAAGCAATTGGCAAAGCCGGTATCCAAGCAGGTCGCCGAGCCGCCGGGTCGACGCAAGGTCGTGGCGCTTGAGAGCAGGCGCGTGCGCAAGAGTCGCTGACGCTTCACTCGCAAAACAAGATTGCGGGCAAATTGAGACTGTGAGTCGTCCGCCAATTTTGGCTGCGCGGGTCTCATTATCGCAAAACCGGTTTCCCCTTTTCGCGGACATGCTCCACTTTTACGTTTGCGCATGTTCTTTTTCGGAGAACCAGTTTCCACTTTTCCGGAACATGCGCTAAGCAACCCGCCATGCTTCATCGTATTTACAAGTGGTGCATCGAAGCCGCCGGCAAGCCCTACGCGGACTGGGTCTTGGGGGCGGTGGCGTTCGCGGAAAGCTCCTTCTTCCCGGTGCCACCCGACATCATGCTGATCCCGATGGCGCTGTCGCGGCCAGATCGCTGCTGGCGCTACGCGGGCATCTCTACCTTGGGGTCGGTCGCGGGTGGCGTGCTCGGCTACCTCATCGGTGCCTTGCTTTACGATTCGGTGGGCCAGTGGATCGTGCGGGTTTGGCATTATGGAGACAAGATCGAGACCGTCCGGCAAGGCTTTGCGGAATACGGAAACTGGATCATCTTGATCAAAGGCTTCACGCCAATTCCCTACAAGCTCGTCACCATCACGGCAGGGTTTGCGGGCTACAACTTCCTTGCCTTCGTGGCATTGTCATTGTTGACGCGCGGGGCGCGCTTCTTCTTCGAGGCTTTCCTGCTCAAGCAGTACGGCCCGAGTGCCCGCGAGATCATCGAGAAACGACTGGGATTCTGGGTATCGCTCGCGGCGCTCGCGCTGGTCGGCGGCATCGTGGCGGCCGTTTATCTGCTCTGATGCTGCTCCGCCGGCGGTTCGTCAATTTTTGCTGTTCCTCAATTTCGCCATCTGTGAGCCGCAATTTGTGGCGCGTGGCTTCAGGGCATGACGATATCGGTGTACAGGCAATGCATTCGATGCGCAGTTGCGCGAACCTATGGGCGCACCTCGATGTTTGGAATCTCTCCCGCGGGCCGAGAGGTGGCTCCCGGTGAACCTGCCGCAATTCTCGCAGTTGCGCTGCCTGCGATCGCACTGAGCGTCGCGCTTTCTCTCGCGGCGCCCTCGGCCTGGGCGCAGGAGCACAAAGGCGAAGCCGGCGCGTCGCCGCCCGATTCACCCGCCGGCACCACGGCACCGCCGCCCGCAGGCAGTCCGCCCGATCCCGGTTATCGGCCTGGCTTCATCGACGCCTTCGGCCACTTCGTCGGTGATTCAGCCGCCAAGCTCAACTCGCAGCTCAAGAGCGCGGGTGAAGCGCTGGGTGTTCTGGGGAACCAAACCTCGGGTGCCGCCAAGGGGGCGGTCGGCGCCGCCAAGGACGCGGTCGATACCGCCCGCGATGCGGCAGGCTCGATCGCCGGTTTTCCAAACACCCATGTGGTGACCGGGCATGAGCGCTGCGGCACGGCGGCCAATGGCGCGCCCGACTGCCGTGCGGCCGCCGATGCAACCTGCCGCGGCAAGGGATTCGCCTCCGGGCGAAGCCTCGATACCGAGTCGTCGCAGACATGTTCTGCCCGGGCTTTACTTTCCGGTCGTTCGCCCGCTGATGGCGGCTGCTTCGTCGAGACGTTCGTGACCCGCGCGGTGTGCCAGTAAGTCGAGATCTGCGGGAGCTGACGGAAAGGAAAGCCCTCAAGAATCCGCTTCGCGCTCGAGGGCGGCCTTGTTCTCCAAGCAGTAGTAGCTGGCGAGACGCTTGATCAACTTGTTGCGCATCCATTCCTGCAGCAGGCGGCTCAGATTCTCCCGGGCAATTCCCGCCATTGCGGCGAGGTCTGCCTGGCTGACCTTCTGATGGATGAGGATGCGCCCGGAGCCGACGTCCTCCCCGAAGGCATCCGCAAGGCTCAACAGCGCCCGCGCGGCGCGGCCTTTGACTGAGAGAAAGCTCGTCGCCACCAGGGCGTCGTTGTTGTTGCGGAGGTGGCGTGCCAGCAAGGCGGAAATGTGCCGATAGATTTCCGGGTTCGCTTCCGCGAAGGCTTCGAAGGTCGCGCGCGGAACGAAGCTCAGCCGCGCCTCCCTGATAGCAGTGACGGTCGCTGACCGCGGCGCTCCGTCGATCAACGAGAGCTCGCCGACCAGTGCGCCGGGCCCGTGGATAGCGAGGATGCGCTCCCTTTGCGAGGGCGCCTCGGCCGTCACCTTCAGAAGGCCGTCAATGACCCGATAGCAGCCGTCACCGGGATCGCCGGCGCGAAACAGTGCTTGGTTGCGCGGAAGTACGATCGTCTCGGCATGCCCGAACAGCCGGGCGGCGAAATCCGCCGGCAGCGCCAAGAGCGAAGACGGCCGACGCGTCATGAAGGGCTCTGCCCGAAGTGCATCTAATCGATCCGCTCGAGCGCAATAGTCAGATCGACATTGCTGCGTTCATTCGGCGTTTGCCAGCGCCCCCACATCAGGCCGTCGGCAGTGTTCTTGAACGTGTATTTGGAGCCTGCCAACTCGAACACGAGACCCGCTTCGGTGATCGATCCCGCTACCGATCGGTAGCGGGCGGCCCGGCGGTCACCATTGGGATTGTCGGGGGGCGGCCCCACGGCGAATATCCCGAGCGCGGTTCCGGATTCATCTACGCTCTCGATAACCAGGATCACCCGGCGCCCATTGGCGTTCCATCCTTGATCTCCGCCCCAGGCGCCGAGATAGCTGGCAAGTGCCGGCGGCACGGCAGAAGTCGGGGTCAGGACCTTGAGGCTGGGCGGCAGCGGAATGGCCTGGCTCGCGGCAAGGGCTCGGACCTTGGCTTCATCGAAGGCCGACGCCCCCTCCGGGTTCGTGGTTCGGGTCGGCGCGGAAGCGAGCGACGAACCTGGTCGCAAGCCGTGCGATTCGACCATCAGCACGATGGCGGCGGCTGCCACCGCGCCGGCGACGGCCGTGGCGGATAGCCACCAGCGCCTTGCCGGGCGCACCAAGCCGCTTCCGACCGGGGTATCTCCGGCCGAGCGTGGCGGGCAAATGCTGTACGCATGCACTGCATTGGGAATGTTCTTCACTTGCTGCTGGCCGAGATCATCGAATTTGACCGCCAGCTTGTTGGCGACCTGCTCGTAGACCGCGCGTGACACGCAGATGCCCCCGGGCGCGGCGAGACCGCCCAGGCGGGAAGCGATGTTGACGCCATCACCTAATAGGTCGCCGTCGCGCTCGACGACGTCCGCAACCGTGATGCCGATCCGATAAGACATTCGACGGCTTGGCGGATAGGCAAGATTTCGCGGCCGGATGCTCTCCTGGATATCCACCGCGCAGCGCACAGCATCGACCGAGCTCGGAAACTCCGCCAGTGCCGCATCCCCGGCGGTGTTGAATATGCGGCCGCCCCAACGCGCGACGAGGTCTTTAAGCACGGGTTGGTACATGTCCAGCCGGCGCAGCGTTTCCTCCTCGTCCTCGGCGACGAGCCTGCTGTAGCCGGCGATGTCGGCCGCCATGATGGCTGAAATCTTGCGCTTCACCGTCTTCGGGCCTCGTCGCTAAGAGCGGCACCTTCCGGTTCGGGAATAGATCGTGACAGGAAAGGCCAGGCACCGCGCTTTCGACAGCGTTTCCGCAAGATATCAAGCTTTCAGCGCCCCCAGAAGTCAGGCATTGAAGCTCTTTCGCCAAGTTCGGAAAGCCGGCACGACGGGCCCTGGGCTCAGCTGCACCTTTCGGCAGCCCGCATCGCGTCCTCGATGGCCTGCACCAATTCGTTGGCACGCAGCGGCTTGTAGAGCGCTGCGATCGCCCCGGCCTCGGCCGCCATCGGATGAAAATCCGGCATGCTGGGGCAGCGGCCGTGGAACATGAACCCCGAGACCGCGATGATAGGCGTATGCGGGCTGAGCTCGCGGATCGCTCGAGTCGTGGCCAAGCCGTCCATATCGGGCATGAAGAGATCAACGATGACGACGTCGAAGGGCGCCGCCTTGATGGTCTCGATACCGCGCTGACCGCCGTCGACCGTCACAACCTCGAAGCCGCGCGCCTCAAGCATGATGGCGGTCGCCCGCCGCACCGCTTCGTCATCGTCGATGAGCAAGATGCGCGTCATCGCCGCCCAGCCAACGCCGCGTTCACCGCTTGCACAAGCTCGTGCGGGCGGGACGGCTTCTGCAGGCAGACAATGTCCGCCAGGTCGGAAATTTTGCCGAGGATACGAGGCACGGCAAGCCGCCCCTTCTCTGCGGCGTCGAGCGTGCCAATGGCACAACGCGACATCGCACACCGTCCGGACTATCGCTGAAAAAAGGTAAACGCGAGGTTCCTATCCGACATCGGATCGCCCGTCACGGACGTGCTCCGTTTCGGGCCTTTGTCCAGACGCAACGCCCTCATTTCCGATCAAGGCGCGGCGGATCATGCGGCCAAGCTCGGAATTGCGATAGGGCTTCGTGAGCAGCAGCTCACCCGGATCCAGCCTGCCGTGGTGCACATTGGCATTTTCCGCGTAGCCCGAGGTGAAAAGAACCTTGACGGCAGGCCGCCGTTTGGCGATCTCGACAGCGAGCTCCCGCCCATTCATCGCCCCCGTCATGATCAAGTCGGTGAATAAGAGGTCGAACGCGGCGCCTGTCTCGGTGACGGCGATCGCCTCGGCCGCGTTGGCGGCTTCCAGGGTTCGGTAACCAAGATTCCGCAATCGCGACGCCACGTAGCCGCGCACCAGCGCGTCATCCTCGACGATCAGTATGGTCTCGCTGCCGCCCTCGATCTCCGCGCCCGCCGACGAAGCCGCACTGTGATTCGAGCCCGAGCCCGAGCGCGGCAGATAGATGCGGATTGTGGTTCCGTGACCCTCCTCGCTGTAGAGCTTGATGTATCCGCGCGACTGCTTCACGAACCCGTAAACCATGCTCAGGCCCAATCCGGTCCCCTTGCCGGCCGCCTTGGTGGAGAAGAACGGTTCGAAGACCCGATCGCGGATGCCTTGCGGAATCCCGGTGCCGGTATCGCTCACCGCGATCATCACATAGTCGTCCGGCTCTAGCTCGGGATTCTCTCCCGCATAGGTTTGGTCGAGCACGACATTTTTGGTTTCCAACGTCAGCTTGCCGCCGCTCGGCATGGCATCGCGCGCATTGAGGGCGAGATTGAGCAGGGCGGTGGTGAGCTGTGTCGGGTCCACCAGCGCGAACCACGCATCGTCCGCCAGGGCGGCGTCGATTTCGATCTGCTCGCCGAGCGCGCGTCGAAACAGGCTCTGCGCCGCACCGACGAGGTCGTTGACGTCGGTGTCACGCGGCTGCAGCGGCTGCTTGCGCGCGAAGGCGAGAAGATGGCCGGTCAGCTCGGCGCCGCGATCGGCCGCCTCGCCGATCAGCTTGGCTATGCTGTGCAGTTGCGGCCGATCGGCTACACCCTCGGCCAAAATATCAATCGTACCGGTGATCACTGTGAGCATATTGTTGAAGTCGTGCGCGATCCCGCCCACCAGCTGCCCCACCGCCTCCATCTTCTGCGCCTGCCGGGTGCGCTCGCCGGCGGCGATCCGCTCGGTGATATCGCGCAGGAAGCCGTTGAACACGATGTCCTCGCGCCGTCGCAGCGCCGTCACGGTCAGCTCGACCGTGATCTCGGTCCCGTCGCGCCTTAGCGCCTCGATCTCCATGCGCTTTCCCAGGACGGTGTCCTCGCCAGTGCGCAGATAGCGGGCGAACCCGTCCTGATGGCGCGAGCGGTACCGTTCCGGCACGATCAGGTCGCTCATCGCCTTCCCGATCGCCTCATCGCGGGCCCATCCGAAGACCTTCTGCGCCTGCGCGTTCCACTCGCGAATGATCCCGCTTTCGTCCATTTGAATGAATGCATCGAGCGCTGTTTCGACAATGCCGCGTGCCAGGCGCTCGCTGTCGAGCAGCGCCGCCGTTTTCTCGCGTGATTCGGCCGCCATGCGGGCGAAGGCCTGCGCGAGCTTGCCGACCTCGCCGCCCGCCTCGGTCGGGACGGCGACGCACTCGCCACGCCCGAATCCTTCGACCGCTGTCGTCATCTGTACCAGCGGACGGGCGAGCGAACGGGCGATCAGAACGGCCAGAGCCACGCCGCCCAGCACGGCCAAGAGGCCGCCAAACAGGCTCGAATTGCGCACCGCGGTGATCGCGGCCATAAGCACCGGATAGGGGATCGATTCAACGACTGCAATCCGCGGGCCCTGCGCGACCTGCAGCGCCTGCCACGCGACCCCGAAGGCCGCGCCGGAGCGGTCGAGCAGAACGCGCGGCGTTGTATCGCGATCTCGCAGCAGCGCGGCGAGATCCGGGAAGTCGTCCTGTACCCGAAACGGTCGTCCGAGCGCGAATCCGAACGTGCGTTCCGGGTCCGGGTGCACTAGATAGTCGCCGTCATTATTGATCACGTAGACCTGCACGCCATCGCGAGCAGTCGCGCGGATGCGCGCAAACGCGTCGCGCAAATCGACGCTGATGATGAGCGCTCCGAAAGGACTGCCGTCCGGCGCCTGCAGCGGACTGGCGACGCGCAGCGCCGGTACGTGCGGCACCACGATGACGCCGTTTCTACGCCCGAGTGTAATGGGCGTGATGTAGGAATCGCCGGCCGAAAGCCGTCTCGTTTCCTGGAGGAGAATCTCATCCCTGATGTGCGTTAGGGCGCCGTCGGGAACGGTCCGGATCGAGCCATCGGGTCCAGAGCGATCCACCCGCATGATTTCGCGCCCGTCCGCGAGGGCAACGATGCTGAAAGCCCGATAGCTTGGCTTGGCGGCGAGCTCGGCGGCAAAGCCCGCGGCCATGCGGTCGCGCCACGCGGCCTCGCTGGTTCCGTCCATCGGATCGATGCCGCCGGCAAGCCGCGAGCGAACGATGCCCTGTGCGGCGACCGCGGCGCCGGAGCCGACTGCATCGGCGCGCGCTGCGGTGAACAAAGCTTCGAGCTCGGTCGCGATGAGGCGTGCGCGCCCGTCGATGCGTTCAAGTCCACGCGGCAGCGCCAGCGCTGCGACGTTACGATAGGTGAGATAGCCGACGGTGGTAGCAGTGAGCAGCACCAATCCGACCATCGCCAGCGTCAAGCGCGTCGACAGATTCATGCCTCATGCCCCGCTTCCGCGATCGGTGCAATCAACCCTCGAATCAGCATTGCGACCGGATCAGTGTAGCAGCCATCCACCCGTGCCTATGCGGGGCTGTGCACAGCCATCTCACCTGCTTGCGGCCGCACGGGCGATTTCTCCCGCGTCCGTCAATCGCTCGACGTCCCAGCACAGATCGATCAGCCGGGCGCTCTGTTCCGGGGAGAGAATCTCTTGCGCCAGGCCGCGAAACTTCTCTTCGAGCGCGCGGTCGCTCATGGGATTGCCGACGCTGCCGACGGCATGCTCGACGAACATATCGAGCTTCCTGCCGTCGCGCAGACGGATCGATACGCGCGCCTGCGCTTTGCCAAGTGTCGGATCGATGGCGGCGGTGACCCGTGCGCGCAATTGCGCGACGGCCGTCCGGCCCACGGCTTCGTCGCTGAATTGCTGCTCGCCGGCAGCGCCCTCGATGAGCGCGATTGCGGCCGCGTGATAGACGCTGAATTTACCCGCGAGACCCGTTTTCGGTTCCCTGATCGCTGTCACGTCCATCACCCGCGGATGGACTGCAACCTCGACCTGCTCGATCATCTCCGGCGCGAGATGGTTGGCCTCGCGCAGGCGAATGCAGCCGTCGATCACCGGATGCACCACCAGCCCGCATGCGAAGGGTTTATAGCTGTTGTTGAGAATCTCCCATCCCGAATCCGTGATCGCCGCCGGATCGCAGGCGGGGCTCATGACTTTGAGCCATCCGCTCTTGGCCTCGAGCGCGCGCTCGGAGGCCGTGTAGCCGGAATGGGCGAGCAGTGCCGCGGTCAGGCCGTTTTGCGCGGCGCGGCCGGGATGGAAGCTCTTGGTCATCGAGCCGAACATCTCCTGCAGCCCGACAGGTTGGGCCGCGGCGAGGCCCAACGCCCAGCACATTTGTTGCTCGTCGAGGCCGATGAGCCTACCGGCTGCGGCGGCACTGCCGAACACGCCGGTCGTGCCGGTGATGTGCCAGCCGAGCTTGTAGTGGGCGGGCGTCGCGGCGATGCCGATGCGGAATTCGGTCTCGATGCCGACGACCAGTGCGGTCAAGAGATCGCGGCCGGAAACGGATCGGTGCTCGGCCCAAGCCAGGATCGCCGGCGCAACCGGAGCTGCCGGATGGATCGCGGTCTCGATGTGGGTGTCGTCGAAATCGAGCACGTGGGAGCTGATGCCGTTGATCAAGGCCGCGTGCAGGATGTCGGCGCGTCCGGATCGGCCGAACAGCGTCGCTTGCGGCGGCCCGAAGAACGGTTTCAGTGCCGCGAATGCATTCGCCACTGTCGCATGGCATGCGCCGCCGATCGCGCAACCCGCCCAGTTCAGCAAGGTGCGCGCTCCCTCATGGCGCACATTCGCCGGCAAGTCCTCGAACCGGGTCGAGAGGATGAAGCGCGCGAGCTTGGCGGTAAGCGCGTCAGGTGCTTGGTCTACGACCGCGCCGTGCCTTGCTTCGAGCATGAACTTCCTCCTGCGGCGTTTCTACTTTGTTTGTTTTTCGGACAGGTTAATCCATGCTCACACCGGTCGCCTTGATCGGGCCGGCCCATTTTTCGATCTCGCGCCGCACGAACGCCGCCAGATAGTCGGGTGAACGCCGCTCCGGCGCCACCAGCTCTATGCCGAGCTCCTCGAGCCTGGCGTGCACCTCTCCGTCCTGCATTGCCATAACGGTCGCATCATGCAGCTTTTGGATTATTGCGCCCGGCGTTCCTTTGGGCAGGAACAGCGCGTACCAGGTCTCCACCACGAAATCCGCCAGCCCCTGCTCGTGCGCGGTCGCAAGCTTGGGCAGGATCGGCGAGCGCTCTTTCGACATGATCGCGATCGCCTTGATGAGCGAGCCTTCGATCTGCGGCACGACGCCCGCGATGGGAACGCACTGGTAGTCCAGCCTTCCTGCCAGCAAATCCTGCAACGCCTGCCCGGTGCTCCGATAGGGCACATGGGTGACCTCGATCTTGACGGCCGCATTGAACAGGGCGCAGCCGAGATGCGAGGTCGAGCCGGCGCCGGGTGAGCCGAATTGCATCATCGCCTGGTGGGTGCGCGCATACGCGATGAATTGCGGCAGCGTGTCGACCGGCAAATCGCGCCGGGTGACCAGGAGGATAGGCGTGGAGGCGACGAGCAGGACCGGAGCGAAATCAGTCGCCGCGTCGTAGAGCGGCTTCTTGTACAGCGTTTGATTGATCGCGTGGGTGCCGGCAGTCGCGAGCAGGAATTGATAGCCGTCGGGGGCAGCCTTCATGACGCGCGCGGCGCCGATCATGCCGCCGGCACCGCCCACATTGTCGACGATGACCGGCACCCCGAGGCTTGCGGAAATCCGCGGGCCGATTATGCGGGCCAGAACATCGCTGCCGCTGCCGGCCGCGAACGGGACCACCATAGTGACGGGCCGGGTCGGCCAATCCTGCGCGACGGCGGGAGCAATCGCGGCACATAGCGCTGCGGCCGCAACGAACGAGGCGATCGAGCGATGCATTGTGGTCCTCCCGAAGCTGCGTTTTGGATAATGTCTCAATCAGCCGTGATGCCGGCCGCCTTGACGATGGGCCACCATTTCTCGATCTCGGCTTTCTGGTAGGCACCGAGCGCTCCCGGTGTTTGCTGGTCGGGCGGGGGAATTTCCTGGCCCAAGTCGGTAAGCGCGCGCCTGACCTTGGGATCGGCGAGCGATCCCATGACCGCGGCGTTGAGCTTGGCGATGATTTCCTTCGGCGTGCCCTTCGGCGCCCAGATCGCGTTCCAGAGCGAAATGTAGAAGCCCGGGAGACCAGCTTCGTCCACGGTCGGGATGTCCGGGGCGAGCGCAAGCCGCGTCTTGGCAGTGACCGCAAATGCCTTGATGTTGCCGGCCTGCACCTGCGGCAGCGAGTTCGAAATTTGATCGAACATGATGTCGATCTGTCCGCTGATCAGGTCCTGCATGGCCGGCGCCGAGCCGCGATAAGGGACGAAAGTGAAGCTCGTGCCGGAGAGGTTTTGAAAGAAGGCGCCGCTTACGCGGGTGCCGGCGCCGGCGGTGCCCTGCGAGGCCTTGCCGGGATTGGCCTTGAGCCAGGCGATGAGGCCTGCAAGATCATTGGCCGGCAACGTCTTGCGGGCCACGACGAGCTGCGGATTGCTGGTCAGCAGCGCGATCGGCTCAAGGTCGGTCAACAGATCATAGGGCAGGGTGAACACGGCGCCGGCCAGCACATGCGTCGCCCACTGTCCGACGCTGAGCGTATAGCCGTCAGGCGCGGCGCGCACCGCGCGGCCGACCCCGATCGTGCCGGACGCGCCGGTCACGTCCTCGATCACGATGGGTTGGCCGAGCGAAGGCCGCATCCCATCCGCCACGATGCGGGCGATCCGGTCGGTCGGTCCGCCGGCCGCGAACGGAACGATCATGGTGATCGGACGCGACGGATAGGTCTGCGCCTGCGCCGCCAAGTGGCCGAGCAGTGCCGATACCATGGCGGTGGCGAGCATCCATAGGCGCATAGGCAGGCTCCAAATCGCGGATTTGAGATCGCCGCATTGACGTGAGGCGACACCGCCGACATGAGCCGACAATGCCGCGCTGCCGGGCGGGCCACAATGGCCGGATAGCGGTGCCAGCTACTCTTCGGGCTCGGTGGTGAATTGGAGCGGATAGCCCTTGCGACGGCCGGCCTCGGTGCCGCGTGTCGCCTTGGTCTCGGCGACGTCGCGCGTATAAACCGCGACCACGCAGGCGCCGCGCCGATGCGCGGTGATCATGACCCGGTAGGCCTGATCCTCGTTCATGCGGAATTCAGCCTTGAGCACCGTGACTACGAACTCACGCGGCGTGTAGTCGTCGTTGATCAGGATCACCTTGTGCAGGCGCGGCCGCTCGGTCTTCGGCCTGACTTTGGTGCGGGGCTTCTCGGCGATACCGCTCATGCAGGCGGCTCCTGTTGGCGCGAAGCTATGATTCTTGTCCCGGGCGCCGCGCAGCCTCGGGCCTCAGCTTTCGCGAAGGTGTCAAGGCCGCGGTGCGCTGCCGACCCTGGAGCTTCCGATCACAGCACTATCCTTAGCCTGGAACTATCCCGGGTCGTCGCCCGGACAAGTGCGGCTCTTATTTAAAATACCTCAGGTCCGGCGCCTTCTGGCCCTTCTCCGTCGGCATCAAGAAACCGTCACTGCTCACCATGTAGTCATCCTTGCCGACGCGGACGTTGACGTTGGTCTCGGGGCAGTTCTCCTCGTTCCACAACGGCCGCGCGGCCTTGCTGCGCTGGTAGTTCTTGACCACCGTCCATGGCCGCCAGAGCGCATGATCGATCACGGTGACCTCGTCGTGGACGACGTTCTTATCCGCATGGTCGACGTAGAATTTTTCCTTGATGATGGTTTGGTTGTCACGAGCAAGCGGCAATCCGGTCGCATCGAAAGCGCGAGGGCCGCGAAATCCGCGGGTTTCGGCTTCGAGCGTGTCGTAGCGGCCGGATCCGGTCGTATCGATCCACCGGCCGATGGAATAGCCGAGCAGGGTCGGCGGAATCTCGTCCGGCCAGGGCCTTCCATCGGTGAAGATGCGACGATTGTCGTAGATGTGGTCGACCAGGATGTGGAACGTAGTCGGAGAGTTGACGAATTCCATCTCCCCGTAGCCGTTCACCACGCGCGGCATGCCGGGCGAGTAGCAGAGATAGGTCATATTCGCGGTGCCCTGCCCGCCCACCCCCTTGGTCGCGTCGAATATCGCCTGATACTCGGGCGTGAGCGGGGCCTTCTCGTCGCGTGCGAAGCGGCCAGGTCCGCCGATCGGGCGCCATTGCCCGCTGAAATCCGGATACTTGGAATCATCCCAGCCCCAGGCGGCCGGCATGGCAATGAAGAGCGCGCCAAAGAGTGCGATGGCGCTGATGGAACCCCGGCGATGCATCGTGATCCTCCCTCCAATAGCGGCCGTGTGCAGGCCGCGCTCTCGGCGCGTCGCACCGGCCCCAAGCGAATTCTCCCTACGTCTTTCTTGTTCAGCTTTTTTCTGTTCAGCTGCGTCGGGAAAGTGGCCGCTCTGAGCCGGCGAAACCTTCTTGCCTGACGGGAGGGATGTTAGCCGGTTACGGAATCGGCAGCAATTCGCTTGCGACCATCCGCGCTCATGCAGCGCCGCGCCTACCGGCCTTTCGCCAGGACTTGTCTCGATGCAAGGATCGCCCGAACTCCGATCCCAGGAATCCGATGACAGGAAACCGCCGATGATCTCCAGCTCGATTTCCGCCCGGCTGCAAATCGTCGATGAGCACATCAGGCTGGAAAACGCCCACGATCTGGCAGGCATTCTGCGCACTTTCGGTGCGTCGGCGCGTTACGACGATGAGCCATGGGGCGCGCATTATGTGGGACATGGACAGGTGCGTGCGTATTATGAGGAGCTGCTGCGCGCGATACCCGACCTGCGGATCGACATGGAGCGGCGGCATACGTCCGATGAATCCGTAGTCGTCGAGGTGAGAATCCGCGGCCGTCATCTTGGGCCTTGGCGAGGGCTTCCGGCGACGGGTTATCGGCTCGACTTCCCGCTTTGCGGCATCTTCACCTTCGACGCCGCAGATCGACTGGCGGGCGAGAGGATCTATTACGATCGTGCGACCGTGCTCCAGCAGATCGGCGTGTTTCATGACCCCGAAAGCGCGGCGGGGCGCGTTGTGACTGCGCTCAGCCATCCGCTCACGATGGCAAGGATTGCGATGCAGAGTGTCTGGAAGCGAGGCTCGCGCGAGTGAGGATGCCCGGCGGCACCTTTCATCGCCGATGCCTCGCCAATCTCCGGGCGAGGCAATCCACGCGGTGTGAGTTTTCGCACAACGGGCAGGCGGCCCTACCGGTAGCTTTCGCTTATCGCGGTGCAAATACGGCGCTGCGCAACAGCGATGACTGACTAGGGGGCCTGGCCATGACGATGACTGATTTTGCCGGATACCTTGCCTCCGCAATGGTGCTTCTCACGTTCCTGACCAACAATATGCGCCTGCTGCGGGTCCTGGCCATCCTCAGCAATATTGCATTCATCACCTATGGATCGCTTGTTTGGATCCCGCCGGTATTGTGCCTGCACTGCTTGCTCCTGCCGGTGAACACGCTTCGCCTGCGAAGTCTGCTGAGAGAGCAAGGCTGCCGAGTGCCGGTTTGATGCCGGCCGGCGATCACAAGGCCATTCCGCGCCAACCAGGCTGTGATGGTGCGGCATCCTACCTACCGAGATTCAGCCCCAGCTTTGCAGCCGCCGCGCGGCAAACGGCCGCCTCCACACCGGCGCAGAAGCGATCCCATCCAAAGTGCGCCGCATGCGCTTGTCCGCGTTTGCGCACGCGGGTCGCGTCGGCAGCCAAGTCCACCCGCATCCTGGTGATGGCATTTGCCAGGCTGGCGGCATCCAACGGATCGAAATAGCAGGCGGCGTCTCCCCCCGCCTCGGGCAAGCTCGACGAAAAGGACGAAACCACCGGACAGCCCACCCGCAATGCTTCCAAAACCGGCAAGCCAAATCCTTCGTAGAACGAGGGATAGATGAGGAACTCGGCTTTCCTCAGCAAAACCTCGCGTTCGAGATCGCCCACGTAGCCCAAGTGCCGGATGCGTCCGCTGGCGAACATGTCGGTGAGGCCGGCCTCGGCGATCAAGCCGGCAAAGCTCGGCCCCCAGCCATGATGACCGACAAATACGGCGAGCAGCCCGTCGACGCAGCCGGCATGCTCGCGCATCATCCTGAGCACCAGAGGGACGTTCTTGCGCGGCTCGATGGTGTTGAGCACGATGAAATAGGGCTCGACCTTATAGCGTTCGTCAAACGACCGTAATTGGGATTCGATATTGCGAGGCGGGTCGACGCCCGGGGGGATCACGATGGCGGATTGCGGTGCCACACCCAGATAAGTAATGAAATCGTCGCGCGTTGCATTTGAAATGCAGATCGACAAGTCATTGGACGTCGAATCCCGCTCCAACGCGCCGAGGTGATGATCCATCGCCCCACGCGAGTGGCATTCCCGAGTCAACAGGATGGTCAGGTCGTAGACGATCTGTGCTTCGAAGGGAAACAGGTTGTTGACCGTCTTTACGCCACCGAACAAGCCGAGGAACGTCTGATCAGGACGCTCCGCCACAAGGCTGAACACCGAACGCCCGCCTTTGAATTCGCGCAGTGCGACGCCGCTGGCGGACGCCAGGACCTCGCTGATGACAGCCTCGGGGACGACCACGCCGCAGCTGAATGCATGCAGGCGTCCGCCGCAGACAGATCTCAAGTGGGCAAGCAGTTTCGCCACCACGTTCGATATGCCGGTGAATCGAATTTCCCCGAGCGGAGAAATATCGAACGCCACCTGAATGTGAGGGGGCAGATCCGCGAATCGGTAGCTCATTTTGCGGCGTCATATATTGGCGCAGCGGACGCAGGCCGCACTGCTCGCAACCGAGCATTGAGGTGTGACGCGCATGTCTCCACTGAATAATGCGTCTGCACGGTTTGAATGGCCGCGCGACGTTTATTGTCGCAAACCTCAGGAGATGAATGATAGGCGTTCTCGAGCGCGAGCGAAATCGAGGTCACGCCTGCATCATACCAGTGCAGGTCGGGATTTAACGAGCTGTTGCTGTCCGGAGGAGCAAGCTCGGACTTCGAGGAAATGACAAAAGCATTCTGCTCGTTGATGTAATCCGCCATCGCGGTGTTGTCGACCGCAATTGGTATCGCGCCGTACCCCATGGCTTCGAGGAGCGGCATTCCCACTCCCTCGCAACGCGAGGCGCAAATATAGAAGTCGGCTAAACGATAAAGACTGGCCAGACGGTCGGTTGGCATCTCCTCGGTGATCACGAGGATTGTCTTGGCGCAATCCTCGGCCGCACAATGTTGCTCGATCAGGGACAGCGCAGTCTCCAGGGGATGATTGTCGTTGTCGACTATCAACTTCAAGACCAGGACGGCGCCGGGCTTATTCAATTGAAATAGCGTAAACGCCCTCAAAATGTTTGCAATGTTCTTACGAGGATCGCCTGGATTGAATACAGAAAGCGCAACGAAATTCATCGAGGGGATGGCCTTGAGGAAGCCCTCGAGCTTGCCGAATCTCCGCGATGCGACATGCAGAGTGGGAATCGAAGAGAGGTCGGAGGTAATGCGCGATTCCAGGCTCAGGTTGTTGGTTCGTCCAGGAGCCGCAAATGGCACCGGAATGAAATGAACATTGGCAAAATATTTCTGAACGACGGCACGGGTGAACGTGCAATAGCACCACACCTCATCGACCATTTTGAGCATTCTGACGTGGTGCGTGAACGGATCGTCTGATCTCGCATGGCTATTGAGTTGATCGAATTCCCACAGAACGCAAGCGATGTTGTAGGCGCCACGCAAAATCCGGATTTCTTCTATGGGTTTGAAAATAAGGTGGATATCGCCGCGGCGAAAGCCATCGATGGATTGAAAGGCAACGGGCGCCGCGTACATTTCGGGGCGTACGAGCTCGTGGGCTTCGATTCCAAGATGAGCCAGCGATCCGAGAATGCGGCGACAAACGAGTGCATGGGAGTGGTGGGCGTGCCCGAACGGGATGGTGCGTGACCCGGGAAACCGGTACGCACCGATCCGGTGGCTGTACAGCACACGCTCCACCGCGGCCGATAAACGGGGCGCCATGCTGTTATCGCTCCTTCGCGAGCGGGGCGATCTGCCGTTTGCGACCGTGCATGACGTTCCACAAGACGCGCAGTGCCGAAAGCCCCACGAGGTTGCAAGAGCTTGCCAGCCGACCTTCCTCACCAAATCGCAGCGAAAGCATCAGGGACGTGCGGGAGTGCCGCCCTTCGAAAAATGCCGATTGCGCCGATTGGATTTCTTCCGGTTCCGGATGCCTGCCGAGGATTCGTTCATAAGCCCTGACGACAAAGGGCCTTCCTTTGTATTGATACATGCGCAAGAATAGCCGCCGCTTGCCGTGTTGTTTGATCCCGGTTTCCGCGGCCATGTTACTGCGAACGACGGGCGCGCCGATCTCTTCACAAAATTTTTGGACATATTCCGCCGGATCGACAATCTTTTGCATCACGTTGCCGCTGTCCAGCGTCGACGCCGGCGATGCACCAGGGTTCGGGTTGTAAGAGCTCGAGTCTCGGCGCGGGTGAGCCCCTACATCGACCGGCATCCCGCGATGTTCGGGATTCGACTTGTTGAGGAGCATGGAGAACTCGCCGAGCTGGGATTGGCCCCGGTCAGGAGCGCTGTCTCCAGCGGGATTCTCGGAGGAGGTCCGGCTGCTCTGCGTCGGCGCGCCGCTTACGGCGCTCTCCGACGTAAGCTGAACCGGCGCCGCAAGTGGGGCGCGACGCAATCGTGTCGATCGCCAGGCGTGGAGCACGGCTCGATTTTGCGTTTGTGGATGAAAAGCAATTTCGATCTCGGAGAACCCATGGCCGCGCAATAAGGCCTGCAGGCATGGTAAATTTGGTCCCCACCAGTTGGTGGCATCATCGAGCAATTCGTTTCCCGGATAGAATGCCATCGCGGGCCGATCCAATGTCTGCAGATCGATATGGGATTCCACAATCAGCAACTCTTTTGCCACGCTGGCAGCGCGCGCGAGCGCTTCGATCGGATCATAACGGTGATAGAAAACGCCAAGGAACAGGACGATGTCGAAAGCGCCGGTCGTCTCAGGCTTGATGTCGGCAACATCAATTTCTTGGGCCTCGACGTCGGCGCCGAGAGCTTCCCGGGCCAGGTCGAACGCCTCGCGCCCCTTGAACCGATCATCGCTCCAGCAATATGAGTCTGTCGCCAGCACACGGCCGGCGCCGCGACGCTTGGCCTCGAAGCTGTAAAATCCATTCCAGGCGCCGATATCGAGGACGCTGCAACCCGTCAGGTCGACGCGATCGAAGAAAGCCGCGGACTCTTGCTCTTGTAGCGCCAGTGACTTGCCACCTGGCGTGATTATTCCTTGGCCAAGGTCGATTGAATGCCACCAGAAAAATCGCGTGACCCGGTCCGCCAGATCGTCGCTCATCAATTGCTCTCAACCGTATCAGCGACTTACGATCGTTTTCGCACCGGACGACCGTCGTGGCGCAGTTCTGCGGGAATCATCTCGACTGGAATCTCTTTCACTCTGTCGGGAGCTGGGTGATCGCGCCGGAAACCCGGCCTTTGGCCCTGGTTCGGTGATCCCTCATACAACATGGCGAGCTTGAAGGTCTAGCGCGCGCAATGAAGAGGTTGGCATCGGCTGGCGGGGGCCTGGCTCTGCGCTGGACTTCTCCGCGGTTGCGGTGCGTGCTCGTGCGTCAGCCGTGACTTGAACTGGGGCCCTGCGCACCAATTGCAGCTTCCAGCGCGCTCGTGAGACACGCGATGGGCTTCACAAGCCTGCCGACCGGGGGACGACGAACGATCCAGGCTCGGACTCTCGGTTCGAAGTCCCGCACAGGAATGACCCGGAGGGCATCGCGCAGCGGGCTGCTTTCAATGGCAGCTCTTGTCGCCAGGGTGATTCCTAGCCCGCGCGCGACAAGGGATAGGCGAAGGTCCGAGCTGAGGGCCTCTATGCCTATCCGCAAAGAAAGATGCTCCTGCTCGAACCGGCGCTGGATTGCGCTTCGGAAGCCGCAGCCGTCTTGGCTGATGATCCACGGAAGTCGTGACAGGTCTTGCAGCCGCGCCGGAGAAGGCAGGTCCAGACTTCGCGAGGCCGCAACCAAAAGCGGCTGGATGTCGAGGGCGTCCGCCTCGATCTCAGTCGGCGGATCAAGTCCAACCGGAAGACAAAACGCCGCGACGTCGATCTCGTTGCCGCAAAGCTGCTCCAAAAGTCGCTCGGGCCATCCGGCTGTGATGCGCAGCGTCAGATCCGGAAAGTTGTCACGGAGCCGATCGGCGAGCGATGTTATCCCGACCTCGGACAAATAAGGCGAAATGCCGAGCCGGAACTCGCCGCTGACCACTCCCTCGGGCGACAGCCCCGTCTTGAGGTCGTCCAACACCCGCAGGACCCGCCGCCCGTGCGCGTAGGTCTCGCGCCCCGCCGCTGTCGGCTTCAGCGGCTTCGACTGTCGATCAAGCAACGCGACGCCAAGCTGTTCTTCCAGACTCTGGATGCGGCGGCTCACCCCCGGCTGCGTGAGATGAAGCCGCATTGAGGCTCCAACGATGGAGCCGGTCTCCACCACCGCCAGAAAAGCCTCTAGGTCTCGTGTGTTCATGCGACTCTCTCATAATCTTTATGATAATAACTAAATTGCGTCATATAACTAAAAACGTATCATGTCATCAAACAATATGCGGATTTGATGATATGATTCAAGGAAGAGCAGTTCCTTACCGGCGGCTCTGGTCGGCCTGCTTCCTCGGCTTTGGTGCGATCGGCATGACGATCCAGGTCATGCCGGCCTATGCGCACGAGCGGTTGGGGGCGAATGCCATCACCGCCGGCCTGGCGGTGACGATCGGGTCTCTGGCCACCATGATCTCCCGCCCGGTCTCGGGACGGTTTGCCGATCAGAGCGGCGGACGTCGCGTGGCCATGGCCGGAGCCGTGCTTGGCCTGATCGGCGGCATTGGTCACGTGGTGGCGACAAGCCTGCCCGTTTTGGTTCTTGCCCGCCTCTTCCTTGGCGCGGGCGAAGGCGCACTCTTCACCGGCTCCATCGGCTGGATCCTGGCGCAGACAGCGCAATCGCAGCGCGGCAAGGTGGCAGGGCATTTTGGCCTGTCGATGTGGATGGGACTGGCCTCGGGCCCAATGCTCGCGACCGCGCTCTTGGCGATCGGCACTTATCGCAACGTCTGGATTGCCGCGACCATCATTCCGATGCTCGCCTGGGCGTTGGTTGGGTCGACGCGGCCTGAGGATCGTGTCTTGTGCGGCGGTATTCGCCGCGCCTTGTTTCCAAGGGCAGCATGGGTGCCCGGCGCTTCAGGCGTATTCGCCAGCATCGGATATGGAATCATCGCAGCGTTTCTGGTGCCACGCTTCGCGGCTCTTGACTTTGCGGGCCAAAACTTCGCGCTCACGGTGTTCGGCATCGCGTTCATGACCGCACGGTTCCTGGGCAGCGGATATGCAGATCGCTTCGGCGCGAGGCCGGTGCTTCTGTCGGCCTTCCTGATCGAGTCAGCGGGGCTTGCCGGGTTGTTTCTCGCCCATGTGGAGTGGCTCGCTTTCGCTTCGACGGCATTAACAGGCGCAGGGCTTTCCCTGCTCATCCCAAGCGTAACCAGCCTGGTAACGAAAGCTGCGGATCCGCGCGAACGCACCGCAGCCCTGGGCGCAGTGACGTCCGCGTGGGACCTGGGCGTTGCTGTCGCCGGCCCGTTGGGAGGGCTTGTTGCCGGCGCCTCGAACGCCGAGCCGTTCGCGCTGGGCGCCGCTGCAGCGCTGATCGCGATAGCGCCTCTGGCGATAAGTCCCAAAGGTTAGCGCGCTCACTCGCGGCCGGGACGCTGCCGCAAAGCCCCGTCGCCGGTCCGGCAGATCTGAATTTATGAATTGGTGCCCCTGGCCGGACTCGAACCAGCACGATGTTGCCACCACCTGATTTTGAGTCAGGCGCGTCTACCAATTCCGCCACAGGGGCAGGCGGGCGGATCATAGTGGGCGGCGGCGGCGGGTCAACGTGTTGTGACGCGGTTCCAACGCAATGATCTGGTGGTAGGGTGCGGGGCGGGAGTCGATAAAGACAGCTTTGACCGGGACAGAGGCCATGGAAGCAAAGATCGAGAGGCGAGCCATCCCGGCCTCGGTCACCGAGGTGGTCCGCGCGCGGCCCATCACGGCTGCTGCCGCGGCAGTCGCCGCGCTGGGCGCGGCGACGATCCTGGGGGCCTGGTTCTTCCAATATGGGCTCGGCTACCAGCCGTGCCCGATGTGTCTTCAGGAGCGCTTCCCCTATTATTTCGCCATCCCGCTGGCGGTGCTTGTGGTGCTCGGCGAGCAGGTCGGGGCTTCACGCAAGGTGCTGCTGCTCGCCCTCTTGGCCATTGCGGCCGGGATGCTGTGGAATGCAGGCTTTGCGACCTATCACGCCGGCGTCGAATGGAAATTGTGGGAGGGGCCGCGCGACTGCACGGGGAACTTTGCGGGGCTCGGCGCGGGTGGCCTGCTCAAGCAATTGCAGTCGATCCATGTGCCGCGCTGCGACGAGGCAGCCTGGACCTTTCTCGGCATTTCGCTTGCCGGCTACGACGCCCTGATCTCGCTCATGCTGGCGGTGATCGCAGGTGCAGGGTTTTGGGCGGGCTGGAAGCAGCAACGCGTGGCTGAATAACGCGCGGCTGAATTAAAGGGCGGGGCGCGCAATGCCGCTTTGCGCGAG
This sequence comes from Xanthobacteraceae bacterium, assembly GCA_035293945.1. GTDB lineage: Bacteria > Pseudomonadota > Alphaproteobacteria > Rhizobiales > Xanthobacteraceae > VAZQ01. The sequence continues at coordinate 10,151 of DATGLV010000034.1, read as the reverse complement.
GCTTTCAGCAATCGCCCTTACGGATCGAGCTCGGTGTCCCAGTACAAATAATCGAGCCAGCTGTCGTGCAGATAGTTGGGCGGAAACAGCCGGCCGTTGCGGTGCAGGTGGTGCACGCTGGGCTGAAACGGCATTTGCGCCGGCCACATCTTGGCCTCGGCTGCGGTCAGATTGCCCTTGAGGAGGTTGCAGGGCGAGCATGCCGCCACAACGTTGTCCCAGGTCGTGTGGCCGCCGCGCGAGCGCGGCAAAAGGTGATCGAAGGTAAGGTCCTCGCGCGAGCCGCAGTATTGGCAGCAGAACTTGTCGCGCAGAAACACATTGAAGCGGGTGAAGGCGGGCTGCGTGGCGGGTTTCACGAAGGTCTTGAGCGAGACCACGCTCGGCAGCTTCATCGCCAGGCTCGGGCTGTGCACCGCGCGATCATAGTGCGCGACGATGTTCACGCGCTCCAGGAACACGGCCTTGATGGCATCCTGCCACGACCACAGCGACAGCGGATAATAGCTGAGCGGGCGAAAGTCCGCGTTGAGCACGAGAGCCGGAAAGGCCGACGGCGACACATGCACGTTCACGGCAGCGTTCCTCGACCTCCTTGGAACTGCAGGATGCAGCTTAAGCCCGTAGTTTATAGGGGAGCGTGACAGGATTGTGAAGCAGGCCCCGAGGCTTATGCGGTGGAGGGGCCCCCCGCAGGCGCCGTCCCTCAGGGGTGGGAAGAGCGCCAATCAAGCCTTCAGCCCGCTCACCTGCTGTCGCCTGGCCAGGAATTCGCCGCCCTGGCGCAGGCCCTCTTCATCGATGCCGTGGCCGATTCCCGCCGAAATGTGCCATTCGACCGGGATCCCGAGCGCGGAAAGCCCGCTTGCGGCGTGAAACAGGCTCTGCACCGGAATAAGATCGTCGCGATCGCCGTGCACCAGCAGGATGGGCGGGCGCGACTTGATCTCCGCCACGAACTTCTCCGCCTGCGTCTGCGGCGGCTCGACCAGGACGCCCGAATAACCGACGATCGCGAATGGCGCGGTCGGCCGCCGCAGCCCCACATGCAGTGCCATCATGGTGCCTTGGCTGAAGCCCACCAGGGCAAGCGCCGAGGCCGGCAGCCGGTGGCGGGCGAGTTCGGTATCAAGAAACCGCTCGAGAATGGGCGCCGCTTTGTTGACTCCGCGCCAGCGCTCCTGGGGATCACGAAAGGTCAAAGAGAACCACTGTCGGCCCATGGGTGCCTGGCCGCACGGCTCCGGCGCATGCGGGGACACGAACGCGCAATGAGGCAGTAGCGGCTGCCAGGCGCGGCCGATGTCGATCAGGTCTTTGCCGTCGGCCCCGTAGCCATGCAGAAACACCACGAGTTGGCGCGCCGCCCCGCCTGCGCGCGGCTCCAGCCGCGGACCATCCAGCTCTGCCCCCATCAGGTGCTCCGCGCTCCATTTTTTGCATCGGCGCCATGCCTCGCTTTCGCGGGAGCGGCCCTTTTTCGCAAATCGGGTATCCGTTTTTCAGGGGCACGCACTGGTCCTGTTGGCGCGATCGCGGCGCCGTCGCGCTGCTTGGCGGCTCTGTAATAGGTCCACAGCATGCACGCGGCCGCGCCGCGCCATGGGCGCCACGCCTCGGCGAGCGGTCCCATGTCGCGGCTCGAAGGCCGTGCAGCCAAGCCGAGCAACATCCGCGCGGCTTCCTGCAGGGCGAGATCGCCCGCCGGCCAGGCATCCGCGTGGCCAAGGCAGAACAAAAGGTAGATGTCCGCCGTCCAGGGACCGATGCCGTGGATCGCGGTCAGGCGCCGATGCGCCTCGTCGGCTGAAAGTCCGTTCAAAGCGGCGAGATCGAGCTCGCCGCTTTGGATCGCGCGCGCAATCGCCTTCAAGGTGCGGATCTTGGGTGCCGAGAGCCCGGCGCGCGCAAGCTTGGCGCTGCGCGCTTTGCGGATGATTTCCGGGCTTATGGAATCGAGCGAAGCCTCAAGCCGGCCCCAGATTGCCTTGGCGCTGGCGGTCGAGAGTTGTTGGGAGACTACGATCGCGGCAAGGCCCGCAAATCCGTCCGCCCGCCGCCGCAGCAACGGTCGGCCGGCCACCGCGAGAGCGGTGCGCCAACGCGGATCAGCGGCGATAAGCCCCGCCATCGCGTGGTCAAGATCGGCTTCGGTGTGAATATAGAAAGACATGCGCGGAGCATCTACAAATGCGAGGCGCACGCAACCGCTTTCTTCGCAGCCAGCCCATTCACCGCATGAGCTCCTTCCGTTTTGCGCCGAGCCCCAACGGCTACCTGCATCTCGGCCACGCGCTCTCCGCGCTGTTGAATTTCGACATGACTCGTGCGGAGGGTGGACGCTTCCTCTTGCGCATTGAAGACATTGACCGCACGCGCTGCCGACCGGAGCTCGCGACCGCGATCTGCGAGGACCTGGCTTGGCTCGGCATCGCCTGGGAGGAACCGGTGCGGCGGCAGAGCGAGCATTTCGACGAATACCAAGCGGCTTTGGCGCAGCTCCAGGCTCAGGGCCTCGTTTATCCGAGCTTTGAAAGCCGGGCTGAGATTGCGGCGCAGGTCGCCGCCGCGCCGGCCGGGTGGCCGCGCGATCCTGACGGCGCACCTCTGTATCCGGGCAGCGCCCGCACGCTCGCGCCTGCCGAGCGCGAGCGCCGCATCGCGGCCGGCGAGCCCTATGCGCTGCGCCTTGATCTCGCGGCGGCGCTCGCGCGCGTGGCACCGGCGTCGCTTACGTGGAACGAGACCGGGGCGGGTCCTGATGGGGAAACCGGCATTATCACCGCGGCACCGCAGCGCTGGGGCGACGTGGTGCTTGGCCGCAAGGAGGTGCCCGCAAGCTACCATCTCGCGGTCGTGATCGATGATGCGCGCCAAGGCATCACCCACGTGGTGCGTGGGCGCGACCTGTTCTGGGCGACCGCAATTCATCGCCTGCTGCAGGCGCTCCTCGGCCTGCCGGTACCCGTCTATCGCCATCATCGTTTGATCTGCGATGCCGAGGGGCGCAAGCTTTCCAAATCGACGCAGGCAACCGCGTTGCGCGCGCTGCGAAGAAGCGGCCACACAGCGGTCGATATCAGGCGAATGGTTGGTTTGGCGGGGTAGGATCACCCCCCGGAATCGCTTTTGCTCGGGCGGATTGATTATGGTTCCGTTGATCGCTTCGTGCCATGGTGCGCGATAATTGAGCGCACAAATGGCACGCAAGAGATCAACAACAATCAAGCCGCAGGCTCCGCGCCGCAAGCGCGGCGCAGCACCGCGGCGCGGCCCGGCGGATGCGAGAGAGCGCGCCATCATGACGACACTGGCGGAGCTCGCACATGAGATTCGCACGCCGCTGACTGGGATCCTTTCGCTGAGCGAGCTGCTCGCATCCTCCGAGCTCGGCGAGCGCGAACGCGGCTGGGCCGTTGCCATCAAGAGCGCCGCCGAGCACCTTGCGATGCTCACATCGCTCATCGTCGATGCCGCACGTGCCGGCGCCAAGGGTCTCGTCCTGCGGCGCGAGCTCGTCCGGCCGCGGCGCCTGGCACAGACGCTGGGGGCTTCGCTGGCCGCGCGGGCGGATGCCAAGGGCCTCAAGGCGGAGCTGGTGATTGCGCCCAGTCTGCCCGAAGCCGTGATCGGCGATCCGCTGCGTTTGCGCGGCGCCATCGAGAATCTGATCGACAACGCGGTCAAGTTCACCGAACGCGGCACCGTCAAGCTCGAGGCAGGTGCCGAACAGGCTGTGCGCGGTCGTGTGCGCCTGCGCTTCACCATTTCCGATACCGGCATCGGGCTTGAGCCGCGCGAGCTGCGGCGATTGTTCCGCCCGTTCACGCAGGGCAGCGACGAGAGCGTGCGCCGCTTTGGCGGCGCTGGTCTTGGTCTTTCTCTCGTCAAGCGCGTCGCCAAGGCCATGGGGGGCGACCTCAAGGTCACGAGCAGGCCCGGGTCCGGCTCGCGATTCGAGCTGACTGCGCTTGTCGATCCGGTGGCGGAAGCCGCTACTGCGGCCGAGGGTGATGGTTCAGGGGCAGGGAATTCCACCGCTCCGCTGCGGCCGCTGAAGATTCTCTGTGCCGAGGACAATCCCTATGGCCGCGTCGTGCTCAACACCATCCTGAGCGAGCTTGGACATCGGGCCGATTTTGTCGGCACCGGTAGCGCCGCGGTCGAGGCGGCGGCGCGTGGCGGCTACGATGCCGTGCTGATGGACGTGACCTTGCCGGGTCTAGATGGACTCGACGCGACACGGCGCATCCGCGCGCTCGATTCGCCGGCCAACCGTGTTGCGGTCATCGGAATTTCCGGACGCGCGAATACCGCCGATGAGGCCGCCGGGCGTGCCGCTGGAATGAGCGGATATCTGGTCAAGCCGATCAGCCCGGCCGCGCTGACGCGCTTGCTGGCTTCGCTGGTCGGCAGCGCGTAAGTCCAGGACCTGTCGACTGGAACTCTTCAGGCGGCGGCGTGCTGCACCCGCGCGAAGGCAGACCACAAAAGCAAGCGCCGCCCACTTGCGTGTGCGGCGCTGCTGCCCATACCCCCCGTCAAGTCGATCTATTGTCGCGGGCGAGCGTCGGCCTTGTGCGGGTGTCTGTCAAGGATTTCCCAGCACCGCGAGCGGCGCGAAAGCGCCCAATGGGCATCTGTTGGGCCGGGTAACGAATTGAATTGAATAGATTTTTTGCGAAGTGTTGCACTGATGCGACAGGCTCTGGGCAAATCGTCGAAGCCGATGCTCTGCATCTATTGATGCAGGCATGCGCGTTCTCGCCCATGCCTTAATTGGCGTTCGCGCTATCCACGATGCGAATCACGTCAGCCATGATGTGGTTGATGCGAAAATCCTTGGGCGTGTACACCGCGGCGACCCCCGCAGCTTTCAACTCGCTTGCATCCTCAGGCGGAATAATACCGCCGACCACGACCGGAACCTCGTCGAGGCCGGCTTCGTGCATGCGGGCAACCACCTCCTTGACCAAGGGCAGGTGCGATCCTGAGAGGATGGACAGCCCAACCACATGCGCGCGCTGCTCGCGCGCCGCCGCAACGATTTCGGCCGGAGTGAGCCTTATGCCCTCGTAGACCACGTCCATGCCTGAGTCGCGCGCGCGTACCGCAATCTGCTCGGCGCCGTTGGAGTGGCCGTCCAGTCCCGGCTTGCCAACCAGGAACTTCAGCCGGCGGCCGAGCTTGCGCGAAACACGATCGACATCGGCGCGCAGGTCGTCGAGGCCGGTCGAATCGTTGCGCACCGCGCGGCCAACCCCGGTCGCCGCGCGATATTCGCCAAATGCTTCGCGCAGGCAAAACGCCCATTCACCGGTGGTCACGCCCGCTTTGGCGCAGGCGATCGACGGCGGCATGATATTGCGTCCGTCCCGGGCGCAGGCGCGCAGATCTCGGAGCGCCGCTGCAACGGCGGCTTCGTCGCGCGCTGCGCGCCAGGCTTTGAGCCGCTCGACTTGCTGCGCCTCGGCCTGCGGCGAGACGGTAAGGATTGCATCGGCCGCATCGGCGAGCGGCGACGGCTCGGTCTCGGTGAAACGGTTGACGCCGACCACGATCCGCTCACCGCGCTCGATTGCCTCCACTCGCCGCGTATTGGATTCAACCAGCTGCTGCTTCATGTAGCCCTGCTCGACCGCCGCCACAGCGCCGCCCAAAGCCTCGATATGGGCGAGCTCCTCCTTGGCCTCGCGCGTGAGCTCGGCCACTTTGGCGGCGATCTCCGGCGAGCCGTTGAAGATGTCGCCGTAGTCCAACAGGTCGGTTTCGTAAGCGAGGATCTGCTGCAGCCGTAGCGACCACTGCTGGTCCCATGGTCGCGGCAGGCCCAGCGCCTCGTTCCACGCCGGCAGCTGAACCGCGCGGGCCCGCGCACCTTTCGACAGCGTCACCGCCAGCATCTCGATCAGGATACGGGCGACATTGTTTTCCGGCTGTTGCTCAGTTAAGCCCAGCGAATTGACCTGCACCCCGTAGCGAAACATGCGCTGCTTGGGGTCGCTGACGCCGTAGCGGGTCGCCGTGATCTCGTCCCACAGCTCCACGAACGCCCGCATCTTGCAGATCTCGGTGATGAACTGCAGGCCCGCATTGACGAAGAACGAGATGCGCCCGACCACGTCGCCGAAGGCCTCCGGGGCGACCTCGCCGGAGGCTTTGACGGTGTCGAGCACCGCGATCGCGTTGGCGAGCGCGAAGGCGATCTCCTGCACCGGCGTCGCACCCGCCTCCTGCAGATGGTAGGAGCAGATATTGGTCGGGTTCCATTTCGGCATCTCGCGGGTCGTGAACACGATCGTATCCTTGATCAACCGCATCGACGCCGCCGGCGGGTAGACGTGGGTGCCGCGTGACAGATATTCCTTGATGATGTCGTTTTGCGTGGTCCCCTGCAGCGCTGCCCGCGGCACGCCGCGTTCATCGGCGAGCGCCACGTAGAGGGCGAGCAGCCAGGCAGCGGTCGCGTTGATGGTCATCGACGTGTTCATCTCGCCGAGCGGGATGCCGTCGAACAGGGTGCGCATGTCGCCGAGATGGGAGACTGGCACTCCGACTTTGCCCACCTCGCCGCGCGCCTGCGGGTGGTCGCTGTCGTAGCCGGTCTGCGTCGGCAGATCGAAAGCTACCGAGAGGCCGGTCTGGCCTTTGGCGAGGTTCTTGCGATAGAGCGCATTCGATTGCGGCGCCGTCGAGTGGCCCGCATAGGTGCGGAAAATCCAGGGCTTGTCGCGCATCTGTCTCCGATCCGCCCGGCCCCGGCAGCCGGCCTGACTGTTCCTATTTGCGGTTGAGGAGCTTGAGAATGAGGAGCAGAATCACCGCGCCGATCAGCGCGTCGATAACATCTGCCATGAATCCGCCTCCAAAGGAGATGCCAAGCCGCGGCAGAAGCAAGCCGGCGATGAACGCGCCGATGACACCAACAATGATGTCGCCGATGAAGCCAAATCCGCCACCGCGCACGATCTGACCAGCGAGCCACCCGGCGATCAGACCAACAACAAGAAAAATGATCAAAGACATGTGCGTTCCTCCCCCAGGAAGCGGCCGCTGCTAGCCCCAATGGCTCTGCCGTTCGCCGCGACAAGCAAGACTATTAGCTTGGCCAGCAGCTGTCAGCCGCGCCCTGCGGGCCGCGGCGACAACTCCCCGCAACCCTCCCCATGCTCTTCCGTCCCGATGTCTTCCACCCTCAGTCCTCCGGTCCTCCCGCCACAATGCAGCGGAACCGGGGCCGCTCCGGAGTCCTGTTGCAGCGCAGCATAGACTAGGGCAGACTGTCGATCAATCCTAAGCCAAGCTTCGGGTGCGCCGCGGGAGGAGTAGCCCATGTCGGCTGTCGCGCAGCGAGGGGCAACACCGCCGGTCCTAAAGGATCTCTATGAGATCGGGGAAATCCCGCCGCTTGGCCACGTCCCCGAACGCATGCACGCGTGGGCGATCCGCAAGGAGCGCCTCGGCCCGCCGGACAAGTCGATGCAGGTCGAGGTCGTCCCGACCTGGCCGATCGGCGACGATGAAGTGCTGGTCTACGTCATGGCCGGCGGCGTGAACTACAATGGCATCTGGGCGGCACTTGGCCAGCCGGTCTCGGTCTTCGACGTTCACAAGCATCCCTATCACATCGCCGGCTCCGATGCCGCCGGCGTGGTTTGGGCCGCGGGCGCCAAGGTCAGACGCTGGAAGATCGGTGACGAGGTCATCGTCCACTGCAATCAAGATGACGGCGATGATGAGGAATGCAATGGCGGCGACCCGATGCTGTCGCCCTCGCAACGCATCTGGGGTTACGAGACGCCGGACGGCTCATTCGCCCAGTTCTGCCGGGTGCAATCGCGCCAGCTGATGGTCAAGCCGAAGCACCTGGCCTGGGAGGAGGCGGCCTGCTACACGCTGACGCTCGCCACTGCCTATCGGATGTTGTTCGGCCATCCGCCGCATACGCTCAAGCCCGGCGACAACGTGCTGGTGTGGGGAGCAAGCGGCGGCCTCGGAGTATTCGGGGTGCAGCTCGCCTCTGCCTCGGGCGCCAATGCGATCGGGATCATATCGGACGAGAGCAAGCGCGATTACGTGCTCGGCCTCGGCGCCAAAGGCGTGATCAATCGCAAGGGGTTCCAGTGCTGGGGCCAGCTGCCGCCGGTGAACTCAGCGCAATACAATGATTGGGTCAAAGAGGCGCGACGCTTCGGTAAGGCGATCTGGGAAATCACCGGCAAACGCGACGTCGACATCGTGTTCGAGCACCCGGGCGAGCAGACTTTTCCGGTCTCCTGCCTGGTGGTCAAGCGGGGGGGTATGGTGGTGTTCTGCGCCGGAACTACCGGCTTCAACATAACCTTCGATGCCCGCTATGTCTGGATGCGGCAGAAGCGGATCCAAGGCTCGCATTTCGCGCATCTCAAGCAGGCCAGCGCGGCCAATCAGTTCGTCCTCGATCGCCGCGTCGATCCCTGTATGAGCACAGTGCTGCCGTGGACCGAGATCGCGCTCGCCCACGTGAAGATGTGGAAGAACCAGCATCCGCCGGGAAACATGGCCGTGCTGGTTAACGCACCGCGCGCCGGCTTGCGCACTTTCGAGGATACGGTCGAGGCCGCGGGCGGCGCGGCTTAACGGATCCTGCGATTATTGCCGCGCGTCAGGTCGCGTGAATGCGGCTGCCAGATCGCCGAATTGAGCTCGGCGCCGTACATGAAGATCGATGCCGTCAGGTACAGGAAGACGAGCGCGATCATAACTGAAGCGAGCCCCGCATAGTAGGTGACGTAGGTCGCCGCGAAGCTCGCGAGGTAGCGCCCGAACAGGATGCCGCCGGCGAGCCACAGGCCGAGAGTCGCCAAGATGCCGACTGCGATCTCGCGAAAGCGCCGATGCTGGGCCGGCAGCCACTTATGGACGACCACGAGCGCGACGGTGATGACGATCGTGGCGACCGCAATGCGAACGAACGTGAATGTCGCCTCGAGCGGCTCGAGCCAGGGCGCGTACTTGAGTGCGGTCGCGAACAAGAGAGGCCCGAGCACGATCGGAACCGAGAGTGCGAGCAGTGCCAAGGCGCCGACCAGCACGTAGATGATCGATTCGATGCGCAGCAGAAGCCAGCTGCGAGTTTCGGTCGCGTCGTAGGCGCGGTTGAGACCGATGCGCAGGCTTTCAACACCGCTGGAGGCAAAATAGACGGAGAAAACGGCGCTCACGGTGAGCACGTCGCCGCGCGTGGTGGACAGGACGCGTTGCACTTCTGCGGCGATCGGCGCCGAAACCTCCTTCGGCCATGTCGAAAGCAGCAGGTTGGCCGCATCGTCGGCGAGATTTCGTGGGCCGAGGAAGGCGGCCAGCGTTGTCACCAGGATCAGAAACGGAAACAGCGCCATCAGGGTCGACATCGCGATATAGCTCGCGATCGCCCAGCCATCGTCTTCGAGAAAACGATAGAAGGCGTCGAGCGCGATCGCGAATCCACGCCGCATGTCGGCTCCAACGATGCTCAAGGAAGGCGAGCCAGCCCTGCATCGGGCTTTACGGCCGTCATTGCAAGCCGGCAGCAGCCCTATGCGACCTGGACGTCGGCGAGGAAGTGGCGGACCTCGGAATTGAGGCTTTCGGCCTCGGCGGAGAGGGTGTCGGCGAGGGATTTGACGTCACTGGCGGCCGCGCGGGCGTCCTTGGAAGCGCCGGCGACCCGCCCCATGGCCTGGGCACCGCCTTGCGCTTCGCTGGAGGCGCGATGCACCCCCTCGGAGATCTCGGCGACAGCGCGGTTCTGCTCCTCCACGGTGGTCGCCACGATCGAGGCGATGGTGGAGATTTCGGCAATGATGGTGTTGACCTGCTCGATGGCCTGCGCGGCATCCGCCACCGCCGATTGGATGGCGCCGACCTGGCCGGCGATCTCCTCGGTGGCTTTGGCGGTCTGGCCGGCGAGCGACTTGACCTCGGAGGCGACGACCGCAAAGCCGCGGCCGGCCTCGCCGGCGCGCGCCGCCTCGATGGTGGCGTTCAGCGCCAACAGATTGGTCTGGCCGGCGATTGCCTGAATGAGCCCGACCACCTCGCCGATGCGGGTGGCGGCGCTGCCGAGCGCGGACATGGTGTGCACGGTGCGGCGGGCGTCCTTGACGGCGCGAGCGGCGACCTCGGTGGAG
>DATGLV010000033.1:0-120077 GCA_035293945.1 Xanthobacteraceae bacterium | reverse complement strand
CTCGCTTTGCGGGGTGCTCAGCGCTCGGCAGCGCGCCTCAAGCACCTTGCGTATCTTCGGCTTGAGCCGAACCTCTCTTGCGTCGGGAATCATCCCGATCTTGAATCATGACTCACCCACAAAGAAAAGTGGGTACTAGCGTGCAAACATGATCGCGTCGTGTGCCTGCGCTGCGCGCCAGCTTGCAACCGGCGCACCAGTATCGCTGAACGCGCCCCCAACGCCGTCAATCAACTCGCGGACTCGGCCATACCGTCGAACGCGTACCCGGCGGAAAGGTTCCAAAATCACAGCTCCAACAATTCAAATCCCGGAAGGTCGCAATGCTCGGCGCGCATGGTGGCGAAAAGGCGATTCGCGGCCGGAACGGATCGTTTGGCCTGGAGTTGACCCGCTGACGGCGCGGGGCTCGACCGGAAGGTGCCGTTTGGATGCGGAATGCCGAGGCACGGAAAAATGAAGAAACGGAAACCGATTCCGAGGGAACCGCGGGAATCGGGCGCCGTCGCGGCGAAGGAGGACGACGGTGAAATGGTGTGGAGCGAGCGACGGGCTGCGCGTTCCTCTGCCACAGGGCCGCCGACCTTGCGGATTGCCGTTTCGGCGACCAAATCGGGAAGGTCGGCAAAGCCCAAACGCGGACGCTTGAGTCGAGCCGTGCTGGCGACACTGGGCAAGGGGCTTGAGGATTGCTTTGACGAGATCCGCAAGCAGGAGGTGCCAGAGCGCTTCAAGTTGCTGCTGCAGCAATTCTGAACCGCCGAAGGACGAGGAGCCCCGCCGATGCCGCTGGCACCTTCCCTGCGCGAGGCGATGCTGGGCGTAGTGCCGAGCTTGCGAGCGTTCGCGATGTCGCTGTGCGGCAATGTGGATCGCGCAGACGATCTTGTGCAGGAAACGCTTCTTCGCGCGATCGCCAACATCAATTCCTTTGAGCCAGGGACCAATATGTCGGCCTGGCTATTTACCATTCTGCGCAACCTGTTCCGCTCGGAGTACCGCAAGCGCCGGCGCGAGGTAGAGGACGGAGAGGGCCGCTATGCGGACAGCTTGAAGTCGCACCCCGAGCAACCGGGCCGGGTCGAGTTCGAAGAATTGCGGGCGGCACTTGCCGAGCTGCCGCCCGACCAACGCGAGGCGCTCATCCTGGTCGGCGCCTCCGGCTTCTCCTACGAAGAGGCGGCGGCGATCTGCGGCTGCGCGGTCGGAACCATCAAAAGCCGGGTCAATCGCGCACGCACGCGCTTGGCCGATCAGCTGGCGATCGACGGTGCCGACGATTTCGGACCTGATCGGATGACGCGGGCTATCCTGAGCGCCGGCGGGCGGGGATAACCTAAGGGTGCACGTCTTCCGTGAACCAGTCGGTGGGCAGCTCGTGGCCGAGCCCGCTGGCTTTGGCCTTGCGATACACGACGGCTCCAGCCGCCGCGAACTGATAGCCCAGTCCGATATTGTTCATGAAGCAGGTGACTTCCTGGTCGGACTTGCGGCCTTCGGCCTTTCCGGCGATCAGCTCCGGCAGAGTCGGCAGCTTCTGAAAGTCGATATCCACCTCGATGGACCAGCCGCGCTTGTCTTCCTTCTCGGCAAAGGCGAGGTCGCGGGTGGTGACGTGGATCGGGGTGGAATCATGCGAATGCAGCACCACCCGATCGGCACGCTTGAGCGCCTTGGTCTCAATCTCCGGACGCTTGATCGAGCTGAGGTGAATCCCCGGCCTGATCCAACGCTCGAAGAAAACGTTGTCGAGCGTGTTGGTGGCGCACATCACGATATCGGCCTCCGCTATGGCTTCTTCGGTCTGATCGACCGGCCTGACCTCGATGCCCAGCATCTCGCTCATCTGCCGTGAGAAGGCTTCCCGGTTGGCGCGGTTCGGGCTGAAGCAGCGGATCGTCTCGATGTCGCGCACTGCGCAGACTGCCATGAGCTGCGAGCCGGCTTGCCAGCCGGAGCCGAGTATGCCGACCGTGCGGGCATCCTTGCGCGCCAGGTATTTGACGCCGAGCCCGTTGGCGGCACCCACGCGCATGCGCTGCATGACGCCATCCGGCAGGATCGCCAGCGGCTCACCGTTCTCGGTCGAGAACAACAAGACGAGGCCGCAATAGCGCGCATTCGGCGCCGCCGGCAGCTTCTCGCGCCGCACATTGTTGCCGCGCTTGGGAAAGGTCACGATGTCGGAATTGATGCGGATAGCACCGATACCGAGCTTGGGGATGACGCCGTCCATCGACTTGAGGCCGTACACCGCGTCGGGCCGGACGGTCGGGGTGATGCAGTCGGAGCGCGTGCGTGACACGCCGCGGCCCTCCGCCAGTTCAATATAAGCTTCCTCCAGCGTATCGATGCATTCGGGCATCGTCAGCAGCTTCTCGACATCAGCGTTGGACAAAATCAAGGTCATGGTGGCCATTTCATGAGGGGTCCGCGGACGACCCGGTGCGGACGGCGTAGTTCAGAACCCCAAGTTGCAGGGTGGACAGGTTTTTGTCAGGAACCTTTGACAGACGCGCCGGGCGGAAGCAAGCGAGGGTGACCCACAACAAGCACCGAGTTTGAGGTTGTGCAAAATTGGGATCGCGCTTGCGGGGCTCGACTTACCTCGCCGTCGAACATGACGCGAACTAAGCGTATTAGCGAGTTATTGGTCACCAACCAATCGGTGGTGGCCAGAACCAAACTTGCCGGCATGGCAAGGCCGTGCGCGCCGGTGCCGTTTATTGAAGATTGATCATCGATTGCTGTGGGCCGCGGCAGCTCATGCGGCGGCGCTTCCTAATTATCAGCGGGCCGTTCAATGATACCGGGTGGCAGCCTGAATTAAGCCTTCACCAGATCGTTATTGGGCAACTGGAGACAAAATGGTCGGTTGCGACTTTGTCCGTACCGAGGGCGCCGAAGTGCTGCACGTTGCAGACTTGTGCCGCAAAGGAACGTCGACTTTACCACGGAGCAACTCTTATTTTGCATTATGGGGTCGGGGATGAGGCCAATGGTGATTGTGCCATTTGCGCAACGGTCGGGAGTTGTGTCTTGCCTAAATATCTTGATTTGTCTGGGCCGCTCCTGGCGAGCGCTGCCCTGGTCTTCGCGGCTGGCTGCTGTCTCGCCGGCGGGCCCGCGAGCGCTGGATTCTACGATTACCCCTTTGATGCGCTGACCAGCCCGAACCCGATCCGCACGGACCTGGCCGCTAGCCCGCGGCCCGCCAAGCCCAAGCCCGCGAGTGACATCAGAGATGCCAAGGCGACCAAGCCGGCATCAAGAGATTCCGGGCGGATGCCGAAGGGGCCGCTGCAGATCGTCGTTTCGATCGCCGACCAGCGCGTCACCCTCTACAGTGATGGCGCGCGGATTGCGCAAGGACCGGTTTCCACCGGTGTGGTTGGCCGCCCGACGCCGACCGGCGTTTTCAGCATCATCCAGAAGGACCGCTACCACCATTCCAATCTCTACAGCAATGCGCCAATGCCTTACATGGAACGCATCACTTGGTCGGGTGTCGCCTTGCACGAAGGACCCTTGCCCGGTTATCCGGCCTCGCATGGCTGCATTCGATTGAGCCATGAATTCGCTGTCCGGCTCTGGGCGGTCGCGAAGCTTGGGGCGCGGGTCGTCGTCGCCCGCAACGAGATCGTGCCGACCGAATTCTCCGACCCGCATTTGTTCGAGCCCAAGCCCAAGGGGCTTGAGCCTAAGCCAGCTGAGACCAGTTCGGTTGAACCGAGTTCGGATGAGCCCAAAACGGCGGAGCCCAAAACGGCAGGGCCCGATCCGGAGAAGCCTGCGGAGGCAAATGCGCGGATCAGCTATGCGCAGGCGGTCGGCTCTCAAGCGAATGCCCGCATAGCGGGTGGGACGCCGGCCGGCGGCCCTGTCGGGCCCGGTCCAGCGAGTGCAGAAAACGGCCTGCGTGGTCCGATCGAGCCGGGCGGGCCGGCGGCAGCGGCGAGCGTGCGCCCGGCTGCTCCCGCCAAAGCTGCAGCCGGTGTCGATGCCGCGGACAAGAACCCCCCGCAGACGCCACCAAGGGCGCCGACCGCAAGCGAGCCCGTCAAGCGCGCCGGAACGGTTGCGGTATTCATCAGCCGGAAAGAGAAAAAAATCTACGTTCGCCAGGGCTTCGAGCCATTGTTCGACATGCCGGTCGAGATCGAGAATCCCGAGCAACCCTTCGGCACCCACGTCTTCACCGCGCTCGGTTTGAGCGAGGACGGGACGCACATGCGCTGGAACCTGATGAGCATCGCCGAGCCGCAGCGTCGGCAATCCGTAATCGGCCCGAACGGCAAGACGCAGGCCTCTTCGCGAGTGGTCCAGAGCTATCCTTCGCAGACCGCCGCGCAGGTGCTCGACCGCATCCAGATTCCACAGGAGGCTATCGACCGCATTGATGAGATCCTGTCGCCCGGTTCTTCCCTGGTGGTCTCCGACCAGGGTCTCGGACCGGAAACCGGTGAGGGCACCGACTTCGTCGTGCTGACGCGCTGACCGTCCCCGAGCGTCCCCGAGCTCATCCAGTCGCCGTCGGGCTGAGAATCTGATAGAAGCTGCCGTCTCTCCTGCGGCTGTTCCGTCAAATCGTGCGGCACGGCCAAAACCCCCGTCCGCCGTGCCAGCATGTTCGAAGGATTCACCCGCACCGAGATCAAGACGAGCGGCGCCCGTATTGTGGCAGTGGTAGGCGGCAGCGGCCCGCCGCTGTTGCTGATGCACGGTAACCCGTTCACCCATGTTTCCTGGCACAAGATCGCGCCGCGGCTAGCCAGCGAATTCACCGTGGTGGCCACCGATCTGCGTGGTTACGGAGATTCCGAGAAGCCTCCCGGCGGCCCTGATCATTCCGGCTATTCGTTTCGCGCGATGGCGCAGGACCAGGTCGAGGTGATGGCGGCGCTCGGCTTCGATCGCTTTCGCGCCGCCGGTCATGATCGCGGCGCCCGCGTGCTGCACCGCATGTGCCTCGATCATCCGGCCAAGGTCGAGCGTGCCGCAATTCTCGACATCATCCCGCAGCACCATCTTCTCAACAATGTCACCCGCGCCTGGGGGACCTTCTCCTGGCACTGGTTCTTCAACATCCAGCCCCATGATCTCCCGGAACGGATGATGGGCGCCGATCCCGACTATTTCATTCGCAAGAAGCTCGCCAAGACCGAGCAAGGATTGAGCTTTTTCGAACCGGCAGCGCTCGCCGAATACATGCGCTGCTTTCGAGATCCGGCGACCATCCACGCCATCTGCGAAGACTACCGCGCAACGTTCGGGGTCGACCTCGACATGGACACGGCCGACTTCGCCGCCGGGCGCCGCATCGGTTGCCCTCTCCTATTGCTGTGGGGCGCGACCGGCGGGGTCGGCCGCAATCACCGCCCGATGGAGGTCTGGCCGCGCTACGCAAACGACATTTGGCGCGGGAAAGCGCTGCCGTGCGGGCATTATCTCTCCGAAGAGGTCCCCGATGAGACATATACCGAGCTGCGCGCCTTCTTCACCGCGCCGGCGCCCGTTGCCGGGTAAGCCTTTCTGGCCTGCGACAATTGATCCGATGAAGCCCTAGTGCGGCGGTTTTGACGTTCCTGGCACCATCGCGGCGCGTCCTTTTAGGAACGTCAAAACCAAACCCGCACTAGAAATCAGATACTTGCCAGTATCCCTTTGATTCCGACGTGCGTAAACGTGAGTGCGGCAAACTGATACGAACGTCGCGGAATCGGGACACTTGGTACCGCGGGTTTGAAGTTCCCGCGAGGACGACGGCAATGTGGTGCAAGCTTGCGAATCGGGGCCCGCATTCGGCGGGCACACCTTCGCTCGGCAGGAAAGTCGAGCGCGTGACGCAAAATGGCGGATCGAGTGACGGATCGAACGACCGCGCAGGAGAGCATCACGGGAAGCGGAGCGGAAGCGCCCGTGCCGGGCGCGGCCGATCGCATGTTCGACAAATTGCGCTGCGCTGCGCGGTTCGGCGACGAGAGGATCGGCTGGAACCGGATCGGTTTTTCTTTGAGCTTGGCCATCATCGCGCTGGCGGGGGGAGTGCTGTTGCACATCTTGCGCGGCATCAAGGTCGAGCGGGTCACCGCGGCCATGTTGGCAGCCCGTACGTCTGACCTGGTTTGGGCGGCGGTTCTGGTTGCCGGCGGTTATTTCACGCTCACGTTCTATGATCTGTTCGCGCTACGCACCATCGGCTGGCGCAAGATTCCATATCGGATCGCAATGCTGGCGAGCTTTGCGAGCTACGCGATCGGCCACAATGTTGGCGCCAGCGTGCTCACCGGCGGCGCGGTGCGCTACCGCATTTACTCGGCCTGGGGCTTGGACGGGTTGGCTGTCACCAAGCTCTGCTTCCTGGCGGGACTGACCTTCTGGCTCGGCAACGCCACCGTGCTCGGACTGGGCATCGCGTATGTACCGGCAGCCGCCTCAGCCATCGACCAATTGCCCGAATGGGTCAACCGCGGCCTTGCCGCACTGATTTTGCTCGTTCTTGGCTCCTACGTGGCCTGGGTCTGGCGGGGCCGGCGCGTGATTGGGCGCCGCGGCTGGACGGTTGCGCTGCCGGACGGCCCACTGACGCTGTTGCAGATCGGCATTGGCATCGTCGACCTGGCTTTCTGTGCGCTGGCGATGTTCATGCTTCTGCCGGTCGGGCCCAATATCGGGTTCGTCAGCTTGGCGGTGATTTTTGTCTCCGCGACCCTCCTCGGTTTTGCAAGCCACGCGCCCGGCGGGCTTGGTGTGTTCGACGCCGCCATGTTGGTGGCGCTGTGGCAGTTCGATAAGGCGCGGCTGCTGGCCGGTCTGCTGTTGTTTCGCCTCCTCTACTACGTAGTGCCGTTTGTCCTTTCGCTTCTGATTCTGGGAATGCGTGAAGTCCTGTGGGGCTTGCGCTGGCGTAAGGAGGAGCCGCCGCTGGTGCCACCGCATTGAAGTTTGATGCAGCAGACATTTCACGCATTACATGCGGTGGGCCCCTTGCGCGAACTTCAGAACTGAGCTTGCGCCACAGCGGAATCCCCGGATTCGATGCAGCAGCATGCAAATCGAATGCTGCGCGTGGAAAGGATTTCACAAGCGGAGCGAAACCGCTATGAACCTGCGGTGCGCTTGCCTCACGGCAACTTGGGACCTCGAGGCGCGCGACAATCGCGAGCGCGGCAGAGCGGATGACGGCGATCCAGGATGGCGGACGAAGGGCTCGCCTGACCCCATGGGTTGACAGGCTCAAGCGTGCGCGCTTCGTCTTAGTCGTTGCGGCGGCCGTTTTTGCGGTGCTCTGGCAGACCGGAGCTCTCGCGTTTGCGCCGGCGCTTGTCTCGTTCGCCCTCATTGCCATCGCGGTGGTGGTCCGTGCCACCAGCGGCGAGATGGCCCGCACGGTGCTTCCGCGCGATGCGGCGCCGGCGCTTAGGGTTGGCGACCCCTTGGTCGAGGCGGTGCTAGCAGGATTGCCGGATCCAGTGGTGGCGCTCGATCGGCACGGAAATGTGGTCGCCCTCAACGGCCGCGCCGGGGCCATGGCCCCGGCGCTTCGGCGCGGGGAGCCGGTTTCACTGGCGCTGCGCGTCCCCGAAGTGCTGGACTCGATCCGACGCGCGGTCGCCAGTGGTTCTTCGCAGCGCGTCGAATTCTTCGAACGCGTGCCGGTCGACCGTTGGTACGAGGCGATCGTGACCCCGATTGCTCTGGGCAGCGACGCGCCGCCCGGATTGGTCCTGGTCGCCTTCCATGATCTCACTCCCCTGAGGCGGGTCGAGGAGATGCGTGCCGATTTCATCGCCAATGCCAGCCACGAGCTGCGTACGCCGCTGGCGGCGCTCGCCGGCTTCATCGAGACCCTGCAAGGCTCCGCGCGCGACGACGCCGCCGCCCGGATGCGCTTCCTGCCGATCATGCAGGCCCAGGCCACCCGTATGGCGCGGCTGATCGACGACCTGCTTTCGCTGTCGCGGATCGAACTCAACGCCCATTTGCGGCCCGACAAGCAGGTCGATCTGGCCGCGATCGTGTGCCAGGTGGCTGACAGCCTGCAGACGCTCGCCCGGGATCGCGGCGTCGAGATCGGCGTGAAGACGGGTCCAGATCGGTTGCAAGTCCTCGGCGACCGCGACGAGTTGATGCGAGTGTTCGAGAACCTGATCGAGAATGCGCTGAAATACGCGGCATCAGGCAAGAAGATCGATATTTCGCTAGGGGCAGGCGAAGGCGGGAAGAATGCGCACGAGGCTGCCGTGAAGGTGCGCGATTACGGTCCGGGCATTGCGCCCGAGCATCTGCCGCGACTCACGGAGCGCTTCTACCGGGTTGATGTGTCGGAGAGTCGCGCGCAGGGAGGCACCGGCTTGGGGCTGGCCCTGGTAAAGCACATTCTCAACCGCCATGGCGGCCGTCTGACTGTTGCGAGCGTGCCCGGACAAGGCGCGACGTTCACGGTCCATCTGCCCATGGCGTGATCCGGCCGCGATGCAAATTTATGAACGATAACAGATAGTTACTTTGTCATCTAAGTGTCATCAAACCATCATACAACGATGACATGCGGCGCCTAGAAATCCAGGGCCTCGGAAAGGACTTGGGGACAAAACAAGTCCCATTAAGGTCGCCAGAGGTTTGTGAACACCGCGTAAAACAGAATCAAGAATCGAATCAACAATCAGAGCCGGGAGACCTGCGGCCGCGGGATCGAAGCCCGTGATCGCTCGGTTTTTTTGGCCGCAACAAAACAGGAGAGAGCCTTGAAAGCGTTACAGAGCCTGACGGCCGCCGCTGCGCTTGTAGCGATCACATCTTCGCAGGCCTTGGCCATCGACATCACCGGCGCCGGATCCACGTTCGTCTATCCGGTGCTTGCCTCGTGGGCAGACGCCTACAAAAAGGCGACCGGGGTCGGCCTGAACTATCAGTCGATCGGGTCGGGCGGTGGCATCAAGCAGATCCAAGCCAAGACCGTGACCTTCGGCGCCACCGATATGCCGCTGACCTCAGCAGACGTTGCCAAAAACGGGTTTGTTCAATTCCCGATCATCAACGGCGCGGTGGTTCCTGCCGTCACACTGCCGGGCGTCAAGCCGGGCGATTTGACCCTCGATGGCCCGACGCTGGCCAACATCTATCTCGGCAAGATTACCAAGTGGAACGACCCGGCGATTGTGAAGCTCAATCCGGACGTCAAGCTCCCGGCGACTGCGATCGTCGTTGTCCACCGCTCGGACGGCTCGGGCACGACGTTCATTTGGACCGATTTTCTGTCGAAGGTCAGCCCCGAATGGAAGGATAAGGTCGGCGAGAGCACGGCCGTCGAGTGGCCGGTCGGCATCGGCGCCAAGGGCAACGAAGGTGTCGCCAACAATACGATCAATTCGCAAGGAGCGATCGGTTACGTGGAATATGCCTACGCCAAGCAGAATAAGATGACCTATGCGAAGATGGTCAACTCGGCTGGCAAGGTCGTGTCCCCCGACACCGACGCGTTCCAAGCGGCGGCCTCAGGAGCCTCTTGGAGCACCGCCAAGGACTTCTACGTCATCCTTACCAATGCGCCTGGTGAAAAGTCGTGGCCGATCGCCGGTTCGACCTTCGCACTCATGTACGCCAAGCCGCAGGATACAGCCTCAGCGAGTGAAGCTCTCAAGTTCTTTGATTGGGGATACAAGAACGGAAAGAAGCTCGCCGGCGACCTGGATTACGTTCCAATGCCGGACAACGTTGTGAGCCTCATTGAGAAGACGTGGGCAGACCAGATCAAAGGCGGTGAGGGCAAGCCGATTTTTGCCTCGAAATGACGTGTCCCGCGCCGGGGAGCGCACGATTGCGGCGCCCCCGGACCGGCTTGCTTCTGGGCGTGACCGCCGCAGAACTTAGCGCTTGTGCCGCGGTGCGAACGCGGCTTCAGTCGGTGCTCCCAAGTCCATGGCCGGGAGGACCGAGATGGAATCCGCCGGGAGGCAATCCGTGGTCGATGTCGCGTTGAAGGGCGATGCCCCGGATGTTGATGCGGCGGCAGCACGGGGCAAGATGCTTCATCGGCTGCGTTGGCGGGACGATGTCTTTCGTCAACTCACACGCGCTGCGGCCATCGGCGTCCTGATTCTGCTCGGCGCGGTGATCGTCTCGCTGATCATCGGCGCGATTCCGGCGCTGAGCACCTTCGGCTTCAAGTTTCTGATTGATGACCGTTGGAATCCGGTGACTGACAAATTCGGCGCTTTGGCGCCAATCTACGGCACGATCGTCACCTCGTTCCTGGCGATGCTGATCGCGGTGCCGGTTGGGCTGCTGATCGCGGTCTTCCTCACCGAGCTTTGCCCGATGTGGTTGCGCCGGCCGATCGGGATCGCCATCGAGCTGTTGGCCGGGATTCCGAGCATCATCTATGGCATTTGGGGTCTATTCGTCTTCGCACCGTTCGTGCAGCAATGGGTGCAACCCTACCTGATCTCGCTGTTCGACCCTGTGCCGGTCCTTTCGGCGCTCTTTGCCGGGCCTCCCTATGGCATAGGGGTCCTCACCGCGGCCCTCATCCTCGCCATCATGGTGCTGCCTTTCATCACCTCGATCTCGCGCGAGGTGTTCGACTCGGTGCCGCCGGTGTTGAAAGAGGCGGCCTACGGCATCGGCTGCAGCACCTGGGAAGTGGTGCGCTACGTGGTGCTGCCGTTTACCCGCGTGGGTGTGATCGGCGGCATCATGTTGGGACTGGGGCGCGCGCTCGGCGAGACCATGGCGGTTACGTTCGTGATTGGTAATGCCCATCGCGTATCGGCGTCGATCTTGGCGCCTGGCACGACGATCTCCGCGACCATCGCCAACGAGTTCACCGAAGCGGTCGGCGATCTCTACACCTCGGCTCTGATCGCGCTCGGTCTCATTCTCTTCTTCATCACCTTCGTGGTGCTTGCCGCGGCGCGCTATTTGCTGCTGCGCATCGAGCGGCGGATTGGGTAGAGCCATGTCGGTCAGCGAAATATCGCCCGCCAAGCCGGTCAGCAGGCTTTACGCCGCGCGCCGTCGGCGGAACGGGATTGCCATCGCGCTTTCACTGGCCGCGACCGCCTTCGGGCTGGGCTGGCTCGTGGTGATTCTGGGTACCCTTCTGTGGAACGGATTCAGCGGCCTCTCGGTCGCCGTGTTCACCGAGATGACCCCGCCTCCCGGTTCGACCGGCGGCTTGCTCAACCCGATCGTCGGCAGCGTAGTGCTCGCGGCGCTCGCAATGATAATCGGAACGCCGATCGGGATACTGGCCGGGACCTACATGGCCGAATACGGCCGCTATTCTCCGCTGAGCACGGTGGTGCGCTTCATCAATGACATCCTGCTCAGCGCGCCCTCTATTGTGATCGGCCTGTTTGTCTACCAGATTACCGTCGCCCCCATGGGGCACTTCTCCGGGCTTGCCGGCGCGATCGCCCTCGCGATTCTGGTCATTCCGGTTGTCGTGCGCACCACTGAGGACATGTTGCTCTTGGTCCCCAACCCGCTGCGGGAGGCGGCGAGCGCGCTCGGACTGCCGCGTGCTGTGGTGATCGGGCGCGTCTGTTACCGAGCGGCGCAATCCGGAATGGTCACTGGCGTTCTGCTCGCCGTCGCCCGCATCAGCGGCGAAACCGCGCCGCTGCTCTTCACCGCGCTCAACAACCAGTTCTGGAGTCTCGACCTGACGGCGCCAATGGCGAGCCTGCCGGTCGTCATCTTTCAGTTCGCGCTGAGCCCGTACAAGGAATGGCAGCAGCTCGCCTGGACCGGCGCGCTGATCATCACGTTCACCGTGCTCGCGCTTAGCATCGTCGCGCGCACCCTTGCGGCTACGAGAAGACAGTCATGAATGTTGCACCGGTCTCGACCCCCTCGGCTACCCACGGCGTGCTCGATACGGCGAATCTGCCGGTCAAGATTTCGATCCGCAATCTCAATTTCTACTATGGGGATACCAAGGCGCTGAAAGACATCGCTCTGTCGCTTTACCAGGGCAAGGTCACGGCGTTCATCGGCCCGTCGGGCTGCGGAAAATCGACGCTGCTGCGCATTCTCAACCGCATGTACGACCTCTACCCGAACCAGCGTGCCGAAGGCGAGGTCTTATTCGACGGCGAGGATATTCTCTCACCCCGGCAGGATCTCAACCTGCTGCGGGCGCGCATCGGCATGGTGTTCCAGAAGCCGACCCCGTTTCCCATGTCGATCTACGAGAACATCGCGTTCGGCATTCGCCTGTACGAGAAGCTGCCCAAGTCGGAGCTCGACGGACGGGTGGAGAACTCGCTGCGGCGCGCGGCGCTGTGGGACGAGGTGAAAGGAAAGCTCAACGCCAACGGGCTGAGCTTGTCGGGCGGGCAACAGCAGCGCCTATGCATCGCCCGCACCGTCGCCATCAAGCCGGAGGTGATCCTGTTCGATGAGCCCTGCTCGGCGCTCGACCCGATCTCCACTGCCAAGATCGAGGAGCTGATCGACGAGCTCAAGGACGACTACACGATCGCCATCGTCACTCACAATATGCAGCAGGCGGCCCGCGTTTCGGATCTCACCGCCTTCATGTATCTGGGCGAGCTGGTCGAGTTCGATACGACGAGCAGGATGTTCACCGCGCCGCGAGACCGCCGTACGCAGGATTACATCACGGGTCGATTCGGCTAATCCGCCGGGAGTCGCGGCGGTAAGGACCACGCAATGATGAACGAACACACCACCAAGGCCTTCGACGTCGATCTGCAAGAGCTCGCGCGCCTGGTCGCCGAGATGGGGGGCCTGGCCGAGAAACAGATCGCCGATTCGGTCGATGCGTTGGCCAAGCGAGATATCGATCGGGCGGCACGCGTGGTTGCGGCTGATGCCGGCATCGACGCCCTGCAGCGCGAGATCGAGGAGAAGGCGGTCCTGACGATTGCGCGCCGCCAGCCCATGGCGGTCGATCTACGCGAGATCGTCGCCGCGCTGCGCATCGCCAACGATCTCGAGCGGATCGGCGACCTCGCCAAGAACATCGGCAAGCGCGTTGCCGCGATCACCGGCGAATTCCACCCGCAGAAGCTTCTGCGCGGGGTCCAGCACATGTCTTCACTGGTGCTCGCCCAGCTCAAGCAGGTGCTCGACAGCTATGCCGGTCACGATTTGAGCAAGGCGCTCGCGGTGTGGAAGGGCGACGAGGAGGTCGATGCGATCTGCACCTCTTTGTTCCGCGAGCTTCTGACCTACATGATGGAGGATCCGCGCAACATCACCTTCTGTATTCACCTCATGTTCTGCGCCAAGAACATCGAGCGCATGGGCGACCACGCGACCAACATCGCCGAGACGGTGTACTTCATGATCGAAGGAAGGGCGATCTCGGACCAGCGCCCGAAGGGCGACACCACGTCGGTTTTTCCGGCGGGGACAGAGAGGTAGGAGGGCCGCGAGCGGATGAATGCCAGCATTCTAATCGTCGAGGATGAAGAAGCATTGACCTTGCTGCTGCGCTACAACCTCGAAACCCAAGGCTACGAGGTGGAGACGATCGCGCGTGGCGACGAAGCAGACACCAGGCTCAAGGAGCGCATCCCCGATCTCGTCATCCTCGATTGGATGCTGCCGGGCCTGTCGGGGATCGAGCTGTGTCGACGGCTGCGCGCCCGGCCGGAGACGCGACAGCTGCCGATCATCATGCTGACCGCGCGCGGCGAGGAGAGCGAGCGCGTGCGCGGACTGTCGACCGGGGCTGACGACTATATCGTCAAGCCGTTTTCGGTTCCCGAGCTCCTGGCGCGCGTCAATGCGCTTCTGCGCCGCGCCTCGCCGGAACGCGTCGCCGACATCCTCAGCTTCGGCGATATCGCCATCGACCGGGAAAAGAAGCGGGTCTCGCGCTCCGGCCATGCGATTGATCTGGGGCCCACTGAATATCGCCTGCTGGAATTCCTGATGGAGCGTCCCGGTCGCGTGTTCTCACGCGAGCAACTGCTCGACGGAGTCTGGGGCAGCGACATCTACATTGACGAGCGCACGGTCGACGTTCACGTCGGCAGGCTGCGCAAGGCGCTCAACCGCGGGCACGCCAATGACCCGATCCGCACCGTGCGCGGTGCCGGCTACGCGCTCGACGACCGCTTCGGCAAAACCGCCTGATTCTTAGCCGCGGAACGGGCGGCGGTCGCGGCGACGGTCGCCCGCCGGCTGATAGGCGACTCGCGAATGATAGCTGCAGTAGGGCAGGCCCGTCCCGGTCTGGCCGCCGCAGAAAAAGAAGTCGGCGCTGCCCGGGTCGCCAATGGGCCAGCGGCACGTCTCCTCGGTCAGCTCGAGAATGGTCCGCCTCTGGCCCAGCGGAATGACGTTGTCGACCAGTTCCGGCTCGGGCTCAGGCTCGAACTCGTACGCGAGCGCGGTGTTGCCGCGGATTGAGGGACGCGAAACCCGCATCATGTGCGTGTGGCTGCGCGCCTTGCGCGGGCGCGGCGTTGCCGAGGCCGGGCTCTTGGCGCGTCCCGAAAGCCCCAGCCGATGGACCTTGCCGATTACGGCATTGCGGGTGATGCCGCCGAGCTCGGCGGCGATCTGGCTTGCCGACAGTCCCTCGCCCCAAAGTTTCTTCAGATTCTCGACGCGTTCATCCGTCCAAGTCATGCGTCTTCCCTCAGCGGTGAAGCGGCGAATTGGTCTCGGCAGAATCCACCCCCGGCCCAGGTCGGCGCTCTTGCCAACCAGACGCGTACTCCCCGCTACCGATGAACTCGGAAACCTGCCCGCCGCACGAAATGTCGTATCCGACGACCGGAAAGCTACAATATGGCCGGACTCGCGTGCAAGAGTCCGCACTCGCCGTTCCACACCTTCGCAACCCGAGTCCGCCGACATCCACACTTATCTTGTCCAATGCTGGTATTTGCACGAGGCCAAAGATCGCAAAATGCACACCGGGCACAGCAGATCGGGCTCCGTCGTCGATGTTGACAGGCGGGTGGGCAGCAATACAATGCAACAACAGTGCCGCCCGGAGAGGCGGCATTTCTTTTCGGAGAATTGCCGGTTGTCGTGGCAATCAGTGTGCCAATGAGCATCCTATGAGCCAGGCTCGGAATTCGCATCTCTTGCCGACCTACGCGCGCGTCGATCTCGCGTTCGAGCGCGGTGAGGGTGTATGGCTCGTCGCGACTAACGGCGAGCGCTATCTCGATTTAACTTCGGGGGTGGCGGTGAACGCCCTCGGCCATGCGCATCCGCACCTGGTCGCGGCGCTGACCGAGCAGGCCGGAAAAGTCTGGCACGTCTCTAATTTGTTCCGCATTCCGGAAGCCGAGCGGCTGGCGGCGCGCCTATGCGCGGCGAGTTTCGCCGACACGGTGTTCTTCGCCAATTCCGGCGCCGAGGCGATGGAATGCGCGATCAAGACGGCGCGCAAATATCATGCGGTCTCTGGCCGGCCGGAGCGGTTCCGCATCATCACGTTCGAAGGCGCTTTCCACGGCCGAACGCTCGCCACGCTCGCGGCAGGCGGACAGAAGAAATATCTCGACGGTTTTGGGCCGGTGGTCGAGGGTTTCGATCAAGTGCCGTTCTGTGACCTTGAGGCCACCAAACGGGCGATCGGCGAGTCGACAGCCGCGATCCTGATCGAGCCGATCATGGGCGAGGGCGGGGTGCGGGTGGTGCCACCCGAATTCCTGCGCGCCTTGCGTCGCCTCTGCGATGAAAATGGCCTGCTCCTGATGTTCGACGAAGTGCAGAGCGGCATGGGCCGCGCCGGCACCCTCTTCGCGCATCAGCGCGCCGGCGTCACTCCCGACGTCATGGGGCTCGCCAAGGCGCTCGGCGGTGGATTTCCACTTGGCGCCTGCTTGGCCACGGCCGAGGCCGCCAAAGGCATGACGGCCGGCACGCACGGCTCGACCTTCGGGGGCAACCCGCTCGCCATGGCGGCCGGCAATGCCGTGCTGGACGTGATGCTTGCGCCCCGCTTTCTGGACGAGGTGTCCCGACTTGGCCTTGTGTTCAAGCAGAAGCTTGCCGAGATCAAGGATCTGTACCCCTCGGTGATCGCCGAAGTACGCGGCGAGGGCCTGCTTGTGGGCTTGCGGGCGGCGGTGCCGAACGCAGACTTGGTCGACGCGCTGCGGGCCGAGAAGACCATCGTGGCAGCCGCCGGTGATAATGTGGTCCGCCTCCTGCCGCCGCTGATCATCAGCGAGGAGGAGATCGCCGAGGCGGTCTCCCGTATCGATCGCGCCTGCAGCCGTATCGTCAGCGCGCAGCAAGCCGCACGCCGAGAGGTGGTCGGATGAGCGTCCGCCATTTCCTCGACCTCGCCGACATATCCAAGTCAGCTTTGCGCGGAATGATCGATGCGAGCCGCGCCATGAAGGCCAAGCGCCGTGGCAAGGCCGCCACCGATCGCCTGCTTGCCGGCAAGACGCTGGCCATGATCTTCGAAAAGCCCTCGACCCGCACCCGTGTCTCCTTCGAGGTGGCGATGCGTCAGCTCGGTGGAGATGCCATCATGCTGACGGGACAGGAAATGCAGCTCGGCCGCGGCGAGTCGCTCGCCGATACCGCGCAGGTGCTGTCGCGCTATGTCGACGCCATCATGATCCGCATTCTCGACCACGGGGCGCTTGCCGAGCTTGCTCAGCACGCCAGCGTTCCGGTCATCAATGGTCTGACGCACCGATCGCATCCTTGTCAGGTGCTTGCTGACGTCATGACTTTCGAGGAGCACCGCGGTTTCATTAAAGGCAAGACGGTCGCCTGGTCAGGGGACGCCAACAATGTTCTGGCATCCTGGATGCACGCCGCCGAGCGGTTCGACTTCCGCCTGCGGGTGGCTACACCGCCTGAGCTCGCGCCCAAGAAGTGGTTGACCGACTGGCTCAAGTCGACCGGCGCCGACATCGTGATTGGCACCGATCCGGACGAGGCGGTCAAAGGCGCGGACTGCGTCGTCACCGATACTTGGGTGTCGATGGGAGACAAGAATGGGCAGCGCCGTCACAACCTGCTCAAGCGTTACCAGGTGAATGCCCGGCTCATGGCCCGCGCCAAGTCCAGCGCCTTGTTCATGCACTGCCTGCCCGCGCATCGAGGCGAGGAGGTCACCGACGAGGTGATCGACGGGCCGCAGTCGGTCGTGTTCGACGAGGCGGAAAACCGTCTGCACGCCCAGAAGGGGATTCTGGCCTGGTGCCTCGAAGCGGGCTCGCCGTGAGACGGGCGGTGCGCGCCGACTGAAGGCGTTCGCACAGGCCTTGTGGCCGCGGTCTGTCGCGCCATCTATGCAGGATGAGGCCGATGACCGATCCAAGCACCGAGATTCCCACCCGCGCGCCGGCGGCGACTTCCGCGGACGATACTGTCTTGCCGTTCGAGGTCGCCGCACTTGACTTGCGCGGTCGCGTCGTGCGCCTGGGGCCGGCGGTCGATCAAATACTCACCGCCCGCGATTATCCGCTGCCGGTTGCGAGGCTCCTGGGTGAGGCCGTCGTGCTCACGGTGCTGCTGGGTTCGGCGCTGAAAATCGAGGGTCGCTTTATTCTGCAGACACAGAGCGATGGTCCGGTCCGCATGCTGGTTGTGGATTTCACCACGCCCGGCAAGGTGCGGGCCTGCGCGCGCTTCGACGCCGCGCGGGTCGCCGCTGCCACGGCCGCGGGCAAGGACGGTCCTGCAATCCTGTTGGGGCACGGGCATCTCGCCATGACCATCGATCAGGGGCCGGACATGAGCCGCTATCAGGGTCTCGTCGCCCTGGAAGGCTTTGACCTCGAGCATGCGGCGCATGAATATTTCCAGCGCTCCGAGCAGATCCCGACGCGCATCCGCATGGCGGTCGCCGAGGAATTCTCCGCCGGAAGCGACGGCGGTCGCCGCCGCTGGCGCGCGGGTGGCATCCTGCTGCAGTTCCTTCCCAAGGCGCCGGAACGCGCGCGTCAAGCCGACTTCGATCCCGGGGACGCCCCTCCGGGCGCAGCGCCGCACCGGTTGCCCGAGGATGACGCCTGGGTTGAAGGCCGGTCCTTGTTCGCGACCATCGAGGACGTGGAATTGATTGATCCGGCCGTATCGGCCGAGCGCCTGGTGTATCGGCTGTTCCATGAGCGCGGCGTGCGCGTCTTCCGCAGCACCGAGGTGACCGCGCACTGCTCCTGCTCGCGCGCGGGCGTAGCCGACATGCTGAAGAGCTTCCCGGAGGAGGATCGCGATCACATGGTGGAGAACGGAGTGATCACCGTCACCTGCGAGTTCTGCAATTCGAGCTACGTGTTTGTGCCATCGGAGGTTGCGCTCAGTTGAGCGTGCGCTCCCCCTGCGGTGCATCGAGCGAGAAGGCCGGGATGTCGATGTCGAACGGCTCGCCGGCTTCGGTCACCATCCCGTAAGTGCCGGCCATGAATCCGGATGGGGTCGGCAGCGGCACGCCGCTCGTGTATTCGAAATCCTCACCGGGCCGCAGCACCGGCTCCTTGCCGACGACGCCGGCGCCGCGCACCTCCTGCAGGCGTCCGAGCGCATCGGTGATGCGCCAGTGGCGCGTCTTGAGCTGGACGGTCTCGCGGGAAAGATTGGTCAAAGTGATCGTGTAGGCCCAGAAATAGTAGCCGCTCTCCGGAGAGGAACGGTCGGGCAGAAAGCGCGGCGTCACCTTGATCTCAATTCCGCGAGAGACGTTGCGATACATGGTTGAGCTTTCAGCCGAACTGTGGGCATTTTGCAACGCGATGCCCGGCAGAGATTCTCGGTTGCAATCTAAGCTGATCCGCGGCCGCAAGAAAGATCATCGGCAATGCATGCCCCGGTAGTGACAACTGGACGGGACCTGCGGCTCGATCTGTTCCGCGGGATCGCTCTGTGGCTGATCTTTCTCGACCACATTCCCTCCAACGTCGTCAGCTGGATCACCATCCGCAATTACGGCTTCAGCGACGCAACGGAAATTTTCATCTTTATCTCTGGCTACACGGCGGCCTTTGTCTACGGCCGTGCCATGCGCGAGCGCGGCTTTATCGTCGCCGGCGCCCGCATCCTCCGCCGAGCCTGGCAGATCTACGTGGCGCACATCTTCCTGTTCGCCATCTACATGGCGGAAATCTCCTATGTGGCGACCAGCTTCGAAAACCCGCTCTACAACGAGGAAATGAACATACTCGATTTCCTCAAGCAGCCGGATGTGACCATCGTTCAGGCGATGTTGCTCAAGTTCAAGCCTGTGAATATGGACATTTTGCCGCTCTACATCATCTTGCTGCTCTTTTTCCCGCCGGTCCTTTGGTTGTTGCGGCGTCGCCTGATGCTGGCTTTGGGATCCGCGCTCGGGCTCTATCTGCTGGCTTGGCTGCTCGACCTGAACCTGCCCGCCTATCCGGAAGGCACGTGGTACTTCAACCCATTCCGCTGGCAGCTCCTATTCGTGTTCGGCGCCTGGTGCGCGCTGGGCGGCGCCGAGCGACTCGCGCCGGTCGTCAAATGGCGCGCCACCATGCTGGTCGCCATCATCTACCTGATCTTCTCCTTCCTCGTCGCGCTGTCGTGGTACGTGCCTGAGCCCGAAGCCTTCGTTCCGCATTGGCTCGGAGATCTGATTTATCCGATCGACAAGACCAATCTCGATCCGCTTCGCTTCGCGCACTTTCTCGCCCTCGCGGTGCTGACAGTCAGATTCGTGCCGCGCGACTGGCCGCTGCTCGGCTCCCGCGCTCTCCATCCTGCCATCCTGTGCGGACAGCATTCGCTCGAAATCTTCTGCGTGGGCGTGTTCCTGGCTTTTGCGGCCCATTTTGCCTTGGTGGAGATTTCCGGCGCCTTCTGGATGCAGGTTGTGATCAGTCTCCTAGGCATCCTCGCAATGATCGCGACGGCGGCGCTCATTTCATGGTACAAGGGATTAGAAGGACGAAGTCCCGGGCCGCGGACGAAACCGCCGGACGCTGATCTCGCGGGAGGCGAGGCATGAGGTCGCTCTTCACTGTGTTGCTTGCCGCAACGGTGCTGGGCAGCCCTGCCTTGGCGGTTGATCCGCCGTCGTGCGCGGTTCCGGATAGTTTGCTGTTCTCCGACGCCGACCTCAGTAAGGTCACCGCGGCGGTAGCCAAACAGCGTCAGCTGGCCATCATGGTCGTGGGCACCGGCTCATCCATGCTCGCAGGGGCGGATGGTGTAAATCTGGCCTATCCGGCGCGCCTGGAGGCGGCGCTGAGGCAGCGGCTGTCGAACGTCGCCGTGAAGGTCAGCACCAAGACCAAGATCGGTCAAACTGCAGATACGATGCAGCGCAGCATGCGCGACCTGTTGGTCGATGAGAAGCCAAATCTCGTTATATGGCAGACCGGTACGGTTGACGCCATTCGCCGGATCGAGCTCGAAGAATTCCGCAGTGCACTAGAAGCCGGAGTGGAGGGCTTGCAGGCCCGCGGCGCTGACGTCATGCTGATGAACATGCAATACAGCCCGCGCACCGAATCCATGATCCCGGTCGGCCCTTATGTGGATGAGATGCGTGCAGTCGCGCAGCAGCGGGATGTCCCGTTGTTTGATCGCTTCGCCATCATGCGCTATTGGTCCGACGAAGGCGCATTTGATTTCTACGCGGCCGGCCGGGACAATGGCTTGGCGCAACGGGTGCACGATTGCCTCGGCCGCGCGATTGGTACCGTGGTCATCGAAAATGGCCACCTTCAGTCCTTCGTCAACAAAGCGAGCCCGTAAAATCAAAGATATGGAAACACAGCCGCAGCTTGGGGGACGGTCTCAAGATATGATCCGATGTTCGGTTCGGTGGCCGGTTGCGCTGACATCCGCAGCTGCGACGGCTGCGATAGTGCTTGCGCTTTCACCGCTGGTGGCACCGGTCGTGACGCAATCGGCCGCGGCACCGATCGTCGCTGCCGGCAACACTCCAAGCGTGCTGGCCAATGGCGCGGCCAGCGATGCGCACCCGGTTTGCAAGGTCGTGCCCAATCTCGACCGCCTGGACCATCCGCTCGGGCGTGTGTCCCATCAACTCGAGGAGGATCGCGCGATCAAGATCGTGGCGATCGGCTCTTCGTCGACCGCGGGTGCCGGCGCGAGCTCGCCCGAGGCTAGCTATCCGAGCCGGCTCGGGGCCGAGCTGACCGATCATTTCCTCTGGAGCGACATCACGGTCGTCAATCGCGGCGTCAACGGCGAGGAGGCGCCCAACATGCTGGCGCGGTTCGACGCCGATGTGATCGCGGAAAAGCCCGATCTGGTCATTTGGCAGACCGGAACCAACTCGGTCCTGCGTGACCGTCCGCTCGATCCCAAAGCGGCGATCCTGCACCAAGGGGTGGAGCGGCTGAAGGCGGTGCACTCGGATGTCATCCTGCTCGATCCGCAATATGCCCCAAAGGTCATTGCCAAGACCGACACCGAGAGCATGGTGGCGCAGATAGCGGCCACCGCCAAGCAAGAGAATGTCGACCTGTTCCGTCGGTTTGCCCTGATGCGGCGCTGGTACCAGAATGATCATATGCCGTTTGATGCTTTCGTGTCGCCGGACGGGCTGCACATGAACGACTGGAGCTATTCCTGCCTGGCCAAATGGCTTGCCGCAGCGATCGTTGAGGCGGCCACGCGTCCGACTGCCACAGCCAGCCGCCCACTGCACTGAGATCCTTACCCGCGCCCAGCCCGCCGCCGTATCAAGCACCGGAGCCGCGTCTCGAGAGAAAGACGCGCGTCTTGCAAAGGTGCTGTGAGCGGCCTACGAGCTACCTTCATCCCGCGACCCGGCCTGACCTTTCGGGGGCAGCGCCGGAGGCGTGGAAGCGGACGAGCGGATATTGACCATGCGCAGATCATCAGTGCCCGGAAACGTGCTCGGACGTATTGCGTCGCGCGTGCAGGCGCTCCTGATAAGGGTGCTTGCTTTTGCAGCCGCCGCTTTCGCCGACATCGGGGTCGCTGGGGCACAGGCTCCGGCATCTCCCGCCTGGATGACACCCGAGCTGGTGCAAGCTGCCCGCAGCGAAGCCGGCACGCTCACGGTCTATTCCTCGGTGAACGAGCAGGAGGCTTTGCCGTTCTGGAAGCTGTTCCAGGATGCGAGCGGTATCAAGGTCGAGCTTGTGCGCGCGAGCGACACGGCGCTGCTCGGCCGTATCGCCATCGAGCAGCGGGCGCGGCAGCGCTCCTGGGACGTGCTGTTGAGCCCGGCTGTCGGGCGCGTGCCGCGGGAATTCCTGCAGCCCGTCGATCCTCCGGAGGCCGGGCACATCATGCCGCAGGCGCGCGATAAGGATCATCGCTGGTACGGTGTTTATGCCAACTACGATGTGCCGTCCTACAATGCCAAGCTCGTCAGCCGCGCCGATCTGCCCAAGAGCTACGACGAGTTCCTCGACCACAAAGAGTGGACCGGCCGCATCGCTGTCGAGCAGACGGACGTGCAGTGGCTTGCCGCGCTGTTTGCGCACTATGGCGAGGAGCGCGCACGCAAGCTCGTCGGCGATATTGTTGCAACGCTCAAGCCGGTGGTGATCGACGGTCATCTGGCGCTCGCGCGGGCGGTCGCGGCGGGTGAATACGCGGTGGCGCTCAACAACTATCTCAATCTTACCGTGAACATGCAGTTGACCGGCGCGCCGACAGATTACTGGGGCGTCGATCCAGTTGCGGTCTTCTTCGGCTCGGTCGCCGTCAATTCGCTGGCGCCGCATCCGAAGACGGCGGCGCTCGCCGCCAATTTCGTGCTCAGCCAGGAGGCGCAGCACATGTTGACCACGGCCGGTCGCCTCCCGGTGCGCGCGGACGTGATGCCCAATCCACCGGACGCGATCGAGAAGC
Source organism: Xanthobacteraceae bacterium (assembly GCA_035293945.1). Classification (GTDB taxonomy): domain Bacteria; phylum Pseudomonadota; class Alphaproteobacteria; order Rhizobiales; family Xanthobacteraceae; genus VAZQ01. The sequence continues at coordinate 97,295 of DATGLV010000033.1, read as the reverse complement.
TCGGGCAGCGAAAGATCATCGTGATCGACTTTCCGGGCGACGAAGAGAAGAAATGGCAGCGGACATTTCAGGACCTGTTCAGGGCGCGCTGATGGGGCGCGATGACGGCTCGAGAGGGAGAACGAGATGAAGCTTTGTCGATTTGACCGGGACCGGCTCGGGGTCGTGATTGGCGACAAGGTCCATGACGTCACCGAGGCGCAGAGCCAGATCAGGGCCGCCGCCCCCTACGACATGAAGGGCGACGCCGTGATCGCGGCGCTCCCTGCTTGGCGCACGCGCATCGAGGAAATGGCCGCCAAGGCGCCCGGTGTGCCGCTTGCTTCAGTCAATCTGATCTCGCCCGTGGCGCGGCCCTCCAAGGCCATGGCGGCCCCTACCAATTACGGCAAGCACATCGAGGAAATGGCGGCGCGCCGCGACATACCGGAGGCCGCCAAGCGGCCCTCGCCCAAGATCGGGCAGGCCGGCATCTTTCTCAAATCGAACTCGGCGATCGTTGGCCCTTCGGAGGGAATTCCGCTCCGCTTTCTCGATCGGCTCAACGAGCACGAGGTCGAGCTCGTCGCCATCATCGGCAGACAAGGCAGCGATATTCCGCGCGACAAGGCCAAGGACTATATCGCTGGTTACACGCTCGGCCTCGACATGACTGTGCGCGGCCCCGAGGATCGCAGCTTCCGCAAGTCGATCGACGGCTATGCGGTGCTCGGGCCCTGGATGGTGACCGCCGACGAGATTGCTAATCCGGATGACATGACCATCACGTTGCACAACAACAACGAGCTCAAGCAGACTGCCGACACCAAGGACCTGATCTATGACATCGGCCGGCTCATCGAGTTCGCCTCCTCGTTCTACACGCTCTACCCGGGCGATGTGTACTACACCGGCACGCCGCATGGGGTGAGCGCGGTCAAGCCCGGCGACGTGCTGCGGATCCAGTCGGCCCCGATCGGCGCCTTCGAGATAAAGGTGCGGGCGCACCAGATCGGCGGCTGATCGCTTAAAGGTATGAGCGGGAACCTCATCGTTGTCGGTGCCGGACAGGCGGCCGCGCAGCTCTCTCTGAGCCTGCGCGCCGGCGGCTTTCGCGATCCGATCCTGATCATCGGCGCCGAGCGGTTTGCGCCTTATCAGCGTCCGCCGCTGTCGAAGAAATTCCTGACCGAGCGCAAGTCGCCGGAAAGCCTTCTGCTGCGGCCGGAGACGCTGTGGCGCGATCAAGGCGTCGAGCTCAGGCTCGACACGACAGTCCGGGCGCTCGACCTTGGGCGGCGGATCGTGGTGACGGCTGACGGGCGCGGTGAGGTCGCCGAGCTTGGCTTTGGCACGCTCGTGCTGGCGACCGGCACACGCGCGCGCGCGCTGCCGGTTCCGGGCGCGGGGCTCGCCGGCACCTTTACGCTGCGCTCCATCGGTGACGTGCACCGCCTGCGCCCGGCGCTCGATGCGGCCCGCCGCATCGTGATCGTCGGCGGTGGATATATCGGCCTCGAAGTTGCAGCGGTCATGCGCGGGGAGGGCCGTGAGGTGACGGTGCTGGAGGCCGAGGATCGCATCTTGAAGCGCGTCACCGGCGCCGACATTTCGGGTTTCTTCGATACGTTGCATCGCGAGCGCGGCGTCGACATCCGGACACGCGCGCGCATGGCGGCCTTGCTCGGGGAGCGGGCCGTGTCGGGCGTCGGTCTCACCGATGGAACCGTTCTTGAAGCCGACGTGGTGTTGCTCGCGGTCGGCGCGCAGGCAAACGACGAGCTCGCCCGCAACGCCGGCATCCCGTGCCGCGACGGTGTTCTGGTCGACACGCTCGCCCGGACTGCGGTGAGCGGCGTCTACGCGATCGGCGACTGCACGCGCTTCCCGAGCGGGCGCTTCGGCCGCGAGATTCGCCTGGAGAGCGTGCAGAACGCGATCGACCAGGCCAAGACCGCTGCAAGCGCCATCCTGGGCAACCCACAAGTCTATGATCCGGTGCCCTGGTTCTGGTCGGACCAATACGAGATCAAGTTGCAGATGGCGGGCCTTTCCGACGGCTATGCCAGCGCCCGGGTGGTCGGCGACCAGGCCGCTCCGCGCTTCTCGGTGGAGTACCGTGCGGGCGACAAGCTGATCGCGGTCGATGCGGTGAACGACGCGCGCGCCCATATGCTGGCGCGGCGCCGCATCGCCGAGGAATGCGCGCCACTCGCGGTAGCCTCGGCATAGCACATGTGCCGAAAGAGTGGATACCGGTTTTCCGACCAGGACATGCGCAAGCGTAAGAACCTGATCGCATTCCCGTCGACCGGAACGCGCTTTAGGCTTTTATCCCGCTGCACTGCACTGCGAGCCGCATTTCGCCGATGGTCGCTTCCGGGGAGTTGTGCGAGAATTGGCGAAGTTCACCCACCTATGAGGTCGATCATGCTTTGGCGAGGCTCGATCGGTTCAATCATGCTGGCCGGCGCGATGTTTGCAGCGGTCTGCGGTGCATGGGCAGCGGACGACGGCAAATATCCCGATTGGCGGGGGCAATGGCGGCGCATCAACTTGGTTGGCGGCCCGGCGTCGTTTGATCCGACAAGGACGGTCGGCGCCGGACAGAACGCACCGCTCGTTCCCGAATATCGCGCCATCCACGAGGCGGCCTTGGCCGATATGGAGGCGGGCGGGTTCGGCATCGACCGTACCAATTCCTGTTTCTCACCCGGCATGCCGCGTATCATGAACGTGTACACGGTCATGGAGGTCCTGGTCGTGCCCGGCGAGGTCCATATCCTGATCAACAATATCCACGACAACCGCATCATCTACACTGATGGCCGCGAGTGGCCAGCCGACATCGAGCCTGCCTTCGCCGGCTACTCGATCGGCCGCTGGCTCGATACGACCGGCCAAGGGCGCTACGACGTGCTCGAGGTCGAGACCCGTGGCTTTAAAGGCCCACGCTTCTACGATGACACCGGCCTGCCGCTGCACAAGGACAATCAGACCATTGTCAGAGAACGCCTCTATACGGATGCCTCCGACCAGAACGTCATGCACGATGCCATCACCGTCATCGACCATGCGCTGACGCGTCCGTGGAGCGCCATAAAGAACTATCGACGCACCATCGACGCGCATCCCTACTATCCGGAGAACAGCTGCGTCGAGGGGAACCAGCACGTCCGCATCGGCGACGAGAGCTATATGCTGAGTGCCGACGGGTTGTTGATGCCGGTGAAGAAGGGTCAGCCGCCGCCGGACTTGCGCTATTTCAAGACTGAGAAATGAGCCAACCCGCTTTGTTGGAGAAGCCCAACAGCGAAAAACTACGGAACATCACGATGATAAAAGTAAGAAGACTCGGTCACGCGACATTGGCGACGCCCGATGTCGAGCAGCAGACCGATTATTACAGCCGCGTTCTCGGGCTGAGCGTCATCGAGCGGACCAAGGATCGGGTCTTTCTCGCCACCAAGCAGGGCTTCGAGGCGATCGAGCTGGTGCGCGGTGAGGCCGGCGCCCTGAAGCGGCTTTCGTTCCAGGTCGCGCCCGGCACTGAACTAGGCGACGTGGTCAAGGAGCTGCAGAAGGACGGACTCAAATGCGAGCGCCGCAAGGGCATCTCGCCCGGCATAAGTGAGGCCGTCACGTTCGAGGACCCCAAGGGCACGCCGATCGATATCTACGCCGAATATCAGTTCGCCAAGCCGGACGGCGCTCCGAATATCTTCAACATTCTCAAGCTCGGGCACGTCGCCTACCGCGTGCTCGACGTGCAGAAGGTCGTCAAGTTCTACTGCGATGTGCTGGGCTTTCGGGTGTCGGATTGGCGCGGCGACTTCTTCGTGTTCCTGCGCTGCAACACGGACCACCACACCCTTAATTTCATCATCGACGACGAGCCGCAGCTGCACCATATCGCCTTCGAGGTGCTTGACTGGTCGGAGATTCACAAGGCCGTCGACTATCTCGCCTACAACAAGATTCATCTGGTATGGGGGCCGGGCCGTCACGTCATCGGCCATAATGTCGCGACCTATCATCGCAACACCGATCTGGTGCGGGTGGAGATCTTCACCGAGATGGACCAGATGAAGGACGAGGCGCTCGGTTATTTCGATCCGCGGCCGTGGCACCAGGAGTTCCCGCTCTATCCGAAAATGCATGGGCCCGAGACCCTGCGGAACTACTGGGGCTACGGCTCGGAGCGGGTCATCCGCGGCTATCAGACCAAGGAAATACCGAACTACGAGCCGATTAAGTAAGGCGGCGGCTACGCGGGCACTTTGACGCGAGGGCGGCCCTTGTGGCCGCCCTCGCTCAACTGTTGTCGCCCGGCGCCGACTAAAAGCAGCCTACGATTTCAACTGTATATTTTCTGGATTCTCATCATCGAGATGCCATTGTAACGGGTTCTGATCAATGTATGCGCGGATGCGAGACAGGTCTGCTTCATCCCGAATGACATGTTCATGGTAGTTCCGCTGCCAGACGCGGCGGTCAAATCTCGGCAACTGGCCTTTCTTGACGCCTTGAATATAGCGAACGGTGAACGGCGATTTGAAAGCGCCAATGAGGTCGCCGAGTCTAGTAGGGGAGGCCCTGGCGGCCCATAGCTGGCCAATTTCGCGGGCGCCCACAAGGGGCGCCCCTACGCCGGAACGATCGGGCAATACGACAATGCCGTGGATGTGGTTAGGCATGACCACGAAGATATCGAGCTCGACTCCCGGAAAGCGCATCGGCAGGTCCGCCCACAAGGCATCCGCCATTTGACCAGCTTCATTCAGATATACGGTCTCGCCGGCGACGTCGCCGAACAAGCAAACGCGGTCTTGTGTGCAAATCGATACGTACCCCTTCAGACGTAGCGATCGACGGTAGGGGGGCGCCTGGCACAGCACACCCGTTCATCCATCCAAGCTCGGGTCGAGCACGATCTTGCCGGTGACTTCGCCTGATTCGACGAGGCGGTGTGCTTCGGCGGCGCGCGACAGCGGCAGCAATCGCTCGATCTGGGCCTTGATCTTGCCTTCAGCCGCGGCCGCAAAGCACTTGTCGCGATCGGGCGGATGGTAGCCCGGCTGCCCCCGGATGGTGATCTCGTAGTGATAGAGGTGGCCGAAATCGATGGTCACGTTGGGGCCTGCATGCGCGCCAGCCGTGACCAGGCGTCCACGCAGACCAAGGGCGCGAAATGCAGCCGGCAGGATTTTCGGATTGGCGATATTGTCGTAGAGCACGTCGACGCCCTTGCCGTCGGTGAATTTCATCGCCTCTTCGCGAATGTCTTGCGTCGCATAGTTGATGCCGAAATCTGCGCCGAGCGCGAGCCCTTGGCGGACCCGGTCGTCTGATCCGGCCGCCGCGATCACTTTGGCGCCGATCACGTTCTTGGCTATCTGGATTCCGGTCGATCCCAGATTGCCGCCGGCCCCCATGATCAGGACAGTCTCGCCGGCGACCAGCCTCGCGGTGTTGACCAGCAGGTTCCAGGCGGTCGGCGCATGCCGCATGATGACCGCCGCTTCGTGGAAGCCCAACCGGTCGGGAACCGCGACGGCCGCGCAGGCCGGCACCACAACCAGCTCCGCAAAGCCGCCGGGGCGCTTGATCCCCATCATCCCGCGCGGCCCTGTGTAGCTTTCACCGTCCTCCGGGCACGGATCGAGCGGCATGGTGCCGGCGGCGGCAACCCGGTCGCCGATGCGCCAGCGGGTGACGCCTTCTCCCACCGCATCGACGATCCCGGCGCAGTCGACTCCGGGGATGAGCGGCAGCACCGCAGCCCGCCGCGTCTCCTTGCCGGCGCGCAGGCTTACGTCGAGCACGCGGTTGACGGTCGCGGCATGAATTCTCACCCGGATCTCGCCGCCCCGCGGCTGCGGATCGGGCACGTCCTCGTATTTGAGGACATCGGGCGGCCCGAAATTGTGGAACACGATGGCCTTCATGCATGCAACCTGTCTTGTCCGATGCAAGCCGCTGGGGGCATCAGTCTATCGGATGCGCGCTCAAGTCAATGCAGGTGCTTGCTCGGCTGATTGCGTCACAGTGCCTTGAGCCAATATGCAAGGGCGCTAAACTCACGGCCCTTTCCTCAACCCGCGAAACCAAGGGCTTCATTCCATGGCGATCTCCATGTTCAAGGTGTCGGTGCCGATCTTCGTGCAGCATCTGACCGCGATTTCCGCCGTGCTCGGCAAGGCCGCCGCGCACGCAGAGGCAAAACAGATCGATCCGGCCTTCCTGCTCGGCATGCGGCTCTATCCCGACATGTATCCGCTGGTGCGCCAGGTGCAGCAGGCAACCGCGCATCCGATCAGGCTATGCAGCGCGCTCTCGGGCAGCGAGCCGCTTAGCCTGCCCAATACCGATGCGACTTTCGCCGAGCTGGAGAGCCGGCTTGCCAACACGATCGAATACATCAAGGGATTTAAGCCGGCGCAGATAGACGGAACCGAAAACAAAGAGATCACGCTCAAGTTCGGCTCGGGCGAGCGCAAGTTCACCGGCCAAGGATTGCTGCTCAATCACGTGCTGCCGAACTTCTATTTCCACTGCACGACCGCCTACGACATCCTGCGTCACTGCGGGGTCGAGCTCGGCAAGCGCGACTTCATGGGGACGCCGGTGAACTTGTGAGCGAGGGGGCGGCGGGCGATTTGCGAACCTGGGACCTCCGAGCGTTTGCTGCTGGACATTATTTGCCATGGACTCGCGCGTCACCGAGCTGCACTGCATCATGCCGATCGCCAATCTCGGCTCGGTGAGAGCCCATGGTATCCTTTCCCACGAGCGTGCGGCCAAGCTGCCGCATCAGTCTGTCGCGTTGCCGCAGGTTCAGGACCGTCGCGACAAGAAGCAAGTGCCACGCGGCCTCAAGCTCCACCAATACGCCATCTCTATTTTCATGCTCGAAATCCAATGATGTACAAGCGAAGGGTAGAGGCGCCCAATCTCTGTGTGCTACGCGTCTTATCGGAGGTGCTGACCCTCCCGGGCGCCGTTATTTCCGATCAGAATGCGGCAAGTGACTATGTACGATTCCTTCACCCCCAACAGTGGAGATCTCTGGATTTCGACGCCATCTATGCTTTGGATTGGCGCCATCCTGACTACATCCTTGATTGGAAGAAATCCTGGCGCGCCGAGGACAAGAAGCGTGCGGTGGCCAGTGCGATCCGAAATCTCGTGTTGCTGGGCTGGCTTCGCTTGAATATCAGCGAGTCGCTTACCGAGGCGACATAGCGGTGTCGGCCTAAGTGATTAATCCTGTTATAAGCGGACTTGGCGAAGTCGGATGAACTGGGCCCGCCCTTACAGGGCCAATTCCCAGATCGACGTGCGGTAGTGGTTTCGTCCCAAGTGCGCTACTCCAGTCCCGCAGCCTTGAGATACTGCACATCAACAAAGCGATCGGCGGCGGGGAGGGGCGCACTGAGCTCGCCGGTCTGGCCCAACAGCGCGATCACGGCATCGACGCCCGCCATGTCGATCTCCGCTTGCTTCGGCATCACGCCGCGGTCAGGCTCGTAGAAGAAATCGAGCACCGCTCGGGCAATGTCGGGCGGAGCGCCGGTTGTATCGGCGGCTATCCGCGTCATCTCCTCGCGATTTTCGGGAGCGCGCATGAAGCGATAGGCGGCGGCGAAAGCGCGGGTGAAATGCAACACCGCGTCGCGGTTTGCCTCGGCCCAATCGCGTCGCGCGGCGATCACGCTGAACTGCAGGCGCGGGATCACTTCAAGCGAATCGCCGAGCTTGGCGAAGCCCTTCTGCGCCGCCACGATGTCGTCGGGCTGGCCGAGCGGGACGGCCGCGCATTCGCCGCCCTCAAGGCACTTGGCGCGGATCGGCGTCCCGACCAGCTCTTTGGTGTGATAGTCCTGATCGCCCAGCCCGTGCTTCTGCAACAACATCCGGGTGGCGATGGAAATGGTGTCAATCGGCAGCGACAGGCCGATGAGCTTCCCGCGCAGGTCGGCGAAGGATTTGATCTGCGGCTGGGCCATCAGGCTGTAGATCGTATTGGCGGGTGCGCCGACGATACCGACCGAGTGGGACCCTTTGAGCACGGCCTCGACCAGATAGGGCAGGGCGGTATGGCTCAGCTCGACCTCGCCTCTGTCGAGCGCCTCCACCTGATGACTGGTGCCCGCAAGCCCGACGACCTTGAGATCAATTCCTTCTTGCGCGAGAAATCCCTTGCGTTGGGCGACTGTGAGCGCGAGCGAGGAGACGCTGCGGGCCGAATTGGCGATCTGCCCGTAGCGGAGCGTGACCGGCTCCGCCGCGCCGGCCGTGCTCAATCCGAGCAAGGCGGCAACGGCCGCTCCGGCGGCGATGATCATGCGCATGGCGTTACTTCCCGGCCCTTTCGGCATTGGGGAAGTAGCTCAAATCGGGCGGCGGCTCGCCCTTGCGGGTCGGCATCAGCTTGCCGTCGGCGCTCAGATAGAACGTATCCTTGCCGATGCGCACATGGGTCCCGTCGTCCGGGCAAACATCGGAGGCCCACACGGGATTGCGCTCGCGCCGCGCCTTCTTCACGGAAGTCCACGGACGGGTCAGCGCGTGATCGATCAAGGTGAGCTCATCCAGGATCACATCTGGGTCGGCTGGATCGAGATGGATCACCTCCTTGATGATGCTCTGGTTGTCATGATGGGTCGGCAGGCCGCTTGCTTCGATGCCGCGCGGCCCGCGTAAATAGCGCGTCTCGATCTCGAGTCGATCGAAGCGGCCACTGCCGCTTGAGTCGATCCAACGGCCGATGGAGTAACCGGCGTAAGTGCGCTCGATCTCGCTCTCGGGTGGCCAGTCGCGACCGTCGGTGTAAATGCGTCGATAGGAATCGTTCACGTGGCTGATCAGGATATAGGTCACCTCCGGAGTGACCACGATCTCCATCGGGTCATAGAGATTCATCATCGCCGGCATGCCCTGCGGGATGCAGAAGGTCGACGGCCAATCGCCCGGCCCGCCATTGGCCTGATCCTTGAGATTGGCTTCGAAGATTTGCTGATATTCCGCTGTCAGCGGCGCCTTCTCGCCGGGCGCGATCCAGCGCGGCACGCCGATCCGGTTCCACTGTCCTGAGAAATCCGGGTACTTCCCCAAGTCGAACGTCTGCGCGTTGGCGGCCGCCGCCCACAGCATCAGCGCCGCCGCCAGGGCGAGCGAATTCATTCCTTTCATTCACCTATCTCCAATATCTCCAAGCGTCTCATCTCTGATCTTTACTGTCCGGCATAGCGCGCGGCTTGTTGGACCAGCTCCTTCGGCGTGGCGGCGGCTGCCGCGACGATCTTCTGCACCTCCTCGCCGGGAAGCGGCTCGACGCCGAGGTTGCGCTTGTGCATGTCGGCGACGAAATCCTGATCCTGCATCGTCTCCATGAAGGCCTTGCGCAAGGCGGCGGCTCGCTCGCCCGGAATGCCAGGTTCGGCGACAAGCGAGCGGCCGATATCGGGACCGCCCCCCATCAGCTCGAGAATTCTGCGCGACTTGTCGTCGGTCGCAAGGTCGAGAAGGCCGGGCACCTCGGGTAGATCCCCGATGCGATGGGCGCCGTGTGTGTAGAGGCCCTTGGCTTTGCCGTCACGCAGCCAATCCGGCTTGGTGAGCTGGATCGCCTCCCAGCTCATCCCGCCGATGGCGTCGACCTCACCGCGCTCCATCGCCAGCGCCATCGGGGGCGAGCCCTGAAAGCCGCGCACGATCTTGAACTTGGTGCCGATAAGATCGTTGAGCGCTGTTGGAATGAACGAAGAGCTGTTGGAGGGGACGCTGGCCGCAATGACGATCGGTCGCTGCTTGGCTTCCTCCACTGATTGGACCGCGGAGGTGTGCCACACCATGGCAAGCGTCGCGGTCGAGACGATGCGGCCGATCCAGACCAGCTTCACCGGATCGAACTCTCCTGGCCCGCCCAGCACCTTGCCCAGCGTCAGCGTGTCGAGAAACAGGCCGAGCGAAGTTCCGTCCTGCGCCGTGATGGTCGAGATATAGCCCGCGGCCTTGACGCCGCTGCCGCCTTCCATGTTCTTGACCACGATGGCGGGGTTGCCCGGAATGTGGCGGGCAAAATACGGCAGCAGCACGCGCGCATAGATGTCGTAGCCGCCGCCGGGCGGGAAGCTGACGCAAAGTGTGATGGTCTTGCCGTGGTAAAAGTCGGCGACCGGATCGGCGCGCGCAGGCATCAGAGTCGCAAGCACTGTGCAGGTCGCAACCAAGAAATGTCGCAGAGGCTGCGGTTGAACCATCGATCTTGTGCCGGCCATAGTGCGTCGAAGACACGCGTGAACGCGCTTACGAGCCGGGACCCTTCCATGCGCCCACGCGTGTAACGGTCCCGGGTCAAGCCCGGGACAAGTGATATCACATCTTGGCCGGGTGCGCCCGCACCACGGCTTCGTCGATATCGGTTCCCCAGCCGGGGCCTGCGGGCGGCACAAAGCAGCCGTTCTCGATGCGGTAGGGATGTGTAAGAAGCTTGCTCTTCCACGGCACCTCGTCCACATCGAGCTCCATGATGCGGAAGTTGGGCACCACGGACGCGAACTGCGCCGAGATCACTGCCGAGAGCGGGCCGCTGAAATTATGCGATGCGATATTGACCTCGTACGCATCCGCCATGGCGGCCATGCGCAGCGCCTCGGGCACGCCGTTGTATTGCGGGTCGATGATGGCGACGTCGACGCAATGATGATCGAGATAGGGCTTGAGCGCGCGACGCCCGAGGATCGTCTCCAAGGATCCGATGGGAGTTGACGTCGACTGGCGGATCAGGCTCAAGGCCTTCGGCTCATACATGTCCATTTCGAGCCACATCAGGTCGAACGGCTCGACCTTCCGGGCAAGGCGACGGAAGCCCTCCGCCTTGTAGTTGAAGTTGAGATCGACGATGAGCCGCACGGCGGGGCCTGCGCCCTCGCGCAGCGCCCTCAGCTGGGCGGTGAGCGCCTCGACGATGGCCTCGGGCAAATTGAGCTCCGGATGGCCTTCGCCGCGCGCCGAGCCCGGTGTGTATTGCCGGCCCCCGTTCTGGTCGAAGACGAGCACGTTGGTCTTGAGCGCCGAAAAGCCTCGCTCGCACGCCTCCCGGCCGGCGCGCTTGAGATCGTCGAGCGAGCGCACCGCCGGTCGATCTATTATGTTGCCGTCGAACAACGACGCCCAGCGCGCGCGCATGACCCCGCAGCGCGACCAGTAGGCCGGGATACGGTCGCGCAACGGGCCGCCGAACAGCTCGGCGACCGGCACCCCTAGCATCTTGCCCTTGAGATCGAGGCAGGCATTGAGAATGGCGCCGGCGGCGTTCGATTGCAGCCCGCCCGCCGTGGTGCGGATGTGCGAATAGAGGGCCGCGTCAATTTTGGCGATCGCGCGCGGGTCCTCGCCGATGAGCGTGGCGCCTAACCCCTGGATCAGGGCGGCCAGGCCGGGGCGCCGGCTCTCCTTGAATTCCGACCAACCGGAATAACCGTCATCGGTGGTGATCTTGAGGAACGAATACGTGTCCCAGCCGGCGTCAACGTGGAAGTCTTCGATCCTGGCGATCTTCATCTGCTGCGTGCTCCCCCGGCACGGCGCGTTGCCGTGCTGTATCCCGGGCGAGTGGAACTTAGCGCGGATTTCGGTCACAGTGACCCCGCCTGCTTCGGCGCCATAGCTCCGTTGCCAGTCGTGAAAGGTCGCCATGATCATCGATTTCCACGTGCACGTGCTGCCGCCAGAGGACATGCCGGCGTTCACCGGCACGGGCTTTCACCGCAATATCGGCGCAACGCCCCGCGGCGGCGTTCCCACCACCATCGAGAATGCGCTCGAGGCCGCCAAGATCGGCGGGGTGGACATCACGGTCATCTCCAATCCGATTCACAACCTTCGTGACATGGACCGGGCGCAGCAGCTCGCACGCTGTGAGCGCCAGAACCGTTTCAACGCCGCCCAGCAGGCCAAATATCCCTCGATCGTCGGCATGGCCTCGACCGTGCCGTACGGAGGCGACGCGTTCCTCCGCGAGTTCGAGCGCGCCATCAAGCAAGATGGACTCAAGGGCGCTTGGATCACGTCGAGCCTGCAAGGCAGTTATCCGGACGACGACGATGCGCTGCCGTTCTTCCAGCTCGCCTGCGAGCTCGACGTGCCGGTGGTGATCCATCCGCCTTCCGTCGGCTTCGGCGAGGAGCGGATGCGCGATTATCGGCTGGCCTCCAGCGTTGGCCGCCCAATGGACAATGCGCTCGCGCTGGCGCGGCTGATCGTGCGCGGCATTTTCGAGAAATTGCCCAATTTGAAGCTCGTCGGCACGCATCTTGGCGGCGGCATCTGCGAGATGATCGGCCGCATGGACTATGCTTATCGGCTGCAAGACGAAGCCTATTTCCTCGGCTCTTACGCGCCGATGCTCATCAAGCATCCGCCCAGCCATTATCTGAAATTGATGTATTTGGAGTCCACCTGCTATCACCCGCCGGCCGCGCGTTGTGCCATCGACACGGTCGGGATCGATCATTTCGTTTTCGGCACTGATTCGCCGCCGCTCTTCGTGCTCAAGCGCGAAGGCGTCGACCTGATCAACAAGATCGGCCTCTCGGATGCGGAGAAGAACAAGGTCTACTACGAGAATGCGAAGAAGCTGCTGAAGTTGTAGCCCGGATGGAGCGAAGCGCAATCCGGGACGGATGCTCCCGCATTCCGCTTTCGCTCCATGCGGGCTACTTCCTTTACTTCCTCAGCCCAGCGCCCGCGAGCTGCGCGATCGCGGCGAGCGTTGTTTGTGCGGCATTGAGGCCGAGGCGGAAGTCCTTGTCGGAATAGGACGCGTAGCGATCGGTTGCTTGGTGGTAATGCGGATTCCAGCCGGCGCCGATCTGCATGCCCCGTTCGTTCTCGCGCAGGCTGATGGCCGGAATGAGGTTCATGAAGACACTGGAATCGGTGTTGACCATGTGGTTGCCCACTGCGGCCGGATAATCGGTCGCATATCTTTCGTTGGCATCGCGAAAGAAGAATGCAAGACCCATGGCCGAGGCAGCGAAGCGCGTTGTCTCGAGAAACTCGATGTTGATATCGGCCTCGGGGCGCTGCTCCGCCGCGATCGTGCCATCCGGGCGCGGCATGCCATGGTCCCACAAGAGCATGTCGTGCTGGACCATCGCCAGCCATTTCGGCTCGGGATAGCGGCCCGACCCGGGCGGGTCTTCCTTGCCCTGCAACGGCGCGCGCTGCTCCACATAGGCGGCGGCTCCCTGGAAGCCCGTCTCCTCATTGTTCCACAGCGCGAAGCGGATCGTGCGCTCGGTCACGACGTCGGCAGCGCCGAAGACGCGCGCAAGCTCCATGACCAGTGCGGTGCCTGAGCCATCGTCATCGATCGCCTCGCCGAAGCCGCGTCCGTCCATGTGGGCGCCGACGATGTACATCTCCTCCGGGTGGGTGCTGCCCACCTTGGTGCAGTAAACCTCCTCGCGCGGGCCCGGCGTGGACGGCCCTTCGTTGAGCGCGCGCAACCGAGGATCGGTTTGCGCCGCCGGATTGTTGTTGGGCCTCACCGGCAAGGTGATGCCACGTATCCGCGCGCCGCCCAGACCCGCAACCATTTCTCCGCTGGCGATCGCCGTGCCGGGGACGTGCTGCATTGCTGTTTCCTGGTCGCGGGGCAGTCCGGGCGAGTTGTAGACATACTTGATGCGCTCTGTCGGGCACCCATAGTTGCGCAGCTGCGACTCGATCCAATCGACCGCGGCGCGGTTGCGTTCGGTGCCCTGCTGGCGGTCGCCAAACTGGGCGAGCCCCCGAAGCGTCGCCTTGTAGCGCTCGAGATCAAGCCTCTCGACCAGTGCCCGCGTCGGATCATCGCCCGGCCGGATCGTCGCTTGTTGGCCGAACAGTGGCGTGGAAACCGCGAGCGCGAGCGCGCAAATCCCGATGGCAAGCCTGTTGGCGTGCATAGACCCCTCCCCGGCCGAATTCATCATCTTGCGAAGCGCGGGCGGGTCAAGGCCTGAAAGCGAGATTTGGCGTCACTCGCTTACGCCGCCATGCTATGCCGGAGCGAAAAGAACGGAGCCGACATGAACCGACGTGAGCTGCTGGCGGCCGGATTGGGCTTGCTGCCGATGTTGATCGCGCTGTTGAGGCCTCGCCTCGCACGCGCCGCCTATCCGGAGCATCCGATCAGATTGATCGTTCCGTTCGCTGCGGGCGGCGCGAGCGACGTGATCGGGCGGCTGTGGGCGCAGAAGGTCCGGGGCGACCTCGGCACCGTGGTGATCGAAAACAAGGCGGTGGGCGGCGGTGCGCTCGGCGCGAGCGAAGTGGCGCGCGCGGGCCCCGATGGCTACACGCTGCTGTTCGGCAACACCTCGACGCAGGTGCCGCTGCCGGTGCTGATGCGCAATCCACCCTACGAGCCGCTCCGTGACTTCGCGGCGATCTACATTATGTGCACGGCCCCCAACGTGATTGTCGTCAACCAGGCGGTGCCGGCGCGCACGCTGCGTGAGCTGATCGCTTACGCGAAGGCCAATCCGGGCCGGCTCTCGTATGGATCGGCCGGCACCGGCACGCTCTGCAACCTCGCGGGCGAGCTGTTCAAGCAGCTGATCGATGCGCCTGACATCGTGCACATTCCCTACAAGGGCTCGGCACCCGGACTTGCCGACCTGGTAAGCGGTCAGATCCCGATGATGACTCCCAATATCGGCGGCCCGCTTATTGATCTCCACCGCACCGGCAAGGTGCGCATCCTGGCGGTCGCGGCCGAGACGCGGCTGCGCGCAGCGCCCGACATTCCAACCGCGCGCGAAGCCGGCCTTCCGGGAATGATCGCCGCCAATTTCAACGGCCTGTTTGCGCCGGCCGGCGTCGCCGCAGCGACCATCGCGCAGCTCGCGGGCGCGACCGCCAGGCTGATGACTGAGCAGTCGTTTCAAGATCTTCTGCTCGCCTCCGGATTCGAGCCCACCGCCTCCTCCAGCCCGCACGAAGCCCAGCGCCTGGTCGCGGACGGGCTCGCGCGCTGGACGCCGATCATGCAGAAATTGAATTTGAAGGTGGATTGAATTTAGTCATGGCCCGCATACCGCTGATCGACGAAGCGCAGCATCCGGAATTTGCCGAGCAGGTCGCGAGGTTCAGCGCCGGCCGCCGCGGCAAGCTGATCAACATCTACCGCATGCTGTTGCACAGCCCGGCACTCGCGGACAGCTGGTTCAATCATTCCAACGCAGTGCGATGGAAAACGGCGCTCGACGGACGCCTGCGCGAGATCGTCATCATCCGCATCGCCCACATCACCAAGGCCGCATACGTCCTGCGCCAGCATGTGCCCGCCTTGGCCCTTGCCGACGGCGTTTCACTGGCCGAATGCGAGGCTCTCAAAGATTGGCGGAGCACCGCGCTGTTCAGCGCTCGCGAGCGCGCAGCGCTTACCTACGCGGATACGATGACGCTGGAAATTGTTGTACCGGATGCGGTCTTCGCCGAGGTCAAGCGCCACTTCGACACGCGCCAGATCGTCGAGCTGACCGTGCTGATCGGCAGCTACAATATGAATGCGCGCGTGCTGCAGGCGCTGGAGCTTGATCTCGAGCCGCTTCCGTCGTCTTAACGCGAGACTCCATCGCTCACTCAAGGACCTCATCCCGAGGAGCCTCGCGTAGCGAGGCGTCTCGAAGGATGGACGCGGGACGAGATCCTGTGATTCGGAGCACCAAAGGAGAGGGGCGCCCGCGGCCCGGCGACCGCGGGCGTCCAAGCGCCTGGCATGGCCGTTGAGGCCGCGCCAGGCTCTAATCTTGGAGTCGCTGAGATAACCGCTCAGTTCGCGGCGCGCTCCTGGTCCGGATGCAGCAGCAGCTTCTGCACGCGCCAGTTCAGGATTTCGGCCACATAGAGCTCGTTCTCGGACGGGCAGGCCATTTCGTGGATCCAGCCGAACTCCTTCATCTGCTTGCCGGACTTGCCCAGCATGCCGAGCACCTTGCCGTCGAGGCTGAGCTTGTAGATGCGCCCCGGGAAGGAGTCCGCGCTATAGAGCACCTGGTTCGGCGGAGGCGTGATGCAGATCGCCCACGGAGCGCCCGGCGTCATCGTGCCGCCGGTCTTGAGGTAGTCGGTCAGGTTCGGCATGTTGCCGATCGCCGGGCGCGCATCCGGCGGCGGCGGGACGTCGATCCTGATCTCGCGCTTGAAGTTGCCGTCGGTATCGAACACCTGGATGCGGCGATTGTTGCGATCGCCGACGTAGATGTTGTCCTGGGCGTCGGCCGCGATGGTGTGGAGCAGGTTGAACTCGCCCGGCCCGTTGCCGTGCTTGCCCCAGGATTTGATCCAGTCGCCGTCCTTGTTGTACTTGGCGACCCGCGCGTTGATGTAGCCGTCGCTGATGAAGATGTCGCCTTTCGAATCCCAGGTCACGTCGGTGGGCTGGCGGAAGCGGCCGTCCTCGAACGGCTTCGGCGGGTTGACGCGCTCATGCGGCTCGGTCTTTTCCGAGGCCTCCTGCTTGCGTCCGAACACCATCTGCACGCGGCCTTCGGGATCGAATTTGATGATCATGTCCGAGCCCTTGTCGGTGGCCCAGATATTGTCGTCCTTGTCGACGCGCACCGTATGGGCAAACGACCAAGCATAGAGATTCTTGCCGATCTCCCGCAGATAATTGCCATTCTGGTCGAACTCGAGCAGCTGCGACGCGGTGTTGGCGAAGGCCGGACCCCGGCTTGAGCCGCCGCGGTTGTAGACGAAAATATGCTTCTTGGAGTTGAGGGCGACGCCGGAAGCCTCGCCGAGATACATGTCGGGAGGAAGCTTGAGCAGGTTAGGCACCGAATCGAACGGAATCTCCGGCGGCAGCTGCTGGGCGAATGCGGACGGGCTCATCAGCATGAGCAGTCCGGCGAGCCATGTTCTTCTCATGAAATATCCTCCCTGCTTTTTCCGTACGGGATTGTGTGGGATGTGCGTCGTCTTAAGCCTCGGGCGGCGAGTATACAAAGGGCCGGCACTATAAGACAATCG
This sequence comes from Xanthobacteraceae bacterium, assembly GCA_035293945.1. GTDB lineage: Bacteria > Pseudomonadota > Alphaproteobacteria > Rhizobiales > Xanthobacteraceae > VAZQ01. The sequence goes on along the minus strand of DATGLV010000033.1, from coordinate 80,285 downwards.
GCCGGCTGCGCTGATCGAGAAGCCGATAAAAAGGGGTCATGAGGGCCCGCCTCGGCGATGGCGTGGAGACCAAGGAGGAACCATGGCTTGGCTCAAGGTTACGGCAGCCGCAGCGCTGCTGAGCCTGACGTGCGCCGCTGCGCACGCCGACAGTGTCGCCGATTTCTATAAGGGGAAAGTCGTCACCCTGGTGGTCGGTTACGGCTCCGGCGGCGGCTACGATGTCTATGGCCGCCTCGTCGCCACGCATCTGGGCAAACACATCCCGGGCAACCCTACGGTCGTGATCCAGAACATGCCGGGGGCCGGCAGCCTGCGCGCCGTGAACTATCTCTACAACACCGCGCCCAAGGACGGCACTGTGATCGCGACGTTTGCGCGCGACATGCCGCTCTTGGGGCTCATCGGCAACAATCCGAACGTTCGCTTCGATCCAAGAAAGTTCACCTGGCTCGGCTCCTCCTCGAGCTACGGCAACGACGCCTATCTGTTGATGACGCGCAAGGACGCCAAGGTAAAATCGATTGCTGACGCGCGGCGCCCAGGCGGACCGCCGCTGGTGCTGGGCGGGACCGCGGAAGGCGCAACCGGCAACGACATTTCGACGGTGCTGCGCGACGCGCTCTCGCTCAACATCCGCATCATCGTCGGCTATCCGGACAGCAACGCGTTGTTTCTCGCCGCCGACCGCAAGGAGACGGACGGCCGCTTTGTCGGCCTGTCGGCGGTTTCCTCCTCGCATCCGGAGTGGCTCCGACCGGACAGCAGCATGCAGGTGCTCTTGCAGTTTGCGCGCGCTAGCCGTCATCCGCAATTTCCCGACGTGCCGACCGCGCGCGAGCTCGCCGAGAGCGATCGCGCACGCGCGCTCATTGAGCTCGCCGAGCTGCCCTACCGGCTATCGCGACCGTTCGCGGCCCCGCCCGGCTTGCCGGAGGATCGCGCCCGGGCTCTGCAGGCGGCGTTCCTCGCCTTGCATCATGACCCGGACTATCTGGATGAAGCGCAAAGGCTCAAGGTCGATGTGAGCCCGATCGGCGCAGAGGAAGTGCTGCGCGCCATCAACGGCATCGCGAACGCCCCGCCCGATCTTCTCGACTACATGAGAAGGCTCTTGTCCGATAGCAAGAATGGCTGATCGTGGGCAGGTCAGCGCACCCAACCGGCACGCTTGCTCGCCCGAGGGGGCGGGTGCGCCCGAGATGGGAAGCACTGCTCGTCGGCGTCCTGCTGGCGATGCCGGCGGCAACGCATGCTCAGGCCGAAGCCGGGCCTTCTGCAAGACAGATCGAGCTCATCGTTGGCTCTGGAGCGGGCGGCGGCTACGACCTCTATGGGCGTCTCCTCGCGCGCCACATGGGCGAATATCTGCCGGGACATCCGGCGATTGTGGTGCAGAACATGCCGGGCGCCGGCGGCTTGCGCGCCGCCAACTATCTCTACAACGTTGCGCCCAAGGACGGGACCGTGCTCGGCACGTTCGCACATGACCTCGTGCTGCTCGGCCTCACTCGGAGCGGGGCCGGTGCGCAGTTCAATCCCCGCAAGTTTACCTGGCTCGGCTCCCCGTCGAGTTTCGCCGACGATGCCTACCTGTTGATCGCCCGCCCCGACTCGCCGGTGAGGAATGCTGAAGCGGCACGCGCCCCGGGCGGCCCGTCCCTCTTGGTCGGCGCCTCTGCTCAGGGCGCAGGCACGAATGACATAGCGATCGTGCTGCGCGACGCGCTCGGCCTCAACCTGAAGATCATCCCGGGCTATCCGGACAGCAACGCCATGTTTCTCGCCATGGATCGCGGTGAAATCGATGCCCGCTTGACTGCGATCTCGGTGCTGCATTCGACACGGCCAGAATGGTTGATGCCACAATCTGGCATGCATGTGATCCTGCAGTTCGCGCACGCGGCCCGACACCCGGATTTTCCAGCTGTACCCACCGCGCGCGAGCTCGCACGCGACGACCGCGGCCGCCGGCTGATCGAGCTTATGGAGTTGCCCTATCGCCTGGACCGGCCTTTCGTGGCGCCACCGAACATTCCGCGTGAGCGGGCGCAAGTGCTGCGGCAGGCTTTTCGCGCAGTCCAGAGCGATGCGCGCTACCGTGATGAGGCCGCGCGGCTCGAGCTCGATTTGAGCCCCGTTGACGCGGAGGCGATCGAGCAAGCCATTGCGCAGATTGACGCCGTCCCGCCCGACACACTTGATTACATCAGGAAACTGCTTACCAACGGAAACGCGCAATAATGCAAGAATAGAGCCTGGTAACCTCAGTTCTCCAGGCAAGGAGGCCCACCATGCACGACACCCCCGATCACACCCATTGGCACGAGCCCAAGGCCGGAGAGAACGCCGGTTTCGGCACGTTCAAGCGCAAGCCGATGCCCTATGACGTCTTCATGGAGTCCGAAGGGGTGCCGGTCTATCGCGGCATCGGCGTGCGCCGCGTGCAGGATCTGCCGATGACGCCGTGGAAGCGGCTGGGCGGGCGCGGCAGCTATATCCAGCTCTACGGCACCGAGGGGCTGTGGGGTGCCTATGTGGTCGAAATTCCCGGCGCCGGAGCACTCAATGTCGAGCGCCATCTGTACGAGAAGATCGTTCTGGTGGTTGAAGGCCGCGGCTCAACGGAGGTGTGGCAGGAAAGCCAGAGCAAGCGGCACGTGTTCGAGTGGCAGAAGGGAAGCTTGTTCACAATTCCGCTCAATGCGTTCCATCGCTTCATCAATGCGGCGAGCGCGCCGGCACTGCTCTTGTGCGGCACCACGGCTCCCAATGTGATGAACCTGATCGATAATCCTGAGTTCATCTTCAACTGCCCGCACGCTTTCACCGAACGCTTCTCCGGGGCGGAGGATTTCTTCAAGCCGCGCGAGGATGTCGAGCCTGATCCTATTCGCGGCCTTGCCATGCGCCGCACCAATCTCATTCCCGACATCGTCAATACCGAGCTGCCGCTCGACAACCGCCGGTCGCCCGGGTACCGGCGCGTCGAGCCGTCGATGGCCGGCAACCGCTTTTATCTCTGGATCGGCCAGCACGAGACCGGACGCTATTCCAAGGCGCATAAGCACGCGTCAGCGGCCGTGCTCATCTGCGTCAAGGGCAAGGGCTATACGTATACGTGGCCCGACACGCTCGGCACCACGCCCTGGAAGGACGGCAAGGCCGACAAGATCCTGCGCCAGGACTATGAGCCTGTCGGCATGGTTTCGGCTGCGCCGATGAGCGGGGACTGGTTCCACCAGCATTTCGGCACCGGCGCCGAAGGGCTGCGGATCACCGCCTGGCACGGTCCCAACAATCAGCGCGCACGCAAGGCCGGCCGTCCGGGCGAGCAGCTCATGGACTGGGGCGCAATCGATCTCGGCAAGGGCGGCAGCGCCATCCCGTATCATCAGGAGGATCCGGCGATCCGCCGGGAATTCGCCGAGGCGCTGGCGCGCGAAGGTGTCGTCAGCCGGATGAATCCGGAATTCTACACGCGCCCGCCCGGCGAGGGCGAAGAGGTCATGGGCGATGTGATGTAAGAACCGACGAGCCTTGGAGGGCCGCCCCACTGCCCGTCGAAGGCGGGCGTAAACGTCCAGGCGTGCACGCCCAAATAACAAGAGGGCGCCCACAAGGGGCGCCGCTACGATCGTTGTTGTAGGGGCGGGCCTCTTGTGCCCGCCCGATTTTTTCCGAACGTCAGCTGCTCGCGCCGGTGAGCAGCGGAGTGATCCGCCGGATGGTCACGCGGCGGTTCTGCCGATTGGCCTCCGGCGTCTGGATCTTGAGGAAATGCGAGCCGTAGCCCTGGGTCGTCATGTTCTCAGGCGGAATCTGGAAGCTCTGGGTGAGAATGCTGGCGACCGTGTCGGCACGCCGGTCGGAGAGCGACAGGTTGTCAACATCGTTTCCGACCGCATCGGTGTGCCCCTCGACCAGGAACACTTCGTTCGGGTTGCGGGCGATGATGTCCTGCATCGCCTGCGCCACGAGCTGCAAGCGCGCGACCTGGTCGGGCGTCACCTCCCATGAGCCGAAATCGAAGTTGATGGTGTCGACATCGATACGCCGCATGCGGTCGCGCAGCGCCACGTTATAGCGGATCTCGTCCAGCGAGTAGGGCCGCTCGATCGGCACCAGCGGCGGCGCGATCAGCGTGTTGTAGATGAACGGCTCGGGCGCGACCGCCGTATCCACGATGTACTGGTCCGGCGGAATGCTGATCACCGGCAGCGGCAGATTGAGGACGATCGCGCCCACAGGACGCGGATTTTCGATCAGGATGAATTCATGTCCTTCCCGATCGCGCCGGAAGCGGCGGATCATGCGGCCGTCGTCGTCGGTTACGGTGATGATCTGATCGCCGTCAGGTCGCACGATGATCGAATAGTTGCCGTCGCGGCGCCTTTCGGTGCGGGCGTTGCCAAACATCGATAGACGCTCGTTCTCATCGTGGCGGATGAAGGCTTGGCCGCCTTCCCGCACGATCTGCCGATGATCGGGCTCCTCGATGACCAGCCGGCCGCCCGGCTCGGTGTGCTCCTTACGCTGTGCCTGCAGCTCCTTGACGTTGGCAAAGGTCGGTCCGCCCTGCTGCCCGGCCGGCGGGCGGACGAGCTGGAAAGTCTGCTTAGGCTGGCCCTGGGGGGCGCTTTGCTGCCCCTGCTGGACAGGCTGCCCCTGGAAGGTCGGCTTCTGTGGCTGGCCTTGGCCCTGCTGGGCGGGTTGGGCCTGCTGTCCCTGCTGGATGGACTGGCCCGGCTGGCCCGGGAGCTTACGCTCCTCCAAGCGTTGACCCTGTTGGTTGGGCTGACCCTGCTGCCCCTGCTGGATGGGCTGGCCCGGCTGGCCCGGGAGCTTACGCTCCTCCAAGCGTTGACCCTGTTGGTTGGGCTGACCCTGCTGTCCCTGTTGGATGGGCTGACCCGTCTGGCCCGGGAGCTTACGCTCCTCCAAGCGCTGACCCTGTTGGTTGCGCTGGCCTTGCTGTCCCTGCTGGATGGGCTGACCCGTCTGGCCCGGGAGCTTACGCTCCTCCAAGCGCTGACCCTGTTGGTTCGGCTGACCCTGCTGTCCTTGCTGGATAGGCTGACCCGTCTGGCCCGGGAGCTTACGCTCCTCCAAGCGCTGACCCTGTTGGTTCGGCTGGCCTTGCTGTCCCTGTTGGACCGGCTGGGCGGGTTGGCCGGGGAGCTTACGCTCCTCAATGCGCTGCTGGCCTTGCTGGACCGGCTGGGTCTGCTGCCCCTGGACGGGCGGCTTTTGTGGTTGTCCGGGTGGCTGCCCTTGGCCCTGCTGCTGCGGATGCTGTGATTGCTGCGGCTGCTGCTGGCCCGGCTTGGGGCAGGGATGCTGCGGATCCTGACCGCATTTGGGCGGATTCTGGGCGAGGATAACGGTTCCCGGAACCTGCGCGACCCCCTCCACGGCCAGGAAGCCCTGTGCCAAGGCGACCGCGGAGACCGCGGCGAGCGTCAACAGGGCATTTCTTCCGGATGATTTGATGTGCAATGGCAAGTTCCCCTCCTCGGGCAGTGCGATGCCGATCATGCAAGTGGCACGAACAGGCGCGCGGATATAGAGATATTACGGCCGTACTTTGGTGCTGAGACGAAGATTTGGCGCGAACCGGCGCAAGCGGTACCCCCGGCCCCGATCGCCAATAACGATCTCCTCCGCCATCGGTTCCTGTCCACCGGCCGCGGGCTTTGCGCTTGAACCGGCATGCGGTTGCGGCGCAGGTTGACAGGCTGGGTTCGCCCGGTCGAAATCCGAATCCGGTATCCCTGCCCGAACTCGGTCGGCCGCCGGCTATTCCGAGCATGCAAAACAATGCGGCCTAGTCGCGCTGCAGGAGAGCGGTTTGATGGAGCTGACGGACGACGACGTGCTCGAAATCCTCAAATTGTTCGAGCAATCCAAATTCGACTTTCTTCAACTGGAGCAGGGCGAACGCAAGATCACCATCAGCAAGGGCGGTTATCGGCCCGCTGAGCCCGCGACCGCCACCCTCCCGACCCCAGCTGCACCTGCGGTCGCACTGGCACCTGAAAAGGTAGCCGCGCAACCCGTGCCGGCTGTAACAGCGGCGCCCGAGCCTGGCCTGCAATCCATCCCGGCCCCGATGGTGGGAAAATTCTACGCCGCGCCTTCGCCTTCCGATCCACCGTTTGTGACGGCAGGCGCTCGCGTCGAGGCTGGCGCCACTGTCGGGCTGATCGAGGTGATGAAAGTGTTCACCAGCATCAAGACCGAGATTGCCGGCGTGATCGAGCGCATCCTGGTCGCCAATGGGGAAATGGTTGAGTTCGGCCAGCCCCTATTTTGGATCAAGCCGGATCGGCGCTGAGGACCATCGCGATGGAAGAGATCAGGTTTGTCGACACCACCATCCGGGACGGGCACCAGAGCCTGTGGGCCGAGCGCATGTCGACCGGCATGATGTTGCCGATCGCCAAGCGCCTCGACGAGGCGGGGTTCCTGGCGATCGAGCTGCTATCGGGCTCGCACATAAAGAAGGCCGTGCGCGAGCTGCGCGAGGATCCATGGGAGCGCATCCGCCGCGTTGCCGAGCGGGCGCCGAACACGCCGCTGCGCCTCATCGCCGGGCGGGTGAATACTTTCGGCTTTGATCCGCCGGCAATGTACGAGCTTTTCATCGAACGGATGGTGGCGAACGGCATCCGCCAGGCGCGCATCTCCGAGCCGTGGAACGATCTGCCGGGCTGGCGCTACCGCGTGTCGGTCGCGCGCAGGTTCGGGCTCGATCCGATCGTCAATCTCATCTATTCCGTTTCGCCGGTCCATACCGACGACTACTACGCGGAGCGCTGCCGGGCGGCGGTCACTCTCAAGCCGTTCCGTCTCTGCCTCAAGGATCCGGGTGGGCTGCTCACGCCCGAGCGGGTGCGCACGCTGGTGCCGGTCATTCTTGCCAACAACGGCGGCATCCCGGTCGAGCTGCACAGCCATTGCACCACCGGGCTCGGGCCCTTGGTCGCGCTCGAAGCGGTCCGCCTCGGCATTCGCATCGTCAATACCGGCGTGCCGCCGCTTGCCGACGGCGCCGCGCTGCCGTCCATCTTCAACGTGGCGCACAATCTGCGTGCTCTCGGCTATAAGCCGGTGATCGATGAACAGGTGCTGCGACCGGTCAGCGAGCATTTCACCATCATCGCCAAGCGCGAAGGCTTTCCGCTCGGTGTGCCGGCCGAGTACGACTACGCGACGTATCAGCATCAAATTCCGGGCGGCATGATCTCCAATCTCGGGCATCAGCTGCGCCAGGTCGGCAAGGAGAAGGAGCTGCAGCAGGCGCTGGAGGAGACCGCGCGCGTGCGCGTGGAGTTCGGCCATCCCATCATGGTGACGCCGCTGTCGCAATTCGTCGGCAGCCAGGCCGCCATCAACGTCATCCTGGGCGAGCGCTACAAGGAGGTGACCGACCAGGTCATCCGCTATGCGCTCGGCCAGTTCGGCGAGGAAGCCGTGACCGCCATGGACCAGGAGGTGCGCGCGCGCATTCTCGACCGGCCGCGGGCGAAAGAGATCATGGCGCAAGCGCGGCCGCAGCCGACGCTAGCGGAGATGCGCAGCGAGCTTGGCGGGCCGGATGTGTCCGACGAGGAGCTCTTGTTGCGCTGGCTGCTCAACCGCGAGGACATCGCGGCGATGCGCGCGGCAGGTCCGGCGAAGGAATATGTCACGGTAAAGCATCCGCTGGTGCGCCTGATGGCGGAGCTCGCGCAGAACGCCGACACCAATCTAATCGAAGTGAGCAAGCCCGGATTTGCGCTCAAGCTGGCGAAGAGTGTCGCGCCGTAGCTTCTTGCTTAGTACCGGCCCTACAAACTCCTTACCGCCCCTGCCGCAGGCGCGCGAGCAACTCGGTGGTCGGCCAGGAGTCCGCCGGCAGGCCGAGCTTGACCTGCATCTCGCGTACGGCGCTGCGGCTCTTTAGCCCCAAGATTCCGTCGGTGCGGCCGATGTCGTAGCCGCGCTTCTCCAGAATGAGCTGCAGCTCGCGCGTTTCATCGAAGCTGAGCTTGGGGATGTCGCCGCCGCGGTGCATCGCCGGCGCGCCCTCGAGCCGCGTCGCGTAATAGGCGGCGGTCAGCGCATATGTGAGCGATTGGTTCCATTTCAGGTAGACCTGGAAATTATCATAGGCGAGGAATGCCGGGCCAAAGCGGCCCATCGGCAGCACCAGCGAGGCCGGCAGCTTGTCGGACGGAAGCGGCCGGCCGTCCGCAAGGGTCACGCCCCAGGCGGCCCATTGGGCGCGCGGGTGCTGGATCGAGAGGTCGGCCTCTTGCCACGGCGTGTTGGCGGGAGCGCGCACCTCCTGCAGCCACGGCTCGCCGCGCTTCCAACCGAGATAGACGAGATACTTGCCGGTCGAGCCGATCACATCCGGCACGCTTTTGATCAGGTTGCGCTTGCCGGTGCCGTCATAGTCGACCGCATCGCGATAATATTCCGATGGCATCATCTGGGTCTGCCCGAGCTCACCTGCCCACGAGCCGATCATTTCCTCCGGCCGCAGGTCGCCGCGCTCGATCATGCGCAGCGCATCGAACAGGTGACCGCGGAACATGTCGCTCCGTCGGCAGTCGTAGGCGAGCGTGGTCAGGGATTTGAGAGCATTGTCCTTGCCCTGGCCGCCGCCGAAGTCGCTCTCGAGCCCCCAGAAGCCGGTGATGACCGCTGCCGGCACGCCGAACTCCTTCTCCTCGCGCTGGAACACCGGCTGCCACTTCCTGATCTCGGCTGCGCCCTGCTGCAGCCGATAGGCGGGCAGCATCCTGTCGGAGAATTCGAGGAAGGTCTGCGAGAAGAAACGCTGGCCGCGGTCAATGTTGACGATGCGCTGATCATAGACGAGGTAGGGCGAAGCCGCCGCGATGGCGGCAGGCGAGATGCCTTGGGCCAGCGCCTCCTTCTTGAAGTCGGCAAGCCAGGTGTTGAAGTTGCCGGTCGTGCGGCAATTGGCGGTTTGCGCCGCAGCCGGGGCGGGCCCGAGGGCCAGGAGACCCGCGGTGGTGGCGCCGGCAATCAATGCGGCGCGAGCCGTCCGCATCCGCACCCAGCCCGCAACAGCCATGACCCTGTGTCGCATCGAGCCCCCCGTCGGCGCCTTGATGATTGTGGAGAGTATCACTTTGGAAACGATCGGTGTGGGACGGATCATCAGGGGCAAGGGCATGTTGGGATAGGCTCGATGGTCACTGCCACAGGCGCGCCCGCAAGCCGTGCTTGCCGGTCTCGCCGCAACTCGCCTATGTTGGGCGGGGCACTAGCCGGGTGCAATCACCACCGACGACAGTTTTTGGACCAGATGATGGCACCGCTGCGCGGGGGACGACTCGGCACGGGTCGAACTGGGAGACTCTGATGCGACTTGCCGCCTTGACGAATTCAGCGACCATCGCGGGGCTTTGCCTTGTTGTCTTGTGTGCCGGCGCGTCTGCGCAACAGCCCGGGGAGGCTGGCCCGCGGCCGGTCGCGCTGCCGTCCGTGCCGCCGCCCGATTACGGTCAGCCGATCGCCAATGAGCAGGCTAAGGCGGCAGCGGATGCGGCGCTTGGCGAAGCCAAGAAGAACAATTGGCACATGGCGGTGACCATCGTGGGGCCGGAGGGCGAGCTCATCTATTTCGAGAAGATGGATGGGGCGCAAAGCTCGTCGGCAGCGCTGGCGCAAGCCAAGGCGCGCACCTCGGCCATGTTCCGGCGGCCGAGCAAGGTCTTTGCCGACCAGTTCTCGGCCGGCAATGTCGCTTTCATGACTTTTCCGGACGAGGCGCGGCCGATAGCCTCGGAAGGGGGGCTGCCGATCATCCTGAACGGCCGGCTGGTGGGCGCCATCGGGGTCAGCGGTGGCACCGCCGCGCAAGACACCGTGGCGGCAACTGCCGGCGCCAACGCGGTCAAGGTCACGCAATAGGCGGACGACGCGAGTTCTGCTTCGTAAAATACTGCAATCAATACACTTTTGCCCTGCGCGGGGGCTTCCGCCCGGCACGCAGCCTGGCGCTTCGGCCTGATAAACTCTCCGCGAGCAGAGCTAACCCCCATCCGCGCCGCTACGTATCTAGTAGCGGAACGTTCGGGCCGGGCTTTTATTGATCCTATTCCACTAGCAAATTTTCAAAGCCGGGATTGCGCATGGCGCCCAGTCTATCCTCTGTGATCCGCCTGCACGGCGAGCGGCATGCGACCGGCGGGCATCTCGCGTCGCGCCCTGACGATGCCCGCGCCGCCTGGTCTGGGGCCTTCCGCGCCGTGCGCGCGGAGACCGAGCGTCGCGCTGCCCCGGTCAGTCCCGAGGACCAGATGGTGCAATCGATGCCGGACGCAAGTCCGACCAAATGGCACCGCGCGCATACGACCTGGTTCTTCGAGCAGTTTCTGCTGATGCCGCATCTTCCCGGCTACCGCATGTTCGACGAGGCGTTCGGTTATCTGTTCAATTCGTACTATGTGGCGGCCGGCCCGCGGCACGCGCGGCCGCGACGTGGTGTGCTCAGCAGACCTTCGGCGAACGAAGTCACCGCGTACCGCGCTCATGTCGATCAGGCGGTCGAGCACCTTGTCGCTCATGCCGCGGAGGACAAGCTTGCAGAGGTCGGCCGCATCCTTGAGATAGGTCTGCATCACGAGCAGCAGCATCAGGAGCTGATCCTCACCGACATATTGCATGCGCTGGCGCAGAATCCGCTTGCGCCTGCCTATGATCCGAATTGGGTGCGGCCGCACCCCCACCCTAACCCTGTCCCGCATAGCGTGTCGGAAGACGCGTGGGACCGCGCTGATGCGGGGGAGCAAATGGCAGGGGGCGGTTTTGTCGAACTGCCGCATGGGATTCGGCGCATCGGCTGGACAGGCGAGGGCTTCTGCTTCGATAACGAATGTCCGGCACACGACGTGTTGCTGGGGTCGGCGCGGATTGCGCGTCGCCTGGTGACCAATGGTCAGTGGCTCGAATTCATCGCCGACGGCGGCTATGTGACGCCCAGCCTGTGGCTGTCGGACGGCTGGGCGGCGGTCGAAGCAGAAGGCTGGCGTGCGCCCGCCTACTGGGTGGAAACCGACGGCGCCTGGCTGGCATTGACCTTGCGCGGCCGCGAGCCTGTCGATCCGCATGCGGCGGTTACCCACGTGAGCTACTACGAGGCTGATGCCTTCGCGCGCTGGGCCGGAAAGGATCTGCCGACCGAAGCGCAATGGGAGGTCGCCGCCCGTGCCGGTATTATCGAGGAAGCATTCGGCACCGTGTGGCAATGGACGCGCAGCGCCTATCTACCGTATCCGGGCTACCGGGCCGCGGATGGTGCATTGGGTGAATATAACGGCAAGTTCATGATCAACCAGATGGTGCTTCGCGGCAGCTCACTCGCCACGCCTGCGGGTCACGCACGGGAAAGCTATCGTAACTTCTTCTATCCTGCGGCGCGCTGGCAATTCAGTGGCGTGCGTTTGGTCGAATACCCGGATTGAGCGCTGCTGCTTGCGGGGCCTCGAACGGGGGCCGACAACCAATGGAGTTGCACATGAGTGTTCAGTCGGCCGTCCGCCGCCGTCCCCTCGAATTCTATGAGGGCACCTTTGCGCACGACGTCATCGAGGGTCTGACGGCGCGCCCCAAGCGGCTGGCGCCGAAATACTTTTATGACGAGGAGGGCTCTCGGCTGTTCGACGAGATCACGCGACTGCCGGAATACTATCCGACGCGTTGTGAGCTTTCGATCCTGGCCGCTCACGCGACCGACATAGCCCGGCTGCTGCCGATCGAAACCGCCCTGATCGAGTTCGGCAGCGGATCGACCCGCAAGGCGCGGCTCTTGCTCGATGCCGCGCCGGCAATCGCCGCTTATGTGCCGGTCGACATCTCGGCGAATTGGCTTTCCGCCGAGGCGGCACAGCTCTCGGCCGACTATCCGCGCCTCAAGGTGCTGCCGATCGCGGCAGACTTCACCCAGAGCTTCCGCCTGCCGCCGTCACTCTCCTCGCTTGCGCGGACCGGCTTTTTCCCGGGCTCGACCATCGGCAATTTCGAGGCGCACCAGGCCTGCGCCTTCCTGCAGCACGCCGCCCGCATCCTCGGGCCGGAGGCGCTTCTCATCGTCGGCGTCGATCTGGTGAAGGAACCCTCCATCCTCAATGCCGCCTATGATGACGCGGCGGGTGTGACCGCAAAATTCAATCTCAACATCCTGGCCCGCATCAATCGCGAGCTCGGCGCCGATTTCGATCTCACCCGCTTCTGCCATCAGGCCTTCTACAACCGCGAGCGCTCGCGCATCGAGATGCATCTGGCGAGCCTCGTACGCCAGCGCGTGCATGTCTGCGGTCGCAACATCGACTTTCGCGCCGGCGAGACCATTCACACCGAGAACAGCTACAAGTACACGGTCGATTCATTCGGTGCGCTGGCGCGCGGCTGTGGTTGGGCACCGGTTGCTGTCTGGACGGATGCGGACAACTATTTCTCGGTGCAGGCGCTGCGCGCTATCAAGTGAGTTGACCGGCAAGGGGGGAACGGAATGCCCGTCATCGTCGCCTGGATTCACTACGTGGTGATCATGCTGATGATCGCGAGCCTGCTTGGTGAACACCTTTTCCTCAAGAAAGAAATGGCGGCCGATCAGGCGCGAACGATCCAACGACTCGACGTCATCTACGGCGCCTCGGCGACGCTGGTGCTGCTGACCGGCATCGCCCGCATGTTCCTGGAGAAGGGCGCTACCTACTACCTGCAGAGCAGCCCGTTCCATGCGCTGGTCGGCGTGTTCGTGCTGGTGGCGCTGCTCTCGATCTACCCGACGGTGGCGTTTTTGCGCTGGCGCGGCGATATCCGTGCCGGCCGCGGGCAAATGCTCGAGGCGTCCCGCTTCAAGGTTTTACAGATGATCATACGCACGGAACTGGCGCTGGTGCTGATCGCGCCTTTGTTCGCGACCTGGATGGCGCACGGGAGCTTTTGAGGCTTACTGCGCGCTCAACCCCACGGCGCGCGCAAGAAACTGGGCGGCCTGCCCGGGGCTTGCCTTGTCGGTGTCGCGATCGACCATGAAATTGGCCTCGCGCATGGACCCCACCGCAATCTTGCCGATCAAAGGCGTGAGCGCGCGGCGCAGCAGCTCGTCTTGGGCACGGCGCGGTGCAATGAGCACGACCGCGTCATAGGCCGGTATGGCGTGCTTGGGATCAGTCAGCACCTCGAGCCCCTGTGCGGCGATCCGCCCGTCACTGGAAAAGGCAGTGATCACGTCGACATCGCCGGCCTCGAGCGCCCGGTACATGAACGTCGGCGTATAGGAGCGCTGCGCCTTGAAGGCGAGCCCATAGGCATTCTTGAGCGCGGTCCATTCGGGCCGGCTCAGAAATTCGAGGTCGGTGCCGAACGTCAGATCGCCGGCATGCTGGGCGAGATCCGCAATCGAGTGCACCCCGAGCGCCGCCGCGCGGTCGCGGCGCATTGCCAGCGCGTAGGCGTTCTCGAATCCGAGCGCGCCGAGCAGCGTCACGCCGAAGCGCATGGAGAGCTCACTTGTCAGCTCCTTCAGCATGGCGGCGCTTTCCGGCGTATCATTGCGCTCGAGCACGTTGGTCCACAGCGTTCCCGAATAATCCACATAGACGTCGATGTCGGAGGCGGCGAGCGCGCGGAATGCGACCGCGGAGCCCAGCCCATCCTTGCGCTCCGATGTGGCGCCGACGCGCCTCAGCTGATCGGAGATGAGCTCGGCCAGGATGAATTGCTCGCTGAAGTTCTTGGCGCCGACCACATAGGTGCGCGGTCCGCCGGCGAATAACGGGGTCAAGGCTGCCGCAAGGCCCGTGCCCATCAACAGGACGCCGATCAAGATACGCACCCGGTCGCGCCGCGCCGCTCCGGCTTCGATCAGACCGAGCAGCTGATCGACCCCGAAGGCAAACACCGCGGCGGTGGCGCAGCCGAACAGCACGAAGACCCAGTTCTCGGTCTGCAGGCCGGTGAAAATGTAGTTGCCGAGACTCGTCTGCCCGACCGAGGTTGAAAGCGTCGCGGCCCCGATCGTCCACACCGCCGCGGTGCGAATGCCGGCCATGACGACCGGTGCCGCGAGCGGCATCTCGACGCGCAAGAGCCGCTGCCCATCCGTCATGCCGACGGCGCTCGCCGCCTCCATCACCGCCGGGTCGAGGCCGGTGAGACCCGCGACCGCGTTTCTCAGGATCGGCAGCATCGAATAGAGCGTCAGCGCCAGCAGCGATGGCAGAAAGCCGAGCGCTGGAAGATGGAAGCCGAACAGCTTGTCGCTGAACAGCGAGAGAGCGAGCAGCAGCGGATAAAACAGCGCCAGCAGCGCCAGCCCGGGTATGGTTTGCACAAAGCTCGCCGCCGCCAATGCCGGCCAGCGCCAGCGCGGATGGCGCACCAGCCATAGCCCCAACGGCAGGCCCAGCGCGGCTCCAAGCACGATCGCGGACCCGCTCAAGAGAACATGGCGCGAGAGATAATCGGGTAGGAGTGCGAGCGCGCTTTGCATGCGCTCATCCATGCGCGGCCCCCCCGTCCTTGCGCTGCATGATAGACGCGATGCGCTCGGCCTGCCGCTTGGGCATCGCCATCAAGGCCGCAGTCTCCGAATTGCCCGCGCCCGCCATAAGCTCGCGCGGCGTGCCCTGTGCGCTGATCCGGCCGGCGCTCATCACCACGATGCGATCGGCGAGGAGCAGTGCCTCCTGCACGTCGTGGGTCACCATCATGGTGGTAAGGCCGAGCCGGTCATGCAGCTGCCGGTAGGCGGAGCCGAGGGCGTCGCGCGTCACCGGATCGAGCGCGCCGAACGGCTCGTCCATCAGCACGATGCGCGGCCGCGCCGCGAGCGCGCGCGCGACGCTCACCCGCTGCGCCTCGCCGCCTGACAAGGCGCTCGGAAACCGCTGGGCGTAGCTCTGCGGCAAGCCGACGAGATCAAGCATCTCTTTGATGCGACTGGCGATCGCGCTGGGTCCCCAGCCCAGGAGCTGTGTGGTCACCGCGATGTTCTCACCCACCCGCATGTGCGGAAACAGCCCGATGCCCTGGAACACATAGCCGATGCTTCGCCGCAGCGTCGGCGCATCGATGCTGGCGACGCGTGTGCCTTCGACCCGTACGTCGCCCCGGTCGGGCTCGACCAGGCGGTTGATGAACTTGAGCAGGGTGGTCTTGCCGGCTCCGGACATCCCGACCACGACGATGAATTCGCCAGGCCCGACCGCAACACTTGCGTCCTCTACCGCTTGCGTCTTTCCGCCGTCGAACGACTTGCTGACCTTGTCGATCTCGATCAACGCAGTTGGCATTTTCTGGCGCCCCTCGCACGGGATCATTCAACAATATCCCGGCCTGCAGGTATTGACGACCCGGTGTGAGAAAGGTCCTGAGCGATGCGGCGGCCGAACCGAAAGGTTGTGACGAGCCTGCGCGAGTGTCCCGATTTGAAGTTCCTGCCACATCTGCCGCAAGCCCTTACGGAGCTTCACATCGAAAGCGGGACCAGAATCGCACCCCTGGTGCCCCGCTTTTGCTAGTGCGCCTTTGTTTCGGAAGCTCGTGTCAAAGGGTGTTGGCAGGTATCACGGAAAGGGGGCACCAGACCCGTAGACGCGGGCGGCTGCATCCAATAGAACCTCGCCGGGTTCCGCCATCGGGGGCCTGCCTTCTTAAAAGCGCACCAGGAGTAGTTTGAGCCATGAAGATCGTCGGTTTCCGCACGAATGAAGGATTGCGCCTCGGCGTGGTCGAGGGCGAACAGGTCATCGACCTGCAGGCGGTGGACCCGCAGGCGCCGTACGATCTCGGCGAATGGCTGCGGCGCGACAACGGCGACCTGAGCGCGCTCAAGTCGCTGGCCACGCGGGCGCCGGCGAGCGCCCGCCGTCCCTTGAACGGGATCGACTATGCGCTGCCGGTAGCTCGGCCCGGCAAGATCATCTGTCTCGGCCTCAACTATCTGGAGCACGTCAAGGAAGGTTTCCAACGCGACAATGTTCCGAAGTTCCCCACCATCTTCATGCGCTGTCACACCTCGCTGTTGCCGCACGGCAAGCCGATGATCCGTCCCAAGGTGACCGAGACGCTGGACTACGAGGCCGAGATGGTTGTGGTCGTGGGTAAGCGGGTGAAGCACCTCGATGTGGGGAACGCCTACTCCTGCATCGCCGGCTATTCGTGCTTCAACGAAGGCTCGGTGCGCGAGTTCCAGCGCAAGACAACGCAGTGGGACATGGGCAAGAACTTCGACGGCACCGGCGCCTTCGGCCCCTGGATGGTGACGGCCGACGAGATACCGCCTGGCGGCAAGGGCCTGAAGATCCAGACACGGCTCAACGGCGAGGTCATGCAGTCGGACAATACCGACAACATGATGTTCCCGGTGGCCGAGACCATCGCCTATATCACCCAAGGCATGACGCTCGAGCCGGGCGATATCATCGTGACCGGCACGCCCTCGGGCGTGGGCTTTGCCCGCAAACCGCCGGTGTGGATGAAGAACGGCGATACCTGCGAGATCGACATCGAGAAGGTCGGCGTGCTCAGGAACCCGATCGCCGACGAGAAGGTCTAGGCGGCCGATCGCGCAGCTGTGGAGGACGCCATGGCGAGCAAAAATGTCATCACCATCTGCGGCTCGTTGCGTAAGGGCTCCTTCAACGGCATGGTGCAGCGGGCGCTGCCGTCGCTGGCACCGGAAGGACTGGTGCTCAAGGCGGCGCCGACCTTCGCCGAGTTCCCGCTCTACAATGCGGATATGCAGACCGCGAGCGGATTTCCGGCCGCGGTCAACGCACTCGCCGATGCCATCCGCGCCGCCGACGGTGTGATCATCGTGACGCCCGAATACAATTACTCGATCCCGGGCGGCTTGAAGAACGCGATCGACTGGGTCTCGCGCTTGCCGAACCAGCCGTTTGCCGGCAAGCCGGTGGCGCTGCAGTCGGCTTCGCCGGGGCCGCTCGGAGGCGGGCGGGTGCAATACGATCTGCGCCGCGCAATGGTCTTTCTCGACGCTTTCGTGCTCAACAAGCCCGAAATCTTCATCGGCGGATGCGCCGCCAAGATCGACGAGAAGACCGGCGCCATCGTCGATGAGACCACGCGCAACTTCATCAATCAGCAGCTCGTCGCCTTTGTGAAGTTCATCGAGCAGATTTCAGGACCGAAGAGGTGACCACGGTGGCGGGTGCGCAGCTTGATGTGTTGGTGATCTGCGGTTCGCTGCGGAAGGGATCCTACAACGCAGCCCTGGCACGAGCGCTGCCGGACTTGGCGCCCGCTGGCATGACGCTGCGCGCCGCCCCGAGCTTTGCCGGCCTGCCCATCTACAACTTCGATGACCATGCGGCGGAGGGCGTGCATCCGATCGCGGTCGCCTGGATCGAGGCTATCCGCAGTGCCGATGCGCTGATCATCGTCTCGCCGGAATACAACTGGTCGATACCGGGTGGTCTCAAGAACGCCATCGACTGGGCGTCGCGGCCGAAGGATCAGCCGTTTGCCGGCAAGCCGGTGGCGCTCCAGTCGGCCGCAAGCGGCCTGCTCGGCGGCTCGCGGATGCAATATCACCTGCGGCAGTCGTTGACGTCGATCGATGCGCTCATCTTCGGCAAGCCGGAGGTGATCGTCACATTCGCGGCCAAGAAGTTCGACGAGAAGACGCTTGAGCTGACAGATCAGTCGTCCCGCGACATGATCAAGCTGCAGCTCGCCAATTTCGAGAAGTTCATCCGCCGGGTGACGCCGAAAGGCGAGGCCTGAAAATCGGCCTTGCGCTATAAAGATTTGATATTAAATAGCTATTTTGTCCGTTCCCGAGTTTGTCGGGGGCGATAGTTGCATTTTATACTAACGCGTGGTTTGGATCATTGCGGCTGAGATCGCTCGAGCAGGATGACCATCTCGAGGAGAGTGTCATGACGAACCCCGGCAAGCGCCGCCAAGCAAAGCACAATGGCAGCCCAGTCGGCCCCAAGCACAATGTCGATGCGGCGCGCGAGGCCTATTACGAGCGCATCTCCAAGTTCGACATGGCCCCACTGTGGAAGGTCATGAAATCGGTGGTGACCAAGGAGCCGGTGACGCGTTGCGTGCCGGTGATCTGGCACTATGACGCGATAAAGCCGTTGGTGATGGAATCCGGCAATCTTATTTCGGCCGAGGAGGCGCTGCGGCGGGTGCTGATCCTGGAGAATCCGGCGATGCGCGGCGAGTCGCGCGCGACCAATACCATGTTCGCCGGCATCCAGATGATCCTGGCGGGCGAGGTTGCGCCGGTGCACCGCCACGTTGCCTCGGCGATTCGTTTCGTGCTCGACGGCGAGGGCGCGTACACGGCGGTCGAAGGCGAGAAGGCCTACATGTCGCCGGGCGATTTCGTCATCACCGCGAACTGGGCGCCGCACGACCACGGCAATCCCTCGGACAAGCCGATGCTGTGGCTCGATGTGCTGGACTTTCCGGCGGTCAATTTCTACGAGGCGTCGTTCGCCGACTATCCGGACGACGAGGCGCAGAACACGACCCGGCAGGACGGCGATTCGCTGACGTTCTATGGTTCGGGGGTGCTGCCCGATGGCACGCCGACCACCCTCAACCGCACCCCGGTCATCAACTACACCTACGCGCGCACGCGCCCGATCCTGGATCGTCTGAAAAAATCCGGGGAGATCGATCCCCGGCACGGCGCGCGCGTGCACTATGTCAATCCGCTGAACGGCGGGCCGGTTCTGCCCACCCTCGGGGCTTCGCTTTCGCTGTTGCCGAAGGGTTTCAAGGGTGAGGACTACCGCTCGACCGACGGCACGATTTTCGTCTGTGTCGAAGGGCAGGGCACCACCAAGGTGGGCGATCAGGTTTTCGAATGGGGCCCGAACGACATATTCGTCGTGCCGCCTTGGCAGCCGCATGTGCACGAAGCCGGCAAAGAGTCGGTCCTGTTCTCGATCTCGGATCGCCCGGCACAACAGGCGCTCGGAATCTGGCGCGAGGACAAGGGATCCCGAACAGGCAAGCGGCTGCACTCTGCTTGATCGCGCCTGTCTAAGGGTCCCCGGAGATGATACCGTTCGACCATGCCTTCTACCCGCAGCGCGGTGTTGACCAAGCGCGAGCTCGCACGCATCTCGCGCGCCCTCGCTGAGCCGCGGCGGGTCGAGATACTCACGGAGATCGGCAAGCAGGACGTTCCGACCCCTTGCACGACCCTGCACAAGTCCCAGAACATCAGCCCGGCGACGCTCTCGCATCATATCAAGGAGCTCGAGACCGCCGGCCTGATTGAGATCATTCGCGAAGGCAAGTTTGCGAACCTGGTCCTGCGGCGCGGGGTGCTGCAGGCCTATCTCGATCAATTGTCCAAAATCTAGCTCGCGGGCCAAGCGCCGGGCGGCTTGACGCCTTCATTTCGATGATTATCTAAACGTCGAACGATCAACATCGGGAGAAATCACATGAGCGAGCTTAAGGGCAAGGTTGCGATCGTGACCGGTGCGTCAAAGGGGATCGGTGCCGAAACTGCGCGGGCGCTGGCCGCGGCCGGTGCGGCCGTGGTGGTGAACTATGCGTCCAGTCGAGAGGGCGCTGAGCGCGTCGTCGCCGAGATCACGGCGAAAGGCGGCAAGGCCGCGGCGGTGAAGGCCGACGTGTCGAAGGCGGCGGAAGTACGCGCGCTGTTCGATGAAACCAAGAAGACCTTCGGAGCGCTGGATGTGCTGGTAAACAACGCCGGCATTTACCGCTTTGCACCGCTCGAAGAGGTGACCGAAGAGGAATTCCACCGCGAGTTCAACACCAATGTGTTGGGCCTGCTGCTGACCACCCGCGAAGCCATGAAGCATTTCGGCCCCGACGGTGGCAGTGTCATCAATATCAGCTCGGTTGTTTCCACAAGCCCGGTGCCGAGCGCGGTGGTCTATTCGGCCACCAAGGGCGCCGTGGACACGATCACGAGAGTATTGGCGAAAGAGCTGGGGCCGAAAAAAATCCGCGTCAATGCGATCAATCCGGGCGGCGTGGAAACGGAAGGCACGCACACACTAGGAATGCTCGGGAGCGACTTCGAGAAACAGATCGTCGCGCGCACATCGCTCGGTCGCCTGGGACAGCCGAGCGATGTCGCGCCGGTTGCCGTGTTCCTGGCCTCATCGGCTTCGGGTTGGATGACTGGCGAGACCATCTCGGTCAGCGGCGGCTACGCGTAGGACTTTCGGGCGGGCGTGACGCCGCGCCCGCTCACCCCGCCTGCAGCTCCTCGCCGGCGATGCGGCTGATCGCTTGCATGATGCGGCCCCATCCCGGGCTCATCGCATTGAACGCGAAGTCGTTTTCCGGCGAGCGGAAGCCCGCATGGACGAGCTTGAGCCGCGTGCCTTGCGCGACCTCAGTCAACGTCCAGGTGACCACGCTGTCGAGCACGGATCCGTATTTCGAATTGCTGTTGGCACCGCCCCGCCAGCTGTAGGCGAGCTTGCGGAACGGCACGACCTCCAGCACTTCGCAGTGCACGATCCCGTCCCAATCGCCCATCGGCTTGGTGCGGAAGTTGAAGTGTTTGCCCACGACAGGGGCAAAATCGTTGGGCATGAGCCAGCGCCCCACCAGCTCCGATTTCGTGAGTGCGTCCCAAACGGCTTCAGGAGCGTGCGGCAGGACCTCTTCGACGACGATGTCGCGCGTTTGTGTTGTCACGCCGGTCATGATCGATCTCCTGCAAAAGAGCTTTCAGGTTGGAAAAGCGCTCGCGCCAGAACACGCCGTAGATGCCGAGCCAATCCACCAGCGGCGCGAGACCCCGCGGCTGGGGGGAATAGTGGACGTTGCGTCCCTCGCGCCGTTCCGCAACGAGCCCGGCATCGCGTAGGGCCCGCAGGTGCTGCGACACGGCCGGTTGCGAGACTCTGCTGCCGCGCGTCAGCTCGGTCACCGTGATCTCGCCGGTCGCAACGATCTGCTCGAACACCGTGCGTCGCGTCGGATCGGCCAGCGTCCGCATCACGACGGCGATATCGGTCGGCCTCTTTGCCTTGTCCTGTGCGGTTGCGAGCATCCCAAAATGCATAAGCAAACACTTATGTATTGTCAAGCGCGCCGTCAGGCGCCGCTCCGTTCAAGTTTTTTTCAGATTGATCCGCGCGAGGGCGGAGCCTCACATCGGGCTGCCGCGCTTCTTGTTGTAAGCATGGATCTGCACCCGCTCCCATACCTGATTGACGTGGTAGGGGTCGCTGCGGGTGAATTCATCGACCTCGCGGCGGCTCTTTGCGTCGACCACGAAAACACTCCCGACCGGCATCTCGCCGTCGTCGGCCACGAGCGTGCCGGCAGTCACCACGCCCACCTTGTAGTCCTCCGCCTTGTCGAGGTGAATGCGATGCGCCCGATAGAACTTGGCGCGCGTATTCATCGCGTCCTTCCGATCCGTCGCGTGGACCACGAACAGCATCTGGGCTCCTCCCGGGTAGATTCCGACGCGCATCCTAGCCGAACTGCCGGATGGGTTCGAGCCGGGCCGCGCAATCGACCATGCTCGACCCGGTTGCAAACTTTTGCTAGGGCCAAGCAATGCCTCGCTTTGCCGCCAATCTTGCATATCTTTTCACCGAGCACCCGTTCATGGAGCGGTTCGCGGCTGCGGCCGCAGCGGGCTTTCCGGCGGTCGAGCTACAATTTCCCTATGAATTCGCGCCGTCCTCCGTAAAGGCCGAGCTTGATCGACATGGCCTCACTATGCTCGGCATCAACACGCCGCCCGGCCGGCGCGAGGCCGGCGAATTCGGGCTTGCCGCTGTCGCCGGACGCGAGGCGGACTTCGCGGCGCTGTTTCGCCAAGCCCTCGACTATGTGGTGGCGATCGGGGGGCGGCAGATCCACTGTCTTGCCGGAAAGGTTACCCCTGAGGCGCGCCCCTCGGCCGAGAAGGTATTCGTCCACAATCTCGCCCGCGCGGCCGATGTGGCCGCGGAACACGACGTCACGGTTCTGATCGAGCCGATCAATTCGCGCGACCGCCCCGACTATTTCGTGGCGCGTGCCGAGCATGCGGCCGACATCGTCGACAAGGTCTCCCGGGCAAATGTCCGGATCCAATTCGACTTCTATCACGCTCAGATCATGGGCGGCGATCTCGTTCGCCGTTTCGAGAAATTCCTGCCGCTCATCGGCCACGTGCAGATCGCGGGGGTGCCGTCACGGCATGAGCCGGACCAGGGCGAGGTGAACTATCCCGGCATATTCGGCGAGCTCGACCGGTTGGGCTATGGCGGCTTCATCGCCTGCGAATACAATCCTCGGGCGAAGACCGAAGATGGACTCGCCTGGATGCGGCCGTTTGCGGGGTTGCAGGCCAAGCACGCAGCGCTCGCGCAAAACCGGTATCCTCCGGTCGGGGACATGCGCTAATGTCGGCCTATGTGGGGACGTAAACGCCCGGCCGTGCAGGTAAGCCAGCCGGAGGAATCGCGGCCGCAGCGCCTGAAGGACGCTTTGCGCAAGGCGCGGGTGGATTCGGCCGAGCGCTCTGGCATTGTGGTCGACCTCCATGATGCGGAGGTTGCACGCCTGGAGCTCCTGCAGGAGGCGCTCACGCCGCTATTCGGTGAAATTCCCGCCGAAGTCGACCTGTTCGATCTCGGTATCAGCCGCGGCGAGGCCCCCAAGCTCTGGATCGACGCCATCGCCCATATCGCCATGGGACGCGACAAGCGTTTGTACCGTTTCGTGCAGGACACGCGCTACGGTCGCAAAGTGCTGGCCGAAAGCCTGCATGTCGAAGAGATCGTGCAGGCGGTGACCCGCTATCTGGCGCAGCGCCTCTTGGAGCGCGACCGTGCGCTTGCCGATACCGCCACGCCAAGCCCCGCCGACTTGCGCCGCGGCCGCCGGCCCACGATCGGAATTTTCGTGCTCGGCTTGGTGGTCGGCGCGGCGCTGCTGCTCGCCGCCGGTCTCTTGTTTGCGCCCTGAACCGGGAAGCAATCGGCAGTTGCTACAGCTTGCAGGTCAAGCTTGCCGATCGGGGAGCCGATCAGGGCCGCGCTTCATGAGGAGCCGATGAGTATGCCGGCGACGAACACCAGGAGGCCACCGACCACCACCTGGAACGTCGCGGACAGGAGCGGCGTGTCCATGAAGCGGTGGCGAATATAGGAGATGGCGCCGAGCTCCGCCGCGACCACACATACAGCCACGATCAAGGCGCTGACAAAGTCCGGAATGAGAAACGGCAGGGTGTGCCCGAGCCCGCCGATCGCGGTCATTCCGCCACAGACCGCACCCCGCAGCACCGGCGCACCACGGCCGGTGAGCGAGCCATCGTCCGACAGCGCTTCCGCAAAGGCCATGGAGATCCCGGCCCCGACCGAAGCGGCGAGCCCGACCAGGAAAGTCTGCCAGGTATTATGGGTGGCAAAAGCAGCGGCAAAGATCGGTGCCAGCGTTGATACCGACCCGTCCATCAGTCCGGCGAGGCCTGGCTGCACGTATTGCAGCACGAACATGCGGCGCGCGGTTTCGTCCTCGTGGGCGCGCGCAGTTTTGTCGAGGATGGTCTGCCCGAGCTTCTGCGCCAGGTCCTCGTGCACATCCTCGGCTTCGGCCAGATGATCCAAGAGCTCGCGGATGGAGGCATCGCGGGCCGATTGGGCGGCCTTGCGGTAGAAGCGCGCCGTCTCGTATTCCATCGTCTCGGCGTATTTGCGCACCTCATCGATGCGCAGCTGCGGCGCCAGCCACAGCGGCTTGGTGTGCTGCACGAAACCTTTCACGTCCTGCCGGCGGATCAGCGGCAGATAGTCGCCGAATTTGGAACGATAGAGGTCGAACAGCATGGTGCGATGCTTGATCTCTTCGTCCGCCATCTCGTCGAACACCTTGGCGGACGAGGGATATTGGTTGCGCAGCCCTTCGGCGAAACCGCGATAGATGCGGCTATCCTCCTCCTCGTTGGAGATCGCGAGGGCGAGAATGTCCTGCTCGGTGAGATCGGCAAATCGCTTCACTGCATCCTCATCCGTAAAATCCTGCGGGGTGCGCACCGCGCCGCTTCATTAGAAATATTCTAAATAGGAAATGTGTTCCTTTGACAACCCGCTCGGTTCCGCAAAGAACATCGCTCGGCATCGGACGGGGACGGAGCGGTAGCCAAGATGCAAAGTCATTTGCGACGCCTGCGGCTTGCGGCGGAGCGTGGCCTGATGCGCGCGGCCGATATCGTCGGACGCTTCACACGCGGCATGACGCTCGGAGTACGGGCTCTGGTGATCGCACCTGACGGCCGCGTCTTTTTGGTCAAGCACAGCTATGTAAGCGGCTGGCATCTGCCCGGAGGCGGTGTGGAACCCGGAGAGACGCTGATCGATGCGCTCATCCGCGAGCTGCGCGAGGAAGGCAATCTGGAGCCGACCGCCCCGCCGGTGCTCCACGGTATGTTCTTCAACGACACGCTCTCGCCCCGCAACCACGTTGCTGTTTATGTGGTGCGGGAATTTCGCGCGCTCGGGCCGCCGATGCCGGACTATGAGATCATCGCGCACGGATTCTTCGCCGTCGACGAGTTGCCGAACGGCACGACGGCGGGGACGCGGGCGCGCCTCATCGAGGTTTTGGGCGGCGCACCGATGACCGAACGATGGTAGGTCGCAGGTTGTGGACCCGGCCGCAGGCGGATGCTAATCGGCCGAGTGCTCCGTTTCCGAAATTCCCGAATAAGCTTGCGGCCCACGCAGCATGAACTTCAATCGGGGCACCGGCCGGGGGAGGGGATGAGCGAGCTTTCCGTCACGATACTGCCGGAGACCGCAGAGGATGCGGCCGCCATCGACCGCCTGCATGAGCGCACTTTCGGCCCCGGCCGGCTTGCCAAGACTGCGTACCGGATTCGCGAGGGCGCCGAGCATCGGCTCGAGCTCTCCTTCACTGCACGTATCGGCACGCTCATGATCGGATCGGTGCGGCTGACGCCGGTGCGCATCGGAGCCACCAAGGCCCTGCTGCTGGGGCCGCTGACGGTCGAGCCGCCGTTCCGCGCGCATGGCATCGGTCGCGCATTGATCGAGCGGGCGCTCGCGGAGGCCAGGGCCAAGGGACACCAGCTCGTCGTTTTGGTGGGCGATGAACCCTACTATGCAAAGAGCGGGTTCAGGCAAATCCCCCAGGGGCGAGCCACCATGCCGGGCCCGGTCGATCCGGCGCGCCTGCTGGTCTGCGAGCTCGAGGCGGGGGCCTTTGCTAATGTGGCTGGACCCATTCGCCCGGACCGCGACGCGAGCTGAGGCAGCGGAGGCGACCGGTAAGTGGGCGAATTTGCCTCGCACTGAGATTGAAGTTGCGAGGAGCCGCGCAAGCTTGCCATGAACCAGGCTCTTCGCTAGCGCCCCTCCCGTGCCCAGGTGGCCGCGAGACTGCCGACCAGGAGCAACAATCCGATCACCCCGGCGAACACCGGCAGCACGCCGATGCCTCGCACGATGCTGGCCTCCCGCATCTTCAGGCCGATCCAGTCGTCGCCGTGGAAGCTGTCATTGGCGTGGACGCCGACGACGCGCGGCAGGTGAATGCCGCCGTGCCCGTCTTCGATCCGCACCGCATCGCCGCCGGTCGCGCTGGTGATCGGTGAAAGCCAATCGCTCGTCGAGGTGACCTCGTCGAATTCGCGTGGATTGGCTGGGCCGACATTGGCGAGCGCGGAAAGCTTGCCGTCGGTGGCGCGCCAGAGCCCCAGCTCTTTCGCCTCGATGGTGGCTCGCCAAATGCCGGGCTCGGCCTGATCAAGCGTCACGGTCTGCGTCTTGCCGGACGGCAGGGTGAGGGTCACCGGATCGACGGTGTCGGCCATGGTCTGTCGCTGCACCGTAAGATCGTGCCCGCGCACCGACAGGCGCAGCGCCTCTTCCTCGAGATCCGGCTCCTTCATCAGCCAGTGCGAAAGGCGCCGCAGCAGATCGAGATGCGGGCCGCCGCCCTCGAAACCGCGTGCCCACAACCAGATATGATCCGACAACAAGAGCGCCACGCGCCCCTCGCCTTCACGCGAGAGCTGCAACAGCGGCTTTCCGTCGGGACCCTGCATGACGGTGGTGCCCTTCTCGGGGCGCGCATCGACCAGACGGAACCACTCGCTCCAGTGCGGCGGGTTATCGGCCGAGCCCTCGAGCCCGCGCGTTACCGGATGACGCTTGCCGAGATCGGTGAGTTGCGGCCGGTATGGCTCTTCGGTCAACTGGCCGCTCGGCTCCGCCGGCAGCACCGAGACGAGCGGCGTGCGCCATAGGCTGGTCGGGCTCGCATAGTCGCGTCCGGCCGCGACCAGCACCGCGCCGCCCTGGCGCACATAGCGCACGATGTTCTCGAAATAGATCGACTGCAGCACGCCTTGCCGCGCATAGCGATCGAAGATGATCAACTGGAAATCATTGATCTTCTGCTGGAACAGCTCGCGGGTGGGGAACGCGATCAGCGACAGCTCGTTGATCGGCGTGCCGTCCTGCTTCTCCGGCGGACGCAGGATGGTGAAGTGCACGAGATCGACGCTGGCGTCCGACTTGAGGAGATTGCGCCATGTGCGCTCGCCGGCGTGCGGCTCGCCGGAGACCAAGAGCACGCGCAGCTTGTCGCGCACGCCATCGATCACCACGACGGCGCGATTGTGCACGGTGGTAAGCTCCCCCTCCACCGGGGCGGCCTCGATCTCAACGATGTTCTGTCCGGCGTGCGAGATTGGCACCGAGACGTCGACCGACTGGCCGACGCGGACGTTGCGGGTCTCCAGCGTCTCGCCGTCTCGCCGAATGGTGACCGGCGCGTTGCCGGGCGGGATGCCCTGATCGACGACCTTGAACGTGATCGTCTGCGACTGCCCGACGAGGCCGAAGCGCGGGGCGGTGATCAGCGCGACACGGCGATCGCGCTCGTCCTTGTGGCCGGTGATCAGAGCGTGCACCGGCGCGTTGAAGCCAAGCGCGGCGACATCGGCCGGGACGTCGTGGACGCGCCCGTCGGTGATCATGATCGCACCTGCGATCCGGTCGCGTGGGACGTCCGATAAGGCCGAGGCGAGCGCGCTGAATAGGTGCGTGCCGTCGGTCTCACCGTCCGATTGACCGGCGTCGACGAAGCGTACCTCGAGTCCGGGAATGTGACCGAGCCGTTCGGCGAGCTGCGCGCGCGCCGCCTCGGTCTGCTGCATGCGATCGCCGAGCTCCTGGCTCGGACTTTTGTCGACGATGACGGCGGCGACCGAGCTCAGCGGCTCACGATCCTCGCGCGTCAGCGACGGATTGGCGAGCGCCAGCGCGAACAGGATCATGGCGAGAATTCGCACCGCCGCGCCGCGGCTGCGCGCCAGGAGCAGCATCGCGGCGAGCACGACGGTCAGCGCGATCACGCCCCACAAGACGTAGGTCGGCACGAGCGGCGAGAAGGCGATGCCGAAATTCATTGAGTCCTCATTCAGTTGCCGTCCGGTTCCGTCACCTATTGTCCCAGCCGTTCCAGCAGCGCCGGAACATGAACCTGGTCGGCCTTATAATTGCCGGTCAGCGTGTACATCACGATATTGACGCCCGCCCGGAAGGCGAACTCGCGCTGCCGCGGCTCGTTGGCGACGAGCGGCAGCATCGCCTGGCCGTCCGGCCGCATCGCCCAGGCACCGGCCAGATCATTCGAGGTGATGATGATCGAGGACACGCCGTCGCCGGCGCGCGCCGGGCGGTTCGATTCAGCCTCGTCGGCCTCCGCCGGCAACGCCTCGACCCAGAGCTGGCCGGTCGAGAAGCGACCCGGGAAGTCCTTGAGGAGATAGAAAGTCTTGGTCAGCACGTGATCGGAGCTGACCGGCTCAAGCTCGGGAATGTCCAGCGAGGAGAGAATGCCGCGCAACGCCAGCATCCCGGGTCCGCGCGCAGCTCCGCCGGGACCGGGCGGAGCCTCGATCGCATCGCGCGTGTCGAACAGGACGGTGCCGCCCTGCTTCATATAAGCGTCGATGCGCTGCAGAGCCTCGGCCGATGGCTTGGGGGCGCTCGGCACGATCGGCCAATAAATCAGCGGATAAAAGGCGAGCTCATCACGCGCTGGATCAAGCCCGGTGGGCTCGGCGGCCTCGAGCGCGGTCCGCTGCGCCAGGAACAGCGTCAGCCCCTGGAGCCCGGCCTTGCTGATCCGGTCGACCTCCTCGTTGCCGGTGATGATGTAGGCGAGACGCGTCTCCAAGGCCGCCTTCCAACCGATGTCGGCGCCGGTCTGCGCGCGCGCCGGCGGGGCAGCAAAGAGCGCCGAGCCGGCGATCGCGAAGGCCGCGATCGCGGCCGCGACCCGCGACCGCCGACGCATCATTTGCCGGATGCCGCCGGCGAGCAGGAAAACGACCACGGCGTCGAGTGCGAGCAGGCCCAAGGCCGCGAGCAGGACCGGCCCACGCAGGTCCTGCGGCTCGCCCACCCGGTAATCCTCCACGCGCCCGTGCAGGGCCGAGAAGTCGAGGGGGAGAAGCTGGTCGGCGGGTGCAAGCGTGTTCACGGCCAACAATCCTTCGGGTGGACCATAGAAGCCTGGTGGATGTTCGGGGGTGGCGCGGCCGGAGAACCCCGACGGCACCGGGCGGGCACTCGGCGGCGGCGGCACGAACACGCCGAAGCCGTCGAGAATGTGGCTCGGCGGTATCACCTCTTGGGATTCCCGGGAGCCGGTTGCGCTGGCGTCGGCGCTGGCGGTGGTGCCGGCCTGCGCGACGATGCGCTTGAGCATTTCGACGAAGCTGCCCGACAGCGGCAAATCCGACCAGCGTGTGTCGGCGGTGACATGGAAGAGGACGATCAGACCCTTGCCACGACGCTCGGCGGTGACAAGCGGGGTCCCGTCAGCGAGCGTCGCCCAGGTGTGGTCGCTCAGCGTCGCATCGGGCTCCGCCAGAACCTGGCGGTTAACGGTGACGTCGGTCGGCACCATCATGTCGAAGAACGGGCCGTCGCCAGGAAAGGCGCCGAGCGCCTGCGGCTGCTCCCAGGACAGGCTGCCGCCGAGGATACGGCCGCCGCGCCGCAGCCGCACCGGTACCAGGTCGTCGTCGCTCGCCGCGAGCCGCGGCCCCGCGAACCGTACCAGAACGCCGCCGTCCTCGACCCAGCGGGCCAGCTGATCGTGCACCTCGGTGAGATTGCCAACATCGGCCAAGATCATCATCGGCAGGCGCTGCTCGAGGAATTGGTCCACCGCCTGGGCAACCGAGCCCTTGTCGCTGATACGCACGTCGGCAAACGGCGCCAAGGCACGCGAGAGGTAATAAGTGGCGGAGAGCAGAGGCTGGGCGGTGTCGGCGGTTGAGCCGGTGAGGACGCCGACGCTGCGCCGCCGCCAGCGCTTGTCGAGGAGCTGCACGGCACCGGCGGAATGCTCGGTGCTGATCTCGAGCCGCGCGATGTCATTGCGGATCTCGACCGGCAGATTGAGGTCGGCCTCGGTCTCGGTGTCTCCGGCGCCGAAAGTGAACGGGGCGTCGCCGAGCGGCAGGCCTTTCAGATCAAGGCCGCGCACGGTCCCGCTCTCCGCGCTGCCGGTCGCCGACCGCAGCACCTTCACGGTCAGGGCCCCCGCAGTGTTGTCCGCCGAGCTGAGCGCATGGGCGGGCGGAAGCCCGCCGGCAACAACGGTAACCTGTCGGTTGCCGGCGAGCCGTCCCAACGCGGCGACGAAATCCTTGCCGCCACCCAGATCCACGCCATCGGACAACCAGATTATCTCAGCACTCGGCGCCGCGTCGAGGAAGCGTCCGAGCGAGGGGAGCGCATCCGCGCGCTCGATGGCGTAGGGCTGCGGCCGCATCTGGCTCAGGCGCACGCGCGCAGCTGCCGCGGTTTCAAGCGAAATGTCGCGGGTGGGTTCCGACAGGCGGATCAGCGCGACCCCGCGATCGTCGGTCTCTGCGCGTCCTAACAGATCGTCGGCGGTGCGCATGCGCGCATCCCAGGTTCCGGCCGCCGGATAGCCGTCATCGATAATCAGCGCTAGTGGCGCCTTGGAGCTCGCGGCCTCGAGCGGCGGACGCCAGAGCGGTCCGGCGGCAGCGATGATCACCAGCGCTGCGAGCGTGAGGCGGAGCAGGGTGAGCCACCACGGGGTGCGCCGCGGTGTCTCTTCCCTGGGGGTGAGGTCGAACAGAAGCCGTGTCGGAGGGAAATTGATCCGGCGCGGCTGCGGCGGAATGAGCCGCAGGATCCACCAGAGAATCGGCAGGCTGAGCAGGCCGAGCAGAACCAGTGGTTCTGCGAAGGCAAGCGGCAGTCCGATCATGCATGTCTCCCGGAATAGGTCGGGGTGCTGAGACGGCCGCTCACCGCCGCCCCAGGGGGCGGCGCCCCCATGCGGGCGTGCAAGGCGAGCAGGATCTCGGTGGCGGTGTGATCGGTGCGATGGATGGCGAAGCTCCAACCCAGCCGGTCGGTCTCGGCGCGGATCTCAGCGCGATGGCGCGCGATGCGCGCCTCGTAGTCGGTCTTCCAGGCCTCGGCGCGTCCGACCGTCACCTCGCCGGCGCCTTCCGGCTCGACGAACTCGATCCGGCCGGAATACGGAAAGGTTTCCTCGGCCGGATCGACAACCTGGAGCACGTGGCCATGTGCGCCGGTCGCGGAGAGCTGTGAGAGCGTGCGCTTGACCTCGACCATCGGGCTCCAGAAGTCGGACAGGACAACGATCTCGGCCAATCCGGAAGGAGCGAAGGAGGGCGGCAGGCTCGTCCGCTCGGTCACATCGTGCACAATCGCATTGGCCATCTTGTCGAGAACGTTGCGGCTGCCGGTCGGCCGCATCAGGCCCGGGATGCCCACCCGCTCGCCGGCCTGCACCAGCACCTCGGCCAGCGCGAAGGCGATCACGAGCGTTCGGTCGAGCTTCGATTCCTGCGCCAGCTGCGAGGTGAACACCATGGAGGGCGACCGGTCCGCCCAGATCCACACAGTGTGGGCCGCTTCCCATTCCTGCTCGCGCACATAGAGATGGTCGTCGCGGGCGGAGCGACGCCAGTCGACGCGGCGGGCCGGCTCGCCGGAAAGGAAGCGTCGATATTGCCAGAAATTCTCGCCTGGCCCCGCCCGTCGGCGGCCGTGCAGTCCGTGAATGACGGTCGCCGCAATGCGCCGCGCCTCGAGAATGAGCCGCGGCATCGATTCAGCCAGGGTGCGGGCCTCTCCACCGGCCCGCTGCGTCGCCTTGATCTCGTGCCCCGCCGCGCGTCGAGGTGCCATCAGCCTAACCGACGCGCGACTTGAGCTTGGCGATCACGCCTTCGACGCCCTCGCCGTCGGCGCGCGCCGCAAACGTCACCGCCATGCGGTGCTTGAGGATCGGCTCGGCCATCTCCATCACGTCGTCGATCGAGGGCGACAGCCGGCCGTCGATGAGCGCCTTGGCGCGCACCACCAGCATCAAGGCCTGGCTCGCACGCGGGCTCGGCCCCCAGGCGATCAGCTTGCCGAGCTCGCCCGTGTCCGCGCCCGGACGCGCCGAACGCACCAGATTGAGGATTGCCTCGACCACCGATTCGCCGACCGGGAGGCGGCGCACGAGGCGCTGCGCGGCGATGAGCTCTTCCGCGGTCATGGTCTGACGCGGCTTGCTCTCCTCGGTGCCGGTCGTGTCGAAGATGATCTTGCGTTCGGCGGCGTGGTCCGGATAGCCGACATCGATCTGCATCAGGAACCGATCGAGCTGCGCCTCCGGCAGCGGGTAGGTGCCTTCCTGCTCGATCGGGTTCTGCGTCGCCAGCACATGAAACGGATGCGGCACGTCGTGACGGTTGCCGGCGACCGTCACGTGCTGCTCTTGCATCGCCTGCAGCAGCGCCGACTGGGTGCGCGGGCTCGCACGATTGATCTCGTCGGCCATCAGGAGCTGGGCGAAGATCGGTCCTGGAATGAAGCGGAAGCTGCGCTGCTTGCCGCCGACCGCCTCGTCCAGCACCTCGCTGCCGACGATGTCGGACGGCATGAGGTCAGGCGTGAACTGGATGCGCCGCGCCTCGAGCCCGAGCACCGTGCCCATGGTCTCGATAAGCTTGGTCTTGGCGAGACCGGGCAATCCGATCAGCAATGCGTGGCCGCCGCACAGGACGGTGATCAGGGCCTGCTCGACCACGCGCTCCTGCCCGAAGATCACCTTGCCGATGGCATCCTTGGCGGCGGCCACCTGCGCGCCGGTTGCTTCCGCCTGGCGCACGATCATGTCGTCGAGCTTCTCGAGCACTTCTCCGCCGGCTACCGCCATCTGAGTCCTTCTCCTGCCGTTTCACCGTTTCAATTCTGGGAGCATCTAAGCGTTCAATCTCAACGTTCACATTAACTGCTTGAGCTGCTTGGCTTAGGTCATTCTCGGCCTTGTCAACGCAATGAGCAATCCTGATCCGCATCAAGGCGGCGTTATCAATATGACACTTTGACTCCAAATGACATGAAGACATCCAGCAATAAGCGCGTTACGCAAGGATATCTTTCCGTAAGAATTCGTAGCTCGATCGGCCACTCTCGGTCGGCTCCCGGTGTGCAGAATACGCGATTCTGCGGCGGCGACGATGCCGCTGGCTCGCAATCCCGCCATGCATCTGGCTGCCGATCTGAAGTCCCTGCGTTCGGAAACGGGGCACTTGGTCCGTCTGGCACACGCCACCACGGGGCCGCAATCTCAAGCGCTGAGCAGAAACTTGCGCACAAATCCTGGAGGTTAGCTTAGCGTTGAAACTTGGTATTCAATCCTCATTTGGGGTTCAATTCTCGTCAGGTGGGGTTCACCTTTCCGATTGAGGGCCAGCTTTGCGACACACGAGTCCCCCTGGCGGAGCCGCCTGCCGAATGGCAAGGACGATTACGGGAAACCATGGCGAAGGAAGGGCAGGGCAGCCGCGCTCTCGATGCGGTTGCGGGCGCAATGAGCAAAGGCGCGGCCAAGGGCGCGCCGCCGGTCCATCTGTGGAATCCGCCATTCTGCGGCGACCTCGACCTTAAGATTGCCGCTGACGGTACGTGGTACTACCTCAAGAGTCCCATCGGCCGGCCGGCGCTGGTCAAGCTGTTCGCCTCTGTCCTCAGGCGGGAGGGCGACAAGTATTATCTGGTGACGCCGGCCGAAAAGTGCGGGATCGTGGTCGAAGATGCGCCGTTTCTGGCCGTGGAGCTGCGAATAGAGGACCGCGCCGAAGGGCCGATCCTCCATTTCCGCACCAATGTCGACGAATGGGTCGCCTGCGGGACGGACCACGCGCTGCGATTCGAGCCCGAGGTGGAGACCGGCGGCCTCAAGCCGTATCTGCATGTGCGGCGAGGCCTGTGGGCCAAGGTCACGCGGGCGCTCACCTACGATCTGGTGGAGCGCGGCGAGGAGCGCGAGATCGGCGGATCGCGCGTGTTCGGCATTGCTTCCGGCGATGCCTTCTTTCCAATGCAGCCGGCTGCAGGCCCGCAGGAGCGCGACTGATGGAGGAGCTCGCCGCGAGCTCGGCCCGGAGTGCCGACTTTTTCGCGCGCGTGCGCGCGCGGCTGACGCTCGAGGTGCCGGCAGCGCTGAACGATGCGGCGGTTCCGGCCGTACGCGGTGATCTCGACCTCGATCCGGGCTTGTGGGAGCGTGCCGGCGTTGCCGCTACGCGACCGGCTTCGGTGCTGGTCGGCATTGTCGATCGTGCCGAGCCGACGGTTCTGTTGACCCAGCGCAACGCTAAACTCGACAATCATGCCGGGCAGATCGCGTTCCCGGGCGGCAAGATCGAGCCGGACGATGCCTCGCCCGCCGCTGCGGCGCTGCGCGAAGCAGAAGAGGAGATCGGGCTCGACCGGGCGCTGGTCGCCCCGATCGGATATCTCGATCTGTTCCTGACGTTCAGCGGTTTTCGCATCCTGCCCACGGTGGCCCGCGTCGATCCGGCGCATCAGCTTGTCCTCAACCCGTCGGAGGTCGACGAATCCTTCGAGGTGCCGCTCGCCTTCCTGATGGATTCGCAAAACCACGCGCTGCACAGCCGCGACTGGAAGGGCGTCATTCGCCGCTACTACGCGATGCCTTTCGGCGAGCGCTATATTTGGGGCGTCACGGCCGGTATCCTGCGCAATCTCTACGAACGAATCTATCTCAGCCCAGGGTCCAAGCCGGAAAGGGAACTGCCCGCATGATCCGTCCGGTCCTGACCGAATTGGTGCTGTTCTTGATTCCGTTTGCGGCCTATGCGGGATTCTTGTGGGCGACCCGGACCGGAATATTCGACCCGCCCGCTTGGTCGGTCGCCCGCATGGCTTGGCTATTGGCTGCTGCCGTGAGCTTGATGATCGCCGGGTTTGTGACGATTGCCCAGCTTGGCGGCTCGCCGGCTGGCTCGACCTATTTGCCGGCGCGTTTGGAGAACGGCAAAATCAGCCCGGGACAGGCGCAATGAGCGCGGCGCCACGGCTCGAGGCCGATTGGCTCAAGGAAGGAGCGCTCGCCCACCTGCTCGCGTTGCTCGACCGGGAGGGCGAAGAGGCGCGGGTGGTCGGCGGCGCCGTGCGCAACATGCTTCTCGGCGAGCCGGTCGGGGATATCGACATTGCCACCACGGCGCTGCCCGCCGAGGTGATCCGTCGCGCCGAGGCGGCGGGTCTTAAGGCGGTGCCGACCGGCATCGAGCATGGCACCATCACGGTGGTGGCGGAGGGCTCCCCGCACGAAGTGACCACGCTGCGCGAGGACGTCGAGACCGACGGGCGGCGCGCCAAGGTCGCCTTCGGGCGCGATTGGCGGCGCGACGCCGAGCGGCGCGACTTCACGATGAACGCGCTCTCCGTCACCCGTGATGGAACAATCCATGACTACGTGGGAGGCCTCGAAGATCTCGCCGCGCGGCGCGTACGCTTCATCGGCGATCCGGCAACGCGCATCGCCGAGGACTATCTTCGTATTCTGCGCTTCTTCCGCTTCCATGCCGCTTTTGGCCATGGTGCGCCCGACGCGGCAGGCCTAGCGGCCGCGATCGCGGCCCGAGACGGGCTGGAGCGTCTGTCACGCGAGCGGGTGAAGACGGAAATCTTCAAGCTCCTCGCCGCCGCCGATCCGGTCCCGGCTTTGACGGTCATGAGCGAGAGCGGACTACTCATCGCGGTCCTGGGCGGCGTGCCGCTCCTGGCAAGCCTGAGCAACATGATTACGAGTGAGCACGCGCTTGATCTCGTTCCCGATCCGGTGCGTCGGCTGGGCGCGCTGGCGCTGTTCATCCCCGAGGACGCGGAGCGGCTGCGCGAGCGCTTGCGGCTCGCCAATGCGGAGTACGAGCGGCTGCACTCCATGGCGGATGGATGGTGGCGCATTTGTTCCGAAACCGCTGAGCAGGATGGCCGGGCGGCGCTGTACCGCCTCGGCCGCACCCGCTTCCTCGACCGCGTGCTGCTCGCGTGCAGCCGGTCGCCGGGCGGTATTGCGGATTGCGACTGGCATGATCTCGCGCGACTGCCGGAACGCTGGACGCCTCCGGATTTTCCGCTCAAGGCCGCCGACCTCGTGAAGCGTGGTGTCGGCAAGGGGCCGGCGCTCGGAGCGGCGTTGCGCGCCGCTGAGGACGTGTGGATCGCGGCGGACTTTCCGACCGGAGCCGGCGATGTGGCCGCGATCGCAGATGCGGCGGTCAGACGAGCCCTTGCCGGGGAGATTTGAAGCGGCATCGTTGCGCCATGCGGCTCGTGCGACTCGCTTACCCACAACCGCGATGTTACATTGTCGGTGTGAGGTAAAGCGTATGAGCCGTGTTGTTCGTCGTCCCGCCGATATCGCCCGCCGTTCGGCCGCGCTGATTGCAGGCCGTGCGCGGGGCGATGCCTTCCGGCGCGAGACCTTCGCGCTGCCGCGCGAGGAGGCGCGGGCAAAGGC
The DNA here is from genome assembly GCA_035293945.1 of Xanthobacteraceae bacterium. Classification (GTDB taxonomy): domain Bacteria; phylum Pseudomonadota; class Alphaproteobacteria; order Rhizobiales; family Xanthobacteraceae; genus VAZQ01. The sequence goes on along the minus strand of DATGLV010000033.1, from coordinate 44,396 downwards.
GCGTGAACTGTTCCGCCGCTTCCCCAAGGCGGCCTATCAGACCGAGATCGAGGCTTGGCGGGTGCTGCCGGGCGACCGCATCGAATTCACCGTGCGGCGGTTGCCCAGCGCGGATTAGGATTGCAACTGGCGGCTCACGGCCATTTCACCACCGGCGGCAGCGAGGATAGGATCGACTCGACGTTGCCGCCGGTCTTGAGCCCGAAAATGGTGCCGCGGTCGTACAGCAGATTGAACTCGACATAACGGCCGCGCCGGACGAGCTGCTCCTCGCGGTCGGCCTCGCTCCAGGGCGTCGTAAAATTGCGCTGCACGAGCTGCGGATAAATGCCGCAGAACGCGCGCCCCACACCTTGGGTGAAGGCGAAATTTGCTTCCCAGTCGCCGCTGTCGAGGTAGTCGTAGAAGATGCCGCCGATGCCGCGCATCTCGCCCCGATGCTTGAGGTAGAAGTAATCGTCGCACCATTGCTTGTATTTTGCGTAAGGCGCCGCATGGGCATCGCACGCGGCCTGCATGGCGGCGTGAAACGCGCGCGTGTCGGGATCTTGTTGCGTACGCCGCCGATCGAGCACCGGTGTCAAATCGGCCCCGCCGCCGAACCATGCCTTGGTGGTGACCACGAAGCGTGTGTTCATGTGCACCGCCGGAACATTCGGATTGTGCAGGTGGGCGATAAGCGAAATGCCCGATGCCCAGAAGCGCGGGTCGGCCTCGGCACCCGGAATATCCTTGCGGAACTCCGGCGCGAACTCGCCGAAGACGGTCGAGACATGCACCCCGACCTTCTCGAACACGCGGCCTTTGAGCATGGCCATGACGCCGCCGCCGCCCGGCGCGCCGGTGTGGTCGGTGCGCTGCCAAGGCGTGCGCGAAAAATGCCCGACCGTGTCGCAGGTCCGCGGCGCCGTTTGCGGCAACGCCTCCTCGAGCCCTTCGAAGGCTGCACAAATGTCGTCGCGCAGCTGTTCAAACCAGGCGCGGGCGCGAGCCTTGCGGGCTTCCAGCTGTCCGGCATCCATAGTGGAACCTCTCATCGCAATCGCAATTACGAACCGATCGTCGATCCCTGATAGCTGCAGCTTTCCCCGCAGCTGTCACGGAACACTGTCACGCGCGTGACGAGCCCCGCATCCTGAACGTGATCCCAAATGAAGCGCGCCAGATGCTCGATCGTCGGGGCGCCGAGCGCTTCGATCTTGTTCAGGTGCTTATGGTCGAGCGCCTCACGGATGTCGGCAAGCCTCTCCTCCAGGACTCCCAGATCGATGATCATTCCGGTCTCGCGATCGGGGATGCCGCGGATTGTGACGTCTGCGCGATAGGAGTGTCCGTGAATCTCCTCGCTCGCGGCACCGAGCGTGGTGTGGGCAAGCGCGTGCGCGGCCTCGAAGCGGAAGGATTTGGTGAGCTCCCACATCAACGAATTCCGATTGTCTTATGGGTCTGTAGGCTGAGCCGCCATTGCGGATGGGTGAGGCAGTATTCGACGGCGCGCGCAGTGTTGCGGGCAAGCTCCGGGCCATCCATGGGCTGTAGCGAGAAATGCTCGAAGGCAAGCCCCGCAAAGGCTTCCGGCGGCGCGTCCGCTTGCGGAAATACGAGCTTCATCTCTTGACCCGCGCGGATGCGCAGCTCGCTCCCGGCCTTCGGGCTGACGCAGATCCAGTCGAGCCCGGGCGGTGGATCGATGGTTCCGTTGGTCTCGACCGCGACCTTGAAGCCGCGAGCATGCAACGCGTCCAGCAGCGCCCTGTCGATCTGCAGAAGCGGCTCGCCTCCGGTCGCGACCAGGTAGCGGTGATCCGGCCCGTTTGCCCATTCGGCTTCGATTGCGTCCGCGAGTAACTGTGCGGTCGCATAGAAGCCTCCGCGGGTGCCATCGGTGCCCACAAAATCGGTATCGCAGAAGCGGCAGAGCGCGGCTTCCCTGTCGGCCTCGCGGCCCGACCACAGGTTACAACCCGCGAACCGGCAGAACACCGCGGCGCGCCCGGCTTGGGCGCCTTCTCCCTGCAGGGTTAAGAATATTTCCTTGACCGCATAGACCACGAGGCGTCTCCGGATTTACCCAAGCAATATCTGGGCGATATATCCGCGCTCCTCAAGCACGACCTTGAATCGGAAATCCGCCCGTTTGGCGCAACGCCTCGGAGACCGCCATTGCGGCCGCCATGGCGATATTGAGCGAGCGCAAGCCGGTGCGCATCGGAATGACAAGCCGGGCATCGGCGGCGGCATGGACCACTTCCGGAACACCGGCCGATTCACGGCCGAACAGCAGCACGTCATCGGGACGGAACGTGTGATCCAGGTAAGGTGTCGCACCACGTGTTGTAAACAGAATGAGGCGCAGGCCCTGCGCATGCCGCCAGGCTTCAAATGCCGTCCAGCTGTCGTGGCGGCGGAGGCTTACCTCTCCAAGATAGTCCATCCCGGCGCGGCGGAAGGCGCGATCCGAGACCGGGAACCCGGCCGGCTCGATGATGTCGGCGGCGAGGCCGAGGCAAGCCGCCAAGCGCAGAATCGTGCCGGTGTTCTGCGGGATGTCCGGTTCATAGAGCGCGATCCGCATGCGTCTTCAACCGGCGCGACAAGTGCGGCGGGACGGGACGTCGCCTGCCGTCGATTTCCCGGTGCGACTTCTGAGCGTGGGGCGATGGCGCACTTGCGCTCCCCCGTCAAGGGTGCCAATAGAACCCCCGCTGGGTGGCGCCGCTTGACCTCCTGTCGGGACGGAGAGCGGCTGGTTTGCCCCGCCACTGCCGGGTGTCGCCCTTTCAGGGCGGGGAGGGAGCCGCGGCGGGTGCGTGCGGGTGGATCGAGGATAAGAAAGGGATTGCAAACGTGACAACGATGTCTTCGGCCGAGCCGACGCGTCGCGACTTTCTATATGTCGCAACCGGGGCCGTAGCGGCCTTCGGAGCGGCGGCGACGCTGGTGCCGCTCGTGGCGCAGATGAATCCGGATGCCTCGACGATCGCGGCTGGAGTGCCGGTCGATGTCGACCTTTCGCCGATTGCCGCCGGGCAGGTCATAACCGTGTTCTGGCGCAGTCAGCCGATCTTCATCAGCCACCGCACCCAGAAGGAGATCGACGAAGCGCGCGCGGTTGATACGAACTCCCTCCCTGATCCAGCGACCGACCAGAGCCGGGTCAAGGCCGGCCACGATCAGTGGCTCGTCCTCATCGGCATCTGCACCCATCTCGGCTGCATCCCGATCGCCCACCTTGGCGATTACGATGGTTGGCGCTGCCCCTGCCATGGCTCGCAATATGATTCGTCGGGACGTGTCCGCCGGGGTCCGGCGCCGCTGAACTTGCCGATCCCCCCTTACAAGTTCCTGTCCGACAGCAAGATTCGCATCGGCGAAACCGACACAGCGCAGACCTAAGGTTCATCCAAGGTTCCAATCATGAGCGGAAATTCGACCTATCAGCCGCAAGGCCCCGTTATGCAATGGCTTGAGAAGCGGCTGCCGATCGGGGCGCTGATCCATTCTTCGTTCATCGTCTATCCGACGCCCCGCAACCTGAACTACTGGTGGACCTTCGGCGGCATTCTCTCGTTCATGCTGGGGGTGCAGATCATCACCGGCATCGTGCTGGCAATGCACTACACGCCGCATGTCGACCTCGCCTTCAATTCGGTCGAAGCCATCATGCGCGACGTGAACTACGGCTGGCTGTTGCGCTATGTGCATGCCAACGGCGCGTCGATGTTCTTTCTCGCCGCCTATATCCACATGTTCCGCGGCATGTATTACGGCTCCTACAAGGAGCCGCGCGAGGTCCTATGGATTCTTGGCGTGATCCTGCTCCTGCTGATGATCATGACCGGTTTCATGGGTTACGTGCTGGTCTGGGGTCAGATGAGCTTCTGGGCCGCCAAGGTGATCACCAACCTGTTCTCGGCCATCCCGGTAGTGGGCGATTCGATCGTCACCTGGCTGTGGGGCGGCTACGCGGTCGGCAATCCGACGCTGAACCGCTTCTACTCGCTGCACTACTTGCTGCCCTTCGTCATCGCCGGCGTGGTGGTGCTGCACATCTGGGCGCTGCACGTGGTCGGGCAGAACAACCCGACCGGCGTCGAGCCGAAGTCGGAAAAGGACACGGTGGCGTTCACGCCTTACGCGACCATCAAGGACGGGTTCATGATGGTCGTGTTCTGCATCCTGTTCGCGTGGTTCGTCTTCTATATCCCGGCCTATCTCGGGCATCCCGACAATTACATCATGGCCAATCCGGCGCAGACGCCGCCCGAAATCGTGCCCGAATGGTACTACCTGCCGTTCTACGCCATTCTGCGGGCGATCCCGAACAAGCTGTTGGGCGTGATGGCGCTTGGCGCCTCGATTCTCATCCTGGCTTTTCTGCCCTGGCTCGACACCTCGCCGGTGCGCTCGGGGCGGTACCGGCCGCTGTTCAGATTCTTCTTCTGGCTGTTCGTCGTCGTCTGCATCGGGCTTGGCTATCTGGGTTCGCAGCAGCCGGCCGGCTGGTACGTGGTCTTCGCCCGCTTGTTCACCGTCTACTACTTCGCGTTCTTCCTGATCATCCTGCCGTTGCTCGGATTGGTTGAGAAGACGGAGCCGCTGCCGAAATCGATCTCGGAATCGATCCTGCAGGGCAAGACCGCCGGCGCCAAGGCTTGAAGCGGGAGGAGAATGTCATGACCATGAAGACCAAGCTCCTCGCGCTGATGTTTTTGGCGGCGTTTGCCGGACCGGCCGCTGCACAGGAGGCTTCGGACACGCCGCCCAAGCTCTCGTGGTCGTTCGCGGGTCCGTTCGGCACCTTCGATCCCGGGCAGCTGCAGCGCGGGCTCAAGATTTATCACGATGTCTGCTCCAACTGTCACAGCATGAACTTGGTGACGTTCCGTAATCTCGCGGAGCCGGGCGGCCCCGGCTACTCGCCGGCGCAGGCCGCCGCGCTCGCCGCCACCTACAAATTGGCCGTGGGCGATCATTTCCCGGCGCCGCAAGAGGCGGTGATCAGTGCGTTCCCGATCAAGCCGCCGGACATGTCGGTGCTCGCCAAGGCGCGAGGCTATAAGCGCGGCTTCCCGGGCTTCGTGTTCGACTTCTTCACGCAATACCAGGAACAGGGCGTCGACTACATCGCGGCGGTGCTCAAGGGATACGAAAATCCGCCCGCCGGCGAGACCCCGCCGCCCGGTACTTTCTACAACAGGTATTTTCCCGGCCATAACATCGCCATGCCGCAGCCGCTGTTCCCCGGTGCGGTGACCTTTGATGACGGCTCGCCGCAGACACTGGAGCAGTACAGCCAGGACATCGCCGCGTTCCTGATGTGGGCGGCCGAGCCGCATCTCGTTCAGCGCAAGCGCATCGGCTTCCAGGTGATGATCTACCTGATCGTGTTCGCCGGCCTGCTCTATTTCACCAAAAGGAAGGTTTGGAGCGCGGTGCATGCTTGAACCGCGGCCGGCACCATTCCCAATTGCTTCCGGTCCTGCGGCTTGATCGCATGATCGCGACCCGCGGACCGCGAGCTCAAAGATCGCGAGTCCGCAAATCGCGAAATCACCGTCGCGAACGATGACCAAGACCGTCCTCGGCATCATCGGCGGTTCCGGCATTTACGATCTGCCGGGGCTCGAGGATGTGCGCGAGGAGCGCATCGCAAGCCCGTGGGGCGAGCCTTCCGCGGGCTTGCGCATCGGCACGATCGCCGGATTGCCGGTGGTCTTCCTCTCCCGCCACGACAAGGGCCATCGGCTCTCGCCCTCCGACATCAACTATCGCGCCAATATCGACGTGCTCAAGCGCGCCGGCGTCACCGACCTTGTCTCCCTCTCCGCCTGCGGCTCATTCAAGGAGGAGCTGCCGCCCGGAACGTTCGTGCTGGTCGACCAGTTCGTCGATCGCACGCACAAGCGCGAAAGCTCGTTCTTCGGCAAGGGCTGCGTGGCGCATGTCTCGATGGCGCATCCGGTGTCGCCGCGGCTGCGGCTGCATCTCGCGGCGGCCGCGGAGGTGGAAGGCATCAGCATCGCCCGCAACGGCACCTATGTGTGCATGGAGGGGCCGCAATTCTCTACCTTGGCCGAAAGCCTCACCTACAAGGGGCTTGGCTATTCGGTCATCGGCATGACCAACATGCCGGAGGCAAAGCTCGCCCGCGAGGCCGAGATCTGCTACGCGACGGTTGCGATGGTGACCGATTTCGACTGCTGGCATCCCGATCATGATGCCGTGACCGTGCAGGATATCGTCCGCGTGCTCATGGCCAATGCCGACAAGGCCAAGCACCTGGTCGCGCGCCTCGCCCGGGACTTTCCCCGCGAGCACGAGCCTTGCCCGATCGGTTCCGACCGCGCGCTCGATACCGCGCTCATCACCGCCCCGGAAGCGCGCGACCCGGCCCTGCTCAAGAAGCTCGATGCGGTCGCCGGCCGCGTCTTGGGCAGGCAATAGTAGCAATAGTAGCCCGCATGGAGCGTAGCGTAATGCGGGTCTCACTTCCCGGATTGCGGCGCCATGGCCGTCAAAGACGGGCGTAAGCGCCCTGAAGGCGCCTCTCTGAAGGCGCCTCCATCCGGGCTACAGGGCAGTCCTGTTGCGATTGCTTTCGTGTTTCGCCAGAGTGCGCCTTGCTGGTTTTTTTCGCGAGCAATCCATGATCAGCCCTCAGCTCGAATATGACCTCAAGACTTCGATCCGTACCATCCCGGATTATCCCAAGCCCGGCATCATGTTTCGCGACATCACTACGCTGCTCGGGGATGCGCGTGCATTCCGCCGGGCGGTCGACGAATTGGTGCAGCCCTGGGCCGGCATGAAGATCGATAAGGTCGCCGGCATCGAGGCGCGCGGCTTCATCCTCGGCGGCGCGGTGGCGCACCAGGTCTCGGCCGGCTTTGTCCCCATTCGCAAGAAGGGGAAGCTGCCGCACAAGCGGGTCAGTATCGCCTATTCGCTCGAGTACGGCCTGGACGAGATGGAGATCCACGAGGACGCGGTCGGCAGCGGAGAGCGCGTGATCGTGATCGACGATCTGATCGCGACCGGCGGCACCGCGGAAGGCGCCGTCAAGCTCCTGCGCCAGATGGGCGCGGTCGTGCTCGCGGCCTGCTTCATCATCGATCTGCCGGAGCTCGGCGGCGCCGACAAGCTGCGCAAGCTCGACGTGCCGGTGCGCACGCTGATCAGCTTCGAAGGTCACTGAGCCCCTCTCGCCTGCTCTGCGGCGGCCGCCTGAGCGATCAACGCGGATTGTGCGGGCCTCAAGGACCTGGCTCCGAGTCCGACCCTGCGGGAGCGCCATTGCCAGGGGGCGCCTGATCGGTCGGACTACCCCATGGACCAGGATCGCCGGCCGGCTCGGAGTCGCTCCATGGACCCGGCGCGGCCTCCGTCTCTTCGGAAGGCGCGGTCTCATCAGTCAATGCCAGCGGGCCGGGATCGTGTCCGCCGGCGAATTTGATGATCGCCTGGATGCGCTGCTCGATCGACGGGTGGGTGGCGAACAGGTCGGAAAATTCCTCACGCGGATTGTCGACGCACATTTCCATGAGTGCGGAGGTCGCGCCGTTGAGCTCGCCGCGACCTTCGATCTTGCGCAACGCGGAAATCATGGCGTCCGGGTTCTTGGTCAGCTCGACCGAGCCTGCGTCCGCCAAGAACTCGCGCGAGCGCGAGAGCGCAAAGCGGATAAGCAGCGACGTCAGCCATGCGACCGCGATCAACGCAAAGGCGATGATGATCGCGACACCGGCACCGCCACCGCGGTCGCGACTGCGCTCGCCGCGGAGGCCGATGCCGCCCTGGAAGGTCAAGCGGAAGATCAACTCGGCGAAGAACGAGATCGCGCCGGCGATGATCACCGCGATCACCATCATCCGCACATCGCCATTGCGGATGTGGGTCAGCTCGTGGCCCAGCACCGATTCGAGCTCGGCATCGTCGAGACGGTTGAGGAGACCGGAGGTCACCGTGATGGAATATTGCTTCTCATTTAAGCCGGTCGCGAAGGCGTTGAGGGCGGGTTCGTCCGCGATCTTCAGCTTCGGCATGGTGATGCCGCGCGAGATGCAGAGATTTTCCAGAAGATTGTAGAGCCGCGGCTCTTCGCGGCGGGTGACCTCGCGTCCGCCAGTCAGCGCGTCGATCATCGACTGGTGAAACCAGTAGGCGATGAAGATCCAGGCGATCGCGCCGGCCGTGGCCCAGGGCAGCGCCGCCCCCGTATCGGACCAGGCGCGCTCCAGGATCACCGGCGTCGGCGCGTAGAAGGTCAGCGCCTCGCCCACCACGGCGCCCGCATAGACCATGAGATAGACGAGCACGAACAAGCTGAGAAGCAGCGCGATCGAGCGCCGCTTGTTGGATTGAATATGCGTATAGAGACCGAAGGCCGCCATGCTCGATGCCTTGAGGCCTGCCGGCCGCGATCGGCAGCGCTTGGCCTGGCTAGAATTTCACCTGCGGCGCCTCGCTGACCGCTTGCCGCTCGGTGCCGAGATCGAAGAATTGCTTCTCGGTGAAACCGAGCGCAGGGGCGAACAGCGCCGCCGGGAAGCGCTGGATGCCGGTGTTGTACTCCTGCACCGCGTTGTTGAAGAAGCGGCGAGAGGCCGCAATCTTGTTCTCGAGATCCGTGAGCTCCGCCTGCAGCTGCTGGAAATTCTCGTTGGCCTTAAGGTTGGGATAGGCCTCCGACAGCGCGAAGATCTGGCGCAGGGCGCCGGTCAGGGCATTTTCGGCCGCCGCCTGCTGCGCCGGGCCCTGCGCGGTCATCGCCTGGTTGCGCGCCTGGATCACCGCTTCCAGCGTGCCGCGCTCATGCGCCGCATAGCCCTTCACGGTCTCGACCAGATTGGGAACGAGATCGTGGCGCTGTTTGAGCTGCACGTCGATGTCGGAAAAGGATTGATTGACGCGCTGGCGCAACGTCACCAGGCTGTTGTAGGTGGTGATAGCGAACAGCACCAGCACAACGACGATGACGGCGATAACGATACCGGTGGTCGACATGGGCAAGCTCCCTCAGGGCGTGCGGCCGTTGCAGATATAAAGCCGAGGACGCCCGCGGGCCAGTGGGTCGGCCGCCTTTACACCGCCTCGCGCAGTTTCACGGCGCCTTCGAGATCGACCGAGACCAGCTGCGAAACCCCGCGCTCCGCCATGGTGACGCCGTAGAGGCGGTTCATCCGCGCCATGGTGATCGGGTTGTGGGTGATGATGATGAAGCGCGTGGAGGACAGCCGCGTCATCTCGTCGAGCAGATCGCAAAAGCGCTCGATGTTGTGGTCGTCGAGCGGTGCATCGACCTCATCCAGCACGCAGATCGGTGCCGGGTTGGTGAGGAACACCGCGAAGATCAGCGCGAGCGCCGTCAGCGCCTGCTCGCCACCCGACAGCAGCGACAGGGTCGCCGGCTTCTTGCCGGGCGGCTTGGCGATGATCTCGAGGCCCGCTTCCAGGGGATCGTCATGCTCTATCAGCTGCAGCTCGGCGGTGCCGCCGCCGAACAGCTCGGTGAACAGGCGCTTGAAGTGATTGTGAACGACTTCGAAGGAACTGAGCAGCCGCTCGCGGGCTTCGCGGTTGAGGCTCTGGATGCCCTGGCGCAGGCGCTTGATCGCCTCGACCAAGTCGTCGCGCTCCCGCGTCAGGTTTCCGTGCTGGGCCTCGACCTCGTTCAGCTCTTCCTCGGCGCGCAAATTGACTGCGCCCAGGCGCTCGCGCTCGCGCCGTAGCCGCTCCAGCCGCGCTTCCACGTCGGAGGTTTCGGGAAGCTCGGCGTCCGGCTTGAGCTCGGCGAGCTCGGCGACCGCTTCGGGAGCAACCTCGAGCATCTCGCGAATTTCACGGGCAATGTCGGTGAGCCGCCGCTTGGCCCCTTCGAACCGCTCCTCCGCGCGCGCCGCCTCTTCGCGTGCCGCGCTGGTTGCTTCGAGCGCGGCGCGGGCCGCGCGATCGGCCACGGCAAGCGCGTTCTCGGCTTCGGCCAGGCGATCGGCGGCGGCGCGACGCGCGGCTTCCGCAGCTTCGATCTCGCCGATCAGCGCGACGCGCTTCTCCGCAAAGGCTTCCGGCGCGTGCTCCAGGCTGGTGCGCTCAGCCTGCGCCTCTTCGACACGCCCTGCGAGCGTCGAGATCTGTGCGAGGGCGCCATCGCGCCGCTCGGCCCAGCCCGCGCGCTCGGCGGCGATGGCCTGCAACCGGCGCTGCGCAAGCTCGGCCTCGCGCGCGAGCGCTTGCGCTTGCGCCCGCTGCTCGGCGAGGCGCGCGCGATGCTCTTCGACTTCGCCGCGCACCCGCGCGAGCTTCTCCTCGACGTCGGCGGAGGCGGGCAGGCTCGCCAGCGACCGCTCGGTTTCGCCCGCCGCCACGATCGTCTCGTCACGGCTGGCAGCAAGACGCGCCTTGGCCTCGGTGAGCGCGGAAAGCCGCGCGGCGGTGCGGGAGACCTCGCGCTCGCCTGCGGCGTGCTGCTCACGCGCCGCCAGCGCAGCGTGCTGCAGCTCGCGCCAGCGGGCGCGAGCTGAGGCATCGGCTTCGGCGGCCGCGGCGACCTCAGCCTCGGCGGCCGTTACGGCCACACGCTTGGCCTCGACCTCGGCACGCAAGGTTCCGAGCTCTGCTTCGATGTCGATGAGACGGTTCTTGCCGGCGAGGCGCCGCGCGGCGCCGGTCGGCGCGTTGGCCGCAACCGCAAATCCATCCCAGCGCCACAGGTCGCCTTCGGGCGAAACCAGTCGCTGGCCCGGCTTTAACAGCGCGACGAGCCGCGGCGCATCCTCGCGCCTGATCACGCCGATCTGCGCCAGTCGGCGTGCCAGCTCGGCCGGAGCGCGGACATGCTGCGCGAGCGGCGTGACGCCTTCCGGCAACGGCGGATCGGTCGGCTCGATAGCCGCGCCGCCCCAGCGCATGGGCGCCGATTGATCGATCGGGGCTTCCAAATCGTCGCCCAGCGCAGCCCCGAGCGCGGCCTCGAAGCCCTTGTCGACGCTCAGGCTGTCGATCACTCCCGGCCAGAGGTTCTTGGTGTCGACGTGGAGCAGTCGCGCCAGCGTCTTGGCTTCGGTATCGAGACGCTGGGCGCGGCGTTCGGCGTCGGCGAGCGGTGGACGGGTCGCGTCGAGGGCCTGACGGGCGGCGGATTGCGCCGCCTCTGATCGCATTGCGGCCGCCTCGGCCTCGGCGACGGCGGCTTGCGCGGCTTCGACAGCTGTCGCCAGCGCCGAGAGGTCGGGGCCCGCCTGCGGATTGAGGCTCGCGAGCTCGGCTTCCACCGCCGCAGCCTCGCTCTCGAGCCGAGCCTGGCGCTCGGCATGCTCGCGCGCTGCCTTGGTGAGTTGATTGCGCCGTGCGCTGAGATCGGCCAGCGTGCCGGTCAGCTCCGCAAATGTCTTTTCAGCGGCGCCGAGCAGCTCGTCGTTCGCGGCAACACGCTGATCGGCATCGGCGCGCTGCTGGGCGTGGGTCGCCGTCTCCTGCTGCAGCACCCCCTCCTCGGCGGCCAGCCGGGTAAGCGCCGCCTCAGCGTCGCCGGCGAGCCCGCGCTCGCGCGCGATGTCCGCATTGAGCTGGGTGAGGCGCTGTCCGAGCTCGGCGATGCGCTCACGGGCGCGGGCCTCCTCGCGCTCGAGAGTTTCGCGCGCGATCACCAGGCGCTGCAACGCCGCCGCGGCGCCCGCCTCCGCCTCGCGCAGCGCCGGGAGTGCGGCGGCCGCGTCCGCCTGGCGGCGCGAGGCCTCAGCCTCTTCACCGGTGCGCGTCGCCACCACGCGGACCGCGACATCCTTGGCGTGCTCGGCTTCGCCATTCTCAGCCTTGGCCGCCATCCAGCGCAGGTGAAACAGGGTCGCCTCGGCCTTGCGCACCTGCTCGGACACCACGCGATAGCGCACCGCCTGCTTGGCCTGGCGCTTCAAGCCTTCGATTTGCCCGACCAGCTGGTTGATGACGTCCTCGAGCCGCGTCAGATTCTGCTCCGCGGCGCGCAGCCTGAGCTCCGCCTCATGCCGGCGCGCATGCAGCCCGGCGATACCCGCAGCCTCTTCCAGGACGCGCCGCCTCTGCTCGGGCTTGGCTTGGATAATCTCGCCGATGCGACCCTGGTGCACCAGCGCCGGCGAGCGCGCACCGGTCGATGCATCGGCCAGGAGTATCTGCACGTCGCGCGCACGCACCTCGCGACCGTTGATCCGATAGGTCGAGCCATGCTCGCGCTCGATACGGCGCGACACGTCGAGCGAATCGTGCTCGTTGAACTGGGCCGGCGCTTTGCGATCGGTGTTGTCGATCGCGATTGCGACCTCGGCATTGTTTCGGGCCGGCCGGTTGTTGGTGCCGGCGAAGATCACGTCTTCCATGTCGGCTGCGCGCATCGCCTTGTGGGACGATTCGCCCATCACCCAACGCAGCGCCTCGACCAGATTCGATTTGCCGCAACCATTGGGACCGACCACCCCCGTCAGGCCGGGCTCGATCAGGAAATCGGTCGGTTCGACGAAGGACTTGAAGCCGAGAAGCCGCAGTCGGGTCAGTTGCATGGGGAGCTTGTTCCAGGCTCGGCGGTTCCTGCCCGCAGGCGCATCGCCCCCGACAGGCGGGCGGATGAATCAACAAAATCTCGCGCCCTTAAGCGAGCCGCGAGGGGCGAGTGCCGCCCGGACATTGCAGAGGCCGGCCTGATTCGGCAACAGAAACGCGACGTTGCACCGCTTCTGCCCGGTTGCCCTGTGGGCAACCGGGTTTGCGGGGGATACGCTGCCCGCACGCGTAGACTGAGCTCTCAGCTCTTAAGGTAGGGAGCGAATTGCGCTTCCATCTCCTCGATCGAGAGGTCGCCCGCCATGCGCTTGCCGTTGATGAAAAAGGTCGGCGTCGAATTGACCCCAAGCTTCTCGGCCGCCTGATTGCGCACCTTCTCGATGCCGTCGATCATTTCTTTGTTGTCGAGGCAGGCCTCGAAGGCTTCCTGGGTCAGGCCCGCCTGCTTGGCAATGGCCGTCAGTGGCCCAAGCGGCCTTTGCACGACCCAGTCCCGCTGCGATGCGAACAGGGTCTCGATCAAAGGGAAGTATTTGTCGGGTCCGGCGCACCGGGCCAAGATGAAACCGGCGGCTGCGAGTGTGTCGAGCGGGAATTCCCGCATCATGTAGCGCACCTTGCCGGTATCGATGTAGCGCTTCTTCAATTCCGGAAAAGTGGTCATCGAGAAATGGGCGCAGTGGGGGCACGTCATCGAAGCATATTCGATCACCGTGATGGGCGCCTTAGCGTCTCCCATGGCCATTTCGCCCAGCGGATTGGGCTTCATCAGCTCGTCAAGAGGTACCGGCGGATCGTCGGCGCGCGCCGGCTGCACGAAAGCGAGGGAAGGGAAACGGCTCAGGGCCGCCGCGACGCCGCCAAGCGCCAGTGCTGCCGTGGCCATGGCCAAAGTGCCTCGGGTAAATTCGCGACGGGTGATCTTCACTTCAGGACTCCCTGGTTGGATTCCTAGCTGGCCGGCATGGCGATCTGCAGGTCGGGCCTCACACGTGCGGCCATTCCTAAACCATAAACCCGGCAATGGCGAGAAGACCTGCCCATTGCTTCCGCAGCTCGCGTCGAAGGGTGCCGCGATATATCACGAACTTGGCAACCGGGGCACCGGGTCCCGGGTCACGTGTCATTGATCGTACGGGAGGGCAGCCGCATGGCCGCACCAAGCTTGGCGAGAGCGTTGCGCAGCTCGTCATCCTTGATTCCGGCCAGGTCCTTGGCGATCGCTGCGATCGTTTCCGCCTCCGGTTCCGGTGGGGACGGTCGCGGCGCACGACGCGAGAGCGGCGCCTGCCGCAGGCGCAGCGCAGCGACAGCGCGCCAGCCGAAGAACTGGTTGACCCGCTGCAGGATGATATCCGACTGGTGCTGAACTTCCAGCGCGGCCGGACCTTCGACCCGCAGCACCAGGGTCCCGGGCTCGGGCGCGCTGTTTCCCTGCGGTCGGCGCGGCCATTGAATCTTTTCCGGCTGCGCATGCGCCGCGATCTCCGCTCCGACGATCTCTGCCCAGCGGGTCACGAGCTCGACCGAGGCGAAGCCCAGCTTGGCGAAAGCCTCGCCGAGCGTCTTGCGCGAGACGTCCGCCAGTGGACGCAGGGATGAGGCAGGCTTGCTCATGCCGGATTGTCGGCTATTGATCGAACTCTCATGACGCTAGCAGGCGATCAAGCGTTGCGGAAGGCGCGGGGAACGGCCGGGGAAAAGTCACCCGCGGCTGCGCGTAGCCTGCCGGCCGCCGCCGAGCTCCTGGACTGGTACGACCGCAACCGTCGCGATCTGCCGTGGCGCGCACGCGCAGGCGCCGCGGCCGATCCCTACCGAGTCTGGCTGTCGGAAATCATGCTGCAGCAGACCACTGTGACGGCGGTGGCGCCCTATTTCGCACGCTTCCTGACGCGCTGGCCGAGCCTTGCCGCGCTCGCCGCCGCGCCGCTCGAGGATGTGCTGAAGTCCTGGGCCGGTCTCGGCTACTATGCACGCGCCCGCAATCTGCATGCCTGTGCCCGTCTGGTGATGAAAAAATACGATGGCGCTTTTCCGTGCACGGAAGCGGGTTTGCGCGAATTACCGGGTATCGGCCCCTATACGGCCGGCGCCATCGCGGCGATCGCGTTCGGGGCCCAGGCGGCGGCGGTCGACGGCAATGCAGAGCGTGTGATCGCGCGCTTGTTCGCGGTCGAGCAGGCATTGCCGGCCGCGAAGTCGCAAATCCGCGACTTGGCTGCCAGCCTGGTGCCGCCCCACCGGTCCGGAGATTTCGCCCAGGCGATGATGGATCTGGGTGCCACTATCTGCACACCGGCGCGACCCGCCTGCACGATCTGTCCTTGGATGCCGGTCTGCCGGGCGCGTGAGCGCGGCGACCCGGGAAGCTTTCCACGGCGCATGCGCAAGTCTGAAGGGCGCCTGCGGCGCGGTGCGGCCTTCGTGCTCATCAAGGCTGGCGGAAAGCTTTTGGTCCGCACGCGTCCGCCAAAGGGGCTGTTGGGCGGCATGACCGAAGTCCCGACAACGGAGTGGGTGCATGATTTCGACGACGCACAGGCGCTTCGCCAAGCCCCGCGGCTTAAGGGCACGCGGCCGAAATGGCAGCGCCTGCCTGGCAGCGTGCGGCATGTGTTCACGCATTTTCCACTAGAGCTCGTGGTCTATTCCGCGGAGGTTGCAGCCGACGCGATCGCGCCTGCCGGCACACGCTGGATCGCGCTCGAAGGCCTCTCCGGCGAGGCGCTGCCCAGCTTGATGCGAAAGGTCGTCGCGCACGCCGTCAAGCCGAGGTGACTTTCAGGCCGTGCTCATCTCGGCGCGCACTTCAGCGCGCAAGCTGTCGATCGAGATGAGGCCTTGCGGTGTCTCCACATGCCAGAAGGCCCAGCCGTTGCAGGCCTCCAACCCTTGCGCCAGGGCGCCGATCCGATGGATCGAGCCGACGCTGTCGCCGAGCGTGATGGTGCCATCGGCGCGGACCAGCGCCCGATGCCTTCGCTTGGCATCGACCAGGCGGGCGCCGGCGGATACGAGCCCGCGCTCGATCAGCGATGCGAACGGCACGCGCGGCGCCTCACGCGCGGTCATGAACGGCGCGAGCGTAGCTTCCGGCAGCGGCTTGGCGGCCGCGATGCGCGCGCGCGCGGCCGCCGCATAGTCGCCGTCGCGCTCGATCCCGATGAAGCGGCGGCCGAGCTGTTTGGCGACGGCGCCGGTCGTGCCGGTGCCGCAGAACGGATCAAGCACCAGGTCTGCGGGCCGCGAAGAGGAAAGGATCACGCGCGCGAGCAGCGTCTGCGGCTTCTGCGTCGGGTGCAGCTTCTTGCCATCCGCGCTTTTCAGACGTTCCTCGCCGGTGCACAGCGGCAGTGTCCAGTCGGAGCGCACCTGCACGTCATCGTTGCCGGCCTTCAACGCTTCGTAATTGAATGTGTAGGACTTCGCATTCTGGTCGCGCGCGGCCCAGATCATGGTCTCATGTGCGTTGGTGAAGCGCCGGCCGCGAAAGTTCGGCATCGGGTTGGATTTGCGCCAGATCACATCGTTGAGGATCCAGAAGCCGGTGTCCTGCAGGATCGTTCCGACACGGAAAATGTTGTGATAGGAGCCGATCACCCACAGCGTGGCGGCAGGCTTCATTAAGCGCCGGCAGGCCAACAGCCAGGCGCGGGTGAAATCGTCATAGGCGGAAAAGCTCGCGAATTTATCCCAGGCGTCATCGACCGCGTCCACACGCGAATCGTCGGGCCGCTTGAGATCTCCGCGCAGCTGCAGATTATAGGGCGGGTCAGCGAAAACCAGATCGACGCTCTCCGCCGCGAGCTTCGACATTTCCGCGACGCAGTCGCCGACCAGAATGCGATCGGATGGGTGAGACTCGTAAACAACGCGGGGCGCCCGAACGGACGCCCCGCGACGCGGTACAACCATGACCCAGAACTCTGACTCAGGTGACTCCGTCGGCGACGCGGGACCTACAACCGACAAAAGCCATCATGCCGGCCTAAGGTAAAAATCGGCTTAACCGCCATTGCATTTCGCTAGGCAAGCGCGCCCGAGCGCCTATATCCCCTAACGAGAATCACTGCGTATGCACCGGAGCAGCGCCAGGTTGAAATCGTTCAAGGAGATTGATCATGCGTTTGGATGACCTTCCGGAGAGCGGCAATATCGAGGATCGACGCGGCGAAGGCGGCGGATTCGGCGGCTTCCCGGGCGGTCGAGGCGGTTTGGGCATCGGCACCGTGTTGGTGCTTGGCCTGGTCGGTTGGGCGCTCGGCATCGATCCACGGCTTTTGATCGGCGGCGCGGAGCTCATCTCCGGCGGCGGCGAGCCGCAGATGCAGGCGCCGGTGCGCGAACGTCAAACCGGCGTGCCGCAGGACGCGATCGGTATCGAGGTCTCGAAAGTCCTGGGCAGCACCGAGGTCGTATGGAAGGATATTTTCGCCAAGAATGGACAAACATATCGGGCGCCGACGCTGGTGATGTATTCGGGGGCGACGAGGGCGGGCTGCGGCGCCGCGCAGGCCGCGATGGGTCCTTTCTATTGCCCGGTGGACCAGAAAGTGTATCTCGATACCTCGTTCTTCCGCGAGATCCAGACCCGCTTTCACGGTTGCGAGGCGGGCAGCAGGGCCTGCCTGTTCACGCAAGCTTATGTGATAGCGCATGAGGTTGGTCATCATGTGCAGAATCTGCTCGGCATCCTGCCGAAGGTGGAGCAACAACAGCGAGCGATGAGCAAGACGGATGGCAACCGCCTGCAGGTCCGGGTCGAGTTGCAGGCCGATTGCCTTGCCGGCGTATGGGCCAATCATTCGGAGCAGCAGTGGAATCTGCTTGAAGCGGGCGACGTGGAGGCTGCGCTGCGTACCGCAGCGGCGATCGGTGACGATAGGTTGCAGAAGCAGGCGCAGGGTTATGTGGTGCCGGATTCGTTTACCCATGGCACGTCCGAGCAGCGCCAGCGCTGGTTCAGCGCGGGCCTCAAGGGCGGCTCGGTGGCGAGTTGCAACACTTTCGGAGCAAGCCAGCTCTGACGGCGGACGCGAAAGTTTTTGGATCATGCGCTGGGGAATGCGCCATGCCTGGGATCGACGAGAAACGCGAATTCCTGTCATTGCGCATCGCGGTCTTGACCATCTCGGATACCCGCGCGCTCGCTGACGACAAGTCCGGCGCTACGCTCGCGGAGCGTATCCAGGCGGCCGGCCATGTGCTTTTCGAACGGGCCATCGTGCCGGACGATGTCGCCGCCATTCGGGAGCGTGTTAAGGGCTGGATCGCCAGGCCCGAGATCGATGTGATCATCACCACCGGCGGCACCGGATTTACGGGCCGCGACGTGACCCCAGAGGCGATCGAGCCGCTGTTCGAGAAGCGCATGGACGCCTTCTCAGCGCTCTTCCTGATGGTGAGCTTCGGCAAGATCGGGACTTCGGCGATCCAGACACGGGCGACCGCGGGCGTTGCCGGTGCGACCTATATCTTCTGTCTTCCAGGCTCGCCCGGTGCCTGTCGCGACGCCTGGGACGAGATACTCGTGCACCAGCTCGACTACCGCTTTCGCCCCTGCAATTTCGTCGAGATCATGCCGCGGCTGGACGAGCATCTGCGACGCTCGAAAGCGCAAGGCGCCACAATCTGATGTTCATTCACCGCGCCGCCGCCATCAAGGCGCGGCTGCGCAGCATGACGATGCGGCGACGCCCGAGGCGGCGCAGCAGCTTACCTTCCGGGTCGGCGTCGCCGTCAAGATGCCCGCCGGCGCGCTCGTAAAGCATCTTGGAGATCAGCAGGCCTTGCTGCGGCCGCGGGGCCGCCCCGAGCGCGGCGGCGATCAGCCCCAATCCCTGGATTATCGCGGCGCCGAGTGTCTCGACGTCCTGGGTGCGCCGAAATGCGGCCGCCCGCCTATCGGAATGCCCGCCCATTTCGGCCTGCTCGATGAAGCGCCGGGTCTCGTCGACCCAAGTCCGGTCCGGCACAGCGCCTGCGCGCAGGAACAAAAGCCAATCGGATCGCGCGCCGGCTGCGGCTTGGCGCAAGCGCTGGCCAAGGGGCGCCGCCAACACGTCGATGCGGCAGCCGGCTGCGTCGGCGATCATGGCGGTAGCGTCGCTCGACCCGGCATCCGCCACGATCACCTCGCGCACGACGCCGGCCATCGCACCCGGAACCAGCGCCGCCAGTGTCGGCACCAAAGCGCGCTCGGCGTTTTCCGTGGGAATGACCACGCTCAGCATCTGCAAAGCCCCCAAAGGACAGCCCAATGACCGCGGCGGCAAAATAGCATGTCGGCTCCGACTGGAATGCGCGACCCCCCTTGCCAAAGGGCGCGGCGGAGCATGCGGCAAGGACCCCCTCCTTGTTTGTTCTTGATATGTTCTAATGGCCTCGCTACATTGGCGTCATGTCGCGCAACGCCGCAGCCATGAGGCTTTCGCACTCCGCCGACGGAGCCGGCCGGCCGGCGAGTGCCGAAGACGATCCGGCGGGAGGGACCGCGGTTTCGGCTGACCGCCGGCGCGGCCGGGCTGCCCAGTCGAATGCATCCGGGCGCTACGAGGCGCTCGCCCGCGTCGCCTTCGACGACGGCTGGCAAGGTCTCGAGGAACTCCCCGCCTTCAAGACCCAGGTGACGGTGGACGCGACCCGCACCATCATCACTCGCAACGATTCGCCGGATATTTCCTTCGACCGATCCATCAACCCCTATCGCGGGTGCGAGCATGGCTGTGTCTATTGTTTCGCACGGCCGACGCATGCCTATCTTGGGCTATCGCCGGGCCTGGATTTTGAATCAAAGCTTTTCGTCAAGCCCGACGCTCCTCGACTGCTGGAGAAGGAATTATCGGCGCCCGGCTATGAGCCGCGCACGATAGCGATCGGCACCAACACCGATCCCTATCAGCCCATCGAACGCGAGTACCGGGTGATGCGCGGCATCCTGGAGGTGCTCGAGCGCTACGGCCATCCGGTCGGCATTGTCACCAAATCGGCGTTGATCCTGCGCGACCTCGACATCCTGTCGCGTCTGGCGGCGCGCAATCTGGTCAAGGTCGCGATCTCGGTGACGACGCTCGATCCGAAGCTTGCCCGTGCGATGGAGCCGCGCGCAACCACACCACCGCGTCGGCTCGAGGCCCTGCGGCAGTTGGCGGCAGCGGGGGTGCCGACCTCGGTGATGGTGGCGCCGGTCATTCCGGCCGTCAACGACAGCGAGATCGAGCGCATACTCGACACCGCCTCGGCGCTCGGTGTGAAGGGGGCAGGCTATGTGCTGCTGCGGCTGCCGCTGGAGGTTCGCGACCTCTTCCGCGAGTGGCTCGCCGCCAACTTTCCCGACCGCGAGCGGCACGTTTTCAGGCTCATCCGCGACATGCGGGGCGGCAGGGACTACGATTCGAGCTTCGGCCAGCGCATGACCGGATCAGGCCCGGTCGCCTGGATGATCGGGCGGCGGTTCGAGGCCGCCTGCGCCAAGCTCGGCCTCAACACCTGCAAGACGACGCTCACGACTGCGCACTTCTCTCCACCCAATCGCCGCGCCGAGCAGCTCAGCCTGTTCTGAGGCTCCGGCAAGCCTCGCAACTTTCCCCAACCGGCAATATCGCGGTTGACTGGCGGCCGCCTGCGCGCACCATCGCGGCATGAGTTCCCGTGCCGCGAGTCGCCAACAACCGTCGAAGCCGCGCGCCGCCCGGCTTCCGCTCGGGGAAGAGGAGTTGCGCCCGACGTTCCGGCGCGAGCGCGCGGCGCTGAAACGCGGCGTTTGGCCTGTGGCCGGCTGCGATGAGGCGGGTCGCGGTCCGCTCGCCGGTCCGGTGGTTGCCGCGGCGGTCATTCTCGATCCCGGCCGGGTTCCGCGCGGGCTCGATGATTCCAAGAAGCTCAGCGCCGCAGAGCGTGAGAAGCTCTATGCGAAGATCTGCGCCACCGCACATGTTTCGGTTGCCTTTGCACCGCCGGCGCGTATCGATCGTGACAATATCCTGCGCGCCTCGCTATGGGCGCTGGCGCGGGCGGTCGCCGCACTGCCTTTGCGTCCGCGCTTGGTTCTGGTCGACGGGCGCGATCGGATCGTCGCCGATTGCGATTGCGAGGCGGTGGTGCGGGGCGATGCCATCATCGCCTCCATTGCGGCCGCCTCCATCATCGCCAAGGTCACGCGCGACCGCTTGATGGCGCGACTGGGCGCGATACATCCGGGCTACGGCTTCGAGCGGCATATGGGTTACAGCGTGCCCGAGCATTGCACAGCGCTCATACGGCTCGGGCCGACCATCCACCATCGCCGCAGCTTTGCTCCGGTCGCGGCCCGGTACGACAGCCTCACTGATGCAGCGGCCGTTTCGGCGGACGAGATCATACCGGGCTTGCTGCTTCCGGATCAGGCTTAGCTCCGTGCCCCCAGCACCCCTGCATCAATAGGTTGCCTCCGGCTGATGCTCTACGTCTCAATCATCGTCGAGCTTCTGCGCGCGCGCCCGGCGCTGACCGTCTGGATCGCGGCCGGCCTGCAGGCCGCGGTGTGGACGCTCGTGCCGGCCGGCTTTTATGCCGGGCCACCCGGCAATCTTCCGTTTGTGCTCGCCATCGGGCACGAATTCCATTTCGGCACCTATCTTGGTCCGCCGCTCGCGTTTTGGCTCGCGGAGATTGTCTTTCGCCTGAGCGGGCGCAGCTTCTTTGCGATCTACGCGCTGTCCCAGGTCTGCGTGCTTGTGACTTATTGGGCAATGTTCCGCCTGGGACGGGCGATAGTCGGTGCGCAGCAGGCGGCGATCGCGGTGCTCCTGCTGGTCGGCATTTCGAGCTGCACGGTGGCGACGCCAGAATTTGGCCCGGCAGTTCTCGCCATGCCGCTCTGGTCCCTCACATTGCTGCACTATTGGCTCACAATCGTGAAGGGAGAGCGCAAACATCAAATTGCGCTCGCGATCGATGTTGCCCTGATCCTCACCACCACCTATGCGGCGATCGTGCTGATCCCCCTCCTGGCTCTGTTCACATGCGCCAATCCGCGCACCCGGCCTTTGCTGCGCGGCCGAACCCTTTGGCCGGCCGGCGCCGCCGCTATCGCCCTTTTGCCGCTACTCCTTTATTGGGCGGTCGCCAGCAATGATGATCTTGGCCCCATGCTGACTCGGTTGCGAGACGCCAGCGCGGTTGCCGGAAATTTCACCGCTTGGCTACGTCAGCTGGGGGTCCTCATCGGCACGCAGGCCGGGCTGATCGTGCTGGTCAGTATCGTCGCGCACTATCCCTGGTCGAAGTCGAGGCCCGCCCCGGTGATCACGCGCGCCCCCCTCGACCCGTTCGCCCAGCAATTCGTTTTTTTCTTCGCCACTATGCCGGCATTATTGGCCACCATCGGCGCGGTTCTCGTTGGATCGCCGACCCCGGTGGGCGGCACTGCGCCGCTCCTGCTCCTCTCCGGGATTGCCGTCGTGATCGCGGCCGGCGATGCGATCGCGCTCAGCCATCAGCGAAGTGTCATTGCGACCTGGTTCGGTCTCCTGGTCGCGCCGCCGGTTCTGGCGGTGCTGGCGCTTGCCATATTGCCCTGGTTCGGCATCGACCTCGCCATCAACCAACCGGCCGCGGCGATTGCACCCTTCTTTGCCGACAGCTTCCAACGCCGCTTTGGCAAGGACTTGCCAATCGTCACCGGCGACGCGCGTACGGCGGCGCTGGTCAGCCTCGCGACGGCCCGCCCGAGCCTGTTCCTGCAAGCGACGCCGCGGCGCTCGCCCTGGATCTCGATGCGCGACATCGCGGCGAAAGGCGCGGTCGTGATCTGGCCGACCAACGACACCGCGGGCCAGCCGCCCGCCGCCATCTTGCAGGATTTTCCCGACATGGTGCCGGAGGTCCCGCACACATTCGAGCGCACGGTGCGGGGCAATCTGCCGCCGTTGCGGTTCGGCTGGGCGGTCATCCGTCCGCAGCCGCCGGAGACATCCGGCCCCGCGTCGCCCGCGAAGCCCTGATTGTTGGCCGGGTAGTGGCGCGGGGGCAGGGCGGCAGGATATTGTTGGTGCGGGTATTTTGGGCGGGGGCAAATGATGGCCGATATCAGCAAGGCGGCCGGCGTGGGCGCCGGCGTCCGGTCATGGGTCGAGCGGACCTTCGGGCTCGCGCAGCACGACACGAGTCTGCGCACCGAATTTGTCGCCGGGCTCACCACCTTTCTCACGATGGTCTACATCGTGTTCGTCAATCCGGTGATTCTTGGCAATGCCGGAATGGACAAGGGCGCGGTGTTCGTCGCCACCTGCATAGCCGCAGCGGCCTCCACCTTGGTGATGGCGTTCTACGCCAATTATCCGATTGCGCTTGCCCCCGGCATGGGACTCAACGCCTTCTTCGCCTTCACGGTCGTGCTCACTTACAAATACACTTGGCAGCAGGCGCTCGCCGGCGTGTTCTGCTCCGGCGTGATCTTTTTGTTGATCTCGATCTTCCGCATCCGCGAATACGTCATCAACGCGATCCCGAGGAACCTCAAGCTTGCGATCTCGGCCGGCGTCGGCCTGTTCCTCGGAATCATCGCACTGGAGGATGCCAAGATCGTGGTCGCGAGCCCAGCCACGCTGGTGACCCTCGGCGATCTTACCAAATGGCCGGCGGTCCTGTGTCTTCTCGGCTTCGTGCTGATCGCTGCGCTCAACTCCCGCAAGATCGTCGGCGGCACGTTGATCGGCATCCTCATTGTGAGCCTCATCGGTATCCCGCTCGGCCTCACGCACTTCACCGGCATCCTCTCGGCGCCGCCATCGCTGGCACCGACCCTGCTCCAGCTCGACTTTTCGCGCCTGGCCGAGCCGACCTTCCTGATCGTGATCTTCAGCTTTCTCATTGTCGACGTGTTCGACAATGCGGGCACGCTCATCGGCGTGACGTATCGCGCCGGCCTCACCGACGCGGAAGGAAATCTGCCGCGCATGCGCCAAGCGCTGACCGCCGACAGTTTCGCGGCTATTTTCGGCTCGTTGATCGGCACCTCGACCACGACCAGCTATATCGAGAGCGCCGCCGGGGTTTCGGCGGGCGGGCGCACCGGCCTCACGGCGCTGTTTGTCGCGATCTTCTTCCTGCTCACGTTGTTCTTCTCTCCGCTCGCGACCATGATCGGCGATTACGCGTCGGCGGCGGCACTGCTCTATGTGGCTTGCATGATGGTGCGCGGACTGGCCGAGATCGATTGGGATGACGCAACCGAAGCCGCCCCGGCGGTGATCGCGGCGGTCGCCATGCCGCTTACCTATTCGATCGCGACCGGCATCGGGCTCGGTTTCACCACCTATGTGCTGTGCAAGATCGCCGCTGGCCGGTTCCACGAAGCCAAGCCGGCCGTCGTCGGGCTCGCGCTCATTTTCGCGATCAAGTTCGCGCTGCCCTCTTAGCCGATGCAGCTCTATGAAGGCGAGCTCAATGCCTTCTTGATCGCCAGAAAATCACGCCAGGCGAGCCGCTTCTGCAATGGCTGCCGCAGCAGGTAGGCCGGATGGAGGGTGGCAGTCGCGCGAATCTCCCGGCGTCCGGTCGCAAACGCGAACCAGCGGCCACGCGTTCGCAATATGCCGTCGCGCGTGCCGAGCAGCGTCTGCGCCGAAGGTCCGCCAAGGCAGACCAGCACGTCGGGATCCACGAGTTCGATCTGGCGCAGCGTGAACGGCAAACAGATCGCCGACTCCTGCGGCGTCGGGGTGCGGTTTCCGGGCGGCCGCCACGGTACGATGTTGGCGATATAGGCGTCGGCGCGCGTCAGGCCGATCGCTGCCATCATGCGGTCCAGCAGCTTGCCGGAGCGGCCGACGAACGGCAATCCTTCGATATCCTCGTCGCGGCCGGGCGCCTCGCCGACGAACATCACGCGTGCTTGCGGATTGCCGTCGGCGAACACGAGCTGGGTTGCGGTGGCCCGCAGCGTGCAGCCGGCAAAGCCGTTCAGTATCGCTCTGAGCTGCTCGAGGCTCTGCGCATTCTTCGCCTCCTCACGCGCCGCCATCACGGCGGTGTCGGGCGGCAGCGGCATCGGCGCGGCGGCCGCCCGCGGCCGATCGTTGATGTCCGTGCGGATGAAGGGCGGCGCGGCCGCCGCCAACATCGCGGTGGTTGCCCGCGTGGTGAGCGCAGGCGGTGCGACCGGATCGGCAAAGCGGTCGATTGGGGCCTCGTCGAGCGCGACATCGACGCCGGCTTCGACATAGAAGGCCAGGAGCTCGCGCACCGCCTGATTGTGATCTCCGCTCATGTTCCGGCTATGAAACCACACACCCTTTGCGGGCGTAAATGGAACAGGTGATCGTGGTGCAACAAGGCCGCTTGAATTGGCATACGGTTTGCTGAAAAAGGCACTGCCCCGCCGCGCTGAGGACTAGAATAGCAGCCATTCGAACCCGGGATGCGCACCTAGATGACCGATCAGAGTTTGTCCAGCGAAGAGCTCCCTGCGCGCGAGTCGATGGAGTTCGACGTGGTCGTGGTCGGGGCGGGGCCGGCCGGGCTTGCCGCGGCGATCCGCCTCAAGCAAGTCGCCCCGCAGGCCACCGTCGTCGTGGTGGAGAAAGGCTCGGAAGTCGGCGCCCATGTCCTCTCCGGGGCAGTGATCGATCCCATCGGCATCGACCGGCTGTTGCCGGATTGGCGCCGCGAGGACAGCCCGCTTGAAACGCAAGTGACCGACGACCGCTTTTACTGGCTTTCCGCCGCCCGCGCCGTGCGCGTACCCAATTTCCTGATGCCGCCGCTCATGAGCAATCACGGCAATTACGTGGTTTCGCTCGGCGAGGTGTGCCGTTGGCTCGCCGCCAAGGCCGAGGGCCTGGGCGTGGAAATCTATCCCGGCTTTGCGGCGAGCGAAGTGCTGTTTGACGAGCACGGCGCGGTTCTCGGCATTGCGACCGGCGACATGGGAGTGGCGCGGGACGGACACCGCAAGCCTTCCTTCACGCGCGGCATGGAGCTGCGCGCCAAATACACGTTGTTTGCTGAAGGTGCGCGCGGCAGCCTGACCAAGACGCTGATCGAGCGCTTCGCGCTTGACGAAGGGCGCGAGCCGCAAAAATTCGGCCTCGGCCTCAAGGAGCTCTGGGAAGTGGCGCCGGAGCGGCACCTACCTGGCCTTGTGCAGCACAGTTTCGGTTGGCCGCTCGATAACCGGACCGGTGGGGGCTCGTTTATCTATCATTTCGGCGAGCGCCTGGTCGCCGTCGGGTTCGTGGTGCACTTGAACTACAGCAATCCGTATCTTTCTCCCTTTGAGGAGTTCCAGCGCTTCAAGACGCATCCGCTGGTGCGGGACACTTTCGCGGGCGGCAAGCGGCTCGCCTATGGGGCGCGCGCCATCACCGAAGGCGGCTACCAATCAGTGCCGAAGCTCGCTTTTCCGGGCGGAGCGCTCATCGGCTGCGCGGCCGGCTTCGTCAACGTGCCGCGCATCAAGGGCAGCCACAATGCGATCCTCTCGGGGATGCTCGCCGCCGAGCATGCGGCGCACGCGCTCATGGCCGGTCGCCAAAATGACGAGCTCGCAAGTTACGACGAGGCTTGGCGCGCCTCCAATGTCGGCCGCGACCTCTTTGCCGTCCGCAACGTCAAGCCGCTTTGGTCGCGCTTCGGCACGCTGGCCGGCATTGCGCTGGGCGGGTTCGACATGTGGTCGAACACGCTGGGCTTCTCGCTCTTCGGCACGCTCCGTCACGGCAAGGCGGACTGGGAGACGCTGGCGCCGGCGGCGCAATCCGTGAAGATCTTATACCCCAAGCCCGACGGCAAGCTCACCTTTGACCGGCTGTCGTCTGTGTTCCTCTCCAACACGAATCACGAAGAGGACCAGCCAGTGCACCTGCGCGTCGCCGACCCCGCGCTTCAGGCCGCCTCAGAGCACGATATTTATGGCGGGCCGTCGGCGCGGTACTGCCCGGCCGCCGTGTATGAATGGGTAGAGGAGGCCGGTCGCCAGCGCTTTGTGATCAACGCGCAGAACTGCGTCCACTGCAAGACCTGCGACATCAAAGACCCGAATCAGAACATCACCTGGGTGCCCCCGGAGGGCGGAGGAGGCCCGAATTATCCGAATATGTGATCCTTCCCGTCACGATGCTGCCATATCGGACCTTCCAATGAGCCCGGACTTGCTCTAAATGGGCCGTTCATGTGCCCTCTGAGCCGTGGCTCTTCGGCTGTGGCCTCCGGCCATAGCGTTTGCGCCGATGGGCCATGCCGGCCCGGTTGTGGTTGCATCGGCATTCGGGTCTTATGATTGGTGGCCCGGAATCGACACGCTCGAGAGAAAGCCGGCCGAACTTGTGCTGAACGTGGTCCTGCAATGCGGTCCTCTTGAAAACGGGTTCCGCCAGATGGAGTCGACCCAACCGTGATCCGCTCGCTCACCCTCCGCGCCCTGCCCGCCCTTGCGGCGCTGGTGCTCGCTGCTTTTGACCCGCACGCCGCGCAAGCGCAGGGCAACCAAGCCAGTCAGGCGAATGCGCATCTTACCGCCTCCGGCAGCTTCCTGGCCGCCCTGCATGCAAGTCGCGAGCGCGATGCCGGCGCCGCCGCGACCTACTATCGCCAAGCGATGCGCAGCGATCCGCACAACAACGATTTGCTCGACCGCACCTTCCTGTCGGTGCTGCTCAACGGCGACGTCGAGGAGGCGGTACGCCTCGCCGACCATGTTCTGCAGGTCGACAAAGACGATCGCATCGCGCGGCTGGTGCTGGGCGTGCGCGCCCTCAAGCAGAAGCAATATCAGGTCGCCCGGCAGCAATTCGCACAGTCGGTGCGCGGGCCGATCACCGATCTCGCCGCCACGCTGTTGTCGGCCTGGACCGAGGCGACGCCGGGCGAGAACAAGCAGGCGATCGACGCCATCGACAAGCTGTCGGGGCCGGACTGGTACAGCATCTTCAAGGAGCTGCATGCCGGCCTGATCCTCGATCTGGCCGGTCAGAAGCGGGAGGCCGGCAAGCGCCTGGAGCACGCCCACCAGCTTGACGCCAGTGCCTTGCGGGTGGTGCAGGCTTACGGGAGCTACCTGTCACGCAATGGCAGCAAGGACGACGCGCTCAAGGTCTTCAGGGCCTTCGATGAAGTGCTGCCGCATCATCCGCTGATCACCGAGGCGATGGCGGATATCAACGCCGGCAAGAAGCTGCCGATCCTGGTCGACTCGCCGCAGGCAGGCGCGGCCGAAGTGCTCTATGGCCTGGGCTCCGCGCTCGGCCGGCGCGGCGGCGAGGACCTCGCCCTCATCTATCTGCAGCTCTCGCTCTATCTGATGCCGTCGCATCAGCTCTCGGTGCTGGCGCTTGCCGATCTCTATGAGAGCCTGAAGAAGCCCGAGCTCGCGATCAAGACCTACGAGCGCGTGCCGGCCAATTCGGCGCTCGAGCGCAGCGCCTTGATCCAGCGCGCCATCGACCTCGACGCCATCGACCGCAGCGACGAGGCCAAGGCGGACCTGCAGAAGCTGATCGCAGCCGCCCCCTCCGATCTCGACGCGATCATGGCGCTGGGCAATATCGAGCGTGGGCGCAAGGATTTCGCCGACTGCGCCGACACCTACGGCAAGGGCATTGCCACGATGCCGAAGCCCGACAAGCAGGACTGGACCTGGTTTTATTTCCGCGGCATCTGCTACGAGCGTTCCAAGCAGTGGCCCAAGGCCGAGGCTGATCTCAAGAAGGCGCTCGAGCTGTTTCCCGATCAGCCGCACGTGCTCAACTATCTCGGCTATTCGTGGATCGACAAGGGCATAAACCTCGACGAAGGCATGAACATGATCAAGCGTGCCGTCGAGCAACGGGCGGACGACGGCTATATCGTCGATTCGCTCGGGTGGGCCTATTACCGCATCGGCAAGTACGACGAAGCTGTGAAGAACCTCGACCGTGCGGTCGAGCTCAAGCCCGAGGATCCGACCATCAACGATCACTTGGGCGATGCCTATTGGAAGATCGGCCGCACCGTGGAGGCGCGGTTCCAGTGGGCGCATGCACGCGATCTGGGGCCCGATGCCGAAGATCTCCCGGCCATCGAGGCGAAGCTCAAGTCCGGCCTGCCGGACGATGCTTCCGTCCAGGCCAAGCAGAAGAAGTCCGATGGCGGCGGCTGAGCCGGTCCAGAGCTGATAAGAAAGTGCCGACTGCGCGCGTCGAGCGGGCGCCCGCCAAGGTCAACCTAACGCTGCGGGTGCTTGGTCGGCGCCCTGATGGCTACCATGAGATCGAAAGTCTGGTGGTGTTCGCCGGCGTGGGCGATACCCTCACTTTCACGCCAGGAAAGAATCTTATGCTCAAGGTGCTGGGGCCCACCGCGGCGCTGGCCGGCGATCTTGCCGACAACCTGGTGCTCAAGGCCGTGCGCGCCCTGGGCGAGCGCTACGAAGGCCTACGGCTTGGGCAATTCGTGCTTTCCAAGCATCTGCCGGTGGCGGCTGGTGTTGGTGGCGGCTCGGCGGACGCGGCGGCCGCCCTGCGGCATCTGGCACGCCAAAATCACATCAGGATGGACGACGCGCGGCTGCTCGACGCGGCGCGCTCAACCGGCGCCGACATTCCGGTTTGTCTTGATCCACAGCCGCGCATGATGCGCGGCATCGGCGAAATTCTGTCAGCGCCTTGGCGCATTCCGCCGCTCCCGGCGCTGCTCATCAATCCCCGCGTCGCAGTGCCGACCAAAGAGGTGTTCAAAGCGCTCGGCGCGCCCTCGCTCGCGCCCGGCCATGCATCCGTGCCTATACAAGACGAGTGGGCGAACGGCACCGACCAATCGCGCTCATGCGAACCTTCCTGCGATGACGTCATCGCCTACGTGACTGACCGCAACAACGATCTCGAGGCGCCGGCGATCGCGCTCAATCCGACCATTGGCCAAGCGCTGGATGCGCTGCGCCTTCTGCCCGGCTGCCGGCTCGCCCGCATGTCGGGCTCGGGCGCGACCTGCTTTGCTTTGTTTCCCACCCGGCGCGCCGCCCAAGCGGCTGCCCGCATCCTGCGCGCGGCGCGGCCCACTTGGTGGATCAGGCCGACCGTGTTGGGGGGAGGCTAAACGTCCCAGACGGATCGCGGCTCCTCGCAGTGCGAGAGGTGGGCGCGCTCATTCATTCGGCTTCCTGCCAATTTCCCTTACCGCCTCCTCGACGCTGCGGAAGATGTGATCCGCGCCCAAGAGCTGCGTAAGCCCGAATGCGTCGAAGGATTCTTGCGCGCGGAGCGATTCTAATCGTGCCACGGCAAAATCGGCGCCTTCATCCCGGCATTGGCGGATCACGTCGCACAGCACCGCGGCGGCCGTGTAGTCGATCGCCGCGATGCTGCTTGCTTCCAGCACCACCAAGCGCAAGACGCCCTTCTTCTTTTGCGCCACCGCGTCGGTCAAGCCATGGCGGAAGTCGTAGGCATTGAGAAATGAAAGCGGCGCCTGGAACGCCATGACCAGCACCCCGTCGACCTTCTCGCCCTTGAGGCTCGGATGCGGCGGCCACCAGATCGTGGTGCCGGGAACGCGCTCGAACTCGATGGGCACGGTCCGCGTGGTGATGAACACGCCATGCAACAGCGAGAGAAAGATGCCGATCACTACGCCGGTCTGAATCGGCAGCACCACGATCGCCGCCATGGTGGCGACAATGAGGGCAAATTCGCCGGGCGCGCGCCGGAACACATCGACGAAAGTCGACCAGCGGAATATACGTTGCGCCACGAACAGCAACATGCCCCCGAGCGCTGCTTCCGGAACATGGGCCAGGAGCGCGGTGCCGACGCTTGCAAGCGCGAGCACGATCGCAACCGCGATGAGGCCGGCTGCCTGCGAGCGCGCGCCGACGTCCGCGGTGATGGCGGTACGCGGTGGGCTGGTGTTGACCGGGAAGGTGCCGACAAAACCTGCGAGCAGAGAACCGGCGCCTGCGCCGATGAAGTCTCGATCAACGTCAGGGAGCTCGTCGGCAGGGGGAAAGGACCGCGTGGTTACCGCCGTCTGCATCATGACGACCAGGCTGATCACGATCGCGAGCGGCACGATCCGATAGACCTGCGTGAAATCGATCGCGGGGAGCGCCGGGCGCGGCAACCCTGAGGGAACTTCGCCAAGCACGGCGACGCCGTGTTTCTCCAAGCCAAAGACCATTACGGCCGCGGTTGCCACCGCGAGCCCGATCAGCGCGCCCGGAATGCGTGCGCTTATTCGCTCGCAGATGAGCGTAACGAGAAGCACGCCCAAGCCGAGCGCCAGCGCGAGCGGATTGGTTTGCCCAAGATGAGCGAGGATCCCCATCGCCCGCTCGGAAAAGCTGCCGCTACCTCCCGGGAAACCCAGCACGGCAGGCGCCTGCGAGACCACGATATGCACGGAAATGCCGGCCAGGAATCCAGTGATCACCGGCTCTGACAACAGATCAGCGATCCAGCCGAAGCGAATGAGGCCCGCGAGGATGAGGATCACGCCGACCATGAGGGCGAGTGCGCCGGCAAGCGCAATGTATTGGGGAGAGCCGGAGGTCGCGATGAGCGCGAGGCTGCCGGCGAATATGGGGGTGATCGTCGAGTCGGCTCCGACCGAAAGCACGCGGCTCGAGCCGAGAGCCGCAAAGCCGAGCGTGCCGGCCACGAAAGCGAAGAAACCGACCTGCGGCGCGAAGCCGCCGAGCCGCGCCGTTGCCATCTGCTCCGGAATCGCGATGGCGGCGAGCGTCAGCCCGGCGATCAGGTCACGGTCCAAGTCCGTCGGTGAAAAACCGCGCAGGGTTCGAAACACGGGCCAACGATCAGTCATTTACGGACTGTCAGTCGTTGGCGATCACGGGTCAATCCTGGCTCCGGCCAATTTCACGATTCCTGCCCATTTGGCCATCTCGCTGGCAATGAATCGGCCAAACTCCTGCGGCGAGCTCGTTTGCGCGATGGCATTGAAGCGCGCCAGGCCCTCTTTGGCTTCTGCGGTGCCAAGGCCCGCGTTGATGGCACGGTTGAGCGTCGCCACCACCGCATCGGGCGTGCCGGCTGGCGCTACCACGCCGGTCCAGGCGTCAACCGTGAAATCGGGAAAGCCGCTCTCGACCAAGGTCGGTACGTCTGGCAGGTCGGGCCAGCGCTGCGCGCGCGCGATCGCAAGCGCGCGCACCTTGCGGTCCTTGATCAGCGGATAAAGGCCGGTCAGGCCGTCGATGGTGAATTGCGTCTCGCCGGCGAGCAGATCGGTCACCGACGCGGCCGAGCCCTTGTACGGGACATAGACCACATCGATGCCGGCTCGCGTCTTGAACAGCGTCGAGAGCAGATGCGGCGGCGTGCCGAGCGAGGCACCGTAGTTGAGCTTGCCGGGGTTGGCCTTTGCATAGCTGATGAACTCGGCCACCGTCCGGGCCGGGACCGAATTGGCGACGACCAGCACGTGCGGCAAGAGTGCCACCTCGCCGACCGGCACGAAGGCCTTGAGGATATCGACATCGTAATTCGCGTAGAGCGCGGGCGCCACCGCGAGCGAGCCCGATGAGGCGAACAGCAATGTGTAGCCGTCCGGCTCGGCCGTGGCTGCGGCCTTGGTGCCCAGGATCGAGCCGGCGCCGGGGCGATTCTCGACCACCAGCTGTTGACCGAAGGCGTTCGACAGTTGCTGGCCCAAGAGGCGCGCCATAATGTCGATCGGCCCGGCCGGCGGGTAGGGCACGATCATCTTGATCGGCCGGTTCGGATAGGCCTGCGCCAAAGCAGCCTCGCCCGTGCCGGCCGAGAGGGCACACGCGCAAGCCGCTGTGAGCAGGGTTCGTCTGGTCAGCATAATCTCGGCGTCCAGTCACGTGCGAGGGAGTCATGCCCGCGCATAGCCCGTCGAATACGGGCGCAAACGCCCTTGTCGCCGGCATCCACGTCTGCGCTATCAGTCTCGAACAAGACCTGGATGGCCGGGACAAGCCAGGACAAGCCTGGCCATGACGCATAGAAACTAATTCGAGCGGGCGATGCAGAACTCGACCGCCTCGACCAGCGCCTCCTTCATGGGCGAGGCCGGGAACAAAGCGAGCGCATCCTTGGCGATCGCCCCATAGTGGCGCGCGCGCTGGATCGTATCCTCGAGCGCCCGGTGCTTGGCCATCAGGCCGATCGCATGCTCGAGGTCCGCCTCGCTTGCGTCGCCGTCCTCGAGCACGCGGCACCAAAACGCGCGCTCGTCCGCCGAGCCGCGGCGGAAAGAGAGCACAACCGGCAGCGTGATCTTGCCCTCGCGAAAATCATCTCCGACGTTCTTGCCGAGCTTCGCCGCCTTGCCTCCGTAGTCGAGCGCATCATCGACGAGCTGGAAGGCGATGCCCAAATTCATCCCGAAGGAGCGGCAGGCCGACTGCTCGGCCTTCGGTCGCGCGCACAATGCCGGACCGACCTCACAAGCGGCGGCAAACAGTTCCGCCGTCTTGCCGCGGATCACCGAAAGGTATTCGTCCTCGGTGGTAGCCGTGTTCTTGGCGGCGGCAAGCTGCATCACCTCGCCTTCGGCAATGATGGCGGCCGCGGTGGAGAGGATTTCGAGCGCCCTGAGCGACCCGACCTCCACCATCATCTTGAAGGCCTGGCCGAGCAGAAAGTCGCCGACCAGAACGCTCGCCGCGTTACCCCAGAGCATGCGGGCAGCAAGCCTGCCGCGGCGCATCTCGCTCTCGTCGACCACATCGTCATGCAGCAGCGTAGCCGTGTGCATGAACTCGACCGCGGCTGCGAGCTTGACATGGCCATCGCCGCCGTAGCCTGCGAGCTGCGCCATTGCCAGCGTGAGCATCGGCCGCAGCCGCTTGCCGCCCGACTCGATCAAATGCGTGGCGATTTCCGGAATCATTGTCACCTCCGATCCGGTCCGCGACAGGATCGTGGCGTTGACCCGCTCCATGTCGGCGGAGACAAGCTCGATCAGCGGGGCAATCGAAGGAGAGGAGGGGCTTTCGAACGGGACGATGACGGCCAAAGCGGCGCTCCAAGTGGAGGGACGCGGGAGCATAGAAACGCTATGGTGGGGGGGCAAGTGCTCAAATTGACCTATGGCTGCCGAACTTGACCAGCAATCCTTAAAGTCGAGAGGGGAAATGCCTAAAGTCGAGGCAATGCCGACGGTCGTGGCGGGGCTTGATCTTACCGTTCCGCGGATCGCCGTCCTTGTTCCCTGCTTCAACGAGGAGACGGCCATCTCCAAAGTCGTGGCGGACTTCCGTGCGGCCCTGCCGGAAGCGACGATCCATGTTTATGACAACAATTCCACCGATCGCACGGTCGAGCTTGCCCGCCGTGCGGGCGCGGTGGTCGGCCGAGAGACGCATCAGGGCAAAGGCAATGTGGTTCGACGCATGTTCGCCGACGTGGATGCGGACGTCTTTGTCCTGGTGGACGGCGATGCGACCTACGATGCGGGTAGCGCCCGTCCCATGGTGGCGCGGCTCCTGGAAGAGCAGCTCGACATGGTGGTGGCCGCGCGCGTTCACCGCGAGGAGACTACCTATCGGGCCGGTCACCGCTTCGGCAACCGCCTGTTCTGCGCCGCCGTGGACTGGACATTCAATGCAAGCTTCACCGACATTTTGTCCGGCTATCGGGTGTTCTCGCGAAGGTTCGTGAAATCCTTCCCAGTGCTCTCGCGCGGCTTCGAGATCGAGATCGAGCTCACCGTGCATGCGTTGGAGCTCGAGCTGCCGACCGCCGAGCTGCCGACACCCTATTTTTCGCGTCCGGTCGGCTCGACGTCGAAGCTCAATACCTGGCGCGACGGCTTACGCCTCCTCGCCACCATCATCGATCTCTGCCGCAGCGAGCGGCCGCTTGCCTTCTTCGGCGCGGTGGGTCTGGGGCTCGCCTTCATCTCGCTCGCGTTGGCGGTGCCGATCTTCGCGACCTTCCTTGAGCAGGGAATCGTGCCGCGGCTGCCGACCGCCGTGCTTTCGACTGGCCTCATGCTGCTGGCCTTCCTTTTCGCCATGGCCGGCCTCATTCTTGACACGGTCACGCGCGGACGCCGGGAGATGAAGCTTCTTGCCTATCTGGCGCAGCGGGCGCCGGGAGCGACGGGTGGAGTTAGCGACCGCCGGCGGCCGTGAAAGGGGGGATCGGATTTGCGCGAACTGGTTCGAACCAACGATGCGGTGTTGGTGTCCGCGATCGCGGCGCTGCTGGACGGGGCCGCTATTCCGCACCTCATTCTCGACCACAACATGAGCGTGCTCGAGGGCTCGATTGGAATTCTGCCGCGCCGGGTGATGGTTGCCGAGGAAGACATGGCGACGGCGCGGCGCCTGCTGCAAGGGGCCGGGCTCGGTCATGAACTGCGCGCTGATGCATGATGAGACTTCAAACGGGCGGAGGCGAGCTGACCGAGGATGCGGTCCTGGGCGGCGCCCTGCGCTTGCGGCAGCCGCGCCGGGGACATCGGGTCGGCCATGATGCGATTCTTTTGGCGGCCTCGTGCCCGGCAGAGCGCGGCGATCACGTGGTCGAGCTCGGGGCCGGAGTCGGCGCCGCCGGCCTTGCCTTGGCTCTGCGCGCCGCCGACATCACGGTGACGCTCGTCGAGATCGATCTCGATCTCGCTGCGCTCGCCGCGGAAAATGCCCGCCTCAATCAACTCGATGCGCGCGTGAAACCGATTGTCCTGGATGCCGCCGCGCCTGCCCGTGCCTTCGCGGCCGTCGGGCTTCGGCCGGATTCAGTTTCCCGCGTGCTGATGAACCCGCCATTCAACGAACCGCTACGGCAGCGGCCATCGCCCGACCGTCGGCGCCGCCTTGCGCATGCGGCGCCGCGTGAGATGCTCTCCGCCTGGATCAAGGCCGCCGCCAGGCTGCTCGGCCCGCGTGGCACCCTGACGTTGATCTTTCGCGCGGACGGCTTGGCCGACCTGCTCAAGTGCCTCGACGGGGCTTTTGGCGCCATTGCGATCCTGCCGGTCTATGCGAAACCCGGCCAGCCGGCGATCCGTGTTCTGGTGCGAGCCACAAAGGCAAGCCGCGCCCCGCTTGCGTTATGCCCCGGCCTTATCCTGAATAATATGGCTGGGGAGCCGACGCCGGAAGCCGAGGCTATCCTGCGCAACGGCGCGTTGTTGCCACTGGCGCAGGTCTAAATGCTCCCTGAAGGAAGAAAAAGCCGAGGCGTGCCTGCGGCTTGTGCATGGTGCTCGTGCCCGGAGCACATTGCTTGGGGCGTGCTGGCCGGCGGCGCACCTGCTCGGTCTGGTCAGGCCGCCGGTTTCGGCTCCTCACGCGGACCCCGGCGATAGGAGGCAGCTGCAATTGCGCTGAAAAGCGCCACGATGAGGAAGAGCTTCATTTGCTTGCTTCACCGTTTCGGTTGTGACTCAGACGTGCCCCAGACGTGCCCGACCCCTTTTATGTGTGGGATCAAAGCAAGTAATGTTCCAGTCGCGCAGCAAAGCTACGGCGGCTTGGCGGACGGACGCGACTTGAGTGCCCCACGCGCGAGACCTATCTGGTGATGATGGCTGAAATCCGCATGCCCGAGCCCCTCGGACGGTTTTTTGGCGGTGCCCTCGGCAAGCTGAGGCCGCTCATTCCGCGGCGCTTCCGCGGCGATATTCCGGTCGTGCCGGTGGTCCGGCTCTCCGGTGTGATTGGATTATCGAGCCCGCTGCGGCCCGGGTTGACGCTCGCTGGCGTCGCGCGCCCGCTCGAACGGGCCTTTGGGATCAGCAATGCCGCTGCTGTAGCACTTCTTATCAATTCGCCGGGGGGCTCGCCGGTGCAATCGCATTTGATCTACCGGCGCATCCGTCAGCATGCCGAGGAGAAAAAACGGCGGGTGATCGCCTTTGTGGAGGATGTCGGCGCCTCCGGGGGCTATATGGTGGCCTGCGCGGCCGACGAAATCATCTGCGATTTGTCCTCGATCCTCGGATCGATCGGCGTGGTCGGCGGCTCGTTCGGCTTCCCCAAGCTGATGGAGCGGCTTGGCATCGAGCGCCGGCTTTATACGGCGGGCGAGCACAAGGCGACGCTCGATCCGTTTCTGCCGGAAAACCCTGATGATGTGGAACGGCTCAAGACACTACAGAAGGAAATCCACGCGAGCTTCATAGATCTGGTGAAGCAGAGCCGTGGCACGCGACTGAAAGGCCCCGAAAAAGACCTGTTCTCAGGCGAATACTGGGCCGGAAACAGGGCTATTGAGCTCGGCCTTGCGGATGCGATCGGCGACCTGCGATCGACATTGCGGGCGCGCTTTGGTGACGAGGTGATGACGCCGCTCATCGGTCCTGAGCGCAGTCTGCTCGGCCGGGCCCGACCGGCGGTCGGGTTTGGCCTACATGTCGGCGGACTTGATCCGGCAGCCTACGCGGCCGAGCTTGTCGGCGGCGCCATCTCGGCGCTCGAGGAGCGCGCGTTTTGGGCCCGCTATGGATTGTGAAGTGGAATGATTGTGAAGTGGAATCGTGAAGCCTAACGAAGGAGACCGCCGATGCCCCCGCTCGTTGTTCCGTCGCTGATCAAGTTCGTCCTCGGGGCTGCGGGGGCGGCCGCGGTCGTGCACTGGGCAATCAGAGAGGTGCGCCGCTTGGGCGAGGAGCTCGAGCGGGTGAAGGTCAAGGCAACCGATCCGTTCGCCCGCGAGGCCCTGCCGACGCTTCGGCGCGACCCCGCTACCGGCGAATGGCGGGTGATGTAGTTCGACGAAACCTTAAGAGCTTCTTGCTTCGACCAGCTTGCCGGCCTCCGTCTTGGCCGAAAAACGCGCCGGCAGCATCCTGACCAGGACCGGGTCGCGGCTGACGAAGTGATGCCAGAGCGCTGCGATGGCGTGGCCGCCGACCAGCGCCAGCAATCCATAGGTCAGGTAGAGATGGATGTCCTCGGCCTCATGGTAGACCGGGCTGTTCACCTTCACTCCGAAATCAATCGAGTAGAACCCGAAATCGAGCACGCGGCCGTGCCACACAAAGGCGACGATGCCGACCAGCGGCGTCAGCAGCATTAGCACGTAGATGAGCATATGCGCGGGGTGTGACACGCGGCGGGAGATTTCGCTCACCTGCGGGGGCAGCTCCGGCGGGGTGTGGGTGCGGCGCCACCAGACGCGCACCACAAACAAATAAAGAACGATCAGGCCGATCTGCGCGTGAATGTTGATCATGAAGATCTTGGAGGCCTTTGGCCAGCCATCGAGCAGCAGACCGAGGCCGGCCGAGAACAGGATCAGGACGGCCATGGTCCAGTGCAGCCACTGAGCGACGCCTGTATAGCGGACGGTCTCAGTCGGCGTATTGGCTGTTGCCGAGCTTCCAGAATTCATCTGTATCGTTCCCTTTGCGTTGAAGCGCTGCCGGTAGCCGGATCTCTGGCTGGTTGACTGCTCTCTACTTCTTTTATGAGGCACGCGGCGCTTGCCGCAGGTGTCCCCGACAATGCTTTGTCCAATCGAGCGAATTTCGTCGCGCCCGACCGGAAAGCAAATTAAACTTAGGTAAGGTTTCGCTGGCTCCGCCTGTGCTTTATTCCCTGCGGGGTCAGTCCTCGGGCTTGATGGCGATGCCCTTCTCGCGGATCACCTTGTCCCATTTGGCGATCTCGCCCTTGAGCAGCGTTCCAAGCTCCTCCGGCGAGGTCGGCGACGCTGAGATCGCGTTCTCGGCGAACTTCTTGCGCATGTCCGGATCGTTCACGGTTTGGGTGAACGCGGTGTTGAGCTTGGCAATAATCTCAGGAGGAGTCTTGGCGGGAGCAAACAGGGCGGTCCAGTTCTCCGCGACGGCGCCCGGGTAACCTTCTTCCACCAGGGTCGGAATGTCCGGCACGAGTTCCGAGCGTTTCGCCGATGTGGTGGCAAGCGCTATCACCTTGTGCGCCTTGATATGTTCGAGCATGACCGACACGTCGATCATGATGCCGTTGACATGACCGCCCAACAAATCGGCGAGCGCGGGACCCGA
Organism: Xanthobacteraceae bacterium; assembly: GCA_035293945.1. Classification (GTDB taxonomy): domain Bacteria; phylum Pseudomonadota; class Alphaproteobacteria; order Rhizobiales; family Xanthobacteraceae; genus VAZQ01. Next base: position 5,936 of record DATGLV010000033.1, on the reverse strand, counting down.
GCCGCGGAACGGGACTTTGACGAACTTGGCGTCGGCGGTCGATTCGAACAGCTCCAGCGCCAGGTGCGAGATCGCGCCTACGCCGGTCATGCCGAGGCTGATTGTATTGGGCTTCTGCTTGGCGCGCGCCACCAGCTCCTGGGTCGTCTTGATGCCGAGCGAGGGATCGACCGCGAGCACGGGCGCGGCGCGGCCGATCAGTCCGACTGGCGCGAAATCCTTGACCGGATCATAGGGAAGATCCTTGCGGAACGCCGGGTTGATCGCGACCGCGCCCACCGTGGTGAAGAACAGCGTGTAGCCGTCGGGCGGCGCCTTGGCGACAGTATCGGCCGCAATGGCGCCGTTGGCCCCGCCGCGATTGTCGACGATCACCCGCGCCCCGAGCGGGCCCTGCACTTTCTCGGCGACGATGCGGGCGATGAGATCCGTGTTGCCGCCGGGCGCAAATCCCACCACCAGGCGAATCGGATGGTTAGGATAGGCTTGCGCCCATGTCGGGCTCGCGCTCGGCAGTGCGCAGGCAAGTGTTGCCGCGAACCATGCCGCACGAGACGCATTCGATCGGCGAGGGCGTTCCACGTCACTCCTCCGCGCTTTCCGTTAGCTCTCTAACATTGTGGGAGCTTTGCTGCGAGCAAGATTAGCGTGCCGGCCGGCTTTGGGCCATGGCGACGCCTGTGCCGGTTTGAAGCGGGTCAAGGGTTTCTTGACCCCTCGGAAGCACCCCGATAGGGTCCGCGCCCATTCCTTGATTTTCCTGAAACGCGCATGGCCGCCGCCGATCTGCTGCAAGAAACGTCTTCGAGCCACATGGATCCGCGCCGGTCGTTCCAGGGGCTGATCCTGGCGCTCGAGCGCTATTGGGCGGACTATGGGTGCGTCATCCTGCAGCCCTACGACATGGAAGTCGGGGCAGGCACTTTCCATCCCGCCACCACGCTGCGCTCGCTCGGGCCGCGCCCGTGGAACGCCGCCTATGTGCAGCCTTCGCGCCGGCCCAAAGACGGCCGCTATGGCGAGAACCCCAACCGGTTGCAGCATTACTACCAGTTCCAGGTGATCTTGAAGCCATCCCCGCCCGACCTGCAGGACCTCTACCTGAAGTCGCTCGCCGCCATCGGGGTCGATGCCTCTCTGCACGATATCCGCTTCGTCGAGGACGACTGGGAGAGCCCGACGCTAGGCGCCTGGGGGCTCGGCTGGGAGTGCTGGTGCGACGGCATGGAAGTCTCCCAATTCACCTACTTTCAGCAGGTCGCGGGCTTCGAATGCGCGCCGGTCTCGGGCGAGCTCACCTACGGGCTCGAACGGCTAGCGATGTACGTGCAGGGGGTCGACCGCGTCTACGACCTCAATTTCAACGGCCGCGATGATGAGAAGCGGGTGACCTACGGCGATGTCTTCCTACAGGCCGAGCGGGAATATTCGCGACACAATTTCGAGGTCGCCGACACCGATATGCTGTTCGAGCAGTTCAAGATGGCGGAGGCGGCCTGCCGGAAATATCTGGCGGCGGGTTGGGACACCCGCGGCAATGTCCGCGCGCATAATCTGGCGCTGCCCGCCTACGACCAATGCATAAAGGCGAGCCACGTGTTCAACCTGCTCGACGCGCGCGGGGTGATTTCGGTGACCGAGCGGCAGAGCTACATTCTGCGGGTGCGCGAGCTCGCGAAGGCCTGCGGCGAGGCATGGCTTGCGACCGAGGCGGGTGGAGAAGGAGCATGAGCAACGAACCGAGGATCGGCGGCCGTGAGCCCGTGCTGGTCGAGCTTGTCGCCGGCGAGACTTACTGGTGGTGCCGCTGCGGGCGCTCACAGAGCCAGCCGTTCTGCGACGGCTCGCACGAAGGTACCGGCATCGAGCCATTGGAATACACGGCCGAACGCAACCGCCGCGCATTGCTGTGCACCTGCAAGCGCACCAAGACGGGGCCGATCTGCGACAACAGCCATTTGAAGCTGTGAGGTCAGCGAGAGCCTCCTGTTCCCCTCCCCCTTGTGGAAGGGGTTAGGGGGTGGGGCCTTCTAGGCTCAAACAACCTCGATGACGCGCTCGCCTGCATTGAGCGATTGAATGATCTCGTCCAGCATCGGCTCCAGCGCGCTCCACAAAGCGATGTTGCTGATGTTACCGATCCGTATCCACGCGACCTTCGGACCCATTGGCTCCCGCTCCGCCAGCGCAACGAAATCCTGATCCTTGGTGATCAAGACTGCGCCGGTGCGCTCCGCATGGTCCCAAATGGCGCTGTCGGCGATGTCGCCTAACCCGACCCGGTTTACGTGCTCAGCGATGTGCCCGCCCGCTGCGAGACGGCGCGCAAGCCCGGGAGGGAGCTGCGCGTCGATCAAGAACCGAATCATCACGCCGTTCGTACGATGCGATGCTCAGTCGCGCGGGCGGCATAAAGCAAGGCCGCCGCAATATCTTCTTCGGTGAGATAGTCGAAGTCAGCGAGCAGTTCCTGTCGGCTCGCTCCACATGCGATGGCTTCAACAATATCCGCGACGCGCATGCGCGTGCCTTTGATGCACGGCCGCCCGCCGCAAATTGCCGGGTCGGAGCTGATGCGGTCGAAAAGGCTCCCCATGCTCACGGATCGAGTCGGAGCTGCGACATCCGACTTGAGCACGCTGATGCGGGCGCGAGCACCCGGCGCTTTGGAAAAGCGGGCCAGAAACTTGCGCAATGCGTCCATCAGCTCGCGCTCGAGTTTTGATCCGGGCTCGGTGACCACGAACCATTCGGACAGGACACGTTCGGTGACGCGACCATCGAAGTCACCGTTCTTGCCGGATTCCGCCAAGTAACGATCAGCCTTGGCGTCTCGATAGCCGATGAACTTGCTCGGGGCGAACTTCCAAGCGTGGGACTTTTCGTCCCGAAAGGCATACCAGGATTGCACCATCGCCACCCGCGCACGAATCTCGGGCCTTTGCTCGACCGCCCTTTGGTACCGTTGGATGTTCTCGAGGACTTCCTCGGCTGAGGTCACGGTAACCGGCTTCACGGGGCAACCCTTACTGCTGTCAATACATTCATTGCATGTAATACATGAAGACAATGGAGTCAATCTCGGCGATGACACGGGTATTCAGATTGACTACAGGAGGATTCATTGGCGCCTCGAGGCGCGCGCCCGAAACTCCACGAAAGCGATATGCCCGATCTTCTGCTTGAGCTGTTCTCCGAGGAAATTCCCGCGCGCATGCAGGCGCGTGCGGCCGAGGACTTGAAGAAGCTCGTCACCGATCGGCTGGTGGCGGCGGGGCTTCTCTACGAGGGCGCCAAAGCCTTCGCGACGCCGCGCCGCCTCGCGCTTACCGTGCAGGGCGTGCCGGCGCGTCAGGCCGACCAACGCGAGGAGAAGAAAGGTCCGCGTGTCGGCTCGCCGGAGGGCGCGATCAAAGGCTTCCTCAAAGCCGCGGGTCTTGCCTCGATCGATCAGGCCAGGATCGAGAAGGACGCCAAGAAAGGCGACTTCTACGTCGCGGTGATCGAGAAGGCGGGCCGGGACGCAATCGAGGTCATTGCCGAGATTGTGCCGGAGGTGATCAAGAGCTTTCCGTGGCCCAAATCCATGCGCTGGGGCGACGGCCGTCTCACCTGGGTCCGCCCGCTGCATTCGATTGTCGCGACCTTTGGACCGGAGACCGAGGAGCCCGACATCGTGAAGTTTGCGGTCGACGGATTGGCGGCCGGCGATGAAACCCGCGGTCACCGGTTCCTGGCGCCGGCGCCGTTCCGGGTGAAGCGCTTCGACGACTATGTGGCCAAGCTCGAAAAAGCCAAGGTGGTGCTCGATCCGGCGAGGCGCGCCGACATTATCCTTCATGACTCCCGGAACCTCGGCTTCGCGCAAGGCTACGAGCTGGTCGAGGATGCGACGCTGCTTGCGGAAGTCGCCGGCCTGACCGAATGGCCGGTCGTTCTGATGGGCTCGTTCGATGCGGAATTCCTCTCGATCCCGCCGGAAGTGATCCGCACCACCATTCGGGTCAACCAGAAATGCTTCGTGCTGCGCGACGCGCAGACCTCCAAGCTCGTCAACAAATTCATCCTGGTGGCCAATACCGAGGCCGAGGACGGCGGCAAGGCCATCGTGGCCGGCAATGAGCGCGTGATCCGGGCGCGCCTCTCCGACGCGAAGTTCTTCTACGAGACCGATCTGAAGACGCCTTTGGAAGAGCGGCTGCCGAAGTTCGAGCACATCGTGTTCCACGAGAAGCTCGGCACACAGGCTGCGCGCATCGCGCGGATCGAGGCTTTGGCGGGTGAGCTCGCGGCCATCGTGGGCGCCGATCGCCGCAAGGCCGAGCGCGCGGCGCGCCTCGCCAAGGCCGATCTCTTGACCGAGGTAGTCGGCGAATTCCCCGAGCTGCAAGGCCTGATGGGAAAATACTACGCCGAGGCGCAGGGCGAGGACGAAGCCGTCGCCCATGCGTGCGAGGATCACTACAAGCCGAAGGGGCCGGATGATCTGGTGCCGGCCGATCCGGTTTCGGTCGCGGTCGCGCTTGCCGACAAGCTCGACACGCTGGTGGGGTTCTGGGCGATCGACGAGAAGCCGACCGGATCGAAGGATCCTTATGCGCTGCGAAGGGCGGCGTTGGGGGTGATCAGATTAATACTGGCAAACAATATACGCTTGGGAATTGTGAGAGTTTTGGAGCAATTGTTCAGGTCTTTGCTTTCTCGTAGCGGCCGATATCCACTGCATTATTTGGAGACACAATCGGGTGACGAAATAAATTGGAAAGGCATTGAACACTTACGCGAGCGTTGCCCCGTTCAAATTCGCTTTCTCGACAGTGATGGGATGTTTTCCAATCACGCTGGTCTCCTGTTTGAGGTCGTTGCTAATGAGAAAAGAGGCATAACATCAATCTTGGATAACAACTTCGATCTCTATGATCTCACACGAAACGAATCATTCGCCAAAGAAATTCGGGAGGTGTTTGAAGATGAAGGCATGTCGCCCCCTGCCGCGGAACGCGCGACACACGACGCTCTTCTGGTTGGAGGCAGGATTCTCAGCTTGGCAAAATTCTCCCAAGATGAGTTTGAGCGCAGCTTCAATAGGAAGTTCCCAGGACGCGCTGATCCTCTCGCGTCTGAGCAACTAGATGTTGTCCGCTTTATTCGTTCCGATTCGTTAGACCTTCTCGCCTTCTTTGCCGACCGCCTCAAGGTGCAGCTGCGCGAGCAGGGCGCGCGGCACGATCTGGTCGATGCCGTGTTTGCGCTCGAAGGCCAGGACGATCTGGTGCTGATCGTTCGCCGCGTCGACGCGCTGGGCAAATTCCTCGAAACCGATGACGGCAAGAATTTGCTCGCCGGCTACAAGCGCGCCGCCAGCATCATCCGCATCGAGGAGAAGAAGGACGCGCGCGATTACGTCGGCAAGCCGGATCCGCAATTCTATCGCCAGCAAGAGGAATGGGATCTCGCCAAGGCGATCGATGCGGCCGGGCAAGAGGCCGGCAGCGCGGTTGCGCGGGAGGATTTCGCCGCCGCCATGTCGGCCATGGCGAAGCTGCGACCCCATGTCGATGCCTTCTTCGACAAGGTCACCGTCAACGTCGACGACAAGCCCTTGCGCGAGAATCGTTTGCGGCTCCTTAACGAAATTCGCGTCGCCACCCGCGCTGTCGCCGACTTCTCCAAGATCGAGGGCGCGTAGCGCTTCATTTTGAGAGGCCGTGCGCCATTCGACGCACGGCGTCTCGAAAGACGGACCCACCCGATGGCCTGTGGCCATGGTTCGAGACGCGCGGGCGAAGTGGCCCGCGCTCCTCACCATGAGCCCCCAGCTCCGAAACCGGCGCTGCACACGGACCATGAACACGGTATCGTGGCTGCGGGGTTCCGCCGGGAGCAGTATGGCCGCCTAATCCTCTGGTGCACTTGGTTGCCCGGCCATGAGGTTG
>DATGLV010000032.1:0-62036 GCA_035293945.1 Xanthobacteraceae bacterium | reverse complement strand
ACGGAAGTTGCCAACGAGGTGTTCGACCTGTTCGCCGCTCTCGATGCCACCGAGGAACAGCTCGATTTCCCGATCCTCTACGGTTCCGCCAAACAGGGCTGGATGGCAACCGATCCTGCCGGGCCCAAGGATGCCGGCATGGTGCCGATCTTCGATCTCGTCATGCACCTGATGGACGCGCGCGTCGGCCCGGTCCACCTTGTTGATGACGACGATCGGCCGCAAACCCTGGCGAAGCGCTTTCGAGACGACGAACTTCGTCTGCGGCATCGGCCCTTCGGCCGCGTCCACCAGCACGACGACGCCGTCGACCATGCTGAGGATGCGCTCGACCTCGCCGCCGAAATCGGCATGGCCGGGCGTGTCGACGATGTTGATGCGCGTCTCGCCCCATTGCACCGAGGTGCATTTCGCCAGGATAGTGATGCCGCGCTCGCGCTCCAGATCGTTCGAATCGAGCGCCCGCTCCATCACCTGCTGATTGGCGCGGAAGGCGCCGCTCTGGCGCAGGAGCTGATCGACCAGCGTGGTCTTGCCGTGGTCGACATGCGCGATGATGGCAACGTTGCGAAGCTTCATGATTTGATGGGCCAAAGTGCCTTCCGAAGAGGTCGCATCGGAATCCGCTCTGGATTCTCCTTGCTGTGCTCGTTCTGGAGCTGAGGCGTTTCAGGCCAGAAATGGGGCCGAAAACCAATTGCGGGCCCCTCGGGCCCGCGATTCGCCCCCTATATAGCGACCGTGCATAAAGGCGCAATGTGACGTCGCCTATATGACTTACACTTTAGCGGCGCCAAACACTTAACCTCTTGCCAGGCGGGCCCCGCGAGGCGACCATGGGCCAAGCCGTTACAATTTGTGAGGTCCTGTGCGCTGCTCGATCGAAGTCCGTAACAAGCGTCGGGTTCTCTGCGTGTTCCCGCGCTATACCCCTGCTTTTGGCACGTTCAACCACGCTTATCGGCTGATGCGTGGGGTCAAGGCATTCATGCCGCCGCAGGGCCTGCTGTTGGTTGCCGCCTACATGCCGGACAGCTGGGAGGTCCGCTTCATCGACGAGAACATCCGCCGCGCGACTGCCGCCGAGCTCGCCTGGGCCGACGTGGTAATGATGAGCGGAATGCACGTCCAGGCCCCGCAGGTGCACGACATCGCGGCGCGCGCCAAGGCAGTCGGCAGGGTCTCGGTCCTGGGCGGGCCTTCCGCCTCCGCCTCGCCCGAAATGTACCCGGAGGTCGACTACCTGCACCTGGGAGAGCTCGGTGACGGCACCGACGCCCTGATCGCGCAGCTTGACGCCAGCATCGAGGCGCCCGCGGCACAGATGTGCTTCAAGACCGAGCAGCGGCTGCCGCTTTCCGATTTCCCGATACCCGCCTATCACCTGATCCCGCTCAAGAGCTATTTGTTGAGCACCCTGCAGTTCTCGAGCGGCTGTCCTTACCGCTGCGAATTTTGCGATATCCCGGGGCTCTACGGCCGCCAGCCGCGGCTCAAGACGCCGCAGCAGATCATCACCGAGCTCGATGCGATGCGGGCCCAAGGCGCGCACCCCACAACCGTCTACTTCGTCGACGACAACTTCATCGGCAACAAGAAGGCGACGCGCGAGATGCTGCCGCATCTGGTCGAGTGGCAGAAGCGGAACGACTATCCGATGCTGTTCGCCTGCGAGGCGACCCTCAACATCGCCAAGCAGACCGACGTGCTCGAGCTGATGCGCGAGGCGCAGTTCGTCGGCGTGTTCGTCGGTATCGAGACCCCGGAAGCCGATGCACTCAAGGCCATGCGCAAGGAGCAGAACGTTTCCATCCCGATGATGGAATCCATCAAGACGCTGAACGACTTTGGACTGGAGGTCACTTCCGGCATCATCCTCGGACTCGACACGGACTCCGATGACACGGAGGCCCGGCTCAGGGATTTCATCGATCTATCGAAGATCCCGATGCTGACCATCAATTTGTTGCAAGCGCTTCCGAAGACTCCCCTCTGGGATCGGCTCGCGCGCGAGCAGCGCCTCGTCGAGGATGCCGACCGCGAGAGCAATGTGCGGTTCCTGCGCCCGTATGACGAAGTGGTGGCGATGTGGAGGCGCTCGATCGCCTATGCGAATGATCCGGAGCGGCTGTTCGATCGCTTCGCGCAGCAAGTAGAGCGCACTTACGTAAACCGCAAGCTTGCGCCGGCGCGCGGCAAGCTGACCTGGGCGAACCTGAGCGGCGCTGCAGTACTGGCGTTCCGGGTCCTGATCTATCTGATCATTCTTTCGGACTACCGGCGACCGTTCCTGCGGGCGGCGCGCCACGCCTTCAAGCACAAGCAATACGATGCGGTGCTCGGCATCGCCTTCATCGGCTACCACTTGGTCGAGTTCACCCGGGAAGCGCTGCGCGGCCAGCAGAATGCCTCGTTCTACTCGCAAGCCCGCAAGGATCGCGAACGCGGCCCGAAGGAGCCGCCGGCGCTCGAACCGATGCGCAAATCGGCGTAGCTGCTACGCTCCAGTGGGGCGGCTCCAGGGACCCCAGGTCACGTCCTTGGGCAGCGACTCGCGTAGCATCATCATCTCGCCGATGGTTTCCGATGTGACGAGTCCAATGAGGCGACCGTCCGCATCCGTCACCGCGACCGCCGGCGCGGACTTCTCCTGCAGCAGGCGCAGCGCATCTTCGAGACAGCGGCGATAGCCGACACTCGGCACCTTGGGGTTCATCACTTCGGCCACGCGGGCGTGCGGGCCCACCTGCCGGACGGCGCGGATCAGGTCGCCGCGAGCGAGCAGGCCGACCGGCTTGCCGACCGCATCGACCACGGGGAATTCGCTCTGGCTGGTGCGCAGGAGCGTCTCCACCGCCTCATCCACATGTGCGTCCGGCGTCAATCTGGCGAGCTGCGTCATCATTGCGTTCGTGACCGGCACGCCATGCGACATTTCCTTGAGCGCCACCATGTGGGCCTCCGAGGAAGCCGCCAGATAGACGAACACCGCAATGAAGATCAGCAGCGGATTGAAGAACAATCCGGCGAAGCCGAGCAGGAAGGCGGCGGCCTGCCCGACCGCGGCCGCGATCTCGGTCGCCCGCGTATGGCCCATGCGGGTGGCCAGAAGCGCACGCAGCACGCGGCCGCCATCCATCGGGAACGCGGGGATCATATTGAACACGGCGAGGAACAGATTGACCACCGCCAGCCGATCGATCATCGAGATATGCGCATTGTCGACACTCGCGAGTTCGTTCGGATCGAGATGTGCGCCGGCGAGCCACCGGAGTGCGAGCGCAATGACCACATTGACGGCCGGCCCCGCGATCGCGATCAGGAATTCCTGGCGCGGCTCCTCGGGGATACGCTCCAGACGTGCCACACCGCCGATCGGCAAAAGGGTCACGTCCGGGGTCGCCACCCCGAAGGCGCGAGCGGTAAAAATGTGCCCGAATTCGTGCGCGAGCACGCAGGCGAACAGGGCCACCATGAAGATGAGCCCGGTCCAGGCCTCGTTGGGGCCGCCCGACGCATAATCGGCGGCGAAGAGCCAGACCAGAAACAAGAGGAAGGTAATATGGATGCGGACCGCCGTGCCGGCGACCGTGCCGATATTCAGGGACCAACGCATGGCAACCTCGCAGGGCGCGCCATATTGCCTTAGGTCGCGCTATAATGCCTTAGGTAGTGGCAGCCGATCATCTTGGCGAGTAGATATCGTGCAGATATCGCGGGCCTAAATCGTAGGGGGCATGACCCGCGCCGGCTGACAGCGAGGAGGACCCATGGCGCAAAAATTGACCGGCGATGCCCGCAAGGCGGCGCTGGCGCGGCTTCCCGGCTGGAGCGAGCTCAAGGATCGCGATGCGATCACCAAGAAGTTCACGTTTCGCGATTTCAACGAGGCGTTCGGCTTCATGACACGCGCCGCGCTCGCCGCCGAGAAGCTCGACCATCACCCGGAGTGGTTCAACGTCTACAAGAGGGTCGACGTCACGCTCTCGACGCACGATGCGGGCGGCGTGACGGAGCTTGACATCGAGCTCGCCGAAGCGATGGACAGGTTGGCGTCTTGATTTGAGCCACTGGGTCGTGCCTGCGAAAGCAGGCTTCCATACGGCCGCGCATTTTGAGAGAGCACGGACTATGGGTTCCGGCTTTCGCAGGACCACCCGTATGCCTCACGGATGCAGGATCACCTTGCCCATGGCCTTGCGACCGGCGATCTCCTTCAGGGCTTGCGCGACCTCGGCGAGCGGATAGGCGGCGTGGATGTGGCAGGCGAGCTTGCCCTCCGCCGCCCAACGGGTGAGCTCACCGAGGCCTTTCCGATACGCTTGCGGCCGATCGCGCACGAAGGCGCCCCAGTTGACCCCCAGCACGTTGCAGCCTTTGAGCAGGGTCAGATTGAGCGGCAGCTTGGGGATCTCACCGGAGGCGAAGCCGATCACCAGGAAACGGCCCTCCCAGGCGATGGCGCGGATGGCTGCCTCGGTCGCATCCCCGCCGACCGGATCATAGATCACGTCGATGCCATGTTCACCGCCGGCCTCCTTCAAAGCCTCGCGGAGATCGTTCTTGGCATAGTTCACGAGCACATCGGCGCCATGCTGGCGCGCAAAGGCGAGCTTGTCGTCACTCGACGCGCAGGCAATGACCCGCGCACCCATGCGCTTGCCGAGCTCGACGGCCGCGATGCCAACTCCGCCGGAAGCGCCGAGCACCGCGAGCGTCTCGCCGGCCGCAAGCGCCGCGCGGTCCTGGAGCGCGTGGTAAGTCGTCCCGTAGGTGATGTTGAGGCCGGCAGCACGATCGAAATCAAGATCGGACGGAATTGGGAACAGCTTGTCGACGGGCACCGCGGCATATTGGCGCGCGCCGCCGAAGCTTGTGTAGCCGAGCACTCGATCGCCAGGCGAAAAATCTATCACGCCCGCGCCGATGCTCTCGACGATGCCGGCAAATTCTCCGCCCGGTGAGAACGGCAGCGACGGCTTGGTCTGGTATCTGCCGGCAATGATCAGTGTATCGTAGAAATTGAGCCCGACGGCCTTAATGGCGACGACCGCCTCGCCGTCGGCGGCGACCGGCACGGGCAAGTCCGCAAGCTCGAGATCGTCGGGTCCGCCAAGTCGGGTGCAGAGGATGGCCTTCACGCGTGCAACCGTACTGATCTGTCTACCGCCTCTCATGTTTCTCACAGTTTAGCGCGCGCGCAAATCGACGCGTCCACAGCGGCACAGAAAAAAGGTAAAGTGTAACGGTTCCGCGTACCGAGGCGGCCGCCAATGGCCGCCTTCACATTGCCGAATTCATAAGGATTCCATGGCCTTCAGATGGAGTACCCGGCCGCGGGGAAGGGGGAAGGAACAACGCTCATGATTCGCTCACGCGGTATTTTCATTGGACTGGCTTTGGGTGCGGGCTTTGCATTGTACGGCGTGGCCCAGGCGCAGGCGCCGGCGGCAACCGGAGCCCCAGCCGTCAGCAAGCCCCCTGCGAACAGGCCGGCTCCCTCCGCCGCGCCAGCCGCGAGCGCCTCTGCCTCGGCGGGCGAAGCGCAGCCGACCCTGCTCGGCCAGTACGGTGATTGGGGCGCGTATTGGGCTACTCCGGGCGGTCACAAGGTGTGCTTCTCGATCGCCAAGCCGAAGTCGGCGCAGACCAACCCCGCCGGGCGCAAGCGCGATCAGGCCTATTTGTTTGTCTCCGATCGGCCGAGCGAAAATGTGCACAATGAGGTCTCGGTGATCATCGGCTATCCGTTCAAGCCGTCGAGCGATGCGACCGCCGAGATCGGGGCCGACAAGTTCGCCATGTACACGCTCAACGACGGCGCCTGGATCAAGAACGTAGCCGAGGAAGCCCGCATGGTCGACGCCATGCGCAAGGGTACGGACCTGACCGTCAAAGGGGTCTCCGGTCACGGCACCGAGTCGATCGACCAATATTCGCTCAAGGGCCTGGCCCAGGCGATCGACCGCGCGGCCCAAGAATGCAAATAGCGGCTCGATTTGCAGGCGCATGATCCGGGTCGGCATCGGCGGCTGGGTGTTCAAGCCCTGGCGCGGCACGTTCTACCCGCCCGGATTGCCGCAAGCGCGTGAGCTTGAGCACGCGAGCCGGGCGCTCACCACGATCGAGATCAACGGCACGTTCTACGGCAGCCAGAAGCCCGAGAGCTTTCGGCGCTGGGCCGAACAGACGCCGGACGATTTCATCTTCTCGCTCAAGGGGCCGCGCTTCACGACCCATCGTGCCGTGCTCGCCGAAGCCGGACCGTCTGTCGAGCGCTTCCTCGGCAGTGGCGTCCTGGAGCTCAAGTCGAAGCTCGGACCGATCCTGTGGCAATTGCCTCCCACCAAGGCTTTCGCGCCTGATGATCTCGCGGCCTTCTTGAGTCTGCTGCCGCATAAGTTCGAAGGCCATGTTATCCGCCATGCGGTGGAGGTGCGGCATCAGAGCTTCTGCTCGGGTGAATTCGTCGCGCTGATGCGCAAGTTCGGCGTGTCGATCGTGCTGGTCGATTCAGAGAAACATCCATTGATCGCCGATGTGACGGCGGATTTTCTCTATTTGCGCCTGCAGCGGACCGCCGAGGAGATCGAAACCGGTTATGCGGCGGCCGATCTCAAGACGTGGGGGAAACGTGCTCACGCATGGGAAGCCGGCGGCGTTCCGGCCGACCTGTCGACGCTCGCTCCGGCGCCGGCCGGCAAGCACAAGCGCGATGTGTTCATCTACATGATCTCGGGCGCCAAGGTGCGGGCACCTGCGGCCGCGCAGGCGCTGCTGAAAGAGCTGCGATAGCCGGGCAGCATTGCTCTCGTAGGGGCGCCCCTGGGGCGCCCCTTGTGGGCCCCGAGGACCGCACAGAACAAGAGAAGAGAACAAGAGAAGAGGGCGGCCACAAGGGCCGCCCCTACAAACCGCCCGCGGGCGGCGGTAGCGCTTATTTCTTGTCCAGCACCGCGACCCCGTAGGGGTCGATGCCGACGCCGGTCACGGTCGCGGCTTGCGCCTTCTTTTGCAGATCGACCGCGAAGGCGGTGCCGGTCAGGTCGGTTGCGGATTTCTTGATGCTGTTGGCGCCGCCGGCCACCACCGCATAGTGCCCGTCGCCGGTGAGCGCGAGGCCCTTCGGCCGCGCCGGCTGGCCGTCGTTGCGGGTCAGCGGAATGCGAGCCACTTCGGCCCCCGGTTCCTTGGCGAGGGCCTTCTCGAGGTCGACAACGGACAGGTTGTTGGTCAGGAAGTTCGCGACCACGATCTGCTTGCCATCGGGCGTCCAGGCAACCGCGAATGGCCGGGTGTGGCCTTTGGGGTCATCGCTGCCGACCTGCACACGTGCGGCTTCTGCGCCGGGCTTCCCTTGGCGGGCCAAGTCGACGTCGATGATCGAGATCGTGTTGCCTTCGTTGTCGTCTTCCAGGTTGGTCTCGCGCGAGGTGACCGCGATGTATTTGCCGTTCGGGCTGGCGGCGATGCCGAACGGACCGGACTGGACCGGAATGCGCGGCGCGATCTCGACCACCGGTTCGCCTTTGAGCGCGCGGCCGAGATCCATCACCGCGACGTCCTCGGTGCCGGCATCACCGGCGAACAGATATTGCTTGCCGTCGCTGCCTTTGCCGATCGCGAGCGATTCCGGATCGGGCCAGCAGCCGAAGTCCTTCGATGGCGCGAGGTGGACGTTGACGGGCGCCGGGTTGTTGTGCCACGGCACCTCGATATCCGGGCAGCCGGTCCTGAGCTGGTGCGTATCCTTCATGGCCATCTGGATCTGGCCGACAAACGCGCCGGTTTTGGGATCCAGGAAGGTGATGCGGTTCGAGCCGTCCTCCGACATCCATCCTTCGGATGCGCTGGTGATCAGCAGGTCGGGATTGCCGAGGGCGAGCACGCCAACGCCACCGAACCAGCCGCCGTCGATCACCTTCTCGACCGCCTTGTCGGTGTTGTCCGACGACTTCTCCAGCATCTTCTTCACGTCCATGATCGAGACGCTGGCGCGGCCGCCATGCTGCAGGAATTCCGAGTTGGACACCTGCCCATGATGATTCATCACAAAGGCGGTCTTGCCGTCCTGGCTCAGCACGATGTTGGCCGGATCGCCCAGCAGCACGCCGTCGAGCCGACGCGGGCCGACGAGGTTGCGGCTGATGATGGCCTTGTCGGTATTGTTGTTGGCCGCCTTCAGGGCCGCGCTGAGGTCGATCGCGTAGATACGCGGATCGCGCCGGCCGGTGACGAACGCATAGGGGCCCGCAGCCAGTGCCACGTCGGTGGCGGCGGCGAACAGGCAAAGGCTCAATAGCGAGGCACGCACACGCATCGGATTTCCTCCCGGAATTTTTGGGTAAGTCGCCTTTGATGAGGTGAGATCGGCGGGCGTCCCCGGGACCGCGCCCGAGGACGCGGGCCGGAAGATGCGCTTTCGCTCCTTGGCTGGCAAGGTGGGGTCGTGCCCACCACCTTCTATGCTAGAACGCCGCAAACCCTGACCTTGAATGATCAAGACCATGCCCGCTATTTCAGCCGCATCCGCCGAAGGCATCGAGAAGGTGCCGCTCGAGCGCTACGTGCCGCCGGCGCGGCCGTCCCTGGTTGGTCTGTCGCGGGCACAGCTCATGGCGGCACTCGCCGAGATCGGGGTGGCCCCCGAGAAGCGCAAAATGCGGACGCAGCAGATCTGGAGCTGGCTCTATGTGCGCGGGGCGGACGACTTCGGGGCGATGTCCAACATCTCGAAGGAGCTGCGCGCCGAGCTGGCGGCGCGGTTTACCCTGGCGCGGCCCGAAGTTGTGGCCGAGCAGATTTCCCAGGACGGCACGCGCAAGTGGCTCTTGCGCCTCGCCGGCGAGCATGCGGGCGCCGCCCCGCACGAGGTCGAGTGCGTCTATATTCCGGACACCGACCGCGGCACGCTTTGCCTCTCGAGCCAGGTCGGCTGCACGCTCAATTGCTCGTTCTGCCACACAGGCACACAGCGCCTGGTGCGCAACCTCACCCCCGGCGAGATCGTCGGCCAGATCATGGTGGCGCGCGACGCCCTCGGCGATTGGGGCGCGAACGAGCCGTCCGGGGGGCGCCGCCTCGTCACCAACATCGTGATGATGGGCATGGGCGAGCCACTTTACAATTTCGAGGCCGTGCGGGATGCGCTGTTGGTTGCCGCCGACGCCGAGGGATTGGGAATCTCCAAGCGGCGCATCACGCTCTCGACCTCCGGGGTCGTTCCCAACATTGCGCGTGCCGGGCAAGAGATCGGCAGCATGCTGGCGATCTCGCTGCATGCGGTGACAGACGCGCTGCGCAACGAGCTGGTCCCGCTCAACCGGAAATACCCGATCGGCGCTTTGCTCGAGGCCTGCCGCGCTTATCCGGGGCTCTCCAACTCCAAGCGCATCACCTTCGAATATGTGATGCTCAAGGGTATCAACGATTCGATCGCCGATGCGCACGCGCTGGTGCAGCTCATCCGCAAGATTCCGGCCAAGATCAATCTCATTCCGTTCAATCCGTGGCCCGGCAGCCGCTACCAGTGCTCGGACTGGGAGCAGATCGAGAGATTCTCTGAGGTGGTGTTTGCGGCCGGCTATGCGTCGCCAGTGCGGACGCCGCGCGGACGCGACATCCTGGCGGCGTGCGGACAGCTCAAGAGCGCGACCGAGAAGCTCTCCGCGCGCGAGCGGCTGGCGCTGCGCGCCATGGCGATGACGGACGAGTGAAGCTCCCACACAACACCAATCCGGGAATACCCTATGGCGGATCGGCCGATATGCTATAGAGGCCGCATGGGGGAAACGAAATGGCGCCGCCGGTGACGCAAGAAACGGCCGGCCGAACTGTGCGGCGGGGGGAGGTTCGAGCTTTGCCACGTGCGCTTCGCCGCCTGACCGCTCTCATGACCCTCCTGGCCATAGGCGGCGCTCTCGCCGGCTGCGGGCCGTGCGGCGATTTCCTCCCCTCCGGCCTGGGTGGGAGTGCCTGCCACAGCGACCGCGCGCCGCAGTGAGGGCGCGGTCGACGGCTGCTTATCCAGGAAGGCCACAATGACCCGGACCGGGCTTCTGATCGCGCTGGCGATTGCCGCGGCGGTCGGCATTGTGTTCGGCCTCTACCCCAAGCTCGACATACTGTTGGAGCAGCCGTTCGTCGATCCAAGCCGCGATCCGACCGGCCTGGGGTTTTGGCTGCGCCTCGATACCGGTGGCCTGGATACGGTTCTTAACCGCCTCAGGGATTTGGGCCGTCTGATCGTGACCTTCACGGTGGCGCCGGCCGTGATTGCGCTTGCCATCAAGATCATTTTGCCGCGGCGGCCGATGCGGTTTCCGGCTCGCGCTGCGATCCTTATGGTCTATACGCTCCTGCTCGGGCCCGGTGTCCTCACCAATTTGATCATGAAGGACCATTGGGGCCGCCCGCGCCCTGTCGATGTCACCGAGTTCGGCGGCGACCAGCGTTTCGTTCCTTGGTGGGACCCGCGCGGCGACTGCCCGGAGAATTGCTCGTTCGTGGCGGGCGAGCCGTCCGGGGCTTTCTGGACGCTCGCAGCGGCTGCGGTGGCGCCGCCGCCCTGGCGCCCTCTCGCCTATGTGGCAGCGATCGCATTCGGTAGCGTCATCGGACTCATCCGCATGGCCGGCGGCGGGCACTTCTTCAGCGACGTCGTTTTCGCCGGCGTGTTCAATTTCCTGATCATCTGGGTCGCTCACGGCTTACTTTATCGTTGGCGGCCTACCCGGCTCACCGACCGCACGATCGAGCGTCATCTCGAATTGCTGACGCTTCCCTTTCGCGGTGCCCGCCCTAGCCAAGCGACAGCGCCGCCCGCGGCCGCGAGCGGGCCGCACGGGACCACCCGCGAGGGCGAATAGATCCATCAATTTGCTGGCTTATCGGCTTCTCGCCGTTGCGCGCGGCGCATTCTCCGTGCCAATGGTTCATCCGGAAAGAGAAAAGGCGGAATCGGGATGGCGGGATCGCGGCGCCGCACGGCCAAGAAGGATGCCACCATGGCGGGAGACGACGAAACACTGCAGCGCGTCCTGCAGCTCAGAATTCGCGTCATCGGCGAGCCCAAGCAGTTTCTAGCCTTGATGAAGAGCGCCACCCCTTTTTACCAAGCGCTGGGCGGCCGCCGCTTTCGCTTTCTGCGCAACGTTGATGAGCCGACCCAATTGCTGGTCGAGATCGAGTACGAGGCGCATGCCGGTCTCGAGCTCAATCGCCAGAAGGTGGCGAGCGATCCGATGGTGCGAACCTTCCTTCAGGGCTGGCGTGCCATGCTGGCCGGTAGCGCCGAGGTCGAAGTCTACGAGGACGTCACCGGGGAGGAGAGGAAGTAATGCCGAAAGGCGACGTGAAGAAAGTGGTGCTCGCCTATTCGGGCGGCCTCGATACCTCGATCATCTTGAAATGGCTGCAGCAGACCTACGGCTGCGAGGTCGTCACCTTCACGGCCGATCTCGGCCAGGGCGAGGAGCTCGCGCCGGCGCGCGCCAAGGCGCTCCTGCTCGGCATCAAGGCGGAGAGCATCTTCATCGAGGACCTGCGCGAGGAATTCGTCCGCGATTACGTGTTCCCGATGTTCCGCGCCAACGCGCTCTACGAGGGCCAATATCTGCTCGGCACCTCGATCGCCCGCCCGCTGATCGCGAGCAAGCAGATCGAGATTGCCGAGAAGGTCGGGGCCGATGCGGTTGCGCACGGGGCGACCGGCAAGGGCAACGATCAGGTGCGCTTCGAGCTCACATACTATGCGCTGAAGCCCGACGTGAAGGTGATTGCGCCATGGCGCGAATGGGACCTGACCTCGCGCACCAGGCTCATCGAGTTCGCCGAGCAGCATCAGATTCCGATCGCCAAGGACAAGCGCGGCGAAGCGCCATTTTCGGTCGACGCCAATCTTTTGCACGCCTCCTCAGAGGGCAAGGTGCTGGAAGACCCCGCCAGGGAAGTCCCCGATTACGTCTATTCGCGCACGCTCGACCCGGAGAAAGCCCCCGACCAGGCAACCTACATTTCGGTCGGCTTCGAGCGCGGTGATGCGGTCGCGCTGGACGGCACGCCGCTTTCACCCGCAAGCCTGCTCGCCCGCCTCAACGAGCTCGGCCGGCAGAACGGTATCGGCCGGCTCGATCTCGTCGAGAACCGCTTCGTCGGCATGAAGTCGCGCGGCATGTACGAGACACCGGGCGGCACGATCCTGCATGCGGCGCATCGCGGCATTGAGCAGATCACGCTCGACCGCGGTGCCATGCATCTCAAGGACGAGCTGATGCCGAAATATGCCGAGCTGATCTACAACGGCTTCTGGTTCTCGCCGGAGCGCGAGATGCTGCAGGCCGCGATCGACAAGTCGCAGGCCTATGTGAGCGGCACGGTGCGGCTCAAGCTTTACAAGGGCAACGTTACGGTGGTGGGCCGTGAGAGCCCCTACTCGCTCTACGACCAGGACCTGGTGACGTTCGAGGAGGGCGCGGTCGCTTACGACCACCGCGATGCCGCCGGCTTCATCCGCCTCAATGCGCTGCGCCTGCGCACGCTCGCGCAGCGGAAGAAGAACTTGAAGCTGTGAATTCGCTCCGCATGGAGCCGCCTTGCCGCAGCGAAAGTGGCGCAGACGTCTGACGCGCGCCAATCAATCAAGGTTACTAACTAATGCGGGCCGCCTTCTGTTCGTAGGGGCGACCTTGTGGTCGCCCGCCACCTGCGCGCGGATGCGGGCGGGCACAAGGCCCGCCCCCTACGTACAGATCCGGCCGATTCATTTTGTCGAAGCAAGAAGGTCGAAGCCGAGCAAGCGCCGCCCCATCAAACCTTCCGCTCCACCAGGCTGGCCTTGATCTCGGCGATCGCCTTGGCGGGATTGAGGTGCTTGGGGCAGGCGTTGGCGCAGTTCATGATCGTGTGGCAGCGGTAGAGGCGGAAGGGGTCCTCGAGATTGTCGAGGCGCTCGCCGGTTGCCTCATCGCGGCTGTCGACGAGCCAGCGCTGTGCCTGCAGGAGCGCGGCCGGCCCCAGGAAACGCTCGCTGTTCCACCAGTAGCTCGGGCAGGAGGTCGAGCAGCAGGCGCAGAGGATGCATTCATAGAGGCCGTCGAGCTTACGGCGGTCGTCGTGGCTCTGCCGCCATTCCTTTTCGGGCGTCGGCGAGGTGGTGTGCAGCCACGGCTCGATTGAAGCGTATTGGGCGTAGAAGTTGGTCAGATCCGGCACTAGGTCCTTGACCACCGGCTGGTGCGGCAACGGATAGATCTTCACCGTGCCCTTGATGTCGCCCATGTCCTTGATGCAGGCGAGCCCGTTGCGCCCATCCATATTCATGGCGCAGGAGCCGCACACGCCCTCGCGGCAGGAGCGACGGAAGGTGAGTGTCGGATCGATGTTGTTCTTGATCCAGATCAGCGCGTCGAGCACCATCGGGCCGCAATCGCCGGTGTCCACATAATAGGTGTCGAGCCGCGGATTCTTGCCGTCGTCGGGGTTCCAGCGATAGACGTGGAACTCGCGCACGTCCTTGGCGCCGGTCGGATACGCCCAGATCTTGCCTTCGGTGACCTTGGAGTTCTTGGGAAGATTGAGCTGAACCATCAGATTTTTTCCGTGTCGTTGTAGCCCGGATGGAGCGTAGCGAAATCCGGGATATCATGTGCCCGCATTGCGCTACGCTTCATGCGGGCTACCAGTTGACGATCTAGTAAACCCGCGCCTTCGGCTCGATATAGCTGACGTCGTTGGTGAGCGTGTAGGTGTGCACCGGTCGGTAGTCGATCGTCACTTTCCCGTCGTGACCTAGCCACGAGAGCGTGTGCTTCATCCAATTCTTGTCGTCGCGCTCGGGGAAGTCTTCGCGCGCATGTGCGCCGCGGCTTTCGGTGCGGTTGAGCGCCGAGTTGAGCGTCACCACCGCCTGGGCGATAAGATTGTCGAATTCGAGCGTCTCGATGAGGTCCGAATTCCAGATCAGCGAGCGGTCCGAGACCTTGATGTCGGCGACTTCCGCATGGGTGTCATGGATGAGCTTGACGCCTTCGGCCAGAACCTCGCCGGTGCGGAACACCGCGCAGTTGCTCTGCATCACCCGCTGCATCTTGAGGCGGAGCTGCGCGGTCGGCGTCTTGCCGTTGGCATTGCGGAAGCGGTCGAGCCGCGTGAGCGCAAGATCGGCGGAATCCTTCGGCAGGTCGGCGTGCTTCTCATTCGGCTCGATCAGCTCGGCGCAGCGTTGCGCAGCCGCACGCCCGAACACCACCAGATCGATCAGCGAGTTGGAGCCGAGGCGGTTGGCGCCATGCACCGAGACGCAGGCCGCTTCCCCGAGCGCCATCAGGCCGGGCACCACGAAGTCGTTGTTGCCGTCCTTCTTGATCACCGCCTCGCCGTGGTAGTTGGTGGCGATGCCGCCCATGTTGTAGTGCACGGTCGGAACGATCGGGATCGGCTCGCGCGTCACATCGACGCCGGCGAAGATGCGTGCCGATTCCGAGATGCCGGGCAGCCGTTCGGCCAGCACCTCCTTTGGCAGGTGGTCGAGGTGCAGGAAGATGTGGTCCTTGAGCTTGCCGACGCCGCGGCCTTCGCGAATCTCGATGGTCATGGCGCGCGAGACCACATCGCGCGAGGCAAGGTCCTTGGCGGAGGGCGCATAGCGCTCCATGAAGCGCTCGCCCTCGCTGTTGACCAGATAAGCGCCTTCGCCGCGCGCGCCTTCGGTGATCAGGCAGCCGGAGCCGTAGATGCCGGTCGGATGGAACTGCACGAATTCCATGTCCTCGAGCGGCAGCCCGGCGCGCAGCACCATGGCGTTGCCGTCGCCCGTGCAGGTGTGGGCCGAGGTGCAGGAGAAATAGGCGCGACCGTAGCCGCCGGTCGCCAGGATCGTCATGTGGGCGCGGAAGCGGTGGATCGAGCCGTCCTCGAGGCAGAGCGCAACCACGCCGCGGCAGCGGCCGTCCTCGTCCATGATCAGGTCGATAGCGAAATATTCGATGAAGAACTCAGCTGAATGCTTGAGCGCCTGCCCGTACATGGTGTGCAGCATGGCATGGCCGGTGCGGTCGGCCGCCGCGCAGGTGCGCTGTGCGGTGCCCTTGCCATAGTGCGTGGTCATGCCGCCGAACGGCCGCTGATAGATCTTGCCTTGTTCAGTGCGCGAGAACGGCACACCCCAGTGCTCAAGCTCGTACACAGCCGCCGGCGCGCTGCGGCACATGTATTCGATCGTATCCTGGTCACCGAGCCAGTCGGACCCTTTGACGGTGTCGTACATGTGCCAGCGCCAGTCGTCCTCGCCCATATTGCCGAGCGCCGCCGAGATGCCGCCTTGCGCCGCGACCGTGTGTGAGCGCGTCGGGAACACCTTGCTGATGCAGGCGGTCTTGAGGCCGGCCTCGCTGCAGCCGACCACGGCACGCAGGCCGGAGCCGCCGGCGCCCACCACCAGGACGTCGAACGTGTGATCCTCGATCGGATAGGCGCGGCCGTTGGTAGCAGGAGCGGCCGCGCCGCCGTTGTTTCCACCATTTGGACCTTGAGCGGCCATGCGTCAGACTCCGAATACCCCGAACGACAGCTTGAGGATCCCGTAGGCCGAAGCCAGCGCCACCGCGAAGCTGAAGAAAATGTTGGCCATGATCAGGATCATGCGGGCCGGCTCCTCGTGCACATAATCCTCGATGATCACCTGCATGCCGAGGCGCATGTGGGTGGTGATCGAGATGATGAACAAAAGCATGATGATGGCGACGAGGGGCGAGCCGAGGATCTGCGCGGCTGCCGCGTGGTTGCGGCCGAGCAACGACACGAGGATCACCACGAACGCGATGGTGAGCGGCACATTGGCGACCGCCGTCAGCCGCTGCAGCCAGAAATGCGTGGTGCCGGACCGGGCAGCACCCAGCCCGCGCACGCGGGCGAGCGGCGTGCTCATCTTGCCGACGGCCATTAGTGCGTCCCTCCCATGATGGCGAAGTAGCCCAGCACCCACAGGATCAAGGTGAGGGTGATCGAGCCGACGAGCGTGGCGAGCGACAACCATTCGCGTTCGCTCTGGGTGAAGCCGTGCCCGGTGTCCCAGATCAGGTGCCGAATGCCGCCCAACATGTGGTGCAGGAGCGCCCAGGTGTAGCCGAACAGGATCAGGCGTCCGAAGAACGAGCTCATGAAGCCCGCCATGGTGGCATAAGGGTTGGGACCCGAGGCCGCCGCGATCAGCCACCAGGCAACCAGCAGCGTGCCGAAGTAAAGCCCGGCGCCGGTGATCCGGTGCGCGATCGACATCGCCATCGGCAGCGGCCAACGATAGATCGACAGATGCGGTGACAGCGGCCGTTCGACCGGGGCCTTGGTTTCCGCCATGAGAGGTGCCTCCAGAGAATCTCCAGCGATTTCCGCGTTGCCTCGGCGCAAGCTGCGCGGCGATGGCACGCTACTGGCGCGCGGCTCGGTCAGCAGTCTCGGTGACGCCCGTACCTAGACAATGCGCGGGCGAGCCGCAACTCGCGCCCCCCCCCTTCTGCTGCTCGGCCGACTTCGTATTTCGCGAATATGCGTCGCGTCGTGTTGGCCCACAATAGTTATTTGGCGTAAGCTCCCTTCGCCAAATCCGAAGGATAAGCCATGCGATTCGATCTCGCCGACTTGAGCCTGTTCCGCCACGTGGTCGAAGCCGGCAGCATCACTGCGGGTGCCGAGCGGGCCAACCTGGCGCTTGCGGCCGCCTCCACGCGCATCCGCAACATGGAGGAAGCGCTCGGAGCTGCACTGCTGGTGCGCGGACGACAGGGAATTGCACCGACGCCCGCCGGCCGAACACTGTTGCAGCATGCACGCGTGATCCTGCGCCAGGCCGAGCGGTTGCGCGAGGACCTCGGGGCCTATGCGGGGGGGCAGGCCGGTCAGATCCGGCTCCTGTCCAACACCAACGCGCTGACCGAGTTTCTGCCCGAGGCGTTGAGCTCGTTCCTCGCCACTCACCCGCAGGTCAGCGTCGACCTCGAGGAGCGCCTCTCCGACGAGATCGTCGGCCTCATCGCCGAAGGAGTGGCGGATCTCGGCATCGTGGCGGCGACGGTCGATGCAAGCGCGCTCGAGACATACCCGTTCCGCAAGGACCGCTTCGTGCTCGTGGTGGCGCGTGACCATCCGTTGGCCGGCCGCGCGGAGGTCGCCTTTGCCCAGGTGCTGCAATACGATTTCGTCGGCCTGGATCGTTCGAGCGCGCTGCAGCGCTTCCTTGCCGACAAGGCGGCGCGCGGCGGCCGCTCGCTGCGCCTGCGGGTGCAGCTGCGTAGCTTTGACTCGGTCTGCCGGCTGGTGGAATGCCATGTCGGCGTCGGCATCGTGCCTGAGACCACGGCGCGTCGGGTGGCGCGCACCATGGCGATCAGTCGCGTGGCGCTGACCGATCCTTGGGCCGAGCGCGAGCTCACCATCTGCATCCGCAGCCTTTCGGCATTGCCCGCCTATGCGCGCGAGCTGGTGCAGCATCTGCGCGCCGATCATGGCTGACCGTCACGGCTGGGTTTGAAGGTTCATCAAGTCCGGCATCAGCATGTTGTCGTTTAGATTGGCCATGATCCAGAGCGAGCCGGCAACCACCAGCGTGACGATGAGGAGCCCGAAGGCGAGCGCAAGCACGTTGTTGGTATTGTCAGGCCCGGTGGTGATGTGCAGGAAAAAAACCAGATGGATGCCCATCTGGGCGATGGCCAGCACCGCAAGGCCGAGCGGCACGCCGGGCGCCCACAGGAGCGTGGTGTTGGCCGCCCAGAACGAGGTTGCGGTCAGGATCACAGCGAGAACAAGCCCGGTCGTATAGGTCAGGAAACCCGAAAAACGGCCGGCTTCTCGTTCGAGGATCGGGATTTGCTCGCCGGGAGCATGCTGATTCTCGATGACGCTCATCCGCGAATTCCTATCAGATAAACTACGGTGAAAATCCCCACCCAAATAATATCGAGTGCATGCCAGAACAGGCTGAAGCAGAGCAGGCGGCGGCACACAATGGGCGAAAATCCCTTGGTCGCAACCTGCGCCATCATGATGATGAGCCACAACAGCCCGGCGGTGACATGCGCCCCGTGACAGCCCACCAGGGTGAAGAAGGCCGACAAGAAAGCGCTGCGCTGGGGCGTGGCGCCGCGTGCGATCATTCCGGCGAATTCACGCAGCTCGAGCCCCAGGAATAGGGCGCCGAGCGCAAACGTGAACGCTGCCGCCAGATAGGTCGGCGCTTGCCTCTCCGCCCCGATCGCCAGCGACATCAGTCCACACGCATAGCTCGAGAGGAGGAGACTTCCGGTTTCGATCGCGACGCTCACCTGATTGAACAGCTCAGGCCCACCGGGCCCCCCCGCCGTCGCGCGCGACAAGACCGCGTAGGTGGCGAATATCGCCGAGAACATGACGATGTCGCTGAGGAGAAATATCCAGAACCCGTAGCCGACGATGATCCGCCGCGACGCAGGACCGGCTTCCGTGTCCGGAAGCATCGCGGTTTCGCCGTGCATCGCCGCAACGCTCATCACGCCGGCCCCGCCCGGTAGGAGCGGTCCACGCGGGCGACCTCGGCGGCCGCGACTTCGAGCTCGTTCTCCTCGCGCCAGGCGAATACGAGGATCGTCACGAACGCCCCGATCAGCCCGACGCCGGCCATCCACCAGATGTGCCAAATGAGCGCGAAGCCGGTCACGACTGCAAAAAAAGCGGTGATGAAGCCGGTGGCTGTGTTTGCCGGCATCTCGATTGGTTCGTAGGCTCTCGGCTGCACCCCTTGCCGGGCATTCTTCATCACCCAGAAGGCGTCCTTTGCGGTGACGCGGGGGAGGGTCGGGAAATTCCAGGGCGGCGGCGGGGAGGGCGTCGACCATTCGAGCGTGCGGCCATTCCACGGGTCGCCAGTCAGGTCACGGCGCTCCTCGCGTGTGCGAATCGACACGACCAGCTGCACGATCAGGCAAATAATCCCTGCCAGGATCACTACTGCCCCGATCGCCGCCACGATCAGCCACGGTTGCCATTGCGGGACATCGTAACGTTCCATCCGGCGCGTCATCCCCATGAGGCCGAGCGCATAGAGCGGCATGAACGCGAGATAGAAGCCGATGAACCAGCACCAGAACGCGGCCTTGCCCCAACGCTCATCCAACGTGAAGCCGAAGGCCTTGGGAAACCAGTACATGTAACCGGCCACGGCGCCGAAGAAGACGCCCCCAATGATCACATTGTGGAAATGCGCGATCAGAAACAGGCTGTTGTGGAGCTGGAAATCGGCCGGCGGCACGGCCAGGAGCACACCGGTCATTCCACCGATCACGAAGGTCACCATGAATCCGAGCGACCAGAGGATCGGCGCCGTGAAGCGCACACGGCCCCCATACATGGTGAACAGCCAGTTGTAGATCTTCACGCCGGTCGGCACCGCGATGATCATCGTCATCACGCCGAAGAAGCCGTTTACGTTGGCGCCTGCCCCCATAGTGAAGAAGTGGTGTAGCCAGACGATGAAGGAGAGGATGCAGATCGCCATCGTGGCGGCGACCATCGAGCGGTAGCCGAACAGCGGCTTGCCGGAGAATGTCGCGATCACCTCGGAAAAGATGCCGAAGGCCGGGAGCACCAGGATATAGACCTCCGGATGACCCCAGACCCAGATGAGGTTGACGTACATCATCTGGTTGCCCTGACCCTCCGCGGTGAAGAAATGGAATCCCAGATAGCGATCGAGCAGAAGCATTGCGAATGTCGCGGTCAGCACCGGAAAGGCCGCGACGATCAGGAGGTTTGCGGCGAGCGAGGTCCAGCAGAAAACCGGCATGCGCATGTATCCCATGCCGGGCGCGCGCATTTTCAGGATCGTGGTGGTGAAATTGATGCCGGTCATCAGCGAGCCGGCGCCGGAGATCTGCAGCGCCCACAGATAGTAGTCGACGCCGACGCCGGGCGAAAATCTCAGCTCGCTGAGCGGCGGATAAGCGAGCCAGCCGGTGCGCGCGAACTCGCCGACCACGAGTGACATGTTGGTCAGGAGCACGCCGGATGCGGTGAGCCACAGGCTCACGGAGTTGAGCGTCGGAAACGCGACATCACGAATCCCGAGCTGCAGCGGCACCGCGAAATTCATGAGACCGATGACGAACGGCATCGCCATGAAGAAGATCATGATGGTGCCGTGTGCCGAGAACACCTGGTCGTAGTGCTCTGGCGGCAGATAGCCGTGCGAGCCTCCCGCAGCAAACGCCTGCTGGGAGCGCATCATGAGGGCATCGGTGAAGCCGCGCAGGAGCATCACCAGCGCCAGCACGCAATACATCACGCCGATCCGCTTGTGATCGACCGATGTCAGCCATTCATTCCACAGATACGGCCAGTGCCCGCGCGCCGTGATCCAGATGAGGATCGCGATGACCGCGAAGATCATGAGCCCCGATGCGATCATGTCGATCGGCTCGTGGATCGGAATGGCGCTCCAGCTGAGCTTACCGAGGAGGTTCACGGGCACTCCTCATTCAAGGCGTCGTGTTCGGTGAGGGCCGTGAGCCGCCCGGAGGGATGGCGAGGGTCGCGATCTTGGCGAACAGGTCCGGCGCTACGGATCCATAGGTGAAAGGCGTGACCGCCTGGCTCGGCCGGGCGAGCTCCTCATAGGCCTGCCGATCAAGCGCCGGTCCCTTGCCGCGAATGCCGTCCGCCCAGCTCGCGAATTGATCTGGCGGCAGTGCGTTGACGAGAAAATGCATGTCGGAAAAGCCATCGCCGCTGAATTGCGCCGATCGCCCCACCAAGGTGCCGGGCGCATCGGCCTGAAGCGCGAGCCGCGTGACCATGCCGGACATGGTATAAATTTGGCTCCCAAGCTGGGGCACAAAGAAGCTGTTCATCACGCTCGAGGATGTCAGCTGGAAGTTGATCGGGATCGCAGCCGGAATTGTGAGCTGGTTGACGCTGGCTATTTGTTGCTCGGGGTAGATGAAGAGCCACTTCCAGTCGAGTGCGACCACCTGAACAGCAAGCGGCCGTGCCGGCGACTCGAGCGGCCTCCCCGGATCAAGCTCGTGTGCGCTGATCCAGCCGATGCCGCCGACCAAGAGCACCGTCATCGCGGGGATCGACCACACGATCATCTCGATCCGGCCCGAATACTCCCAGTCGGGCAGGTAGCGACCGCGCGGGTTGGACGCGCGATACCAGAATGCGACGGCGAGCGTCGCCAGCATGGTTGGGACGACGATCGCCAGCATGATGCCGAGCGAGTTGAAGAGAAGGGTCCGCTGCGCTGCCGCTATCGGTCCGCGTGGATCGAGCACACCTTGTGCGCAGCCGCCAAGGAGCAAGGTCGGCGCGACCAGCAACGCACCGCCGGCCGTCGCGCGGACGGTATGCTTTCGGCCGGCCGGCATCGGCGATCTCCAAGACAAAGCGACGCGTGCGTCCCTATCCGCAGGGCCAAACGCCTTTGGGGGTCGGGTCGTTCCCGCACTGCAACAGTCGGGTAGCGGACAGAGGCTGGTGCCTCGGAAGCGCGGGTGCAGCGATTGTTGTGCTGCTACTTCGGCAGCAACACCCAATAATCGAGATCGAGCAGCACCGCCGGATGGTCGCCCTCGACCTCCTTGAGCGGAAAATCGGCGGCCGGATGATCCTTGGTGGCGACCAGGCGCAGCCGCAGCGCCCCGATATCGTTGCGCCCCGGCAAGTCGGCTTTTGCCAACACCTCTGACCAGGCGAACACAGTCATGCCGGCAAACAGCGGCGAGACGTGACGCCCGCCGTTGATGGCAGCGATGTGAAACGCGTTGTTCAGCCCGTTGAAGGAGAGTGCGCGGGCGAGCGAGATCACGTGGCCGCCGTAGATCAGCCGGCGCCCGAAGCGGTCCTGCGCGGCGGCAAACTGGTTAAAGTGGATGCGCGCTGTGTTCTGGTAAAGGCGGGTCGCGGTCTGGTGCTCCGCCTCCTCGACGGTCACGCCGTCCACATGATCGATCTTCTCGCCGACCGCATAGTCGGCGAACCGGTAAGGCGCGCCCGCCAGCTTGAAGTCATAGGACGCAACATCGATCGGTGGGCAGGCATCGCCCAGCATGCTCGGCAACAGCGCCTCCGGCAGGCGCGGCACGTGGTCGCCGCCAGCAGGCGCTTTTTCGTCGCGCTTGCGCACCATCACCCAGCGAACATATTCGAGCACCTTGGCGCCGTCCTGGCGATAGCCGGTCGAGCGCACGAACACGATGCCGGTCTTCCGGCTCGAATTCTCCTTCAGCCCGATGATCTCGGAGACGGCATTCAGGGTGTCGCCCGGATAAACCGGGGCAAGGAAGCGCCCGCCCGCATAACCGAGATTGGCGACCGCGTTGAGCGAAATGTCGGGCACGGTCTTGCCGAACACGATATGAAAGACCAGCAGGTCGTCGACCGGCGAACGCGGGTAGCCGATTTTTTGCGCAAAGACGTCGGAGGATTGCACCGCAAAGCGCGGCCCGAACAGGCCGTTGTATATGGCAACGTCGCCCGCCGTGATGGTGCGCGGTACCGCATGGGTGATGAGCTGCCCGATGCGGAAATCCTCGAAGAAGTTGCCGCTGGAAGTCTTGGTCATGAACGGCTCTTCGTGTCGCGCCGGGAATGTCCAGGCTTTCTGGACGTATGTTCAATCAGAGCAGCGAGAGTATGACGCTTCGCGGGTCCTTCCGCCCCCGACCAGGCCGGAAAGCCGTGCCGGCGCATCCGTCGCCGTCTCGGTGACGTAGCTTCCGTAAAAGCGGTCGAGCATGATGACAACCTGAAACCTCGCCTCACTTGGCTTTGTCCTATATAAGTAATCCTGCAAGAGCCCGGCCATGACGACCAGCACGATCGAAGCCACCGCCCCCCAGGCCCCCGTCGCGCCGAACGCGGCCCCTACTTCGGGCGGCAAAGGGGAGATCATCCATCCGGCATGGGTGCGCATCACCCATTGGGTCAACGCGTTCGCCATGCTGATGATGATCGGCTCGGGCTGGCAGATCTACGATGCCTCGCCGCTTTTTCCGTTCAGCTTCCCGCGCGCCATCACGTTGGGTGATTGGCTAGCGGGTGCGCTGCTCTGGCATTTCGCCGCCATGTGGCTCTTGGTCGTGAATGGCCTCGTGTATGTGACCTTGGGCATCATAACCGGCCGTTTCCGCCGCAAGCTTTTGCCGCTGTCGCCTCGTCGGGTGATGGCCGATCTGCGCGCCGCCTTGTCGGGCCGGCTGTCGCACGATGACCTTTCTGCCTACAACGCGGTGCAGAAGCTTCTCTATCTCGGCGTGATAATCTGCGCCGTGCTGATCGTCCTGTCAGGCTTGTCGATCTGGAAGCCGGTGCAGCTGCGCGAGCTCAGCCTCGTGTTCGGCGGCTATGATGCGGCCCGCTACGTGCACTTTCTCGCCATGACCGCGATCGTCAGCTTTCTGACCATCCATGTGATCATGGCTTTCCTGGTGCCGAGAAGCCTGCGCGCCATGATCACCGGCAGAGGCTGAGAGGAGGACTCAATGCCCCGCATCCGCAAGCGAATCCCGGGTGTCGATCCACGCCTGTTGGCGCGCGACGCCGCCAAGCTCATGCCAGAGCCGACGCGACGTTGGTTCTTACGCGGCGGCGCCAGCATGGGTGCGCTCGCTTTGCTCTCCGGATGCGACATCGTCAACGAGGATACAGCCGAGCGAGCCCTGCAGCAGATTTCCTACTTCAATGACCGTGTGCAGGGCTGGCTGTTCGACCCTAACCGGCTTGCGCCGACCTATCCGGACAGCATGGTGACCCGGCCGTTTCCCTTCAACGCCTACTATCCGGAGGAGGATGCGCCGGAAGTCGACAAGGAAGACTACGAATTCGAGGTGGGCGGCAAGGTCGAGAACACCAAGTCATGGACACTCGATGAGCTGTACGCGTTGCCGCAGGAGACGCAGATCACGCGCCACATTTGCGTCGAGGGTTGGAGCGCGATCGGCAAATGGACCGGCACGCCGTTTCGCGAATTCCTGCGCCGGGTCGGCGCCGATACGCGCTCAAAATATGTCTGGTTCCGCTGCGCCGAAGGCTATTCCACCTCGATCGACATGGCGACCGCGCTGCATCCACAGACCCAGATGACCTTTCAATTCGACGGCGAGATCCTGCCGGTCAAGTACGGGTTCCCGATGAAGATTCGCATTCCAACGAAGCTCGGCTTCAAGAACCCGAAGCACGTGATGGAGATGGCGGTCACCGACAAGTATCTCGGCGGCTATTGGGAGGATCAGGGCTACAACTGGTTCAGCGGCAGTTGATTTGTTGATGCAGATTTCTGCGTAGACGCGTTAGCCTGGGTAGCACGCAGCTCGCGGGCGGCGCCCGGAGGTGTGCGGCTTGGCTGGGTCTCGGCTGATGAGAAGGAGGAGCGGGCGAACGATGAGGGTGCGCCGTCGCGAATTCCTCTTTCTTGCCACGACTGCAGCGGTTGCCGCCGCACCGATCGCCGTCCGTGCGCAGGCCTATCCGGCGCGGCCGCTGCATATCGTCTCGCCCGCGCCGGCGGGGGGCGCGACCGACATCCTCGCCCGCCTCATGGGCGAGTGGTTGGCAGAGCGGCTCGGCCAAGGAGTGATCGTCGACAACCGGCCGGGCGCCGGAACCAATCTGGGCACCGAAGCAGTCGCCCACGCTGCGGCGGACGGCTATACGCTGCTCGTCATCGCGCCCACCGCCGCCGTCAACGCGACGCTCTACGAGAAGCTCAGCTTCGACTTCCTGCGCGACATCGCCCCGGTCGCCGGCATCATGCGGGTGCCGCAGGTGATGGAGGTCGGCCCGTCGGTTCCGGCCAGCACTGTGCCCGAGTTCATCGCCTACGCGCGTGAGAACCGCGGCGCCATCAACATGGCGTCGGCCGGCATCGGCACCTCGCCGCACATGGCGGGCGAGCTGTTCAAGATCATGACCGGCATCGAGATGACGCACGTGCCCTATCGGGGCTCGGCGCCTGCCCTCACCGATCTCATCGGCGGGCGGGTGCAGGTCATGTTCGACGCGCTGCTCTCCTCCATCGCGCAGATCAGGGCCGGCAGGTTGCGCGCGCTGGCGGTGACCACGGCGCAACGCGCCGCAGCCCTGCCCGAGGTTCCGACCGTCGCTGACTTCGTGCCCGGCTATGAGGCGAGCGCATGGTATGCGCTCGGCGCCCCGAAGGCGACGCCGGATGAGATCGTCGCGCGGCTAAACCGCGAGATCAATGCGGGGCTCGCCGATACGCGGATCAGGCAACGCTTCGCCGAGCTCGGCGGCGCCCCCATGCCGATGACCCCAGCCGAGCTCGGAGGGTTTATTACCGCGGAGACCGAGAAGTGGGCGAAGGTGGTGCACGCCGCTCATCTCAAGGCTGAGTGATCGACCCTGCAGGCGCATTGGCCGACGCCGGAGCTCAGCGCTATATTCCCTAAGCTTTGAGGGGAGGCCATGATGGCCGAAGCGAAACTCGCTCCGAACCTGCCGGACTGGATGGTCGAACACGCCAACCGCTATCTGGCCAGTGGTGGAACCGACGGGCACATGTACAAGATAGCCGTGCCGGGACGCGGTGAAATCACCGCACCGGCGCTGCTGCTGACCACCACCGGCCGCAAGTCTGGCGACAAGTTCATATTCCCGCTGTTTTACGGAACGGACGGCGGCAGCTATTTCGTGATCGCCTCAAAGGGCGGCGCGCCCCAACACCCGGGCTGGTATCTCAATATCCTCGCCAACCCTGATGTCGAGGTGCAGGTTGGGACCAAGATGCTGAAGGCCAGGGCCAGAACAGCGACGGGCGAGGAACGAGCTCG
The DNA here is from genome assembly GCA_035293945.1 of Xanthobacteraceae bacterium. Classification (GTDB taxonomy): domain Bacteria; phylum Pseudomonadota; class Alphaproteobacteria; order Rhizobiales; family Xanthobacteraceae; genus VAZQ01. The sequence continues at coordinate 36,219 of DATGLV010000032.1, read as the reverse complement.
ACTTTGGAAAAAGGCGCTCGAGTTTTGGCCGCCCTACGCCGATTACCAACTCAAGACAGAACGTGAGATACCGGTGGTTGTGCTGGACCCGGGTAAGAGCGAGCCGTAGCGACCGGCATGAAAGATCGACGCCAGTTCTCCACTTGCCTCTTGGCCGGATTGATGAGTCCGCTCGCAGCGCCTCTTGCTCGCGCGCAGAGCTATCCGTCCCGCCCGGTGCGCATTCTCGTCGGCTACACGGCGGGCGGCGTGAGCGACATTCTGGCGCGGCTGATCGGGCAGTGGCTCTCAGGGCGGCTCGGACAACCGTTTGTGGTCGAGAACCGGCCCGGCGCGGCGAGCAATATCGCGACCGACGCGGTCGCGCATGCGCCTGCCGATGGTTACACGCTGTTGCTCGCCGGGATATCGAACGCGATCAACGTCGCTGTCTATGAGAATGTGAATTTTGACTTCATCCGTGATCTTGCTCCGGTGGCGATGATCAGCCGCAGTCCACTGGTGATGGAAGTAAATCGCGCCGTGCCGGCGACGACTGTTCCGGAATTCATCGCGTATGCCAAGGCCAATCCCGGCGCGATCAACATGTCCTCGGCGGGGACCGGCGGCGCAACCCACGTTGCCGGCGAATTGTTTGCGATGATGGCGGGCATAAAGATGTCGCACGTGCCCTACCACGGGGCGCCGCCGGCGCTCGCGGATCTCCTTGCCGGGCGCGTGCAGATCATGTTCGACAACATGGCCTCCTCGGTCGAGCTGATCAAGGCCGGCCGGCTGCGGGCGCTCGCTGTCACAACGACAGCGCGCTCGGAGGCGCTGCCTGACCTGCCGCCGATCGCCGAGTTCCTGCCCGACTATGAAGCGGACGTGTGGAATGGGATCGTCGCCCCCAGGAACACGCCTCCGGACGTCGTCGCGAAATTGAATCGAGAGATCAATGCGGCGCTGGCCGACGCAAAATTCACGGCCGACCTGGCCAAGCTCGGCAATGTTCCGGCGCCCGGTTCACCGGCCGACTTTCAAAAGGTCATCGCCGACGACACGGAAAAATGGACCAAGGTCGTGCGCTTCATCGGGCTCAAGCCGTCCTGAGTTTCAGGCCGGCAGGATGTGCGCCCATTTGGCGCGGATGCGCGCCGCGAGTGCCGCACTCGATCCGACCGCGGACGGGAAGCTTTCACGTCGCGACCAGGGCCGGCAGGCGTCGATGACCACCCGCGAATTCCGGCTGTCGTCCCTGCCGTAATTCATCGGATCGGAGGTGCCGGTCCAGCAGCCCCGGAGAATCTCGAAATCCTCCCGCGGATCGCAGCGCGTGCACATGGCCCAGATCACCCTGTCCATATTCGAGGGATCGATATCATCGTCCACCACCACCACGATGCGGTTCGCGTAGGCGCCGGCGTGACATTGGGAAGCGACGAGGCCCGCCTGCTTCGCATGCCCGGCATATTGCTGTTTGATCGAGACGGTGAGCCATAGGCGGCTGCCGCCGGCCGGATGCGCCCATACGCCCTTCACTTCAGGAATGCCCGCCGCCTCGAGCTGATTCCAGACCGCGCCGGAGCGATAGGTGCCGCGATAGAAGGAATCATCGTCCGGCGGGATGCCGGGAACGGCGCCGAGCAGGATAGGGGCGTTGCGATGCATGAGCGTCTCGACCCGAAGCGCCGTCTCCTTGCGCTTGCCCGCCACGTAATAACCACACCATTCGCCGAAGGGGCCTTCTTCGATCAGATCGTTGGGATGCACATGGCCTTCGAACGCGATCTCAGCATTGGCCGGAATAGGCAGCCGGGTGAGCGGGCCCTCGATCACTTCCACCGGTTCGCCCAATAGGCCACCGGCGGCATCGTACTCGTTCTTGCCGTAGGGAATCTCCAGGCCTGAGACCATGAACAGCGCCGGATGCATGCCAACGACCGCCGCGACCGGGCAGGGCTCGCCGCGCTCGTGATATTTGCGCATGATGAGATTGCCATGCTTGCCCTTGGTGCAGTGAACGGATGCCACGTTGCGATCATGCACCTGGATGCGATAGGCGCCGTAATTGACCCAGCCGGAATCCGGATCCTTCATGATCACCATGCAGGCGGTGCCGATGAAATAGCCGCCGTCCTCTTCGTGCCATTTCGGCGTCGGGATGTGGCGCAAATCGAGCTCGTTGCCGCCAAATCTATTCTCCTGGACCGGGCCGCTTGCGACGGTGACCGGAGGAATGGATTTCATGTCGCGCATCGTGCGGCGCCAGAACCCAACGAGATCGATATCCCTGCCGGATGGGGGAAGGCCGAGGGTGATATTGATCCGCGGCACCGAGGTGAGAATGTTCGCCAGAATGCGATACCCGCTCGGAAATCCGGGGATGTCGTCGAACAAGACCGCCTTGTTGCCGGTCCGCCGCTGAAAGGCATCGACGATACCGCCGATCTCCTCCTCCAGCTCGGCGCCGCTCACCCTTTGGAGCTGATCCGCCGCTTCGATCTCTGCCACCCAGTCGCGTAGATCCGGATTGGGCATTTCTTGTCTCCTCCGCGACGTCTGTTGCCGCCGCATCTATAGTGGAAACCGACAGTAGAGGGAGAGAAAATGCTGACTGAGCAGCATCACGAGGGCACTTTCTATCAGCCGAAGGGCCCCGCACCGCCAGCACGTTTTCCGATGTCGGATTCGCTAACGAGGCTGGGGCCGGCGCTTGGCTGCGCAGCCGACGCGCTTTCGCACCACGCAGCTCCAGCCGCTAGGGTCCCCAGCAACTGATCGATCCGTGCATGGTCTGCGCCCGCTGCGGCATCATCGGCGCAAGCTTGGATCGTCCTTGGACTCGGCCTCCACTTTCTCCGCCAAAGCCATGGCCTGATCTATAAGTTGCGCGGCAAATTGCCAATCACCCTCTGCGCGAGCACGGGCAGCGAGAGCTAGCAACCGGGAAATCTGCATACGAACGATGCCCTTATCCATGTTCGACAAACGCCGAGAGCCGATCGAGGTCTCTGCGGCAAAATGAAATCGGAACAGGGCGCGTGCCTGGGGAAGGCTCTGCGCCGCTCTGGCGGTTGCGCGCGCCTGATTCAAGGGCGCTCCTGCGGCGGCACGCGGGTGATGAGGCGCGCCCCGCGCTGGAAGGTCACATAATCCCACAGCCAATTGAACGCCACGATGAAGCGGTCCCTGATTTCGATCAGGAAGAAGATGTGGACCACGCTCCAGAACAGCCAGCCGAGCACGCCGCGCAGCTCGAGCCAGTTGAGCTTCACGACGGCGGCGCGGCGCCCGATGGTGGCGAGATCCCCCTGGTGGCGATAGCGGAATGGCCCGCTTGGCGCCGCGCCCGCAATGCGCGCCGTAATCAGCCGCCCGACATATTGCCCCATCTGCTTGGCGGCTGGCGCAATGCCGGGAATCTGCTGGCCCACGACGGCCGCGGTATCGCCGATGGCGAAGATTTCCGGGTGCTGCGGCACCGACAGATCTGGGCCGACCTGCACGCGTCCGGCGCGGTCGTGCGCGGCGCCGAGCCAGCGCGCCGCCGGCGAAGCCGTCACTCCGGCCGCCCAGATGATGGTGGCGGCTTCAATGCGTCCGTTTTCCAGGTCGACGCCGCGCGCGTCGCACTTGGTGACGCGCGTCTGCGTCATCACCTCGACGCCCTTCTGTTGCAGTGTCGATCGGACATAGTCCGACAAATGAGCCGGGAACGTTGGCAGCACTCGCGGGCCGGCTTCGATCAGCACGATGTGTGAAGCTTTCGGATCGATACGCCGGAAATCCCTGGCGAGCGTCTGCCGTGCGACCTCGGCGATCGCGCCCGCCATTTCGACGCCGGTCGCACCAGCTCCGACGATCACGAAGGTCAAAAGGCGCCGCCGTTCCGTTTCGTTGGTCGCCAGCTCGGCCCGCTCGAAGGCAATCAGGAGCTGCCGGCGGATGCGGGTTGCGTCTTCAATACGCTTAAGTCCCGGCGCCACCGCGGCCCATTCGTCGTGACCGAAATAGGAATGGGTCGCGCCGGTCGCCAGCACCAGATAGTCATAGGGAACGCTGACCGAATCGGCCTGCACGATCTTCCTGGCGGTATCGATGCCGGTAACCTCGGCCATGAGCACGGTCGCATTCTCTTGCCGGCGCAAGATGCTGCGGATCGGCCACGCCACGTCGGCCGGCGACAAGGCCGCGGTCGCGACTTGGTAAAGGAGCGGCTGGAAGCAATGATGGTTCTGCTCGTCAATGACTGTCACATCGGACGGCGCCCCTTTGAGCGCTTTTGCCGCCTCCAGCCCACCGAAGCCGGCGCCGACGATCACGACCTTGGGACGCTCGCCGGGCATGCGCACGGATGCCTCCATCAACCCTACGTTAGGATGTAATGGCGCCGCTTGCGGCTGCCAGCATCCACCGAATGCCGGTGGTTGCAGCCAGTCATGCATTGCCGCGGGCGCCTTGCCATTGTCTGCGGCGCCCATTAGCAATCCGCCCGGCTCCTAACGGCAAGGCGAGGCGATATGGCGACCCACAAGCTCCTGCTTCTTCCCGGCGACGGTATCGGCTTCGAGGTGATGGCCGAGGTGAAGAAGCTCATCGTTTGGATGAACGCCCACGGCATGGGCGCCTTCGAGACCGAGGAGGGGCTGGTCGGCGGCTCCTGTTACGATGCCCACGGCGTGGCGGTGACCGACGCCACCATGGATCATGCGCATGCCGCCGATGCAGTGATTTTCGGCGCGGTTGGCGGGCCAAAATGGGACGGCGTCCCTTATGATGTGCGGCCAGAGGCCGGGCTGCTGCGGCTCCGCAAGGACCTAGCGCTGTTCGCCAATTTGCGGCCGGCCGTGTGCTATCCGGCGCTTGCCGCTTCCTCGAGCCTCAAGACCGATGTGGTCGAGGGCCTCGACATCATGATCGTGCGCGAGCTCACCGGCGGGGTGTATTTCGGCGAGCCCAAGACCATCAGCGATCTCGGCAACGGCCAGAAACGCGCCATCGACACCCAGGTCTACGACACTTACGAGATCGAGCGCATCGGCCGCGTCGCCTTCGAGCTTGCACGCAAGCGCCGCAACAAGGTGACCTCGATGGAGAAGCGCAACGTGATGAAGACCGGCGTGCTGTGGCACGAGGTGATGACCGCCCTGCACAGCCGGGAGTTCAAGGACGTCACGCTCGAGCATCAGCTTGCCGATGCGGGCGGCATGCAGCTCGTGCGCTGGCCCAAGCAGTTCGATGTGATCGTCACCGACAATCTGTTCGGCGACATGCTGTCCGATGTCGCCGCCATGCTGACCGGCTCGCTCGGCATGCTGCCCTCGGCCTCATTGGGCGAGACCAATCCCAAGACCGGCAAGCGCAAGGCGATGTACGAGCCGGTGCACGGGTCGGCACCCGATATCGCCGGCAAGGGGCTCGCCAACCCGATTGCCATGATCACGTCGTTCGGGATGGCGCTGCGCTATTCTTTCGGCATGGGTCGCGAAGCCGATCTGATCGACCAGGCCATCGCCGCAACGCTCGCCAAAGGCCTGCGCACCGCCGACATCAAATCGGACGGCGCCAAGGTGGTGGGCACGACCGAGATGGGTGCCGCGATCCTCAGCGAGATGGCAGCGCTCGCACGCTAAGGGGCCGCGTTACCACGGCCAGAAATTGTTGCGGCTGGTGTCCCAGGGGCCGACTAGAGGCCCACGGATATTGCCGGTTGTGAAGTCGATCGGGGCGGTGGGCGAATAGCCGGGCGGATAGACGTAGTCGGTGAACTTGCGCTGCCCGGGCTTGACCTCGGTGCCGGCGTCCAGGAACGAGCGCTTCTCGACCGTCACGTGGGCCGGTGGGTTCTTCGTTTTCTTCTTGGCGAGGCCCTGACCGGAGCCGGGCTGATAGGGATCGCTTGCGGTCTGCGCGCCTGCCGGCGCCGCCATCGCAATCCCCAAAAGCGCACCGACGGCAGCTACGGCCAAGGTCTTCGAACGCATGACACCCCCACATGGTTTGATGGACCGAGAGGCACTCTAGCCGGGCCAGCCCGTTGTCCACAAGTGAAACACCCTGTTCGCCCGCTGCAAAAGCGCAGGGCGGTTGCGCAATCCCGGCAGCGGTCCGTCGCCGGGAGGGCCGCTGCCTAAGATGCGGATTCCACCCGGCACGAAATTGATCTAGAAGCACCCCCAAAGATCGCGGCGGACTTGCCGTCTGCAGGGCAGAAAGATCGAGGAGAGTTAACAATGGGTTACAAGGTTGCGGTCGTGGGCGCGACCGGCAATGTGGGGCGCGAGATGCTCGCCATTCTGGCGGAGCGGGCGTTCCCGGCCGATGAAGTGGTGGCGCTCGCTTCGCGCCGCAGCGTGGGCACCGAGGTCTCCTTCGGTGACAAGACGCTCAAGATCAAGGCGCTCGAGCATTGCGACTTCTCCGACATCGACATCTGCCTGATGTCGGCGGGTTCTTCGGTTGCCAAGGAATGGGCCCCGAAGGTCGCCGCCGCCGGCGCTGTGGTGATCGACAATTCCTCGCAGTGGCGCTACGACGCCGACGTGCCGCTCGTCGTCCCCGAGGTGAACGCGCACGCGCTCACCGATTTCCGCAAGCGGGGCATCATCGCCAACCCCAACTGCTCCACCGCTCAGCTCGTCGTCGCGCTCAAGCCGCTGCACGATCACGCCACCATCAAGCGGGTGGTGGTTGCGACCTATCAGTCGGTCTCCGGCGCCGGCAAGGAGGCGATGGACGAATTGTTCGCGCAGACCAAGGCGGTGTTCACCTTGGGCGAGATCGAGTCCAAGAAGTTCACCAAGCGGATCGCCTTCAATCTCATCCCGCATATCGACGTCTTCATGGAGGACGGCTACACCCGCGAGGAATGGAAGATGGTGGCCGAGACCAAGAAGATCCTCGATCCCAAGATCAAGCTCACCGCGACCTGCGTGCGGGTGCCGGTGTTCATCGGCCATTCGGAAGCCGTCAACATCGAGTTCGAGAAGCCGATCACTGCAGATGAAGCGCGCGAGGTGCTGCGCTCGGCTCCCGGCGTGCTGGTGATCGACAAGCGCGAGGCGGGCGGCTACGCCACGCCCTACGAATGCGTCGGTGAGGATGCCACTTATGTGAGCCGCATCCGCGAGGATGCGACGGTGGAGAACGGCATCTCGCTCTGGTGCGTCTCCGACAACCTGCGCAAGGGCGCTGCCCTCAACGCCGTGCAGATCGCCGAAGGCTTGATCAATCGCAAGCTGATCCAGGCCAAGCAGAAGGCCGCATGAGCGGTTGCGCTCAGTGGGCGGGTGAGGGCGACTGCTCCGGCTGGGCGTTGTTTTCCTGCCTCTGACTGTTGTTCTGCTGCTCCTTGCGCCGTTGGGCGAGGTGATGCCCGGCGTAGCAGCCGGCGATCGCACCCAGAACGGCATGATGGCCGGCATAGTGGCCTGCAACAGCACCAGCCGCCGCGCCTGTAATGCACCCCTTGGCGTCGGCGGAGCTTGTCGTGGCCGCAATGCCGAGCGCGAGCGCTGCAAGTATCAAGATCATTTTCATCTGCGGGTCCTCCAGGAGTGCCGACCGCTGGGCGCCGTTTTCTGCGCTGCGATCGGCCACCAAGCCCAACCCGGCGAAACATCCGCGGTTCCCGCGCCTCGATCTCGCTCCATCCCATCGTACCCTTTGTGCCGGGGTTCGACGATCTGCATCCCACGCGCCGCGCCTGCGCGAAGTCTGATGCGTGTTGTCGACCGGCGGTTGCCGTGCGGCGGTGCGTCCTGCGGCAAGGCAGCCGCGCCATGCGGCCTGTCCGGCGCACGCGGTCGCCGGCAGCCGCTATCCCGAGACTAAGACGTCGCGCGTCAATGTTTGATGCTGCGTCTGCGTACTGTGCCATGCCGCCACGCGGCTCGGCGCATCGCTAGCGCCGCGAGCGGCTCAGTCGCAGATGTCTTCAGTCGTAGATTTTCCTGGCTTCGTCGGCAACCACCGTCGGCACGTTCATCAGCTTGGCCACGATAGCCTGCGCCTCCTCGCCGCTGACGGGATCGACCGGCAGCTGCTGATTGGCCATCTCGGCCAGGAAGGCCTTGTCCTTCATTGTTTGGTCGAATGCCTGGCGAATCATCGCGACGCGATCCGACGGCACCCGGTTCGACATGATGAAAGGACGGCCGATTTCATCGGCGGCGTCGAGCACCTTCAGGACCTGTCTCTGCTCATCGGTCGTGGCAAAGGTGCCGATATAGGCCGCGCTTTCCGGAATGTCGGCTGGCCGCTTTTGCATGAACCGCACGAACACATGGGCCTTCCCGTCCTTGATCCATTCAGGCGGAATACTGCTGAAGGATCCGCAATCGCCGTCGAGCTCACCGCGCTCGATCGCGAGCCTTTGCTCCGCACTTCCGGGAAATCCCAGTATCTGCTTCACCGGCGCATGAAATACGTCCCGCAGCGTCGCCCCATTTATGTAGTTGCCGGCGCCCTTGGCGGTCGAACCCAGGATAAAATGCTTGCGCTGCATGAGGTCGGCCCAGCTGCGCACGCCTTTAGGACCAAATCCGTAGCACACGCGAAAGTCGGGGGTGACGACGCCGATCCAGGCGTATTTGCGGAAATCGAGATGCACCTTGTCCGGCTCCAGCACCGATTGGGTCACGAGCCCCGGATTGAAGGTGGTCATCACCGTGCCGTCCGCGGGCGCGGTGAGATTCAGGTAGCGCACGGAGGTCAGGCTTCCGGCGCCCGGCATGTTCTCAACAATCACGTCGGGGTTGCCCGGGATGTGCTCGCCCAGATGCCGGGCCAGCACGCGCGCATAGGCGTCATATCCGCCGCCAGGGGAGAATCCGACAACAATGGTGAAGGCCTTACCCTTGTAGAAATCATCCGGCTGAGCCAGCCCCGTGGCGGTCGCCGGGATCGCCAGGGCCAAGGCGGCGGCCAATGCCATCACTTTCATGAAACGCCTCCGTCCGGCGCTCATTCCGTCAGCCTAAACGCAATCAGGCTGTTGGCCCGAAAACGCGACTGAGATGCAATTGTTTCAAGATCGAGCTTGCGTGATGCCGCGGCAAAAGCGCTCGAATTTTTCGTTGCAAAGCTAATGTCAATTCTTTCGCAGCATCCAGCCGCGCAACCCGAGCCCCGAAACGTGGCGGCTCGGGTCTGGATGGCAGCTGTAGCCCGACTATCGGACAGCGGTGCTCGGCGACGATGGCGAATAAACCTGCACGCAGCCGCAGCCACCGTTCGGCTTTCCGACCGGAAGCAGGACGTGGCCATTGGCATCGTCAACTGCGACCGAATGCGGGCTGCCACCGGTGATCGCCACCTTGTCCACCAACTTGTTCGTCCTGGCATCGATCACGCCTAGCACCGGGCTCGGCTGGAAGTTGGAGGACGCGGAGTAATATTGGCCGTTCTTCGCGCTGTAGGCGACCATATCGGCCCCGCCGATGTCGGGAATATCCGCAACCAGCTTGCCGGTTTGGGCATTCATGACCACAAGCATGGGCGACCCGACCTTCTTGCCGTTTGCCTGGCAGCCCAACAGGAAGTTCTGGTCCGGTCCAAATGCCAGTCCGTTCGGCTTGCAGTTGTCTACCTCCAGCGTCTTCAGCAATTTGCCGCTGGTGGGATCGATCACGGCGACCCCGCCCTTCTTCTCGTCACTCCCGAGCTGCGGGATCGCCACGTAGAATTTGCCGTCCGCCGGATTGTAGGCGGGCTGCTCGGCCCCATCCTTGGCGTCGGCGAAAGTGACTTTGGCCAGCACCTTGTGGTCCGGCTTCGTCGAGATCAGCGTGGCGTAGGGAGGGTTTTCGGCGTCGTTGACGCCGATAAAGACTTCATCCTTCGGATCGTAGGCAACCTCGTCCAGGCGAGTCTTGCCGCCGGTCTTGATCGTATCCACCACCTTCATGGTCTTGAGGTCGATGATCTTGACGGTGCTATCGCCGTCGCCGGCCCAGGCCTCGTCGCCCGCCACTACCACACCGTTCGGCCCAGATTCGTCGCTGACCGCCTTTTCGCCATTCTTGATCAACCCGACGAAGCCCCCGACACGACCGATGTATTTGTCAGCGCTGGCATCGAAGATATCGATCGACTTGTTGCTGCGGTCGGCCAGAAGATAGTGCTGGTCCTTCTGGTTGACGAAGCTGATGTCGAAGCTCGTCAGTGGCTCGCCCGGTATCGTGATTTCTCCGGTTTTGTTCAGACCGGCGGCGTTGACCGACCCCGATGCAGCCAAGGCGAAGGCCGCGGCCGTCAACAGCAATGCATGCTTCACGCGCATGATGTTCTCCCAGATTTGGTGTTGCCGATAGATGTGCTTGCAAGAGCGGCGGCCGCGCACTCGGCAAAAGCGCCCTAGCCGCACTGGTGGCCCCTGCGTCGGAATTAACGCGCAGTGGCTTGATGCGGCACCGATTGCGACGTTAGGACACGGTGATTGGTGGGTGTGCGGAGCTGATAGTCCTGCGCAAGCACGGCGCCTCGGCGCGTCCGTCAGCCCGAGCGTTTGCGGTTGCGCCAGCGGCCTTGGTCACGCTGTTTGAGAGCGTCAGCTCAATTCGGTTGCTTCAGCTGGAAGTTGGGGCGGCGCCTCCGCGGCCGGCTTGGCGGGCATACTCGCGTAGAGCCTGGACAATGAGGTCTTTCAGCTCGGGCGCGAGGGCTTCCGTGTCCGTGCTGTTATCCAGGAGAATGGCGGCCGCGCGCTCGATCCGGTCCGCGAGGGAATAGAGCGTATCCAGCGTCAACGGCACTAGCGCCCCGTTTCCGAAGTTCGTGGTACATCGCGGCAAGTCGGCGGCACCACCATGCGGCCTGTGCGATTTGGGGTGATCCGCAGCCCAACATGCAGCGTGAGCCCGAGTCGCGACACCCCTCAAATGAGGGATATCTGCTGCGACTGGCCGCTGCCACTCACAACCCTCAGGTGGTCGACGGCCAAAAAAGGGCGGCCTGCAGAAGGCCGCCCTTTCGCTACCGGAGGATTGTGCTGCGGATCACGCCGCCGCAGCCGCCGCAAATGCTGACGTGCGAGGCTTTCGCGCAAGCTCAAAGCGATCGAGGTTCATCACCTTGGTCCAGGCCGCCACGAAGTCCTTCACGAACTTCTCCTTGGCATCGGCGGAGGCGTAGACTTCCGCGATTGCCCGCAGCTGCGAATGCGAGCCGAAGATCAGGTCGACGCGCGTGCCGGTCCACTTGACCGCCTTGGTCTTGCGGTCGCGCCCCTCGTACACGCCATCTTGGCCGGCGATAGGCTGCCACTCCGTCCCCATGTCGATGAGGTTGACGAAGAAGTCGTTGGTAAGCTTGCCAACCTCCTTGGTGAAGACGCCGTGCTTCGACCCAGCCGCATTGGCACCGAGCACGCGCAGGCCGCCAACCAAGACCGTCATTTCGGGCGCGGTCAGGGTCAAGAGCTGCGCCCGGTCGACCAACAGCTCCTCCGGCGCCATCAGCTGCTTGCCGCGCAGGTAGTTGCGGAAGCCGTCGGAGGTCGGCTCTAGCGGCGCGAACGAAGGGACATCGGTCTGCTCTTGCGAGGCATCCATGCGCCCGGGCGTGAACGGCACCTTCACGTCGTGGCCCGCGTCCTTCGCGGCCTTCTCGATCGCCGCTCCGCCGCCGAGCACGATCAGATCGGCCAGCGAAATCTTCTTGCCGCCGGTGGCTGAGGCGTTGAACGACCTCTGAATCGCCTCCAGCGTCTGCAGGACTTTGGCGAGCTGCGCCGGTTGGTTGACGTCCCAATCCTTTTGCGGGGCAAGGCGAATGCGCGCGCCGTTCGCGCCGCCGCGCTTGTCGGAGCCACGGAACGTGGCGGCCGATGCCCATGCGGTGGAGACGAGCTGCGAGACCGACAGGCCAGCCCCGAGGATCTTGGACTTCAGCCCAGCGATATCTGCTTCGCTAGCGAGCGGATGATCCACCGCCGGGATCGGGTCTTGCCAAATCAGGACCTCCTTCGGGACCAGCGGGCCGAGGTAGCGATGGATCGGCCCCATGTCGCGGTGCGTGAGCTTGAACCAAGCGCGGGCAAACGCGTCCGCGAACTGATCCGGATGCTCGTAGAAGCGCCGCGAGATCTTCTCATAAGCCGGGTCCATGCGCAGCGATAGGTCGGTGGTCAGCATGGTCGGCACATGCTTCTTTGATTTGTCGAATGCATCCGGGATCGTGGCAGCGGCGCCCTTCGCTTTCCATTGCGGCACGCCGGCCGGGCTCTTGGTCAGCTCCCATTCGTTTTCGAACAGGTTCTTGAAGAAGTTGTTGCTCCACTGCGTCGGCGTCTGCGACCAGGTGACCTCCGGGCCACCCGTAATGGCATCAGGGCCGAGACCCGAGCCATGCCGGCTCTTCCAGCCGAGGCCCTGATCCTCGATCGCCGCGCCTTCCGGCTCTGGGCCGACCAGCGAGGGATCGCCGGCGCCGTGGGTCTTGCCGAAGGAATGGCCGCCGGCAATCAGTGCGACGGTCTCCTCGTCGTTCATCGCCATGCGGAAGAACGTCTCACGAATGTCCTTGGCGGCCGCGACCGGATCCGGGTTACCGTTCGGGCCCGCCGGGTTGACATAGATCAGGCCCATCTGCACGGCGCCGAGCGGATTTTGCAACTCGCGCTCGCCTGAATAGCGCTCGTCGCCCAGCCACGTCCCCTCCGGACCCCAGTAGAGCTCTTCCGGCTCCCACACATCGGCGCGCCCGCCGCCGAAGCCGAACGTCTTGAAGCCCATCGACTCAAGTGCGACGTTGCCGGCCAGAACCATGAGGTCGGCCCAGGAGATTTTCCGGCCGTATTTTTGCTTGATCGGCCACAACAGCCGACGCGCTTTGTCGAGGTTGGCGTTGTCAGGCCAGCTGTTGAGCGGCGCGAAGCGCTGCTGCCCGGAGCCGGCGCCGCCGCGGCCGTCGGCGATACGGTATGTGCCGGCGCTGTGCCACGCCATGCGGATCATCAAGCCACCATAGTGGCCGAAGTCGGCCGGCCACCACTCCTGCGACTGCGTCATCAGGGCCTGCAGGTCCTTGATCACAGCATTGAGGTCGAGGGTCTTGAACTCTTTGGCGTAGTCGAAGGCCTCTCCCATCGGATCAGACAGAGGAGACTGCTGATGGAGAACCTGAATATTCAGCTGGTTCGGCCACCAATCACGGTTGGTGCGCACATGAGTGAACGGGCATTGGGTCTTGGTCACGTCATCCATTGTTCTCTCCCGGTCGTCATTGGAATCCATTGCGACAGAAGGCAGGTCTGCTTTCTTACCGGCCCCAGTCGATCAGGTAAAATTGACTTTAGTAATTGTGGCGATAAGGCAATCTGATCAAAAGGCCGCGAGCCTGCGGCGCAATGTTGCGCTCTCCCGCGCGACGTCGTCTTCGGGGCCGGACTTCTCAAATAAGGTGCGTAAGGGCGAATGGACCAGGCTTCGGTGCAAAGCCGGCATGCGCTAGACTTGGCGAGCCGGGCCAACCGCGAGCCTCTTCCCATGATCATCCGTCCGCGCCGTAGCGTGCTGTACATGCCGGGTTCCAACGCCCGCGCCATCGAGAAGGCGCGCACGCTTGCCGCCGATGCCATCATTCTCGATCTTGAGGATTCGGTTGCCCCGCAGGCCAAGAGCGCGGCCCGCGAGCAGGTGGCCGGTGCGGTCAAGGCCGGTGGGTTCGCCCCGCGCGAGGTGGTGGTGCGCATCAACGGGCTCGACACCGAATGGTGGCTCGATGACCTCGAGATTATCGCCCGCGCCAAGCCTGATGCGATCCTGCTGCCGAAAATATCGAGCCCAGAGCAGTTCGACGTGGTGATCGAGCGACTTGTATCGATAGCGGCCAGTCACGAGATCCGCATCTGGGCCATGATGGAAACGCCGCTCGCCATGCTGCAGGCCGAGCGGATCGCCGCGGCTGCCCGCGACCCGGAGAATCGCCTGGCCGCCTTCGTGATGGGCACCAACGATCTTGCCAAGGATACCCGCACCAAGATCGTGCCCGGCCGCGCCGGTATGCTGTCTTGGCTCATGACTTGCGTCGCGGCAGCACGCGCATACGGGGTCGAAATCATCGACGGCGTCTACAACGATCTCGGCAATGCCGAAGGGTTCGCAGCCGAATGCGCACAGGCCCGCGACCTCGGCTTTGACGGCAAGACGCTCATTCATCCCAATCAGATCGAGCCGTGCAACGCGGCCTTCTCGCCTGATGCCGCGGAGGTCGCGCAGGCGCGCAAGATCATCGCCGCCTTCGACCTGCCGGAGAACCACGGCAAGGGCGTGGTTGCGCTCGACGGTCGCATGGTGGAGCGCCTGCATGCCGACATGGCGCGCCGCACCGTGGCAATCGCGGAGGCGATCGCGGCGCGGGCTGCTTAAGACTCGCTGGTCAACTCAAGCAAAGCATACCATCCCCGGTGAGCCGACCCCGCTCTCCAGAATGCCACCACGCCGCATCAGCAGTACCGGCCCGGTCCGCATGGTTGGCGGCGAATACACGTGCAAAGTATTCGCTTCTGCAGCGCATCCAGCCATCCTGGCCGGGGGGAAGTGCGACACCGGCGTCGTCGACAATCTCGACATGGACACCGGGCAAGACGAAGCCGACCGCACCCGCAACGCCCGCAACTGCGTCGTAGCTGGCGAGTGCGATCCGCCCGGCCTCGACTGCGCTGTAGCCGGTAATCACGCTGCGGGCGAGGTGAGCCTGAATCTTTGCGATCAGATCCTTCGATACCCGGCCGCTCTCGATCCATACCTCGCGCAAAGAGTCGACCGGATATCCGCTTGTTCGTTTCGCGATGAAGTCGGCCAGACTGGCCATCTCCTGCGCCGAGCCTATGAGTGTGTCGATACTGAACGCCGCGATGGCGATGAGCTGCGCCTCTGCGCCCACCGCCAGGCAGGCGGTCTTTCCCGCATAAAGGCTCACGGCGGCGCGGCAAAAGCCCATGGGGGAATTGAGGCTCGAGAGAATGAGCGCCGCTGCGTAGCTCGCTTCGCCGACGAGCGGAAGGACCTTGGTCCGCGCCATCAGGGCGCTGCTCGGCACAACAGTCTTTTCGAGCGCACCCGCCACGCTCAACGAAATGAACGCTACATCGGCATCGTGGGCCAGGCTTTCGTTGGCGGCTGGGGCACCGTCGCGCCTAAGCCAGCTCTCCTCGAACCTGATGTTGCGTCCTCCGGACAGCATCAGGCTCGGCGTGCCGAACGCGCCGCGAGCACCTGTTGGGCTGGCCGGCTCGCCACCGGCCCGATCGGCGGAAACCAGACCTGCGGCCCCGGCGTTGTCTTCTGTCAACCTTGCGGAGGAGGACATCATGCCGGACATCAGGGAAAACAGCGGCATTGTCACGCAGATCACCAGCGTGAAGCTTCCGCCCGATAATCAGCAAGAGGTGCTTGATCTTATGATCGAGCGCTCGCGGTTCATGGCGACGCAGCCGGGCTTCGTCGCGGTCGCCTTGCACAAGAGCCGGGACGGCAGCCACGTGATGAATTACGTGCAGTGGGCCAGCGCCGATAAATTGATGGCCGCGCACCACTCGGCGGAGTTCCGCAAGAAGTGGCCGCGCTTCGGCGAGCTCGCGCGGGAAATCGACCCGTGCCTGTATGAAGTGGTCCACATCGAGGCTGCCCAGCCCGGCTGACGATGCAGCTCGGCACGTCCGACTTGGCGCTTACCACCTTGCGGTTCCGCAGCAAGGTGGTTGGGTCGCCAACCGTTCCGGGGTGGAACGTCATGCCCTTGCCGGGGCTTATGAGAAAGGGGAAACGCAATGCGCCGGCGCCGTCAATGGCAGGTGTCGATCCAGCGCCGCGAGCGAGGCGGGCCGGCGGGTGGAGATATGCGACATGACGCAACCCTCCCCGGGCGGAAACCCGAACGTATTGGAAGGGAGAGAGGACCAAAGCCGCGACCCGGCGGCGCCCGCGATTGGGGACTCAGCAGGCGCCGCGACCGACGAGCTTTGCATCAACACCATTCGCACGCTGTCGATGGATGCCGTGCAGCAGGCCAATTCCGGCCACCCCGGCACGCCGATGGCGCTCGCGCCGGTGATCTTCACGCTCTGGCAGCGTTTCCTGCGCTTCGATCCCGAGGACCCGATCTGGCCCAATCGCGACCGCTTCGTGCTGTCGAACGGCCACGCCTCGATGTTGCTGTATTCAATGTTGCACCTCACCGGCGTCAAAGCCGTCAACGCAAAGTATGAGCGCCTCGACGAACCCTCCGTCACGCTTGACGACATCAAGCGCTTTCGCCAGCTCGACAGCAAATGCCCTGGCCATCCCGAATACCGTCTGACCTCGGGCGTCGAGGCCACGACCGGCCCGCTTGGACAAGGCTGCGGCAACAGTGTCGGCATGGCTATCGCGGCGCGCTGGCTGGCGCGGCATTTCAACCGGCCCGGCTTCACCATCTTCGACTACAACGTCTACACATTCTGCAGCGACGGCGACATGATGGAAGGGGTGGCGAGCGAGGCGGCCTCGCTCGCCGGACACCTCCAGCTTGCCAACCTGTGCTGGATCTACGACAGCAACCGCATCAGCATCGAGGGCCACACCGAGCTCGCCTTCAGCGAGGACGTGGCCACGCGGTTCATGGGCTATGGCTGGGTCGTGCAGCGCGTGAGCGATGCCAATGACACCGCACGGCTCGCCTCCTGCATCCAAAGCTTCGCGCGTGCCCAGGACCGGCCAACGCTCATCATCATCGAGAGCCACATCGGCTACGGGGCGCCGCACAAGCAGGATACGAACGCCGCCCATGGCGAGCCGCTCGGCGAGGATGAGGTCCGCTTGGCAAAGCGCAGCTATGGGTGGCCAGAGGATGCCAAATTCCTCGTGCCCGAGGGCGTGCGGGAGATTTTCGCCGCCGGCATCGGGCGGCGCGGGCGCGAGCTTCGGGAGGCCTGGCAAGCTTGTTTCGAGAGCTATCGGCGACGACATCCGGAGCTCGCGGACGAGATCGAGCGCATGCAGCGCGGCGAGCTTCCCCCGGGTTGGGATGCGAGCCTTCCGGTGTTCCCGGCCTCGGACAAGGGTCTCGCTTCACGCGACTCTGCCGGCAAGGTGCTCAACGCCATCGCGCAGCGACATCCCTGGCTCATCGGCGGCGCAGCCGATCTCGCACCGTCGACCAAGACACGGCTCATCTTCCAGGGCGCAGGCGACCTGTCGGCAGCCGATCCGGGCGGCCGCAACCTGCATTTCGGGATTCGCGAGCACGCTATGGGGGCCGTGGTGAACGGAATCGCGCTATCGAAGATCCGCGCCTATGCCTCGACTTTTCTCATCTTCAGCGACTACATGAAGCCGCCAATGCGGCTTGCGGCGCTGATGGAGCTGCCCGTCATCTATGTGTTCACGCATGATTCGATCGGCGTGGGTGAAGACGGACCCACCCACCAACCGGTGGAGCAACTCGTTGCGCTGCGCGCTATCCCGGGCCTCATCACGCTGCGGCCGGCGGATGCCAATGAGGTCGTGGAAGCCTGGCGCGTGATCTTGGGGCTCCGCCACCACCCCGCTTGCCTTGTGCTGACTCGCCAGGCAATCCCTACTCTGGATCGCAGCCGCTATGCGGGCGCCGCAGGCGTCGCGCGCGGGGCCTATGTGCTGGCCGACGCGCCGGGCGGACGGCCTGAGCTGCTGCTGATCGGCACCGGTAGCGAGATCATGCTGTGCATTAAGGCCTATGAGGAGCTCGTCAGGGAAGGAATAGCGGCGCGCGTCATAAGCATGCCGTCGTGGGAGCTGTTCGAGCAACAGGAGCAAAGCTATCGCGACTCGGTTCTCCCGCCGGATGTGACCGCAAGGGTCGCGGTCGAGCAGGCTTCGATCATCGGCTGGGACCGCTATGTAGGACACGATGGTACGGTCATCGGGATGCATACTTTCGGCGCATCCGCTCCGCTCAAGGATTTGCTTACGAAATTCGGCTTTACACCCGAGAAGGTCGTGGCGGCCGCGAAGGCGCAGCTAGCGAGGAGCAAGCGCAGATGAATCCTGCTTTGGGGCTGCAAGAGCACGGCCAGGTCGTGTGGCTCGATTTCCTGGCGCGTGGCTTCATCGTCAAGGGCGGCCTTAAGAAGCTGGTCCAGGAAGACGGACTGCATGGCGTCACCTCCAATCCATCGATCTTCGAGAAGGCGATCGATGGATCGGACGAATACGACGACTCGATACGCAGACGATTGCAGCAGAGCGACTGCTCAGTTGGAGAGTTGTATGAGGCGCTCGCGGTTGAAGACATCCAAAAGGCTGCAGACGTGCTACGGCCCGTCTATGACGAGAGCAAAGGTGCCGACGGCTTCGTCAGCATTGAAGTTTCTCCGTATCTCGCCATGCAAACCGATGCCACCATAGCGGAGGCGCGGCGTTTGTGGCGCGAGGTTCGCCGGGAGAATCTGATGGTCAAGGTGCCGGCCACGGAGGCGGGCCTGCCGGCGATACGCGCGCTTACCGCCGAAGGCGTCAACGTCAACATCACCTTATTGTTTGCGCGAGCCATCTACGAAAAGGTGACGGAGGCCTATATCGGCGGCCTCGAGGCGCTCGCCGCCAACGGCGGCGACGTGGCTCGCGTTGCCAGCGTGGCGAGCTTCTTCGTCTCGCGGATCGACACCGCGGTCGACAAGAAGCTCGACGAAAAAATCGCGCAGGCCAACGATCCGAGCGAGAAAAGCCGTCTCGAGAAGCTGAAGGGCCGGGTGGCGATCGCCAATGCCAAGCTCGCCTACCAGCAGTTCTTGCGGATATTTGCCGGTCGACGCTGGCAATCCCTGGCGGCGAAAGGCGCAAGACCGCAGCGACTGCTCTGGGCAAGCACCGGCACCAAGAACAAGTCTTACAGCGATGTGCTTTATGTCGAGGAGCTCATCGGCCGCGATACCATCAATACCATGCCGCCCGCGACGCTGGATGCATTCCGCCAGCACGGCAGGCTCGGCGATACGCTCGAGGCCGGCATAGACGAAGCAGAGCGGGTGCTCGCAGAGTTGGCAGGCACCGGTATCTCGCTCGATACCGTCACCGACAAGCTCACCCGCGAAGGCGTGCGCTTATTCGCCGATGCCGCCGACAAATTGCTCGGTGCGCTCGCCAAGAAGCGCGCCGCGGTGTTGGGCCGACGGCTCGATCAGCAGACGTTGCGGCTCGGCCCCGAACTCGAAACCGCGGTGCGGGCCGTGGCGGAAGAGTGGCGCGTCGCAGGAATGCTGCGCCGCCTGTGGGCGCGTGACCGGACCGTGTGGACCTCCGCGGACGAGGACCGATGGCTCGGCTGGCTCGACAGCGTCGCGGAGGCTCAGCGCCAATATCCCGATTTCCTGGAATTTGCCGAGAGCTTGAAGCGCGAGCAATTCAGCGACGCGGTCGTGCTGGGCATGGGTGGATCAAGCCTCGGACCCGAAGTCTTGTCGCTGGTATTCGCGCGCAGGGCCGGCTGGCCGAGGCTGCGAATTCTCGATTCGACCGATCCCGAGCAGATCAAGCGCGACGCATCCGCGATCGATATCGCCCGAACACTCTTCATCGTTTCCAGCAAGTCCGGCAGCACCACCGAGCCGAACATGCTCAGGGACTATTTCTATGCGCGCGTGGTCGAGGCAGTCGGGCGCGAGCGCGCGGGCCGGCACTTCGTCGCCATCACGGATCCGGGCAGCCCGCTCGCGAAGGCAGCGCAAGGTTTCCGCCATCTTTTTTTGGGCGCACCGAGCATCGGCGGCCGCTATTCGGTGCTCTCGCCGTTCGGCTTGGTCCCGGCCGCCGTGGCCGGCGTCGACCTCGCGCGGCTGCTCGAGCTTGCCCAAATGATGGTGCGCTCCTGTGGCCCCGACGTTCCGCCGGGCGCCAATCCTGCGGCCGAGCTCGGTTTCGCGCTCGGACTTGCCGCGCGTCTCGGCCGCGACAAGGTCACGCTGCTGTGCTCGCCTCGGCTTGCCGACTTCGGCGCCTGGGCCGAGCAGCTGATCGCTGAATCGACCGGAAAGAGCGGCAAGGGCCTGATCCCGATCGACGGCGAGCCGATAGCCGATCCAAAGACTTACGGCACCGATCGCTTTTTCATCGACCTGCGGCTTGAGGACGAGGTCGATGCGGACCGCGATCGCGGGCTCGAGGCGATCGAAGCGGCCGGACATCCGGTGGCCCGTATCGTGCTCCGCTCAGCGGAGCACATCGGGCAGGAATTCTTCCGTTTCGAATTTGCGATCGCGGTTGCGGGCGCGCTCATGAGCATCAACCCGTTCGATCAGCCCGACGTTGAAGCAAGCAAGGTCAAGACACGCGAGCTCACGAATGCGTTCGAACAGACCGGGGCATTGCCGCGCGAAGCGCCGGTTGCCGTGGACGGTCGCGTGGAGATCTACGCCGATGCCGCCAATGCCGAGGCCCTGCGGAAGGCCGGGGCCGATGGCGGCACCGATACTTGGCTGAAGGCGCATTTTGGCCGCCTGCACGAAGGCGATTACGCGGCGCTGCTCGCCTACATCGCGCGAGACGATAAGCACGTCGAGATCCTGCAGCGGATGCGCCTTGCCGTGCGGCAGTCGCGGCATGTTGCGACCTGCCTCGAATTTGGCCCGCGGTTCCTCCATTCGACCGGGCAAGCCTACAAGGGTGGGCCGAACAGCGGCGTCTTTCTTCAGATCACCGCGGACGAAAGCGTGGACCTTCCGATCCCGGGCCATACCGCAAGCTTCGGGGTGATTAAGGCCGCTCAAGCCCGCGGTGACTTCGAAGTCTTGGCGGAGCGCAAGCGCCGGGCATTACGCGTTCATCTCAAGGGCGATCTGGCAGAAGGCCTGCGCGAGCTGGAGGCGGCGGTCGGCCGGGTGTTGCGTTGAGGGGGTCCGCAGATGTCCGCGACCGGCGGTCGCCCATGATGCCGAAGCGCTCGACTCCGGAAGCTGCGCCCGCGGATCCGTGCAGCATTGTCATCTTTGGCGCCTCCGGAGATCTCACGCATCGGCTGCTCACGCCCGCGTTGTATAACCTGGCAGCGGGCGGACTTTTGCCATCGGGGTTCTCCGTCGTCGGGGTCGCCCGCGGCGAGCGATCAGACGATAAGTTCCGGGCGGAGCTCGCGCACAGCCTGCACCGTTTCGCCACCAGCAAGGTCGATGAGCCGATCGCGCGGAAGCTGCTCGATGGCGCCACCTATGTGGAGGGCGACGCGGAGGATCCGGCGACCTACCAGAAGCTCGGGCAGGTGCTCGCGCGCGTCGAAGAAGCGCGCAACACCCAAGGCAATCGTTTGTTCTATCTCGCGACGCCGCCGACAGCCTTCGCACCGATCGGCCGGCAGCTTGGTCGATCGGGCCTCACCCGGGAGGAAAATGGGGCCTGGCGGCGGCTCATCATCGAAAAGCCGTTCGGATTCGATCTCACCTCGGCACAGGCGCTCAACCGTGATCTCCTCGACGTGCTGGACGAGCACCAGATCTATCGCATCGACCACTATCTTGGAAAAGAGACCGTGCAGAACATCATGGTCTTTCGCTTTGCCAATGGGTTGTTCGAGCCTGTATGGAATCGTCACCACATCGATCATGTGCAGATTTCGGTGGCGGAGCAGCTGACGGTCGGGCGGCGCGGACGCTTCTATGATGCGACCGGCGCGTTGCGCGACATGGTGCCCAACCATTTGTTCCAGCTCTTGTCCCTCATCGCCATGGAACCGCCGGCTCGTTTTGATGCTTATGCGGTTCGCTCGGAGAAGGCGCAGGCTCTCGATGCCCTAAACGTGCCCGATGAGGCTACGGCACTGCGCAACTCGGTGCGCGCCCAATACGTCGCCGGGCGGGTCGGCGATCTCGACGTTACTGACTATCGGGCAACGCGCGATGTCAGGCCCGACAGCACGACCGAGACCTACGTCGCCCTCAAGCTCATGATCGACAATTGGCGCTGGGCCGGAGTGCCGTTCTATCTGCGCACCGGAAAGGCGCTGGGCTCGCGGCGAACGGAAATCGCGATCAACTTCAAGCGCGCTCCGTTCACCATGTTTCGCGACACCCCGGTCGACCGGCTCAGCCAGAACTTTCTCACGATGCGCATCCAGCCGGAGGAATGCATCAGCCTGCAGTTCAATGCCAAGGTGCCGGGCCCGGTGATATCGCTTGCGGGCGTGGGCATGACGTTTGAGTATCGGGACTATTTCGACGCGGCGCCGAGCACCGGTTATGAAACGCTGATCTACGACTGCATGATCGGGGACGCGATCCTGTTCCAACGGGCGGATGGCATCGAGGCAGGCTGGCGCGCCGTGCAGCCGTTCCTCGACGCATGGCGCAACGCCGGACCGAAGGGGCTCGCGCTGTACAAGGCCGGCAGCGACGGGCCACCCGAGGCCGATCAACTGTTGGCCCGGGACGGTCGGCGCTGGCGTTCGATTTCCTAACGCATGTTGCGGAAGAGCATGGGCCCGCGAAAGGGGCCAGCTTCGGGTCTTCCGACAAGAACATGCGTGGATGTTGAGGAGCACGCGATGGCAGAGTTGCGCGATGCGCCGGCCGTGATCGTGATCATGGGCGTCTCCGGCGCAGGCAAGAGCACCATAGCGGCCATCTTGGCGAGCCGGCTCGGCTGGACCTACGAGGACGCGGATTGGTTTCACCCGGCCTCCAACGTCGAGAAGATGCATTCAGGCCTGCCGCTCACCGACGCGGACCGCTGGCCCTGGCTGGAGGGAATCGCCGCTTGGATCGATGCCACACGTCGCGAGGGCGGCCATGGCGTCATTGCGTGCTCGGCGCTCAAGCGCGCCTATCGCCGCGTGCTGGTAGGGGACCGAAGCGATGTCCGCATTGTCTATCTCAAAGGCGACCGCGAGCTGATCGCACGGCGGATGATCACGCGACATGGGCATTTCATGCCTCCGTCGCTGCTCGACAGTCAGTTCGCGGCCCTCGAGGAGCCTTCGAGCGAGGAGAATCCAATCGTGGTTTCGATCGAGGCTCGCCCGCACGCCATCGCCGAGGAGATCGTAGCCAAGCTATCGCTCGCAAGGGCAGGTCAGGAGACCCGCGCAAGCGGCTTGAGCGCCGGCGCAAGCGGCGCTCAGTCGTGAGAAGGATTTCACTGGTCATCTCCGATGTCGACGGCACGCTGGTCGATCCGGACAAGCGGCTGACCGATCCAAGCAGGCGTGCCGTGTGCAGGCTTCGCGAGCGTGGCATCGCCTTCACGATCGTCAGCAGCCGGCCGCCGTTTGGCCTGCGCATGTTGGTCGAGCCGCTGTCGCTCGAGCTGCCGTTGGGAGCCTTCAACGGCGGCGCAATCGTTGCTCCTGATCTGCGCGCGATCGAGCAACATCTTGTTCCCGAGCAGGTGGCACGCGAAAGCCTCGCCATGTTGGATGGCTTTGCGGTCGATGTCTGGTTTTTCACGATAGACAGCTGGCTCGTGCGGGACCTTTCCGCCCACTATGTTCCGCGCGAAAGACGAACCGTCCAGGCGGAGCCGCAACTGGTCGCAAGCTTTGATCCCTATCTGGCGCATGCCGCAAAAATCGTCGGCTCGAGTTCCGATTTCGACCGATTGGCGGAATGCGAGGCGGCGATGCGCGCAAGCTTGGGCGAGCGGGCTTCGGTGTCTCGCTCGCAGCCCTATTATCTCGACATCACGCCCGCGGGCCTGAGCAAAGGGACTTTCGTCGACGGCCTGTCCCGGAGGCTCGCTGTCCCTGCGGAAGAGATCGCCGTCCTCGGCGACATGGAGAACGATTTGGAAATGTTCCGTCGGGCGGGTTTCTCGATCGCGATGGGCAACGCGAGCGACGAGGTCAAGCGGCGGGCGAGCTGTGTGACCGCCTCGAACAAGGAGGAAGGCTTTGCGCTCGCCATCGAACGCTACATTCTGGGCGACGCAGCAAGCGAGCAGACGGCGTGAACCGGTTTAGAGCGGGATAATCTTCCTCGAGCCATCATCCCGCCTACATGAGTAGTCGAGCATGATCTTCGGGATCATGCCTTAAACCCAGGGTCGCTCCGCCTTGGACTGGGCCTCGAAGCGGTCGATCTTGTCCTGCTTGACCTTGGTAAGGCCGATATCGTCGAGCCCCTCGAGCAGGCAATGCTTGCGGTGCGGATCGATTTCGAAGCGCACGATGCCGCCGTCCGGCCCGCGGATCTCCTGTTTCTCGAGGTCGATGGTCAGCGTTGCATTGGCGCCGCGCTCGGCGTCGTCGAACAGCTTCTCCAAATCGTCAGGGCTCACCTTGATGGGCAGAATGCCGTTCTTGAAGCAGTTGTTGTAGAAAATGTCGCCGAACGAGGTCGAGATCACGCAGCGGATGCCGAAATCCATCAGCGCCCAGGGGGCGTGCTCGCGCGAGGAGCCGCAGCCGAAATTGTCGCCCGCGACCAGCACCTTGGCGTGGCGATAGGCCGGCTTGTTGAGCACGAAATCCGGGTTTTCGCTGCCGTCGTCGCGATAGCGCTTCTCGGAGAACAGGCCTTTGCCGAGACCGGTGCGCTTGATGGTCTTGAGGTACTGCTTGGGGATGATCATGTCGGTATCGACATTGATCATCTGCAAGGGAGCGGCAACGCCTTCCAGCACCGTGAACTTGTCCATGGATCGCTTCCTTAACACTTGGCATCACCCGCGGGGCATAGCCCGCCGAAGACGGGCGTAAACGCCCTTATGACCCGCGGGTCCGTTCATCGGGTGAGGTGCATTGCCGGGTCAGGCCCGGCAATGACCAGAATGATTGCACTTTCTATCCTGAATGCTCGTCGCCCGAAAGTCTCGCCTTACGCAATGCTAGCCTCGATGGCGTGCATGTCGTCGTCGGAGAGGCCGAAGTGATGGCCAATCTCATGCACCAGCACATGGGTGATGATCGCCCCGAGCGTCTCCTCGTGCTCGGCCCAGTAATCAAGGATGGGCCGGCGATAGAGCCAAACCATGTTCGGCATGTGCATCGGCGCGCTTTCGTGCTGGAACGGCAGCCCGACGCCATGGAACAGGCCCAACAAATCGAACTCGCTCTCGGCGCCCATCCGATCGAGCACTTCCTCGGTCGGAAAGTCGTCGACCTGGATCACTACCCCCTCGCATAAGGCGCGGAATTTTTTCGGCAGGCGACCGAATGCCGTCAAGGCGATCGCCTCGATCTCGCTGAGCGAAGGCGCCTTGGCGCCGTGCCATTCGGGGAACGCGGAAGCGACAGCATCGACCATGGGACGTTTGTAAGCATCCGTGGGCGTGCGGCCAAGGCCTTCCGGTTGACCGCAAAGCCGCGATGGGCGAGCCTCGGTCTAGGCATGGAAGCCTCCGGGTGCGTGATATGAAGCGGACAGCAACGAAATGGGCCGCCATTGCGGCGCTGCTTGTGCTCGGGGGGCTCGTCCTGGGGCCAGCCGGCGCTGCGGCGCAGGGGACCGCAAACGCAGCCGCGGTGCGTGGCAATGCGGCGCCGCAGCCCCGGGTCCACCAGCCGGTGCACATTCGGGTGCGGCCGCTGGTGCAGTCGTATCCGGGTCCGGACGCGGTGCGCCAATGCGCGTTCTGGCTGGCGACCGAATACCGCCCGAGTGGCGCCGTCATCGTGCCGCGTCAGCACTGCTGGTGGGAGCCGGGGTAGGGACTTCGTTGATACTCGTAGGGCGGCCCTTGTGGCCGCCGGCTTACGCACCCCTTCGGACCGAGGACGCCCACAAGGGGGCGCCCCTACAAATTCAGACGCCTAGCTAGCTATACGGCCACTCGCGCACGTCGACGAAACGTCCGGCAATCGCCGCGGCTGCCGCCATGGCGGGTGACACCAGGTGCGTGCGGCCCTTATAGCCTTGCCGACCCTCGAAATTGCGGTTCGAGGTCGAGGCGCAGCGCTCGCCGGGCGCCAGCTTGTCGGGGTTCATGGCGAGGCACATCGAGCAGCCAGGCTCGCGCCATTCGAAGCCTGAGGCGAGGAAGATCTTGTTGAGGCCCTCGGCCTCGGCCTGCTCCTTCACCAGGCCCGAACCCGGCACGATCATGGCGTTGACGTTCGCATTCACGTGCTTGCCGGCGACCACGCGAGCAACCTCGCGCAGATCCTCGATGCGCGAATTGGTGCATGAGCCGATGAACACGCGATTGATCGTGATGTCGGTGATCTTCTCGCCGCCGCGGAGACCCATATATTCGAACGCGCTGGCGGCCGCACGGCGCTTGTTCTCATCGGCGATCTCGCCAAGCACCGGCACGCGGCCCGTCACCGCGATCACCTGCTCGGGGCTTGTTCCCCAGGTGACCAGCGGCGGCAGATTGGCGGCGTCGAGCCTGATCTCGCGATCGAAATGCGCGCCGTCATCGGAGGAGAGCGTCTCCCAATAGCGCATCGCGGCATCCCAGGCTTTTCCCTTGGGCGAGCGCGGGCGATCCTTCAGGTACGCATAGGCCTTTTCATCCGGCGCAATGAAGCCCGCCTTGGCGCCACCTTCGACCGACATGTTGCAGACCGTCATGCGGCCTTCCATGGAGAGGGAGCGGATCGCCTCGCCCGCATATTCGAGGGCGTAGCCGGTGCCGCCCGCGGTGCCGATCTCGCCGATGATGCCGAGGATGATGTCCTTGGCGGTGACGCCGGGAGGCAATTTGCCGTCGACCACGGCGCGCATGTTCTTGGATTTGGTCTGGATCAGGGTTTGCGTCGCCAGCACATGCTCGACCTCGGACGTGCCGATCCCGTAGGCGAGCGACCCGAACGCCCCGTGGGTCGCGGTATGGCTGTCACCGCAGACAAGCGTCGTGCCCGGCAGGGTGAAGCCCTGCTCCGGGCCAATCACGTGCACAATGCCCTGCCGCTTGTCGAGCTCATTGTAGTATTCGATGCCGAAATCCTTGGCGTTCTGCGCCAGGGTCCTGATCTGCTCGGCACTTTCCGGATCCGGATTGGGCTTGCTGCGGTCGGTCGTCGGCACATTGTGGTCGACCACCGCGAGCGTCTTGTCCGGTGCATGCACCTTGCGCCCCGCTGCGCGCAGGCCCTCGAATGCCTGCGGGCTCGTCACCTCGTGCACCAGATGCCGGTCCACATAGATGAGGCAGGTGCCATCGGGCTCCTCGTCGACCAGGTGATCGTCCCAGATCTTGTCGTAGAGGGTGCGGGGCTTGGCCATGCGCGATGTCCTATGCGAAGCGGGCTTGATTTTGTTGCATACCTATTAGGTCGGTGGAGCGGGGAAAAGGGGTGCTAAGGCGCATCAGCTTCGCAACGCGAAGCCGCGCCGGCTGGACCTGATCGGACGGGACGATAGGCCGCGCGCCTCGCGCTATTCCGCGTTGGAGGCAGCTGTTTCCGCCGCTTCGCCATCCTGCCGGCGATCCTGCTTCTCGACAATGCGGGCCGACTTGCCGCGCAGGCCGCGCAGGTAATAGAGCTTGGCGCGGCGGACCTTGCCGCGCCGGACCACCTTGATGGAGTCGACCAGCGGCGAATACAGCGGAAATACGCGCTCGACGCCTTCGCCGTAGGAAATCTTGCGCACCGTGAAGTTCTCGTTGAGCCCCGACCCGGAGCGCCCGATGCAGACGCCCTCATAAGCCTGGATGCGGGTGCGCTCGCCCTCCACCACCTTGACGGCCACCGACAGGGTGTCGCCGGGCTCGAAAGCCGGGATGTTCTTGCCGAGCTTGGTAATCTGCTCTTGCTCGAGCTCTTTGATCAGGTTCATTGCAATTCTCCGGCAATCTCTGTCGGCTGCGCTGGTTCAAAGAAGCGCGCCTCGGCCACCGTGCTGCGGTATGGGTACGGGTTGGCGCAGCTTCTAATACAAAGAAATGGGCTTGTCACCCTACGGCTTCGGCACTTTCCGGGTGGCCTGATCCAGATAGGCGGCCCACAGGTCGGGGCGGCGCTCTCGCGTCAGCCGCTCGGCCTCGGCCTGGCGCCAGGCCGCGACCTTGGCGTGGTCACCGCTCACCAGCACCTCCGGGATGGGGCGGCCTTCCCATAGCGCCGGCCGGGTGAATTGCGGGTATTCGAGCAGGCCCGCCGCGAAGCTCTCCTCGGCCGCGGAAGCCTCCTTGCCCATGACGCCGGGCAAGAGCCGCACGCACGCGTCGATCAGTGCATGGGCTGCGATTTCGCCGCCCGACAGCACGAAATCGCCGAGCGACACCTCGGTGAGCCCACGGCCCTCGATCACACGCTCGTCCACGCCCTCGAAGCGGCCGCACAGGATGACGGCGCCGCCTCCTTCCGCCAACGCTTTGACGTGCGCCTGACTGAGCGGCTTCCCGCGCGGGCTCATGATCAGGCGCGGGCGTGGATCCGCCGCAGGTGCTGTATGGTCAAGCGCCCGCGCCACCACATCGGCACGCATCACCATGCCGGGGCCGCCGCCCGCCGGCGTATCGTCGACGGAGCGATGGCGGTCGCCGGCATGGTCGCGGATGTCGATCGTCTCCAGGCCCCATAGCCCGGCGGCGAGCGCCTTCCCGGCGAGGCTCAACCCGAGCGGCCCCGGAAACATTTCCGGAAAGATGGTCAGCACACTGGCGCGCCACATCGGTTTAGTCCTTCGTCGCGCTCAACGTGAGCAAGCCTTCGGGCGGGTCGATCACGATGCGCCCGCCCGCGATATCGACGATCGGCACGGTCTGCGCCGTGAACGGCAGCATAACTGTTTGGCCGGCATTGAGCGGGCGCAGCTCCAGAATGTCGCCGGCGCCGAAGTCATGAATCGCCACGATGGTGGCGAGCGCGGTGCCGTCGCGGCCCTCGGCCGAAAGGCCGATCAGATCGGCATGGTAAAACTCGTCCGCCTCGGGCTCCGGCAGAACGGCGCGCGACACGTAGAGACGCGTGTTGGCGAGGCGTTCGGCTGCGTTGCGATCGCTCACGCCCGCAAGCCGGGCCACCAGATGGTCTCGCGCTTCCCGCAGCGCCTCGATCACGAACACGCGGCTGCCGTCCTCGCTTTCGAGAGGACCATAGCTGGCGACGGCTGCCGGATCGGCCGTGAAGGACTTGAGCTTTACCTCGCCCTTGATGCCATGGGCGGCGCCGATCTGACCCACGCAGATGCGCTCGGCCACGGGGCGCTCCGGCCTAGACACAGCATCCGGTCATCCCCGCGTAAGCGGGGATCCAGTCCCTTCGTAAAAATGCAACCTTCGAAAGAACTGGGTCCCGCTTCCATGGGGACAATCGGAGAGAGTAGCCCATCAAGCAGCCGGCGCGGCCGCGGGTGCGCCGGCGGCGGCCTTCTTGGCTTCTTCCTGCGCCTTACGCTCCTTGCGCGGGATCGCCCGGATCGGATTGTTGCGCTTCTCGCGCTTCATCACGCCGGCTTCGTCGAGAAAGCGCAGCACCCGGTCGGTCGGCAGCGCGCCCTTGGCGAGCCAAGCCTTGACCTTGTCGAGATCAAGCTTCAGCCGCTCCGTCTTCTCCTTTGGCAGCAGCGGATTGAAATAGCCGATGCGCTCGATGAAGCGGCCATCGCGCGGCGAGCGGCTGTCGGCGATCACGATGTGATAGAAGGGCCGCTTCTTGGTGCCGGCGCGGGCGAGCCTGATTTTCAGAGACATTGAAGTTCCTTTTGTTCCTGGTCGATTGCTTCGGTTGTCAGGGAGTCGTCCCTGCGAAAGCAGGGACCCATAGCCCCCGCCCTCTCGAGAGGGTGTAGCGGTCTGGGTCCCGGCTCTCGCTTCGCTCGGCCGGGACGACAGAATTGCTGGTGCCGATTCATCCTCATTTCTTCTTCCCCGGATAGCCGCCGAGGCCGGGCAGCTTGGGGCCGAGTCCTGGTAGACCTCCGGGAAATTTCGGCGGCAGCCCTGGGAGGCCCGGCATGGTGGGCGGCAATCCTCCGCCGGGCGGGGCTCCGGGCATGCCTCCAGGAAGCCCGCCGGGCATTTTCTTCGCGAGCTCTGCCATCTGCTCTGCGCTTGGCATGCCGGAGCCGAGCCCCAGCATTCCGGCAAGCCCTGCGAGCGGGCCGCGCTTGCCGCCGCCCATCGCCTTCATGACATCGGCCATGGTGCGCTGCATCTTCAGCATGCGGTTGATGTCTTCGACCTTGGTGCCCGAGCCGGCGGCGATGCGCTTCTTGCGGCTCGCCTTGAGGATGTCGGGATGGCGGCGCTCCTGCGGGGTCATCGAATCGATCGCCGCCACCTGCCGCTTGAGCACGCGCTCGTCGAGATTGGCGGAGGCGAGCTGGTTCTTCATCTTGGCGATGCCGGGCAGCATGCCCATCAAGCCCGACATCCCGCCCATCTGCTGCATCTGCATCAGCTGCTCGCGCAGATCGTTGAGGTCGAACGCACCCTTGCGCATGCGCTCGGCCGCGCGCGCCGCTTTCTCGGCATCGATGGTGGCAGCGGCCCTCTCGACCAGCGACACGATATCGCCCATGCCGAGGATGCGATCGGCGATGCGGGCGGGATGGAAGTCCTCCAGCGCATCGAGCTTCTCGCCGGTACCCATCAGCTTGATCGGCTTGCCGGTGACGCTGCGCATGGAGAGCGCGGCGCCGCCGCGGCCGTCGCCGTCGATGCGGGTGAGCACGATGCCGGTGAGGCCTACACGCTCATTGAACGAGCGGGCGAGGTTGACCGCGTCCTGGCCGGTCAGGCTGTCGGCGACGAGCAGCACCTCATGCGGATCGGCGGTGCGCTTGATGAGCGCCGCCTCCTCCATCATCTCCTCGTCGAGCGTGGTGCGACCTGCGGTGTCGAGCAGCACCACGTCGTACCCGCCGAGCCTTCCGGCCTGCAGCGCGCGTTGCGCGATCTGCGCGGGCGGCTGGCCGGCAACGATCGGCAGCGTCTCGACACCCACCTGGGTGCCCAGCACTGCGAGCTGCTCCATGGCGGCTGGGCGGCGCACGTCGAGCGAGGCCATCAGCACCTTTTGCTTCGATTGCTCGGTCAACCGTTTGGCGAGCTTGGCCGTGGTGGTGGTCTTGCCCGAGCCCTGCAGGCCGACCATCATGATGCCGACCGGGGCGGGCGCATTGAAATCGATCGGCTCGGCCCGCGTGCCCAGTGTCTCGATCAGCTGGTCGTGCACGATCTTGACCACCAGCTGGCCAGGCGTGACGGATTTGATCACTTCGACGCCGACCGCGTGCTTGCGCACCTGGTCGCAGAAGCTCTTCGCCACGTCGAGCGCGACGTCGGCTTCGAGGAGCGCGCGACGAACCTCGCGCAGGGCCGCATCGACATCCGCCTCGCTGAGCGCGCCGCGGCGCGTCAGGCGATCCAGAATCCCGCCGATCTTTTCCGAAAGCGAGTCGAACATGCGTGCTTTGGCCTTGCGCTTTCCAACAAGCAGCTTTGGCGCCCGAGGGCGCATCGCGCTGTCGGGCGGTAGCCTCCGGCCCCTTGCGACCGGTCGGCAGGCAAATTGTCGGCTCTATCCTTGAGCGGCCGGAAAATAGGGACGCCGGGGAGGGGAGTCAAGGCAAGGCGTTACACACTGGGTCGTCCTGCGAAAGCAGGAACCCGTGCGCCACAATATCCGCTAGGGATTCTGGGTCCCTGCTTCCGCAGGGACGACCATGGGCTTGCTCCAAGGTTGCCCCGACTGCCAATATCGCACCAGCTTGCCTTTACGTATTTTCCGGGAGGATTTCGCATGGATGCGCCGGCGCCCGCCGCCGTGGGAAGCACACAAGGCGACTTGCACGGCAGCGCGATCATCGCCGCCATCAAGGCAAGCGGCATCGAATACATCCTGTCGGTGCCCGACATCGTCACCAGCGCCGGGTTGCTGCGGCCGATCTCCCGCGACGCGGACCTGCGCCTCATCCGTGTGTGCAAGGAAGATGAATGCGTCGGCATCGCCGCCGCGCTCTCCTATTGCGACAAGCGCGCACTGGTGCTCATCCAGTACACGGGCTTTCTCGATTCGATCAACGCGATCCGCGGGGTCGGGGTCGAGTACAAGCAGCCGATCTGCATGATGATCGGGCTCTTGGGCCACGAGCCGGAACGGTTGCCTACGCAATCGGGCCGCTACGGAGTGCGCATCATCGAGCCGATCCTCGATGCGATGGGGATACCGCATGATCTCATCAGCCAGGACGCGGATGTCGCCAAGATCAAGCCCGCGATCGACAAAGCATATGCGCAGTCGCTGCCGGTTGCGATGTTGATCGGACGCCGCCCGCTGCCGCCGGGATGATTCAAACATGATGAAACGCGATGAATGCTTCCGCATCCTCGCCCGCCATGTGACGGACGAGATCGTTGTCGCCTCCTACTCGTCCGCCGCGGAATGGAACGAGCTCAATCCGCGCGCCCTCAACTTCTTCTCGGTCGGCGCCATGGGGCTCGCCTCCTCGCACGGGCTGGGGTTTGCGCTCGGACGCCCGGACAAGCGGGTCATCGTTCTCGACGGCGACGGCAGCCTGCTCATGAATCTCGGCTCGCTCGTGACCATCGCGGCCGCCGCGCCGGAGAACCTCGTGCATTGCGTCTGCCACAACGGGACCTATGAGGCGAACGGCATGCATCCGATCGCCAATCCGAATGTCGATTTTGCCGCCCATGCGCGCGCTGCCGGCTATGCGGAGGCTTACGACTTCACCGATCTCGCATCTTTCGAGCAGCAGATCGGGCACGTGCTCGCCCAGCGCGGACCGGTGTTCGCGACGCTGCGGGTCGAGCGCAGCAAGCCGCTCACTTACGACTATCCGCTGCTCTATGCGGCCGACAAGCGCAAGGCGCTGAAAGCGGCGTTGACGGCGCGGTGAACAAGCAAGGCTTCCTTCTGGGCGGCAGAGTTCCACCCGCTCATTTCCCGCGAAAGCGGCCGTGTGAGAGCTCGGTCGTTCCTGCGAAAGCAGGAACCCATACAGCAGCGACATCTCATATCTGCTGAAGGCTATGGATCCCCGCCTTCGCGGGGATGACCGGGAAGGTCGGCGCGGCGCGTTAAACGTTCAAGCCACCGCAGGCCTGGCCGGCTCCGGCAGCGCGAGGCGGTAGCCGATGCCGAGCTCGGTCATCAGGATGCGCGGCTGAGTCGGATCAGTCTCGATCTTCTGCCTCAGCTTGCGCACGAAAATGCGTAGATAGTGAGTGTCGTGGATGTGCGGCGAGCCCCAGATTTCCTTGAGCAGGAACTGGTGCGTCACCACGTTGCCGGCGTGCTGGGCGAGAATCTGCAACAGCCGATATTCCTTCGGGGTCAGGATCACGCGCTCGCCGTTGATGGTGACAAAGCGCGCTGCGAGGTCGATCGACAAAGGTCCGGCGCGCACCACCGGCTCACCCGAGGTCGCGCGCACCTGTCGCCGCATGGCGGCATGCGCCCGCGCGAGCAGCTCGGCCATCCCGAATGGCTTGACCACGTAGTCGTCGGCGCCGCTTTCGAGCAGCCGCACCTTCTCGGCCTCGTTGGAGCGCACCGACAGCACGATCAGCGGAACGTTCGACCAGGCGCGCAGGCGCTCGAGCACGTCGGCCCCGTCCATGTCGGGCAGCCCCAAATCCAGGATGACCAGATCAGGCGGGGTGAGCGTCACCGCTCGCATCGCATCCGTGCCGGTCTCCGCCTCGTGCACCACGAAGCCGTCCAGCTCCAGGCCTGCCCGCAGGAAGCGGCGGATCTGGATCTCATCATCAATGACAAGAACGACGGGCGCAGGTTCAGTCATCGGGATCAGTCTCCTGTGTAGGCGCGTGGGGGGCGATCGGCAGTTTGATCGCGATCGTGGTTCCGAGATTGGCGCCGGCGCTCGCCGCCTCCAGCTTGCCGCCATTGGCGCTGACGAAGGCCTTGGCGATCCACAAGCCGAGGCCCGAGCCGGAGGCGGTCGCCGCATGGCGGGCGCCACGGAAGAAGCGGTCGCCCACCTGAGCGCTTTCTTCCTCGGTCAATCCGAGACCATGGTCCTTCACCGACAGCACCAGGCCGTGGCCGTTGCGCTTGGCCGCCACCGTGATGTTGGAGCCGCTCGGCGAATATTTTGCCGCATTGTCGACGACTTGCGCAAAGGCCTGCTCGATCAGCACCGGGTCTACATAGATGAACGGCAGATTCGAGTCCACGTCCAGGGAAACCGAGTGCCCGAGCAGGCGCCGGCGCCGGCGCTCCAGCGCCGAGTTGACGATGTCTGTCGGCTCGATCCATTCCATGCGCGGCTTGATCTGCTCGCGGCTGATGCGGGTCGCATCGAGCAGATTCTGGATGTCATTGTTGAGGCGCTCGGCTTCGTCGCGGACCACGCCGGCAAGCGAGGTCAGGCGCTCATCATTGCGCACCGGCGGGGCCTGGCTCAGCACCGTCGCTGCGCCGAGGATCGACGCGAGCGGGGTGCGCAGCTCGTGGCTGACCGAGCCGATCAGGGCTTCGCGCAACAGCTCGGTCTCCGAGCGCATCTTGGCCTGGTTGAGGGCATGGGCCACATCGAGGCGCTCCAGCGTGTCGGCCGCGTCCGACAGCATGTCGTTGACACGCTGATGCACTTCGGCCGCCTCGTCGGCCGGCACGCGGCCGAGATCAATGGCGATCACACCGAAATCCGGCGTCTTCTGCGAGACTCGCCGTACCAGCCAGACATTGCCGGTCTCGTCGGTGACGTCGGCCTCGACCCTCTGGCCCACCTGCACCTCGGTGATGGCGGCGCGCACCTGCGGCGGCACCGCGGTCTCGCCGGCCGGCTTGCCGGTGGCCGCGTCAGCAGTGCCGGCCCCGAACAGCACCACCTTGCGCTGCGCGTGTGTGGCGAGGTGATCTTCGATCGCACGGTAGATCTCGGCCGCCGAGGGTGCGGCTGCGAGGCTGCGGGAGAAGCGATAGAGATCACTCATCTCCTTCTCGCGCTTCTTGGCAATCTCGGTCTGCCGCTTCATCGAGTTCGCCACATGGCTCGCCACCAGGGCGACGATCAGGAACAGCGCGAGGTCGAGAAGCTCGGAGCGCTGGGTGTTGGGTGAATAGAACAGGACGCCGGAGCCGAGCACGCCCGCGAAGGCGGCAACAATCGCCGGCCAGAGGCCGAACCGCCAGCCTGCAACCAGCACCGCCAGCAGATAGATGACCGAGCCGCGGCGGATGCCGGCAAAAAACACCAACGCGTCGGCCATCAGCGTGGTGGCGGCGACGAGCAGCAAAGCAAGCGCGATTCCGCGCGCTTCCCGCTTGATGGTCTCGATGCGCATGTGTGTCTCGTGTCCTTGGTCCGCTTCCGGGGGCTTCTCTCCGCATCCTCATATCCACGGGCCGGAGCACGCGTTCCTGAAAGTTGGGCTTCGATGGGTGCCGGTCGTCTCCAAGCGCGCCGCCGCTATTGTGGCTAATCTGGGATGCGCCAGATGGGCGATTTATTATCTTACGATCATACACGCCGCCTAACCGCCGGTCATCCGGGGCTATTCCCTTGCCGGGAATGTGAAATCTGTTAACAAACCCTGGCGGAGGGTCGCCGGTGGGATGTGGCGCCAGACCGCGTGCCCATTTTCCTTCCGCCCTGGGGCTACCCTTTTTCCGAATATGCTCTAAATACGCTCGCCAGCCATGGCTACCGGAGAGGTGGCAGAGTGGTCGATCGCACCGCACTCGAAATGCGGCATACGGGCAACCGTATCGGGGGTTCGAATCCCTCCCTCTCCGCCATATCTATTTGATATTATTATATTATTTTTGATATTCGGATATCGGCCCCCGGAACGACTTAGGTGCCAGCTGGGTGTTTTGCCAAGCGTCTTCTCACGGCGAAAACAGGCGTTCGGTACCCCTAAGGCTTTTACGTCGCGGGCAGCCGAGGCTCAACGGTTGAGGTTTCCTTTGGGCTGCTTCGGGGTTAGGGGCGGCAGAACGCTGGCGGGGTAGGAGCCAGCTGGCGCGCTCTCACTCCGATCACTGTCTTGGCTCGTACGGTTATCGCGGCCGGCACAGGCGAGCGTGGCCATTTGACCGACCACGGAGCGCGGCGGCGCTATAATCATTCCTGTGTGCTGCTGCACATCCACGTAGTGACCTTGGCAATCAAACAGCAACTCAGTCACTTCCCACGGAGCGCATACACCATTATCTAGGGGGCACACGTTCGCGCTAGCGCCGCTACTATCATGTTTGATTGAATTCACATCTATCGCGAATGCTAGGTCATCGTTTCCGAAGTTCGAATCATATCAGGCGACATCCGCGAGCTTATAGGACCAAGTGTGGATGACGGGGTGGCGGTTGGCGAGCTTTATACCAGCCATGATGCGTTCCTTGAGTTCTTGTTTTGAGGTTACGCGGATGTGGCGGAGGACCGAACGAGCGAACTTGGAGAAGAAGCCC
>DATGLV010000031.1:0-160628 GCA_035293945.1 Xanthobacteraceae bacterium | reverse complement strand
GGCTCAGACTGCCGACAACGTTCCCCGAATCACCCCATCAACAGGGTGGCCGCCTTCGTTCGGATTAGGTGGCCGCTTTCGATCGGATTGGGTGGTCGCCTTCCCTCGGAATCGGTGGCCGCCTTGCCTCGGATTCTGCAGCCGGGGTGGCGGGCCGTTCAAAATGGCACGATGGTGGGGCCCGCAAGAGCAGCAATTTCTCCTTACGGCGTAGCCTTAAAAACATCATCCGTAGACAAGCCGCCGCAATCTGTTCAGGCCTTATCTCGCGCATTTAATGTTGCTGGCATTAAATTTGACTTATTGCCTCAAAACATGTGGCCAACGGATGCAGAAATAATGATTTCGAGGCGAACCAAAAGATGAAGTCAACATTTGCAAATGGCGGTTCCGAAGATGTCGGGATTGTGCCGGTTGTTGTAGCGGAATTGGAATTCCGCGACATAGAGCGGGAGATACTTGCGACTCACTCGGTGGTAGCTTCCCATGATGCCGCGCTTAATCAGCGACCAAAAGCCTTCAATGGTGTTGGTGTGGATCGCGCCGACAACGTGCTTGCCGCTGCTGTGGTCGATGACGCCGTGATTGTAGCGGTAGTGCATCCGGCCATAGGCGTGGAAATCGTCGGTGCAAAGCAGGCTGACTTTGGTCGAGACAGTTTGTTCAACGAAACGTTCAAGGGTGTAGTGGGCAACGTTGTTTACGACGCGAGCGACGACATTGCCTTTGCGCTTCACGGCGCCGACTACGGCGGTCTTGCCCGTATCGCCACGGCCGCGCTTCCCGGATTTCTTGTCCCAATGGCGGTTCTTGTCCTTTCCGCCAACGTAGGTTTCGTCAACCTCGACAATGCCGCCAAGCTTTTCCGGGTTTTCCTCGACAAGCGCCGTGCGGACCTTGTGGCACATGAGCCAAGCGGTTTTGTAGCTGCCGAAACCCATATAGCGGTGGATTTGGAGTGCACTCATTCCCTTTTTGCTGGTCACCATCAGATGCACGACCTTGAACCAGTCGCGGAGCGGCTTGTTTGTGTTCTCAAAGATCGTTCCAGCAATGTGCGAGAAGCGGTAGCTGGTAGCGGGCGCGCACTGATAGCACTGCCAGTGCCAGCCATCCGGGAGCTTGTGCGGATCGGGAGCGCCGCAGCGCGGGCACTTCACGCCTTCGGGCCAGCGGCGACCGACCAAGTAGGCGCAGCAGGCTTCTTTATCCGGAAACATTTGCTCAAACTGAGCATTGGTCAGCTGTTGGATTGGCTTGGGGCGCTTGGCCATGTGAACCCTCCCGACGATGGAAGGATTTTGCCATGCGCCGCGTAGAAAGTCAAGTCCGGGATAATCGCCCTGCAAAATTGACGGTATTAAGATACCTCCATCGCGAGGCTCAACCGATGTCCGTCGGCACGACCGCATTCTCGGTGACGTACCAGAGCCGGTTCCTTTCCATCAGCAGGACCCGGCGGGTCGGCGCAATGGCCTTGGCGAGGCTGTGCAGATAGCTGATTACGTGCGGGGCGCGCCAGGCATCCGGATAAGCGGGGTCGCATGTGGCGACAATGTGCAGCTCGCCACGCTCTTGCAGGACGACATGGCACTTTTCCGGCTTCAGCTCGGACCCCATGCCGGGGTCGAGCAGCCAGCCGCACATGAAGCTGCGGCAGCCCGCTGGACGCTCGGCGTAGATCGTGCAGCCCGCGCCTGATACGTGCCGGCATGGCTCCCACGGTCGCTTCTTGAGCTCGGGCACTCCCATGATCGTGCAGCAAAGCGTGCACGAACCGCACGATTTGGCCGCTCCGTCAGCTGGCGATGGTACGGGTGCATCCAACGCAAAGCCCGACAGCACCGTCGGGCTTTCGCTCGGTGCCTCCCGCTCCGCCTCGCTCATGGCGATGATCCCCGGCTTGGCCCGGGCACGAAGAGCTGCCGCAAGCGGCAACATCAGCTTTTTTTGGTTGCGATAACTCGCCCCGACCGACCCCGATTAAATCCCCCCGGTCCTACAGTCCTCAAGTAACCATCTCATAAAAGCCGGTTATAAAAATAAACGATGCATAATAATCTTGTATACAAATCCGCGGTGTGGCCATGCGGGTCACTCGGCGGCGTCGGGCACACTTTCCGCGCGCGCGCCGCCGGATAGCACGACGCAATTGCGGCCGGAATGCTTAGCCTCATACAACGCCTGATCGGCCCGCCGCATCAGGGCCTCGATGCCCGAAGTCCTCAAGCTGGCACCGGCGATGCCGACGCTCACCGTCACCGCAACCTTCTCGCCGTCCACAATCGGAGCGCATTCGATCACCTGCTGCCGCAATCGCTCGGCGAGCTGAAACGCCGCCTGCTCGGTCGTCTCCGGTAGCATCAGCGCGAATTCCTCGCCGCCCATGCGAGCGACCACATCCGAGTCGCGCTTGGCGCCGCGGCACACCGCCGCGATTGTCTGCAGCACGCGGTCACCCGTTGCATGACCAAAACGATCGTTGACGGCCTTGAAGTGATCGACATCGATCATCAGTATGCTCAAGGGCCGAACATAACGCTGACAACGCGCCAGCTCCGCACGCGCAAGCGTCTCGAAATGGCGCCGGTTGTAGATGCCGGTCAGCCAATCGAGGGCGGCGAGCATTTCGAGGTCGATCGCATGCTGCTCCGCGCGCCCGCGCTCCCGCACGGCGAGCGGCAGCCATCGCAGCAGCAACAGTCCGAGCACGATGCAGCCAGCCAGGACATTGAACGCTTTCGGCAGGATGAGGAGCGCTGGCCGCCCGAGGAGATCCACGAGCTTGTCGGAAAAGACTCCGTATTGTGCGCCGAAGTACAGGCCGAAATAGAAGTTCTCGAAGATGTTTCGAAACGTGTCGATCGCCAGCACCGCCAGGAGCAGGCGCGTCGTGCCGAAAGTGTGCGGATTGCGAATATAGAAGAAGGCGATCGTTCCCAGGACCGTCAGCCAGAGCACGACGATGACCCAGTAAATGTATGCAGCAACAAGACTCATGCGGCCTTGCTCCGTTTGCCGGATGCAAGAGTAAAGCCCACATCTATGTTCCGATCGTTGCGCACAAGCCTGAGTCTTCGCAGGGGGTTGACGCGAGGTTAACAACCCACTACCGCCGCCATGGACTCGTTGCCGCGCGTTGGCAGGGTTAAAATTCGGCAAAATCCGGCTTCAAGCTGATACGAACGCAGGAAAAGCGGGACACCAGGTCGAGCAAGACCAAGGCAAGAGCTGATGCACGATCCCGTTCAGGTCTTCAATCAGGCCGCCGATTGGCATCGCCAAGGAAACCTTGCCGCGGCCGAGAGGCTCTATCTCAAAATGCTGGAGGCGCAGCCGGATCACTTCGATGCGCTGCACCTGCTCGGGGTTCTCCGCTGCCAGCAGGGACGGTTCACCGAAGCGCTGGCGCTGATCGGCGGCGCCAGAAAGAAGAATCCCGGCTTTCCGCCCGTCCACTTGAACTACGGCCTCGCGCTCGATGCACTGAAACGACGTGAGGATGCGCTTTCATGCTTCGACCAGGCGCTTGCGCTGGCGCCGGACTATGCGGAGGCTCACTATAATCGCGGCGTTGTATTGCGCGCCCTCGACAGAACCGTGGAGGCTCTGGCGAGCTTTGATAGGGCGCTGTCGATCCGCGCCGACTATGTCGAGGCGCTCAACAACCGCGGCATTGTGCTGCGCGACCTCGGACGTCCCGCTGAGGCGCTCGCGAGCTTCGAGCAGGCGCTCGCATTCCGGCCGAGCTTCGCCGACGCGCTCAACAATCGCGGCAATGCATTGCAGAGCCTGGACCGGCCGCTCGAAGCGCTGGCAAGCTACGACGCCGCCCTCGCCCTGCAGCCGCGCAATGCGTTGGCGCTGAACAATCGGGGAAATGCCCTGCGCCGCTTGCGCCGCCACGAGGAGGCGATCGCGAGCTACGACCGCGCATTGGAGATCGACCGCGGCTATGCGGACGCCCTCAATAATCGCGGGATCGCGTTGCGCGAGCTCAACCGCCTGGACGCGGCGCTCGCGAGCTTCGACGCGGCCCTGGCCGCGCGGGCAGACTTCACCAAGGCGCTCGCCAACCGTGGGGCGCTGTTGCAGCTGCTGTCCCGCCCAGCCGAGGCACTCGAATGCTACGACAAGCTTCTCGCGCTCAAGGACGATCACACCGAGGCGCACTATAACCGGGGCATCGCGCTGCGCGATTTGCGGCGCCTGCCCGAGTCGCTCGCAAGCTTCGACCGCGCTCTGGCGTTACGAGCAGACGATGCGGACGCGCTGAACAATCGCGGCCTGGTGCTGCGGGATCTCGAGCGGCCGCTGGAAGCGCTCGCGAGCTTCGATTCCGCGCTGTCGATTGCCCCAGACAATGCTGAGATGCATGTGAACCGCAGCTGTCTGCGGCTCCTGCTCGGCGATTACGAGAGCGGCTGGGAGGAGTTCGAATGGCGCTGGCAGGTCGCCGAGATCGCGCGCTGGCGGCGTGAGTTTTCCAAACCGCTCTGGCTCGGCGATCATTCGCTCACCGGGAAAGCCATCCTGCTCCATGCCGAGCAGGGCCTTGGCGACGCCATTCAATTCGTTCGCTACGCGCCGCTGCTCGCGGCGGCGGGAGCCGAGGTCCTCATCGAAGCGCCGCAGCCGCTCCAGGATCTGTTCGCGCAAATGCCAGGCGTGTCCTGCTTTGCGCCCGGCGAAGTCCCGGAGGACTTCGACTACCATTGCCCGCTGCTCAGCCTTCCGCTCGCATTCAAAACCACGGTCGTCACCATACCGGCGACCGTTCCGTACCTGTCCGTGCCGGACCAGCGGGTGACGAGGTGGAACGGAGCGCTCGCAGAAACCGGCCGGCTGCGAGTTGGGGTGGTCTGGGCCGGAAACCCGATGTTCAAGAACGACCAAACCCGGTCCGTGGGGCTCGG
Organism: Xanthobacteraceae bacterium; assembly: GCA_035293945.1. Lineage (GTDB taxonomy): Bacteria > Pseudomonadota > Alphaproteobacteria > Rhizobiales > Xanthobacteraceae > VAZQ01. The sequence continues at coordinate 155,712 of DATGLV010000031.1, read as the reverse complement.
GCCTTTGCTGCCTTTGCTGTCGCTGCCGGCGATCGACTTCTACAGCCTGCAGAAAGATATGCGCAGCGGCGACCGCGAGCGGCTCGCAGCCTGCGCGGGCGTGATGCATCTGGGGGACGCGCTCGCGGACTTCGCCGACACCGCGGCCGTGATCGGCGCGCTCGATCTCGTCATCTCATCCGATACTTCGGTGGCGCATCTCGCCGGCGCATTGGGCAAGCCGACCTGGATCCTCTTGCAGCACGTCGCCGACTGGCGCTGGCTCATCGGCCGCGAGGACAGTCCCTGGTATCCGTCCGCACGCCTGTTTCGGCAGCCCAAAGACGGTGATTGGGAGAGCGTCGTCCGCCGCGTCAAGAATGAGCTTGATCAGTACACCCGGGAGCCGATGCAGATCTGATAGTCGAGCCCGTTTTCGCCCATCGTACGCTTCATCGACACCTTCTCGCTGGTATCGACTTTCCCCAGATCCACGATTCGATTGGGCAAAACCGCGATGTAGCGGGGGCCGATTTGCACCATCACGATGAGGTCGCGCTCGATGCCGTCGCTGATCCATTTCTTGATCATTGCGAAGAACGGCTCTTTCATCCATGCGTTCGGAAAGGCCGGATCGACCGCGATATCGATTCTCTTTGTCGACGGAGTGTCCCCGTAGAGGACGAATTTCGCACGATCAGGCTTCCATTCCGGCCCCAGAGCCGGATTGATCATCCAGTGGCAGTAGAATCGGCGACAGAGACCTGGGCGATGGTCATAGGTGCCGCAACCCTTCCCGGCGACCGCGTGCTGGCACCAGATACCGGGCGGCTTTTCCAGTTCAGGGTCTTTTATCGCCAGAACCTTGCAGCACATCATGCAGGATCTGCATTCTCTTCCCGGCACGACCTCTGCCATCGTTACCCTGCCATCCGTCAAGGACCCTCTTCGCCGCATTGGCGACCATCAACACGGCGGATGCCGCACAATTCCCGAAAACTGTCTTCCAGCCAAGTGGCCCCTCGGCTCATGTCCGGCTCGGCCGTAACCAGGCCGTTCGCATTCCGGTCGAGTTCGAACTGCCCGGCAATGAGGCGATCATGCATCGTGACGGCAAGCGGCTTGTGATCGAACCAGTGCGCAAGCGCGGCCTCGCGGCTCTAAACGCAATGATAAGCTCGCCGAGCTACGCCACCGCTTGCGCGCATCGCCCAAAACCACTCTCACGTTCTACGATGGCGTGGGCGCCAATCGTGATTTTGGCATCGTATGTGCGCCGGGTTCGAGTAATGTCAGGCTCGAAAAATGGAGTGGCCAATCGACCGTGACGGAGCATCCTCGCATTGCGCTCGTCCCCGACGTGCTCGCCGGCAAACCTGTCATCCGCGGCACGCGGCTGTCTGTGGAATTCGTGATCGGCTTGATGGCCGACGGACGGAGCGAAGCTGACATCCTCGGGAATTACCCGGGCATCACGCACGACGACATTATCGCGTGCCTCGCATATGCGCGCGACACATTGAGCTCGGAGAAGGTGTTCCCGAGCGCAGCCATGTGGGGCCTCGATCAACGCGGGCGGGCACCCACGCTTCTCGATGAGCCAGCTCAGTTACGAAATCATGCAGCCGCACAATCGCAAGAAGCTGAATGATCGGGGGAGCAAAGCAGCCGAGGCGACTCTCGCGGCTCGGAAATATGTGAGTCCGATCGATGTGCTGGTCGGGATCGGATTGCTGGATCCCGGAACGGTCAAGCGCTGGCAGCAGGGTCGCATCGACTATCTCGAGAGCGCCGTGCAAGCCAATCTGCCGCGCATCTCGGAGGCCATGAAGCTGTTTCGGTCATGGGCCTCGGCCAAGGGCCTGACCCCGAGCGAGACAAGCCATATCGCCCGCACGCCGTCGCGGCAGCCGCTGCGCTTCAGCAAGAGTGGCAATCCGACGATCGAAAAGCTTTACCGCACTCATTGGATTTCGGGGGAGCTCTCCGACAAGAAGCAAGAGCGCTTGGCGGAGAGGACGAGCCGTGCGCCCGAGCTGGTCGTAATCCAGCCGCTGAGTGATACCTGGAAGTGTCACCGGTGCAGCGGCAGCGGCGATCTGCTTATCATGGAGAATGCCGGGCCGGCATGCCTGGGATGCGCCGGTCTCAGCGATCTTGAATTCTTGCCCGCCGGGGATGCGTTGCTCACGCGTCAAGCCAAGGCGAAAAGCCCAAGGCACGCCGTGGTGGTTCGCTTCAGCAAGAGGCGGCGCCGCTATGAACGGCAAGGCTTGCTCGTCGAGCCCAGAGCGTTGGCGAAAGCGCAACGCGAGCTCCGGCGCCGCTTGAATGTCTGACCGCTGACCGTGGGCGTAGTAGTCCGGCGGCATGAGCCTCGGAGTGGGCTCCGCAAGCGAGCGGGCGCGCTTGACTGCCGCCATCGCGCCGCGCGCCGCGGCGACCGCATCGCCGCCGGTGGGATTGATCACGCAGCCCTGTGTCAAGCGCGTGGTTCTGTCGTCCCCATTCCGGTTCCCTTTTACCTGCTCAATCGTCGCAGACGCGGCATTCTTGATCATAAGACTGTCGGCGAAGGGCACGCCAAAGGCAAAGCGCGCCGAAGATCCTGCCGCCATATCGCCTCAGCGGGAGTCCGGCCTTGGCATGAGTAGCCAGTTTTTTGGCGCTTGCGCGCAAGACGCCCGGCGACGAATTGGATCAATGTCCCGCACATTCCGCAGCCGTCGAACTGATCGCTGAGTGGGAATAGTTCCGAAGCGGTTCGAACAACCGAGCCTATCAATGGGGTGGGTGGACGATCGGGACAGCACCTTCGTGGGGAAGGTGGTCCCGATCTTTCCTCATCCGCAGGCCGTTTGCGCTCGCAAATTGGCGCTGCTGGTGATGCGAAGCACTTGATTGTGGAGGATGAGAGCATGACGACCGAAGATGATCTGAAGGAGGAGAAGAAATGAAGCTACGGCGGCTCCCCGTCCGATGGTCGAGCGATGAACTCCGCCGGCAGCGCGAGCGAGCGGCCCTCCTCGTGCGAGAAGCCTTTCCCGAGCTGGAGGGAACCGACCTGGAATATCGGGTCGACGACGTAGTGACCGAAGCAGAAATGTCGGGAACGACGATCGATGAGGCGATCGTTCAGACTTTGATCGACGAGGCGGAGCTGAGAAGAGCGCAGGGTCGCTCGATCCATTGATCCGACGCAGGCCGAGCGCGACGACATGGTCGTGCCTTTGCGTTCCGGTTTTCTCAGCGTTCCCGGTTGATGGTTCGGTCAACCGTCGCGACCTGCTGAGTGTCTGGCTCCCTGCACGGGGGCCGGCCGGGTTCACGTCAAGCGGAAAAGTTACGGCACGCTGAGGGCTCGGCCCGCCAGCTGCGAGAGCCATAGTGACCATTCTCTAGCCCTTGAAGGCCACAGGTAATTGTCGTGAATGAACCTGATTCGTTCCTCACGTCGAAGAGCGGCGCGCGAAGGATTCCTCTGCATCTCACTCAGCGCATCTGCTGTCATGGTTGCAAACCCTTCCGCAAGCGAATCGACATTCGATTGCGCTTCTAGCAATTCCGCCAATCCATTGGTGGTTTCCGGCAAAGCACCAAGCCGAGTTGTAAATATACTGGCTCCAACGGCCATTGCTTCAAGCACTGCGATGCAGGATGTTTCAGCAAAGGTTGAAGGATACGCCAGGGCAGCCGCAGTTGCGAGCTCTCCGGCGAGCCGCGACTGACCTATTGACGCCACATATTCCACGCCATCCATGGATTGACATTGACGATAAAGATCGTGAAACGGGTCATTCGCAGGGACCACCTGATATACTGCCATGCTTGAATAGACGCGCAAGCGCGTGCCAGGCACTGCATTGCGGATTGCTGGAAACGCCTTGATCAGCACATCGAGGCCCCGAAATGGGGTGCTGGTGTAAAACAAAGTTGGCGATGCACCAGTGATGAACCAAGGTTGAGCCTGCGAGACATTGGCAAAGGCGGGTGACACTGCGTTGCGAAGCACCTTAATTTTTTCGGGGCGGATCGAAAACTGTCGCTCGTAGCAGTCACGCTGCCAACAACTAACAAACGCAAAACCGGCCCATCGTTTTCGTTCGCCGAGATGGTTGAGAGCCGCCATAGCCGGCTGGTCATGGGCATGGTGTGCCCACAGCACCAAAGGAACATCAAATCCAACAGCCTGACGCAACTGGGTCGCACAAGCGAGGTTGATAACGACCACAATGTCAAAATTCTTGAGGCTGCCGGCCGCATTGATTTCAGAGATGTGTCTTATTTCAACTCCATCGCTTTTATTGTGACCGGGCAAGCCGTTAAAAATTGTGATGGCGTGACCCAATCGCGTCAACTCAACCGCCAGGTAGCAAAGGGCGGATTGCGAGCCGCCCAAGGGCGACTTGTACGGCGTCTCGGTGGTGTACTGGAGGGCAGTATCAAGAAAACCGATGCGCATCCGCTGCTACCTTTGATCGATTCAAGCTCGCAATCCTCGGCCAGCAAAGAGCGGCGCCGCGCAAGTGTCAATCAGCGTGGCGAGGTGTCACCTCATCCGCGCCTCGGTTTCGATGCGAACGGGATCGTACGGCCCAGGCTGGCGACGAGGGACGATGGGTTTGCTTTGGCCTCCACAACAAGAGGCTTGTCGAATATTGGGAATGGAGAGTGCGCGTCACGGACCCGGACGCTCCTCCGGCGACCGCAGCGCAGCTTGCGCGCTCGCCGGGTTACTTCCGGTGCGCGCCTTGCGACAGTAGCTGAACCTCACCCAGGAGCAGTTCGCGTCACGCTTTCACCTGCCACTCGGGACTGTTTGCGATTGGGAACAAGGCGCGCACCGGCCGGACAAGGCGGCGCAAATCCTATTGACGGTCATCGCACGCGATCAATGGATACTCGTCATCGAGGCCCAGCCCGCGAGGCAAGCCGCCCACCGTCCGCAGGCACCTCGGCATTTCGCGAGCCCGACCCTTCCTTTCGGCTCGTAACGCGTTACGAATGGAGAGGTTCATGATGACGCCAGCCGACCGAATGAAGATGATGCGTGAGCGCCGGCGCGCAAGGGGACTGCGCGAGTTGCGCCTCGTCGTTGCGGACCCTAGGTCGCGCGCCGTCCGACGACGGGTTGCGAAACAGGTCGCTGGCCTCGATCCGGATCGCGAGTGCGACGCGCTGAAGTGGATCGAATCAGTCTCTGAATTTGACGCCGATGCGGCGCGGTGACATGGTCACCGTCGCCGCCGCGGGCCACTACGGCAAGCCCCGTCCGGCCGTCATTGTCCAAACCGACGCCTTTCCTGAAAGGAATGCTTCCGTGGTGGTGTGCCGGCTCACTTCCGAGTTGGTAGATGCCCCGGATTTTCGTGTCACCATTGTTCCCAAGTCCGAAAATGGATTGCGCGTGACATCGCAGGTAATGGCCGATAAGCCGGTCACCATTAGACGCGAACGGATCGGACGGAAGATTGGTCATCTCGGCGACCAAGACATGGCCCGGCTCAATGCTGCATTGGCGTTTGTCTTGGGGCTTGCGGACTAGCGGTGCTGCTGGTCTGGATCGTGCGGTTCCAATGAGCGGCTGTCCGCGGCTTGATGCAGCGCTTGCGCGCCGATCGGCGGCGGTGTCGATGCTTAAGGCTCCAGCGAGCTTGCGATGGGCTGGTATTACTACCTTGCAGGCAGGATGAAATTTCCATTCAAGGCGGGCTGTAGGGTCGCGCGGCCCGTCTCCGTTCTCAAGGTCAAAGAGGAAGTAGACGTCCTCGGCATGGCGCCGGAAGAGAAATGCGAAAGCGAAATGTTTGTGTGGGGTGGGCGCGCCGGCAGGCGCACTGCTGTCCCTTTGGCGCAATTGCAACCGATGTCGAAAGATCAAGAAACTCGCGAGGCTGTCGGCGATTGGCTCTACTGGGTGGATCGCGGGTACGAGCTATGAACGCCGCGCAAACCACGGGTAGCTCCTCTCCTGACAGTATTAAGCCGATAAGTGTTCTGCGGACGCCTGCTTCATCGTGAAGGACCACATCGGCGAGGCGCTCGCCTGGATGTATTTCGAGGACGAGCCCGGTCGCGACGCGGCGAACTTGCTCACCCGCGACGGGGCGGATCGTGTTCGCGGCCGACAAAGGTGCTAGCCCCCGCCTGACTGCAGCCTCGAAGCGTCCGTCTCTTCAGCGGTCCACGGAGGTGGCGCAGGATAGGCGCCATGGACTTGGTCGCGCTTGCCACGCCTTATAAGCCAAAATCTAGCGACCCTTGGTCTTTGCATATAGAAGTGGCAGCCAAAACCTTGCGAAGTGAGGCTGTATCGCGAAAATGGCCGTGGGACGGGTTGTGGGCGCACCGGCTGCAATTCCCGCTGCTGCAACTGGCCGATTGTCCAAAACGCGTTGTGACTGTTTCACCTTTAGTAAGCGGCTTGCTTTGGCTGCCGGCGCTCTTGCAAATGGTGTTCGTCTGCATGTCTGCCACCGTCGCTGTCCCCACCGATTTTCGACCTCTAGCTTACCGGAACGAGAACGCGTGGCGCGAGGAGTTCGCGCGTGGCCTGGTCCAGGTCGATCTGGAACCGCTATCGGCCGATGATCGTCTATTTCATCAGGAGGCAAATATCCTGCTCTTGCCGGGCGTCGGCATGGTCGAGAACTCGGGTTCGCTTGCCCGCTACGACCGCACCCGCGCGCTGGCGTCGAATGGCGGCGGTGTGGTCGGGTTGATAGTTAATCTCGAAGGCAAAGCTACCGCATCGCAATTCGGCAGAGACGTCACGCTTGTTCCTGGCGACGCGGTTGCGTGTACACCCTACGAGCCGGAGCCGGGCGTTCTCGTTTGCCCACTACGCCTTGCTCTACGAACGTGCCATCCCGCCGCCGTTCAAGCGACCCGGCGCCGCTTTGACGTCGGCCCACTCGCCGCCGGGCGTGCTGAAAGGGTCAGACCCATGGCGCGAACAATGCGCATGACCGTCCCGAATTCGGGATTACCGCTGCCCCCCAGCGCCTTGTAGAGGCTCTCGCGATTGAGCCCGGCCTTCTTCGCTATTTCACCCATGCCTCGTGCACGCGCGACGAGGCCAAGCGCGTCACGGACGAAATCTGCATCACCGGACTCGAGCGCCGCCGCAATATAGGCAACCTGACGATCCTCGATGTCGAGATAATCGGCGGCATCAAATCGTGTTGTTTTGGCCATCACACTGTCTCCGCCAGTTTCTGCGCCCGTTTGATGTCTTGTTGCTGCGTCCGTTTATCGCCGCCGCACAACAGGATCACTGCGCTCCGCGATGCACATAGTAGATCCGGTATCCTGGCCCATAGTCGATGCGCATTTCCAGGACGCCCTGACCGACGCTTCTGGTGTTGCCCGGATTTCCCATCTCCATGCGGCGAATGCGGCCGACAATGCGCGCGACCGCATTGGCATCCCTGAGACGGTGCAACCAGCCCGAAAACTCCTCCGTCTGACGCACCTCGGTCATTGATGAACTATGTAGTCCATAGGCTACATGTCGTCAAGGAGCAACGGAGCAGAGCATCGGGACCGGGCCGCGATCATAGGGCTGCCGGCGGCTCGATACCGCGCTTGCGTGCCAGTCGGAAATGCTGTCTGGAAAATTTTGTGGCGCGCCACGGTCGATGAAGATGGGCACTACGTATGCGCCATGGCGCTATGATGGAGCGGCCACCCAAACGATCGGGTCGGAAAACAAGCGACGGACTACGATATTGCGCTACGTTTGATGGGCCGCTCTCCTCGCGAGGTCGCTGGTGCCCTGGTTGTCTCTCGACTAAACCCTTTCCTTCACGCCAGACCAGGCGCGTATGGGCGCCGGAGCCAAAAGCACATATCCGAAAGCACGTTGACAAAACATGCCAATTTTGGAATAATTCGATCATGAAGGAGGTGCGGTGGCATGGCAGCAGCCGATCCGATGTTGACGCATTCCCGGCCGACGCCCGGCGCGAGGCTGGATATCAATTGTTTCAGGTTCAGATCGGCGAAGAACCGTCTGACTGGAAGCCGATGACATCTATTGGCTCTGGTGTTCGCGAGATCAGGATACGTCAAGCATCAGGCGCCTATCGCGTCATCTATTTGGCCACCATTGGCGATGCTGTTCACGTCCTGCACGCGTTCCAGAAAAAGACACAAGCAACAGCCAAGCGGGATATCGATCTCGCCAGGGCACGGCTCAGACAGATCAGGTGACCACGATGGCAAAGTCAGTATTTTACGATCTGTTCCCTGCGGAAGAAGCGGCCGAACTTGAAATGCGCGCCAAGCTGCTCTCCGGGATCAATAAGTGGCTGAGCAAATCCGCTCTGACGCAAATCGAGGCGGCGAAGCGCCTCGGTGTCACTCAGGCTCGGGTGTCCGAGATCAAGAACGGAAAGATCAATCGATTTAGCCTGAGCATGCTCGTTCGGCTTGCGGAACGCGCTGGGCTGCGCCCCGGCATCAAGTTCCAAAAAGCAGCGTAACGGCGCGGGCCAGCGCCGACGCCTCGACGACGGGCAGCAAGTTACATCTGCGGTTTCCGGCGGCTTGATGCGGCATTCGCAAACGGCAGGCAACGAAATCGTGCAAAATCGCACAATGGCGCGCCACGGTCGATGAAGGGGCAATATTCGTTCGCGGTTCCCCTATGATGCCGCAACCCACACTGCGCTCCAATCGATAAATCTGCGATAGCTTGCGATCGTGCACTATGCCGCACAGCGCTTAGCCCCAATTTCGCGGTCCGGTCACCTATTCCAGAGCGGACCCGTCGCTCAATCCAAGGATCGACGTGATGGGCCAGCGGACATTTTGCCGTTCATGCTGAATTCTCCTTCTTCAAGTTTATTCGCGATGCCGAAGTGTCTCCGCCAGGAATTGGACAAACGCCCTCACCTGCGGCCTAATTGGACGTGTTTTGCGATAGATTGCAACGATAAATGGTGCGCCCACACATTCCCACTCGGGAAGAATCGGTTGGAGCGCGCCCGATCGAAGCTCATCGCCGATATGGTGCGCAGCCGCTCTGATAATGCCGCACCCAGCCACTGCTGCTTCACGCATGGCATCGTTGCCCTGAGCCAATAATCTCGGAATGATTTTCACCTTCTCGCTTTCGCGAGACTTCAGCGATTGAAAATGCCACTGGTCGAGAACGTCATGCTGAGAGGTTAGCTGCACGATGCACTGATGCTTCAAGAGGTCCGCCGGCTTTCGGAGAGGGCCGGCAATTTTGAGATACTCCTGGGAAGCACATGCAACGTATTGAGCTCGACACAATCTGCGCTCGACCAATCCTTGCAATTCGGGATGCTCGCCGCCGCGCTGTCGTACGCTATGCCCTTTGATGAAGACGTCGACGCCCTTTTTCGCAAAGTCTGCGACATCGCCAACGTTGAAGAGAACAACCTCAACGTTCGTGTGCTCTTTCAGAAACCGCGGCAAGACCCTCAGCAACATTCGCTTGGTCAAAGCCGGCCCCATTCCGATCTTGAGTCGTCCCTGGGGGAGTTCGCTCCTGCCCCGAAACCTCTCGGTTGCCTCTTTCAACTTGTCGACAATATGAACGCAGTCGCGATAGAACAGATAGCCTTCATCAGTGAGCGTCAGCGTGCGCGTGGATCGCGCAAAGAGCACGACCCCGAGCTCGTCTTCCAAAGCTTTTATCGCGCGGCTCACGGCTGAAGGATCGATCAGCAGAGTGCGTGCGGCTGATGCAAAGCTTTTCATCTCGACAGCGGCAACAAAAATGTCGATCGCGCGCAGGGAGGCGCCCATCTGATCCTCCGTCGACCCTCTTAATTGATGAAATTATCGCAACAGTCTCGTGCCACTTCAACATTTCACGGTGCTTGGGCCGGGGGCTAGGCTCCGCTTGGGAAATTTCCCTGGGGGAGCAAAACCATGGGGCTTTCGCGGAGGTGCTTCCTTGGCCTGGCGGCGGGAGCTGTTGTCGCCCCTGCGATCCCTCGAACGTCCGTGGCGCAGGGGTATCCGACTCGGCCGATTACGATGATTGTGCCGTTTCCGGCGGGTGGTCCGTCAGATGCGATCATGAGGATCGTGGCTGATCGCATGAAGGATTCTCTCGGGCAGCCAATCCTGATCGAGAACCTGTCAGGGGCCGCCGGGAGCATCGGAGCCGGAAAGGCAGCGCGTGCCGCTCCTGACGGCTACACTCTGATCCAAGGCGATTGGGGCACCCACGTCGCCAACTCAGCCATCTACGATCTCTTCTACGATGTAGCGGGAGACTTTGCGCCGATCGCTCTGCTTTCGGTGAACAGCCAAATTATCGTGGCGAAGAAATCATTGCCCGCCAATGACCTGAATGAATTCGTTGCTTGGCTGAGGGCGAACCCGGACAAGGCTACGGCTGGCACCTATGGCGTCGGAAGCGCCTCTCATATTTTCGGTCTGTTTTTCCAAGCCGCCACCGGAACCCGCTTTCAATTCGTCCCCTATCGCGGCCTGGGCCCAGCAATGCAAGACCTGATGGGCGGACAAATCGACTTCATGCTTGACAGTGTGGCCAATTCGCTGCCGCAAGTTCGTTCCGGGACCATCAAGGCGTATGCAATCACCGCCGAAAGGCGACTCGCGGTCGCGCCGGACATTCCTACAGTTGATGAGTCTGGTTTAAGCGGATTTTACACCTCGTTCTGGCGAGCCATTTTTGCCCCCAGAAATACGCCAAAGGCAATCATCGCCAGGGTCAACGCCGCCGTCGTGAGCGCAACTGCTGATCCCGTCGTGCGCTCGCGACTTGCAGACCTTGGCGTGAGCGTTCCGCCGCGCGGCGAGCAAACTCCCGAGACGTTGATGGCCATGCAGAAAGCCGAGATCGAGAAGTGGTGGCCAATTATCAAGGCGGCAGGGATCAAGGCGGAGTGATGCCTTAGGGCAGCAGCTTTGGGTCAATCGCGTTGATACCGTAATCCCTGCTCTGACGTCCGTTATTCACAGAACCGGACGTCACCATGTCGCCACGAGAACCGTCGACTTGTCCTTCTCCCGCATCCGATCTGCACCGAACGCGAACCGTCACCGCAATTCCCGTGTCCTAACTTTGGTCGACCTGGCGAGCATGACGCGCGTGCAGATCACAAGCGATTTCGCACATCGCAGGCAACAAACCTGCGCTGAATCAGCTCTGGTCCTCTTGGCCCGGATTTTGTCTGATCGCAAGTCGGCGAAGGGCAGCGTAGGATTGGCGAGGAGCAGATCGCCGACCGAGTTATGGCAGGATAAAAGGCGCGAGGTGCGCCCCGGTCGGGTTGGATAGGGACGAAAAAAAAATCAGCAGCTTGCAACGAGGTGCATTTTGGCCCTGCAGCCTGCGATTTTGCGCAAGCCGATGCAAGATCATGGAGTCCTGCAGCTCGTTAGCTGCGCCGAGCCATGATCGTTTGGAGCGAGCCGTTGCCAGGCAACCGCAAGCCCGTCAAAGACTCGCGCTACGCGCGCCCGGCTCCGCCGGCTTGCGGCCTTGACTGGCTCGCGGCTGCCCGGCTCTCTGCCTCCAAGCGATCATGGCCTCCCGTGAGCGAGGTCGCTCCCGTGGCGACGCCAGTGGAGATCGCAGCGTAGCGCGGCGTGGACTTCGGTCGTTCTGCGAAATGGTGACGGGTGCCACACTCGTGCCATGGCTCGCTCCCAAGAATCGCGGCGACGGCGCTCGGCCCCACTGGCCGGCGGACTCGACGATCTGCAAGACTATGCGCGTCGACCGATGCGCCGGGCCAGGCGATCGAGGAAGGCCCATCCGATCGACCGGACGGTGACCGACGACTGGCCCGAGGATGTGCCAGTAACCGAGGCCGAGGTCGACGCGTTCGAGGCTTGGTTCGGCGACCTGTTCGATGCGTTGTTCTCGACAGGAGATTGACGGGGGAAAGGCATCATGACCGCACCGGTTCGCGCGGCTCTCTATCTGCGGGTCTCGACCGGTCGGCAGGCCGACAACGATCTCTCCATCCCGGACCAGCGCCGCCAGGCGAAAGCCTACTGTGCATCGCGGGGGTGGGAGATCGTCGCCGACTACGTCGAGCCCGGCGCCTCGGCGACGGATGATCGGCGCCCCGAACTCCAGCGCATGATCGACGCGGCCACGGCCAAGCCGTCGGCGTTCGACGTGATCCTGGTCCATAGCTTCAGTCGCTTCTTCCGCGACCAGTTCCAGCTCGAGTTCTACGTTCGCCGCCTCGCCAAGAATGGCGTCCGTCTCGTCTCGATCACCCAGGAGCTCGGCGACGATCCGATGAGCAACATGATCCGGCAGATCATGGCGCTGTTCGACGAATACCAGTCCAAGGAGAACGCCAACGCTGCGGGCCATGAAGGAGAACGCGCGGCAGGGCTTCTGGAACGGCTCGCTGGCGCCGATCGGCTATCGGATCGTGGAGTCGTCGGAGCAGCGCGGGCACCGGACCAAGAAGACGCTTGAGATCGACCCCATCCAGGCCGAGACCGTGCGCCAGATCTTCCGTCTGGCCCGGGAGGGCAACAGGAGCACCGGGCCGATGGGCGTCAAGGCGATTGCCACCCATCTCAACGGCGCCGGCATCCGCACCCGGGATGGCGGCCGCTGGGGTGTGACGCGGTCCACAAGGTTCTGACGCGCACGACCTATGTCGGCCGCCACCGATTCAACACCAAGTTCTGGAAGACGCGCGAACGCAAGCCCGAGACCGACGTGGTCGAGATGGCGGTGCCGCCGCTTATCGATCCAGCCGAGTTCACGGCCGTCCAGCTGCTGCTCAAGAGCCGCAGCCCGGCGATGACAGCCCCGCGGGTCGTCAGTGGCCCGACGCTGCTCACCGGCATCTGCTTTTGCGCCGGTTGCGGCGGCGCGATGACGCTGCGCACCGGCAAGAGCGGCCGGTACCGCTACTACACCTGCTGCACCAAGGCTCGGCAGGGCGTGACCGGCTGTCCGGGCCGCACCGTTCCGATGGAGAAGCTCGATACGTTGGTGGCCGACTACATCGAGCAACGCCTGCTACAGCCGCAACGGCTGGAGAAAATCCTCTCAGCGGTGCTCGACCGCCGCGAGGAGCGCGCCGAGCGTCGGAGGGGCACATCGCCCAATTGCGCAAACGCGCAGCAGAAGCGGAGGCCAGACTCAAGCGGCTTTACGACGCGATCGAGAGCGGCGTCGCCGAGCTCGCGGACCCGATGCTCGAGGACCGCATCGCCGAGCTGAAGGCCACGCGCGATCAAGCCCGCCTTGACGCAGAGCGGGCCGAGGAGGCGTTAAATCGCTCCGGCCCGGTCATCACACCACAGGCTCTGAAAACTTTTGCCAGGGCCGCCCGCATGGGCATGCGAACCGAGAGCGGCGGCTACCGCCGCGAGCACCTGCGCGCGCTCGCTCAGCGCGTCGAAGTGGACGCGAAAGAGATTCGCATCATGGGAGCCAAGAGCGCGCTCCTGCGCACCCTCGTCGCTGCGTCGAGCGCAAAATCTGCAATGTTTGGAGTGCCCAGTTTTGTACCGAAGTGGCGCGCCCGAAGAGATTCGAACTCCTGACCCCCAGATTCGTAGTCTGGTGCTCTATCCAGCTGAGCTACGGGCGCGTGGCCCCCTTATCGGGGAGCCCAAGACCCAAGTCAACCGACCGCTTCGAGGCCGGGAACCAGTGGCCGGCGGGCAGGCGGTACCCGCCGAGGGGCACACCTTCCCGACTGGGCCACGCGCTGACGCGACCGAGGCCGCTGCTTTGCAGGCGCGATCTCTGCCACCATACGGAACCCAGGTGCCCTGCGACACACCCTGCGACACATCATGACCTGCATTCTCTTCCCGGCACGACTTGGGTCATCCTGAATCCTGCTCTGTTCGCGACTCGCGCCGCTTGGGGATGGAGGCCGAGACGTCCAGGCTATGCGCTCCCGGCCTGTCAAATGCGTCCGCACCCTCCGACCGGCCCCAGGCGTTGGCGCGAAACAAGCCCGCTACCTTGCAGGCATGCCCTCGGCGGCCACGCTGAAGCTACGCGGCTGTTCTCCGCGCACGAGGATCTCCCACATCGTGGTGTAGGCGCTTTCGATGTGTCGGCACAGACGCGTCGTATTGAACAGCGGAAAGGTCGACCGGTTTTGCGCGAGCCGCCGGCGGAATCCGTCAAGAAGCGAAGCGTCGGTCGCGAGGCGCAGCGCCAGGGCCTCATATTCGCCGAGGTCCTCCGTCGCGAGCTCGGCAAGGCCTATTGCGCGAAGCAGGCTCGTCGCCACGCGCCCGGCAAAGCTCTTGCCCGTGCATGTCACCAGCGGCAGTCCTGCCCAGAGCGCATCGCTGGCGGTGGCATGGGCATTGTACGGCAGCGTATCGAGGAAAAGATCAGCCAGGCGGTGGCGCGCCAGGTGATCCTCGAGCCGATCCACCTTGGGGGCGAAAATCAGGCGTGCAGGTTCGACGCCGCGCGCGGCCGCCTCCCGGCGCAAGTTGGCCAAGACAGCGCTTTCGTCGGTCGCCAACCACAGCACGCTGCCGTCGACAGCCCGCAGAAGCCGCATCCAGATATCGAACAGCGGCGGGTTTATCTTGAAGCTGTTGTTGAAGCAGCAGAACACGAACCCGCGTTCGGGCAGGCCCGCCTCCTGGCGGCTTGGAGCGCGCGGCGCTATCGCCTTTTTCGAATCGTTCGCGAGGAAGCAATCCGGCAGGTGAACGATCTTTTCACTGTAGAAGTCCTCCTGGTCGGTCGGCAGCACGGTCTTGTCCGCCAGGACATAGTCGATGAAGCCGGCGCCGGTCGTCGACGCAAAGCCGAGATAGCTGACCTGAATGGGCGCCGGCCGGTGCGCCAGGATGCCGAGCCGGCCCCCGCTCGTATGGCCGTTGAGGTCGACCGCGATGTCGATCTGCAGGTCGGTCATGAGCTTGGCGACATCCTGGTCGCTTCGGGTCCGGACGTCGTGAAACCGGTCAAAAGACCGCATCAGGCGCGCGCGCATCTCGCTGCGATCATCCGCGCCGAAGGAGATCCCAAACGTCTCGAAGCGCGCGCGGTCATGCAGCTCGAAGAGCTCGGCAATCAGGAGCGCCACCGCGTGGCGCCGAAAGTCGGAGGACAGGTAAGCGATCCGCAGCCTCTCATGCCGCCGCACCGGCCCTTTCCATAAGGACTCCGCCGCCGGCACCTTGGCGGCGACATAGCGCCGCGCACATTCCAGCTGCAGGGCCGGATCGCCGCTCAAGCCCAGAACGGTCAGCGGTTCGACGATCGATTTTGGCTGATGAACGCGGCTTTCCAGCTCCGTGGTGATCGCCGCAGTCCTCTTCCAGTCACATAGCGCAAGAGCGGCGCCCGCCAAATCCGAAAACAAGTAGCGATGCTCTGGTTCAAGCTCAAACGCCCTCTCAAAGCTGGCCACCGCTTCCGGGGTACGCTTGAGGTCGCGCAGTGTAATGCCACGGCCACGGAGGGCATCGGAATAATTCGGGTTGATCTCCAGCGCGTGGTCGAAGCTCGCGAGCGCCGCCGCGTACTGTTGCACGGCGTACAGGGCGGCACCGCGATTGTTGAGCACCTGGGCATTGTCCGGCCTGATCGCCAGCGCCCGCTCGTAGGCCGCAAGGGCAGCTTCATGGCGTTGCGACAGAGAAAGCGCGTTCCCCTTATTGCAAAGCGCCACCGCAAAATCCGGCTTGAAGGAAATGGCCCGGTCGAAATCCGCGATGGCTTCGGCATAGCGCCCGAGCTCGGTGAGCGCCAAGCCCCGCGCGTTCAGCGCCTCCGGATCATTGGGTCGCAGAGAGAGCCCCTTATTGACGCTCGCGAGCGCTTCAGCCGGCCGTTGCAGGGCGAGCAGGGCGTTGGCGCGGTTGTTGAGCGCGTCGGCATGGTCCGGCGCGATCGCCAGTGCCCGGTCGAAGCTCGCGAGCGCCTCGACAAATCGCTTGAGATCCTGCAGCGCATTGCCGCGATTGTAGAGCGCGGCGGCATCGCGCGGTCTGAGCGCCAGCGCCTGATCGAAGCTGGCCAGCGCCTCTGCCGGCCGCCCCAAGCTCCGCAGCACGCTGCCGCGATTGTTGAGCGCGCCGATGAAGCGCGGCTCGATCGCCAGGGCCCGATCATAGCTTGCCAACGCCTCCTCCGGACGGCCGAGATCGCGTAGGGCGTTGCCGCGGTTGTTCAGAATGTCGGGATCGCTTGGGCGCATGCTCAGTGCGCGGTCGTAGCTCGCCAGCGCTTCGGCGGAGCGCTTGAGATCGCGCAACGCATTGCCGCGCTGGTTGAGCGTGTCGGCATCATCCGGCATGATCGCCAGCAATCCATCGAAGCTTGCAAGCGCCTCGGCCGGGCGCCTGAGCTCGCGCAGCGCAATACCCCGATTGAACAAAGCTTCGACATAGTCAGGCTTCAGCTTCAGCGCCCGATCATAGACCGCAACCGCCTCGGCGCGTCGCTGCAACGCGTCGAGCACGACCGCATAGTTCAGCAGCATCTGCGGGGAATCGGGATTGGCCTTGAGCGCGACACCGATCGAAGACAGAGCCTCGTCATAACGTCCCTGCTGATAGCGGAGGAACCCGAGCGCCTGCAGCAGGCCAAGATGACCGGGCTCTGCCTCGAGCCCCTGCAAATAAAGCCGCTCGGCACCGACGAGGTCGCCCCGCCGCTGCAGCTCCGCTGCCTGATTGAGGACCTGGGAAAGATCAAGCATGGGCGCCATGGCAAAGCTTGTACCGTTTGCCGGAGCCGCAAGGGCAGGCTTGGTTGCGCCCGACCTTGCCCCAATCGCCGGGACCTTGGAACGACGAACCCGCGGCAGGTACGAGGCGCTGATCAAAAATCATTCTTCTCCACGCAGATGGGCGAAACGTTACCGGGCCTTCATCGTTCAGGAGACCGGGAAGGACAAACAAGCGCAGGCCAAGCTCGCGAAGGCCGGCGTGGAACGAGACATGCTCGCACGATTGCCAGCCGATCTCTGCGGCCGCGATTCGAAGCCATTCGGCCGCCTCGGCGGTCACAGCCTTCCTCTTATAGCCCGCATATGCTCGCTGGTTGTTCAGAACGCTTTGCATCTTGTAGATACCAAACCCGCCAAATGCAGACTCGACCTCGAGCGGCGGCTCGGTTGCGGGCAGAGAGAACATCCGTTTGGAAAATGTCTGCGCAAAGGCCTCTTCGTCGGTCACCCGATTGGCAGCCGCGTAATCGAAGACTTCCTCCCAGACATCGCCCGGACAAAGCAGCGGATGGCGGAAGGCCCATAGATCGGAATGAATGCGCGGCTGATTGGCGAACACAGCCGCCCGATCACTGCCCTCCTGCAGGAACCGCAGTGCCGACTTTACCGCCTCCAGGTCGAGGCTCGGCGTGTTGATCTCGTCGCAATCCAAGACGAAGAGGTAATCGAAACGATGATAATCGCGACGCACCGCTGCAACAAGGCGATTGCGCGCCGTGGCGAGACGGATCGTGCGAACGGGAGCCGCGGCCGCAAGTCCGTCCAACGAGAGCAGGTGAGCATCTCGGCGGCCTTCGCACCAGCGCTGGATTGCAAGCTTGGTCCCATCCCGCGAGTCGTTCTCCAGGAACACGAATGCGCTCCGCTTGAAGAGCTCCGCCATTCGCGAGACATTCGCCAGCACGTGCGGAATTGCGGCGGCGCAATCCCTGGCGCATCCGACGAAGACAGCTCGCTTGTTCGCGAATTGAGAGGATGAAGCCATCTATCGCGCCAACCCTTGCGGCGAGCCGAACCATTCTGACGGACCTGCCCTGAAGCGCGTCGTGGCCGGGCTTGTCCTGGCCAACAACGCCTTGCTGTCGTGAGCTAAAGCAAGAAAGACCTGGATGCCTGCGACAGGCGCGGGCATGACCCTGAAGCCCAATTCAGACCGATTGGGCAACAGTGCGCCGGATTCCTGTCCACGTCGAGGCGAAGGTCCAGCAAACGAACTCACCCGCTGTCGACCGGGACCACTGAATCCTCGTTGACGTACCAGGTGCGCCCCTTCTCCATCAGGATGACTTTGTACTTGGGAGCGTTGTACCGCGCCAAGCGATGCAGGAACTCGAGCACATTGGGCTTGCGCCAGGCGTCCGGATAATCGGAATCGCAATTGGCGACGATGTGCTGGCCGACCCGTTGGTAGGTCACGACGTGGCAGACTTCCGGCTTCAAGTCGGGGCCCATATTGGGGTCGAGCAGCCAACCGCAGATGAACTGCCGGCAGCTGCGCGGGCGGTCCTCGTAGATGGTGCAGCCCAGACCGCCATTCACCGGGCCCACATGGGAGCACAGCTCCCACGGCCGTTTCTTGATCTCCGGTATGCCCATGACCTTGCAGCACAGCGTGCACGTGCCGCACGACTTGCCGGCTACGATCGGCGGCTTGGCGGCGGCGTTCCAATCATCGTTCGGGTATTTGGCGGCCGGCGCGGCCGGCGCCTCCGCGCGGCGGTCAGCTCTTCTTTTGGCCTCGCCCATTCTTAGCCTTGTCCATGGGTGTGTCCGGCAGAAATTCCTTGAGCAGCTACATTGAGCCGATGTCGAGAGTCGGGGCTGGTACGGAGACCGGCCCCGAGGCGCGCTTCACTCGCGCATTGTAGGCAGCAGGCTCCCGCCAGACCACGATTTCGTCGCCGGGCCCGACCCGGCCGATCGGCACGTCGCGGTCGGGCAACACGACCGTGATGTCCCCGTTCAGGCTGACCAGCACCTTCTGGTCGATACGAACGAAGACCTCAGCGAACTTCTTCAGCATCGCATAATAGGGTTCTCGCTTCCAAGCGCGCGGCTGACCGGGATCGACCGTCACCAGGATCGCCCGGTGCGTGGCGTCCGCGGACAGAACGAAGCGCGCCACCTCGGGCTTCCATTCGGGGCCAAGGTTGGGGTCGACCAGCCACGAGCAGAAGAACCCACTGCAGGAACGCGGGCGAGTGGCGTGGATGGAGCACCCTGCTCCACGCGCGCGATGCACGCACCAGCGGCCGGCCGGCTTGGCGAGCTCCTTGATCGAATAGACCTTGCAGCACAGGCTGCAGGTGCCGCAGCTGCGGCCCGGGACCAACACGGGCGCAACCTCGTCGGGCACCAAATCGCTCCGCTTGGCGCTGCCTGTAACTTCACCCGCCACTTAGATCCCCCGCCACATGTCCTCATGCCCATCATAGTGGCGGACCATGCGGATGCTCAACCGGTCCCAGGTTCGCGCACGCCCGAAGGGCCCTCACGCGAGCCCGAGCCGGCGTCCGGCTGCGATCACCGATTCGGCATTGGCCGGCGCTCGGGGCGACACGAAGCGGGCGCCGGCGAACGGATCGCCTCCGGAAAGCCAGCCTGCCAAGGCTTCCGGATAATTGTCGAGCGCGACCAAGAGCGCGCGGCTCAGCTCCGCCTTCTCGGTCGAAAGCTTGCGGCGCGAGATGAGCGCATAGTCGATTCCCATCTGCATCGCGGCCGCAATCTTCGAAGGCTGGTCGATATAGGGGATCAACCCGCCCGCTCCCTTCAGGCAGGCCTCGCAGGCCGCACGCGATTGCGACAGCATCATGCGGCACACCGCCGGACGCACCTCGTAGGCCGAGCAGAGGCCGTCCTCCAGCAGGGCGCAGGGCTGCGCCGCCTTGGCGCGCAAAGCCGGGTCGAGCGGGATTTGGGCGACCTCCTGAAGCCGTGCTTTCAGAGCATCGATTTCTGCCGGCGTCCTGGTCGCCAATATCTGCCTGGCGATCGACAATATCTCGAAAGGCGTGCCCAGGACCATGAGGTAGCAGCAGGACACACATCCGCTGCCGCACTCGGCGCCGGCCGCCTGCGCATAGTCCGCAGCAGTCTCGTCCAGCACCTTGTTGCGGCCTTCAAGCGTCCTAGTCAGCGCCTGCAGCGAATCGATGCGCGAGTCGTCGAGGAGCTTGGCGGTCCTCTCAAAAGCCTGGCGAAATACCGAATCGAAGAAGCCCGGGTCCTCCGCTGCCGGCGCTGACCCCGAGGCCGCCTCTTTTTCCTGTCCCGGCCCCCGAGCCGGGACCGTTCCAGACGATACGTCTCGAACCTCGGTACGGTCCCGGGTCAAGCCCGGGACAAGTAAGTGGGGGCGCTGCCGCCGTGCCCCGTAGGTCGAGCCTTCCCGCCAAATGGCGATGTCCTCTCCCGGCTCGAGCACACCCAGCGGTATTTCACGATCCGGAAGCACGACCGTGATATGGCCGCGCACGCTGACCAGAACCTTACGGTCCTGGCGAAAGGCGCTCTCGGAAACCTGCTTCAATCGCGAGAGATAAAGCTCGCGCTTCCAGGCGAGCGGCATGCCGGGGTCGACCGTCACGGTGATCGCACGCCGTCCGATATCCTCAGACAGGACGAAGCGGGAGACATCCGGCTTCCATTCCGGTCCGAGATTGGGATCAAGCCGCCAGGCACAGAAGAACGCTCGGCACGACTGCGGCCGGTCGGGATGGACCGCACACCCTGATCGCGGCGCCGTGTGCACGCACCATTGGCCGGCCGCCTTGCCGAGCTCCGGAATGTCCAACACCTTGCAACACAGATTGCAGGTGCCACAGCTGCGGCCGGGCGCCAAGACCGGCGCAGGCGGAGCAAGAGCGGCATCGTAAGACGTGCTGCGATTCTCGGCCGCCACGTGAGCTCTCCCCAGTCCGGCCGGTTTAGGCCCGAGCCTCCGGTTCAGGCTGTAGCCCAACACGTTCGCAAACGAAAGCGGCGCCTTCTTGCGAAGGCGCCGCTCCCTGACCGTGCCCTGGAGGGCTTCGGATTAGCCGAAGCTTACCAGTCGAAGGTGATCGTGTTTCGCCAGACCCAGCTGCTGTCGGTAACCTTGCTGGCTGTCGGCGAGTGACCGACAGAGATTAGGGCTGCTTGGGTCGCCGCGGAAGCCACGCCGCACGCCCCCGCAACACCGCCGTTATTACACGGGATGTCCTGCGTGACCGTGAGATACTGGACTTCCGTATCCCACCGCCAGAACGTGGGCATCGTGGTGCCGTTACGGCTGACACCGAAGGACAGCTCGGCCGTGAACGCCTGCTTGGTGGCGTTGCCGATACCGCCCAGCGACCAATCGGTGTTCCGGGTCGTGTCGCCGGGAAGAGCCTGCGCCAAGTTATATTCCAGCGTCAGGGCCACGCACTTCACCGGATCCGTACAATCCGTCAGGATCGAGTGGTACTGGGCGTTGAAGGCCCAGGCCGATTCCTTGTCGAACCCGAAGGTGCCGTTGCCGTTGTTGATCAACCTGGCATCGGTGTCGTCACGGATGAAGCCACCGATCCAGTAGGCGTCACCGGCCTGCAGGCTGCCGGCGGTGCCGCCGATACCAACCGGTTCGAGCGCGGCCACGCCGTAGTTGAAGGCGAGCTGGATATTATCGGCCGCGGAGGAGCGGTTGGCACCGAGCTTGGTGCCGGGCAGCATCGGGACGAAGAATTTCAAGAAGGCCGTGGCTGCCCAACCGGTAGAATGCTCATCCGGACCCGCTGCGCAGGCGGGAGTGGAGGCAGTGCCGATGCCCCCACCGCAGTAGGGGAACGGGATAGTACCGCCCACCGCCTTGCTGGCATTGCCTATAAACGTAAGCTGGTGCCAGATACCCGCCACATGGAATGTGCCGAGGCCGAACTGATCATTGTGCTGATCATCCTTGCCGGGCGGATCCGCCTCATAATGTATGCGAGCGACAAAGTCCGGCACGCTGATCGGACCGGTCGTCGCACCCACGCCGACCGGACCTGCGGCGCCTGCGGGGGCGAGGTAAAGGTACGGGTAATGGGGATCGAACTGCGCCTTGGAGATGTGCTTGAGCGGCGTGTCCACACCGGCCGAGAACGACCATCCATCCGGCACTGGGGCCGAGCCCTTGACCGGCGGAACGCCGGGTCCGGACGGGGTGATCGTATAGTAGGCCGTCCATCCGGACGCCTTGTCGGTCTGCACGACGTCGGCGATGTCGCCGTCCTTGAAGTTACCCATCGACCAGATCGAGTCGGCCTCGCCGAGCGTCCATCCGGCCCATTGCAGGTAACCACGATAGAGCTCGGACTTGTTGCCGGCACCGGTTTCACCGCTGCCCGGGCCCACAGGGCCTTGGAACGCACCTGCGTCGAGCTGGATCTTCAGCTCCACGTAAGCACGCAGGGTGCCCCATGATGTCTCGGTGCGAGCATCGAACCGGGGCTTGGCGGTCATTTCATAGCCCCAGTTATCCTGGGCGCTCGCCCTCTGGAAGTTCACTCCGGGCGCGCCGCCCGTCTTGCTGCTCCAGCTGATCCACGTGATGTCGTGGGTCGGCTGCAATGCGTTGTCCGACTGCAATTGGCCGCGCAGCTGCAAGCAGATGGCACTGCCCGGGATCTGGAAGAAGCCGTAGCCGTAGCGGTCGCAGACCCTCACGTATTGAATCGGCGCGGCCTTCTTGAGCAAGGCGTCCGCCGCCTGCGCCTCCGTGCCAGCACCGCCTGTTACCGCAATAGTTGCGGCGGCGGTACCAAGTAGCATCTTCCGTGTCGAAGTCATGGTTACCCCCCGTTGAGCATTCGATCGGAGGCAGTATGCTTAATGGGGTCCAAAAGGAAAGCGCAAAGCCCGGTTTTTCGGCACTTGCAGAGCTTTTGTCGGCGCGTGTTACATAAAAACCACATATCTGATGCGGCATCCGTTCGCTGGATCGAGCTATCCGAAGTCACCGTTTGTGCCGATTTCACCGGTGTTTCTGCGATTCCGGGCCGGCGTCGGGAGTGCCGAGGAGCTTGGCTCGCGGCGGCGCCTCGCATTTGCGACATGGGGAGAATTGCAGGTCCCAGCCTGATTGAATCCTTGCGTCATCCGGGCCTGTGCTTCAAAACAGAATCCCGTCCAAAACCTTATTAGCTTCAACAATTTGCCAGGCAGCAGCGAGGAAAATCTTTCATGAGCAATGCGACCAGAGCCCGGGGTCACGAATGGCAATTCGTCGATGGCATGTTCTGCCTGACGGTGCACGGCGACGACAAGCAATCACCGGTCGCCATCCCGATCGGCGCGCTGTTGACCTTGGCGGCGGACGGGCGCCGCCGGCAAATGGCGCTGCATCGTAAGACCATGGCCCCGCAGGGACCCGAAGGATCAACACCGTTGACGCACGATTCGATGCTGCCGGTACAATCGTGGAGCGTCGCGCCGGCCGATAACGGCATGCTGGCGCTGATTCTCGATCGCGGCCTCGACACCGAAGTGCTGCTCGGACTTTCGCCGGAAGTCGCCGAGACGCTCGCAAATTTGATGCTCAAGCATGCGAGCGGCGCGGCCAGAGACTGAAATCCGCGCAGTTCAGAGCGAGATGATTTTCCTTCATCGGTATCCCGCAGTAATAGGGCGGCGCTGCGCCCACCGTGCTATGCTGGCGCCCCGGGACGGAACAGTAACTCCACCTCAGGCCTAACCACCACGAGGCTGTTCATGAGTCAGGCTGGCTATGGTCTGCCAGTGCCCGGGCGTGCATGCGGCAGCTGCATGCTCTGCTGCAAGGTGCCCGGCATCAAAGAGAGCGACCTCTCCCCGGGAGAGCACGACATCAAGAAGCCGCCGGGAGTTTGGTGCCGCCATGCAGTCAAAGGTTCGGGCTGCGCGGTTTACGCCGATCGCCCCTCGGTCTGTCGGCGCTTCTATTGTCACTGGATGCTGACCCCGGGTCTTGGCCCGGAGTGGAAGCCGGACAAGGCGCGTTTCGTGCTCTACGGCGATCCAACCGCACGCAAAGTGATCGACATCGCGGTTGATCCGGCCTTTCCCAACGCGTGGATGAAGCCGCCATATCGGGAAACGATCATGCGGTGGGCCGCAGCCGCGGCTGCCGACAATTGTTTTGTGCTGATCCAGATCGGCCAGCGTAATCTCGCCGTGGTGACTGACCGCGTAATCGATCTCGGGACTATGGGCCCAGAGGACGTCGTCACGGTCGCGCGCGGCCCCGAAGGGCTGGTCGTGAAGGTGATATCGCCGCCCAAAATTGGCAGTACTACTAACGCGCGCCCGGACTAACCGGGGGAATTGCTCGCCGCTTGCGCTTCTCGGCGTGATAGGCAGCTCCCATTCGGCCGAGGACGATCTCGTCATCAACCCCGAGCACGCCGATCGGCACGTCGCGATCCGGCAGAATCACGGTCGCCTCGCCGCCGGCCACCACGGCAACGATCCGCTTGTCCTCCTTGAACGCGCGGCCGGACCACTCGCGCATGCGCCCGTGATAGGGCTGCATGCGCCAGGCGTTGGGCCGCGCCGGATCGACCATTGCAAACATCGCGGCGTAGCGCAGGTCGATGGTGAGAACGAAGCCGCATATCTCCGGCTTCCAGAGCGAATCGATGTTGGGATCGAGACGCCAGCCGCAGAAAAAGCGCCGGCAAGCCTGCGGCCGCGTATCGCGAATGGTGCAGCCTTGGCCGGGCGCAAGATGGCTGCAAGTCACCCCGCACGGCTTGTGCAGCTCGCTGACCTCCATCACCGTGCAGCACAATGTGCAGCTGCCGCACAGGCGGCCGGGCACCAGCGGATTTTCCGATTCATAGAGGTCCTCGAGCGGGATCTCGGCGAAATCGTTCTGCAGCTCGTTGGTCAAGGTCTCATCCCCGCAAAATCCACGCGCGGCAACCGCAATGTTCGCGCAACTCTTGCCATGATGCCATGCGGCGTCCGCGGTGAAAAACAGTATTTGCTCTCGTTATGCAAGAGCGATCCCTGCCTCTCGGGCTCGCGAATCGGTTAGACAATGCGAATGAAATGGAAGCAGCTGAAATTAACGCAACGGAAATTGGCCCAATGGAAATTGGCCCAATGGAGATTGGCCCGAAGTCTGGGCTTCGGCCGCATTCTCGCCTGCCTGGCCATCAGTGGCGCAGCTGTCGCGCCCGCACAGGCGCTCGAGTGGCGGTTCTGCATCGCTCCCGCCAGCCAGGAGCACAGGATCTACATGACGCTGCCGTTCCCGACGACGATTCCCATGGAGGAGATGGAGAACGGCTTCCATCAGATCCTGGAGCATGCCGGCCGCCGTCATGACAGCGTTCAATGCCCGACCGGGGCCAACGAGCAGGCGGTGCAGGCCATGCGGCAGCATGCGGGTGATTTCAATCGGCAGATGGGCAACGAGGTCGTGGGCATCGATTGGCGCCCGGCGCCAGCCGGTCGTTAATGCACGCGATGTTTTGCGGCGATTTCACTTGACTCGCTGGCGGCCTGTTTAAGACAACCGAGCTCTGCCGGTAACCGATTGCGCCCCAACCTTCCCTCCGCATGACCACAGTCCAGCAACCCGCCGATCTCGACGCGGCGCTGCAGCAGGCTTTCGCCCATCACCAGGCGGGGCGGCTGGGAGACGCCGAGCAAATTTATCGCAGAATTCTGCAGGTCGTGCCCGATCACCCGGGCATCAGCAACAATCTCGGTCTCGCGCTCAAGGATCAGGGCCGCCTGGAAGAGGCCGCCGCGGTATTCCGCCGCCTGATCGCAGTGAGGCCAGATGATGCGCTGGCGCACTGCAATCTCGGCAATGTCCTGCGCGGGCAGAACAAGCTCGCGCAAGCCGCAGACGAATATCGGCACGCCATCGCGCGCAAGCCGGACATGGCGATCGCGCACAAGAATCTCGGCACGGTCCTGTGCGAAAGCGGCCTGTTGGAACAGAGCTTTGCCGCGTTCCGCCGCCATGCGGTGCTCGTCTCCGGGGGGCTTGCCAGCGCACCGGGCGAGCCCTCGCCGCCACACAAGGCACAGCACGACCGCGAGCAGCAGGAATATCTGAATGAGGGAGCCGCGCTAAGCGCGGCTCGGGGCCCGTTCCGGTTCCGCCTGGAGGAAGGCGCACGTGTGGCCGGACGCGCGGTCAATGCGGATCTCTCGCGCGGCGAGATTGCGGCGCGCTGGCAGACGCAAAAACCGCAGATCGCCGTGATCGACAATTTGTTGACCGATGCGGCGCTCGAACGGCTGCGGCGGTTCTGCTGGGGCTCGACGATCTGGCGCAAGGTCTATCGCGATGGCTATCTGGGCGCGATGCCGGAGCACGGGTTCGCGTGTCCGCTCTTGGCGCAGATCGCCGAGGAGCTGCGCTTGACCTATCCGACCATCATAAGCGGCCACCCTTTATTGCAGCTTTGGGGCTTCAAGTATGACAGCCGGCTCGCCGGCATCGCCATCCATGCCGATTTCGCCGCCGTCAATGTCAACTTCTGGATCACCCCGGACGAAGCCAATCTCGATCCCGAGAGCGGCGGGCTCGTAGTGTGGGACGTGCCGGCGCCGCTCGACTGGAGCTTCGCCAAGTTCAACGATGATGTGCCGGCCGCACGCGAGTTCCTGGCGCGGTCGGGAGCGCGCGCCACCAAAATCCCGCACCGGGCCAACCGCGCCGTCATCTTCGATTCGGATCTGTTCCACGAGACCGATCGGATCGCCTTCAAGGAGGGCTATCTCAATCGCCGCATCAACATCACGATGCTGTTCGGCAAGCGCGGTCCTGCCGCCGGGCACGCCGGTGAGGATTGAAAGTGTCCCTGCTTAGCGTGTCGAAGGCCGGCGCAGCGCCCTTGTGACCACGATGACCCCGCCGCCGCAAGCGTCACCCGCGGGCATAGCCCGTCGAAGACGGGCGTAAACGCCCTTGTGACCTGCGGGTCCATCTTTTTCGCAAGAAGATGGATTGCCGGGTCAGGTCCGGCAATGACCCGGCTCTCGGGACCGCGCGGGAATAGTCATCGTTTCGGGGCGCGAAATTGACGCCGATACAGGCCGGGCTCATCGGGCTTGGCGGCCGAGGTTTCCTGCAGCTGGGACATGGCGTCGCCGGCGGTGGTCGCGAACTCGGCCCGCCACAGATCGCGCCTGACCGGCAGGCATTGGGCAACCGGCGTGCCTTTCGGCAGAATGCCGCGGAACGCGCCGTCGCGCCAGCGCGCCGGAAAGTTGATGAAGCTGTCCTTGTAGAGATCGGTATCGACGAGCCCGGTCAAGGTGGTGAAAGGCAGATCGAAGCGATTGACCGGATGCGTCACCAGGAGCGAATAGCCGGGCGGGGTTTCGATCTTCCAGAAATTGTTGAACTTGAGGATGAAGCTGTCGTCCTCGAATAGAGGTGTTCCCACCACCTGGCTGTTGTCGTGGAAATCGAGCGGCGAGCGCGGATAGCCGGCGATGGCTCCGCTCGGAAAATCGAGCTGCCAGGTAAATACGCCGTCCTCGACAGCCAAGTCGGCCACCAGCGGGATGAGGAAGCCGAACGTCATCGCATCGATGAACGGCGGGCATTTCTTGACCGTCATCTGCTCGGCCTGCACCACGTCGCTGAAGGACTTGGCCGGCATCTTCTTGAACCAATCCGGAATCCCCGACACCGCCGGGATCGGCCGCGGCAGAAGGGCGTCGAGCTCAGGCGGACAGCGGAACGCAATCGTCTGCAGCGCGCCTTGCGGGGATGCGTTCTCGGCAGCCAAATCGTCCGCGGGGTCGCCTGCAAACAGCGCGTCTTCGGGAGAGACCGCGTGGTTGGTCATCGTTCAAGCCTCGGGATTGAGGAAGCGCGCGGCGGCGCTGCGGCGAATGAAGAAACGGCCGCGGCCGCTGCCCACCAGGGCTTTGAGCGCCTTGCCGTAGCTTTGCGGCGACGCGAGGACCATCGACCGGAGCCCGGCGACCGCATCATCGGCACGGCCGAGCTGCAACAGGGATTGCGCGAGATCGAGTTGCGCACCGGGATGGCCCGGTTGGATCGCGAGCACCTGGCGAAAGCGCTCGACCGCACGCGTGAGGTCTCCCTCGTACAAGAGGGCGACCCCAAGACCGTGCAAAGCGCGTGTATCGCGCGGAGCATTCACCAACGCGCGCGCGAAAGCGATCTTGGCATTCCGCGCATCGGCGCGAAGGATGTAGAACGCACCCAGGTCGAGCGACAGCTCGACGGAGGTCGGCTCGATCTCCAAGCCGCGCTTGAACACCGCTTCGGCCTGGTCGAATCGGCGCAAAGTCGAGAGCAATATCCCGAGTTCCCGGAACGCGGGCGCGAAGGGCGGCTTCGAGTCGACCGCTCGCTCGAGATGCGCGAGCGCCTCATCGGTGCGTCCGACCTGCAGGAGCGCCTTGCCGAGATGAGCCTCGCGTGCGGGGCTTGCATGCGCACGCGTCGCTTGCTCGAGCGGTGTCAACGCCTCGCGCGCGCGGCCCTGCGCCAACAGGGCAAGGCCCAAGAGATGCAAGGCTTCGGGATGGCGAGGATCCCGCGCAAGCGCATCGCGCGCAAAGCGCTCCGCTTCCTCCGCACGCTGCTGGTCGAGCGCCGCGACGCCAAGGCGCAGCGCATCCTCGATCGCGCCCTTCCCGCCGTCGCGGCCTTTCGCCAGCTCGGACGCTTTCTTCATTCGCGTGCTCTTCCCAATCAAATCAAGCCCGACCGCACGCCGCCTGCCCACCCTTGGCGGTTCAGGCGAGCTTGCCGTGGCAGTACTTGAACTTCTGGCCCGAGCCGCAAGGACAAGGGTCATTGCGCCCGACATGCGCCGGCTTTGCGGCCGCCAGTGCGGCAGGTGTCGCCGGCGGCCTGGCGGCCTCGGGTGGCCGCGAAGGCGCGCTGCTTCGCGCGTCGACCTCGTGCCAACGCGCGCGCGACGCGTAGGAGTAGGCGCGGATCATGAGCGGATGCAGCTCTGGGGGCAGCGCCTGGAAGCGCTCGATCGGCATGTCCAAGGGAACGCGCGTGATGTGATTGGTATGGTCGAAAAACCATGGGCGCGCGTAGACCATGTAGACGATCGGTCGCGACTGCCGGCTGCCGTTGGGCAATCCTGCGTGCAAGGTCCGATAGTCGAGCAGCATCAAATCGCCGCGCTTGAGCTCGGCAACCGTCATTGTCTCGCTGCCGACCGTGACACCCTGCGCCAGGCGGTGCGAGCCGAGCCAAACCGCAGTCGGTCCGGTGCGGCGGTCGACGTCGATGAGCGGCACTGCGACATTGATCGCGTAGGTCGGGAGAGCGGGTCCCACACCGGGATTGTAGAAGATGTGGTCGTGGTCGCGGTGAGTGTGCTGCTGCGAGGCGCCCGGATGCGAAACCACGGCGGTGAAATTGGAGAGGTGAATCACCTCGCCGAGCAGGGGACCGAGAAACTTCAGCAAGGCCGGATTGGCGAACACTTCCGGGGAGCCGAAGGCGCCGGTCATCCGCAATGTGATGTCGTAGCGCGCACCCCCGACCCGCAGGAAGCGGTTGGGCGACGGCTTCTCCGACTCGCGCTGCATTCCGGTCCAATCGAGCGTTCCGAACTGCCCGAGGAACTCGTTGTGCATGGCCTCGACGGTGGCGAGCGGGAAAGCCCCACGCAAGAGGACGCAGCCGTGCTCGTCGAAGGCCGCGTGCGCCGCGCTCTCGGTCTCGGGGCTGAAGGCTCCGCCGGCGGTCTCACCCGGCGGGACCGTGACAATCCAATCCATCCGCTGCTCCCACGCCCGGGCAAGCCGGAGCGCAACATGCCTTAGGGGTTTCGCCCATGGCAATGCTTGTATTTCTTGCCCGATCCGCACGGACACGGCTCGTTGCGGCCGGTCTTGCCCCAATTCGCCGAATCCGCCGTGGCCCGCGGCGGGGCGGCTTGCACCACGGCCGGGGCGAGCGGACGGGCAGCGGGCGGCGCCGGGCGCGGCTCGATGCGCTGGGCGGCAAGGCTCGACCAGTCTGCCTCGGGCCAGCGCAGGCGCACCGCATGCGTATAGGCACGGATCAGCATCGGACGAACCGGCTCGGGCAGCTCTGCGTAGCGTTCCAACGCCATGTCGAGCGGGATGCGGTTGATGTGGTTCACGTCGTCGGCGAACCACCGGCGTCCATAGACCAGGTACAGGACCGGTCGCGGCTGGGTACCGCGATTGGGCAGGCCCGCATGCAACAGGCGATAATCCATCAGCATGCAGTCGCCCCGCTGCCAGGGGATCGCCACCATGGCGCTCGCTTGCACCGAGGTCATGTGCTCGAAGCGATGCGAGCCCAGCCACACGCCGGTCGGGCCGGTCTCGAGATCGACGTCGATCAAGGGGATTGCGACGTTGACCGCATAAACCGGCAGGCTGGGTCCGAGCCCGGGCTCGGAGAAAAGATGGTTGTGGTCGCGATGCGCCTGCTGCTGCGACGAGCCGGGATGCGACACGACGACTGTCAGGCTGTTCAGCCGCATGTCCTTGCCGAGCAGCGGACGCAGAAACTTGATCAGCAAGGGATTGGCAAGCACCTCGGGATTGCCGAACACGCCGTTCATGCGCAGCGTGACGTCGTAGCGGGCGCCGCCGACGCCGATCAGCCGGTTGGGCGGCGGCTTCTCCGCCTGCGCGCGCATCGCTGCGAGATCGAGCGCGCCGAGCTGCGCCGCGTATTCGCGGTGCATGGCGTCGATCGTGGCGCTCGAGAATACGCCGCGCAAGAGAACGCAGCCGTGCTCCTGGAACGCGGCACGCAGCCTGCTGTCAGTCTCGGGATCGAACTCGCCGCTCGCGGCCTCGCCGGCCGAGACGGCTACGATCCAGTCCATGTCACGACTCCCCGGCTTTTTCCCCTGACGCATGCGATCTTTGAAGAATCGCGTGCGCTTCCGTCATGCCGACCGCCCGTGGCACTGCTTGTACTTTTTGCCCGACCCGCACGGGCAGGCATCGTTGCGCCCCACCTTGCCCCAGCTCGCCGGATCTGCCGGATTGAGCCCCGCGCGCGGCGCGCGCGCCTCGCGTTCGGGAGCGCCGCGCGGACTACGCACCGCCTGCGACAAGGCCCGGTAGAGCAGCGGCTTGCGGGCCGCTTCGGGAATCTTGTCGTACTCCTCGAGCGGCATGTCCGGCGAATTGACGCCGAAGTGGGTTGCCTCGTCCGAGAACCAGCCGCGCGCATAGACCATGTAGAGGATGGGCCGCACCTGCGCGCTGCGATTGGGCATGCCGGTGTGCAGAGTGCGGTAGTCGATGAGGATGCAGTCGCCGCGCTTTATCGGGCAAACCGAAACCGCGGCCGGATCGGCTTCAACATTCGGCGCCCATCGGTGCGAGGTAGGCCAAACCCCGGTCGGTCCGATCTCCAGGTCGACATCGATCAGCGGCACGCCCACATTGACGGCGTAAACCGGCAGATTGGGGCCGATATCCGGCTCGCTCGCGAACAGATGGCCGTGATCGCGGTGGATCTGCTGCATCGCGGCACCCGGATAGGAAACCACGATCGAGAAGCTGTTGAGCTGCATGTCGCCGCCCAGGAGAGGCGCGAGAATTCCGCGCAACAGCGGGTTCGCAAAGCCTTCCGGCCGCGCGAATGCGCCGCTCATCCGCATCGTGATCTCGAAGCGCGCCTCGCCGCGCGGGTCGACCGGATTGGGCGGGGGGCGCCGCGATTGCTCCATCATGCCGGAAAATCCGAGCACGCCATAGCGTGCGTCGAACTCCGCGCGCATGTCGTCGATGAGCGAAACCGGAAGCGCCCCGCGCAGAAGCAGGCAGCCGTGCTGGCGAAAAGCGGCGTGCGCTTCGCGCAGCCGCTCAGGCGAGAATTGTCCGCGCGCGCGCTCCTCCGCGGACGGGGCGATCACCCATTCGCTGAGCGGATATTCAAGCTGAAGCGCAGCAGTTGTCATGCGGCCATGGTGCATACCTGCACCGCCCGATCAAGGGCGGCGTGCCGCCAAGCTCAGCTCGGTGCATTCAACTCTGAGAGCAAAGGGGCGATAAACCGTTCATAGCGGTGCCGACGCCCGATCGCACTGCTGTAGATCGGCTGGCGCACCTGGCTCGCGCTTGCGGTCATCACCGGTCGCGGCGATTGATAGAAGCTCAGGCATTGCGGGTCCCAAGGCAGCCCGCAATGAGCCAGGATGCGGCGCGCCTGCCCTTCCAAGTCGGCGACCACGTCCTCATAGCGCACATCGAGGATCCGCCCCTGCGGAAGCACGCGCTGCCAATGAGCCATCAACGCGAGGTAGCGGCGATAATACCGGCCAAGCTCCGCCAGATCATAGTTGTAGTCATGCCCATGCCCAAACAGCTTGGAGAAGCACGAGATGCAGGTGTCGACCGGGTCGCGGACAGTGTGAATGATACGGGCATTGGGCAACGCGAGATGGATCATCCCGGCGAAGTAGAAGTTAGTCGGCATCTTATCGGTTACATGCGCAGCGGTCGGCGAATGCTTTCTGAGCTCAGACACGTAGCGGGCACCGATTTGGCGCAACAGGGCGTCATCAGCCGCTGGAATGAATTCCGGGTATGGAAGCAGGTTGCCGTCGGGTCCGTTCAGCGCCGACAACGCCTCCCCGAAAGCCCTCAGCTCGCCGGCGCCGTGCACCAGCGGATGGCTTGCAAGAATCTGCTCCACCAGCGTAGAGCCGGAACGCGGCATGCCGAGAACGAAAATGGGCACAGCCGAGGGGTCGCCGTGCCCTTCCTTCTCCTTGATCAGGGCCGGCGTGAAAACTGCCTTGATGCGCTCGAATTCCGCAATAGTCCTCGCCTCGTCATAGACGATGCGGGAACGCTTGAGCGCATTACCTTGCAGCCAATGCTCAAAGGCACGCGCATGATCGTTCAAATCGGCGTAAGCCTTGCCGAGCGCGAAATACAGCATCGAGCTGTCTGCGGACGACAAGTTTTCATGCACAAGCGCCTGCATCGCCGCGAGGTGCCGGTCGCCCTGAACGAATTCCGTGGAATCGGCGAGATTGAAATAGGCAACCGCGCTCCTGGGATTGATCGCGAGCGCCTTTTCATAACTTGCGAGCGCATCGAGCGGGCGATTCAAATCGCGGAGCATGATGCCGCGATTGACAAGGGCATCGACGAAGTCTGGATCGAGCGCCAGCGCCCTTTCATAGCTTGCGAGCGCCTCGGCTGGACGATTCAAGGATCGCAACGCCATGCCGCGATTGCTAAGCGCAACGGTGAAGTCCGGCTTGAGCGCCAGCGCCCCCTCAAAGCACGCCAACGCCTCATCGGCCCTACCTTGCAGCAAGAGCGCAGTGCCGAGCCCGTCGTATGCTTCGGCGTAATCCGGCTTGAGGGCCAGTGCCCGGCGGTACTGAATCGCCGCATCATCAAGCCTCTCCTGCTCTTTCCGAACATTGCCGAGATTGTAGCAGGCAGCATGAAGCTCGGGCTTGAGCGCTAAAGCCCGCTCGTACTGTTTTGCCGCATCATCCAGCCGATTTTGCTTTTTCCGGACATTTCCAAGATTGTAGTACGCGTCATGAAAGTCCGGCTTGAGTGCTACCGCGCGCTCATACTCTCTGGCCGCATCATCCAGCCGGTCTTCCTTCTCAAGCGCAAGTGCGTGGTTGTAATGCGCCTCGGCAAAGTTCGGCTTGAGCGCCAGCGCCCGCTGGAAGCAGGCTATTGCGTCCAATGGGTTACCTTGATCCGCGAGCACCGTCCCGAGGCAGTTATGCGCCTCGGCGAAGTCCGGCTTGAGGAGCAGCACGTGCCTGAAGCGCGCGGCCGCTTGATCAAGCCTCTTGCTCAGTGCGTATAGATTTCCAAGGCTGAAATGCGCCTCCACGAAGTCAGGCTTGAGGGCGATGACTTGCTCGTAATGTGGGATGGCTTGGTCAAGCCTGTTCCCCATTGCGAGGAGGTTGGCGAGGTTGTAGCGGGCCTCCGCATAGTCCGGCTTGAGGGCCAGCGCCCGGCCAATAAGGTCAGTCGCGACATCCATGCGGCCCGTCTGACCGGCAAGCACGCCGAGGTAATGAAGAGTTTCGACATGCCGAGGGTGCTGGGCGCAGATTTGGCGGTAAAGCCTCTCGGCCTCTGCCAACCGGCCGGCCTGGTGATGCGAGAGCGCGACGGCGAACTGCTCGTCGGCCGACCGATTCTTGGCTGAAATCTCCATAAGCGTCAGGGCCTTGATCGACCGCGCCAGGCGGCTTTGATGTGACCGTGCGGACATTCTCTTGTCCGAAAGAAGCTGGCGCAAGCTCTACCATTCCGCCCGCACGCTTCATGAAAAAAAGATGCGCGGAGCTTGCCCCGCGCATCCGGCGCCTTATCAATGGCGATGTTCGAGAATTACTCGGTGCCGTAGACCGCGATGCAGCCGCAGCCGCCCTTGAGCGGGCCAGCCTCAACCGCGATCGGAACATAGACGCGGCCGGTCTGCTCGTTCACCGCGACCGAGTGGGCGCCCGGACCGGTCGGGATCTTCTGCGTCAGCTTGTTGGTCTTGGCGTCGACGACCGACAGGATCGGGCCGTCCGGATTGCCGTTGAGAGCCGAGTAGTACCGCTCGTTCTTGAGATCGGCCGCGGATTCATCCGAGCCGCCGACGCCGGGAATCTCGGCGACGGTCTTGCCGGACTTCCAGTTCACCACGACGAGCTTGGCGGGCACGCCTTTGCCGTTGGCATTGCAGCCGAGGAACACGTTGCCGCCCTTGCCGAAGGCGATGCCGTGCGGAACGCAGCTATCGACCGGGATGATCTTCAGCTGCTTGGCGGTCTTCGGATCGGTAACCAGCAGCCCGCCCTTGGTCTTGTCTTTGTCCATCTCCGGGATGTCGGTGTAGAACAGGCCATCTTCCGGGTTATACATGGTCTGTTCCATGCCGTCGGAGAAGTGCTCCTCCACCAGCTTGCCGAGAATCTTGTGGCCCGGCTTGGTCGAGATAAAGGAGAGGAACGGCGGCTCGTCGGCATTGTTGGCGATGGCGATGATGCCATCCTTCGGATCATAGCCGAGCTCGTCGGCGCGAGCTTCACCGCCGGTCTTGATGGTGTCGAGGAGCTTCAGCGTCTTGGCATCGTACACCTTCACGGTGCTGTCGCCGTCACCGACCCAGATATCCTTGCCGGCAACCAGCACGCCGTTCGGACCGGAGTGGTCGTTGTTGCAGCAGGTGCCGTCCTTCTTCATGACCGGGCCGACCGCGCCCTCGGCGCGGCCCACGAAGGTACCCTTCTTGGTATCGATGATGTCGATGCCCTTGTTGCTGCGGTCGGCCAGATAGTAGAGGCCGGTCGATTGATCGATGAAGCTGATGTCGAACGAGTTCAGCGGCTGACCCGGGATCGAGATCGTCCCGATTTGCCTGAGTTCGGCGGCGTTGGCGGCGCCGGCAAACGCCGACAGGCCGACCGCCGCTGACAGCAGCAGCTTAGTTACCGTACGCATAGGCTTTCCTCCGTTTGACGCACGAAATGGTTGACGCCCGAATTGTAAGAGTGCTTCGCCACCCTCCGAGCTGACATTAACCCGGCGTTAACGCAGCTACAACCTGTTTATGCTGGGCGCCTCTCTATTTGTTTAGTTAATTCTGGTTAATTTGCCGGTGCAGCGATCATTTTATGCCGTAGCGGGCGAATTCCGTCGCTATATCGGCATCGATCGCCTTCGCAGCCGCAATATCAGTGCTGCCGCGCCGATCGCCCTTGCGCAATCGCGCGATTCCGCGGCCATACAGCGAGGTCGGAAGCTTGGGATTGATGTCGAGAGCATCGCTGTAGTCGGCCATCGCCTTGTCGAGCTGACCGAGCTTCAGGTTGGCGAACCCGCGCGTGTCCAAGTACTCTGCATCATAGGGTCGCAGCTGCAGCGCCTCTTCGCAATCGGGGAGCGCCTGTTGCGCCTGGCCGGCCTTGGCGCGGGCGAAGCAGCGGTTGTTGTATGCGGCCGCGTTTTTGGGATTCATGCGTATTACCTGATCGAAATCCTGCACCGCCCGATCGTACTGGCCCTGCATCGAATACACGGTGCCGCGGTTGAAGTAGCTGTCGGAGGATTTTGGATCGAGCTTGATCGCCTGGTTGTAGTCGAGAATGGCGAAGTCGAGCTGCCCCTTGGCGACGAATACCGAAGCGCGGCCGAAATAGCCGCCGGCCAGCAACTTGTTGAGCGTGATCGCCTTGTTGAAGTCCTGCAGGGCACGATCGAGGTCGCCGCTGTCCCGGTAGGCATCGCCGCGATTGACGTAGGCGCCGGCGACATTGAGGTCGTTCTCACCGCCGTAGTCGATCACCGCATTGCAGCCTTCTATCTGCTTGTCGAGCGAAATCCCGTCCTGACCTTCGCACTGCTTCCAGAGCTCCGGCGATCCCTTCTGCTGGCTGAAGCCCGGCACGATCGACTGCAACAGGCCGTTGGTCTGGCTCGCTGCCGGTAGCGTCACCGCGACCAATATCGCACCCGCAAGGCAAAATGCGCTGCGCATCTTCTCAACTCCGCTGAATTCCACGCCGCCCTCACGGCGCCCAAAGCCCCCGTCAGATCGAGCCCACCAGGCGATTGCGCCCGTATTCCAGCCGGGGAAACGATACTCGATCCTGCATCGCCGGGAAACCGCACCGGTTAACGAGCGGCGAGAGTCCCAAAAACGCCCGGTCTATTCCGCCGGCTGCAACGGCTGCGTGGGCTTGCGGCCGCCGATCGCGCCCAGCACGGCGCGGCGCGCGTCCTCGAGCGACAGATAAATGACGGGCGTGATGAACAGGGTCAGGAGCTGCGAGGTCAACAGGCCGCCGACGACCGCGACGCCGAGGGGCTGGCGCAGCTCGCCGCCGGCGCCGAGCCCGAGCGCGATCGGCAGGGTTCCCATGATCGCCGCCATGGTGGTCATCATGATGGGCCGGAAGCGCAGGACGCAGGCGCGGTAGATCGCCCGTTCCGGGGGCTCGCCCAGGTTGCGCTGCGCATCGATGGCGAAGTCGATCATCATGATCGCGTTCTTCTTGACGATGCCCACCAGCATGATGATGCCGATGATAGCGATCACGCTCAACTCCATGTTGAACAACCAGAGCGTCAAGAGCGCGCCGATGCCCGCCGCCGGCAGGCCCGAAAGAATCGTGATCGGATGCACGAAGCTTTCGTACAGGATGCCGAGCACGATGTAGATGACAATCACGGTCGCGAGCAGGAGCCAGCCCTGGCCGTGCAGCGACTGCTGGAACACCTGCGCGGTGCCGGCAAATCCGGCCGTTATGGTCGGCGGGAAGACGAGCTGGCGCTCCATCTGCTGGATGCGCTCGATCGCTTCGCCGAGCGAGACCCCGGGCGCGAGATTGAACGAGATGGTCACCGCCGGCAGCTGGCCCTGGTGGTTGACGGTCAGGGGGCCCGCTGCCCGGCTCACCGTCGCCACGGTTTCGAGCGGCACCAGCTGGCCGGACGCCGCGCGGATGAAGGTCTTCGACAAATTGTCGGTGTTCTCCTGGTACTTCGGATCGAGCTCCAGGATCACCGCGTAGTCGTTGCTGGCGGTGTAGATGGTGGCGACCTGCCGCGAGCCGAAGGAATCGTACAGCGTGTTGCGAATTTGATCGGCGGTGAGGCCCAGCGTCGCGGCCTTCTCCTGATCGATGTTGAGCACCGCCTGCGGGCTCCTGATCTGCAGATCCGAGGATATGTCCTGCAGGCCCGGCAGCTTGCGGATGGCCGCATCGACCAGCGGAGCGAAGCGGAACAACTCCTGCAGATCGCCGGCCTGCAACGTGTATTGATAGAGGCTCTTGCTCGGGCGCGCGCCGATATTGAGATTCTGCACCGGATTGAGGAACACGTTGATGCCGGTGACCGCGCTGACCTCGCGCCGCAGCTGTTGGATGACCTCACCAATCGGCGGCCGCTGGCCGCGCGGCTTGAGCTCGATATAGAGATCCCCGCTGTTGATGCCGAAACGGGAGCCGCCGATGCCGACCTCCATATTGTAGGCGACCACGTAAGGATTGGCGCGGATGATGCGATCGACCGCGAGCTGCTTCTCCACCATGCCCCCATAGGAGGTGTCTTCCGCGGTCTCGGTGCCGCCGACGATGAAGCCGGTATCTTCAATCGGGAAGAAGCCCTTCTTGATGGCATAGAAGCCCCAGCCGGTCGCCGCGATCGTCACCAGCGTGAGCGCGATGGTGACCCGCGCATGGCGCAGGACGACGCCGAGCGACCGCTCATAGGCCCGCAACATGCCTTCGAAGCCGCGCTCCAGGATGCGGGAAAAAGCTCCGGCATCAGCATGCTGGGCGCCCGGGCGCAGGAAACGGCTGCACAGCATCGGGGTGAGCGTCAACGAGACGAAGCCCGAGACCAGGATCGCCATGCCGATGACGATCGCGAATTCATGGAACACGCGGCCGACGACGCCGCCCATGAAGAACACCGGGATGAAGACGGCGACGAGCGAGAGCGTCATCGAGATGATGGTGAAGGTGATCTCGCGCGCGCCCTTGAGCGCGGCCTCCATGGGAGCGAGGCCGTCCTCGGTATGGCGCACGATGTTCTCCAGCATGACGATCGCGTCGTCGACCACGAAGCCGACCGCCAGCGTCAAGGCCATCAAGGAGACGTTGTTGAGCGAATAGCCGCCGAGATACATCGCCGCGAAGGTGCCGACGATCGACACCGGCAGGGCGAGCGCCGGAATGATGGTGGCCGAGGCGCGGCGCACGAACAGGAAGATGACCAGAATGACTAGGATCACGGTGAGGCCGAGCGTATATTGCACGTCGCGGACCGCGTCCTTGATCGGCGCGGCGCGGTCGTTGAGCACGGTGATGTCCACTGCGCCCGGCAGCTCGGCGCGAAAGACCGGGATCAGCGCCCTGATCTGGTCCACGACCGCAACGGTGTTGGCGTCTGGCTGGCGCGAGACCGCGACCGTGATGGACCGCTTGCCGTTGTACCAATTGCCGTTCTTGTTGAGCTCGACGCCGTCGATCACATGGGCGACATCGCGCAGGCGGACCGGCGCGCCGTTGCGATAGGCGATGATCAACGGCTCGTAATTCGCGGCCTTCATCGGCTGCGTATTGGCCTGCAGGGTCGCTGCCTTCCGCGGTCCGCTCAGCGCGCCGACCGGCGTGGTCGAGCTGGCGGCGGCGAGCGCCCGCTGCACCTCGTCGAGCCCGATCCCGCGCACCGCCAGCTGCTCGGGATCGACCTGGACGCGGACGGCGAATTTCTGCGGACCGAAAATATTGACCTGGGCCACGCCGTCGAGGGTCGAGAGCCGCTGCCCGATATTGACCTCGGCATATTCGTCGATCGTCGACAACGGCAGGGTGTCGGAGGTGAGCGTCATCTGCAGGACCGCCGCCGATCCCGGATTGACCTTGCGGTAGGACGGCGGGGTCGTCATCTCGACCGGCAGCTTCTTGGCCGCATTGGCGATCGCCGCCTGCACGTCCTGCGCGGCGGCATCGATGTTGCGCGTCAGGATGAACTGGATGGTGATGCGACCGTTGCCGAGCCCGCTGGTCGAGGTGATGGAATCGACGCCGGCGATCGCCGAGAACTCGCGCTCGAGCGGAGTCGCGACCGAGGACGCCATGGTCTCCGGGCTCGCACCCGGCAACGTGGTGGTGACCGCAATCGTGGGGAAGTCGACTTGCGGCAGCGCCGCCACCGGCAGGAATCCGTAGCCGACCGCTCCCACCATCAGGATCGCGGCGGTCAGCAGCGTCGTCATGACCGGCCGTTCGATGCACAGGGTGGGGAGATTCACGGCGTGCGCTCCGCGACCGGGGTAGCCTGCGGCTTGGCGGGCGAAGCCTGCGGCCCCTGCACGTTGACACGCGTGCCGTTGCCGAGGCGCAGCTGCCCGTCGACCACAACCCGCTCGCCGGCGGACAGTCCCGCCGCAATAACGGTCTTATCGCCTACATTTCTGTCGGGCTTGACGAG
This sequence comes from Xanthobacteraceae bacterium, assembly GCA_035293945.1. GTDB lineage: Bacteria > Pseudomonadota > Alphaproteobacteria > Rhizobiales > Xanthobacteraceae > VAZQ01. The sequence goes on along the minus strand of DATGLV010000031.1, from coordinate 116,101 downwards.
GCGCAGCTCGACGGTCGAGTCCTGCCGAATCACAAATACATAGGGGCCATTCGGCCCGACCTGGATGGCGATGCTGGGCACCACAACGGCGTTGGGGTCCACGCCGAGCGTCAGCACCACATTGACGAACTGCCCCGGCCACAGCCGCTCGTCGTCATTGGCGAACTTGGCCTTCAGCGCGATCGTGCCGGTCGTGGTGTCGACCTGATTATCGATGAATGTGAGCGTGCCGGTGATCGGCGCCTGATTGGGGACGGTGGCGGAAACGGCGACCGGGCCGGCCGCCATGGCGGTCCGCAGATCCGAGAGGTAGCGCTCCGGCACCGTCAGCGCCACGTAGATCGGCTTGACCTGCGTGATGGTCACGAGCGGAGCGACGGTCGGCGCCGTGTCGACCGCCTTGACGATATTGCCACGCTTCAAGGCGACCGAGCCCGTGCGGCCGGAGATCGGCGCGCGGATGGTCGTGTAGTTGAGGTTGACCCGGGCATTGTCCAAGGTGGCCTGGCTCGCACGCACTGTTGCGTCCGACACCGCTACGCTCGTCTCCACGTCCTCGAGCTTTTGCGCCGGCGCAACCCCGCGGCCGGCGAGCTCGGTCTGGCGCTTCACCTCGACGCGGTTGCGCTCGAGCTGCGCCTTGTCGCGCTCGAGGTTGGCCTGCGCCTGCTCGAGCTGGGCGCGCACCGCGCGGTCGTCGAGCGTGAACAGGACGTCGCCCTCGTTGACCTCCTGGCCTTCCTCGAAATTGACGCTGGCGATCTCGCCGTCCATCCGCGATTTGATCATCACGGTCGCGATCGGCTGCACGGTACCGATAGCGCCCACCAGGATCGGGGCCGGCGATTGCACCGCCACATCGGCAACGACCGACTGCGCGGGTGCTGGGCGCGCCGACCGCGTCTCGCCACCAGCCTGGAAAAAAAGGTCACGAAAGAAATAGCCGCCGGCCAGCAGCAGCAACAACAGAACCGCAAGCAAGACGCGCTTCATCCGCGTTCCCTCTCGTGCCGCCAATTTGACGTTCCGGTGCAAACTCGCGCAAGCGCTAGCCCGGAAACCTCAATTCCATAGCGACACCCCTAGACCAAAATTTTTTCTTGTCTTTGTTTTGTTATTTTTTGCGATTTGCGCGCGGCCTTTGCCGACAGCGCTCGGCAAGATCGCCTCATCGCGACGGATTTGAACCGCTGTCGCGGCCGCCCACAAGTCGCGAGCGCGCACGCCCTTGGGAATGCAGTCCGCGTTTGCACCAGCCCGGCGGGCGCGCTGCCGCATCATGCACGCCCACTATGCTCCGCGAAAGGTGCTTGCCCCCGGCTCTGGGCCCTTCCCACTCGTACGGCGGCTTTGAGGTTCCGGTCACTATTGCACTGCGGCAAGGTCTTTCAAGGGCACCCAAGCCAAAGCCGCACTAGAAATCAGACCGGGGCTCTAGAATTCGGCAACCTCGATCTCATCATATCGCTTGGCGCGATAGATGAGGAAGGAGACGAGCCAGCTCACGACGAAGATCCCGACGATCAGATAGCCGAGCACGCCGAAATTGTCGTTGATGGAGCCGACCAGGCCCCAGAACCCGCCGCCGTCGGTGAGGCCCAACTGATCACCGATGAGGTTGAGCACTTCAAGGCCGCCGACCACGACCGCGACCAGCACGGAGACGGCCGTGATGGTGAGGTTGTAGTAGAGCTTGCGGATCGGCTTGTCGAAAGCCCAGCCATAGGCGCCGAGCATCAGGATGCTGTCGCTCGTGTCCATCAGCGACATGCCGGCGGTGAACAAGGCCGGAAACACCAGGATCGACCAGATCGGCAGACCATGCGCGGCTTGCGTGGCGGAAACCCCCAGCACGCCGACTTCCGTTGCGGTGTCGAAGCCGAGCCCAAAGAGCAGGCCGAGCGGGAACATGTGCCAGCTATAGGAGACCACGCGAAATAACCGGCGAAACAGACGGCCGAGAACTCCCCGGTTGGCAAGCGCCAGATCGAGATCCTCCTCGATGAAGCGGCCACCCTTCTTCACCGTCTGAAAGGTTCGATGGATCGAGATCAGGACCAGGGCGTTGGCCATCGCGATCGCGAACAGGAAGAAGGCCGAGACCAGGATCCCGACCACGCTGCCTATGCTCTTGAAGCTTTCGAGGTCGCCCTGCAGAGCCGTAGCCGTTGCCGCGATCGCGACCGACAGCGCCACCACCACCGTCGAGTGTCCGAGCGAGAAGTAGAGGCCGACCGCAACCGGACGCTTTCCCTCCTGCATGAGCTTTCGCGTCACGTTGTCGATCGCCGCGATATGGTCCGCATCAAAGGCGTGGCGCAGCCCGAACGTGTAGGCGAGCGCCGCCGTTCCGAGCAGGATCGGATAGCCATGAAATGCAGTGACGGCCCAGAGCCAGGCGGCGATGTTCGCGCCGATCAGGAGCGCGTAGATGCCTACGATTTTTCCGCGCAGGTTGGTGGTGTCGTCGCCGAACATACCCGTCGAAACAGATGTCATTTTTTGTTTTTCGCTTTTCACCAAACCTGATCAATTCTTGGGATGGGCATGCGCATGCCGGTGCGCCCCGCTCCCGTGAGCGTGAGCAGCGGTGTCGACTGCAACCGGAATGAGGCTCACGGTCCCGTAAGTGACGCCGCGCTCCGCAATGACGCTGTTGGCAAAATCCTTGACCGCCGCGACCTTGCCGCGCAGCACCGCGACCTCGAGGCAGCTGTCATGGTCGAGATGCACGTGCAGCGTCGCGATCTGGAAATCGTGGTGGGCGTGATGCGTATTGGTCAGGCGCTTCGCGAGCTCGCGCGTGTCATGACCGAAGACGTAGGAGAACGTGGCCACGCAGTCGCTTCCCAGGGCCTCTTCGTTGCGTGCCTGATTAAGCCCGAGACGCGCGAGGTCGCGCACCGCTTCCGAGCGGTTCTCGTAGCCATTGCGACGCATGAACGCCGCCAGCTCGGCCGCAAACTCCTCGGATACGCTGATGGTGACCCGCTCCATGGGTTGCGCTCCGCGCACGCAGCTTCTGTATGATCTTTTTTCAGAAATATCCTACCTGGCGGTGGTGCGGCAAGGGAGGCGCGTCCTCGTCGCAAGGAACCGATTCCTCGCAGCAGCACCAAGGCACCAGATTGTCGAGATTTCGCGCGATGCCCGCGAGCCAACCGGATCAGCGCGTTTGCGGCCCGTAGTGGAGCACCTGGACCTTCTCGATCGTGACCAATCCACCCGACATCATGGTGTCGAGGAAAGGCAGGAATGCATCGATCTTCTCCTGGGCATCGACGATCTCGACCACGACAGGCAGATCCTGAGACAGGCGCAGGATCTTGGTGGTGTGAATGCGGCTCGAATGGCCGAAGCCGACAGCCCCGCGCAGAACCGTCGCCCCGCCCAGCTGCATCTCCCGGGCCTTCAACACGATCGCCTCGTAGAGCGGCAAGCCTTTGAACTTGTCGTCCTCGCCGAAAAATATCCGCAGCAGAACGGCGTCACGCGGGATCTGCATGTCAGGCCCACTTCATCGAGTTTATCAACGCGGCAAGGAGCGCACCGATCCACACGGCGATCAGGCACAGCAATACCGAAAACACGATATTGCCGCCGGCGCGCACCCATTCGCCATCGTTCACCAAGTTGAGCGTCTGCAAGCTGAACGAGGAAAAGGTGGTGAAGCCGCCGCAAATCCCGGTCATCACGAACTGACGCCCGGTCGTCGGGACGAACACCCGCCCCTCCGGTCCGGTCAGGACGGCAAAGAAACCAATGATGAAGGAGCCCGAAACGTTGATCAGGAGCGTCCCCCACGGAAAGGTCTCCCCGACCAGATCCGCTACAAGGCCGGAAAGCCAGTACCGACCGATGGTGCCGAGCGCACCGCCGATTGCAACCCAGATGTAATTCTGCATCGAACGCCCGCTCCCCGCCGTTCCTCGATCCTCACACCAAGCCTGCGCGCACCGACCGGCGGCGGCGCGGCACAATCCGTTCGGGACCACCTTTGTTGCAAGTAGGGGAGATTGAGACGAGCCCCTACCGACGCCAAGGCGCCCAGTAGGAGTCATCAGCCTCATCGGCGGTTACGGGGGGACTCCATCCCGCACTGATCAGCGCAATATAGCCGCCGAGCCGCTCGTTGCAAGCGCCGCTCCGCATTCTGAATTTGATGCGGAGAGGCGCCGACAATCGGGCGAGGCGTCAAGTTATGCAGCCGATGGAGCGGCGGCCTTAAGCGCGCACCCGCTCGCCGCGGCGCGCCTTGAGATCGACCGCGCGGTCCGGAATGGTGACCCGAAAAGTCGCTCCGATCGTTCCTTCAACCAGCCTGATCTCTCCCCCATGTGCACGCACGAGCTCGGCCGCAATGGCAAGGCCGAGCCCGGAGCCGCCGCTTCTGGTTGACCCCTGAAACGCTTCGAACAAATGTGCCCGTGCGGTTTCAGCAATCCCGGGCCCGGTATCGGATACTTCGATCACCACCACGGCTCCTTCGCGGCGCCCGGTGATGCGTACCTGGTCGCGGTTTGGATCGAGCGTGGCGCGACTCTCCAGTGCCTGCATGGCATTGCGGGCAAGATTGAGCAGCACACGAAACAGCTGGTCGGGGTCGGCATCGACGATCAATCCGCGCTCGACGGCGCTGATCCAGCGCACACGCCCGCCCGGCTCGATCCCAAGCGTTTCGCGCACCTCTTCGACGCAGGCCGCGAGCTCGGTGTCGCGGCGGTCGGGCGGCGGCTCCTGGGCGCGCCCGTACGACAAGGTCGACTGGCAAAATGCGATTGCGCGTTCGAGCGCCCGCATCAACTTAGGGGCAAAGCGTTGGACGTGCGGATCGGGCAAGCTGGACAGGCGATCGGAGAACAATTGCGCCGAGGACAACAGGTTGCGCAGGTCGTGATTGATCTTGGAAACCGCCAGCCCGAGCGCCGCCAGGCGGTTCCGCTGTTGCAGCATCGAGGCGAGGTCGCTCTGCATGGCGGCGAGCTCGCGCTCGGCAGTGCCGATCTCGTCCCGCCGCCCGGAGGCGACGATAATGCGCGCAGGATTTTCCGGGTCGCCGTGGAACGCCATCATATTGGCGGTCATCCGCCGCAGCGGGCGCACAAACAGATAGTGGAGCGACAGGTAGACCAGCATCGCCGCTATGCCGGACACCATCAGCGATACCAGCAGGATCGAGCCGGAATAGCGCAGCATCGCGCTGCGCAGCGGCGCCTCGTCGATGACGATTTCGACGAACTCGCCGCCCATCGGCGCCGGTCCCATCACCCGCAACGTGACGTCATGGGTCGCGAACAAGGTCCCGAACGCATCGAGGATCTCCCGCGTAGGGGACATGTTGCGCATGTCGATGTCGTAATCGACAGTAGGCGGCTTGTCGGACGCGAGCAGGCGACGCTGCGTGCCCATCTTCATGGCGACCGCGCGGGCATCGATGCTGTCGAGGATCTGGCGGGCGAGACTGTCGGGCACCGAGCCCGGTGCGGCCTCCAGGACCAGTGCAGCCGTGTAGGCAGCCGATAGGCGATCGTTAAGCCAGTTGCGCCGGAACGTGGCGATCGAGGGCACGTAGATGAGCACCTCGGCAATCATCACGAACAGAAGCGTGAGGACCAACAGCTTGCCTGAGAGCCCGAGGCGCAGCTTGCCGGCTCCCTCCACCGTAGGGGGTCGATCTGTGACCGACATCGATGCAACCTTCGCCACTACTGGTGCAACATGATCTTTTTTCGAAAAACCCGGACCACCTCTCGGGATCCTACCAGCTTAACCAAGTGAGCCGCAGCCAAGCGGCCATGTGCCGAGCCCATTTACTGCCGATTAGCATTGAAATAGGCGGCGAGGGCCTATTTTCCAATTGCTTCCGGTTGCGGGCGTGGCCGGACACAGCACCATGATACCGCAAACGGACCCTCGCGGGGCTGAAGCGACCCGCTCGCCGGTTTCCCGCCCCCGGAAATTGGCACCGAGAACCCCGGAACCGGCTGCGCGCGAGCGCGATTGCGCCCATGCAACTTGTCGGCTCACTGCCGCCCGCAGCCGAACGTTGTGGTCGACTGGCGCGCTGCGGCACCCGGTCACATCGAAGCCATTGAGGGCGCGGCGAAATTCATGCCGACCGGCCGCGCCAATGCGGACGATCGCGTCCCCTTCACGAGTCTGCGTCGCGCATTGACGGCTGAGCCTCGTCTCCCGTATAAGCCGCGGGACTTTGAATCAGCCCCTTTTCACGGGGTCCTTGGGGCGCGTAGGCCGGCGTCCAGGAAACTAAAGGTGCGCTGTTCGCCTGAAGCGATCGGCGACCCGTAATGGCCCTGCGGAGACAGACGACGTGAAGCGGACCTATCAACCGAGCAAATTGGTGCGCAAACGCCGACATGGTTTTCGCGCTCGCATGGCGACGAAGGGCGGCCGCAAGGTTGTCGCAGCCCGGCGCGCACGCGGTCGCAAGCGACTGAGCGCCTGAAGACGCCAGCCCCAAACGCCGGATTCCCATGGAGCGGCTGCTGCGGCGGGCCGATTTTCTGAAAGCGACTGGCGGTCGCAAGGTCTCGACACCAGCTTTTGTCTTGCAAGCCGTCCGCCGGGCTGACCATGACGCGGTACGGGTCGGTTTTACCGTGTCGCGCAAGGTCGGAACGGCGGTCGAGCGGAACCGCGTGCGGCGGCGGCTCAGGGAGGTCGTTAAGCGTACGGAGGGCAGGCATTCGGGCGGCCGGCTGTCGGCCGGCCATGACTACGTGCTGATCGGGCGCCGCGCCGCCTTGCAATTGCCGTTCGATCGCATGATCGAGGAATTCGAGACAGCGCTGCGGCGGCTCAAGCTACTCGGGTCGGCCGAGATGGATCGTTGAAAGATGGAAGACCAAAAAAACCTGCTGCTGGCAGTCGTGCTCACCGGCATCGTGCTCCTCGCCTGGCAATATTTCTTCGCCAACCCGCAGCTCGAGCGACAGCGACAGCTCGCACAACCGCAGCAGCAGACGCAGCAAACGCAGCAGGCCCAGCCGAGCGCACAGCCGAGCGCTTCCCCGCAGGCAGGTCCTGGCGCCCCCCCGCAGGCGGGATCGTCGGCGGCGGAGGTGCCGCAGACGCGGGAGGCCGCGCTTGCGACCTCTCCGCGCGTGCGCATCGACACACCTAGCTTGAGCGGCTCGATTGCGCTGATCGGCGGCCGCATCGACGATATCGCCCTGGTGCGATATCGCGAGACTGTTGATCCCAATTCGCCGCCTGTCCAGCTGTTCTCCCCCTCGGGCAGCCCGCATCCTTATTATGCCGAATACGGCTGGACCGGAGCGGCCGGCACCACCGCCAAGCTTCCCGGACCGGATACGATGTGGCGGCAGGAGGGCACCGGAGCGCTATCCGTCGATCACCCGGTGACGCTCGTCTATGACAACGGCGAGGGCCTGCAGTTCCGCCGCACGATCACTGTCGATGACAGATATCTCTTCACCATCAAGGATGAGGTCACCAACAGCGGCGGCGCCAGCGTGACCCTCTATCCCTATGCGCTGATCTCACGCCACGGCACCCCTCCGCCCGGCTATGGCGCCTCGCATGAGGGCCCGATCGGCGTGATGGGCGACAAGTGCCTGCGTCAGGGCAGCTTCAGCCTTTACACCGAGTGCCACGAGGAGAGCTACAAGACGCTCCAGGACAAAGGCGCCATCACCTTCGATGTCACCAATGCGTGGTTCGGCTTTGCCGATAAATATTGGGCTGCGACGCTCATCCCCAACACCGATGCCCGGCTTCGAGCCAAATTCTCATCGGGCCTGATCGGCCAGACCAGGACCTATCAGGCCGACTACCTGCTCGATGCGCGGACGATCGCGCCGGGCGGCACGGCCTCCGCGGAGGGGCGCCTGTTCGCCGGCGCCAAGGAGGTAGCGACCGTCAACTACTACAACGAGGCGCTGGGCTTGAACCGGTTCGAGCTGCTGATCGACTGGGGGCGCTTCTATTTCATCACTCAGCCGATGTTTTGGTCGATCGACCACATCTATCGCTATGTCGGCAATTTCGGCGTGGCGATCTTGATCATCACACTGATCGTCAAGCTTCTGTTCCTGCCGCTCGCCAACAAGTCCTACGCCTCGATGGCGAAGATGAAGGCGGTCCAGCCGGAGATGCAGGCCATCCGCACCCGCTTCGCCGACGACAAGGTGAAGCAGCAGCAAGCCATGATGGATCTCTACAGGAAGGAGAAGATCAACCCTGTCGCCGGCTGCTGGCCGATGCTCATCCAGGTTCCGGTCTTCTTCTCGCTCTACAAGGTGCTGCTGGTGACCATCGAGATGCGCCACGCACCTTTCTTCGGTTGGATCCGCGATCTCTCCTCGCCCGATCCGACTACCGTGTTCAACCTGTTCGGCTTGCTCCCCTTCGACCCGACGACGCTGCCGATGTTTGGCTCGTTCCTGCACATCGGAGCTTGGCCGCTAATCATGGGAGTGACGATGTTCCTGCAGATGAAGCTCAATCCGCCGCCGCCCGATCCGGCGCAGCAGGTGGTCTTCAACTGGATGCCGGTCATCTTCACCTTCATGATGGCGAACTTCTCGGCCGGCCTGGTGATCTATTGGGCGTGGAACAACACGCTTTCGGTCGCCCAGCAGAGCTTCATCATGCATCGGCACGGCGCCAAGATCCAGCTGTGGGACAACCTCAAGGCGCTGTTCGTCAAGAAGAGGACGGTGGAGCGGTAAGCGCCCAAAGCCCGACACAGCGCGCCACGGAGCGTCCCACCATGAGCCGCGCTGATTTCACTGCCGCGGAGATCGAGGCGGGCCGTAAGCTGTTCACGGGGGAGTGGCAGTTCGCCGCCGCCGCCGAGAAGGTTGCTGCGCTGCCGAAAATGCGCGGACTCGAGATTGCGTTCGCGGGCCGCTCCAATGTGGGCAAGTCGAGCCTCATCAACGCGCTCACCGGCCGCAAGGCGCTTGCCCGCACCTCGCGCACCCCGGGCCGTACCCAACAGCTCGTCTTCTTTTCCGGCCACGGCGACGTGGTCCTGGTCGACATGCCGGGGTACGGCTATGCGGCCGCGGCCAAGAGCAAGATCGCGGCATGGACCGCCCTGATCGATGCTTACCTAGCCGGCCGCGCCAACCTCGCCCGCGTCTACGTGCTGGTCGATGCCCGGCATGGCCTTAAGGCGATCGATGAGACGGTGCTCGCCACTCTCGATCGAGCCGCAGTGAATTATCAGCTTGTGCTTACCAAGGCGGACGCAATCGGAGCCGCGGAGCTTGCAGAACGCATCGCGGCGACAAGCGAGGCCTTGGGCCGCCACCCGGCCGCCTTCCCGCAAGTGCTTGCCACTTCGGCACGCGATCCCCGCGGAATCAACGAGCTGCGCGCCGCCGTCGTGCGGCTGTTGGCAGAGCGGAAGTAGGGACAAAAGAGAGAGCGTTGCTAGGCTCTGCTCATCCCGGCTTGTTCACGCGATAGAGCTGAAAGTGCCGACCTTCGTTCACGATCGCCAGCCGCGCGGGGTCGGGATCGGGTGCGCCCTGGTTGGTGAACAGGATGAGCACATAGTCATAATGCCGCGGCCAGTCGCTGAAATAGTACGGTCCCGGACCACGGGCGGCTTGGGCGAGGAAGGGCAACGAAGGCGGAGTGCCGTCGCGCGTATCGACGAAGGTACGGTAGGCGCTGCGCACCTGCAGGATATGCTTTCCTTCGACGGTGAACGCGGTCGATACCAGGGCCGAGCGCTCGATGGTCGCAAGCGAAGCGATATGCACGAGACCGAGGTCGCTGATCAGTCCCGTATGCGCGCGGTCCCCGTAGACGACGAGCACGCGTGCGCCACGCTTGATGGCCGGCACCGCGCGCAGCGCTTCTATCTGGCCGCGTGTGAGATCGTTCCACACAAGCTCGACCTCGGAGAGACGGAGCGCGAGCAGCACGCCCAAGAACGCGACAAAGCCGGCGCGGAAGCGGCTATCGGTGAGATCGACGCTGATGCAGGCGATCAGCATGAAGAGGAGCGCTGTCGGCAGGCGCTGATCGGCGAGATGCGCAGCGAATATGGCGCGCGGCATGGCGAGATAGATAATGGCGCCGACCGCGAGCAGCGCCCCGCCTAGCGGATGTACGTTCAGGAGGCCGCGGCGGCGCACGAAAACCGCTGCCAGCGCGAGCGCGGCGACGAGCCCATAGGCGACCTCCGGATAATAGATGCTGAGCGCGAGCGTGAGGCCGTCGAGCTTGCCGGAAAAATCCCAGTAGGCGGGGACGCCGGCGGAATCACCGGTCGGCCCGGCGAGCAGCAACGCCAGTGCCGGCAGAAACGGCACCCCGGTCGCAGCGAAGTCGAGGAATGGAGCGAGCCCTTTGCGCCTACGTCCCCACAAGCGATGCAGCTCGAAGGCCAGGAGCTCGAGGCCGTATAGACCGAGCGCATAGAGATGGCAGAAGAAGATCGCCAGCACGATCACAGTGGAAGCCGCGAGGCGCAGGAGCAAGGCGCGCTCGCGCAAGCCCACCCAGGCCGCAAAGCCCCACAGCGCAAGCCCGATGCCGAACATATAGTTCATCACACCGACCAAGAGCACGCCGTTGTAGACGAACAGGCTGGCGATGAGCGGCAGCGCCGACCAGCGGCCGAACAGCGCCCGGTTGACCAGCAGGGTCCCGGAGAGGATCCCGACAAAGGTCGCGACGAAGAATATCTGCCCGGCGAGATAGATGCTCATGAAGCGGTGCAAGAGCGGCACCATCAGGTCCATCATCAAGTCGGGGATCGGCTTCCATTCGATGCGGTAGAACCGATTGAGATCGGGGTCATGGTCGATAACATCGACCACATGGTCGGTGGCGAGGTGATTGATGTAGTCGGAGATGGGCGGCAGCGGATGATTAAGGATTGGAATTGCGACCGCGAACGCCACCAGCGCGAGCAGCATCGCGACCGCAGCGCCCGAGAGGCCTGCGGTCGTCGGTCGTGAAAGGTGCTCTAGCGGCCTTTGCATGCGGCAGTCCGGTGCCGCCTGACCCTCCCTTTCGCCCACCATGCGGGGGCTGCCGGGCTGGCGCCGAGCGGTGAAGGAACTTCAGAGAACAGCAACGGCACAGTATCGCTGCCCCTTTCGCCGGGCGCAACAAATCCGCTAAAAGGTCGCCGGTTTATCGTTCGGCTTCTGCGTCTCGCGGAGCCGATCGGCCGCGCCGCGAGCTGCACATCGACCGCAATCGCTTCGCTATCGCATTGCACCCACCACCCGAGCGAGAGCCACGACCGCCTCCATGACCGTCTCACCCCACGACATCGCACACGTTCTATCCGAGGCCCTGCCGCATATGCAGCGCTACGACGAGGAGATCGTCGTGGTTAAGTATGGCGGGCATGCCATGGGCGAAGAGGAGATGGCCAAGAATTTTGCCCGCGACATCGTGCTTCTGGAGCAGACCGCGATCAATCCCGTGGTGGTGCACGGCGGCGGGCCGCAGATCGGCGACATGCTCAACCGCCTGGGCATCCAGTCGCAATTCGCCGCCGGTTTGCGCATCACCGACCAGGCCACGATCGAGATCGTCGAGATGGTGCTCGCCGGCTCCATCAACAAGCAGATCGTCGGCTTCATCAACGGCGCCGGCGGCCGCGCGGTCGGATTGTGCGGCAAGGACGGCAACATGGTGCTGGCGCACAAGATCAGCCGCAGCATGATCGATCCCGATTCGCACATCGAGAGGATCATCGATCTCGGCTTCGTCGGCGAGCCGGAGCGGGTCGACGTAACGGTGCTCAACCAGATCCTGGGCCGCGACCTCATTCCGGTCTTGGCGCCGCTTGCGACCTCGCGCGAAGGGGTTACCTATAATATCAATGCCGATACATTTGCGGGCGCGATTGCCGGCGCGCTCGGCGCCAAGCGGCTGTTGCTCCTCACCGATGTGCCGGGCGTGCTCGACAAATCGAAAAGCCTGATCCGCGAGTTATCGGCAAATGACGCGCGGGCGCTGATCGCCGACGGCACCATCACGGGCGGCATGATCCCCAAGGTCGAAACCTGTCTCTATGCGCTCGAGCAAGGTGTCGAGGGAGTCGTCATCCTCGACGGGCGGGTGCCCCACGCAGTCCTGCTCGAGCTGCTCACCGACCACGGCGCCGGCACGCTGATGCGACGGTGAGCCGCCGGCCATTCGCAATGCCGCCGCCCCATTCGCCCGTGCACGAGTACGACGACTTCGCGCATATCGACACGTGGGTCTTCGACCTCGACAACACGCTTTATCCGCACCACGTCAACCTGTGGCAGCAGGTGGACGAGCGCATTCGCGACTATATCGCAGCGTTCCTCAAGATCCCGCGCGACGAGGCGTTCCGGGTCCAGAAGGACTATTACAAGCGCTACGGCACCTCGATGCGCGGCCTCATGACTGAGCACGGCATGGAGGCGGACGACTTCCTCGACTTCGTCCACCAGATCGATCATTCGCCGCTCGAACCCAACCCTGCGCTCGGCCGCGCGATCGAGAAACTGCCCGGCCGCAAGCTCATCCTCACCAACGGCACGCGGCGTCACGCGGAAGCCGTCCTGGCGCGGCTTCACCTCGATCGTCACTTCGATGGCGTTTTCGATATCGTGGCCGCCGAGCTCGAGCCCAAGCCCTCGCCGCAGACCTATGCGCGGTTCCTCGCCACACATGCGGTCGAGCCCATGCGCGCAGTGATGTTCGAGGACCTCGCACGCAACCTCGCGGTGCCACACAGACTCGGCATGATCACCGTCCTGGTGGTGCCGGAGGCGACGCGCGAGGTGTTCCGCGAGGACTGGGAGCTCGAAGGACGCGATGCCCCGCATGTCGATCACGTCACCGACAATCTTGCCGCGTTCCTCGATCGCGTGCTCGCCGCGCGAGCTTGATGAAGCCCCCGGCAAGGCCCCGACTTCAGGCTTCCCGCGGTCATGTTCAATATTCATCAATTTCGCACTGCGAGAGGCCGGCGAAGAATGATGCCGGCCGTCGACGCCGTCGACGTGGGCGGTACAGGGAGAAATTCGTCGCAAGATCGAGGGCGAGAGCCGTCGGATATCCCTGCTACAATCGAAATGCGCTGCTCCATTCCTCTGCTTTAGATGCGGTACCGACTCTAGATGGACGAATCCCGAGGCAAGTACCGACTCAGCGTCGTTATCTCAACGGTCAATCCACCGAGCACGGTCGCTCGCAGCATCCAACCGCTGATAGCTCAAGTCGCCGCGGTCGGGGGCGAATTGATCATCATCAGCGGCGCGAAAAACACCGCCTTGCCGGGCATTGACAACGTGCGCGTCCATGCAATTCCCGGAGCCTCTGTGTTTGATTGCCGCGCCGCGGCGCTGCGGATTGCTTCCGGCGACATCATCGCTCTGACGGAGGACCACTGCGTTCAAGGCAAAGACTGGTGCACACGTATCTTGAAAAATTTTGCCGAAAGACCCGATCTGGTCTTGCTCGGCGGCGCCGTTGCTAATGCGTCGACGGAGCGCATCGAGGATCTTATGAATTACTGGATGACGTTTGCGACCTTTGCGCCAGGTCAGGTCGTGGCGCGACATCCTTGTGTGGCGCAATTCATCGTTAAGGCTGAAAGACTGGACGGTCCGATCGAAACGGGCGAATTGGAGGACAGGCTCATCAAGAAATTCGAGCTGGTTCCCGGCGCGATCCACATCGATCCAGAGCTCCAGGTACGACATGTCCAGTCGCACGGGTTCTGCAATACGTTCCTGGTCCATTACCATAATGGTCGCGCGACCGGCGGCTTCTCTGTCCGTCGGACCAGCGGTCGTAATTTGTCGGTCTGGCAGTCCCTGCAATGGGCCTGGATTGACGCTCTGGCGCATTTGCGCCGCACTGCTCGCGCGTTCGCTATCGGGGGCAAATCCGCCTTCGCGGTCGCGGGCTATTGCTGCTTGATCCTTCCGCTCGTCGCGACCCACTGCATCGGTGAGTTTGTCGGCTATCGTAGCGGCCCTGGCAAAAGCCCGAGATATCTCGGCTGATGCGGGCTGCTCGCGCATCTTTATTCGGTATCCCTTTCCCCGCGTGGCAGTCTCAATTATCGCGACGCTGGTAAGGCCCGAGCTCCTTGACCGCCGCCGAGGCGTAGAGCGTGTCGACAATGCGGTCGACGGTGATCTTCGGATCCTGGATCAGCTTGCGCTCCTTGAAGAACTGGAGGTCGTTGCGCAGCCCGGCCACGTTCATCTTGCCGTCGGGATCAATCGCCGGCGGGGTGATGTCGCGATTGACTTGAGGATCCTTGATGAAGGTATTTTCAGTGAGCAACGAGATCACCTCGTCGGCATTAGGCCCGGCGATCTTCCCGTCCTTGAGCGCATCATTGTACTCGCGAATCGCCTTGATGTAGGCGCGCATGAAGCGCAGCGCCAACTGCGGCCGCTGGCGCGCAAAGGTCTCCGCATAGAGCACGACCGCGGTTTGCTGATCGGGATAGATCTCGTCGTTGCCGGCGATTCGCACCGCAAGACCCTCTTTCACGGCCTCCGACGCGGTCGGCTCATTGGTCATGCTGGCATCGATCGCCTTATTGGCGAAGGCGGCGAGATGCTGCGGGAATGTCAGCGCCACCATGTGGGCGTCGTCCCAGGTGAGTCCGCCGCGCTTGAGCGCTTCGTTCACGGCCGAGGAATTAGCACTGCCGAAGGTGCCGACCGCGATGGTCATGCCCTTGAGGTCCTTGTAGCTCTTGTAGCGTCCGGAATCGACCAGATCCTTGCGTACCAGAAGTCCGGAGAAGCCATAGCCAGGCCGCATGGAACCCTTGTCGGCAACCGCCCGGATGGTGACGCCCTGTGACACCGCGTTGTAGAGACTGGCCGCGACGGTGCCAGCGCCGACGTCCAATTGGCCCATCCCGAGCGGACCGATCATCTGCGGCGAATTGGCGAGCGTCGTCAGCTGGACATCGAGGCCCTCGGCTTTGAAATATCCCTTCTTCTCGGCAATAAAGAAGCCGATATCGCTGGCAATCCCAGCGGAGGCGAGCTTCACCACGTTATTGGTTTGTGCCCGCGACTGCGGACCGCCGAGACTGAGCATGAACGCTCCGGCGATGACCAGAGCACCGCCCAGAAACACCGCGAGCCTGCTCGGTCGGGAAGCGGGAGCGCCCATGGTTTCCATCATCTTCGACCGCATGCACGCGGGAGCGACATTTGCGCGCGAACGATGCGGCATCAAGGTGACATCCGTCAACGATCGTCGGGTCGCATCCCTTGACAGACCGCTGCACTCCCCCGACAACGCGCCGCCGGGTTCCGGGTTCGCCGCAAATGGCCCTACCTTGCCGTTCCTCTGATCGGGCGGGCGGCAACCCTCCGACAGTGCCACAATCCCGAGGCTTTCCTGATGTCGCATGCCGCGCTTGCCAAGATCATCGATGAGGCGTTCGAGCAACGGGACGGGATCGGCCCAACGACCAAAGGGGCGGTGCGCGAGGCGGTGGAAGCCGCGCTTGATCTGCTCGACAGCGGTCAAGCTCGCGTCGCCGAGCGATCCGCCGACGGCGCCTGGCGCGTCAACCAATGGCTCAAGAAAGCTGTGCTGCTGTCGTTCCGCCTCAATGATCTCGCGGTCATTCCGGGTGGACCGGGCCACGCGGTCTGGTGGGACAAGGTCGCCTCCAAGCTCGACGGCTGGAACGAGGCGCGCTTTCGCGCCGCCGGTTTCCGCGCCGTGCCCGGGGCGGTGGTGCGGCGCTCCGCCTATATCGCGCCCGGTGTGGTGCTGATGCCTTCGTTCGTCAATCTCGGCGCGCATGTCGGCGAGGGAACGATGATCGATACCTGGGCGACCGTCGGATCGTGCGCGCAGATCGGGCGCAACTGTCACATCTCCGGCGGGGCCGGCATCGGCGGCGTGCTCGAGCCCCTGCAGGCCGGACCGGTCATCATCGAGGATCACTGCTTCATCGGGGCGCGCTCGGAAGTGGCCGAAGGCGCCATCGTCCGCGAAGGCTCAGTGCTCGCCATGGGGGTCTTCATCGGCGCCTCGACCCGTATCGTCGACCGCGCGACCGGCGAGGCCTTCCAGGGCGAAGTGCCGGCCTATTCGGTGGTAGTGCCAGGCGCGCTGCCCGGCAAAGCACTGCCCGACGGCAGCCCGGGCCCCGCCCTTTCGTGCGCCGTGATCGTCAAGCGCGTCGATGAGAAGACCCGAGCCAAGACCAGCATCAACGAGCTGCTGCGGGACTGACCATGGCCAACTATCTCCTGCCGCTTCCGTTTGCGCTGCTCGGGATCGTCTCCTTGGTCCGGCTCGGCTTTCGCCGCGGCTCCGGGGGACGCAACCGCTTCGCAGCCGCCCCGCACGCAGGCAGCGCTTGAGCGCCGGACGGCTCGAGCTCAGGTCGCAAGATTGAGAACCGCGAGAAGCAAGATGGACTGGATTTACCTGTTCACCAGCTTCAACGGCCGCATCAGCCGCCAGCCGTTTTGGATTGCGTGCGTGATTCTCGGGCTCGCCGACGTCGTGCTCGAGTCACTCGCCGCGCAGCTTGGCAACGATACGCTGAGCACGCTCCTGGATCTGGCGCTCACCTACCCGCAATTTGCAGTCGCGGTAAAGCGATCTAACGACCGCAATCTACCGCCCTGGTTGGTCGCGCTACTTTTTGCGATCAATGTGGCGCTGGACCTGTTCATCCTCATGAACGGCAGCATCGATACCGACAGCGCGATATTCCAGCTGATCGGCTACCCATTCGGCTTTCTGGCTCTCGTGCTATTGGTCGAGCTCGGCTTTCGCCGCGGCACCGAGGGCCCCAACCGGTTCGGAGAGGATCCGCTCGCCGACGGCGGGCCGCGGCTCTTGCACCAATATGCTGCAGTGCGCCGGCTCGACGGCTTGATACGCGCCCTCACACCCGACGAACCGTTCATTTTTCGCCGGCAACGCCCGTCGAGCTTTCAGGAGGAATTGCCGAGAAGCGTCAAGTACTGGTGCTTCACAATCACAGCGGTGAACGCGCTCATATGCTTGATCGCCGGCCTCATGCTGCACAGCTTTGCTCCGGCGCTAATGTTCGCATTCTTTACCGCGGTCGGCCCCGTCAATCTGATGCTGAGTTGGAAGCGCACGATCAGGCACCTGAACAACCATCTGCAGAAACCACGGATGACCCCCACGATCCTGAATCTGGGATTCACGCTCAGCATCGAATGGTGCGCGATCGTGGCGCTGGTCGGAACCTCCCTTTTCTTGATTATCTTTCTTTCTTTGTGGGCTCCGCATTGAGCTATCGTCGCTTGTCGAACAGGCCTGACCATCAACCATGAGCCAGAAAGCCGATCCTGTCTCGATTGCGCGCGATCTCTTGCGCTGCCGCTCTGTCACCCCGGCGGAGGGAGGTGCGCTCGCTCTGATAGAAAATCTGCTACGGAGCGCAGGCTTCCGGGTCACGCGCATGACCTTCGCGGAGCCCGGCACCGCTCCTGTCGAAAATCTGTACGCACGGATCGGCAGGAGTGCACCCAATCTCGTGTTCGCCGGTCATACCGACGTGGTGCCGCCCGGCGATGAGGCGCGGTGGTCGCATCCGCCGTTTGCAGCCGAGATCGCGGATGGCGCCCTCTATGGCCGCGGCGCCGTCGACATGAAGGGCGGCATCGCTTGCGCGCTCGCCGCCGCGCTCGATCATGTGGCCGCAGCGAGCGGCAACCCACGCGGCTCGATCTCGTTCCTGATCACCGGCGACGAGGAAGGCGTGGCGGTCAACGGCACCGCCAAGCTTCTGCAATGGGCCGCCGAACAGGGCGAGCGCTTTGACCACTGCATTCTGGGCGAACCCTCGAGCACCGCCGCGGTCGGCGATACGATCAAGGTCGGCCGGCGCGGATCGCTCAACGGCACATTGGTGGTCACCGGACGGCAGGGACACGTCGCCTATCCGCAGCTCGCAGATAATCCCATTCGCCTCCTGACCAGCTTGATGGCCGCCCTGATGGGAGCCCCGCTCGATTCCGGCAGCGCGCATTTCGAGCCTTCCAACCTCGAGTTCACCTCGGTCGATGTCGGCAACCGGACGGTCAACCTGATCCCTGGTGAAGCGCGCGCGCGCTTCAACATCCGCTTCAACGATTGCCACACCCAGGCATCGCTCAGGGCTTCGATCGAGGCGCGCGTGCAAGCGGCCAGTCTCCATCCTAACCCTCCCCCGCCAGCGGGGAAGGGAATGGGAGGGGGCTCGACGCGCTGGCAAATCGACTGGGAGCCGTCGAACGCCGACGTTTTCCTGACCGCGCCGGGTCCGTTTCTGGAACTGGTCACCGGCGCCATCCGGCAGGTTGCCGGCGAGGCCCCCAAGCTCTCGACCACCGGCGGCACGTCGGATGCCCGCTTCATCAAGAACTATTGCCCGGTGCTTGAGCTCGGCCTCGTCGGCCGCACCATGCATCAGGCCGACGAGTGCACGGCGCTCGACGACCTCGAGCGGCTCACCGCGATCTATCGCCTGATCATCGACCGGTATTTCGGTTGAGCCTCGCAGGCGCCCTCACGGCCGCTCAATAGTCGACCCGGACCAGATAGAGACCCTCGGGGGGCGCGACTGGAGCGCAGGCGGCGCGGTCGCGCGCATCACGCGCGCGGGCCAAATCACCCGCGGTCCAACGGCCCTCGCCCACGAGCACCAGCGCCCCCACCATCGAGCGCACCTGTGAATGCAGGAAGGAACGGGCGCTGGCGACAATCCGCACCTCATCGCCCCCGCGTGCTACATCGAGCTGATCGAGCGTCTTGACCGGCGATCTGGCCTGGCAATCGACGTCGCGGAAGGTCGTGAAATCATGCCGGCCGACGAGCTCACGCGCGGCGGCCGCCATGGCGGCGGCGTCGAGGGCGCGTGGCACACGCCAGGCGCGCCGCCGCTCGAGCGCGAGATCCGCACGGCGGTTGATGATGCGATAAAGATAGTGGCGCTTCATCGCGGAGAAGCGCGCATCGAATGTGTCAGCGACCCGCTCCGCCGCGAGCACCGCGATCGGGTGCGGCCTCAGGTGCGCCGTCAGCGCGTCGCGCACATTGTCGACCGACCATTCCTTGGTGAGATCGATATGCGCGACCTGGCCGAGCGCATGCACACCCGCATCGGTGCGGCCGGCACCCTGCACCTTGACGCGCTCGCCGCAAAACGCCGCAACCGCATCGGTCAACGCCCCCTGCACCGATAGTCCGCAATCTTGAACCTGCCAGCCGACGAATGGCGTGCCATCATATTCGATCAGCAATTTGTAGCGCGGCATGTTAATCGATCCGCGTGCCGGGCGTAAGCGACACGCCGCGCAGGAAGTCCTCGGCCGTCATCGCTTGGCGGCCGGCGCGCTGCAGCTCGAGAATGCGAACGGCGCCTTCGCGGCACGCAACGGTGAGACGCTCATCGAGAAGCGTGCCGGGCGCGCCACTCCCCTGCCCCCGCGTCGTGCGCAGGACCTTGATCCGCGCCGGCCTGCCGTCGAGCGGCAATTCGAACCACGCGCCCGGAAACGGCGAAAGCCCGCGAATGTGATCATGCACCTCGCGCCAAGCCCGTTGCCAATCGATGCGTGTTTCCGCGCGATCGACCTTTGCCGCATAGCTGACGCCTGTCTCGGCCTGCGGCGTGAGCGTCAGCGCGCCGCGCTCAAGGTCAGCGAGCGCGTCCGCCATCAATTCGGCGCCGCGCCGCGCCAGCTGATCATGCAGCTCACCCGCGGTCATGTCCGGCGCAATGGGGACACGATCGACCATGGCGACCGGCCCGGTATCGAGGCCCGCCTCCATCTTCATCACCGCCACACCGGTTTCGGTGTCGCCGGCCATGATCGCGCGGTTGATGGGCGCAGCACCACGCCAGCGCGGCAACAGAGATGCATGCAAGTTGAAGCAGCCGAGCGGCACCGCATCCAGAACCGGCCGTGGCAGAACGAGCCCATAGGCCACCACTACGGCGGCATCGGCGCGATGCTCGCCGAATACGGATACGGCCGCCGCATCGCGCAAGGTCGCGGGCGTGAGCACCGGGAGCCCCATCTGTCTCGCCTCGCGCTCGACCGGACTGGGCGTGAGCTCGAGACCTCGTTTGCCGCCAGGCTTCGCAGCGCGTGTGTAGACGGCCGCAACCGCATGGCGGTCGGCGATCGCGCGCAGCGTCGGCACCGCAAAATCGGGCGTGCCCATGAAGATCAAGCGCAGCGACACCGGGGCGAATTCCGCTAATGGGAAACCGCTCTCCAAGTTTCATGGCCGGGCTCGTCCCGACCATCCACGTCTTGCCGAAATGACGGGACGCAAGAAAGACGTGGATGCCCGCGACCAGCGCGGGCATGACTCGGAGAGATGCGATTCACAATCGTCAAGAAACTGAGCGGCCGGAACATCACTGGCATTCGCCCACGCGCTGTCCCTCGATCGTCATACGCCCAGATTGCATCAGGCGACCCGCCATGGACGCTGCCGTCGTGACCACGGCTGTGTAGTGCTCCGGCGCATCGAAGGAGAAGTCGCCGGTCAAATCCATATCCAACTGGCCGGTGCATTGCAGGTGCCACTTGAGGCGTTCCGGTGTCAGCTCGTGCTCGACCATTTCGCAGGTGGAATTGACGGTGCGGCCGACCGGACTGAAGGTCTTCTCCGGATCCGCGACGTCGGCTGGGGTGAGGCAGCGCGTGTTCTCCTGTACCCGTCCGGCAACACCGTCGATCACAGGCCGGCTGAGGATGCGCCAAAGCCCGGGTTGCAGCCCATCGGCGCGAGCGGCCGCGAGGCCCGCCGAGACGAATGCCAGCGCCACGAGCGCGGTCCCGCCCCGCAATCTCCGGATCATCATCGCGCAACTCCAAATTTCCTGCCGCCGCGCGGCAAATCGAGCGCTCGTTAACTAGTCGCTAACCATCAACCAGGCAAATTTTGCCGGGACTGGCGCGAACCGGGGGCAGGCCTTGGACGCAGGCGCGGTTCACCTCGTGGGAGGGGGCGGCATGACCGCCCCCGTACAGGCGTTCCATACCCGCGACCGTGCAAAACGAGACGAATCGGCGCCCATGTCCGACTCCACCGTAGACAGAGTCCCTCCCGGAAAATTCGGCCTGCCAAGCTTGAACGAAGTCAGCGCCCTGCTGCGGCGCGGCGACATCGGGCTCGCCGTCGGCATCATGGCGATCCTGGTGGTGCTGATCCTGCCCTTGCCCGCGCCGCTGCTCGACGTCGCGCTCGCCACCTCGATCACCTTCTCGGTGCTGATCCTGATGACGGCGCTATTCATTCAGGCGCCGCTGGAATTCTCCGCCTTCCCGACGGTGCTCCTGATCTCCACCATGCTGCGCCTCGCGCTCAACCTCGCGTCGACCCGGCTCATTCTGACGCGCGGACACGAGGGCACCGATGCCGCCGGCCACGTGATTCAGGCCTTCGGCAACTTTGTGATGGGCGGCAATTTCGTCATCGGCATCATTGTCTTCACGATCCTGGTCATCGTCAATTTCGTGGTCATCACCAAGGGCTCCGGCCGCATCGCCGAGGTCGCGGCCCGCTTCCACCTCGATGGAATGCCGGGCAAGCAAATGGCGATCGACGCCGATCTCTCGGCCGGGCTGATCGACGAGGTCGAGGCACGCCGTCGACGCCGGCAGCTCGAAGACGAGAGCGGCTTCTTCGGCGCCATGGACGGTGCTTCCAAATTCGTCCGCGGCGATGCGGTCGCCGGCCTCCTGGTCGTCTTCATCAATGTCATCGGCGGCATGATCGTCGGCATCGCCCAGCAGGGCCTCGCCTTCTCGGAGGCGGTGCGCACCTACACCTCGCTCACCGTCGGCGACGGCTTGGTGACGCAGATTCCGGCGCTGATCGTCTCGACCGCAGCGGGCCTGCTCGTCGCCAAGGCGGGCGTCTCCGGAGCGGCCGACAAGGCCCTGGTCAAGCAGCTCTCCGGCTACCCCAAGGCGCTCGGCATGTCGGCGGCCGCCATGGTGGTGATGTCCCTCCTGCCCGGGATCCCGATGCTGCCGTTCCTGTTGCTCGGCGGCGGCGCCGCCTACCTCGCCTACAACGCCGAAAAGGGAAAACGACAGCAAGTCGTCGCCGAGACCAAGAAGGCGGCCGAGGTAAAGGCGCCACCGGCAGAGGAACCGATCTCCGCCTCCCTCAAGATCGACGACGTCAAGATCGAGCTCGGCTACGCACTCTTGCCGCTGGTGAACTCGCCGGACGGCACCGATCGCCTGACCGAGCAGATCAAGGCGCTGCGGCGTTCGCTCGCCATGGAAATGGGTTTCGTCATGCCGCCGGTGCGGCTGCTCGACAATGTTCAGCTCGACGCCAATACCTATGTGATCAAGATCAAGGAAGTGGAGGCCGGCACCGGCCGCGTTTGGCCGGGCCAGCAGATGGTCATGGACCCCGCCGGGGCGGCGGTAAGCCTGCCCGGGATTCACACCGTCGAGCCGACTTTCGGGCTGCCGGCGACCTGGATCGATCCAAGCCTCAAGGAAGAAGCCGCTATCAAGGGCTATACGGTCGTCGATGCCGCGACCGTGCTGTCCACCCACCTGACCGAGCTCATCAAGATCAATGTTGCGGAGCTGTTGTCCTATGCGGAGGTCAGCAAGCTGATCAAGGACCTGCCCAAGGAGCAGGGCGAATTGGTCAAGGATCTTGTGCCCTCGCAGATATCGATCTCCGGCATCCAGCGCGTGCTGCAGAACCTTCTGGCGGAGCGCGTCTCGATCCGGGACCTCGCCACCATCCTGGAGGGCATCGCCGAAGCGATCCCGGCAACACGCAGCCCGACAATGTTGGCGGAGCACGTGCGCACGCGACTTGCCCGGCAAATCTGCGCCCAGCATTCGACCGCGGCCGGCCAGCTGCCCCTCATCGCACTGACAGCCAAGTGGGAACAGGCTTTTGCCGAATCGATCATCGGCCAAGGCGACGAGCGCACACTCGCCATGCAGCCATCCAAGCTGACCGAGTTCATCACCCAGGTGCGCGAGCGCTTCGAGGAGGCGGCCCGTGCCGGCGAGGCACCGGTTCTGGTCACCTCCGCCGGCATCCGCCCGTTCGTGCGAGGGGTGGTCGAGCGTTTCCGCGCCCAGACCCCGGTGATGTCACAGGCGGAAATCCATCCCCGCGCCAGACTGCGAACGGTTGGCAGCATCTGAATCCCGACTAATGGGGATGACCGGCAGGGCCGGCCCATCAGGCTTCAAAATTCCGTGAAATCCTTGGGAACCGGAGGCCGGGCGACCAAGTTGCTACTGCACCGCACAAAGGGGGGGAGCTGGGGTCGTGCCGGAGGCACGAGGTGGCGTTGCTTTGGGTGAATGATTCGTAACCGTCGATGAACCTTTTTCCGGCTCGCGGCGACCAATGAGCAAGACCTGGAGGATGCCATGAACAACTCCTCGATGTTCACCGCTGATCGCGGGACCCACCTCAAAATCGTGGTTGTGTCCCTCGTCTGCGCGACGATCGTGGCTGGCATTGGCATTGCGGCTCGCGTCACCGTGCCCAACGGCAGGATGGAAGCGACGGTGATCACCGTCGGCAAGCCCGTGACGGCGGCAACCAGCGACGGCACATCGATCCGCTGACCCGGGAAGCCACCCAACCATCCTGGCAAGGAGAAACAGGAATCGGAGCGCCCGTTTTCGGGCGCTTTGTTTTTTCGCGTTGACGGGTTGCGCTCGGCGCTACTCGTCGAACTGGCCGGCCGGAGGCGTTGGACGAACCGGCGGCGCCTCGGCCTTGGGAGCCGGAGGGGGCGCAACCCCGATGGCAGCCATGAATTGAGCCGGTTGCAGCTCGGTCGGCAGACGCCCGGGGGCGAAACGCCAAGTTGCTAAAAGTCCCGCCAATCCGAGCAGCAGGATGCTCATCAGCACCGCGAAGGCACGCCAGCGGCCACGGCTGCGGATCACATCGATGGTGATTTCCGGACGCCTGCGGCCGACACTTGGCGCTTGAATTGGCTCAGAAAGTCGTTCCGGCAGTCGGGGGACGTCCGGCAACAAAGAAGGCTGCTGGCTGTCGCCTTTTGCCGTCGGCTCCAGCTTGTTCTCCGCCGGTCCTGTGGTGTCGGGCGCAGGCGAAGCGAGTGCCGGCGGAAACATCGCCGGCAGCTCTGGCTGGAGAGCAGTCGACTGGTCGGATGCGGGTGAAGCAGCTTCCGAAGGCGTGGTAACGGGCGGGTCGCCTGCTGCCGGCCCAGTGACGGCAGCCGCAACTTCGGGGGCAACGCTTGCGGATGGGGCCGCGACAGGACCGGCCGCCTCTACGGGCGGGGGTGCCGTCTCGGCCACTTTCTTCCCCTCGTCGACGTTCGCGATCGCGCCGGGGGTCGCGGCAGCAATATCTGAGGCCGCCTGCAGAGGCTTGAGCTCGATGTTTGCGGCCTTGGGCATCGACGGCGCCGCGGGTGTGTCCGCCGGGGCGGCTGGCGGCGCCGCCATTGGTGCGACCGCCGCTTTCGCCTCCGGTGCGGCGGCTGCCGCCAGCGTGACGACTTTGGCCTTGATCCGCCGCAGGATAGCGGGATCCGGCTCGACCGGCTCGACCATGAGGTGGAGCTCGCCGAACCGGCGTTCCCAGATCCGCACCATGGCGATGAAAGTGTGATCCGACCGCAGCAATTCGTGCGCGTTTGCGCGCTCCGCAGAGTCGAGGGTGCCGAGCACGAATTCGCCGGCGAGGAGGTCGGTTTCCTCGTCGATCAGGAAGTTAGACATTGCTCGAGCTCGAACAGGCTGCGCCGAAGTGAGGCCTTGAGGAGGTTGGCCGGCATATCGAGCTTGGCAGCCAGCTGCTCGCGGCTGAACGCCCCATAATAAGCGAGCAGCAGCATGCGCTGGCGCTCAGGGTCGAGTCGCCCAATACAGGTGAGCAGGCGCTTAAGCTCATCCGGCATCTCCCGGCGCGGCAGCACGCCCGGGCTGTCCGCGTCGGCGATTGCGGGCTCGCTCTCCTCCGCACCGATATTGGGCTTGCGGGCAAGATCAATCGCACGCCTTCGCGCGATGGCCACCATCCAGGCGGTTGGGTTGGAGAGCGCCGGATCGAACTCGCCGGCGCTTCGCCAAATTTGCAGGTAGGTGTCTTCCATAACATCGGCTGCAAGGTCATGCCGCCGCAGGATGCGCAACACGACACCGTAGATCTTGGCGCAAGTGCTGGCATAGAGGCGCTCGAAGGCCCCCACATCCCCCCGCGCAACGGCGGCCAGAACCCAAGTCATTTCAACGGGCGTCATAGAGGAAGTCATTATAACCGATTGTCCCCTCGCAGATGCTGTCCCCTTCACGCGGGATTATCGCCGCCGAACTGGCCCTTCGTCGAGACCGGAATGCGATGAATCGTACCGGGCACGCCCGCGGCAATTCGCGCAACTGATGAGAAACGCGAGGATGCCCGCCGTCGTCCACGATAATTGGCAGCGATCCGACCGAAAGGTCAAATCGGCCGCATTGGCGACGCAAGGGGGACTTGCGGGCTTCAACTTTGGAGAATGTGCTACCCGTCGCGTCGGGATCGCGGGACCAGCATCAGGCGCGGGCGCCGTTGCGCATCAGCCCGATTGCGTCCAGCTCGGCCTGCTCGCGCGCGCTTTCCTCTTCGCGCTCGCGCATCTGGTCGCGCTCGTCCAAGAGCTCGATCTTCTTCATCTCCTCGAAGGCCTCGGCAAGCGCATCGGTGGCGCTCTGGAGCTGGATTTTGAGATCATCGGCCGAGCGCTGCAGGTTTTCGCGCCGCTGCATCGCCGCCTTGGCATAGGTCGGGTAGGCGAAATGTCCGGGATCGTGAATCCCGGCGCGATCCTGCTCGGATTTTATCTCACGGTCGAGATCAACCGCCATACGCTCGAACTCGGCGATCATGCCCTCGATCTGAGCGACTTTGCGCCGTCGTTCGTCGACCTGAAACTTCTTGAGGCGAATGAGCGTTTCGCGTGACTTCATCGACTCTTACTCCCCCGAAGTCCGGAACCATCCTGAAGGCCCCGGCAGGCGGCTGCGCGAAGGCACCCTGCAGCGGACCGGCGCACACTGTGGCGACATAAAGTTAGTTTTCGGTTTCCGCGCTGCCCAGGATTTGTTCAAGGCGTTGATATCCCTCCCCGAGACCCGTCGCCTCGTCCTTGCCCTGGGCGAGAAAAGTCTCGATCGGCTGATGCAGGCGAATGGCTTCGTCGACCTCGGGGCTGGTGCCGGTCCGATAGGCGCCGAGGCGGATGAGCTCCTCCATGTCGGCATATGTCGCCATTACCCGCCGAGCCCGGTTGATGACCGGCAGGTAGGCGGGGTCGGCAGCCCGCGGCATGGTGCGGGAGACCGATTTGAGAATGTTGATCGCCGGATAGCGCCCGCGCTCGGCGATCGCGCGCTCCATGACGATGTGCCCATCAAGGATGCCGCGCACCGCGTCGGCGATCGGCTCATTGTGATCATCCCCGTCCACCAGAACGGTGAAAATCCCGGTGATTGTGCCGCGCTCGGCTCCCGGGCCCGCCCGCTCGAGCAAGCGCGGCAGCTCGGTGAAGACGGTCGGCGTATAGCCTTTGGCCGTCGGGGGCTCACCGCCGGAAAGCCCGATCTCGCGTTGCGCCATGGCAAAGCGGGTGACCGAATCCATCAGCACCAGCACGTCCTGCCCTTCATCTCGGAAAGACTCGGCGATGGCGAGGGTAAGGTAGCCCGCTTGGCGGCGCATCAGCGCCGGTTGGTCGGAAGTGGACACGACCACGACCGAGCGGGCCAAGCCCTCGGCACCAAGATCATCCTGCAAGAATTCCTGCACCTCGCGGCCGCGCTCGCCGACCAGCCCAATGACGGAAACATTGGCGGCCACGTTGCGGGCCAGCATGGAGAGGAGCACCGACTTCCCCACGCCCGAACCGGAAAAGATGCCCATGCGTTGGCCGCGGCAGCAGGTCACGAAGGTATTGAGCGCACGCACCCCCAAATCGAGCGGCCCGCCGACTCGCTGCCGCGAATGCGCAGGCGGCGGCGTATTGCGGAACGGATAGGGCGAGGGCCCGAGCCGCAGCGGACCTTTGCCATCGATCGGCTCGCCCATGCCGTCGACCACGCGCCCGAGCCAAGCTTGGCACGGGCGCACCGCAGCGGCGACGCCGGTGACGATCGCACGGCAGCCGCGACGGACCCCATCGAGCGCTGCGAACGGCATCAGCAGCGCATTGGCATTGGAGAAGCCGACGACCTCGCAGGGGATCGAGTGGTCGGGCCGGGTCTCGATCATGACCCGCGCACCGACCGGCATGGCATGGATCGGACCGGCCACTTCGACCATCAGCCCGCGGACGCCGACCACCCGGCCGTAGATTTCAGCCGCGTCGAGCTCCTCGATCTGCTCGGCCAGGGCCTTCATGCGATTTCAGTGTCCTCGGTAATAGGATATGGCCCGATTCTTAACTTCGTGTTTACCCGGGTCATTAATCATTGCGTCACCGTCTGAGGGACATGCCGGGCAAGCTCGTCAAGCCAGAATGGCGGGGCGAGCCATGTGAATCGGCTGTTGCCGCCTGCTAACGTGGAACATGAACTATCGCTTGGCTAAAAAACCAACCCTGTGCAATATCTTAAGGCGATTCGCGGGCGCTTGCCCAGGGGATCGGAGCGCACTGGAATCAGGTTTCGTTAACCATGCGCGGTTAGTGTTCCTCCCTGTTTGTTCCAAAAGGCGTTTGCATGGGCCGCCGCTGCGGCGTGCCGACCTGAGCCCGAAGCGGCGAGGAAGGGGACTGGCATGCGCGTTTTGCTGATCGAGGATGACAGCGCCACAGCTCAATCCATCGAGCTGATGCTTAAATCCGAGAGCTTCAATGTCTACACGACGGATTTGGGCGAAGAAGGTGTCGACCTCGGCAAGCTGTACGATTACGACATCATCCTCCTGGATCTGAATCTTCCCGATATGTCGGGATTCGAGGTGCTGCGCACCTTGCGCGTCTCCAAGGTGAAGACGCCAATCTTGATCCTCTCCGGGCTCGCCGGCATCGAGGACAAGTGCAAGGGGCTGGGCTTCGGGGCCGACGACTACATGACCAAGCCGTTCCACAAGGACGAATTGGTCGCGCGCATCCACGCGATCGTGCGCCGTTCCAAGGGCCATGCTCAGTCGGTCATCCAGACCGGCGATCTGATCGTCAATCTCGACACGAAGACCGTCGAGGTGACCGGGGCCCGCGTGCACTTGACCGGCAAGGAGTACCAGATGCTGGAGCTCCTGAGCCTGCGCAAGGGCACGACGCTGACCAAGGAGATGTTCCTCAACCATCTCTATGGTGGCATGGACGAGCCAGAGCTGAAGATCATCGACGTCTTCATCTGCAAGCTGCGCAAGAAGCTAGCCAACGCGTCGAGCGGCAAGAACTACATCGAGACGGTGTGGGGCCGCGGCTACGTGCTGCGCGAACCGAGCGACGACGAAGCCAGGATTCCGGCTTGACCGCCTGTTATCCAAAGCTTTCTCACCTCAACTTCTAGCAAGACCCCGCCCAACGGCGGGGTTTTTGCTTGGTTTGCGGCGCGTCGCATCTGGGCGCACGCGGTCTCGACGCGAAATGCTTGTGCGCGCCCACGCCGTACCGCAAAATCACGAGTGCCCCGGTTCCTACATTCGTATGCGTTTGCGGCGCCCGTGCTTATACGAATGACGGAAGCAAAGGGGCACTAGAAAATATCTGGTTTCTAGTACGGCTTTGGATTTGACATTCCTAGGAATGACCTGCCGCAGTGCTGACCGGAACGTCAAATCCGCCGCACCAGTGGAGCTGCGAAACCATGACCTCGGCGGACCGTTTGAGCCGGCGTTCCCTGCTGATCAGCGCCGCAGCCAGCGGCGGCGCGTTGCTGCTCGGCTTCGCGCTGCCGCAGGGCGGCGTTGCAGCAACGGAAAGTGCCGAGGTCAACGCCTGGATCGTGATCGGCCCTGATGATTCGGTCGTCATCCGCGTCAGCCGCACCGAAATGGGCCAGGGGGTTCTGACCGCGCTGCCGATGCTGGTGGCGGAGGAACTCGGCTGCGATTGGGACAAGGTCAGGCCCGAGCTCGTCGCCCCGGAGGAAAATCTGCGACGAAACCGGGTGTGGGGCGACATGTCGACCAATGCGAGCCGCTCGGTGAGCGCGTCGCAGCTTGCCCTGCGCCAAGCGGGTGCGATCGCGCGAGAAATGCTGATCGCGGCGGCGGCGGCACGCTGGAATGTGTCGGCGCCGGAATGCCGGGCCGAGCGCGGCCTCATCACCCATAGCCCGAGCGGCCGTCGCCTGCGGTTCGGCGAGGTTGCGGCTGCGGCCGCGAGCCTCCCGCCACCGAGCAGCGTCAAGCTGAAGCGGCCGTCCGAATGGACGCTGATCGGTACACCGCGCAAGCATTTGGACGCGCGGGAGAAGCTCACGGGTGAGCCGGTCTACAGCATCGATATCCGCCTGCCCGGCATGCTGTACGCCGCGATCCGGCAATGTCCGGTGTTCAAGGGCCGCCTGCGATCGGTCGACGAGGCTCCGGTCGCCGGCCGCAAAGGCATCCGGAAGATCGTCAAGCTCGCCGATGCAGTCGCGGTCGTGGCCGAGAGCTGGTGGCAGGCGCAGCAGGCGATCGAAGCGCTGCCCGTCGACTGGGATTTCGGCGGCAATCAGCAAGTCTCGAGCGATACGATATCGGACGCTCTAGACGAAGGTCTGTCACGGCCGGACGGCACCGGACGTCATGATGGTGACGTCGCCGCCGCACTCGCCGGTGCGACGCGCCGGATCGAGGCCGACTACCGAATCCCATTTCTCGCCCATGCAACGCTCGAGCCGCAGAATTGCACCGCGCAAGTCGGTGCCGACCGCGTGGAAATCTGGGCCCCGACGCAGGACGGTGAGACCGCCCTCGCTACGGCCGCCGACGCGCTCGGCCTGCCGCGCGACAAGGTCGTGGTGCATCGCTCGATGCTCGGCGGCGGCTTCGGTCGACGCGGTGCGGCCCAGGATTTCGTGCGCCAGGCGGTGCTGATCGCCAGGGAAATCGGCGCGCCGGTACAGCTGGTGTGGTCCCGGGAGGAAGATATCGGGCGCTCCTTCTACCGGCCCATGGCGCTCGCGCGGCTCACGGCAGGCCTCGACGCGGCCGGGATGCCGATCGCCTGGCAGGTCACAGTCGCGGGCCTGTCGATCCTCGGCTCGGTCATCCCGGAAATGAACATGATGATCGACCGAAATTTCCTGCAAAACCTGCTTGAAGACATGCCCTACCGCATCCCGAATTATCGGGTCGACTATGCGGTGCGCCGCACGCACGTGCCGGTCGGTATCTGGCGCAGCATCTATTATTCGCAGAATGCCTTCTTCAAGGAGAGCTTCATCGACGAGATGGCGCATGCCGGAGGCCACGATCCCTATTCCCTCCGTCGCCGCCTGCTCGCCGGCAAACCGCGACACTTGGCCGTTCTCGATGCCGCCGCGCGGCGCGCAGGCTGGGAGCAGGCACCGCCCCCGGGCGTCTTCCGCGGCATCGCGATCAACGAGGCCTGCGGCAGCATCTGCGCGCAAGTCGTCGAGGTTTCGGTCGACGCTTCAATTGTGAGTGCGGGCGCGGTTCGCGTGCACCGCGTGGTCTCGGCAATCGATTGCGGTCACGTGGTCAATCCACTTACCGTCGAGCTGCAGACGCAGAGTGCGGTCGTGTTCGCGCTGACGGCTGCGCTTTACGGCGAGATCACCATCGCGGCCGGCGCCGTCGAGCAGAGCAATTTTCACGACTATCAGATGCTGCGGATGGCCGAGATGCCGCGGGTGGAAACCGTCATCGTGCCGCGCGGCGGCAGTCAAGCGGACGACGCGCCGGATGACGCACGAAGCGAATCCTGGGGCGGTGTCGGCGAGCCGCCGGTAGCGCCGCTCGCGCCGGCACTTTGCAATGCCGTGTTCGCCGCGACCGGCCACCGCCTGCGTTCGCTGCCGCTGAAGAACCACCAGCTGCGCGCCCAGACCGCGCGCTGAACGAGGCGCACCGTCCCGACCGAGCGCCCGATAAACTACAGCGAACTCGACGAGCGTCGCGTTACGCCCTTATAGGCAAGCGATTCCGCTTCTCAACCCGGACAGCGGTGCAGCACGGCCTTGTAGGTGCCTTCGTTCTGCGCCATGTCGAAGGTGTTGTCATCCTTCTTGGTGAAGGTTACCGAGCTCGCCATCACCGCCCCGGACTTGAACTTGCATGTCAGTCGCATCACCAGCTTGTCGCCGTCCTGCTGCTTGTTGTCGATCGTGCATACGCCACCTGAATAGGAGACATCCTGCGCGGTCACCACCACGCGCTGAAACGGCTGCTTGGTGCCGTCGCCGCGACAAAGGTCGTTTTGGGTGAAAGTGCCCTCGATCGGGAAATCGTTTTGAGCGAAAGCGCAGGTCAGCAGTGCCGCAAGAGCTGAGGTGACTGCAAGCGTGCCGGCGCAAATTTTACGGCCGCAAAATGTGTTGCCATGAACTAGGTTGCCGAGAATTTCCGACATGAACGGTTCCCTCGAGTCTCAGATCGACGTTTCTATTGCATCGAATAGGCTTGCCGACAAGCGCGGCGGTGCCACCGAGATCCTGCCCGCGCTGCCGCGAGCCCATGTCGCAAAAGATCAGATCGAACAGCCGCTATTAGCGCGTGTTTCGATCGAAAAGACTCACGCCAGTCGTCACCCGCGGGCATAGGCATAGCCCGTCGAAGACGGGCGTAAACGCCCTTATGAACCCGAGCGGGTCCATCTTTTTCGCAAGAAGATGGATTGCCGGGTCAAGCCAGGTCAAGCTCGGCAATGACGCTGAAGCGGGTCAATTCGACCGGGAACCGCCTTAGTATCCCGATCCGAAGCTCGCTCTACCTTGCGGCGGCCCATCGAGCGAGCCTTGGAATCAGTGTGGTTCTGGATTTTGAATTTCCTTTGAAAATCCAACCGGCCAAGAATGAAAGGGACTTCAAACCCACCACACTAGGGTAGCGTATCCTGCGCTTACCGGTCACCGGACGTCAGCGGCCACCAATCGCAGCTCCGGGCGGGCGTCGCGCTCCGGGCGACCGAGCATGGCGGCATTCGGTATGTAGACGCCGCGGCGATCCGGCAGCGGCTTGAAGCTGTCGCTGAGCCCGACTACGGTTTCGGCGGCCCCCAGCACCAGATAGCCGTCGTGCGGCATCACCCGAGAGATGCGGTCCAGCACGCGCGATTTGGTCTCATGGTCGAAATAGATCAGCACATTGCGGCAGAACACCAGGTCGAACGGCCCAAGGTGGGAGAAATCGTGCAGCAGGTTGAACTGCCGGAATTGAATCATTGCGCGGACATCGGGATTGATCTGCCAAGTGTCGCCGACCTGATCGAAGTACTTGATGAGGAGCTGGATCGGCAGGCCGCGCTGGACCTCGAACTGGCTGAATATCCCGGCCTTCGCCTTTTCCAGGACCTGGGTCGAAAATTCGGTGGCGACGATCTCGACCGTGCGCCCGGCAAGCTTGTCGCTCATCTCCTTGAGGCTCATGGCAAGCGAATACGGCTCCTGTCCGGTCGAGCAGGCGGCGCACCAGATGCGGATACGCCGATGCGTCGGCCGCGCCGCAAGCAGCGCCGGCAAGATAGCGTCGCGAAAGTGATCGAAGGGAAGCTTGTCGCGGAAGAAGAACGACTCGTTGGTGGTCATCGCCTCCGCCACCTCGGTGGCGAGCGGCTCGCTCGAGATGCCCTTCAGCTTGCGCACGAGTTCACTCAGATCGGCGATGCCGAAACGGTGCGCCAGCGGCAACAATCGGCTCTCCACCAGATAATGCTTGTCGGCGGACAGGACGAGGCCGGAGCGGTCCTTCAGGAGCTTGCGCAGATATTCGTAGTCGGCGGGCGTCACGGGCGATCCCCGCAGAACAGCTTGGCCACGGTATCGGCGATTGAATCGAGCGGCAGCACGGCGGAGCAGAGGCCGGCTTTGACCACCGATCCCGGCATGCCCCAGATCACGCTCGTTTGCTCGTCCTGCGCGATCACGGTGCCGCCGGCGGCGACGATGTCGGAAGCGCCGCGCATTCCATCGCTCCCCATGCCGGTGAGAACCAGCGCGAGATTCGAGCTGCCCCAGGTCTCGGCGGCCGAGGAGAACATCGGGTCGACGGCGGGACGACAGAAATTTATCTGCGGGCCATCATCCAGCGCGACGGTCGGCACCCCGGCGCGGCGCACCACGCGCAGGTGGTGCCCGCCCGGGGCAACGTAGATCGCACCGGCTCGCAGCGCCTCGCCATCGGTGGCCTCGTGCACCGGGCGACCGGCGGCGCGTCCGAGTATCTCGGCCAGGATGGTGGTGAAGGTGGGGGGCATATGCTGAGTGATCAGGACCGGCGCAGTATCGATGACCGGGCCGATACGGCCGACAAGCGCGCCGAGCGCCTGCGGTCCGCCCGTAGAGGCGCCGATCAACAGGGCGTGCGGCGGCACCGAGGGCATGGGACGCAGCTTGAATGGAGCGCCTTCGGCAGCCGGCACCGGAGCGGGGCTGGAAACGCCCCGCAAGGCTGCACCACCGGTCCTTTCGCCGAGGCGAGCCGCCGTCGCACCGGGTGCCCACGGCAAGGGCCAGGCCGCCTCCGTGGCCTGCTTCCGGCGCGCGCCCAGGGCACGGATCTTTTCGATGAGCTCACGGCGAAAGGATTCAGAGCTGACGATCTCGCGGGTCGATTCCGGCTTCGGGATATAATCAGCCGCGCCGAGCGAAAGAGCGCGCAGGCTCACCTCGGCATTGCGGCGGGTCAAGGTCGAAGACATGATCACGACCAGGTCCCGCCGCTTTTCCAAGAGGTGCGGCAACGCCGTGATCCCATCGATGTCGGGCATGTCGACATCGAGGATCACGACATCGGGATTGAGGTGATCAACCTGCTCGATGGCTTCACGGCCGCTGCGCAGCGAGGCCACGACCTGAAGGCCCGGCTCCGCCTCGATCCAGCGGCCCAACAGGCCGCGGACGACGATGGCGTCGTCCACGATCATCACACGGAGCGAGTCCTGCCTGCTCGCGCTTGCCGGCTGCAGCTTGATGTCGGCGATACTCATCGCAACAACGCAACTCATGTTGGTCCGAGCCGAGTGGCCGGAGCCGATTGACCTTTGGCCGATGACCTGAGGCCGAACAGGGGCGCCGAGGCGCCGTCAGATCAGACCGACCTCTTGGAACTTGGCCTCGACGATTTCCTTGTCGAAGGGCTTCATGATGTATTCATTGGCGCCTGCATGCAGCGCCCGCGCGATGTGCGCGACGTCGTTCTCGGTGGTGCAGAAGACAACCTTCGGCCGATCCCCGTCCGGCAGCCGCCGCAGATTGCGCAGAAACTCGTAGCCGTCCATCTTCGGCATGTTCCAATCGAGCAGCACTGCATCCGGCATGGCACTGCGGCAGGCCTCGAGCGCCTGCTCGCCGTCCTCGGCCTCGACGATCTGGAAGTCCAGCTTCTCCAAAATGCGCCGCGCCACCTTGCGAATGACGCTCGAGTCGTCAGCGACCAGACAGGTCTTCATGGCAGCCTCTCTTGCTTTGCGGGGGAGCCCGCCCTTTGCACGATTCGTCCGCAGTATTGA
Source organism: Xanthobacteraceae bacterium (assembly GCA_035293945.1). GTDB lineage: Bacteria > Pseudomonadota > Alphaproteobacteria > Rhizobiales > Xanthobacteraceae > VAZQ01. The sequence goes on along the minus strand of DATGLV010000031.1, from coordinate 81,492 downwards.
TGGGGTACTTCATGCCGCTTCCGCCTGCTGCCCGATGTCGAGCACGCGGTCGACGTCGAGCACCACCAGGAGCCGGTCTTCGAGCCGGTGCACGCCCGCGGCGACGCGCGCGAGGCGCGGCTCGAGGTTGACCGGATTTCCTTCACGGCCGGCGATCGGCAAGCTCAGCACTTCCCCGATCACGTCGATCAACAGGCCGTAGGACTCGCCTTTGTGCTCGATGCCGATCGCCATGCGTTTGCGCGCCTCGTCCACCGGCGGAAGCGCCAGGCGCCGTCGCATGTCGATCGCCGTCACGATCCGGCCGCGCAGGTTGAGCACGCCGGCGATTTCGCAGGACGCCAGTGGCACCCGTGTCAGCCGGTCAAGGACGAAAACATCCTGCACGCGCGCGATCGGCAGGCCGAACAATTGGCCGCCGACGGTCGCGGTGACGTATTCGATCATGGTCTCGAGCATGATGGTGAAGATGTCATCTCCCTATGCGGCGCGATTCATGTCGGCGGTCTGCTCCTTGATCGCGGCGATCAGGCCCTGGCGGTCGAACTTGGCCACGTAGTCGTGCAGACCGACCTGGCGGCCGCGCTCGACGGAATCCGCCGACAACAGCGAGGACAGGCCGATCACGGGCAGCGCCGCCGTGCGCGGATCGCCGCGCACTGCCGCCGCGAGATCGAAGCCGTCCATCTCCGGCATTTCGATATCGGTAATGACGATGTCGACGCGCGCGCCTTCGCGCAGCAAGGCCAGCGCCTCCGCGGCCGAGCCCGCGCTTATGACCGCAAAGCCGGCCGCGTTCAACAGCGGAGCCAGCATGTTGCGGAAGAACGCGGAATCATCGACCAGCAGCACGCGATGGCGACTGCCGGAGACGCGTCGCTCGCGCCAGACGTGCCAATCGTCGAACGCGAGCGGCAGATAATGGCCGATGTCGATGACTTCGGTCGCCTGTCCCCTGATCAGCGCCGAGCCCAACACGCCCGGGCGCTGGCTGAGCAACTCGATATCCAGCTTCTGCTCGACGATATCGACGATCTCGTCCACCAAGAGAGCCATCGAGCGCCCTTCGTCGGAGAAGACGAGGAGCGGTTGCTTGCCGGCAGGCTTCGGCCGGACCTCGTCGTTGACCGGAATCAGCGGCATCAACTGACCGCGGTATTGCACCAGTGCACGGCCGTTTGCGCACTCGATCTTCTGAACGTCGATCTCTTCCAAGCGGGTGACCAGCGACAAGAGCACCGCCCGCGGCTGCGGCGAGCCGGCGCGGAACACCAGCATGGATTCGACGCCGGAATCGCTGTCGTGCCGCGCCGTCCCGAGGTCGGCGGCAGCGGTGTCCCGCTCAACGGCCACGTTGCCGATCGATTGGGCGATGCCGTTCGGCTCGATGATCATGATGACCGAGCCGTCGCCCAGGATGGTGTTGCCGGCGAACAGCGGGATGTGGCGAAGCTTGCTCGACATGGGCTTCACCACGATTTCCTCGGTGTGAAACACCGCGTCGACAACGATGCCGAAGGTCTGGCTGCCGACCTGGGTGACGACAATGAAGCCGTTCTCGGCCTGGCACTCGGTGTTGGTGTCGAGCTGCAGCAGCACCTTGAGATGCACGAGCGGCAGAAGCTTGTTGCGCAGGCGCAGCACGGCGGCGTCCTTGATGTGCTCGATGCGATGCTCCGAATTGCTGCGCACGCGCACCAGCTCGATCACCGCGAGCTGCGGGATGGCGAAGCGGTCGCCCGCGGATTCGACGATGAGGGCGGAGATGATCGCCAGCGTGAGCGGGATCTTGATGCTGAAGGTGGTGCCGTGGCCGAATGCCGATTTGACGTCGATCAGGCCTCCGATCGCGTCGATGTTGGAGCGCACGACATCGAGCCCGATACCGCGGCCGGAAATGTTCGACACCGTCTGCGCGGTGGAGAATCCGGCCGAAAAGATGAATCGCTGAATCTGCGCTTCCGACATCTTCTCGATCTGCGCCGGGCTGGCGAGCCCGCGGGCGATCGCCGTCTGCTTGATCCGCTCGGTATTGAGCCCGGCGCCGTCGTCGCCGATCTCGATCACGATGTGTCCGCCTTCGTGCCGGGCACTCAAGCGGATCGTGCCTTTTTCCGGCTTGCCGCGCGCCCGCCGGGCCGCCGGAGCTTCCAGGCCGTGATCGGCGGAATTGCGCACCATATGGATCAGCGGATCTTTGATCAGCTCGAGCACCTGGCGGTCGAGCTCGGTCTCGGCCCCGTGCAGCTCGAGCTCGATCGGCTTGCCGAGCTCGGTAGCGAGATCGCGCACCATGCGCGGCAGCTTCTGCCAGGCGGCACCGATCGGCTGCATGCGCGTCTTCATGACGCCTTCCTGCAGCTCCGCAGTCACGTTCGAAAGCCGCTGCAGCGGCGCCTTGAACTCGGAATCCTCGTGGCGGCGCACGATCTCGAGCAGCTGATTGCGGGTCAGCACCAGCTCGGAGACCATGGTCATCAGGTGCTCGAGGGTATCCACATGCACGCGGATCGACTTGGCGGCGATCTTGTCGTTCACGCGTTCCTCCTCGCGGGGAGGAGCCTCGGGCGCTGGCGCTGCCGGCGGAGGGACCTCGCCGGCTGGCGCAGCAACCGCTGGCGCCGAAGGTGGTTCCGCAGGCGGCCGCCGGACAGGCGAGCGGGCGGCGAGCTCGGCCCCCTCGCCGGGATGCGGCTCGCGCGTCCGCTTCGCAGCACCATGGACGTAAGCAAGGCGATTGAGCTCGCGGATCAAATCCTGATCGTCGCCCGGCTCCTCGGCCTGATTGCGCTCGAGGCTGTCGAGCAGTGTCTTGATCCGGTCGATGGTGGCGAGAATGAGCGAGACCGCCTCGCCGGTGACCGCAGCGCCGTCGCGAAAGTTCCCCATCAGGGATTCGGCAGCGTGGGTCAAAGCCTCCAGCCGCGGCAGGCCGAGAAAGCCGCAGGTTCCTTTCACGGTGTGAACGAGACGAAAGATGTTATCGAGAATCTTGGCATTGTTCGGGTCATGCTCGAAGCGCACGAGCTCCACGTCGACGACGTCGATGCTCTCGTTCGTCTCGGTCAGGAAATCCCGCAGCAGCTCGTCCATCGAAACGCTTCCAAGCAATGCGCCGGGACCATCCTCCCGGCGCATTTCGGCACCTTCGTCACTGTGTTGGGAAAGGGTTTAATTTTGGTTGCAAGCGCGCTGGCGCAAGGACTTATGTTGGAGACGTCCTCTCGCCCTACGCCATTGGCAGCGCATGCACTTTTGCGAAACCGGGCCTCTGCGTACAGATCCGCAAGGCGGGCTTTCCGGCCACTGCGCACTCTTCGCCGGCACCCATTAAGGTGCTGTTAGGAAAAGGTGCTGCCAGGAAACAGCCCTCGACCAGGCTTCACGTCTTATTTTTATGGCGCGGAGCCGCCCTACTGCGCGGTGACGACGGCTTGGTCACCTTCGAGCGCGAGGCTTACGGCCATTCCGCAGGACTTGGCGAGCAAGCCGGTATAGAACGGCTGGATCGCGTGAGCATCGACGGTACCATTCTCCGGACGCCCTTCGAGCAATCCGGTCAAGACTTGCGGAATCCGCGCGTTGAGGCCGCTTGCCGAGATGCGGAAGCCCATGGCTTCGCCTTCGCCGATAGCATCGACCGTCAAGGTGCCGCCGCGCGGAATCGTCTGGCTGGCGATGACCATCAGGTTCAGCAGCAGCTTCACGCGGTTCTTCGGCAAGAGCAGGCGCGGCAGATGCCACGCGAGCTTGGTCTTATCCTCGTCGAGAAACCCGCGCACCATTCCCTCGGCATCACCGAGATCGATCTGCGCGGCGCTGGAGCCGGCGGCCCCGAAGGCAAGCCGGCAGAACTGCAGCCGAGCTGACGCCGTCTTGGCGCTCTTCTTTATGAGCTCCAGGGCAAAAGTCTTCGTCTCCTCGTCACTGTCCTTCTCCTCGAGCACCTCAAGCCCGTTGACGATGGCGCCGGTCGGGCTGATCAGGTCGTGACACACACGCGAGCAAAGCAGCGCCGCAAGATCGAGGGCGTCGAGGTTCACTTGGCCGGACATGCCGATGTCTCCGGTGGGGCTGGTTTGCCCAGAATCACAAACTGCGGCGAAAGCGCGAATCAAGAACCAAGTCAGGCAGGCGCGCCCTGATACACCGCGTGGAAGCGACCTGCCAAGATGCGAGCCGATTATGCGGTCAGGGGACGAGTTGGCGCCGTACCGCCGGCCATTGCTGCTCGGCAGCGTCGATCATGCGCTCGGGGTCGCCGGCAAATTGGCTTCGCGCCTCCGGCGTGTAGAAGAGATAGAGCCGCTCGCCGCTGATCAGCCAAAGCTGCGGATTTCCGGCGACCGCCACCCCACGCGCGATCCCGACCGGATCGTAGCCGCCGAAGCGTGGCATATAGACCTCGGGGTCGGCCGCGAAGGCGGCCTGGTTACCGGGGTTCCGAAAACGCCAGGGCGCGCCGGCAACTACCTGTTCGAACGTGCCTTTTCCCGGCAGTGCCGCCCGGTCGGTGAAATAAGCGACGGGGTCGAAGCCGCTGATCGCCAGCCCGCTCACCGGGTCGGTGACGATCCGTTCAGTGATAAGCGCCCGAATCGGCTCCGCAAGGGCAAGGCCGGCCGACAGGACGGCCGCCAATACGATTGCGCAGCGGGGAATGGGAAGAACAGAGCACAGCTTCCGCTGCCGCCGTGCCGCGGTCATAGTATTGCCTATCATGTGGCGATTCGGTTGCGTTCGCGCCGCGAAGCTAGGGTAGGCGCGTGAGCGAGGAGTTAATCCAGCCTTCGATTTTTAATGGAGCTCTCGATGCGCAACTTTTTGCGAACAATGGCCTTGGTGGCGGTGCTCATCGGTGGTGGCGTCGGCCCGCTGCTCGCACAGCAGACCCAAGAGGCGCCGCGTGATCAGAGGTACTCGGACAACGAGCTCATCAATGCCGGTCATCAGTTCTTCGGCACGATTTCGCAAGGGCTTGCCTCCGTCATCGAAAAGGCCGTGAGCAATTGGGGACTGCCCAATGGCTACATCCTGGGCGAGGAGGCGGGCGGCGCCGTGGTGGCCGGCCTGCGTTACGGCGACGGCACGCTCTACACCAAGAATGCCGGCGACCTGCGGGTCTACTGGCAGGGACCCTCTGTCGGCTTCGATTGGGGCGGCGACGGCGCCCGCGTGATGATGCTGGTGTACAGCCTGCCGCGGACCGATGCGGTCTATCAGCGCTTCGTCGGCATTGACGGCTCGGCCTATTTCATCGGCGGTTTCGGCATGACGGCGCTGACGGCCGACAATATCGTCGTCGTTCCGATACGATCAGGCGTGGGGCTGCGGCTCGGCGCCAATATCGGGTATTTGAAGTTCACCCCGACGGCCACCTGGAACCCGTTCTAAGTCCGCTTGGCAGCCGGCCGTGGTCTATGGCCACGATGGCGCATGGAAGAACGCGGCGCCAGCACCGCCGATTTGAAGCTTCTGCCGCTCTTTTCAGGAACTTCGAATCGAAAAGTCGCATTGCAATCATGGACTTGCTGGCGCAGTTTTGTCTTTAAGCCGGCGCGGAGGAGTGGAACTGCAAACGCACCAGCTTAGGTTAACTGCCGCGGACGCTGGTGGCAGCGTGCACGGCGTGGCATGGTGCGCAAACGAGCGCCAGGCGGAGATCAAAGTGCGGGTAGGAGCACATTCATGATCGAACCGATCATGTATATCGGCATCGGATTCCTCCTGGCGGCGCTTCTCGTCATCGGCGCCATTCCGATGGTGCACGCCCGCGCAGTGCGCCTGACGCAGCGCCGCCTCGAAGCCATGACCCCGATATCGATGGCGGAGATCCACGCCGACAAGGATCAGCTCCGTGCGGAATTCGCCATGACGACGCGACGGCTCGAGATGAGCGTCGATCAGATGAAGGCGAAGACCTCGAGCCAGCTCGCCGAGATCGGCAAGAAGAGCGAAGCGGTCGGTCGCCTCAAGCTTGAGCTCGGCGAGAAAGCCGCTGCCCTGCTTGGTGCCGAGGCCAAGATCAATTCGCTGACCGAGGAGCTGGAAAGCCTCAAGGACGAGCTTGCCGCCAAGACCAACAAGCTGCACCAGACGGAGCGGGCGCTGGCCGAGAGCGCGGCCGAGCTCGGCAAGTCCGCGAGCGAGCTGAGCGAACGTGCGCTCAAGGCCGACAGCCAGACGATCGAACTGGCAACTCTGCAGGCGCAGGCACAGGTGCTCAAGAGCCAGCTCGAGAGCTACGAGCAGGAGGTCAGGAGCCTGCAGGGCCGGCTCGATACCCAGACCGGCGTCGCGGAGACTACCAGCGCCGCACTCGCCGAGGAGCGGATCAAGAGCGAGACCTATGCGGCACGCATTCGTGAGCTCGAGAAGCAGCTCATGGTGCAGACAACCGAGGGCGAGATCCTGAACCGCCACGTGCAAGAGCTGCTTGCGCGCGTGGAGGGCCACGAGCGCGACGCGGCGGAGCACGAAGCCTCCTCCGAGCAATTCCGCAATCAGCTCGCCGCCGCGGCCGAAACCGAATCCGGCATCCGCGCCGAGCTTGTCGCGCGCGAGAAGGAGCATCGGGAGGCTTTCGAGCGGCTCGCGGCCGCCAAAGTTGCGGTCGAAGAGCAGCTCAAGCTCGCGACCGCGGAACGCGACCAGCTGCGGCGCCAGGTTGCCGCCATGAAGCAGGAGGCGGAGACCGCCTGGGCCAACGAGCGCATGGAAACCGCGGTGATGCGCGAGCGCATCAATGATGTCGCCGCCGAGGTCGCCCGGTTGACAGCCGCGCTGGAAGGGCCGAGCTCGCCGATCGAGGCCATTCTGGCGGAAGACGGCCAAGCCGCTCCCTCCGGCCTCAACGTCGCCGTCAACGAGAACGGCAAAGGGGAGGCGCTCAACGGGGTAATCGCGGCCAATGGCGGAAACGGGCGGGCATCGCTTGCCGACCGCATTCGCGCGCTGCAGAGCCGCCGCGACCGCGTGGCCCAGACCGGCTGAGCCGCGCAACGCCACGACCCGCATTGCTTGACTTCTGCGACCCCTGCCGTAAACCCTCGCGGTACGGGCGCTTAGCTCAGCGGGAGAGCGTTCCCTTCACACGGGAGAGGTCGTAGGTTCAATCCCTACAGCGCCCACCAGCCTTCGCTTGCTTCGCAAGCTACGGCTGGCAAGCCAGCCTGTGCGTTTCCTGCGAGCGAGCGAAGGCTGCCTATCTCAAGGAGTGATGCGCGGATCACAGCGCGCGACGGATGCCCGCTGGAGCATTCAATCCGTTTGCAGGTGGGCCATTCGTTCGCGCGGCACATCCCAGAGCGGGCGGCTCCCCTCCCGATAGGCGATTCCATTGAGACCCAAATCCTTGAGCATGCGCTCGTCCATGCCCATGAGCACGCGCCGCTCGCGTCTGACCTGAAGGGCGAGCTCGAGCGCACCGAGAAGATAGGAAATCCGCTGTGCCCCCACCCTGATCCTCCCCCGCAAGCGGGGGAGGGAGGAGAGGCGGATGCCACCAAATCCGCCGCCTCGGCGCGCAATCGCAAGCTCGCTGTCCGAATTGTAGGGGGACAACATGGTTCATGCTCCTGTTGCGGCGGACGGTGCAAAAATCAAATCGGTCGCAACCAGCCGGTCGCAGCCGTTATCTAGGGGACCTCCTTGCATAATCAAATCGAATGTTGTTTATATCTTGTATAAGCCGAGCTTAATCAAAGGACGCGGCCACGAACCCATGCACCGGGATATCGACACGGCGCTGTTGCGCGCCTTCGTGGCCGTGGTGGAGACCGGCAGCGTGACCGGCGCGGCGGCGCTGCTTAATCTCACCCAGGCTGCGGTGAGCCAGCAGCTCAAGCGGCTCGAGGAGCTGTTCGGCACCCAGCTGTTCGAACGTCATCACCGCCGCCTGGCGCTGCGACCCGATGGCGAGCGGCTGCTCGCCCATGCACAGAAGCTCATCGCGCTCAACGACGCGGTGTTCGGCGCCATGAGCGCGCCGGCCTATGAGGGCGAGGTGCGCTTGGGCGTTCCGCACGACATCGTCGGCCCTTATCTGCCGCCGATCCTGCGGCGCTTCGACCAGGCCTGGCCACGGGTGCGGGTGTCGCTCAAGTGCACCACGACCCCGCAGTTGCTCGCGCTCCTGCGCAAAGGCGATGTCGACCTCACATTGACCACCGAGCAGCGGTGCGGCGCCGGCGGCAAGACGCTGCTCGAGGACCAGCTCACCTGGGCGGGCGCCACCAACGGCAGCGCCCATACCCGCGATCCGCTCCCGGTCTCGCTCGGCGACGACAAGTGCGAATTTCGCGCCTGCGTGCTGCGCGCTCTGCGCGCCGCCGGCCGCGATTGGCGGCCGGTCTGCGAGGTATCGAGCATGGAGCCGCTGCTTGCTTCGATCGAGGCCGATCTCGCCATCGCGCCGCTCTTGCGCACGACGATCCCGCACTATCTGCAGGCGGTCGAGGACGACCGCCGTCTGCCGCGGCTACCCAAATTTTTGATCAATCTCTATCTGCCTCCGGCGCGGCAGAGCGAGATCGCGGTCGAGCTCGCCCGCCACATCACCCAGGAATTCGAGGCCCGCGCCTTCCGGCCCGGTCGCAACGGACGTTCGTTGCGCATGCTGCCGAGCGCAGGCTCCTCCGGAATGCTGGCGGGGTGATCCCATACACTGGAGTCGCTCCTGCGAAAGCAGGAGCCCATACAGCTGGCGCTATCATTTCTGCCGAGGGCCATGGTTCCCTGCTCTCTCATGCTTCGCAGGACGACGCCGAGCTGATCGCTACTCCTCCGCCTCTGTCTCAGAAAGCCGATCGATCTCGGCGAGCTCTTCGCGCGAAAGCGCCCAGCCGGCGGCTTTCACGTTCTGCTCGACCTGCTCGGGCTTGGTCGCACCCGCGATGACGCTCGCCACCGCGGGGCGGCCGGCGAGCCAGCTGAAGGCAAGCTCGACCAGCGTGTGGCCGCGCTCGCTGCAGAACTGTTGCAAGTGCTCCACGACGCTCCAGTTCGCCTGCGTCAGAAACCGCTCGGCGAGATTCTTGCGCAGCGTCAAGCGCGCGCCCGCCGGCAATGCGGCGCCGCGCCGGTACTTGCCGGTCAAGAAGCCGCCGGCGAGCGGGAAGTATGGCAAGAGCCCCAAGCCGAAGGCCTGCATGGCGGGAAGGAGCTCGGCCTCGATATCGCGCACCAGGAGACTGTACTCATCCTGGCAGGAGACCAAGCGGTTGAGACCGAGCGTGCGGGCAGTCCAACAGGCATCGACCACCTGCCAGGCGGCAAAATTGGATACACCCGCATAGCGGACCTTGCCGGCGCGGATCAGATCATCGAGCGCCCGCAGCGTCTCCTCGAGCGGAGTCTTGGCGTCGAACCGATGCACCTGATAGAGGTCGATCCAATCGGTGCGCAGGCGCTTGAGCGAAGCCTCGGCCGCCGCGATCACGTAGCGCCGCGAAGCTCCGCCGGTCGCGCCCTTCTCATCCATGGGCAGGCCGAACTTAGTGGCGAGCACGATATCGCGGCGGCGGTCTCCAAGAATTTCCCCGAGGCATTGCTCGGAGCCACCTTGATTGCCATAGGCATCGGCGGTGTCGAACAGCGTGATGCCGAGATCGAGCGCCTTGTGAACGACGGCTCGGGACTCCGCGGGACCGATGCGTCCGCCAAAGTTGTTGCAGCCAAGCCCGACGGTCGAGACCCGCAGCCCCGATCTGCCCAGATTGCGTGTCTCCATCGCCTTCTTCCTTCTTCTTAAGCTACCCGAATTTGCCCGAAGGCCATGCCGGTCCGCCACTGCCACAGCACGATGGCTCTCATGTAAACCGGTGGGCTTGTAAACCCATCGGACTAGCCTTTTCCCTCCCCTCCCCCGCAAGCGCGGAGGTTTTGGGCGCGGCAGGTGACGATCCGATTTGTCGCGTCCGGGAACCTGATGGCCACCTCCACCAACTCAGCCGCCGCGCCGCGCTGCCGCGCGCACAAGCCGCTGCGGGCGTCTCTGGCTTCGCTCGGCCTGCTTTGGATTTCCGGAGCGGCCTTACGCATGCCCGTGCTGGCTGTGCCACCACTCCTGCCGCTGATCCATTCCGACCTCAACCTCTCGGAAACCGAGATCGGCACCTTGGCGGGCCTGCCCCTGTTGTTGTTTGCGACTGCCGCCGTGCCAAGCTCGCTGGCGATCGCGCGGTTCGGGGCGAAATCGACGCTGGTCGCGGGTCTTTTCGTTACGGCAGTTGCTTCTGCCCTGCGCGGAGCCGCAGTCGATGCCGTAACGCTGTTTGCGGCCACGATGGTGATGGGCGGCGGCATTGCGGTGATGCAGCCCGCGCTGCCGCCGCTGGTGCGCGCCTGGCTTCCCGAACGCATCGGCCTGGCGACCGCCACTTATACCAATGGGCTCCTTGTGGGCGAGATTCTCGCCGTCAGCCTCACGCTGCCGTGGCTGCTGCCGCTCGCCGGCGGCAGCTGGCGCACCGCCATCGCACTGTGGGGTGTCCCTATTCTGGCGATCGCTCTGCTGGTGGTCTGGCGGGGCGCGCGCCCGGTTGCGGTCGCGCCCGGCGAGGCGCGAGGTCCGCGCTGGTGGCCGGATTGGCGCGACCCGCACATTTGGAAGCTCGGCTTGCTGTTCGGCAGCGTCAACAGCATCTACTTTTCCAGCAACGCATTCCTGCCCGAGTATCTGAGCCATGTCGGAGCCTCCGCTGAAATCAGCAGCGCACTGACGGCATTGAACTTCGGTCAGCTGCCCGCATCGCTGTTGATGCTGGGCTTGGCGGAGCACCTGATCGGCCGCCCCTCCGCCTATGCGGTCGCTGGTTTGCTGTGTCTGGCGAGCGTTCTCGGCATCCTGCTGATGAGCGGGATCTGGGTCGTATTCTGGGCCGGCATGCTCGGCTTTGCGGGCGCGATCGCCTTCGTGCTGATACTGGCGCTGCCACCGCTCTTGAGCGCGCCCGATGACGTGCACCGCACCGCCGCCGGCATGTTCACCATCAGCTACACCTGCGCGGTCGCGATCCCGATCATCGGCGGCCTTGCCTGGGACGCGAGCGGTCTCGCCCCGGTCGCGTTTGCCCCGATCGGCGTTTGCGCGCTGGTCATCGTCGTGCTGCCGTTCTGGATCGAGTTCCGGCGGCGCATATAATCAAGGCGCGCACGACCAAAGAGCCTGCTCCTCAAAATGGCGGCGATCGCGTCTTTTTGAATGGCGCGATTGCGGGTTGCTGCTCAAAAGAATCTGCTTCAACATCCAAAGTCTCTCAGGGAGGAGAAGGCTTATGAAAAGAATTGTTACAGCGTTGCTCTTGCTGCCATTGGTCGGGCTCGGCGCGTCGGCGCAGACCACCGGCGATGCAGCCGCCGGGAAGGCGTATTGGGACCGCGAGGCGCCGAACCCGACAGCGTGCAGAAACTGCCATGGCCCGCAGGGCCAAGGCGCATTCGGGCCCGACCTGGCGGGCCGCGGTTTGAGCGCGGCGCAGGTTCTGCGCGCCGTGCGCAAGCCTTGGGGCATCATGCCGGCTTTCGTGGAAAGCCAGCTCAGCGACCAGCAGGCCGCCGACCTTGCCGCTTATTTCGCCTCGCTGCCGAAGGTCGCCGAGCCCGGCAAATGGCGCTTCGAGGTGCCGGCTGGCGCCTCCCCGGGGCAGGCCATGTTGATCAATATCGGTTGCGCCCAATGCCACGGTCCAACCTTCAACGGACCGCGCGGAAATCTGGGCGCCGTCAATGCCAGTTTCGATGAGTTCACCAACCTGGTTTACAACCACACGACGGCGCTGCCGCAGCTCCGCGCGTCGCTCGGCAACAAGAACCCCAACATCGACATGGGCAATTATGTGCGTACCCGCGTGACCGAAGGGATGCTGCGCCAGATCTACTTCTGGGCCCGCGACGAGATCGGCTTCCGGGTTCCGATGCGCGGGCAAATCGCCAAGGGCGAGGCAGGACCTAGCGGCGTCACCTATGCGGTGACGGTCGGCAACGGCGGCCTGCAGGGCAAAGGCGTCATCGCCGAAGGCGTGACGGTGGCACTCAACATCCCGGCCGATACGCAAGTGGTAGCCGCGACCGGCACCGGATATCAAGGCGTCCACACTGACGAGAAGACCAAGGGCAATGTCGCGGTCTGGAAGTTGCCGCGCAGCGCTCCGAAGGACGAAGAGAAGCTCACCATCACCTTGTCGAAAGCGGCGACCGCGAGTGACAATCTGCATGGCAACATTCGCTGGGCAAAGCCCGCCCCGAAAGATGGGCCCAGCACTGACGTGGTTGATATCGCGCCCGCCCCGCTCTGAGACTCACGGAAGCCTTTTGCCCCGCTCGCCGGCAATCGGCGGGCGGGTTTTGTTTTGCGCCAGCACTGATTTCATCCAAGAAAATCGAGTTCGAATTGCAAAACGGAGGTAAAATAGCACCCCCAAAATCAGGACGACTTCCTTATTGAAAGGCGCCATTGAAAGGCGTCAGCGCGTGCGATATTCTAGTCAGGATGACTAGAATATCAAAATCCAAGATGCCCAAGGCCGTCAAGCCTCGCCGACGCGCACGAGACCGTCGCCCTGGTCGATGGCTGCTGCAGGACGCCAAAGCTCGCTTCAGCGAGCTCGTCCGTCGCGTGCGCGCGGAAGGGCCGCAGCACGTGACCGTTCACGGCCGCGACGAAGTCGTTGTGCTCGCGGCTGAGGAATTCCGCCGTCTCAAGGGCGATCTCACAGGCGAGGCACTTGTGGCTGCCGTCCAGGCGTCGCCCCATCGAGACATTGACATCGAACCGAGGCGGGCGCGAATGCCCGTTCGCGATGTAAGCCTGTGACGGGTTGGCTGCTCGACACCAACGTTCTCTCCGAGCTGCGTCGCCCGAGACCCGAGCCCAAAGTCGTGGCGTTCGTCGCGGCTCAGCCACTCGATAACCTCTTTATCAGCGCGGTCACCTTTGCCGAAATCCGGTTCGGCATTGAGCTCGTCACCGACGCGGGAAAGCGCGCGGAGTTGAACGACTGGCTGACGCATAAAGTTCGGCCGACGTTCGAGCAACGCGTCCTGCAGGTCACGGAAGACGTGATGTTCAAGTGGCGGCTTCTGGTCGAAGAGGGGCGCAAGGCCGGGCATACCTTCTCACAACCTGACCTTATCATCGCAGCGACAGCATTGGAGCATGGGTTGACGATTGTGTCGCGAGACACCGACGACTATGAGAAGACGCGGGCGGCCGTGATGAATCCGTGGACCCTATAAGGCGATGGCGATCGGCGCATGCCTGCCTTCTCTGATTACATCGGGATCGACTATTCCGGAGCGGAGACGCCCGATGCGAGCCTGAAAGGCTTGCGGATCTATCTGGCGAAAGGAGATGCGCCCCCCACAGAGGTGCTTCCGCCGCCTTCGCCGCGCAAATATTGGACGCGGCGTGGCCTCGCCGAATGGCTCGTCGCCCGGCTGGCCGAGCCAACCACTACGATTGTCGGCATCGATCACGGCTTCTCGTTTCCGCTGCGCTACTTCGAGGCATATCGGCTCAAGCCGGACTGGCCGGTATTCCTCGACGATTTCCAGCGTCATTGGCCAACTGATGAAAAGCACACCTATGTGGACTTCGTGCGAGAGGGGATCGCAGGCAATGCAGCGGCGCGCATGGGTGCTGCCAACTGGCGGCGGCTGACCGAGCTGCGTGCACGAGGCGCAAAGTTTGTATTCCATTTTGATGTGCCCGGCTCAGTCGCGAAATCAACCCACGCGGGGATTCCGTGGCTCCGTTTCATCCGCCACCAACTGGGCAATCAGGTGCACTTCTGGCCGTTCGACGGTTGGAAGGTTCCGAGCGGGAGCTCCGTAGTTGCAGAAGTATTCCCGTCTCTGTGGCGGCAGAGCTCTCGGCGCGGCGCCCGCGACGAGCACCAGCACGACGCCTATTGTGCTGCAGATTGGCTACGTGTCGCCGACCGCGACGGTGCGCTCATCCGCCATCTCGAGCCCCAGTTGACGCCGGATGAGAGAGACGTCGCGCGGATCGAGGGCTGGATATTGGGAGTTTGATCCGAGCCAGGCCCAGCGGACCCGACGAGATAGATCGTGATCGCGTGCACCCGCCAGGGCGCGGACGGTTCACCCCCGCAGGTCGCCGGTGGTGAAGATCGCCACCAGCTCGATGCCCTCCCGCGCGAGGTTGTCCGTCGCGCCCTCGAGGCGATCCACGATGGTCACGACCTTCTTGATGGTCGCCCCTTGCGCCCGCACCGCCTTGACCGCCTCCATCACCGAGCCGCCGCGCGTGGTCACATCCTCGATCAGCGCCACGGTGGAGTTGGGCCGGAAATTGCCGTCGATCTTCTTGTCGGTTCCGTGCCCCTTCTTCTCCTTGCGGACGACGAATCCGTTCAAAGGCCGCTCGCCATTGCTGCGCATGCAGATTGCACTGATGATCGGAACGGAACCGAGCTCAAGCCCACCGATGGAGTCGATGCCCGGCTCGTCGCGTAACAAGCCGTAGGCGAGCTCGGCAATGAGAGCGAGACCCTCGGGCGAGAAGGTCGTGGGCTTCATGTCGAGGTAGTAGTCGCTCATTCCGCCGGACGCCAGCTTGAACGGTCCGCCCTGGGTCAGGAACGATCGCTCCTTGATGATGGCGCGCAGGCGCTCTCTGTCCTTCGCGAGAGAAGACGGCGGATTCGATGCCAAGGCTGACGGCATAGGAGGTTCTCACGATTTGCGTCGCAGGAAATGCGCTGCGCAGGCTTATCGCACACGGCTCTGCTTGTCATTGACCAATCTTGGACCAACCTTGCACCGCTCTTGGCGGAGCGGGCCCGCGACCGGGCAGGTGGACGCCCCTTTTCCCCGGAAGGTGCAGGGTTCCGGGCATGGCCCCGATGGCAAATTCAATTTAAGGTCCCTTGACCCGCTCGCTAGCTGGCGAAGGGTCGACAAAGCAAGCCGATCGCGCATCAAGATGCCCCGGCGCCACGACAAAATAAATCAGCGAGGAAGCGAATGCGAAGATACCTCATCTGCGGAGCTCTGGTCAGCCTGTGCCTTTCCGGACCGGCGCTGGCGGAGGACCACATCAAGGTCGCCTGCGGCGACATCGGACCATTGCAGGACATGGTGCCGGAGATCGGCAATCGCATCGGCACGTTCAAGAAGCATGGGCTTGTCGTCGAGCCGCTCTACACGCAAGGCAGCGCCGAAAGCCTGAACGCGGTCCTTTCCGGAAGCGTGCAGGTGGGCATTGCGGCCGGCAGCTTTGCGGTCCTGTCCGCTTACGCCAAGGGCGCGCCGGTCAGGGTGATCGGCGGCACGATGACGGGCGTCAGCGATCAGTTCTGGTACGTGCGCGCAGATTCGCCGATCCATTCCTTCAAGGAGACCGAAGGCAAGACCATCGCCTTCTCGACCCCGGGAGCTTCGACGCAGATCGCGGTGCTCGCCCTCATGGACCTTTATGGGGTCAAAACGGCACGGCCGGTCGCAACCGGCGGGCCGGCGGTGACGCTGACCCAGGTTATGACCGGGCAGATCGACGTCGGTTGGTCGACCGCGCCGTATATCGATGCGCTGCAGGAGGGCAAGATCAGGATCATCGCTCGGCCGAGCGAGGTCCCGCAATTGCGCGACCAGACCGTGCGTATGATCGTGGCCAATGCGGACGCGCTCGCGAAGAATCGAGATGTCTTCGTGCGCTATATGCAGGCGGTGCGCGAGACCACGGCCTGGATCTACAACGATCCGGCGGGTCTCAAGACCCTCGCCGAGGTCGCCAAGATCAGCGAGCCGGTCGCCGCGCGGGTACGCGACGAATTCCTGCCCAAGGAAGCAACAGACCCGGATCGCGTCAGCGGCCTCGACGAGATCATGCCGGACGCCGTGAAGCTCAAATACATACCGACGCCGCTGACAGCTACTCAGATCAAGGAGTTGATCCAAGTTCCGCTTAAGTGACCCGCTTAATCCTACTGCGTGATAACGCGTTGAAGGGTGTGCACCCGCGCGCTTCTCGGCATAACGCGTGCGCAAAATCGCGTCGCGCGGTTGCGCACGCCGCGAGACCTGACAGCGCGACTTTGCGCACCCTACGAAGTAAGACATGAACGAGACCGCACCCGTCGTCGTAGGCAGGAGAAGGGTCCGCGCTCTCCTGTTGAGCGATCGCATCGAGACCGCCAATCCCGAGCAGGGCGCCGTGGTCTCGACCGTTCCGCTGACCTACAAGTATGGGCGAGACGGGGTGGTGACACTGTTCCGCTACGGCGTGGCGGTGCTGATGTGTCTCACCGCGGCGGAGGAGGACGAGGTGCTCAAGAGCCTCGCTGCGCGGCTGATACGGCCGCTCACGCCGCGCGAGGAGGAAATCGCCGAGATCGTGATCAGCCCCGATAAGGAAGACCAGATTCTCCCGGGCGGGCCGATCGCCCTTAAGGCTATGACCACGGAGCACCTCATTCTCGTCGCCGATGCGCTTTCAAAGAGCGTCGTGCTCGCCCGCGACGAGCGCGAGGTCGCGGCCGTGTTCGAATTGGTCGAGCCGTTCGCCCGCCATCTGGCGGAGAAGGGCCGCACCACCGGCGGCCGCCGCGCAATTCTCCGGCATATCGGCAATACGTTGCTGGTGCGGCAGCGCCTTTCCGGCCGTGTTGCGGTTGCCGAGAAGCCCGACGTGGTCTGGGACCGGCCCGATCTCGACCGCCTTTATGCCCGCCTCGAGGACGAGTACGAGCTCAAGGAGCGGGCCGAGGCGCTCACCCGCAAGCTCGCCGTCATTGCCGAGACCGCGGAGGTGCTGACCGACATCATCGACACCCGCCGCTCGCTCCGACTGGAGATCATCATCGTGGTGTTGATCGCGGTTGAGCTATTGGTCGCCGGCTATCAGATCTTACGGTGACGATCTTAAACCGCCGATCAGTACCGTACGTGACCCCGAGCATGACCGAGCTTGCCGCCGGTGACGGAGGCCGCGAAATCGATCAGTGCGTCGGAATAGAGGTAAGCGACAGCGGCGACCGCAAAGCCCAGAAAGACCAGGATGAGCCTGCGCAGACGCATCGTCGCTGTCGGCCGCGGCACGCTCAGCCGGTCCTGGCATCACCGGCCCTACTGTGGGCGAACCAGGGCGCGAACGAGCCATACAGCCGGTAGCGAGAATGCCGGGCAGGATTGAAGTTGGGATGCTCCGCGCGCGGCAGCGTACGTTCCTCGGTGCCGGCCCCGTAGGCCGGCACGACCAAAAGCTCCGGTCCCGGCCGGCCATACCAGCCGTCAGCGACGACCTGCGCCACCGGGATGCTCAAGAGCGCGACGAATAACGCGACAACCCACCTCATACACGTCCGTCCCGTACACAATTATTTTTCTCCGAATATAGGCATCCTGGACCGAAGTGAAAGTTCCGGCGGCTGCTTTTTGCGACATAATCGCCTGCGACAACCGCGAAACAACGTGAATTCGGGTCACTTTCCGGTGAATTTACGCTCTGAGCCGTGCCCGGTCGGTGCTGCAGTGCGAAAGGTCCGCTGCCCCCCATCCCTTGCACTGTTGCGAGCCAAGGTCGGGCGCTGCATAGTTCCAAAATAAGTTCCAAATTAATCCTGATCCCGTGCGGGTGGCCAGTGTCCCGATTCCGAAGTTCGTGCCAAGGGGCACTGCCGGGTTTCACGAGCCTCGGAAACGAGGCGATGCGTGCGGTGTCAAGCTCGCCGGCCACGCACGTTGCGGCCCCCAAGGTGGTCGCGGCGCTCGCCGTCATGCTTTCCGCGATCTCGCCCGCGCCGGCGGCCGATGACGGGCACGATTTCTATCGGGGCAAGACCATCACGGTGATCGTCGGCTTCGGGGCCGGTGGCGGTTACGACATCTACGCGCGACTGCTCGCGCACCACCTCGGCAACCATATTCCGGGACAGCCAAACGTAGTGGTGCAGAACATGGAAGGCGCCGGCAGCGTGCGCGCCGCCAACTACGTCTATTCTGTGGCGCCGAAGGACGGCACGGTGATCGCGGCCGTCAACCAGAACATGCCGATGTACCAGATGCTCGGCGGCGCCGGCGCCCAGTTCAACGCCGCGGCAATGAACTGGCTCGGCAGCATGGCCTACTCGAACGGCACGCTCTACACCTGGGCCAAATCCGGCATCGCCACGCTCGAGGACGTCAAAGCGCACGAGGTCGTGCTCGGCGGAGTCGGCACTACGTCTGATTCCTACATTTACCCGACTCTGCTCAACGGCCTATTGGGCACGCGCTTCAAGGTGATCAACGGCTATGCGGGCACCAAGGAAATTCATCTGGCGATGGAGCGCGGCGAGGTGATGGGCCGCGGCGGCAATACCTGGGCAAGCCTCATGAGCAGCAGCCAGGATTGGATCGAGCAGAAGCAGGTCAACATCCTGGTGCAGATCGGCTTCAAGACCGAACCGGAAATCCCCAGCGTGCCGCTGCTGATTGATCTGGTGAAGACGCCGGAGGAAAAGCAGATCGCGACCGTGGTCACGCTGCCGACCGCGCTCGGCTATACCGACTGGCTGGCACCCGAAGTGCCGCCCGCGCGCATGCAGCTCTTGCGCGCAGCTTATGATGCGACCATGCAGGACAAGGCATTTCGCGAAGAAGCGCAACAGCACGCGATGCTGATCCGCCCGCAGACCGGTGCCGAGATCGAAGCCCTCATAGCCAAGGCTGCCTCCGTCCCCAAGCCGGTGCTCGATCGGACCGCGCAATTGCTGGGCTGGCAAAAATAGACTGCTCAGTGCTTTGCCGCCGCCGGCGCCGCGTCGGCGACTTTCGCGGTCGGCGACCAGCCACCGCCGAGCGCCTGGAACAGGCTCACCGTCGCCAGCAAATGGGCGAGCTGCGCCTGCACCAGCTGGCTCTCGGCCTGAAACAAGGTCTGCTCGACCTGCAGGAGCGTGACCAGGTTGACGGTGCCTTCGCGCAGCTGCTGCTCCGATAGATAGAAAGCCATCTGCGAAGCGAGCACGTCCTCGCGCAGATATTTCTCCTGCAGCGCGGTCTGTTGCATGGCGATCAGCGCCTTCTCGACGTCCGAGAAGGCCGCCAGCACGTCCTTGCGGTAGGTCTGCAGTGCCTCCTGCCGGAGACTCCGCTCAACATCAAGCTGCCCGGCGAGCAGACCGCCATCGAAGATGGGCTGAGTAAGGGCGGCGGTGGCAGTGTAGAACCAGGCACCAGGTCCGAACAGCGTGCTCAAAGCGGCGCTCTGGAAGCCGGTCTGGGCGGTCAGCGCGATGTTAGGGAAGAAGGCGGCGCGCGCGGCATTGACGTTGTAGTTGGCGGCGGCGAGCAGCGCCTCGGCCTGGCGCAAATCCGGGCGCTGGTCGAGCAGCTGCGAGGGCAGGCCCGGGGTCACGCGCGGAATCGTGAGATTCATCATGCTGCCGCCGCGGGCCGTGAAATGCTCGGGCGCACGGCCGACGAGAACCGCCAGCGCAGCGAGATTCTGCTGCCGCGTTTGCTCGACTGGCGGGATCTGCGCTTTCAGCGAAGCGACCAGGCTTTGTTGCTGCGCCACGTTGATCTGCGACGCGGTGCCGGCGCTGAACTGCTGCATGATCAGATCAAGGATGCGGCTCGAATCTTCGACGTTCTGGTGGAGGATGCGCAGGCTGTCCTCGGCGCCCAGGATGGTGAAGTAAGTCGTGGCGACCGTGCTGATCGTGGTCAGCGCCACGACCTCCCGATTGTAGCGGCTGGCGACCGCGTCTTCCTCGGCGGCAACGAGCGTGGATTGGTTCTTGCCCCAGAAATCGAGCACATAGCTTGCGCTGAGCGAGCTCGCATAGATCGTGGATGTTCCGGATTTGGCGTTGAGAACGCTGTTGCCGCCAGTTTTCCCGAAGGCCACGTTGGCGCTGGCGTTGCCGTCGATGGTTGGGAACAGGGGCGCCTGCGCAATACGCACCTGCGCATCGGCCTGCTCGATCTGCGCGACCGCGACCGCGATATCGAAATTGTGCGCCTGGGCTTCGTCGATCAGCGCGGTGAGCTCGCGCGAGCCGAATCCGCGCCACCAGTCGAGCCTAGGGGTAGCGGCTTCGCCGTTGCCGGCGCGGTATTTGGCGGGTGTATCGAGGGCGAGCTCCGGCTTCTCCGATTCCAGGGTGCAGCCGGCCAGGATGTGGATAACGCCAAAAACGCCGAGAATCCGAGCCGCCACGCGCAGCCCGGCACGCGCGACGCGCGGTGGCGCAGAGCTTCGGTAATCCCGACGCATCTAACGAGCTCTCCCCCTCGCGCCCGGCGCAACTTGGCCTCAAGTCCCGCGCAGATGGAACTCCCCAATGGGCCATCCGGCGCCACGTACAGGCGCCCCCCGCGCCCGTGCTCCCCCTAGGCGAATGTGCGGGCAATTTCATCGCCAAGCAATCGGAATCCACCGGCTGGGGAACGGGTTACAGGAGACCTGCAGCGCGAATGCAACACCCGCGCTTTACCCGCCCTTTACGCACGAATTACTCGCCGGGCATCAGGCCTCCCTCCCTTGGCGACACATTGTGACTCTGACGCTTGTTTCACTTGTCCCCGGCATAGCGCGTCGAAGACGCGCGTAAACGCGCTGACCCGGACCGTTGCAGGCAAAGGCCGGAGCCTGAAGCGATTCCGGATCAGCGGCACAGCTGCGCTGCGCCGCGTACGAGAAACGATCTGGTGAATCACCCGTCAGAAATGGAGTGCTAGCGCTTCAGCCCCTTGGCGGCGAGCTCGTCGAGATAGTCCCGCCAATTGGATTCGCGATCCCGGCCGAGGTTCAACAAATAGTCCCAGCTGTAGATGCCGGTCGAATGTGTGTCGTCGAACACCGGGCGCACCGCATAATTGCCGACCGGCTTGAGCTCGAGGATGGCCACGTCGCGTTTGCCGGCAACGGTCTTGCGCTCCTGCGGCGCATGCCCCTGCACCTCGGCGCTCGGGCTCTTCACCCGCAGATACTCGGCCGATAGATCGAACCGCTCGCCGTTATCGAAGCTGATGGTGAGCGTCTTGCGGTCCTTGTGCAGCCGCAATTCAGTCGGCCAGGGGGAAGACTCTTGGTCCATAGAAGATGTCTCCGCCTCACTACGGTCATCCCCGCGAAAGCTGTGATGCATAGTCTGCAGCGTATCGATAAACCGCCATGTATGGGCCCCCGCTTTCGCGGGGCGACAGCCTCAATTCAATCTCAATACCCGGTCTCGCGGTGGCCCAACGCCGAGATGACGGCGCGTTCGGGCGGCGGATCGACATGGAAATCGATGACGCAGACGCCGCCCTTCTTGAGGATGGCAACGCCCTTCTCCAGCGCCGGTTTCACGTCGGACGGCTTCAACACCGGGCCGATGCCGACGGCGCCCTGCGCCTCCGCGAGCTTGGCGATATCGGGGCTTGGATTCTCCAGGCGCAAGCCGATCCAACGGTTCTTGGCCTCGCGCCCGCGCGTTCGCGCGACAGTGTCCTGGTGCAGCTCATCGTTGAAGTAGGAGCGATTGTTGTTGACCAGTATCAGCAGCGGAATGCGGTGCCGCGCCGCTGTCCAGATCGCGGTCGCACCCATGCAGAAATCGCCGTCGCCCAGCATCGAGACGGCGTAACGCCCCTGATCGTGGAGCGCGACAGCAGCGCCGACCGACAGACCCGGACCCGAGCCGAGCCCGCCGCCGCCGTCCTTGCCCAGATAGGTCATGCCGCTCTCGATCGGCCAGATGTCGAACGGCCAACCGCGCCCGAGCGTGCAGAAGGAGACCTTGTCGGGGTCGTTGAACTCGGCGCGCAGCGTCGAGGCGATCTGCTCCATGGTGATGATATTGGGGTCGGCATTCTTCGCCTTCCCGGCCTCGCGCGTCTTCCAGGGTGCCTTGGTGCCGCCTCCACCGAGCGCTTCCAGGAGATCGGCCACCACCGCATCTCCGGTCGTCGCCATGGCGACGTCGACGGTCGGCAGCGCCTGATACTCCATATTGGCGCCGGTATGGAGATTCTGGTCCAGGCTTGCGCTGATGATCTTGGCGGTGACCTTGCCGACGTTGCGGGCCTGGCGCAGCGCGCCGCCCAGATCCGCCCAGTCGAGGGCAAGAATGACATCAGCCTCGCACAGGATTTCGCGCGCCGGCTTGCCGAGCACGTTGAAGGGCGGCAGGTAGTGCGCCGGATGCGCGCTTGGAAACACCGCGCCCTGCTTGAGGTCGGTGAGCACGCAGGCGCCGAGCCGCTCGGCAAGCGCGATGCGCGGCTGCCAGAATTGCGGCTTGCGCGAGCCGCGCCCGAACATGATCAGCGGACGCTGGGCGCCGGTCAAAAGCTTCACCGCCTCTGCGACCGCATCCTTCGGGGGCCGCGGCGGCGACGGCGGCTTGAAGCGGGAAAGGTCCGGCCATTCGGGCTCCTTGTCGAGCCGCTGCTCCTGAAAGCCGGCATCGAGGCAGATATAAACGGGCGCGGTCGGGGCCGAACGCGTCGCCAGATTGGCGCGCGTCATCGATTCCACCAACGCTTGCGGCGAAGTCGGCTGATCGTCCCACTTGATGATAGAGCGGATAAAGGCGCCTTGATCACGCGAGGTATGGATCCAGTCGATCCACGGCCTGCGCTTCTCGGAATCGACGGGCCCGGTTGCGCCGAGCACCATCATGGGCACGCGGTCGCACCAGGCGTTGAACAGGCCCATCATGCCGTGCAAGAGCCCCACATTGCTGTGCAGCACGCAGCCCATAGGCTCGCCGGCAGCCTTGGCGTAGCCGTGCGCGATCGCGACCGAATGGTCCTCGTGCAGGCACAGGAGTATGCCGGGATTTTCGTTGCCCAGGTGATTGACCAAGCTGTCGTGCAGCCCGCGATAGCTCGCACCCGGGTTGAGGCTGACATAGCGAATACCGCAGCGGCGCAGCATCTGCGCCGCGATGTCGCTGCCCCAGGCGACCTTGTCGTCGATCTTTCCTTCCGGCTTGTCCAACAGCATTGCGTGAACCCCTTCGCACGAACATGTCCCGCAGGCTGTAGCCCGCATGGGGCGTCAGCGCAATGCAGGTGCGTCTATCCCGGATTACGCGTCCGCTCCATCCGGGCTGCACGAGCATCACTTCGCTGATGCGAGCCGCCGATAGGCCGCGATCGTCTCCGGCGTGGCGGAGCCGGAAAGCTCGTCGATCATGCGGGCAAGCGTTGCTCCGTCGAGCGCGGCTCCGACCGGCAGATCGGCCTTGACGGCATCCGCCTGGTAGTCCTTGTCAGCCACCATAGCGAGGAACGCGCTCCGCAGGATCGCGGTCGGTTCGGCCGCCATGCCAGGCGGGCCAACCAGCGGCAGGCCGAAATTATCGGTGCCCATCACCAAGGTGAGAAGGTCGCCTTGGCGCGCCGGCAGCACGTCGCGCAACAGCGGCAGGCCCGGCAGCTCCGGCTTCGACTGCAGGATCGGCACGATCAGGCCCTTGGTGATCAGGTCCTGCCGGCGGGCAAAAGAATCCGAGACCGTGAACACCGCGTCGATCTCGCCCTGCTCCAGCGCCACCAGAACGCGCGCCGTCGACACGTAGCCCAGCACCACCTTGACCGGCATGCCGACTTCGGCGAGCAGGAGCGGCACCATCGCGGTCGGCGTGGTCGCGGCGAGCGAGCCGAACGTGATGGTCGTCCGCGCGGCTTTAAGATCATCCAGCGATTTGATGCCGGTCGAAGCCCGCACATAGGCGACAGAGTTCGACCCGCCGGCGCTGCCGATATAGGTGAACTTGGTCGGATCAAATCCGATTCCCGGCCCGCGCACGATCCCTTCCACGAACCACGAACGCCCCGGTGTCGAGATGGTCAGTCCATCGGGCGCGACGCGC
The DNA here is from genome assembly GCA_035293945.1 of Xanthobacteraceae bacterium. Classification (GTDB taxonomy): domain Bacteria; phylum Pseudomonadota; class Alphaproteobacteria; order Rhizobiales; family Xanthobacteraceae; genus VAZQ01. The sequence goes on along the minus strand of DATGLV010000031.1, from coordinate 57,679 downwards.
TGATTGAGGTAGTTGGCCGAGAGCGCCCCCGCAGCACCCTCCATGTTCTGCACCACCATGCCGGGCTGGCCCGGGATGAAGCGCACCAGATGACGCGCAATGGTGCGGGCCTGCGTGTCGACGCCGCCGCCGGGCGCAAAGCCGACGATCAGTGTCAGGGTCTTGCCGCGATAGTAGTCGGCGGCGTGCACGCCGCGCCCTGCGGCACTGATAGCAAGGACGCCAATGCCTGCCACGACGCCTCGACGCGAGAACCCCCGGCGCATGGGCTCACCGCATCTTATTCGGCAGCCTCGACCGCCGCGCCCGCAAGCCCAACCTCGAGATCGGACAGATCGGGCAGACCGTAGTGCAGGAGCTCGATGATCTCGCTCGCACGCAGTGTCCCGCTCTCTCCCGTATCGAGAAACACGGTCGTATATTTTTTGAGCGGCTGCCCGCCCGCACTGCCGGTGCCGGAAAGCGTGAGGTACACGCCGCGGCCGTTCACCGGCAAGGCAGCGCCCGCCTCGAGCTTGATGAGCCGCGCCTGCGTCCGCCGCTCGGTGAAGATGCCAAACAGCTTCTCGGCTGCGCCGCGCACGCCCTTGATCGGCGCCCAATGATAGTTCGCCGCGTCCATCGTGATGGGTGCGTCGTAGCGGCCCTTGGGATAGACCATCTCGCGGCCGTGCACGTGCTCCCAGATCGCCTGATAGGCATCCATATTCCGCTTGCCGGGCACGCCCTCGCGGCGATGGAACACGCCGTCCCTAAACTCGCCGAAAGCTTTCAGCTCCTCCATGCCGGCCTTGACCTCGCGCGGCTGCAGATAACCGGAGCCGCTGGCGCCGCCGAACTGCAGCACCGCACAGACGATCGGAGTCTTGTTCACCTGCGGCCCATAGGGCACGCCCTCCGGGTAATAGCCGAGCATGCCTTCTCTGAGCGGCCCGTCCTGCCCATAATCGGACTCGCCCGCCAGCATGAAGCGATATTGATCGAAATTGTGCCGGTGCCGCGGACCCGAATAGTCGGTGCCGAGCTCACTGATGGAGAACTTGAAATTGCCCACGGTGCCGGGCACGCCGGCCACGGTGGTGCGCGAATGGAAGGTGCCGCCGCGATGCTCGAGGCCGCGCACCGCCGGCACGTCTTCGAATTGGACGACTTTCATGGGGGGCTCCCGGTTGATCGAGCGTGGCCAAGATCATAGCACAAGCATAGTAGCCCGCATGAAGCGGAGCGCAATGCGGGTGGCTCGCCTGTGCGACCCCGGATTGCGCTCCGCTCCATCCGGGCTACAACACTGGTTCTAGTGACTCGCCAGGAGACGACGGAGTGAACGCCGAGAAAGTCGAGTTCCGCTCGCCCGCAACCGTGCTGCGGGCCTCTTCGGTGGCGCTGGTTGGTGCGTCGGAGCGCGGCAAGTGGCCGCGGCTCATCTACGACAATCTGCGCCAATTCGGCTATTCGGGCCGCATCTATCTCGTCAATCCGCGCCAGCGCGAAGTCTATGGCGAACGCTGCTTCCCGTCGCTGCGCGAGCTGCCCGAAAGCGTCGAGCACGCGATGGTGATCGTGCCGGCGGCCGGCGTCGCCGACGTGTTGACTGATGCGAAAGCCGCAGGGCTGAAATCCGCGACCATCTATGCGGGCGCGGTCGGCGATGGTGAGGACCCGGAATCGAAAAAGCGCGGCGCCTGGCTCAAGTCATTCCTGGCCGACGCCGGTCTGCGGGTCGCCGGGCCGAACTGCATGGGCGCGCATAGCTATCCCGAGCGGCTGTTCGCCTATCCGAACACGGAGCTGTGCCGGGTGCCGGCGGGCTCGATCGCCTGCGTGTTCCAATCGGGCGGCACGCTGCAATTCTGGCTGCGCACGGGCGCCGATCGCGGCTTGCGCTTTTCCTACGGGATCACGTCCGGCAACGAGGCCGATCTCGATCTCGCCGACTATCTCAACTTCCTAGTCGACGATCCGCACACGCGCATCATCACGCTGTTCATCGAAGGAATCAGGCGGCCGCAAGCCTTCATGCATGCGGCTGCCCGGGCGCTCGAGGCCGGCAAGCCGATCCTGGCGATCAAGACCGGCGCCACTGCCAAATCGCAAGCTGCAGCGCAGTCGCATACCGGCGTGATCGGCGGTGACTATGCGGCGTATCTCGCGATGTGCGAGCGCTACGGCATCTGCAATTGCCGCTCGCTGGACGACATGGTGGAGACGGCGCTCGCCTTCCAGGGCGGGCGCCTGCCCAAAGGTCCGCGCATGGGCTTTGTCACCACCTCGGGCGGGACCGTCGATTTGTTGTTCGACTACGCGGAAGCCGAGAAGGCGGTGCTTGCCGAATTCACACAAGCCACCAACACGGCCCTCAAGCCATTCATGCAGGACAGCATCGTCCCGAAGAACCCGCTCGATCTCGGCATTCCTTCGACGCTCGAGCATGCGGCGCAAGTGTGCGATGTGGTGGCGCGCGATCCCAATGTCGACATGCTGGCCTGGGCGGCGATGCTGCCGAACAAGAAGGGCGCCTGGGACGGGGTCGAGGCGCTCAACCGGCTGCTCACGCTGACCGACAAGCCGGTCATCGGTTTTGGCCGCATGAGCTACCAGATGCGGCCTGAATCGGTCGCAGCCCAGGAGGAGGCCGGCTTTCCGTTCCTGCAAGGGCTCGAACCGACGCTGCGCGCCATGAACGCGCTGTGGTTCTACGCACAGCGCAGTGGACGGCGTCCGCCGATGCCGGCGCCCGCGCCGGCAAGCGATCTGACGCCCGCAAATCTCGATGCGATGCTCGCGCGCTACGGCATCGCGTTGCCCGAGAGTCGCACAGCCGCGTCGCCGGAGGGGGCCGCGGTCGCGGCGACGACAATCGGGTTCCCGGTTGCACTCAAGATCAAATCGCCCGACATCCTGCACAAGACCGAAGCCGGCGGAGTTGCGCTTGACCTGCGCAACTCCGCCGAAGTGACGGAAGCCGCCCGGGCGCTGCTCGCGGCGGCCCGGTCCGCGCATCCTGAGGCGCGCGTCGACGGACTGCTGGTGCAGAAAATGGCGCGCGGCGTCGAGGCCATCGTCGGGGCGCACAGCGATCCGCTCTATGGGCCGCTGCTCTTGATCGGCGCCGGCGGCATCCTGGTCGAGCTTGCCCGCGACGTGAGCCTGAGGCTCCTGCCGGTGACCCCTGCAGAGATCGCCGCCATGATCGATGGCCTGCGCCTGGCAAAGCTGCTTGCCGGTTTTCGCGGCCGTGCCGCCGCCGACCGCGGAGCGCTCACGCAAGCGGCGCTTTCCCTTGCACAATTTTATCTCGACCACCGTGCGCGCATTGCCGAGATCGAGATCAATCCGTTGATGGTCGATGCTGCGGGAGCGACAGCGGTCGACGTGCGCGTCGTCTGGCGCGAATGATGGTGGAGTTGATGAAAGAAAGACTTCCGGCAGACTGGGTGCGCTCCCCTCCCCAGTCGAAGTCGGATCTATCCGACTTCGACCACGTTCGGTGGCGAAGTCGGGTATACCCGACTTCGCGTGGGGAGGGATTAGGGGTGGGGGTTGTTCGACCTCTATTGCCTAATAAGCCCCCCTCCCCAACCCTCCCCCACACCAGCGCGTTAACGCGCGTCTTACGACGCGCTATGGGGGGAGGGAGCACTCCCTCGCCCGTGGCAAGGCGGCGTTGCTATTACTGAGGAGGCAAGAGAAATGGACTTCGAGCTTCCCGAGGAGCTGCGGATGTTCAAGGAATCGCTGCGGCGGTTCGTAGACGGCGAGCTCATTCCGGTCGAGCGCGACACACTCGAAGGCGAGGAGCTCAAAGCCCATTATCGCGCGCGCTTCACCGAGGGTGCCAAGAAGCTCGGCATCTGGATGATGGAGGTGCCGGAGGAATACGGTGGCGGTGGCCTCTCGCTGCTCGCGCGCAGCCTCGTGACCGAGGAGCTTTCGCGCACCATCGCGCTGCCCTCGCGCGGGGAAAGCATCACCGGACCGACCGTGCGCGGCATCCTCTACACGCTGACCGGCGAGATGAAGGAGAAATATCTCTTACCGGTGCTGCGCGGCGAGAAGCGCGCCTGCTTCGCCCAGACGGAGCCCGATGCTGGCTCGGATCCGGGCGGCATGCGCACCACCGCGGTGCGCGACGGCGACACCTATGTGATCAACGGCGTCAAACGCTTCATCAGCGGCGCCAACAAAGCCGATTTCATGCAGCTGATGGCCGCGACCGACCGCGCCAAGGGTTCGCACGGCGGCATCTCCTGCTTTTTGGTGGATATGAACACGCCGGGCGTGAAGCTCACCACGTCCTACCAGACCATGATGGGCGATCGGCCGTGGGAGATTGTGCTCGAGGATGTGCGCGTGCCGGCAAGCCATCGTGTCGGCGAGGAAGGCGGCGGCTTTGGGCTCGCGCAAAAATGGCTCGGCGCCGGCCGCGTGAAGCACGGAGCGCGAGCGCTCGGCGTCGCCGAGCGATGCCTGGAGATGGCGACCCAATATGCCAAGCAGCGCTCGACCTTCGGACGCCCGCTCGCCGATCGACAGGCGATTCAATGGAAGCTTGCCGATATCTTCATTGAGCTGCAGGCCGCGCGTCTGTTGGTCTACAAGGCGGCAACCCGCCTCGACAAAGGCGAGGATGCGCGCGAGGACGCCTATGTGTGCAAATATTTCGCCGACGAGATGGCGTTCCGCGCCGCCGATCAATGCCTGCAGATTCACGGCGGCATCGGGCTGACCACCGATTTGCCGATCGAGAAGCTATGGCGCCAGCAGCGCAGCTATCGGATCACAGAGGGCGCGAGCGAAGTCATGAAGATGGTCATCGCCCGCCATGTGCTGAAGGCCTACGGGTAGATCGGATGCCTAATCTCCAGTCGACAGTGCGCGCCCACCCGGCGGGCATCCCGGTAGTTGTTTCGCCGGCGCTTACGCCATATTACCACATGCTCTTTAGTCTACGCGGCACTCCCGACAAGCAGAGGATTGAAAGCACATGGCAGGGGCGCCATTGCGGGTCGCATGCATCGGCATGGGCTGGTGGTCGGACGTATTGGCCGACGCCATCAAGCGCTCGGAGATGCTTAAAATCGTCGCCTGCTACACCCGCTCGGCGGAAAAGCGCGCGGCCTTCGCGGCCAAGTACGGTTGCGGCGCGGTCGACGAGTATGCGGCGATTCTCAGCGACCCCCAGATAGAGGCGATCATCAACACCACGCCAAATGACGCGCATCTCGCCACGACTGCGGCTGCAGCCGCCGCCGGCAAGCATGTGTTCCTCGACAAGCCGATCGCCAACACGATCGCCGACGGGCGCGCCATCACGGCGGCATGCGCCAAGGCGGGCGTGGTGCTGGCGCTCGGCTATCAGCGGCGGCGCGAAAGCCATTTCCGCCTGCTTCGCGGCCAGATCGAGGCCGGCATGTTCGGCAAGCTCGTGAATGCGGAAGCCAATATCAGCCGCGACCGGCTCGGCAAGATCGACTTGAGCTCATGGCGCTACCAGGCGGCCGGAATGCCGGGCGGAGTCATGCTGCAGATCGGCATTCATTATGTCGATGTGCTCGAATATCTCATGGGGCCGGTCACGGCCGTCAGCGGGCGGCTCGCCCAACTGGTGCTGCCGGGCGACAACCCGGACGTGGCAAGCCTCATTCTCGAGCACGCAAACGGGGCGCTCTCGATCCTGAATGCGAGCTATGCCTCGGCGTCCGAGTTCTATCTGATGAACATCTACGGCAAGGAGGCGACCGCCTATTTCGACCTGCATAACGGTTTGCGGCTCTTGAAGCGCGGCAGCGACCGCCCGCTCCCCCTGCCCTGCGCGGCCAACGATACGATCGTCGAGCAACTCGAGGAATTCGCCGCGGCGGTGCGCGGTTACGGCCGCGTGGAAGTAGGCGGTGACTATGCTACGACCTCGCTCGCCGTCATCAGCGCTGGTATCATGTCAGCGCATGAGGGGCGTCGGGTCGAGGTCGCGGAAGTCCTGCAGAACAGCTGAAAGCTGAAAAGACGATCGATGAAGCTCGCCAAGATCGCGGCCTCGGCTATTGCCCTGCTGGCCTGGCTCACCATCGGCATCGCATCCGCGCAGGAGGCGGCGGTTCCCGCGTTGCCCTCCCGCGGCGTCATCGAGATCACCGTGCTGTTTCCAGCCGGCTCGTCAGCGGACGTGACCGCGCGCCTACTGGCGGAAGGCATGTCCCGGCGGCTCGACAACAAGGTGATCGTGGTCAACCGGCCGGGCGCCGGCGGGGCCATCGGGTATCGTTACGTGGCCGGACAAATGGCCGACGGCCATTCGCTCGTCTGGAGCTCGAACTCCGTCTCGACCACGCACCATATGGGCCTGTTGCAGCTCGACTACCGGTCCTTCACGCCGGTCGCGCAAGTGCTGGTCGAGTCGCCGGTCGTCGCGGTGCGCGGCGACGCGCGCTGGCACACGCTCGCCGAGCTGATCGCCGACGCCAAAGCGCGCCCTGAGGCGATCACGGTTGGCAATTCCGGCGTCGGCAGCCATACGCACATCACCTCGGTTGCGCTTTTCCGGGCCGCGGGCGCGCGAGTCGTGGACGTGCCTTTCGGGGCCGCAGAGGTCATCACCAGCCTGCTCGGCGGACAGGTGGATGCGGTGGTGCAGCTGCCGGCCGCGCTGAGCGAGTACGTCAAGAACGGGCAGGTGCGGCTCTTAGCGAGCATGACTGACATACGTGATCCGGCCTTCCCGGATGTGCCGACGGCGCAGGAGCTCGGGCTCAAAGTCTCGCTCGAGGCTTGGCGCGGCATTTCCGCACCCAAGGACACAGCCGCGCCCATCGTCGCGACGCTTGAAGCCGCCATTCGCGACACAGTTGCCAGTCCCGAATTCGTGCAGACCTGCCTTCGCCTGGGCGCCCGTCCGGCCTTCCTGCCAGCCGACCGGTTCGGCCGGTTGATCGCGGCCCAAGACCCCGAGCTGGCGCAGCTGATGGAAGTCATCGGCTTGAAAAAGTGATATGCGCGCAGACGCGGTTGGCGGCGGCGATAAGGACGATTGGCGGAATCATGATGGCGGGCGCGGGCGTGGCGCATTATCGGCTGGGCGTGGACGTCGGCGGCACGCACACCGATCTGGTGCTGCTCGATTCCCTCACCGGCGCCGTCATGGTCGAAAAGGTTGCCTCAACCCCACAGAACCCGGCATTGGGCGTGCTCAACGGCGTCGCCCGCTTCGTGGCGCGCGGCATCGCGCCTGAAAGCATCGCCTTCTTCGCGCATGGCACCACGATCACCACCAACGCGCTGCTCGAGATGCGCGGCGCCAAGGTCGGGCTGCTCATCACCCAGGGCTTCCGAGCCGTGCAGGAGACCCAGACCCAGGCGCGCGACGGCAATCTGTTCGATTACTTCTATGCAAAGCCGCCACCGATCGCTCCACAGAGCCTGACCCGCGAGATACCGGAGCGCTCCGACTATAGGGGCGAGGTGCTGCTGGGCTTGGATCTCGATGCGGTGCGGCGCGCTGCCCGCGAGCTGCAAGCAGCGGGCGTGGAGTCGATTGCCGTCTGCTACCTGTTCTCGTTCATGAATCCGACGCATGAGCAGGAAACGCGGGCAATCATTCAGGCCGAATGTCCCAACATCCATGTCTCGCTCTCGAGCGAGGTGTTGCCGCGCCTGCGCGAATGGCCGCGCATGTCGACGACGCTCGTCAACGCCTATCTTGAGCCGGTGCTGGTACGCTACATCGATCATCTCAATCGCGGTCTCGATGCGGCGGGCGTCGAGACCGGTCAGCGCTTTCTCATGCAATCGAACGGCGGAGTGATGCCGTTCTCCGCCGCGATCGCCGGCGGCCGCACGGTGCACACGCTGTTCTCCGGTCCGGCCGCGGGCGCACAGGCGAGCGCTCATCTCGCCGAAGACGACGCCAGGGGCGGCCTCGTCACGCTCGACATGGGAGGCACCAGCGCCGACATTGCCTTCATCGAAGGCGGAGCGCCACTCGAAGTCACCGAAGGAACCATCGCTCGCCGCCAGATCGATGTGCCGGCCCTCGACATGACCACGATCTCGGCAGGCGGGGGCTCGATCGCCTGGGTGGACGGCGGCGGCTTCCTCAATGTCGGGCCACAGAGCGCGGGCGCTGAGCCGGGCCCGGTCTGCTATGCTCGCGGCGGGAGAGAGCCGACCGTGACTGACGCCGACCTCGTTTGCGGCCTGCTCAATCCGGAATATTTCCTCGGCGGCGCGCAGACACTGGACATAAAAGCGGCGCGCGCCGCGCTTGCGCGCGAGATCGCCGAGCCGTTGCGGATGGAGCCGCTGGAAGCCGCTGCCGGCATCCAGCGCATCGTCGACATGCGCATGGCAGACGAAGTACGCGTGTTCGCCGCCAAGCGCGGCGTCGACCTGTCAGCCTTCACGCTATTGCCTTTCGGCGGAGCCGGCGCCGTGCACGCGGCTGCCGTCGCCGAGGAGCTGGGCATGCGGCGCATTCTGGTGCCGCCGCGGCCGGGCGCGTTCTCGGCGCTGGGCCTCCTCTGCACCGATGTGGTGCACGATTATATCCGCTCCGAGCTCACCGCCGTGGCCGAGGTGGACCCTGAGCATGCCGAGCAAGTCTTCGCCACGCTCGAGGACAGGGCGCGCGCGGAGTTGATGACCGAAGGCCTCGATCCGGCCGGTGCCCGCTTCGTGCGGGAGCTCGACCTTCGCTATATCGGCCAAGGCTACGAGCTGCGCACACCTCTCGACGGACTGTATGGCGCGAAGCTGAGTGCGGAGTCGCTATCCGCCGTGCGGGTGCGCTTTGACGAGCGTCATGCTCATATTCATGGCCATGCCGCCAAGGAGCGGCCAGTAGAGCTCGTGAGCTATCGCGTGCGGGTGCGGGTGGCCGTGCCCAAGTTCAAGCCGGTTGCGGAGGCGGCACCGCCGGCGGCGCGCTCGACCGAAGCCGCGATCAAGGGCCGGCGCCGCATCCATATTCCGGTCCACGGCTCCCAGGCCGGAGCAAAGAAGAGCCTGGGCTCGCTGCACGCGGTGCTCTATGAGCGTGACCGGCTCGACATCGGCGCGACGATCACCGGCCCGGCCATCGTCGAGCAGTTCGACGCCACCACTGTGATCCCACCAGGATGGAGCGGCAAGGTCGACGGCTATCGCAACTTGATTCTGCAGCGAGATTTGTAGGTGTGCAAAATCGATGCGAGGTCCGCCCGCGGGCGCAAGCGCGCGAAGGCGATTTTGCACAGGCAATACACCAAGGAGCGCGCAGTCGCACACCGTGCTGGGAGGCGGGCCACGCTATCCCGTCACGGGACCTCACTCAAGAGCGCGATGTCCTTGGCGGGCTTCGGTTGCGGCCGCGATTGCAGATAAGCGTAGATGTCCGCAAGCTCTGCGTCGGGAACGACCTTCGCGCTGAACGAAGGCATCGCTCCATTCGTGTTGCGGACGAAGGACGTAAAGGCATCGAGCGGCAGCTTTGTATCGGCAATGACCTTGCCGCCGCTGGTCGCGGTCGAGCCTTGCCCTTCGAAACCGTGGCATTCCCAGCAGCCGTGCTGGATGAATGCCGTCCTGCCATTTTCGGCGGACGCCGCAATGCCGGCTGTTGGGATGGCGAGAAGGCCCGCCGCAAGGGTCGCTCCCACGATGTGACTGGAAATTTTGCGCATGGACGACCTCCTGGTTCTGTGCATTTGCGCATGTCCTTTTCGGAGCACCGGATCCACTTTTCCGGGACATGCGCTAACGCGGTTGCGTCCAGACGTTCAGCAGCGCCGGCTGGCCCGATTTCACGACCGCGACTGCTTCCTTGATTGCGGGACCGAGCTCCGCCGGATCCTTGATCGGACCTTTCGCCCACCACCCCACCGATTCCGCAAGCTTGTGGTACTCGATATCGGGATTCATGATGCTGGTGCCGATCGGGCCGAGATCGCTGCCCTTGTTTGCGGGCCGGTCGCGAAAATTAGCCAGCCGCTGCACGTGCATGACCTCCTGATGGTAGCCGCGATTGTTGTGCATCACGGCGAGAAGCGGAATCTTGTGACGCGCTGCAGTCCACAGGGCGCCGGGCGCGTACATCAAGTCGCCGTCCGACTGAATGGAGACGGAGAAGCGTCCTTCATCGCGATTGGCCAACGCGCCGCCGACGGAGGCCGGCAGACCGTAGCCGACGCCATAGCCGCCCGATGTTCCGGTCCATTTGTAGTATTTCTCCATCGGCCAGAGCCGCAGCGGCCAACCGCTGACATTGCCCGACTGCGCCACCAGCGACCAATCGAGATCCTTGATTTGCCCGTACAGTTCCATGACCATGCGCGCGGTGCTGATCGGGCTCGCTTCCCAGGCGATTGCCGCCATCTGCTTGGTGGCGTCGCGGCCCTTCTCGTGGTCGGCTCGAACGGCCTCCCCGCGCTTGGCGATCGCCGTCTTGCGGTCAGCCGGGATCGCCGACTTCACCGCCTCGATCAATGCCGGCAACGTCGCCTCGACATCCCCGCTTATCGGCACATCGACGCTCTGGAAGCGTTCGAAGTTTTGATAATTGGACTTGGTGATCAATCCGGACGCGCTGATGCTGATCAGCTTGGTGCCGGGCTTCACGCGCCGCTGGTTCGTGCCCACGCCTTGCGCGTTGTTGTCGGTGAAGCTGTTCACCGTCGCCCAATAATCACTCAATTCAAGGCCGAGGATGACGTCTGCTTGTCGGATGACGCTCTCTGGCCGGCTCAAGTAATGCGTCGTGGGAAAGTTGAGCCGCGCGCGTTGGCGAACGACCGGCGCCTGCAGGACCTCGGCAAGCTCGACGAGCAGCTCCATGCCCTTCTGCGTGTTTATGGCGCGGTCGGCGACGATGACCGGATGTTCTGCGTTCGCGAGCAGGCGAGCAGCTTCGCGCACCGCGCTCGAATCGCCCTGGGGCGGGGCTTCGGGCACATATTCAGGGATATAAAGCGGCTGGCCGAAATCGCGGACCGGCCCTTGCGCGAGCCCATCATCCAACGAGAGCGCAACCGGAGCGCAGGGCGGCGTCGTGGCAATCTTGTAGGCGCGCACGAATGACTGGGCAAAAGCCTGCGCGGACACCGGCGTATCATCCCATTTGGTGAAGTCGCGTATGATCGCATTGATGTCCTGCGCCGAATGGATCGTCGGCACGCCGGGAGGGCGATACGCGGCATCAAGATCGTTCCCGTTGATCATGATCACCGGCACGCGATCGCAGAAGGCGTTGTACACCGCCATGGTGGCGTGCTGGAGCCCTACCGTTCCGTGGCACAAGGTCAGCAACGGCTTGCCGGCGATCTTGTAGTAGCCATGCGCGATGCCGACTCCGGATTCTTCATGCATGCAAGTGAGATATTCCGGCATCGTATTGCCGCCGTAATCGATCAGCGATTCATGCAGCGCGCGATAGCTAGAAGCCGGATTGGCCGGAGCGTATTTGATGTCGACCGTCTTGATCACGTCGACCATGAAATCGGAGGCAGGCCGCCCTTCTCCCGAATAGGGTGGAACATCCGGCACGTCCGTCTCGGCGATCGCGACGCGCGCATTCGGCGGGATGGCTGATGGCAGTCGCGCCTGTGCCTCTGATGTACCCGTCGTTGCGGCTCGCGCCGGGTCGACGGCGCCGGCAGCACCCGCCACAGCCGCTGCAGCGAGGAACTTGCGACGATTTAGCTTCACGCTGGAATCGGTATTGGGCATCTTCGGCTCCCTTTTAGCTGCAGTGCAAAAGGCCGCGGGTACGCAAAGCAACACAGCGGCATCCGGCTGCGACGAGCTGCATCGGCTTGCCGTGCTGGCATGCCAAATTCCCCAGCTCCAATTTTTCAGCGGGAACGCCTCCGCGGCCCGGAACGCTGCGGACCCTTTCTGCAGCAGCACCTGCTTGGAACTCTTCTGCAGCACGGAATTATCGAAGGCCGGAAAGGTTTCAGGCTGGGATAAGATGCCGCGGCGAGGGCAAGGATTAGGTCGCGACGATCGAGCATTGAAGAAGCGAATTCAGCACTCAGCTACCAAGTGCCGCATCGGCTTGCAGGCTCGCACCACCATCCAGATTCTAAAGACACGTGTACGAGTGCTCTCGTACAAATCCCCAGGTCCTGTTTTGGACCGTGGCGAGGGTGGGTGATCTATTGCTGCGGGACGGTCGGCGGCAGTCCGTCCGCAGATTCTCGGGGAGCGCACGGGCTGATCGACAAAGCGTGCCGCTGTCGAAGCTCGAAATATTGGAGAACCGTCATGACCATGACAGACCGAAATGCAACCATGACACAACGTGGTGGGATCTTCGAGACCGCATCAACAACAAGCTACGGAGGTTTTGCCGATGCCATCGGCGGAATTGCCACAATCGTGCTCGCCATCGTCGCGCTGACGGGCACCCACTCGGACATAATCGTCCCTATTGCGACGATTGTTTTTGGCGCGGCCCTCCTTGTGCACGGAGGTTCCCTGCTGTCGGAATATGCTCACATCATCTTTCCTCCCGGAACGGCCACGGACTCCCAACAGGAATTCACCGGCGGGAGCCTATCGGCAGTGTTCCTGGTCGGAGCGGCAGGCATCGTGCTTGGAGTGCTCGCTTTGCTGGGCATTCAGCCGACGGTGCTGACGGCGGTAGCCGTAATCGCTTTTGGTAGCGCCCTTGTGCTGAGCAGCAACGCAGTCTGGCACCTCTACCTGATGAAGCGATCGACCATTCTCGGGCGCGAACCGCGCGAAGGCTGGCACCTCGGAAGCGAGATGCTTGCGGGCGAGATGGCATCCGGCTCCGCGGGGATGCAGGCGCTCGCCGGGCTCGCGGCTGCGGTGCTCGGAATACTTGCCGTGGTCGGAACCAATCCGGAGGTGCTGACCGTGATCGGCTTGCTCGTCCTGGGCACGACGATTGTGTTGACTGGAGGCGCCCTGAGCGGAGCCGCCTTGAGCTTCATGCGGCCCTCCGCACAGTCCTCCGTACAGTCAAGTCGCACTGCCACCACCACGATCGGCTGAGTTCGAGCCTTTGAGTGGTGCGTGCTTGGCCGCCGGGCCTATTCGCCCGGCGGCCGCGCGAGGACCGTGGAAATGCGAAAGCCAGGATAGGGAGCCCCGCAAGTGGGCCAAGATGAGCCGAGACCTGTAAGATGCGATTCAATCCATTGCTGGCCAAGCTCGGGCGCCGAACACTGCTTGGCGCCGGCCTCGGATTTTGCGCCAGCCAGATAGCTCGTCCACTCCTCCTACCGGCCCGCGCGCAGCCCGAGGATGGAAGCGGTCGGTCCGCGAGCCGGACGGCCGATCCGGCGGTGGCTGATTTCTACAAAAAGCGGGACATCACCCTGCTTGTTGCGAGCGCACCGGGCGGTGTCAACGACCTCGTTGGTCGTCTGATTGCCAAGCACCTCACCGATTTCATTCCCGGAAGCCCTAGTATCATCGTTGAAAATTTGCGAGCCGCGGGCATCGTGCTGGCGAACCGCCTTTATGCGAACGAACCGAAGGATGGATCGGTGGTCGCCATGCTGGAGCGCAGCACGCCACAGCTCGCTGTCGTAGGCGATCCCAACGTCCGCTTCGATCCACTCCGCCTGACATGGCTGGGCAGTGTATCGTCCTATGCCCACGACGCTTACGTGTTGGTGGTAAACGCGAGCTTCCCGGCCAAGACGGTCGCCGATCTCAAGGTCGTGGGTGGGCCGGTCGCCAGAATAGGCACGACCGGGGCCGGATCGACCAACGCGGTGTTCACCGACATTTGCCGCGACGTGCTGAAACTGAACGTCAAGAACATTCGCGGCTATCGGGGTGCCGCCGACGTCTTTCTCGCCCAAGAGCGCGGTGAGCTGGACGGGCAAGTGGTGGGCTTCAGCTCAATGAAGGCCGGCCAGGCCGCATTGTGGAAGCAAGGTTTTTTCCGGCCGCTGATTGCATTCGGGCGGGAGACGCGCCTGCCCGAGCTGCCGGAAGTCCCAACCGGCCAGGAGCTGACGAAGGATCCCAACGCCTTGGCGCTCATCAAATTTGCCGAGGCGCCCTTCCACATGGCACTGCCGCTGGTCGCGCCGCCGGAAATTCCGCAAGACCGCGCCGGCGCTCTGAAGACTGCCTTCATGAGCATGGCAAAGGCCCCAGCATTCGTGCAGGACGCACAGAAGCTCAGCCTCGATGTAAGCCCGGTCGACGGCGATGCCGTGCTTCATCAGGTCGAGATGCTGCAGAAGACCCCGAAGGCGATCATCGCAGAGTACAACCGAATCGTTCCTCTGAGCGACTGAGCTCTGACATTGTTGCAAATCGAGCGTTCGACTGTACTTTGGACCTGCTACGCCTCGCCGGCGATCGGGCCGGCAGTTGAACGGGCACATTTGCGGCTACGAAGCCCTAGCGGGTGAAATCCACGATGGACGCCATCACCATCCAGATCCTACGCAACAAGATCACCAGCCTGGTCGAGGAAATGCACTATCATTTCTACCGCTCGGGCTATTCGACCATCATCCGCGAGTCGCGGGATTTCAGCTGCGTCATTCTTGATCGCAACGGGCGCCTGATCGTGGCGCCCCCGATGTTCTTCCACGCGCCGGTTTACCGGCACCTGGTCGGGCGCATATTGCAGGTCTACGCCTCGCCGGGCGCGATCGCAGACGGCGACGTGTTCGTCTCCAATCATCCCTATGAAGGCGGGTTGCCGCACGTATCCGACATGGCGTTCGTGGCACCCGTCTTCATCGATGGCGCGATCGTCGCGTTCGCGGGCTCGATCGCCCACAAGGCGGATGTGGGCGGCACCGTCGCGGGCTCAACCTCCGCCAATGCGACCGAGCTCTATCATGAAGGCGTTCTGATACCGCCGCTCAAAATCTGCGAGGCCGGGCGTGCGCTGCCCGACATCGAGCGGCTGATCCTGGCCAACAGCCGCCAGCCCGAACTGGTGCGCGGCGACATGCAGGCGCAGATCGCGGTCACCCAAATGGGTGTGGCGCGAATGAAGGAGCTGTGCCTGCGCTTCGGCGCCGCGACCGTCATGGACGCCTTCGCGGGCATTCTTCAGGGCGCGGCTGCGGAGCTCAAAACCGCAATCGCGCGCCTGCCCGAGGGCAGCGCCGCAGCCGAAGGATTTCTCGACAGCGACGGCGTGGTTGTCGAGCAGCCGGTCAAGCTCGCCGTGACCGTCACGATCCGCGACGGCGAGGCGAGCTTCGACTTCTCCGCCAGCGATCCCCAGGCCAAGGGCCCGATCAATCTGCGTCCCTCGATGGTCGAGGCTTGCGTCTTCTATTGCCTGCTCGGCAGCCTCGATCCGCGGCTCCATTTCAACGACGGTATGCGCGATGTGGTGCGCCTCGTGTTCGCCCCGCGCACCGTCACCAATGCGGAACCCCCTGCCCCGGTCTCCAATTATCAGATGGTCAATCTGATGCTGGTCGACGTGATCCTCGAGGCGCTCGGCAAGCTCAATCCGTTGCGCGCGATCGCGCATTCTGGCGCGTCGAGCGCGCTTGGCATTGCCTGGGCCAAGGCACGCCCGGGGCAATCCGCCATGCAATACGAGATCGCGGGCTCCGCCTATGGGGCCGGCGTCGGCTATGATGGGGCGACCGCGACCGCCACGCATTTGAGCAACCTACACACGACCCCGATCGAGATTCTGGAATCGGAGTTTCCCTGCCGCATCACCCGCTTTTCGCTGGTGCCAAACTCGGGCGGTGCCGGGCAATGGCGCGGCGGGCTTGCCATCCAGCGCGAATACGAATTGCTCGAAGATGCGACCGTCGTTCGCCGCTTCAACAAGACGCGTTTCCCACCGCAGGGCCTGGCCGGCGGCAAGCCGGGCAGCCGCGCGCGCTTCCTGGTGCGGCCGGGCACCCGACAGGAACTCGAGACCAAGGCCTCGGCTCGCGTCGAGATGAAAGCGGGCGAGCGCTTCCTGCTGCAAAGCGCCGGCGGCGGCGGCTTTGGCGATCCGCGCCGGCGCGACCGCACAGCGCTTGCCCGCGATGTGGCCGAAGGTTATGTGTCCGCCGACGCTGCGAAGCGGGAATATGGGGGCTAGCGCCGAGGGACGCTCATTCCCGCGGAAGCGGGAATCCAGCACTTCAAAGAGCTGCGGGACTGTTGCAAACAAGATCTGGGTTTCCACTTTCGTGCGCTTTCGTGGGGACGATCGGGAATCGTTAAGCTCGCTCGTTTGCATCACCGTGATCACTCGGGCGTGGCCAAAGTAGTAGGACAATCATCATGGCCTTTTCCAGTTGGCGCGGCCTCGTCGGAATGATCAATCCGACGATGCGGCCGGGTGTGACCGAAGAGGTGATCCGCCTCTTGCCCGAGGGCGTCGGGCTCATTCCGATCTTCCTCAATATCCGGCGCGGCACCGAAGACGAATTCGAAACCATGATGCCGCACTATGAGAAGGCGATCGCGCTCTTGGCCGAGCAGAAGTGCGATCTCATCCATCCGCACGGGGCACCGCCCTTCATGGTGCACGGCTTCAAGGGGGAAGCCCGCATCGTCGCCGGCTGGGAGAAGAAATTCAAAGTACCCATCATGAGCGTGGCGCAGAACCACGTGCGGGCGCTCAAAGCGCTCAAGGCCAAGAGCATCGTCGGCGCCACCTATTTTCCGCCCAAGCTCAACTCGATCTTCGCGAAATATTTCAAGGATGCGGGCTTCACCGTGCGTGACATGACCGGGATCGACGTGCCCTTCGACAAGGTGCAGGAGCTCTCCGGCGAGCAGGTCTACGCGCACATCAAGCGCAATTTCTTGAAGAGCAAGGGCGCCGATGCGATCTACATGCTCGGCTCCGGCTGGCGCACCCTCGACATCATCAAGCTTCTGGAGCAGGACCTGCAGGTCCCTGTGGTGCATCCGGTGCCGGCGCGAGTCTGGGAATTCCAGAAGCGTTTGCACGTGCGTGAGCCGCGCGTGGGCTACGGCTATTTGTTGGAGAAACTGCCCTGAAATAGCGAGGGCAGATGAGATGCGGGCCTCTCGCGAGGGCCACGAGATAAGTCAGTCCCACTCGATCGCGCGAAGTTCTTCTTTTTAATTTTTCTAATGAAAGAACATACAAGTTGACAACTTTGCGCGCCGATCCCTAACAGATGGATCAAGCACAAAGTGGTCCTCGAGGCTGAGATGAAAGTGTTGCTTTTCGTCGCTCTCGGCGTGCTCACGGTCGCGCCCGCACAGGCACAAGGCCAATCGGGCACGCGCGACGCGGAGAGCATCGTCGTCTATAACGCCCAGCACGAAAGTCTGGCTCAGGCCTGGGCGGACGGCTTTACCCGCCGAACCGGAATTCGCGTCGTTCTCCGCAATGGCGGCGACACCGAGCTCGGGAACCAGATCGTCCAAGAAGGCGCCGCCTCTCCGGCCGACGTATTCCTGACCGAAAACTCCCCCGCCATGGTGCTGGTCGACAATGCGGGCCTGTTTGCTCCGCTCGACAAGGAAGCGCTCTCGGAGGTGCCGGAGAACTTCCGCCCCGAGCATGGCCGGTGGATCGGAGTGGCGGCACGCACGACCGTGTTTGCGTACAACAAGACCAAGTTGCGCGAGGACCAGCTGCCGAAGTCGATCATGGATCTCGCCGAGCCGGCCTGGAAAGGGCGCTGGGCAGCCGCACCGGCGGGCGCCGACTTCCAGGCGATCGTCAGCGCCATGCTCGAGCTCAAAGGCGAGGCGGCGACCAGGACCTGGCTCAAGGCCATGAAGGAAAATGTGACGGCGTACCGGGGCAACAGCGTGGCCATGAAGGCGGTCAATGCCGGTCAGGTGGAAGGAGCGGTGATCTATCACTATTACTACTTTGGCGACCAAGCGAAGACCGGCGAGAACAGCAACAATGTTGCGCTGTACTACTTCCGCCACCAGGACCCGGGCGCCTTCGTGAGCATTTCGGGGGGCGGGGTGCTAGCATCAAGCAAGCACCCGGCGCAGGCGCAAGCCTTCGTGAAGTGGATCGCCGGCAAGGATGGCCAAGTCGTCCTGACCAGCAGCAAATCTTTCGAATACGCTGTCGGCAACGGCGTCGCCTCCGACCCGAAGCTCGTTCCGCTCGCCGATCTGCAGGCTCCGAAGGTCGAGCCCTCCAAGCTCAACAGCAAGAAAGTCACCGATCTGATGATCGAGGCGGGCTTGCTTTGAAACAAATAATCAGTTGCCCATAAGCGGGTCTCGAGCGCCAGGGCAGCAATTCTTCCTATCAGGCAAAGATGGGCTCAGAGCCAGGAAGGACAACAGCGTGAAAATGGGCGGCCGGCTGCCGGGCGCTATGGCGGTTGGGGCAGTCCTCGTTTCCGCGTTGGCCTTGCTTCCCCTGGGCTTCATCGTCTGGATCACGATTGAGACCGGCTGGCAGACCGCCTATGCGCTCGTCGTCCGCCCGCGAGTCGGCGAGTTGCTGATCAATGTCGCCTTGCTCGAAGCCTGTACGATTCCGCTCGCCGTCCTGTTGGGGCTCGTGGTCGCCTGGTTAACTGAACGGACCGACTTGCCGGGGGCACGTATATGGGCCTGGCTTGCGGTCGCGCCGCTGGCGGTTCCCGCCTTCGTGCACAGCTACGCCTGGGTCAGCCTGCTACCCGGATTGCACGGTTTGCTGGGCGGCACGCTGATCTCGGTTCTGGCTTATTCTCCATTTCTCTACCTGCCGATTGCCGCGCAACTACGGCGCCTCGACCCTGCACTCGAGGATGTCGCATCATCGCTTGGCCACGCGCCCGCGAGAGTCTTCTTCGGCGTCGTCCTTCCGCAACTTCGGCTCGCTATTTGTGCCGGCGCGCTGCTCATCGGCCTGCATATCCTCGCCGAATACGGTCTCTATGTGATGATCCGGTTCGACACTTTTTCAACTGCGATCGTGGATCAATTCCAGTCTGCCTACAACGGACCTGCCGCCAACATGATGGCGGCCGTCCTGGTCGCCTGCTGCCTGTTGCTGCTGGCGCTCGAGGCGGCTGCGCGCGGCAATCGGCGCTACGCGCGCGTGGGCTCCGGGGCTGCTCGCATGGCGGTCCGCTATCGACTTGGCCGGCTCACCGGGCCATGCCTGCTGATTCCAGGCCTGAGTGCCGCCATGGCACTCGGCGTACCGCTGATCACGCTCGGCCGCTGGTTGGCGATCGGAGGCCTCGGGGCCTGGCATTCGGCGCAACTTGGCAGCGCCCTCGCCGAAACGCTGATTTTCGCGATTGCCGGTGCGCTCCTCACCACGCTGGCGGTGATCCCGATGGCTTGGCTGACGGTCCGCAGGCCGGGTCGCTTGCAACGGATTCTTGAGACCTGCCACTATTACGTCGGCTCCATCCCCGGCGTTGTGATCGCGCTCGCGCTCGTCACTGTCACGGTCAGAATCGCTCTGCCGCTGTACCAGACGATGGCGACCCTGATTCTGGCCTATCTGCTCCTGTTCATACCCCGAGCGCTGATCGGCTTGCGCGCCAGCTTCGCGCAGGCGCCGCTCGAGCTGGAATGGGCCGCCATGGCGCTGGGCCGGACACCGTTGCAGGCGGTGCTGCACGTCACCCTGCGGCTGGCCGCCCCCGGGGCCGCCGCCAGCGCGGCGCTGGTGGCGCTCGGTGTCACAACCGAGCTGACCGCCACCTTGTTGCTGGCTCCTAACGGCACCCGCACGCTTGCGACCCAGTTTTGGGCTCTCACCAGCGAGATCGACTATGTGGCAGCGGCACCTTACGCCACGCTGATGGTGCTGCTGTCCCTGCCGCTGACCGTGCTCCTTTATATGCAATCCAAGCTGGTGGCAGGGCGATGACCTTCCTCAGCGTGGAACGCGTCAGCAAACGATATGGCCCGGTCACAGCGCTGAAGGACATTGACCTTTCCGTTGAGGTCGGCAGCCGCACCGCGGTTGTCGGGCCTTCGGCCTCGGGCAAGACCACGCTTCTGCGCATTCTTGCCGGCTTTGAGGTGCCGGACGAAGGCCGCGTCATGCTCGACGGGCAGATGCTCGCTGAGAGCCGCGATATCGTGCCGGCTCACCGGAGGTCCATCGGGTTTGTCGCCCAAGAGGGTGCCTTGTTCCCGCACCTGAACGTTGCGGAAAACATCGGCTTCGGGCTCGACCGCCGCGAGCCGAAGCGCGACCAGCGAATCCGAGACCTGATGGAGTTGGTCGAGCTCAACGCCACGATGGCCAGGCGGCGGCCGCACGAGCTTTCCGGTGGCCAGCAGCAGCGGGTTGCACTCGCCCGCGCGCTGGCCCGCCGACCCAGGCTCATGTTGCTCGACGAGCCTTTCTCGGCACTCGACACCGCGCTGCGTGAGAGCATGCGGCGTGCCGTGGGCCGCATCCTGCGGGCTGCGGGGATGACGACCATCCTGGTGACCCATGATCAGGCCGAGGCGCTCTCTTTCGCGGATCAGCTTGCCGTATTGCGCGGCGGCCGGTTGGTACAGGTGGGCTCGCCGCGCGACCTCTATTCAAAGCCTGTCGACCGGGACACAGCCACGTTCCTGGGCGATGCTTTAATTTTGTCGGCCGAGCTGGAGGATGGATGGGCCCGCTGCAGGCTCGGCCGTGTTGCGGCAGCGACCGGGGCTCGCCGCGGCGCAGCCGAGATCATGCTGCGTCCCGAGCAGGTGAGCTTGGAGCCGGCTCCGGGCGTTGCTCTGCAGGGCGGGTCCGATGCTTCCCCATGTTTTGGCCTCGTCACCCAGGTCGAGTTCGCGGGTGCCGCGTGCACCATAGCGGTCGTGCTGCGAGGTGCCGGCGCAGCAGACGAATCCACGGCAGCGAGCGACCCGCTGCTGATCAGAAGCCCAAGCTTCAATTCGCCGTCCGTGGGCTCGCATGTGCGGATCGCCGTTCGGGGCGAAGCGCATGTTCTCGCCAGCGCCGACCCACAGGGCCGGCAAGCGCCTTGATCCGGCGCAACAGGGCTTTCTGCGCCGGAGCACGACCTGAAATCCGCAGTTGATCGCGGAGCGCGAAGCAGGGTGTATGTCGTCAAAGGCGTTTGGCACTCTTCGCGCCGCGTTCTGATTGAGAGCCACCTGATTTGGCCCCCCTGGATTGATTCGAAGAAAAATCATGCGGATCGAGGGCCGCAGGCTCGTCTGTCACAGCAGTTCAGCGGTGGAAATCTCCTGCGCAAGGCGCGCGCGCAGCGGCTTGAGTCGTTCCGCATGATGCCGCCATTTTCCAACCGATGAGGAATAGATAGGCCGCCGGACCTGCACCGCGCTCGCGGTTGCCGACGGCGCTGCACTTTCGTGAAACATTAAGACCTCCTCCTCCCAGGGCAGCCCGATGAATTCAATCAAGCGGCGGCTTATCCCGGCCTGATCGGCCACGATGTCCTCGTAGCCAATTTCGAAATATGCGTGCGGGGGAAGCGTCGCCCGCCAATGCTGCGCCAAGCGGCGAAAAGCCAGATAATAGTCGGCGAGCTCCCGCTGGTCATAGGAGAACAAGAAGGTCCGCTGGAAGCGGGATTTGTAGATGGCCCAGCACGCATCGAGCGGGTGCCGGCGGATCAAGATGATCTTGGCACGCGGCAAAGCCGCATGGATGATTCCGCAATAGAGATAATTTGCCAGGGTCTTGTCGACAAAGCGGCGCCCGGGCGGAATTCGCATTGCGGTCGCCGCATCGATGTAGCGGCGGCCCATCTCGGCGAGGTCGAGTGTCTTGGCACCACCCCGCATGGTGCGGCGGAACTCCGCCGCGAATGCGTTCGTCTCCCCAATCGAGACCATGGCGCTGTGGCTGGCGATGATCCGCTCCACCAGCGTGGTTCCGGTGCGCGGCAGACCGACCACAAAGACCGGCTCAGGGCCGGCGAAGCCCGGCGGGCAAGCGGCGCGCCAGGCGGGCGTCTGCGAGCGGATGATCCGGTCGATCTGGGCAATTTCTGCACGACCGTCATAGTCGATGATCCGTCGCTGCAGCGCGCAGGCCGCCGAGACATGCGCGAAGGCATGCGCGTGCTCGTCCAGATCCTCGTATTCCTTACCCAATGCAAACCGCACGAGAATCTCGCCGTCGCCGGAAAGCTTCCCTCCCGAGATCAGCTGCTCCATCTCGGCAATGTGGTTGCGATCACGGCTCTGGATACGCAGGTCGGCGCGCAGGTAGTGGGCGAGACCGTATGCGGGATCGAGCGCCACCGCGGCATCGCAGTGCGCTTCAGCCGCCGCCAGCCGGCCTGTCATCCGCTCGGTAGCGGCGAGATTGAAGACATATTGCGGGACATCGGGACGGGCTGTGACGGCGCGCTGAAACAACTCCTCTGCGCGATCGTGCAGGCCCAGCTGGCCGAAGATCGCCCCAAGGGCATCGAGCGCAGCCGGCGCAGTGCCGACGACCCTGGCGGCGGCTTCTGCGGCCGCCAAGGCCGCCTGCGCCTCCCCCGATTGCAGCAGGCACTTCGCCTGCAGGACATGCGCAACGGGATCGCGTGGACAAAGCGCCACGGCCCGATTGGCAGACACGATGGCGGCGTCCAGGCGGCCCCGCTGCAGCGCCGTCTCGGTGAGCAGCGTCCAGGCACCGCCATTGGCCGGCGCGTGCGCGAGGACATCCTTGCAAATCAGCTCCGCGGTCGCGAGATCGCCGCCAGAGAACGCCCGGCGGGCACTATCCAGCGCCGCCCGGTCATGCGCCGGCGATGTAGTGGGCACGGCGATCCCCAACTGCGGGGCCGGACAGCCATCCGGCCTCCCCTGCGAGTAGGTTACGCCGACGCGGCGTAGGCGATGCTTCGTCCAGCCGAAGACTCAAGTTGTGATCACGGGAAGCTGAAATTCCCGAAAAGATCGCCGATCGCCGGGCTGTTCAGCGGAACATAGGGATTGTCCGCTGCGGTTACCGGGTTCGGCAGGTTGTCGCGGCTGCGCGGCGAAAGCTTGGAAAGCTTCCAGTTCCTTTCAATGAATTTCGGGATCGACGCGTGGTCGGAATATTCATGTGATACGCGCCCACCTTCCGAGTATTTCGACACGACGAGGAGCGGGATGCGCGTCCCGTCACCGAAGAAGTCGACTGGCTGGACGTAGCCCGAATCATAGTATCCGCCGCCCTCATCGACGGTGACCAGGATCGCAGTCGAATTCCAGAGATCCGGGTTGGACCGCACCTGATCGATAATGCGGTGCGTGAACGACTCGAACAGACTGAGCTTCGAGGACGCGGGATGGCCGTCATTAAAGGTGCTCGGCTTCACAAATGAGACGGCAGGCAAGTTTCCGGCCGCAATGGCGTCGTACAGATCCGTCGTGTCCTTGAGATGCTGCTGACGTGCCAGCGGGTCAGTCATGACCGAGGCCGAGTAGAGGAACGGATTGCAGATATTGCAATAAAGGTAGGCAATCGGGTCGAGCCATCCGAAGTTGGCGCCCAGACCCGGCGCGGTCTGAAATTCGTTCCAACGCTCGCCGAAATACGCCCAGGAAACCTGGTTCTTGGTCAGCTCATCGCCGATATGACGTTGTTTGATCACCGGCGGCAGAGTGAAGGGGCCGTTGTTGATGGGGTCCGTAGCACCGCTGCCGATGAAGGCCGGAACATAGTTGTTGAGCAGATAGTAGGTGCCGGGCGCGCAGTTGGGCGGCACCTCGAGTGCATTGAGATAATTGATAATCGAAGCCACGCCCGGTTGGTGAGTGTTGGAGCAATTCGTGTAGCTGCCGCCGCTATAACCGTCCTGCTTGTACCAGTTGTTGGTGCCGACCTGCGGATCAGGGTCCTCGATCTCGTTGACATAGGCGGGTGGATTCGAGCCCGGAATCAACACATGGTTGGGAACCGCCGGATCGCCTTTGCGGTCGGCGTAGTAGAGCGCGTCGGCATAGCCGATCATCATGTGATTTGCATAGGTTCCACCCATCACTGCCTGATGGTAGTTGTCGTTCAGGGTGTACTTGCGCGCCAGCTCCGTCAGGTAGGGCGCGTCGCCGTTGGCGACATTATAGAAGCCGAGAGCGATGTCGCCTTCCTTGAGCGGCTTCGGCGGGCCGCCGTTGGCACCCGACGACACGGTCTGCTCGACCCAGGCGAAGAGATCGGCTTGGCAGCCGCTTGGGTTCCGACGCGTGCCGTTGGCGGCGTCGCAGTCCAGCTGCTGCCACATCTGATAGAAGCGATGAACCGGGCTGCCGCCATAGGTATTATAGAGGCTGGCGCCCTGCTGCGTCACTAGCGGATAGGGACCGGGGGGAAGGCTGGTGGCATTCTGGATTCGCGTATCGGGCGAGCTGCCCGGCAAACCGGTGGCGCCGGTCGTCAGCAGGGACAGATCCTGCGGCCGCAGGCCATAGTCTGCTTGCTCGGCCAGTGTCAGGCTGGCCATGCATCCCGGCCCGTCGAGCGCGGCGGTATTGACGTCAGTGTAACAGGCTTGCGGCGCGTAAGAAGTGCCCGGCGTCTGCAGCGTGCTGCTGGTGTAGGGCATCTTGTATCCGGGATTGATCCGGTAGACATCGGTGTCCATTGCCGAGTTTTGCGCCGCGTCGAGGTAATTCGGGCCCGGCGTTCCATCCTTGTTGACGATGCCCCGGGACAGAAGATTATCGACCGTCTGGTCCCGCGGCGGCACGTAGGTGGCGAAGACATGATCGAAAGTGCGATTTTCACCAATGATTACGATCACGTGCTTGATCGGGCTCGTGGTCCGCTGATCATTGACGCCCGACCCGAAGAGATCGTCGCTACCGTCTGCGCGCGCCGCGCCGGCGCCGACCAGCGACAGGATCGCAGCCGTTACCACGGCTTGATCGCGCAAACGCTTGTTGAGCTGCCTGAGCTTCATGAGATTCCCCCAAATTGCTGAGTCGTGCGAATGGACGCCGGACGAAGGCGCGGGCGATCGTAAGGAGCGAATGTGTCGGCCATTGATCGTGGCCATGTCAGATTTGTAAAAGCTGCGCCTGAGTGCCGGGCGACACCTGTGGACAATCTGGATTCGGAATTGAGCGCGGTAAGATGCTCCGCGGGAACACCGGTAGGTTTCATCCCGAGGAGGCGATCCGCCGCGAGGAGGAGAGAACAATGACAAGTCATCCGATGAGCGAGCCGACATTCAGCCGCCGCACCTGGAGCGCGACAATTGCGATCGCGAGTTGCGGCCTGGCTCTGGGCTTGGCGGCATCGTCACCGGCGCGCGCACAATCGGCGGAGCAGTTTTACAAGGGCCGCAGCATCACCATGCTGGTCGGCACGGCGCCGGGCGGTATCAACGACATCTCCGCTCGCCTGGTCGCCAAATATCTCGGCCGCTTCATACCGGGCAATCCGGCGGTCGTGGTGCAGAACAATCCCGGCGCCGGCGGGCTCATCACCGCCAATAAGCTCTATAACAATGCCGAAAAGGACGGCACGGTGCTGGCCAAGTTCGAGCGCGCGGTGCCGCAACTGCAGATCCAGGGCGATCCCAATGCGCAGTTCGATTCGACCAAGTTCGTCTGGCTTGGCAGCATCTCCTCCTATGCCAATGATGCCTATTTCCTGTTGGTCAACGCCAACGGCCGGGTGAGGAGCATCGGCGAGCTGCAGAGACCGGGCGTGCCGATCAATCTCGGCTCCGACAATTCGGCTTCCAGCAATTTCATCTTCGCGGTCATCGCCAAGGAAGTGCTTGGCCTCAACGTCAACGTGATCCGCGGCTATACGGGGGCTGCGAGCCTGTTCCTAGGGATGCAAAGCGGCGAGCTCGACGGCCAATATGTAGGCCTGAGCTCGATCAAGAGCGGCCAGCGCGATCTGTGGAACAAGGGCGCCTTCCGCCCGCTGATGGCTTTCGGCCGCACCAGTCGGCACCCCGATTTCCCCGATGTGCCGATCGGCCGCGAGCTCACGAGCGATGCGACGGCGCTCAAGCTCATCAGTTTCGCCGAGCTGCCGTTCTTCATGGCGCTGCCGTTCGCGGCGCCGCCCGGCATCCCCCCCGATCGCGCGGCGGCGCTGCAGACAGCGTTCATGAAGATGAGCCATGACACAGATTTTGCCGCCGAGGCAGAGAAGATCGGCATCGACGTGAGCCCGATCGACGGCGGCGCGATCCTCAAGCTCCTGAACGAGACTGCCGCGACCCCAAGGGACGTGATCGCGCGCTACAACGCGATAGCGGGGGAAAAGAAGTAAGCTCTACCCGCTCGTTCCCGCGAAAGCGGGAGCCCAGTCACTGGCAAAATGCAAATTTTATCACGCCCTCAAATGACTGGGTTCCGCCTTCGGCGGGGAGCGGCGGCGAGGTTCACGCCCCCTCCAGAATCTTGTCCTTCTTGCTGAACTGATAGCGCGGCATGTGGTCGAGATCCGTGCCGGTGACACGGATCACCCAGGCTTTCTGCGCATGCGCGGTCGAATGCATCACGCCGGGACCATAGGCGCGCGTCTGCCCCGGGGTGAGACTGTATTTGCTTGCAGCAACAAGCTCAACGTGATCGTCGCTTTCCGGATTGGTGCGACGCCATTCCGTCATGTCGGTCGAAGCGCGCGCGTTGCCGTAGACCGCCCATGAATCGCCATGGCTGTGCGGCTTGCCGACCTTACCGCCCTGCTGCACGTGCGCCAGCACATAAAAATCGAGCTCGGGATCGTGATAGAGCTCGCGCTTGCCGGGCGGCATGTCGTCATTGAAGGTCTCAGCCACGAAGGCCGGATTGGCCAGCAGCCGTGACAGCGCCTCGGCGATCTGCGGCAGCGCGTCGTTGAGCGGCTTGCCTTTGAGAGCGGCGCGCGTATCGGCGCAAAACTGCTCGAGAACATAAGGCATTTTTCTTCTCCTTCTTGCATTCCCTGCCGAAGCCTAGCGCCAACCCGCGATTTGCGCATGCCGTGCCGCCGGCTACGATAGGTCGCAAGTCCCATCGAGAGGCAGCCATGTGGACGCACGCGCTTGTTGGTTTCGTGGTCGCGCTCGCGATCAGCATTTTCGCACCCGAGGAGAGCCGCGCTCAGAGCCCTTATCCGGCCCGCACCGTGCGGATCGTGGTGCCGTCCGCGGCAGGCTCGACTACCGACACGGTGGCGAGAATCGTGGCGGATCGGCTTGCGCGCGTGTGGGCGAATTCGGTGATCGTCGAGAATGTGGCCGGTGGCGCCATGAATACGGGCGCCGCTATGGTTGCGCGCGCCGCACCCGATGGTGCGACCTTGCTGGTGGCGCCGCCGGCACCGCTCACGTTCAACGATCTGCTCTATCGGGACCTCGCCTATCGGCCGAGCGAATTTGTCCCGATCACGCTGCTTGCCAAGATTCCGAACATCCTGGTGGTGCGCAAGGCGTTTCCGGCGAGCTCTCTTGGAGAGCTGATCGCCTACGCCAAGGCCAACCCGGGCCGGCTGTCCTACGCCTCGCAAGGCGTCGGCTCGACCGCGCATCTCTCGGCGAGCCAGCTTGAGGTCCTGGCCGGCATCAAAATGGTGCATGTGCCCTACCGCGGCGCGCAGCCGGCGCTGGCCGATGTGATGGCCGGCAACGTCGACCTGTTCTTCGATACGCCGACCACTTCGGTTCCCCTCTACCGCGCCGGCATGATCAAGATTCTGGCGGTTGCAGATGCCGTGCGCACGCCGGCGCTGCCCGAGGTACCCACCTTCGGCGAAGCCGGGCTCCCGGGCTTCCGCTCCATCACTTGGTTCGCTTTGGTCGCGCCGCCGGCGACCCCGGCGGCACTCGCCGAGCGGATCAATCATGACACGGTCGAGGTGCTCGACGATCCCGACGTCGCCAAGAGACTGCGCCAGCTCTCGCTCGAGCCCGGCGCGACCACGCGAGCCGATACCGCGAAATTCTTCGCTGAAGAAACCGCGCTCTGGAGCAAGGTGATCCGCGAAGCGAAGATTGAGCCGCAATGAATCTTCTGCGCTCATGCCCACAGGCGGGACCCAGTGCTTGTTGCATTGATCGGAGCAAGCGAAGACGAAGCTTTGGTTCTGCTACAAAGAACTGGATCCCCGCTTACGCGGGGATGAGCGGAGAGACTATCGCGGCTACAGCAGCCCTGCCTCGCGGTATGCGCGGACCGCGCCCTCATGCAGCTCCACGCCGAACTCGAGCGCCGTCTGCCCCTGCCGCCTTAGCGGTTCAAACAAATCCAGCAGCCCGGTGAATAGCGGATTGATGCGACCGAGCTCGCCTGCATGCTCGATCACCGCGTGCACCACGTCGTACACGATCGGCTCGGGCACGCGCGCATGAGTGACGAGCACGTTGACGACGGCAATCTGCGCCACATCGTGCGTCAAGCCGCGGATGGCTCCGGCCCGCATCATGGTCGTCCGATAGTGCGGCACCGCGTGCAACACTGTCTCGATTTGCCCTTCCGCATAGGAGAGAACGCGCAATTCGGCGCGCGCCGCAAGCTCCGTCATCACCTGGTTGGGAATCGGGCATTGGAACTGAGCATCGACCTCGCCGGCCGCAAGCGCTTCCGCGCCCGCGGCGAAATCGAGATAGACCGGGGTGAAATCGCTGGAGGAGAGGCCGAGTGCGCCGGATATCGCGTGCACGTGCTGCACCATGCCGCTCGTCGCCAAGCCCACAGCGACGCGGCGACCGCGCAGATCGGACACGGTGCGGATCGCCGAGCCCGCCAGCGTAATGAAGAACAGCGGGCCTGCATTCATGGGCGCAGCCATGCGCAGGTCGATCGGCTCCGCAAATGGCAGCTCGCCGCGCTTGGCGCGGCCGATCCAGTTGGCCGCCATGAAGCCAAGCTCGATTTCGCCGGATTCGAGGCGGCGCGCATTGTCGATGCTGGCGGATTGCGATTCCTCGACCTCCACCGGGCCCAGCGCGGCGCGCTGCTCGAAGATTTGCTTGAGCGCGCGACCTTGGGAATGGAAGGTGCCGTCGCGCTCCGAGG
The DNA here is from genome assembly GCA_035293945.1 of Xanthobacteraceae bacterium. Classification (GTDB taxonomy): domain Bacteria; phylum Pseudomonadota; class Alphaproteobacteria; order Rhizobiales; family Xanthobacteraceae; genus VAZQ01. The sequence goes on along the minus strand of DATGLV010000031.1, from coordinate 28,867 downwards.
TGCCGATGCGGATCATGCTGGAAAGTAGTTGGCGAGCCAGTCGCGCATCACGCCCCAGACGCGGGCGCTGTTCTCGGCGAAAAGGAAATGATCAAGCCCGCTGAAGAGGTGCAGCTCGCTGGGCTGACCGGCACGCTTGAACATCTCGACCGACTGCTCGGTCGGGGTGACGGAATCGGACGCGCTGTGAATGAGCAGGAGCGGCCGCGGCGCGATGCGACCGACCACGTCCTCGGCACGGAAATCGAACATGCTCTGTGCCGTCTCGGCCGGGAACATCTCAACGTGATTGGCGGCAAGCATCTCGACCGATTGGCGGGCGAGGTTGTCGCGCACATGCTGCGGGATCGGCACGATGTCATAGCGTGACACCATCAGCGACTTGCCGGTTCGCTCACGATGCGCGCGGCCCTCGGCCAGCATTGCGGTAAAGCGCGCCCAGGCCTCCGGCGTGGGGTGCTGGCCGCGGAACTTGCGCTCGCCGTGGCCCCAGCCGCCGTTGGAAACGACCGCCGCGATCCGCTCGTCGACCCCGCCGCCATAGACCGCGACCGCTCCCCCGAAGCTCGAGCCGATGACGCCGATGCGCTGGGGATCCACGGCCGGATGGCCCGAAAGAAACGTCACCGCATTCCGCAGGTCCTCAACCTGCTCCAGGCAAATGACCCGGCCGAACTCGCCCTCGCTCTCGCCGCAGCCGCGCATGTCGAAGCGCAGCGTCACATAACCGAGCTCGCCCAGCACGCGGGCCGGCTGCAGCACGTTCTGGGACCTACAGCTGCCGCCGAACCCGTGCAGCACCAGAAACGCGGCGCGGCGCTCGCCTGCCCTCACGTCCGCCGGCATCCCGACCACGCCATGCAGGCGCAGGCCGGCCGACGGAATGGATACGGTCTCTTCAAGCACCGCTACTCTCCCGATCTATTGCGGCGGCCAACTCTGAAGCAAACTCTCAGCGCTCGGGCAAGTCCCGCGCGGGAGGGCCGCGCGCTTGTGGCTCACGCACGCACATGCAAGGATCGCGTCGAGCGCCGCCGGGAGAGATAAATGAAGCGCAAATGGACCCGTCGTGCATTCACTCGCACAGTCTTGGGCGCAACTGCCGCGGCACTGGCGCGTCCGGCACTGTTGCGCGCGGCCGAGCCGTTGACCTTCGGCTGCGTTCCCGCCAATTCGGTACATTGGATCGCCTGCGTGGCTGTCGATCAGGGCTTCTTCAAGAATGTCGGCTTCGAAGCGCAGGTCGCGACCTTCCAAAGCTCCCCGCAATCGATGCAGATGCTGATTACGGGCGGCTATCAGGTTGCGAGCACGCAGCCGGAATCGGCGATTGCCGCCATCGAGCGCGGCGCCAGCGCGCTCGCCGCCATTTCCGCGCCCATGAATCGGGCCGATTGGGTGCTTGCCGGCGCCCGCGGGATCAAGAGTCTTGCCGATCTCAAGGGCAAGATCATCGGCGTCTCCTCGCTGCGCATCAGCGAGGTGTGGCTCACGACCCAGCTCCTGGAGCGGGCAGGCCTGAAAAAGGACGAATTCAGCTTCATCGCGGCCGGCACCTCGCCGCTCAAGATCACGGCGCTGGAGAAGGGATCGATCGCCGCGGCGGTGTTGTTTCGCCCCTCCGCCGATCTCGCGCTCAAGGAAGGTTTCGCCGACCTCGCCCGCTACAGCGATTTGCGCGACTATCCGACCGTGCTCTACATGGTCGACAAATCCTGGGCGGGCAAAGGCGATGCCGGCAAGCGCGCCGCACAGGCGATCCAGGACGGCCATCGCTGGCTATGGGATCCGCAAAACAGGCAAGCGGCGATCTCCATCCTCGCCAAATATACCAAACGCGACCCGGCCATCTGTGCCGCAGTCTACGAAGATTATTTCGTCGAGGAGATGACCTATTCGAAGACGGGAGAAATATCGCTCTCCGGCTTGCAGAATGTGTTGGACGACGTCGCGGCCGACGGCGACATCGTCAAGCCGCCGGCGCCGCCACCAAGCAAATACGTGCTGGACAAGAGCCTGGGCGGGCTGTGGATGTGAGAACGTGAGCCGCGCGCTCATCCCAGCGAAAGCGGGAATCCAGCAGTTTGGATGCCTCCCTTAGATCTGGTCCCCCTTTCGCGGGGGTGAGCGGCAGGGAGCTATCTCTTTCCCTTGTCCAGACCCAGCTCCGCCCAGCGTGCCTTCACGGCCGCGACGTCGCCTTCAGCCGGCCAAACCGTGGGCGGAAAGCGGGCGCCGCCGAGATCGGGGTCGGGGTCGTAGTCGATATTCATCGTGGCGTCGATGAGCACGCGGTTCCATTTGCCGGTCCCGAACAGCGCCGGGTTGCGGTCGCGGCGGCGGGTTGATGGATCGAGCCCGAGGCCGAACGTGCCCGGCATGATGACGATGTCGTTCTCGCCGGCATTGACGCGGTGCGCGATCGCCCAGTCGACTGCGGCATAGTCGTGAATGTCGATGTCGTCGTCCACAACGGTGACGTGCTTATACCGCACATGCGCGGCGGTCGAGCCCCACAGCGCGTTGGCGGCCTGCTTGGCCTGTCCTCGATAAGTCTGCTGCATCCGCACCAAGATGTTGATGCCGGCCTGCACCGGCGGGCACCATACGTCGGTGATGCCCGGCACGCCGGAGCGGTCGAGCACGTTCCAGGCGGTGGCCGCGCGCATGATCGAGGAGCCGACCGCGTTCTCCGAATAGCTGCCCGGGAGGCAACCCTCGATGGTGCCGCGCAGGATCGGGTCGTCACGATGGCTGATGCACGTCACCCGAATGGTCGGCTTCTTCGAGCTTTCGCTGGCGAGATACCCGGTGAACTCCGCATACGGGCCTTCCATCATGTAGGTGTCCGGCTCGAGCCCGAGATAGCCCTCGATCACGATCTCGGCTGAGGCCGGCACATGGAGATCAACGGTCTCGCATTTGACGAGATCCACCGGCTCGCCCCGCATCGCGCCCATTACGTCGTATTCGCAGATGCCTTTCGGGACCGGCGAGCCGGCGCAGAAGCCAAGCGAAGGCTCCCAGCCGATTGCGACGGCGATGGGCATTTCCTTGGCTCCCGCCGCCTGCCAGGCGGTGACGTGATGGCCGATATGCTGGGCGCGCCACATCAGGATCGGGATCTTGTCGCGTTCTGCCAGCATGCCGCGATAGACCCCGACATTCATCACATTGGTGCTCGGGTCTTTGGTCACCACGCCCGCGTAGGTGATGAGGTAGCGTCCGCCGTCCATACGGTTCCAGTACGGCACCGGCAGCTCATAGAGGTTCACGTCCTTGCCGGTGACGATGTTCTCCTTTACCGGGCCGCCATCGACGATCCGCGGCGGGATCGTGCCTTCGAGCACATTGCGTCCGATCTTCACCAGCTCACGCGGATGCGAATCCGGCGGCAGGCCCAGCATCAGGGCGATGCGCCGGTAATTATTGAGCGCTGAGCCGAACACGCGCCGGCAACGGCTGTCGGGCTTGTTGTAATCCTTGATGTTATTGAACAGCATCGCTCGCCCTGTACCCGGGCCTTGCGCCAGGCGCATGATGGTGCCGAGCTCGATGTTCCAATCCACCTCGGCGTCGATCTCCTGCAATTCGTCATGCGCCTTCAGCGCCGCGATCCATCCGCGCAGATCGCCGAACGCGGCGGGCTTGCGTTGCATCATGTTTGTTCTTCCTGATTGTTAGACTGGCAACGGCTTTCCCTTGGTCTCCGGCAGGAACGGCGCCGCGGCAAGGCCGAGCACATAGATCAAGGCCACGATCATGGCGGCGGGGCCGAAGCCACCGAAAGACGCGATCAAATAGCCGGCGGAAAGCGGACCCAAGAAGGCGATAAAGCGCGGCGCATTGAAAGCAAAGGCCATGGCGGTTGCTCGGATGCGAGTCGGAAACAGCTCGGGCAGCCAGACCGGCATCCAGGAATACTGGCCGAGGCTGAAATAGCCGTTGATGGCCGCCACAAGCAAGAGAAGCGTCAGATCCTGCGTCCACAGGAACAAGACCGGCGTCAGCGCCAAGGCGAGCGCAAAATACGCAATGGTCACTCCCTTGCGGCCGAACCGGTCGGCAAGGAAGCCGAAGCTTGCGTAGCCGAGGACTGCACCGAAATTGTAGGTCATCCCGGCATAGCTCGCCCATTGTTGTGCGGAAAGGCCGGCCTTGGCGGCGACTGAGCCGATATAGGGCGGCACCCAGGTGGAGATGCCCCACCAGGCAAGGGTGGTGGTCAATGACATCAGGAACACCACCACAGCGCGGGCGCGGCTCTGCGGATCAATGAACAGCTCGGCAAGCGTGAAGCGGGTGAGCGCCTGCTCCTCCGCGCCCAGCGCGACGCCGCTTTGGGCCCGTACGCGGGCAAGCCTGCGGCTTTGGTCGGTCCGCTCCCAAGGTGCGGATTCCGGGATGCCGGATCTGATCCACAACACGAACAGCGCCGGCAGAATGCCGAGCACGAACATGATACGCCAGGCTCCTGGGCCGAGCGCGCCCACAAACAGCCAAACCAAGGAAGCAAGGAAAAAGCCGAAGCCCAGCCCGCATTGCATGAGGCCCGCGCCCTTGCCCCGCGCCTGATCGGGCCAGACTTCCGCGGTGATCGAGGCGCCGGTCGACCACTCCGAGCCGATAGCGACGCCGACCAGGAAGCGCAGGGCCGCGAACGAAACCCAGTCCCAGGCAAGCGCGCTCAATCCAGTGACCAGCGAATAGGCGAGGATCGCGTAGATCATGGTCCGGCGCCGACCGAGATAATCGGCGAGGATGCCACCAAGAATTCCGCCGACACCCCAGCCGAGCAGGGTGATAGCGATTATGGTGCCCGCATAGGCGGGGATTTGCGGGTATTGAGCGGGATCGAGAAGCTGGCGCAGCGCAACCCCGACCGTGAGAATCAGGGCGAATGTTTCATAGCCGTCGAACATCCAGCCGAGATTTGCGGCGAGAAGCGTTTTCCATTGGGTGCGGGTCAGCGTGCCGTACCAGGGACCCGGGCTGGCAGCGATGATGCCTTGCATGGCGATCACCTCCCTTCGAGGTCGTCCCTGCGAAGGCATGCGAAAGCAGGGACCCATACTGCTGTGTCCTCTCCACAGCGCGTAGCGGTATGGGTCCCTGCTTTCGCAGGGACGACGCTTTGCCTGTTTCTTTTACTATGTTTCCTTCCGCATATTCCGTGCCGCGAGCTTCACGGCCTCGATGATTTCCGGGTAGGCGCCGCAGCGGCAGAGATTGCCGGCGAGATAGTGACGGATCTCGTCCTCATCGGGATCAGGATGCTCCTTGAGCAGCTCACCAGTCATCAGCACGAAGCCGGGCGTGCAAAATCCGCATTGGAATGCGCCGCAATCGATGAAGGCCTGCTGGACCGGGCTCAGCTTTCCGTTCACGGAGAGATGCTCAACGGTCGCGACCTCGGCGCCATCGATGAAAGCCGCGAGATAGAGACAGCCCGACACCGCCGAGCCATTCACCAGAACCGTGCAGCAGCCGCACAGGCCTTGCGCGCAACTCTCCCGTGCGCCGAACAGATCGAAATGCTGCTGCAGCACCTCGACCAGACTCTGGTGCGGGGCGATCTCGGCCGCAACCTTCTCGCCATTCAGGGTGAATTGGATGGTGCGGCTCACCTAATCCTCCAGCGGATCATTGGCGGCGGCGCGCAGCGCGCGATAGAGCGCTTCGGCCGAGAGCGGCAGCGACGTCAGCCGCACCCCGACCGCGTCTTCGATCGCATTGGCGATCGCGGGCGAGACGCCGAAAGTGCCGCTCTCACCTACGCCCTTGGCGCCGAACGGGCCGGAATGCTGCTCGGCCTCCACTGCCTCGCTCTGCATCGCGGGCGGGATATCGAGGATGCTCGGTATCTTGTAATCGGCGAGCGAAGCATTGACGATCTGCCCACCGTCGAAGGCGATCTTCTCCTGCATGGTGAAGCCGAGCTGCATGATTGCGGCGCCGGAAAGCTGCGTCTCGACGATGCGCGGATTGACCGGCCGCCCGACGTCCGCGACATTGACGAGCCGCATCACCCGCACTTGGCCGGTCTCGGTATCGACCTCAACCTCGGCCCCGGTCGCGCCGATCATCCAGAACGGCGTGGCATTCGGGGTTTGGCCGGTGGCATGATCCGGCGGCGCATAGGCCGGGATAAAGCTGCCGATTCCGATAATATTGCCAGCCTGCATCTTGTATTTCTTCTGGAACAGCTCCGCGACCGGCACGTTGCTGCCCTCCGGAAGGCCAAGCTCGCGCGCGAGCGCCGCGATCTTGTCGCGCGCATCCTCGGCCGCCAGCCGCACTGCATTGCCCATGTGGAACATCGAGCGCGAACCGAGCGTCGCCATATCGTAGGGCGTCACATCGGTGTCCGGATGCACCACGGTGACCTGCTCCGCCTTGATGTTCAGCACTTCGGCGACGAGCTGCGCATTGGCGGTGTCAGAGCCCTGCCCCATATCGACGGTGCTGCAATAAAGCGTGCAGCTGCCGTCCGCCGCCACATTGACGATGGCGATCGAGGTGGTCGGCGAGATCGAGGCTTTGAAGCCCAATGCGATACCCCGACCGCGTCGCAATGTGCCATTGCGGCGCGCGAACGGCTTGCCCCAATTCATCCGCGCGGCAAGACGATCGAGCACAGCTTCGATCGCGGCGTCCTGCATCAGCGTGCCGGTCGCCTGCGGCCGTCCTTCGCGCAGAATATTGGCGCGGCGGAACTCGACCGGATCGAGCGCAAGCGCGCGTGCCATCATGTCGGTGTGGCTTTCGTACGCCCAGACCAGCTGTGGAATGCCGAAGCCACGCAGCGCACCCGCCGGCGTCAGATTGGTGTAGAGCGAATAGGAGTCGATCGCCACGTTCTCGATGTCGTAGGGGCCGGGCGCGGTGAATCCGGATTTCTGCGTGATGCGCGGCCCGATATCCGCATAGGCGCCGCCGTTCCACCACACCTCGCACTGGCGCCCGATAATACGCCCGCCCTTCACCCCGCTCTTGATGCGGAAAGTGCTCGCGTGCTTGGTGAGCGTGTAGAACTGCTCTTCCATGGTCAGCGATATCTTGACCGGCCGGCGCACGAGCAAAGCGAGCGCCGCCACCAGCGCTTCAAGCTTGATGTAGAGCTTGGCACCGAAACCGCCGCCCAGATACGGCACCTTGACGCGTACCCGGTTCTCCGGCCATCCGAGCAGGCGCGCGATTTCGATACGGACGAAGGACGGTGACTGCGACGCCGTGTGGATGGTGAGCCGGACGTCATTGGCGCCGCCGGTCGTCTCGGCAGCCGATACGAACGGCTCGAGCGGCAAATGCAGCACCTGCTGGGTCCGGAAGGTGTGCTCGAAAACATGATCGGCTTCGGCGAAGCCGCGCTCGACGTCGCCGCGCCGGAGATGGAAGTCGAGCGCGACGTTGGTGTTGCGCTTGCCCTGCAGGTGCTTGAGATCCGGGAAGGTGCCGGCCGGCTTCAGCTCCTCGTGCACGATCGCGGCCGAGGTCATGGCCGCGACCTCGTCGTACACGGCCGGCAGCTCCTCATAGTCTGCGACCACGAGCTGCGCGGCCGCCTCCGCCACATGTGGATCGGCGGCGAGCACCACCGCGACCGGCTCACCCACATAATGCACCTTGTCGACCGCGAGGATCGGCTGATCGTGGAAGGCGGGCCCATAGAACGGCACCGGGACGACGGTGCGGATATCATCGATGGTGACAACCCGATACACGCCGGGAAGCGTGCGCGCCTCCTCCGTATTGATCGAGCGGATGCGGCCGTGCGCGACCGTTGAGCGCACGATCTTGCCGTGGAGCATGCCGGGCAAACGTAGATTGTGCACGTATTCGGCGCGGCCCGTAACCTTGGCGGCGCCCTCGAGGCGGCCGACCGAACGGCCGACTTGTCCGCTGCCAATCGCCGCCATCAGTGCGTCGCTCCGGTTTGCCCAAGCGCCGCGCTGAGCGCGCGACGGACATAGACCCTGACGAGCTGCCGCTTATAGGCGGCCGATCCCTGCGCGTCGTCGATGATCTCGGCCTCTGCAGCGGCTGCATCTGCAGCACGCCGAAAAGCCGCCTCGTCTGCGGCCCCGCCGACGAGCGCCGCCTCCGCGCCAGGCAGCCGCAACGGCTTTTCGGTCGCCGCGCTGACTGCAATGCGCGCGCCGCGTACCGCGCTTGTCTCGAGGTCGAGCGAGACGGCCACGCCGAGCGCCGGCCAATCATGCACAGCGCGCGTGGTGCACTTGAGGTAGGCGGCGCGGCTGCGAACTTGCGCCGGCACCAGCAAGGCGGTGATGAGCTCATCGCGTTTGAGCACGGTCTCGAAATACCCGGCAAACAGCCCCTCGACGGGAATCGAGCGCTCGCCGTCACGTCCCGTCACCACAACCTGCGCACCGAGCGCGATCAGCACTGGCGGGAGGTCCATGTGCGGATCCGCGTGCGCCAGATTGCCCCCCACCGTCGCAACATTGCGCACCCGCACATTGGACAGCGTGCGCAGCGTTCGGACCACGACGGGCGCATGTTGGCGCACCAACGCGGAACGCTCGAGTGCGGAAAGCGATGTCATAGCCCCGATCTTGAGCGCGCCGTCGGCCTCTTTGGCGATTGTGGAAAGCTCATGCAGCGCGCGCAGGCTGACCAACCGCGCAGGGCGAAACACGCCGGCCTTCATCATCAACATCAGCGCGGTGCCGCCGGCGATTGGACGCACCTGTGGATCGTCGGCATCGAGCAGCTTGATCGCCTCGGGAAGAGAGACCGGCTCGGCAAGCTCGAAACCAATCATTGCGCAGCCTCTATTCCGGTGCCGGGCGCGGGCGCCGCGAAGGCTGCCTGCAGGCGGGCGGCGAATTGGCGCTCCATCTCCTTGGCTTTGGAGCGGAGCACTGGCTGCCCGAGACTGCCGAGCTTGCCGGTCAGACTAGAGTCGACCGTGTAGTCGATGACGGTTTCATCGCCGATCTCGTTCAACGTGGTGTACGAGATGGCAGTCAACCGCCCGACAACACCGAGCGGCACACCTTCCACCTTGGCCTCGATCTCGCGCGGCGGCTCGGCACGGGTGAGCTCGACCGTCACCTTGAACTTGAACGACATGTAGGCGACCTTGGTCTCGAGCACCGCCTCATAGCGATCAGGGCCGACCTCGGTCAGATCGTGCACGCCGTCGACGCAGGACGCAAAAAATCGCGCATCGCGCAGCTTCGCGTAGACGGCCGCGTGCGGCGCCCTGACCCTGACTTGTCCGGTGATCTTCATGTTGGATGTTGGCTCCGGCGTCAGCCGAACTAACAGATTTGGATTTGCCGGTCGAGGCTCCCGACAGGCCGCGAAACTGCATGACCCCGGCGCCGTCCATGCAGAGCGAGAGGCCGAAGACCCGATTTCGCTCCGCCTCCATTCCGGCTACGCTTGCACCTACCGAGCGAACAACCTCGCCAAGGAGGGCGCGATGGGCAGGAGACGCAAGGAGACGCCGTCAGCAGAGGCCGCGGCCGGGAACGGCATTCTGAACCGCCGTATCTTCCTGGAACGCACGTTCTTGGCGGGTGCTGCAGGTATAGGAGCGGGCGGAACAAGCGCAGTCGCCGCACCCCTCACGGTGCCCCCCTGGTCTAAGGAGCCGGGTGGAAACTTCACCGCCTACGGGATGCCCTCGCACTATGAGGACAAGGTGGTGCGCACCTGGGCGCCCCCCAACAATCCGGCGACCCCTGGCATCGGCTCATCGCGCACCCCGCACCAATTTCTCGACGGCATGATCACGCCGAGCGGACTGCACTATGAGCGCAGCCATGCGGGCGTGCCGGACATAGATCCGGAGCAGCACCGGCTGCTTATCCATGGATTGGTCAAGCAGCCGCTGGTGTTCTCGCTCGAGGATCTGTCGCGCTATCCGCGCGTCTCGCGCATCTCCTTCCTGGAATGCGCCGGCAACAGCGGCGCGCTTTATACGGCGCAGGCGCAGCCGCTCAATGTGCAGGCGATCCATGGCCTGCTGTCCTGCTCCGAATGGGGTGGCGTCAAGCTCTCGACCCTGCTCGATGAGGCCGGCGTCGATCCGCGCGCCAAGTGGGTTTTGGCCGAGGGGGCGGACGCCTCCGGCATGAGCCGCAGCGTACCGCTCGCCAAAGCGATGGATGACGCGATCGTCTGCCTCTATCAGAACGGCGAACGGGTCCGGCCGGCCAACGGCTATCCGCTGCGGCTGCTGTTGCCGGGTTTCGAAGGCAATATGAACGTGAAATGGCTGCGCCGGCTCAAACTCGTCGATGCGCCGATCATGACCAAGGACGAAACCTCGAAATACACGATCCTGCTCAAGGACGACAAAGCCTGGCAGTTCGTGTTCCCGATCGAGGTGAAATCGATCATCACCCGCCCCTCGCCCGGTCTCACCCTCAAGGGCCCCGGCTTCTACGAGATTTCCGGGCTCGCCTGGTCGGGAAACGGAAGGATTCGCCAGGTCGAGGTGTCGGCCGACGGCGGGCAAAGCTTCGCGCCGGCCGCGTTGCAGGAACCGATCCTGCCGAAGGCGCTGACACGCTTTCGCGCCGCCTGGCAATGGGACGGCGGCCCGGCGGTGCTGCAGAGCCGCGCCACCGACGAGACCGGCATGGTCCAGCCCTCGCGCGCGCAATTTGTCGCCGACCGCGGCCTGCGCGGCAACTATCACTACAACGCTGTGGCGAGCTGGCGTATCGACCCGGCCGGGGAGGCGAGCAATGTGTTTGCTTGAACGCGTTTTTCTTTGCGCCGTCCTGGCGGTGATGGCCGCGGCACCGGTTACGCGTGCGGTGGCGGCGGACGAACCGCATTTCGGCAAGCCGATCACCGCCGAAGATCTGGCGCCCTGGGACATCAGCATCGGGCCCGACGGCGCCGGGCTTCCGCCCGGCAAGGGAACAGTTGCCGAAGGCGCCAAGGTTTATGCCGAGAAGTGCCAGGCGTGTCACGGTGAGAAAGGTGCCGGCACACCCAATGACCGGCTGGTCGGTGGGCAAGGGACCATCGCGGCCGGAAAGGCCCCGGTGAAGACAGTGGGCAGCTACTGGCCCTATGCCACGACGCTGTTCGACTATGTGCGGCGGGCAATGCCGTGGGACCGGCCGAAATCCCTGAGCAATGAGGAGATCTACGCGGTCGCGGCGTACGTGCTCTATCTCAATGGCGTGATTGGAGAGAATGACGTGCTCGACGCGCAGTCCCTGCCAAAGGTGAAGATGCCGAACCGCGAGGGCTTCGAACCGTTCCCGCGGTGGCCGTTGAAGTGAGCGCGCTTGGCTCCGGCAGCGACCCGGTCGGCCCGAGATAAAGCTTTGTCGCGGGCGCAGGTGCGGCGCGCCTAGGAGTGCGGCCCGCCGCGCAGGCGCACAAGGCTGCCAAGGATAGATCGCATCTTGCCGGTGAGCGCCGGCGGCGCGGCCCGAACGGCCGCCGGCGGCGCAGGGACGGCGGATTGCGCGGAGCGGCCATGGTCGAAAACCTGACGCTTCTCAAGATCGCTGCAACCGACGCATTGGAAAGTCCTGAACTCGAACCCTCGTACGGGGATGACATGGGGCTCGATCTTCACGACGCGCATCTCCCCGCCGCAGACAAGGCATTGCATGCCACGGCCACCGCCCTAAGGCCTCGGGTAGGATAGCACTTACCGCCGGCCATTGTTGCAAAGTGAACCGGGTCAGCAAAGTGAGCTGACCTTCACATCTGCCGCTACGCGCAACACCCATGCGGTCCTGCATGGCCGCTGGCCCGGCACATGTCAGCTCGCCCAAATTGGTACGGTTATTGCTCGACAGTGCTTGGCATCATTGAGGAGGTTTCGACTATGCGCTACGTGGCACTCTTGCTTCTGCTCTCCGGTACCGCGTGGGCGAGGGACAATGGACAATGGAACGACAAGCCGATCGCCGTGCGCGAATGGTTTCAGAGCCTGATGCAGCCCGACAATCCCTACATGTCCTGCTGTGGGGAGGCTGATGCTTTCGAGGCCGATACGTTCGAGGTCGACGGCGATCACTACGTGGCCGTCATCACCGACGGGAAAGGCGTGATTCCAAGCGGCACCCGGATTGCGGTTCCGAACCAGAAAATGAAGTGGGACCGGGGCAACCCAACGGGGCACGGGATCATTTTCATCGGCAGCCAGGGGCAGGTCTACTGTTACGTGGCACCGGGGGGAGTCTGAGCAACGTCCTGCCGCCCCCGAACTAGGCGGCTGTCGCTCGATCCTTGAGCGACTGGCAGCCGAAGCCTCGCGCTGCCAAATTGGTTCTGCTCAATGCACTCGGCCCGGCCGAGTGCATTTTCTTTTTACGAACTGTTAATTTGCTTTCACGCGAACGGGCCGATACGACAATTCGTCCCCGGCGCGGACTAGGGTGCCCCCGCCGTCCGCCAATCGGGTAGACAGCTTTCAAGACTTTCTTTTCACCCCGCCCTCGTGGCGGGGTTTTTCTTTGGCCGCGGGCTGCAGACAGTCCTACTGGCTACACTGGATATTCCGGCAGTCGTCGCAGCTGGCCTCCCGGCGCCGTGCTCGAGCTCACTTGCGCCGGAGCCCCCGCGGCGATCCGACGCGGAGCGATCCAAGATACCCGGCGCTCGGTTTGTTGCGGGTGCGCAGGCGGCAGAGATTGCCTCGATGGGTAGCTTCGATAGGTGCGACCCTTGCATCACATTAACAAGGATTAATTTGTTCGACGGGAGGCGGAAAGGATCGTTCGCCAAATATCCGAGCGAGGCGGTGTCCATGGATGCGGCACGCCGAGCAGTGAAGTTTAATCAGAAAGTTCAAGGAGACCACCAATGAACCAACCAAACCTCCCGCGCACCCCCCTGCGCCGCCTGGCGCTGATGGGGTCAGTCGCAGGCGTCGCACTTGCGGTCGTGCTCGGTGGACCAAGCTTCCGCCAAGCGTCGTTTTCCGCCTTCAGCAACCCGGTCCAGGCCGCCGAAACGAACCTGCAACACCCGGCGGACTTCGCCGATCTGATCGCACACGTGAAACCCGCGGTGATTTCGGTACGCGTCAAGATGACCGAGAGCAGCTCCGACGACGGTTCGGACAATTCTCAGATGCAGAAATTCTTCCAGCAATTTGGTCGGCAATTCGGTCAGGAGTTCGGCCAAGACTTCGGCCAGCAATTCGGCCAGCCGCAGCGCCGTTCAGTGACGGGTGAGGGCTCCGGCTTCTTCATCTCGGCCGACGGATATGCGGTGACCAACAACCATGTGGTCGATCATGCCACCACCGTCACCGTCACCACCGACGACGGCAAGACCCACACCGCCAAGGTGGTCGGCACTGATCCGCGCAGCGACCTCGCACTGATCAAGGTCGACGGCAGCAACTTCCCGTATGTGAAATTCTCCGATCATCCGCCGCGCATTGGCGAGTGGGCGGTGGCAGTCGGCAATCCGTTCGGGCTCGGCGGCACCGTCACGGCCGGCATCGTGTCGGCGACCGGCCGCGATATCGGCAGCGCCAACGACTACATCCAGATCGACGCGCCGATCAATCGCGGTAACTCCGGCGGTCCGACCTTCGATACAGATGGCAACGTGATGGGCATCAACACCGCCATCTTCTCGCCGTCCGGCGGCTCGGTCGGCATCGGCTTCGACATCCCGGCCGCGACCGCCAAGAACGTGATCGCGCAGCTCAAGGAAAATGGTCACGTGACCCGCGGCTATCTCGGTGTTCAGATCCAACCGGTTACGTCGGAGATGGCAGATGCGCTCGGCCTCAAGCAGACGAAGGGTGCTCTGGTCGCCGAGCCGCAATCGGGCAGCCCGGCCGCCAAGGCTGGCGTGAAATCCGGCGATGTCATCGTGTCTGTCGATGGCAAGGACGTCAAGGATGCGCGCGAGCTCTCGCAGAAGATCGCCACAATGAGCCCGGGAACTTCGGTCGAGCTCGGCATCATCCGCGACGGCAAGGACCAAACCATCAATGTGACGCTCGCGCAGATGCAGAACGAGCGGCAGGCCCAGGCCGACACCGGTGAGCAGGATCACGCGACCCCGCATCTCGGCCTGTCGCTGGCTCCCGCACGCGAGACCGGCGCCAACCGGGAGGGTGTCGTGGTCACCGCAGTCGATCCGAACGGCCCGGCCGCCGATCATGGCATCCAGGCTGGCGACGTCATCCTCAACGTCGGCGGCGCGGCGGTCTCAACTCCAAACGATGTGCGCAAGCAGCTCGCCGAGGTGCAGAAGTCCGGCAAGCATGAGGTGCTGATGCGGGTGAAGTCCGACAACGGTACTCGCTACGTGGCGCTTCCGCTCGCCGCCGGTTGAACCGAGCTATTACCGGATCGCAGTTTTCAACTTCCTCCCATGCTTCGATCCGGAGACTTGAGGGCGGGCGCGAATGCCCGCCCTTTTTTGCGCTTCCATTCACCAGGGTCGCGGTCCCGGCGGTGTGAGCGAGCCGAGCCGGACGGTCCCACTTAGGCTACAATGCACACAAGTGCCGCCACCCCAAAAGTGGAGAACGCGCCCGATGCGAAACTTCCCGTCATCCTGTCGTGTGCGATTTCTCGCGGTCCCGGCTGCCGCCTCGGCGCTTGCGGCTCTGATCGGGGTCGGCGCCTTACAACTCGATCGCAGCAATTCGGCGCGCGCGCAGGGCGTGGTCAGCACACAGGCGCTCGGCGGCACCGCCGCATTCGGCTCGTGGCACGATGATATGCCGGGCAGGCGCCGGCACCTCACAGTCGATGCGTTGCCGGCTCCCTATGCGACACGGTCGGTTGGCAATACCGTGCGGGTCGTGCGCGCGAGAGCGGATGCAAGGCTCAACGCGCCGCCAGGGTTTACGGTCAAGCAGCTGGCCAGTGGATTGTCCAATCCGCGCCTCCTGCGCATCGCACCCAACGGCGACATATTCGTTGCCGAGACCGGCGCCGGCCGAATCCGCGTGCTGCGAACGGACCGGAGCAGCGCGGCGGTCGAGAAGAACGAAATATTCGCGAGTGGGCTTCGCGGACCTTTCGGCATCGCATTCTATCCGGCCGATAACCCCACGTGGGTTTATGTAGCCAACATGGATTCGGTCGTCCGCTTCCCGTATCGAGCGGGCGACATGGAAGCGAGCGGACCTGCGGAGATCATCGTGCCCAAATTGCCGGCCGGCGGTCACACAACGCGGGACATCGCCTTCTCCAAGGACGGAATGCGAATGTACATTTCCGTAGGGTCGGCCACCAACGATGCGGAGGGCATGGGCCGCCTCGATGCTGCGGCGGTGAAGCGTTGGGAAGAAGACAGGCCCGCCGGTGCCGCTTGGGGCAACGATGCGGAACGCGCCGACGTGCTTGTATTCAATACAGAGGGCCAGAACGGCCGGATATATGCGGTTGGAATTCGCAACTGCGTCGGCTTGGCGATCAATCCGGCTACCGGCGACCCCTGGTGCGCGACCAACGAGCGCGACGGGATGGGCGACAATCTCCCGCCTGACTATGTGACTCGCGTCCGCGAAGGCGGATTCTACGGCTGGCCCTGGTACTACATGGGAGCGCACGAAGATCCGCGTCATGCCGGTGAACGCCCCGACCTGAAGGACAAGGTCATCATTCCGGACGTGCTCGTTCAACCGCATTCGGCGCCACTGCAAATGATGTTCTACACCGGGGACCAGTTCCCAGCCGATTTCAAAGGCAACGCATTTGTGGCGCTGCATGGCTCCTGGAACCGTGCGACCCGTACCGGGTACAAGATCATCCGGGTGATCGTGAAGGACGGCGCGCCAACCGGCGAATACGAAGATTTCATCACCGGTTTTGTTATCGACGATACATCCGTCTGGGGCCGGCCGGTCGGCGTCGCGCAGACCAAGGACGGCGCCCTTATCTTTTCCGAGGATGGCAACGGCACCATCTGGCGGGTGAGCCACGCTGCAGAATAGAGGATTGTGGCTAGGCGCGAATGAAGCTTCGGGAGGAGATCGCCTCTAAGTCTCCCCATTCGCCGCTTACCCTCCCGGGTTAGATCGAGAGGCGAAAGCCAAGCAGGCGCGAACCAAAGAGGCGCAAACCAAAGAGGCGCGACATGGCACGCGAACGCACTATCAAGCCGGAGCAACCCCGTTACGAGCCGGAGATCATTCCGCCGTCGCGCGGACGCCGCGACACCTATCAGGCCGGTCCGAACTGGTTTGCCGGCAGGGAGCGCGGCGAGAGCCGCATCTTCGTCGCCAAGCTCGGACCATGGAGCTTTGTCGGCATTGCGCTGCTGATCGGATTGTTCGCGGGTGCGACGCTCGCGATCATGCTCGGTACCTTGCTGCTTGCTGTTCCGGTCATTGCGCTGTTGATTGCCGGCGGCCTGATCGCGAGCACATGGCGAGGGCGCGGCCGCTAAGGCGGTTCCCGGTCGAATTGATCCACTTCAGCGTCGTTGCCGTGGGTCAAGCCCGGCAATCCATCTTCTTGCGAAAAAGATGGACCCGCGGGTCATCAGGGCGTCTTACGCCCGTCTTCGACGGGCTATGCCCGCGGGTGACGACGGGAGTGAGTCTTTTCGATCGGAACATGCGTTAGTCCCGGCGGCATGCGATGTGATTTCACTCCTGACCGTGATCTTGACACCGAACGCGCGGCTCCTGCACGAACTGCGCGGCCCGGAGCAAATCCGGCGCGCCGCAGGAGGACCGATCCGTTGCCCGAGCAAGCCGCCGATCAGGCATTCAGGTCGCCACTCCCATTGCTCAATCCGCGCTCGGTTGCGATCGTAGGTGCATCCGAGCGCGGCAAATGGGCAACGCAGATCTTCCATAACCTGCGTCGGTTCGGCTATCCGGGCAAAGTCTATCCGGTCAATCCGCGCGTCGATGAAGTGTGGGGCAGCCGCTGTTACCCGGATCTCGCTTCCCTGCCGGAACCGGCAGATCATGCGCTGGTGATCGTGCCGGCTTCCGCAGTTCAGGCGGTGGTGGAGACGGGGGTCAAGGCCGGGCTGAAGAGCGCCACCATCTATGCGAGCCAGATCGGCGAAGGCGAGGATCCGGAAATCGTCGCCCGCGGCGCCACACTGAAAGCTTTGATCGAGAGAAGCGGCCTCGTCGTCTGCGGTCCCAATTGCATGGGCGCCAATGCGCTGCGCGAAAAGTACTTCGGCTATCCCAACACGGAGCTCTGCCAGCTGCCGCCGGGCTCGGTCGGCCTGGTCACGCAATCGGGCGGCACGCTGCAATATCTCGGTCAGGTCGGCGCACAGCGCGGTGTAAAGTTCAGCTACATGATCTCGAGCGGCAACGAGATCAATCTCGACCTCGCCGACTACATCAATTTCCTGGTCGCGGATGTGCACACACGCGTGATCACGCTGTTCATCGAGGGCATCAGGCGGCCACAGCAGTTCATGGCGGCAGCCGCGAAGGCGCTTGCGGTCGGCAAGCCGATCATCGCCATCAAGACCGGCAAGTCGCAGAAATCGCGCGACAGCGCGCGCTCGCACACGGGCGCGATCGCCGGCGACTATGCGGCGTTTGCGGCCATGTGCGAGCGCTATGGCATAGTGATCTGTCCAACGCTCGACGACATGATCGAGATGACGCTCGCGTTCCAGAACGGGCGCCTGCCGAAGGGCAACCGTGTTGGCTGGGTCACGACCTCAGGGGGCACCGTCGACTTGCTCTATGATTATCTCGACGAGATGGGCACCCTCGCCACGCCGGACTTCGATGCAGCGATCAAGGCGCGGCTTCGCCCTCTGGTTTCACCGGAGCTCGCGTTGAAAAATCCACTCGACGCCGGCAATCCGGGCGGTGAAGCAGAATCGGCCGAGCTTTGCCGCGCCGTGGCGGCCGATCCCAATGTCGACATCTTGGCGTGGGGCAGCACCTTGCCGAGCGGCAAGCGTGCACGCGACCCGGCCCTGCTGCGCAGCATCTCGCAAAGCACCGACAAGCCGGTCATCGCCTTCGTGCGCATGAACTTTCCGGTCGAGAAGCCGGCTGTAGAATTCCAAGATCAGGTCGGCTTCCCGTATTTGATGGGGCTGCCACAAACCATCCGCGCGCTCTCAGCGCTGGCTTTCTATGGGGCGCGGCGGGGGCGGCACATTCCGCGCCTGCCGCCAGCGCGCGGTGACGCGCGGAAGCTGCAAGGCGCTGCCTTTGAGGCTGCGCTGGCCGATCATGGGCTAACTCCGCCCCGAAACGGGGTGGCATCCTCGCCACAGGAGGCGGCGAAGATCGCGGCCAGCATCGGCTTTCCGGTCGCGCTCAAGATCGTGTCCGCCGCGATCAGCCATAAGACCGAGCTCGGTGCCGTGCGCCTCAATCTCAAATCACCGGAAGAGGTCGAGCGCGAGGCGGCTGCGCTCGCCACGTTGATCCACAAAGCCGCACCGGATGCCTCGCTTGATGGATTCCTGGTGCAGGAGATGGCCGAGGGCACCGAAATCATTGTCGGGGCCCGTCTTGATCCTCTGTTCGGACCGCTTTTGGCGGTCGGCGCCGGCGGCATTCTGGTCGAACTCGTGCAGGATGTCGCCTGCCGGCTGCTGCCGATCACGCCGCAGGACGCGCGCGACATGCTCGGCGAGCTCAAGGTCGCGAAGTTACTGGAAGGCTTCCGCGGGCGGCCGCCTGCCGATGTCGACGCCTTGACGACAGCGATGTGCGGGCTCTCGGACTTCTATCTCGAGCATCGGCATCTCCTCGCCGATATCGAGATCAATCCGCTGATCGTGTGCGCGAAGGGCGAGGGAGTGCGCGCCGTCGACGTGCGCATGTCGCCGCTTGTGGGTTGACGTCGAGGGTCATTGCCATCGGAAGAACGATGGCGGAAAATGGCCCGTCGGCGGGAGGGGAACCATGCGCGCAAAGGCCTTGACGCTCATGTTGATGCTCATGGCCGCACTTTGCGTTGGCGCCTGCGTACCCGATGTCGTCAGCCTGGAAGCGGTTCCGACATCCAAGTTCGCGCGCGACCTGGCGCAATGCCAAGCGGCAATCGGCGATGACAGCCTCGCCATCGGCAATCCGACCAAGCAATGCATGAAAGCAAAAGGCTATCGATTCTTGCGGCCGTACTAGCAGGCGCGCTCAAACAATCCTCTTGCGCATCGCGATGTGGGCAATTCCCGCCTCATCGAACCTGTCGCCCTCTTCGACATAACCCAGCCGACGGTAGAACCCCGCGACTGTGATCTGCGCATGCAGGAGGATATCGCGGAATCCGCGGTCGGAAATGATTGTCTCTGCGCGCTGCATGAGCCTGCGGCCAATTCCATTCTGCCGCAATGCGGCCCGCACCGCGACGCGGCCGATCTTCGCCGCGCCATGGTCCTGCAACAGGCGCAGTGTCCCCACGATCGCGCCATCGCGGATTGCCGCAAGGTGCATCGCCTGTTCGTCCAGTCCATCCAGCTCGAGCTCAGGCGGGACGCCCTGCTCAAGCACGAACACTTCG
Source organism: Xanthobacteraceae bacterium (assembly GCA_035293945.1). Taxonomy (GTDB): domain Bacteria; phylum Pseudomonadota; class Alphaproteobacteria; order Rhizobiales; family Xanthobacteraceae; genus VAZQ01. The sequence continues at coordinate 9,437 of DATGLV010000031.1, read as the reverse complement.
GCGCGCAAGTCGAGGATCTCCGCCATCAGCGGCGAGCCGGCCTCGACAGTCTTGATCTCAATGGACTTATCATCCGTCATCTCGCCCATCCTAACACCGGGACTGCGTCGCGCATGGCGCAGGCGGCTGACCGCGCGGCGGATCTGACGCGAGCGATGCCGGCGTTTTCGCGCCGGCAGCCGCTACAAGGAACCGCAGGAGCGATCTGGGGAAGGCGATCACGCAGGCACTGGCCAGACGGCCGTGACCCCACATCAGGCCGGCAGCGGCACCGGCAGAGTGTTGGCGGCCGGGGCGGTCTCGCGTCTGGCAAAGTGAATGCCGAGACCTGGCTCCAGCAATCGCCGGCCGCGCACCAGCGTGGCGCGCGCGGCACGCGCGTCGAGCGCGGTTCGCACCACCGCCGGAAAGTCGGTCGGCCGCTTCAGCATCGACCAGATCATAGCCGGTACGTCAGTAGTCCCATTGGGACGCATGGCCGCCAAAGCCGAAGCAGGAATTGCCCGCGCCGCCGGATCGGCGATGACCCGAACCGCCGCCATGGGAATGCCATGCGCAGCCGCCACCCCTCCGACCACATGGGATTCCATATCGACCGCGATGGCGCCGGTTTCCATGTAGAGTGCTGCCTTGGCCCGCGGATCGATTACCGGCTCGGTGACGCCGAGCAGGAGCCCGCGAACCGCGCCCGGAATAGTCTGCAACAGCTTTTGCGACCAGTCGTGATCCGTGTTGATCCGGCTTATGCGATCATTCCCGAACAATATGCCGGACCCGATGATGCAGGTGCCGGGTTCAAGCGTCGGGGAAAGCCCGCCCGCCACCCCGAAGCTCATAACACCGGTCGCGCCCTCGGAAATCGCCCGCGAAAGCGAAGCCGCCAAATCCTTGCCGTTGCCGCTGCAGATGACACGGACTCCTGGCCCCGCCGCGATCCGAGCTTCGAAAGCCAAGCCCACCACGGCGATCAATCGGACATCCATCGCTCCCGCCCAATCCCCATCAGTTCCAGACCGACCCCAATGCCGTGCACCGGAGAAGCATTTCCCGTGCCAAGGCGTAATCGCTGGATCGACGACTTCCCCTGGATATGGCAGTAGACGCATTTTCAGGAAAAGTGCAATCCGATTTCGGAATTCCACTTACGCATCTTGGATTGGGCGATGGCAGCAGAACCAGAAGGCAGCGCGCGCGACCTGATCCTCGTTACCGGCGCCAGCGGATTTCTCGGCGCCGCAATCGCCAACAGCGCTCGCGCCGCCGGCTATGCTGTCCGCGTGCTGGTCCGCTCTACCAGCCCGCGCATCAACATTCATCGCGAGGACGAAATCGCGCTCGGTGATCTGCGCGACGGCGCTGCCGTAGCGGCAGCACTGCGCGGTGTTCGTTACCTGATCCACGCGGCGGCAGACTATCGGCTTTGGGCCCCTGTACCGGACGATATCGTGCGCAACAATGTCGAGGGGACCCGGACGCTGATGCAGGAGGCGCTGCGGGCCGGGGTCGAGCGAATCGTCTACACGAGCAGCGTAGCCACGATCGGGCACGGCGACGGCAAGCCGGCAGATGAGAGCCGCCTGCTCCCTCCCGACGAGGCGGTGGGCGCCTACAAGAAAAGCAAGGTGCTGGCAGAGCGCCTCGTGCACGAGATGGTGGTGCGCCAAGGTCTGCCGGCCGTCGTCGTGAACCCCTCAACTCCGATCGGTCCACGCGACGTCAAGCCGACTCCGACCGGTCGAATTATCGTGGAAGCCGCGCGCGGCCGAATGCCCGGCTTCGTCGACACCGGGCTCAACCTCGTCCATGTCGATGACGTGGCGGCCGGCCACTTGGCGGCGTTGCATCGGGGGAAAATCGGCGAGCGATACATTCTGGGCGGGGAGAATGTCCATCTTGCCAGCATGCTGGCTGATATTGCCCAGATCGTGGGACGGTCGCCGCCCCGGCTGCGGCTCCCTCTCGCGGCGGTCTACCCGATCGCGTGGGGCGCTGAGCTATGGGCCCGCTTGACGGGTCGCGAACCATTCGCCACCCGTGACGGGCTGCGTATGGCGCATGTGCATATGTTCTTTTCCGATGCCAAGGCGCGGCGCGATCTGGGCTATGTGTCGCGGCCCTACCGGGAGGGAATCGCCGACGCGATTTCCTGGTTCCGCGCCGCCGGCTATCTCCCGTGATGCGATCTCTAGCCCCTCAGCCTCCCACCGATTCGGGGGCGCGACGGGCGGAGTTGACAAAGGCGCTCTGCAACATTTGCCGCTCAATCGGCTTTTGCAGGACCGGGATCTGCGCGAACCGGCGATCAATCCCCTCGGCGCCGTATCCGGTCACGAAAACAAACGGCACGCCGCGGGCCAGGATCGCTTCCGCGACCGGATAGACCATCTCGCCGTCGAGGTTGACGTCGAGAACGGCAGCCTGAAAATCTTCGCGCCCGGCCGCAGCCAGCGCGTCGGCCACCCGTGCGAATGGGCCGATCACCTCGAAGCCGAGGTCTGTCAGCATGTCGCTCATCATCATGCCGGTAAGCGCCTCATCCTCGACCAGGAGGAGCCTGTTTCCCAGCGCGAGCCCGCGCCTGGGCGTGGCAGCGTCGTCGTGCGGCGCACGTGCATCGGGCTTAGCTCCAGCGGGGCTTGATTTTTCTCCGAGCGGGATCGTCATGGTGAAGGACAAGCCCTCCGGTCGCCAGTCGAAGATGGCGCTCCCGTCGAGCTGGCGTTCGACGCTGGCGCCGATGACGCGCGTGCCGTAGCCCTCGGTGACCGGCACGCGGACAACGGGACCGCCGGTTTCCGTCCACCGCATGCTGAGATGGTTGGGACCCAGCTGCCAAGTCAGCGCCACGCGGCCGGAGGAAGAAGACAGGGCCCCGTACTTGGCCGCATTGGTGGCGAGCTCGTGCAGGGTGAGAGCGAGGATCTGTGCGGTCGCCGGGTCAAGAAACACTTCGGGCCCAGAGGCCACGATCCTGTCGCCCTCACTGCGGCGGTAAGGAGCAAGCTCCTCATCGAGAATTCGGCCGAGATTGGCCCCCTGCCACCTCGATTGCGACAACAGCACATGGGCGCGTGACAGCGCGGTGATGCGGCCTTCGACCGCGTCGATATAGGCCTCCTTGGACTCCGCCCGCGTCAGCCGAATGATGGATTGCACCACCGCCAGCGCATTGCGGGCGCGGTGATCGACCTCCCGCACGAGCAGATTCTGCCTCTCTTCGGCGCTCTTGCGATCGGTGATATCGACTGTCACGCCGCTCAAGCCCACGACACGGCGATTGGCATCGATGCTGGCGGCGGCGGCGCCGATGCACCAGCGCATCTCTCCGTTGGGGCGGCAAACCCGGAACTCGGTCTGGAACGTCTGCCCGTGCTCATTTACGCCCGCCAGCGCCGCCCTGAGGCGCTGCCAATCCTCCGGATGAATCAGGGCGCGCACGCTTTCGGGCGTGAGCGAGAAGCGCTTGGGATCGACGCCGAAGATGTGGTACTGACCCTCGTCCCAGGAAAAATTCCCGCTGACCGCGTCCCAGTCCCACGAACCCATCTGGCCGGCAGCCAGCGCCAGGCTGCGCAGCTGCTCGCTTTGCAGCAGGCGCGCAGTCGAGGATTTGAGCTCGGCGGTGCGCTCGGCCACGCGCCGCTCGAGCTCGAGATTGAGTTGCTGCAGCTGACGGGTCTTGCGAAACAGCTCGGCAAAGACCCGCACCTTGGCACGCAGCACCTCCGGGACAACCGGAACCGGCACATAATCGACCGCCCCCATCTCGTAACCGCGCAACCGGTCGACATCGGTCAGGTGAATCGCGGAGATGAAGATGATGGCTGTCTTCTGAAAGCGAGGATGATCGCGGATCATCGCCGCCAGCTGGAACCCATCGAGCTCCGGCATGCAGACGTCGACCAGAACGACCGCGACATCATTCTTCAGCAGGCATTCGAATGCTTCGCGGGCCGAGGACGTCTTGATCAGATTTTCGCCGAGCTCCTGCAGTATCACCTCATAGGACAACAGCTTCGCCGGCTGGTCGTCCACCAACAGAACATTGACCTTGTCGTACACAGCCATCGTTTTTGCCCGCTCAGCGATGGAGCCACATCCGCAGCGAAGACAATAGCTGCTCGGTGTTGACCGGCTTGGCCAGATAGTCGGAAGCCCCAGCTTCGAGGCACTTCTCGCGGTCGCCTTTCATGGCCTTGGCGGTCAGCGCGATAATCGGCAGACGGCGATAGGCCGGGCTCCTTCTGATCTTCTCGATCGTCTGATAGCCATCCATCTCGGGCATCATTATGTCCATCAGCACGATGGCGAGATCGGGCGTGGATTCGATCAGCTCGATCGCCTCGCTTCCCGTGGTCGACGTCAGGACCTGCATGCCGCGCCGCTCAAGGACGCTCGAAAGCGCGAAGATATTGCGCGAGTCATCGTCCACAAGCAGCACCTTGCGGCCGACGAGGTCCTCGTCCGACGAGTTGAGCCGCTCGAGCATCCGCTGCTTCTCGGCCGGCAGTTCGGTGATCACGCGATGCAGGAACAGCGCCGTCTCGTCGAGCAGGCGTTCCGGCGATTCCACGCCCTTGACCACGATGCTGCGTGCCATGGTGTGGAGTTGCGCATCCTCCTCGGCTGACAATTCGCGGCCGGTGAAGACAACGACCGGTACGTCCGCTAGCGCCGCATCGCCCCGCATATGCTCGAGCACCTCGAAGCCCGACATATCGGGCAGCCGCAGATCGAGCACCACGCAATCGCAGGCCTCGTTGCGCATCTTCGACAAAGCTTCGATGCCGGTGCCGGCAGTCACGATCTCGATGTCGTCGTAGCCCAGGAGCTCGCGAATGCTGAGCTGCTCGGCCTTGTTGTCCTCCACCACCAGGAGACGCTTGCGGCGCGGCCTGGCGAATTCCTTGATCCTGGCCAGCGCATCGGCGATGCCGTCCGGGGTCGTCGGCTTGACGATGAAGGAGAAGGCTCCGCGGGCGAGGCCATGCTGACGGTCCTCGTCGAGGGTGATCATTTGCACCGGAATGTGCCGGGTCAGCGGGTTCTGCTTGAGCTGGCTCAGCACGTTCCAACCCAGCATGTCGGGCAGGAAGACGTCGAGCGACACCGCAGTCGGCTGATATTGCTTGGCGAGCTCGAGCGCATCGTCGCCACGCATGGCCAAGAGGGCCTTGAACCCATTGTTGCGCGCCAGCTCGACCATGATGCGGGCATAATGCGGATCGTCCTCGACGATCAGGAGGATAACATCGCCCGGTTGGATGGCCAGCCGATCATCGGGGATCTGCTCGATCGGGCGTTCCGGCGCCGCGATCGCCACGCCGGCCTGCGGCGCGACGCCTGTCCGCGCCTCCGCTACCGGGCGCAATGCCGTGGAAGGACCGACATAGCGCAGCGGCAGGAACAGAGTGAAGGCGCTGCCCACGCCGGGCGAGCTGCGCAGGTGAATTTCACCGCCCAACAGGTTTGAGAGCTCGCGGCTGATCGCGAGGCCAAGCCCGGTGCCGCCGTACTTGCGGCTGGTGCTCGCATCGGCCTGCTGGAATGCCTCGAAAATGATCTTCTGCTTCTCGGGCGGGATGCCGATGCCGGTATCCACGACCTCGAATGCCACGACGGCCGGGACCTGGTTGAGCACCGGATGCTCGGCGCTCCAGCCGCCGGCCGCCGCCGTCACATTGAGGCGCACGCCGCCCTGCGCCGTGAATTTGAAGGCATTGGACAGGAGATTCTTCAGCACCTGCTGCAGGCGCTTGGAATCCGTCACGATGCTGCGACCAAGATTGGCATCGATATGCACGTCGAAGGAGAGCTGCCGGGTCTCGGCCTCGTGGCGGAATGGACGCGCCACCATATCGAGCAGGTTGGAGAACAGGATGTCCTCGGCCTCCACCGTCACCGTGCCGGACTCGATCTTCGACAGGTCGAGAATGTCGCTGATCAGGTTCAGAAGGTCGGTCCCTGCCGCATGGATCGTGCGCGCGAACTCGACCTGCTTTCCGGTCAGGTTGCCTTCGGGATTCTCCGTGAGCTGCTGGCCGAGGATCAAGATACTGTTGAGCGGCGTGCGCAGCTCGTGCGACATGTTCGCCAGGAATTCCGACTTGTAGCGCGATGTCAGCGCAAGCTCGGTGGCCTTTTCCTCGACTGCGCGCCGCGCCTGCTCGATTTCCTGATTCTTGCGCTCCACCTCCACGTTGCGTTCCGCCAGCTGCTGCGCCTTCTGCTCGAGCTGCTCATTGGTCTGCTGCAGCTCACGTTGCTGCGCCTGCAGCTCGCCGGCGAGCTGTTGCGACTGCTTGAGCAGGCCCTCGGTCTGCATCGTCGCTTCGATCGAGTTGAGCACGATGCCGATGGAATCGGTCAGCTGCTCCAGGAAGGTCATCTGGGAGGTGGTGAAGCTCGACAGCGAGGCGAGCTCGATCACCGCCTTGACCTGGTTCTCGAACAGCACCGGCAGCACCACGAGGTTCTTCGGGACCACACGCAGCATTGCCGAGCGGATCGGCACGGTGTCGGACGGGATGTCCGCGACGAGCCGCTGGCGCTTGTCGATCGCGCACTGGCCGACCAGGCCCTCGCCGAATTGCAGCACCTGCGGATGCGGATGGTCGCTGTCGCCGGCATAGGAGGCGAGCAGGTGCATTCGTGGGTTTTCCTCGTTCTCGACCTGGTAGATCACGCCCCGATGCGCGTTCACCAGCGGGGTCAGCTCGCTGAGCAGCAGCCGGCCGACAGTGGTGAGGTCGCGCTGGCCCTGCAGCATGTTGGTGAAGCGGGCGAGATTCGTCTTCAGCCAATCCTGCTCGGTGTTGAGGTCGGTGGTGAGCCGCAGGTTGGTGATCATGGTGTTGATGTTGTCTTTCAACTCCGCCACTTCCCCGCGCGCATCGACCTGGATCGAGCGGGTGAGATCGCCCTTGGTCACGGCGGTCGCGACCTCGGCGATCGCGCGCACCTGCGACGTCAGGTTCGCCGCCAGAAGATTGACGTTGCCGGTCAGATCCTTCCAGGTGCCGGCGGCGCCGGGCACGTTGGCCTGTCCGCCGAGGCGGCCTTCAACGCCGACCTCGCGGGCGACGCTGGTCACCTGATCGGCGAAGGTCGCGAGCGTCTCTGTCATGTTGTTGATGGTCTCGGCGAGGGCCGCCACCTCGCCCTTCGATTTCACGGTCAGGTTCTGCTTGAGGTCGCCATTGGCCACGGCCGTGACCACCTTGACGATGCCGCGCACCTGCTCGGTCAGATTTGCGGCCATGAAGTTCACGGTGTCGGTCAGGTCCTTCCAGGTGCCGGCGACGCCCGGCACCTGCGCCTGGCCGCCGAGCTTGCCTTCGGTGCCGACTTCGCGCGCCACGCGCGTCACTTCGCCGGCGAACGCATTGAGCTGGTCCACCATGGTGTTGATGGTGTTCTTCAGCTCCAGGATCTCGCCCTTCACGTCCACGGTGATCTTGCGCGAGAGGTCGCCGCGCGCGACCGCGGTGGTGACTTCGGCGATGTTGCGGACTTGCGTGGTCAGGTTCGCGGCCAGCAGGTTGACGTTGTCGGTCAGGTCCTTCCAGGTGCCGCCGACCCCGGGCACCACGGCCTGACCGCCGAGGCGTCCCTCGGTGCCGACCTCGCGCGCCACGCGCGTCACTTCGGCGGCGAAGGAGCGCAGCTGTTCCACCATCGTGTTCAAGGTGTCCTTGAGCAGCAGGATTTCGCCGCGCACGTCCACGGTGATCTTCTTGGACAGGTCGCCGCCGGCGATCGCGGTGGCGACCTCGGCGATGTTGCGGACCTGCGCCGTCAGGTTCGAGGCCATGAAGTTGACGTTGTCGGTCAGGTCCTTCCAGGTGCCCGCGACTTCCGGCACCTGGGCCTGGCCGCCGAGCTTGCCCTCGGTGCCGACCTCGCGCGCGACGCGGGTGACTTCCGAGGCAAAGGCGTTGAGCTGGTCCACCATGGTGTTGATGGTGTTCTTCAGCTCGAGGATTTCGCCCTTCACGTCCACGGTGATCTTGCGCGAGAGGTCGCCGCGCGCGACTGCGGTGGTGACTTCGGCGATGTTGCGGACCTGTGCGGTCAGATTGCCGGCCATGGAGTTGACGCTGTCGGTCAGGTCCTTCCAGGTGCCGGCGACGCCGGGGACGTTGGCCTGGCCGCCGAGGCGGCCTTCGGTGCCGACCTCGCGCGCCACGCGCGTCACCTCGCCCGCGAAGCGGTTGAGCTGGTCGACCATGGTGTTGAGCGTTTCCTTCAACTGAAGGATCTCGCCGCGCACGTCGACGGTGATCTTGCGCGACAGGTCGCCATTGGCGATGGCGGTCGCCACCTCGGCGATGTTGCGCACCTGACCGGTGAGGTTGCCGGCCATCGAGTTGACGCTGTCGGTCAGGTCCTTCCAGGTGCCGGCGACGCCGGGGACCTGCGCCTGGCCGCCGAGGCGGCCTTCGGTGCCGACCTCGCGGGCAACGCGCGTCACCTCCGAGGCGAAGGCGTTGAGCTGATCGACCATCGTGTTGATGGTCTCCTTGAGCTCGAGGATCTCGCCTGACACCGTCACGGTGATCTTCTTGGAGAGGTCACCCTGCGCCACCGCGGTCGCCACCTCGGCGATGTTACGCACCTGGCCGGTGAGGTTCGAGGCCATGGAGTTCACCGAGTCGGTGAGATTCTTCCAGGTGCCTGCCACGCCCTTGAGCTGCGCCTGGCCGCCGAGCTTGCCCTCGGTGCCGACCTCGCGCGCGACGCGCGTCACCTCGCCGGCGAAGGCATTGAGCTGGTCGACCATCGTGTTGATGGTGTCCTTGAGCTCGAGGATCTCGCCCTTGACGTCCACCGTGATCTTGCGCGACAGGTCGCCGCGCGCGACCGCGGTCGTGACCTCCGCGATGTTGCGCACCTGGGTCGTGAGGTTCGCCGCCAGCAGATTGACGTTGTCGGTGAGATCCTTCCAGGTGCCGGCGACGCCCGGCACCACCGCCTGCCCGCCGAGACGCCCGTCGGTGCCGACCTCGCGCGCCACGCGCGTCACCTCGCCCGCGAACGAGCGCAGCTGGTCGACCATGGTATTGAGCGTTTCCTTGAGCAGCAGGATCTCGCCGCGGACGTCGACCGTGATCTTGCGCGACAGGTCGCCGTTGGCGATCGCGGTCGCCACCTCGGCGATGTTGCGCACCTGCGCGGTGAGGTTGCCCGCCATGGAGTTCACCGAGTCGGTGAGATCCTTCCAGGTACCGGCGATCCCCGGCACCACCGCCTGGCCGCCGAGCTTGCCCTCGGTGCCGACCTCGCGCGCGACGCGCGTCACCTCGCCGGCGAAGCCGTTGAGCTGGTCGACCATGGTGTTGATGGTGTTCTTGAGCTCGAGGATCTCGCCCTTCACGTCCACCGTGATCTTGCGCGACAGGTCGCCGCGCGCGACCGCCGTCGTCACCTCCGCGATG
>DATGLV010000030.1:0-244794 GCA_035293945.1 Xanthobacteraceae bacterium | reverse complement strand
TACGAGGCGAAGGTATTGGAAACCAAACACCGCATGCTGCGCCGACTGGCTCGCCAGCTCGGACAGCAAATCGTCCCCAATCCGGCCGCCGTCGTCTAACAGGCCGCCGTCGTCTGACAGCGTGTTCATGGAGAGAGGTCTTCCGCGGTGAGCTTTGCGCGACCATGCTGTTTGCATGCGCCCACAAGTTCCGTATCAGTACCTTACTACCGCGCCGCGCGCCGGCCCTCGCCCGTTGATAATCAATTGTTTTTCATGCCGATCATCATCGTGCGGGCGTTTCTCCGCAGGACGGCGGACTTACCAAAAATCAAGGGATGCCGCCCATAGCTGATCTCGACGAACAAGGGGGAAGCAAATGTCATACAGTGTGTCGACGAGCCTTGAGACGCAAAGCATCGAGCGCGAGCTCGATGCCAATATCGACAGCCTGACGCAGTGGTTGCGCGAAAACAGCGCCGGCGATCGCGTCTCCGCCAGCGCCGATGAAGGATTGTACGAGCGCCTCGCTTGGCACACCGGCTATCTTATCGCGCTGCGCGACGTTCGGGCGATGCTTGCTGCCGCATAGCCCTGTTGATGCGGCGCGTTCAATGCAGAAGTCCGCGTATCATTCGGGCTCGGGTGTTCCAAGGACTTGGTGATGCAGAGCACACAGCCGGCTCCGGTAATGGCCGCGAAGAGATGATAGCCGAGCAGCAAGAACCGGGCGGACTGAAGCGCTTCTAGGAGCTCCGCGCTCGTGCTTCGTCCTCCCCGGATTGGATCACGAAGCCGGAATTGGGTTCGATCCAGACCAGATGGTCGTGCACCATCTTGACCCCGGGCACGTTCTCCGCGGCGACTTTGAGTGCAACGCGCTCTCGCTCGTCGGTTATGGCTCCCCACAATTCGACCACGCCGTTGCGCACCAGCACATTGATCATTGGCGCCCAGGATTGCCTGGCGTATTCGTCGAGAATTTGCTGACGAATGCCGGCGTCGTCGCTGGCCGGCGTGGGTTGAGTCTCCAGGCTGACCAGCGCATGCATGATGTTGGCGCGGGTGATGATGCCGACGAGCGCACCATCGCGAATAATCGGCAGCCGTTTGATCCGATGCCGCTCCATCTGACGAACGACTTCTTCGAGCGGCGTGTCCTCGGTCGCAGTGACCGGATGGTGCGTCATCACGTCTGCCACTTTGCGGCCGCGGGCACGAACATACTCGTCGGCGAGCCGCCCCGACCCGATGAGGAATTCGAGCCAACGATTGCGACGCCGCTCGGTGCCGATCTCGCCACGGCGCAGGAAATCGCCCTCGGTCACCACCCCCACCAGCGCACCCTTCTGATCGACCACGGGCAAGCCGCTGATGCGATTCTGCAGCATCAGGCCGGCCGCCCGGGTGATTGGCGCATCGCTCTCGATCGATATCACCCGCGCGGACATCACATCGCGTGCTTTCATGGCTGGCTCCTACTTGCCTTACTGCCCCTGCTTCCGAAGTTCGTGATGCAGCGTGCGACCCTTTGATACGAGCTTCAACCATTGAGCCGGCTGAACGCGGGGCGGTCGCGCAGAACGGTCTGCCGCGAGGAGGACGGCTCGATCATGGCGGCGTTCTCCACCAATCGCCATCCGCCAGATGGGTTCCGGACAATTGGCAAAGTTTGCAAGTTATGGAGAGCGGCAGCCGCGCACCGTCGTCCCACGAGGGGGCGCGGACACTTGCCGCGCCTGCGCCTGGTATCCAGCGCACCAGTGCCCGCCTTCCGAAGCTCGTAATACATGGCGGCCCCCTTTGACAGGAGCTTCGGAAAGACAGGGGCACTAGCAAGCACATGATTCTAGTGCTGCTTTTCGATTTGAAGTTCCTGAAAGGGTTTGCCGCAGCGGTAGCAGGAACTTCAAATCGGCGGCACTAGAAGACTCGCAGCGCGGCGGTACGGGAATTTCGCAAAACTCCGCCGATCGCGCCCTGGCGGCGCTTCCCTGCGCGAGCCCGCGGCCTTTGGCCGGCGGACCCCACTTCCGACCTGATAGAGCGGGTCGATTTCCAGAAACCCGTACCCGCTCTACCGGCTGTGTTGAGAGAAGTGGACTCTCAGTCTAGTTATTTATTCCACTTCCAGGCGGTTTCGCCGCGCGTGGCCGGGTTCATCCAGGTGATCTCGTCACCCGCGGTCAGCGAGGTGATGGTCCGCTTCTGCGTCGTCCCTTCCAGGTTCGGATAGGTCGAGCCTTCGATCCGCATCGTGAGGCTCTTGTCGGCCTCGTTAACCACATAAGTGCCGAAGAACGCGTTCGAGCCGGTCACGGTCGCCTTGTTTTCATCCGCCGTTCCCTGGGTCCGGGAGTTGGCCGCAAACTTGGGCCGGCCGGAACGCATCACCATGACGGCGAAGCGACCGTCGGGTCCGAACATGGCGATGCCTTCGGGATTAGGTCCGAAATTGGGTACGTGGGTGCCGTCCTCCTTCACCGCATCGTCGATGAGGAGCGACCAGCTGCCGATGATGGCTTCTTTCATCGGCTTCGGCGGAGCCGGCGGGGTAGCCGGCTTCTGGTCGGCGCCCGCGGGCCGTTGCTGGGCATTCTGAGTGTGGCCGGAGACCGGCAGCATCAGGCCCAACGCTGCCACTGCCACAACCCAAAGCGTGCTACGGTTAACCATTGTCATCCTCCCTAGCTTCCCTCTCACAACTTCCGTGCGCCGCCGTACTGTGACAGCTCCTATACGCACAAATAGAAGGTAACTCTGCCGTTTTGCTGCGACATCTGTCAATTCCCACGCCGGCGGTTTTAAGGGCCGGCCGTCGTAGGATCGAGGCGTTCTGCGCCTTCGAGTTGTCGCTCAACACATCGCCTTGCAGGCAGACCATCTCGCGACTGAGACCGCACGATGCGACGTCTGGCTCGCGGTCAATGAGGGCGTGGAGCTCGAGCTTCATGAATGCTGCTCGCCGAACGTTCGAGAAGCACGCGGCGGCAATTGATCCAGATCATGTCGCCTGGCGCCCGGCTGTTCTAGGGCAGTGTCCAGCTGGGAGGACAGATCGCGGAGGCGCGGAAGCCATGAGCAAGCCTGTTCCTGACAAGGCGGAGATTGTGCTCGAATATCCTGGCCGGTTCTTTATCGAGACATTCGATCAATCTGCGCAGTTCGTCGCCCATGCTGACGAAGCGGGGATTTCGCTCTCGCTGGACAGTGGGGGCGAAGCCGACGAGCGCAAATCCGTGCGCTTGCAAGTTCACGCTGCGCTGTTTGCCGAGATCCTCGCTGAACTGGCCGGAACCGCCTCTGCCTTGCCGGCTGGCTCGCGCCGGGATGCACTGCGCAACGCCGCCGGCGCGCTGTACGAAGCGCTCGCGGCGGACCCCGACGACGTCGCCGGCCTGACGCCGGAGGATGAGGTGCTGCTTCTCCACGCGATTGAATGACGGCTAACGCCCGCGTGTCCGAGCTCGCCCACAGCCTCGAGCCATCGGGTGCGCGCCTCTTGGCCCCCCATTCGACGCCTCCGATCACCGCCTTGCGCGTGGGCCGGATGCCGGAGAGCGCAAGACGTTGCGCTCAAGACTCTTGAGGCTTGGGCGAGAAAGAACAAGCGCCCGGCGCGTTCGGCTGCCTGCGCAATAAGCCGCCAGGGCATGGCAGAAGGGGGGGGCTTTAATGGCCGTGAGGCGATCACCTTGCCGTGCTTGCGATGCTTGACTTGAATCAATGCGGGCTCCGCCGCCGGGAGCAATGGTTTCCTTTTGAAAGATGGAGGGCACCATGCCAGTCAATGTAGGCACTCTCGATCGCGTCTTGCGCGTTCTGGTTGGGGTCGCGTTGATCGCTTTCGCCATTCCGATCGGCTTCCCGGACACGGGTTGGAACTGGATCGGCTGGATCGGCGTAATCCCGCTCATCACGGCAGCTATTGGCAACTGCCCGGCCTATTCGGTGTTTGGGTTTTCGACTTCCTGAGCGACTGCCGGGATCTTGGCCCGTCGCGCGGATCCGTTGATCGTCAGAAGCGCGTCGTCAGCTCGGTGAGCCACCGCGGTGACGCGTCGACCAGCACGGCTTCGACCTGCCGGTCGATCCCGCTCACGATGGCGGCGCCGATGAGCACGAATGCGACCCCGAGCGCGGCTCTAAGGCCGAGGCCGGCGGCGAGCGCATGCGCGCGGAGCTTCAATATGAGCTCGCGCGACAGGAGACCGACGGCGACGAGCGGTGTCGCGGCGCCGAGCCCGAAGCACAGCATGGTGGCGGCTACCTCAGTGAGGTCCTTACCCTCGCTCGCCAGCAGTGTGGCGGCGCCGAGCGTCGGCCCGACGCAGGGGCTCCAAGCGATGCCAAGCAGGACTCCGACGCCAAACTGGCCGACCAGCCCGGAGGGCGAGCGCATCGCGATCTTGGCGTCTGCCCACCGGCTCGCTGGTCCCGCCGCAGTCGCCAACCGCAATTGCAACGATGGCAGGATCAGCACGGTGCCGATGATGATCATCAGCACCGCGGCGGCGGTCCGCAACGCATCACCGTCGAGCCCGACTGAAAATCCAATGGTGGCGAGAAACAGGCCGACGAGCACGAAGGTGCCGGCCATTCCCAGCGCCAAGGCGAGCGGGCCCAAGCGATGCGCGGCGGCCGCCGAGCCGATCACCAGGGGGATGAGCGGCAGGACACAGGGCGAGAGGGTCGAGAGCGCGCCCGCGAGGAAGGCGAGGCTCAGCGTCGCCGGCATTCCTCAGAGGGCCAGGGCGAGCAGGTCCGCGATCGAATCCGCATTGGTGTCGCCGACCGAGCGGGCGGTCTCCTCGGAGCCTTTGAAGGTAATAAGCGTCGACTGAATCCGCGTCTTGAACGCGCGCACCTCGTCCTTCTGGGTGTCGAAATCGACCCGGAACACGGCGAGATTCTTGAACTTGGGTTGGGCAAAGAGCTTGGCGAGGATCGGCTTCTGTGCCGCGCAGGTCGGGCACCAGGACGCATGTATCTCTACCAGGATCGACTTGCCGGCGTCTTGTGCGGCCTGGAATGCCTGCCGCGTGAACGGCTGTTCTTCCGCGGCGAATGCGGCTGTCGGCACGAGTAGGGCAGCGCCCGCAGCTTCGAGCAGGGATCGACGGGTGATCATGGCCAACCTCGTTTGACTTTAGGCGACACTGTGCATAGCAGATCGGACGGATGTCCAGCACTATAAAGGCAATCACAACAGCGTGCGAGGGATCAAGGAGCATAAGACAGCGTGACCATCATCATAACCGACGACGACGTCCGGCGGCTCCTGCCCATGCGGGACTGCATCGAAGCGATGCGCGTGGCGTTTCGCGACTTTGCGGATGGCCGTGCCGTCAACCGGCCGCGCATGCGCTACCTCGCCCAGCATCCCGACCCGGAGCGCAAATATCTCGCCAATGTCCATGTCGGCGCAGTGCCCTCTGCCGGGATTGCGGTCGTGCGCGCCGGCTCGCAGATCATCCGCCCGCCCAGCGCCAGCAACAACCGGCGCCTCTATGAGAATCCCAAAACTTTCAACTGGGGCATTGTCATTCTCTACAGTATCGAGACCGCTGAGCCGCTGGCTCTGCTGCATGAGTTCCAGCTCTCCGGAATGCGGGTCGGCGCCACCACGGCGGCGGCCGTCGACGCACTGGCGCGCAAGGATGCCGCAACGCTCGGCTTGTTTGGAACCGGCAAGCAGGCGCGCTCGGCGCTCGAGGCGATCGCCGTGGTGCGGCCACTTACCCGCGTCAATGTCTATAGCCCGAGCGAAGCGCATCGGGAGGATTTCGCGCGCGATATGCGGCGCGACGGGATGGAGGTGGTAGCGGTCGCCGATCCGCGCGCGGTGGTCACTGGGGCCGATGTGGTCTGCTGCGCCACCACCGCCATGACGCCGGTGTTCGACGGCAGCTGGCTGCAAAATGGCCAGCTCGTGGTGTCGATTGCGAACTCGGACGTCACCAACAAGCGTTCCGAGGTTGACCGCCGCACCTATGAGCGGGCGCGGGCGATCATCATCAACGACTGGGAAAGCGTGATCGACAACGACCAGACCGAGTTGTTGGAGCCGATCGCTCAAGGCGTGATCAACAGGGCTGACGTGCACGAGCTCGGCGATATCTTCACCGGCAAGGCCAGCGTTGCTCCGGCCACGCCCGGCAGCAGCGGCATCCTCTACTACAAGAACAATTCGGGTCTCGCCATCCAGTTTGCGGCCGCCGGCGGCATCCTGTATCGCAAGGCGATCGCGGAAGGCGGCAACAAGGTGATCCCGTCCGAGTGGCTTGGCAGCGACCTGTCCGCCTATTACGGAGCGGGCTTTCGGCCTTCGCCTTGATGAACGGTTGACGCATATGGTTGTTGTAAGGGCGTGGGCGCTTCACCGATCCTCTCCCCATTGGGGAGAGCGTCGGGGTGGGGTGCCAATTCGGGATGTATTGCGCGGCCTCGTCCCCCTCGATCCCGCCCCTCTGCCCGACGGGGCGAAGGAGTGAGAGGCTTTCGTATCGATCACGTAGCAATTGAACAACAACAATAATGGAGAAGAACAGAATGATCGGACGTTCTCTTGCAATCCTGCTCGTTGCCGCGCTGCCGCTGGCGGCTGCGCCCGCACGTGCCGATGCGGTTTCGGATTTCTACCGCGGCAAGCGGATCAATTTGGTCATCGGCTACGGCACCGGCGGTGGCTACGACCTCTATGCGCGGATGCTTGCCCGCTTTCTCCCCGATCACATTCCGGGCAAGCCCATGATCGTCCCGCAGAACATGCCCGGCGCCGGCAGCCGCGGCGCCGCGAACTGGCTTTTCAAGGTCGCCCCGCGCGACGGCACCGTGCTCGCGGTGCTGAGCCAGACCACGCCCACCGATCAGGCGCTCGGACAGCCGGGCGTGCAGTTCGATGTGCGCAAGTTCAACTGGATCGGCAATATGGTGGTGGTCAATAATCTGCTCTTCGTTCGCGCCGCCACCGGTGTCTCGACCATTGCGCAGGCAAAGGAAAAGGTGCTGTCCATCGGGGCGACCGGCGCAAGCTCGCCGTCGGTGCTCTATCCGCAAGTCTCCAACAATCTGCTCGGCACCAAATTCCGCATCATCTCCGGCTATCCGGGCGGCGGCGACGTGAACATCGCCGTCGAGCGCGGCGAGGTCGATGGCCGCGGCAGCGATTCCTGGGCTTCGCTGCAATCGACCCATCCGGATTGGCTGCGCGATCACAAGATCAACATCCTGTTCCAGGTCGGCAATAAGCGCGAAGCCGGCATGCCCGATGTCCCGCTGTGGAGCGAGCTCGGCCAGAATGACGAGCAGCGGCAGATCCTGGAGATCCTCTCCGGCGATGTGGCAGTCGGGCGGCCGATCCTGACTGCGCCCGACGTCCCCACGGATCGCGTCAAGGCGCTGCGTCGGGCCTTCGATGAGACCATGGCCGATCCGGCCTTCAAGGCTGCCGCAGCCGAGGCGCATATGGATTTCAATCCGATCGGCGGGGAGGAATTGCAGGGGATCGTCGACAAGATCGCTGGCGCGCCGGCGGACATCATCGCCAAGGTCAAGGAGGCGATCGTGATCAAGGACATGCGCCAACTGCCGGGAGCGAAACCCGCCGGCGAGAAGGAATAGCGTCTAGGGAATTGCAGGATGGGCAAAGGCGCGCTCTTCCTGCGCGCCGTGCCTACGCGGATTTGATGAGCGCGTGGGCACGCGCGGGTCGAGCGGCAAGCGATTGTTGTGCCGCGCTTTGCCCACCCTGAAATATTGAACGAGCCCGCCTACCGCTTCTTCCGCCGCCCCGTCTTCGGCCTCGCTTCTGCAACATTGCGCACTTCGGTATTCATGCGCACGTCCTTGCGCCGGCGTTTTTCTTGTCCCTTGCCGGTCTCGAAATACTCGCCGCGCGTCGCCCGCTCGGCGCCTTTGGCCATCTCTTCCGGCCATTCGCCGAGCGAATAGCCGAACCATGGCGATTCCGGCTTGAGCGTGGGCAGGCCGAGCTCCTCCCAGATCACCTTGGCGCGCTCCATGTATTCGCGCTTGGGCAGCGAGATCGGCGGGAAATCCTCCTTTAGGGTCGCATCGATCAGCACCGAGGCATCCTGGCCGCCGTTGCGCTTGCTGCGCGGACCATGCCCCTGGTCGCGATGCGGCAGGATATGGAAATCGAGATTGGGATTGGCCCGATACGACATCGCCCAGAGAATAGCGTCGGCATTGTCGGGATCGATGTCGTCGTTGATGGCGATCACGTATTTGCCGGCTGCGCGATGCAGCACCGCGGCGCCGTAGAGCGCGCGCCAAATCTCGGTGGTCGGTACGTCGCGCTCCATCACCAACAGCATCACCTTGCGGATATTGGTCAGCGGCTCGTGCATGGAGACGCGCTTGATGCCCTTGATGCCGAGCGCATTGCGCAGGTGATTGAGGAACAGGGGCTCCATCCCGATGCGCTTGATCAGGCTCGATTCGGAGGGCGTGACCTGCGAGATAATGGAGGTGAGGATCGCATCGCGCCGGCGTGTAATGCAGGTCACATCCATATAGGCGTTGAATTCCTGCAGGTTGACGTGGCCGTGCGATTCACCGAACGGCGCCTCCGGCTCGAGATATTCGGTATCGATGAAGCCTTCGATCACGATCTCGGCTTCGGCGGGCACGAGCAGGTCGACTGTCTTTGCCTTGACCACATTGATAGGCGCGCCGACCAGCGCGCCGGCGACGTAGAGCTCGTCGAGATGCTCCGGGATCTTCTGCACCGACGCGAAGGTCACGCAGGGCGGGGCGCCGAGCACGACTGCGGTCGGGAGCTTCTTAAAGCCGCGTGCGCGCAGCTTTTCCCAATGATTGTAGATGCCGGGGCGGAGCTCAAGCGACGGATTCATGCCGAGGCGTCGCCGCGTCTTCACCTGGCCGCGATAGTTGCCCATGTTCTGGATCCCGCTGTCGGGATCCCGGGTGATGTATTGCGACAGCGTCGCGTAGGGCGCGACGTCCCAGCCGGGTGTCGAGATGGGGAACGGAATGCCGTCCAGGCCTTGGCCTGCCTTGTCCAGCGCTTTGCCGGAAATCACGATCTCGTGGCAGGGCGCGTCATCGACAATGCGCGGCGGGATTGGGTTCTGCGTCGCCTTGACCCAGCGCTCGTCGATCTCCTCGAACGGGCAGCCGATGCCGATGCGATAAATCTCGCGGTTGGCCGCTAAGCCCCCAACCAGGACCGGGATGTCGTATTTGCGGCGCTTGCTATCGGTGACGTTCGTGAACAGGAAGGCCTTGCGATCCTTCTCGGCAATGCCGCCGCGAAACTGCCAGCGCACGAGAGGGTGCATCTCGGTGTCTTTGTTGATCGGCCGGTCAACCCTGACAAGTTGCCCGGCTTTCTCCAGCGCGCGCACATGATCGTGCAGGTCCGGATAGGCGCGGCGTGCCGCGGGCGGGCTTGGCCGCCGCGGCTTGGTAACAGCATCCATCTATTAGTGTCCGTCTATGTTGCCGATCGTCCAGCCGACCACGCCTACCCGACGACTAACGCCGCATGCTGGCTCTGGCCTTCGCTCAAGCCGCGCGCCTTCATCCAATCATAGGCGCGGTTGAACAGCGTCGGATCGTAATAGTCGACATGCTTGTAGTGCACGAACGCGCGCAAAAGCTCGCGCGGCTCCAGCGCGCCCTTGGCATGCGCCGTGATGTGATGCGCGTACTTGTAGAAGTCGGCATTGATCATGTCGACCGCCTGGTTCTCCGCATCGTAATAGGCCTTGCGCTCTTCAGGCGTCAGATCAGGCGAGATCACCTCGCCACCGCGGTAGAACGAGGCCGCAATGATATGGGCGCCGTCCTTGAGACCGAGGCTGATGAACGGCTCCATCACCGCGATTGCGCGCGTGGCGCGGTTCTTGAGCGCCGCATAGCGCATCTGTGGCAGGCCACCTTTCTCGATCTTGACGTGCTCGGCGCCCACTGCGCTTTCCAGCATCTGCACCGTCGTGTAGTGCGAGCCGGTCAGCTCCTGCACCATCACCGGCACATCCGCCAAGTCTCGCGGCACCTGCAGGGCGTCGTCGAAGGAGAGGATCGCCTGGGCGGCGACTGAGGCGCGCAAGGCTGCGATATTGCCGCCGCGCTTGCCGCGCTCGAGACGGTCGATGCTCGCCCATTCGCAGACATTGTAGCTGTCCGCCGAGCCGCAATCGAACATCTGCTCCTTCAGGCGCGCCATGATCGGCCGTTCGGCGCTGTCCTTCTCGCGGTCCGCGTAGGTGGCCGAGAAACTGACATCGAGGCCGGCTCTGGCGAACAAGCCTTCTTCGATGCCGACGATGACCGGAAGGTCGAAGACCGGATTGTTCGGCGCGATCTTGACGGTGGGACGCTGTTGGGCCGGTGCCATTTTGTTCCTCATTTCGTTTTGGTTTGTTGGTTATCGGATTCCGGTCAAAACGGATCGGTGCGGCTCATTGCCGGGCTTGACCCGGCAATCCATCTTCTTGCGAAAAAGATGGACCCGCGGGTCATTAGGGCATTCACGCCCGTCTTTTGACGGGCTACGCCCGCGGGTGACCACTGAGCGGATTTATTCGACCAGAACATCAGAGATTCAGTGCTTCTCCGGGTATCGGCTGACGAAGCCGTCGCGATTGGGCATGCGCACCTTGGGCAGGGTTTCGGCGTTCATGGTGTCGTTTTCGCCGATGATCTTGTTGCCCGCAAGGATGAAAGCGGTGAGCGCATAGACCTCGTCATTCGACAGCGACTTGGGCTGCGGCCACGGCATCGCCCGGTGGATAAAGTCGAAGACCGTGGTCGCATGGGGCACATACAGCGCCATGGTGCGCTCGTTCTTGCCTGGGGCGTTGATGAGCGCGGCGTTGGAGCCGCCGACGCCGCCCTCACCATGACAGCTCGCGCATTTCTGCGCGAAGATCGCCGCCCCCTGCTCAGGGGTGCCGCTGCCGGCCGGCAAGCCCTTGCCGTCGGGTCCGATGCTGATGTCCCAGACCGCGAGATCGGCCTCGGTTACCGGCTTGCCGAGGCCGGGCAGGTCCGACGCGAGGGCTGCCGAGGTGCTGCCCAGGAGGAGAGCCGCGAAGAGGAACTTAGCCGTATACATGCTTGACCTCCCCGTTGCTGCCGATTGCCCAGCTGGTGATGACATTCATATGGCCCATCGGGAAGGCCGTTACCGGTGTGTTGATCTTGGGCGCCCCGCGCTCGGCGAACATCTCCTCGCGTGTCGGCTGGACGTTGCCGGACTCGTCCCAGGCGCGGCTCTGCAGCACCACCGGCTGGCCGTCCCAGCGCCAGGGCAGGCGGAAGCGCGCCAGCGCCTTCGGCAGCACCGGCTCGTCGAGGGCGGCCTGCGCCCAGCTCTTGCCGCCGTCGGCCGAGACCATGACCTTGGCAATCCGCCCGTTGCCCGAATAGGCGAGGCCGGAAATCTCGTAATAGCCGGGGCCTTTCAAGGTGAGGCCCGGCGAGGGCTGGGTCACGAACGATTTCACCTCCATCGGGAAGAAGAATTGCCATATCTTCGGCCCCGCCACCCGATAGGTATATTGCAAGGTCTCGTTGATGGCCTCGACCGGTTCTTCGATGAGCTTGATCCGGTGCAGCCATTTCACATTCATGTTGCCTTCGTAGCCGGGCACCAAGAGCCGCATCGGATAGCCCTGCTCGGGCCTGATGCGCTCTCCGTTCTGGTAGAGCGCGATCATCGCATCATCGAGCGCCTTCGCGATTGGGATGCTGCGATTCATGCTTGGCCCGTCGGCGCCTTCGGCCAGGAGCCATTTTGCCTTCGGGTCGATCCCGGTTTCTTCCAGTAGCGTGGAGAGCTTGACGCCGGTCCATTGCGAGCAGGAAAGCAGGCCATGGATCGCCTGCACGTCGGCCTGGATCGGATCCTTGTTGTAGAGCGGGGCACTGTTGCCACCGCATTCCACGAAGTGGATGCGCGACACCATCGGGTAGCGCGCCAATGCATCGAGATCGTAGACCAGCGGCTGCTTCACCAGACCGTGGATCGCCAGGCGATGCTTGGCCGGATCGATGTCCGGGAAACCGGTGCGCGAGACCACGAAATGCAGGCCGGCCGGCGTGATGGTGCCGGCGAGATGCTGATGCGGCGTGCGCCCTTGGCTGGTGCGCGGCTCGTTCTTCGGATTGGTGAGCGTGCGCACCACCTTGTTTTCATATTTCATCGGTTGCCCGTAGGGCGGGATCGCAGTGCCGGGCGCAAGGCTCCAGGGATCGGTCGGCAGCGGCTCCGCGCTGGCGGCGGTCAACGAGGCGCCGACACCGGTGCCGGCGGCGCCGGCCAGCAGCAAGCCGCGGCCGAGCAGCGCGCGGCGATCCATGAGGCCATTGCCGGCGGCATCCGGCAGCTGCGCCATGCGCCGCTTTTGCCTCTCACTGATATTCGTGTGGTTCATGGAGTTCCTCCTTCGAGGGTGACGACCGGCTGAACGCCTCCAGGCCGATCGAATTCCAACCATCAAAGCATAGCACGCCCATTGGGGCTCTTACACCGGGCCGGAAAGGGGTGACCGGTCAAAGGGGTCGGAAAACAAACGCCGATACTGGCTGCCGCCACCATGCCGATTTGTGCTAGATGTTTCGCATCAGCCGACATGCGGTGCGCAGTCAGCACAACGAAGGAGACGCGAAATGGATCGCAGAGGGATTTTCAGGGCAATGGCGGCGACGCTCTTGGCGGTGCCGTTTGCCGCCCGCAAGGCCGCTGCCGAGGGCGAGAAGACGCACAAGCTGGTCATCCACGTCGACCAGAACGATGCCGACGTCATGAAGCTCGCGATGAACAACACGCGGAACGCCTTCGAGCTGTACAAGAAGGCCGGCGAGGAGCTCGCAGTCGAGATCGTCTGCTATAGCCAGGGCCTGCACATGCTGCGCGACGATACCTCGCCGGTGAAGGACGAGATCCATGCGCTGCGCAAGGTCGTTCCGCAGGTGGCATTCGGGGCCTGCAACAACACCAAGACCGCGATGGAAAAGCGCGAGGGCAAACCCATCCCGATCATCCCGGAGGCCACCATCGTGCCGGCCGGCATCGTTCGCGTGGTCGAGCTGCAGGAGCAGGGCTACCACTACGTCAAGCCGTAGCGCCCCCATCCCGCGGTCGTCCCTGCGAAAGCAGGGACCCATACCGCAACGTTCTCTCGATGGCGCGTAGCCGTATGGGTCCCGGCCCTTCGGCGGGGACGACGCGTCATATGCTCCTATTTCTGCGCCGCCGCTTGCAGTTCCTTGATCTTGGCGCGGATCGGGCCGAACGGGCCGAGCTTGTGCTGCTCCGCGGGAAAATCGTCCGCATACGGCCCGTAGGCGGTGTCGACCGGCTTTTGCAGTCGGTTGGGGAAATCCTTGTCCAGATTGGCGCGCTCTGGTCGCGCCTTGCTGTTGATGAAGCCGGCAACGTCATAGGCGTCCGCATCGCTCAGGACCGGTGACGCGTAGGTGGTGCCGAACGGCATGTTGTGCCGAATGAAGCCGGCTGCGCCCAGGATGCGCGCCATGCCGGCACCATTGTTGAAACTGTCGGGCCCCCACAGCGGCGGAAACTGGTAGCCATTGCCGCTCGCGGCTTTCTGCCCTTGCCCGTCCTTGCCGTGGCAGGTCGCGCAGACTTGCGCATAAACCTCTCCACCGTGCCCGAGATCGGCGGCGCGGCCGGGCTCCTTCACGCTCATTGAGCCGGAACCGATCAGCTTGACCCCGTCCGGTATGCCGGTTGAAACCCATTTGCTGTAGGCGAGGAAGGCCTTCATCTCGCGGCTCTCGAGCGGCAGGGCGCGGCCGTTCATGCTGCGCTCCATGCAGCCGTTGATGCGGTCCTCGATCGTTCCGATCTCGCCCTCGCGGCCGCGATACTGCGGAAATTGGCCCCAGACGCCGGTGAGCGGCATCGCGTAGGGCTGCGTGCCCGCTTTGAGATGGCAATTTTGGCAAGTGAGATTGTTGCCCGAGTAACGTTTCGCCGGATCGTTGACCGCGGGCCCGATCTGGTTCGCGGTGTCGGTCATCAGCGCATAGCCGTATTTGATGAGCTTGCCGAGCGCATCGTCGCCGACCGTCTTGATGTCAGGTGCCGACCATTCTGTGAGATTGACTTGCGCGGTATCGGCGGCGCTGGCGCTCGAGCCCGCGCTGGCGATCACCGCGGCCCAGGCGGCAGCGGCAAGACGAACCAACGCCGGGCGGATATGTTGACTCATCGAAAAACTCCGTGATTGGCGCCATCATTCTGGTCATAATCATTCTGTCCGCGGCTTCCGCGCTTTTCAAGGCTGCCAATCGCTTCTTGGAGTTCCCGATGCTTGGCGTCGCCGACGGCCTGGCTGCTCTCTCCGGCATCCTTGTCGGCTTTACGCTTGGGCTCGTCGGCGGTGGCGGATCTATCCTCGCGGTCCCGCTGCTGGTCTACGTGGTGGGCGTCCCGTCACCGCACGTCGCGATCGGCACCAGCGCGGTTGCGGTGGCGGCGAGCGCGGCCGCGAGCCTCGCCGGTCACGCCCGCGCCGGCAATGTCAAATGGTCCTGCGCGCTGGTGTTCGCGGGCGTAGGGACTTTGGGGGCAGCCGGTGGCGCCGCGCTCGGCAAGATGGTGCCGGGCGATAGCTTGCTCGGCCTCTTCGGCGCCCTCATGGTGGTGATCGGGCTGGTGATGCTGCGCCCGCGGCCGTCAACCGGCGATGCCGACGTCCGACTGACGCTTGCAAGCGCACCGCATCTGTTGCCCCTGCTCATCGCCTTCGGTCTCGCGGTCGGCACGCTGGCGGGCTTTTTCGGCATCGGTGGCGGCTTCCTGATCGTGCCGGGGCTGATCGCCGCGACCGCGATGCCACTCGTCTGCGCCATCGGGTCGTCGCTGGTTGCGGTGACGGCCTTCGGCGTGACCACGGCCGTGAGCTACGCCCTCTCCGGGCTGGTAGATTGGCGACTCGCTGCTCTGTTCGTCATAGGTGGCGCCATCGGCGGTGCGCTCGGCATCGCCTTGTGCGCGCGTCTCACGTTGCGCAAGCGCGCGCTCTCACTCGTCTTCTCCGCGATCATTATCGCGGTCGGCATTTATGTCGTGAGTGCAGCGCTACTGGGGCTCAACCCGCATCCTGCATCGCGCGAAGCCTTGAAAGCCCAAGTCGCGAGCAATACAGAATCCACGCTGTAAGCGTCTCCTCTCTCCAGCGCCGGTGGCCGATGCCTCTACAAACATTGATGGTGCATGTCGACCTCGATGATACGCAGACGCGCGCGTGCGGCTCGCCGCCGATCTGGCGCGGCGCTTCAATGCGGCCCTGATCGGCATCTCGGCCTGGGCGCCGAGCCCCGCGTTCAGCGGTGACATCGCGCTTATCGAGCCGGTGCCCGACGTCGCTGATTTGCGAACGCTCGAGGAGGTGCTCAAAGGCCGAGGGGAAGCATTCTACGCCCTCGCGAAGACTGCGGCCGGCGCGGTCGAATGGCGATCCGCGCTCGAATTGCCCACGGAGTTCGTGGCGCGGGAGGCGCGCGCCGCCGACCTCCTGATCGTCGGTGCGGGGCGGCATGCAATAATGCGCGATCCCTATCGGGCGGTCGATCCCGGTGCCCTGCTGCTCCGCGCCGGGCGGCCGGTGCTCCTGGTCCCGCCGGAGGCCGCGGCGCTCTCGGGCAGGCACATCGCGGCTGCCTGGAAAGATACCAAGGAGGCGCGTCGTGCAATCGTGGACGCGCTGCCGTTGCTGGCCCGGGCCGAGACCGTTACGGTGGTCGAATTCTGCGATGATCGCGACGAAGCCGCTGCACAAGCTCATCTCGAGGACGTAAAGCGGTTTCTCGCGCGCCATGAGATCAGCGCGGCTGCGCGCGCGATCCGGATCGATGTATCGGTGACCAGCTCGCTGTGGCGCCTGGTGCAAGACGATCGTGTCGACCTGATCGTTGCCGGCGGCTACGGACATTCTCGGCTCGGCGAATGGATCTTCGGCGGCTTGACGCGCGATCTCCTGCTCAAGAGCCCGGTCCCGTGCCTGCTCTCGCATTAGAAAGTTCCCAGACATCGAGGCCTGAATGTCTTCCGCCATACCCGTGAGCCTGCCGCCGGACCCCAACACGCGGGCGCCGCACTGGGCCGTTCCCAAAGGCGCTTGCGATACGCATGCGCATATCTTCGGTCCGCCCGATATTTTCCCCTATGCGGACAAGCGCCGCTATACGCCGCCCGCCGCGCCGATCGAGCATTATCGGAACATGCAGAAGATCACGGGGCTCTCCCGCGCGGTCTTCGTCACTCCGACAGCGCACGGATACGACAACCGGGTCATTCTGAATGCCGTCGCCGCAATGGGAGAATCTGCGCGCGGCATCGCCAATATTGATTCCTCTTTCGACACCAAATCTCTTCAGGTGCTGGCCGAAGGCGGAATTCGCGGCGCACGCTTTCACTTGATGAAGGACCGGCCCGGCAGCGAGCAGCACCTGAGCGAGCACCTGCCGATCCTGCAGAAGCTGGACTGGGTTCTCGACCTGCATGTCGATCCATCGGATTTCATTGCTCATAAGCGGTTCATCCGCGCGCTGCCGACGGTGACCGTCATCGACCACATGGCGCGAGTCCGTGGCGCGGACGGCCTCGATCAACCGGCGTTCCGGCTTCTGCTTGATCTACTCAAGGATGAACGCTTTTGGGTGAAGCTGTGCAGCTTCGATAAGATCAGCGCGGTGCCGCAAGCCCGCCCTGAGGGCAAGCTCCCCTTCATGGATATGGTGCCCTTTGCTCAAGCCGTCATCGCGGCAGCGCCTGATCGGGTGATCTGGGGAACCGATTGGCCGCACGGCAACACCTTCACGCCCGGGCGCACGCCTAACGAAGGTGATCTGCTCGATCTGTTGGCCGTCATCGCGCCGGACGAGGCCGTCAGGAAACGCATTCTTGTCGAGAACCCGGCCCGCTTGTTCGGCTTCGCAGCCAATTGAGCGCATCCTCGGTCGGCGAGCCGACGTAACCGAACAACAGTCTTGCCAGTCGGCTTTGCGAAGAATACGGAACCGCCGATCGATCGCGCGAGAGGTGGTTCCAATGTCTGCTTCCATGCGCACACTGTTTTTAGTCGCCGCGCTCGTGCTCGCGTCCGCAGGTCCCTGCGGTGCGGTCGATGCCGTTCTCACCCACCATGGCGCTCTCGACCGCAGCGGAAATTTCGTGGTGCCGGGTCTCACGGCGGAGCGCGCGCGCGGCATCCACATAGACACGAGCTTCCAGGCCAGGCTCGATGGTCATCTCTATGCGCAACCGCTCTACTTCCGCGACGCCGGAGCGGGCATCCTTATTGCAGCAACCGAAAGCAATGAGGTGCAAGCGCTCGATGCCACGACAGGACGGCAATTGTGGAGCCGTTCGCTCGGTCGCCCGGTTGCAAGATCGGCACTTCGCTGCGGCAATATCGATCCGCTCGGTGTCACCGGCACTCCGGTCATCGATGAAGAGACGCAAACCCTTTATGTGGCGGCTGCGGTCGACGGCGCCGATGGCGTTCGTCATATGGTGTTTGCCTTGGGGCTGCGCGACGGAGCGCCGCTGCCGGGCTGGCCGGTGAACGTTGCGGAGGCGCTTGGCCAACAGGGCATGACCTTCAATGCCCGCGACCAGAACCAGCGCGGCGCGCTCGCCATCCTGGATGGCCGGGTCTATGTGCCGTATGGCGGACACTTTGGCGATTGCGGCACCTATCACGGATGGGTCGTAGGCATCTCGCTGAGCAGTCCGCGCCAGGATAATTCTCGGAAAGTCATCGCCTGGAGCACACCGGCGCGCGGCGGCGGCATCTGGGCGCCCGGCGGCATCGCGACCGACGGCAAATCGCTCTATCCTGCCACCGGCAACACCTTTGGGGCGACGCGTTGGATGGGCGGCAATGCCGTGATCCGCCTGTCACCCGATCTCAAGACCTCCGGCGAGGCGCGTGATTTCTTCGCGCCGGAAAATTGGCGGGCGCTTGATGCGCGCGACCTCGATCTCGGGGGCGCCAATCCCTCGCTGGTCAACGTGCCCGGCGCCCGCGGCGGCAAGGCATTGGTGGTTGCGCTCGGCAAGGACGGCCGTGCCTATTTGCTTGATCGCGACAATCTCGGCGGCATCGGTGGGAGCCTAATCAATGAATTGGTCTCGCAACGTGCGATCCGCACCGCGCCCGCCGTCTATTCGACGGATGATGCCGCTTTCGTGGCGTTCGAGGGCACGGGCGCGCATTGCCCGCCCGGCAAGCCTGCGGGCGATCTCACGGTGCTCAGGATCTCCGGCGCCGAGCAGCCGAGCTTGAGCACCGCCTGGTGCGGCGCGGTTCGCGGCCGCGGCTCGCCGATGATCACAACCACGGACGGGCACTCCGAGCCAATCGTCTGGGTGGTCGGGGCGGAGGGCGATAACCGCCTCCACGCTTTCGAGGGCGAGACCGGCGAGGAGGTGCCCTTGGGTGCCGCTGGGGCCACGGCGATGACCGGCCTGCGCCGTTTCCAGACTTTGATAGCGACCAATGACAAGCTTTATGTCGGTGCCGACGACAGGATCTATGCCTTCGGGTTTTAGTCGAGCCGGAAAATCGCGACCGGGACACAAAACATTCAGTGCAGACTACCGCCGCTTGGCGAAGTTCGGCCTTTCGCCCGATCGATATATGTCATGCCCGCTTGAAATGCGTCCACCCTGGCCCTGAACTCGGTCTCTGCCATGCCGCGGCCGAGCGATTCATGACTCGGTGTGTTGAGTGTCCATTTGAAACGCGATCCCTCCTGAAAGACACGGACCGAAAGCGCCGCTGAACGGTGAGGGGCCGTTGCCTCCATCGGTACCGCTGTCTCGGCCGTCAGTCTCGCAAGCAAACGCCTACTTTCGGCGATGCGCTCGCGACTGCTCGTCAGCAGGGCAGCGTCCATGTCTTGCGGGTATCCTCGAACGATCGCCAGCAATCGCCTGCTCTCATCGATCAAGGACCAACTGATCGCCAGCAGCTCAGCCTGGATCTTGGATGAATGGGCCATTTCACAAATCCTTGCGCAAATGGCCGCGCCGGTTTGCAGTCACCCCGTCTTCATTTCGTGGAACTGCAAACACCCATCGGCCGCCCCGCCGGCAAGTAGGGTACCGCGATCGCCGGCATCTCGCCCATCGGTCGCTCGCTCTCGGCTGCGGCTCAATGAACCGCTTGCCCGTCGATCCCACGCTGGAAAGTGCCAGATGAACGCGGCGAAATTGCGCCGGTCAGCAGGCCGGACGGGCAGAGCACCGGGTCGCAAGCCACTAAGCCCCTGGATAAAACTTGTTTTTCAGGATTGTTCGTCAGGTGTGCTCAGGTCCGGCCGCGAGCACTCAGGTCTCGTTTTACGGTAGTCAAATGTGCTTGACCGGTCTCCTACCGCAATTCTGTCGCGCATTGTTTATAGGTGAACCATGTCTACAGCCCGGCATTGATATGTTAACCTGCTCGTAAATAACCGGGGCGGGAAGGGACATGCCGATATACAAATTCAAGCTCAGTGATGACGATTGCGGGGTCGAGGACAATTTCGGTGTAAACCTGCCGAACGCTGAAGTAGCGTACAGCTATGCTTGCGACGTCGCCCGCGAGCTCATGGATCATCGCGAGCAGGAAACTCGCCATTGGCGGCTGGAAGTTTATCAGGACAACGGCGAAAGGGTCTGTGACATTCTTTTCGCGAAACGCGACCAGACACTTGACCGTCTGTCCCCAGGGTTACGAGTGCTGGTGGAAGAGTGCGCCGAGCGCGTGCGATCGTTCCGGGACGTGTATCAGGCCCTCAGCCTTACACGACGCGAGGCTCAATCGCTGGTAGCCCGGTCGCGCGGGAAGCCCTATCTCGCAGTCGATCAGGGCCGACCAGTCATCCGCGATCGGCGTTGAGCCGCCGCCTCTTGCTATCCGCCATGCCAATTTTAGCGGCTGGACCCCACTGCGAACACCTGCCCGGGGCGTAGCGCGCGGAATCGGTCCGGCCGAATGCCAGCCGTCCGCAACGCATCGGCGAGCGCGATAACGGGAGCGTCGATGCTTTCATCTGTGAGCTGGAAAGTGCCGTAATGGCTGGCGAGCGCCGTCTCGGCACCGCAATCGACGAGGGCCTGCACAGCCTCGCCGGGATTCATGTGTTGCTCGCGCATGAACCAGCGCGGCTCATAGGCGCCGATCGGCAGGATCGCGAGCATTATCGGTCCGCAGCGCTCGCGCACGCGGCGGAAGTGGGTGCCATCCCCATAACCGGAATCGCCGACAAAACAGAGAGAGCCGCCGGGTGCTTCTATGACGAACGACGCCCACAGTGACATGTTCCGGTCCGACAGGTTGCGCGCCGACCAGTGGCGCGTCGGAACCAGCGTCACCGCCAGCCCGGAACCGATCTCGATCCGCTCATCCCAATCGTAGGCTTCGGCCGCAATCGACGGATCGTGGTTGCGCATGATCGTGTCGTTGCCAAGCGGTGTGATCACCCGCGGGCGATGAGCCGCCGCAAGCCGCGACAGGGTTGCGAGATCCAGGTGATCGTAGTGGGCATGCGTTACCAGGACCACGTCGATCGGAGGCAAATCCGTAAAGGCGATCCCCGGATCATTCACCCGCTTGGGTCCGGCGACGCGCAACGGCGAGGCGCGCGCGGACCAGACCGGATCGAGCAATACGTTCATTTGAGTCGTCTGCACCAGCCAGCTGGCATGCCCGACAAAAGTGATGCGCCAATCCGTTCCCTCGACCCGCGCCGGCGGATGGTCGACATAAGGCGATGGCGCCCAGGCCGGCCATCTCGCTCGGCGGCCGCTCCAGCGGCTCCCGATCTTCCAGCGCAACAGGCCGCCCGGATTGCGCGGGGGTGCTCCCGCAGGATCGAAGAACCGGACGCCATCGAAATGATCTGAGACCGGCCCGCTGTAGTAGCGCGAGCGCGGGCGCGCATCGCGTGCCGGCCGTTGCTCGGCGTCGATCTTCATGCGCGGTTGGGGCGCATGGCTGCTCGCGTGCCGCAAGCGCAGCATGCTCACTTCATCCGATCCCTGATCTTCTCGAGTGCGGTCTTGGCGCAGGCCGCGTCATTGTCACCGCCGGGAGCGCCGCTTACCCCGATTGCCCCGATGACCTCGTCGCCGACCTTGATCACAACGCCGCCGGCGTTGAGCAGCAGATGCGGAACCTTGACGAAGGCACTCGACACCGCCCCGTTCTTCGAGCGGGCGACGAGGTCGGCGGTATCAGCGCCGAAGCTTGCGGCCGTGTAGGCCTTGTCGTTGGCGTTGAGCACGTTCTGCGGAGCGGCGCCATCTCCGCGCAACGCCGCCTGCTGTACTCCGCTGTAGTCGAGCACAACCACCCCGACGTGATAGTCTTTCTCTGCACAGGCCGCGACCGCCGCCATCGCGAGCTCGGCCGCGAGCGGGGCCGACAGGCGCTTGGTGCTCACGAGCCCTTCGGCAGAGGCCGCAGGTTGTGCGAATGCAACGAGCACGGCAAGGCGGAACAGCAAGTTACGCGTCCAGGCCATGGCGATCTCCCTACTTCAACCGATCCTTGATCTTGTCGACGCCGGCGCGCGCGCACGCCGTATCGATATTGTTCCCGGCCCCGCCGCTGATCCCGATGGCGCCGACGATCTCGTCGCCCGCCTTGATCAGCACTCCGCCCTGGGCGAGCAGGAGACGCGGCAGCTTGCCGATCGGGCCGGGCGGCGGCCGCGTCTTTGAGCGCTCCACCAGGTCGACGCCATCGGTTCGGAACGACAGCGTGGTATTGGCCTTGTAGTCGGCGGTCTCCACCGTATGGATGCCGGCGCCGTCGCCGCGCAGGAACGCCTGCTGCAGGCCGTCCGGGTCGAGCACGACCCCGCTGACATGCTGGCCCTGAGCCGCACAGGTCGCGACCGCGGTGGTCAGCGCCTCGTAAGCGAGCTCGATCGGCAGGTAGGTCTTCTTGATCAGGCCTTGTGCGCTCGCGGGCCGCATACATGGGAGCAACAGCAGAAACGCGAGAGTGGCGGCCCGCCCCCGAAAGGTTCCTCTCAGACGCATGATTATTCCTCCGATGCTCCTCGCTTAGAAATCCGGCTCGCTCGCCCGCGGAATGTCGCTGTCCCGGCCCACAAAGGTGCTGCGCGGATTCTCAGCGCAAACACTTTCCACCATGGTGCCCAATGCGCGGCGGTAAGTGATCGTGGCGGACCAGGGCGCGGTGAAAACGCCGTCATCCTCGATCGTGAACGCAAGCTGCAGCCCCTTGCCGCGATAGGCGGGGTCGAGCGGCGAGCCGGAATCGCCGCCGCCACCGATGAAGAAGTTCTCCTGCAAGCCTCTGGTTTGCCCTTCTCTTGCGGCCGCGTAATCAATGAGCCGATAGCGCTCGACGACGTGCATCGCCGGGCTCTGCGGGACACCCAGATTGTCCACCATGGTGATGGGGCTGACCTTGATCCCGACGGTGTCGATTACCAGGGTGTCGCCTTCATAATGACCGACCGAATCTCCGTACCAGGTTGGCGTCACCTGCGCGGGATGCTGCTGATTCATCCGCACGTGCCGTACCTCGTGGTCAAAATCATATAGGAGCGTGATCTTGTCGCTCTGCTGCAGCATCGCCATCGTCATGTCGCGAAAAATTGCCGGCAGGCCTTCGGGCCAGCACTGATTGCGCGCGCTCGCATTGGGGGTGCCGTGCTGCTCGTTCTCGCCACGCTGCTTGACCAGCTCCGCGGCCGCGGGCTTGAGGATGGGGTTCTCGTAATCGCCCAGCAGCTTGGAGGCCGTGTTGACGAGCGGGGCGGTGGCAGCCGGCCAGGGCCGGCCGTCGATATCGAAAAGCTGTCTGCGGCGGTTCTTGTTGGTCACCGGACGGGGACCGGATAACGGCATTTCCCATCCGAGATATGGCTTGGTCCAGAGGCCGGACAGATCAGGGACGGATACGGAGCTGCGCGAGCCGGTGCTTGCCGGTTCCGCGGCAGGGGCCGACGCTTGGACCAGGGCAACCGTCGCCGTCGCCCATATCGCGAGCAAAACGAGATCGTGCCGCCGGCGCATGCCAATCTCCCTTCCTGCGTTCGGGCGGGAGATTAGCTTAGTATCGTGGCGACGTGGAAGGGAATGAAGGATCGCCCAACAACTTGAATGAGGCCATTTGAAGGGCCGCTTTCGCGCACGCGCCGCATGTCGCCGATGGGCTGCGCGCCTTGCAGTCGGATGCCGTCGCGCTGCAGAAGGCCCTCGACGCCGAGGCCGCGGCGGCGAAAAGCCTCAATATCATGCGCCACCGTCTGCGGCTCGGCGACATCGGCGTGCTTTCATTGCTGCCGGTGCAGCAGACCTACCAGCAGGCGCTGATCACGCTGGTCCGGGCGCGAGCTGCCCGTTTTGCCGACACGGTCGCGCTCTATCACGCGCTCGGCGGCGGCTGGTGGAACCGCGTCGATGTTGTCGAGAAGCCGGAGCCGGTCGATTTACCGCAGTGAGCAGCGATATATCGAAGAGGCGATGGGCGATCGGCGGCTCACTCGCGGCCGATCGGGTAATGCTCAATTGTTCTTTTGATAGTCCGCGTGGCAGGTGTCGCACGCGAGCCGCAGGTCTCTGGCCTTGGTGCGAAATTCCACATCGTTCTGCGCATTGCTCAGGTCAAAGGCAATCTTCGAGGCCGCCTGCGCCTCCTTGTAGAAAGAGTCGTAAGCCTCCCAGATCGTCGGGGACGCGAAGGTATCCACGGCCGGGTCGCGCGGAGCCTTGTCGCTCCAGGTGTTTGTCGTGGGCGGGAAAAGATGGGGAAAAGCCATCAGCATTCCGGAGATCGCGTCGGCGTTGGCGCGCCCTTTGTCGAGATCATATTTGCCGTTCTGCCGCATCTCATCGATGGGATACATGTTCCTGGCAATCGTCGCCATCAGCGTCTTGCGCGCGAATATCTCATCCTTGGCGCTTGCCGACCCCTGATTCTGGCCCAAAGCCGTGAAGCTGGTCGCGACAATCAAGCCGAGACCGACGATGGCAGCTGCTCCAATCGACTGCGATCGGATAATGCGCCCGAGAGTTCCCATGGTATGCCTCCTCCTTAGCGTGTTACTGAAGCTTTCTTGCAGCCGCGGACCACGCTTTCCGTTGGTGCGGTTTCCAGGCTGACAGAATTTTGCAGAAAGTTGTTGATGCAGATCAACTGCGGCCGGTGCCGGCGCCGGGCGGCGTTGTGAAAAGCGGTTCCCAGTCGAATTGAAACATGTCTCCTTTGCCATGGATGGGCTTGCCCGGAATTGGCCCGCCATTCACCTCTTGTTGCTCCGGGTGCAGCGGGCAAGGTGTGGATGCCCACCAGATAAAGGCGCTCACGCCGTCTTCGACGGGCTGTGCGCGGTATGAGCTCGAAAGTGCGAGAATGCTAAAATCGGATGCTTGACGGCGTCCGGCAAATCAGACTACTTACGAAATTGAAACTCACGGAGTGCGCCCGGGCGGGAAACCGCGCCGGGCTTTTTGCTGTGCGCAAATTGTCGTGCGTAACCCGGCGCCCGCAGCAGCCACGAAACCCTTCCACATCCGTCGCTCCGGCGGAAAGCGCAACCTGAAAGGATCTGTCACATGCCGTTTCAAAAGGGACAAAGCGGAAATCCGGCCGGGCGGCCCGTAGGTGCGCGCGGTAAATCCACGATCCTCGCCGAAGAGATGTTTGCGGGCGAGGCCGAGGACATCATTCGCGCCGCCATCGACCTGGCCAAACGCGGCGACATGGCGGCGGTGCGCCTCTGCTTGGACCGCATTGCGCCGCGCCTGCGGGAGCGCACGATCAGCTTCGAACTTCCGCCGCTGAACTCTGCTGCGGACGCAGCCTCTGCGGTCGCCGCCATCATCGAAGCGGTCGGATCCGGAGAGGTCACCCCCGCCGAGGCCGCTGCGCTGCTCAAGCTGGTAGACGCCTTTTTGCGAACGCTTCAAATCACAGTCTTCGAGGAACGAATCGCGCGGCTCGAAGGCAAGCGTGGTATAGGATCACCCAAGCCCAGGCTGGAGGGCGAAACCGAAGGACCGCCACGTGAGGAGCATGAGATGAGCCAAGCGGCCGAGTGAACACTGGGCGGCGCAACAACCAGTTCCTAAGGCGGTTCCCGGTCGAATTGATCCACTTCAGCGTCATTGCCAGGCTTGCCGTGGCTTGACCCGGCAATCTATCCTTCTTGCGAAAAAGATGGACCCGCGGGTCATAAGGGCGTTTACGCCCGTCTTCGACGGGCTATGCCCGCGGGTGACGACTGGAGTGAGCCTTTTCGATCGGAACATGCGCGTGTCTCATCGATGGGGTGCACTCCAAAGGCCGGCTATTGTTAATTCATTGTATTTTACAATGAGCACGAACTGGACTGCACCTCCGTGGTGGGACACAAAATCGCTCGATCTAGAACTTGATGGAGCCACGCGCTTGCCCGCAGCAAGGCGGGATGGGCTGCGGTGGATTGAGCGGACCAGTTATATTGCCGCCCGGATGAATGATCTCTTGCGCGTCGGCCCGGAGCGTCCAGCAGAGTGCGGAGCTTGATAGCTGTAGTTGAACTTGAACAGGAGCTTTTGGTCCCACCGCAATCGCGACCCGGCAAGCCTGCCCACCAAGGCTGTGGCGCGGATGGCCACTCGCGGCGTGAGGATGCGATGAACTCATTCGGTCCGCGCCGGACCTCGCCGCATGAGCTGTGGAGGCTTCGCGCACGCGCGCTGATACCGCGCAGGAAGGCGCGGATCGCCGAGGCCCGTTCACCCGGTCAGTCTTGTCACATTGTCAATGGAGCAGGCTGGTAGAAATCGCATCGAGCGGACTGCTGACCTGGCGAGGCAGCGCTGGACTGAGCAAAGGCGAGACCGCAGGAGGTGGCCAACAATGGAACAGCATACGGTAAAGAGGTTCGACGCAGAGCTCGATGATCTCACGCGCAAGGTCGTGGAGATGGGTCGCCTGGTGGAGCAACAGGTTGCCGGCGCGATCAATGCACTGGCCGGGCAGGATTTCGAGATCGCTCAGAGCGTGGTCATGAATAAAGATGCGGTCGATGCCCTGCACCGTGAAATCCAGGAGAAGGGAATAGTGGCGATCGCCCGTCGTCAGCCGGTCGCCATGGACTTGCGCGAGATCGTCGGGACCTCGCGAATTGCCCATGATCTCGAGCACGTCGGCGATCTCGCCGAGGGCATAGCAAAGCGAGTGCTGCGCTCGGAGGACCAATTTCGAATCAACGATGTCGTCCTTGGCGTCGAGCGCATGGGTGAGCTGGTGCTTGATCAATTGAAAGAGGCGCTGGCGAGCTATGCCCAACGCGATTCCGCCAAAGCCCTGCAGGTCTGGCGCGCTGACGCGCAAGTGGACGCCGTCTACAATTCGCGCTTTCGCGAGCTGCTGACCTACATGATGGAGGACGCACACCGCATCGGCTATTGCACGGACCTCCTGCTCTCCATCAAGAATATCGAGCGGATCGGCGATCATGTGGCCAATGTGGCCGAAAGCATCCACTACATCGTTGAAGGACGCGAGCTCGCTGAGGGGCGCGCGAAGGATGAATCGACGCGGACCGTTCACATGCCGACTGCTGATTGAGTCGCAGGGAATCCAAGGCGGGGCCTCGACCTCCGCCCTCGCCAGTAGGTATCCGGACGCTTGCCATTGCCCTTAACGAGAGCCAGGTGTTGCCGTTTGGCAACGGTGGCGTAATTGTTTTGCTAACTGAGACATTTGTCAGCTGCGCGTCAGGTCGGCAGATGACTAATATCAGCCCTGGGCCGGGACCAGAGGTTCTCGGCAAATCAAGAAACCCGGGGGGCATGGTGCGGTCGGGAGCATGTACCGTCAGGCATACGAGTGCGGCCAAGTTGCGGTTATCGACGTTGCGCCGGCTGGCACTGTCCACGACCGCGATGGTCCTGGCCTCCGTCGGCGGAGCCGCCGCCGCAGATCTGAACTTCAAGGCGCCACCGCGTAGCGCTCCCTCCGCTTACGACTGGACTGGCTTCTACGCCGGTGGTCATCTGGGCCTCGCCTGGGGCACCTCGGATTGGACGAGCCCGCCCAACTCGGGCTCCGTCAACATGTGGCAAGGGCTCGACATCTTCAAGGAATCGGGAAGCTTCTTCGGAGGGATACAGGTCGGCTACGATAAAATGCTCCCGAACCGCGTAGTGCTCGGTGCCGTGGCGGACTGGAGTTTTCCGCCCTTCCCGGACCCCGCCTCCGGACTCACCATCGGGGGCATTTCGACGCTCATCTCGCCGAAGAACGGCCTCGAAACCTATTCGGAGAGTATGCTGCACTTCGGCACCGTGCGGGCGCGGTTGGGCTATTCGCCTGGCAACTGGCTGCTCTACGCGACGGGCGGGTTCGCCTTTGCGTACGACCAGCTCACCCTCACGCAGGTCTCAAGTGGCACGGCCGACATGCCGTTCCTGTGGCGACTGGGCTGGGCGGCGGGCGCCGGTGTCGAGGTTCCGGTCGTCCCCCATTGGACCGGGGGAATCGAATACCTGTTCGCCGATTTCGGCAATCAAAGCGTGAGCTTCCCGACATTCGGGCAGACGTTCACGTCGAATCTTGAATTGCAGGAAGTGCGTGCGTTCCTGAATTACCGGTTCGACGAGAAGGAGGCGCCGTCGAATTCGAAGAAAATGCTGCTCAAGGCGCCGAAAGCGCCCGATGAGGATGAATTCAACTTCCACGGTCAGTTCACGTTCACTGAGCAGGCTTATCCGCCGATCCATGCGCCTATCCAAGGTCCCAACAGCCTTCCGGCGTCCGGCCAAGGGCGCGAAACCGTCGATGCGACGCTCTTTTTCGGGGCGCGTCTGTGGCAGGGCGCCGAGTTGTGGATCAATCCTGAGATCGACCAAGGCTTCGGCATTGCCAACACGCACGGAATTGCGGGCTACTCAAGCGCGGAAGCTTACAAGCTCGGATCAGATTACCCTTATGCGCGCATACAACGCTTTTTCGTTCGCGACACTATCGACCTCGGCGGCGAGACCGAGAAGGTGGACGCCGACCAGAATATCTTTGCGGGTTCCCAGACCGCAAATCGCGTGGTGCTGACGGCAGGTCGAATTGCAATTACCGACCTGTTCGACACCAACAAATATGCGAACAACTCCAAGACTGACTTCCTCAACTGGTCGGTCATCAATGCTGGCACGTTCGACTATGTCGGCGACGGCTGGGGCAACACCTATGGCGCCGCCGCCGAGTGGTATCAGGACCGCTGGACGCTGCGCGGCGGGGTGTTCGACACCTCGGCAACTCCGGCGGGCGGAAACAGCCCGCTGGGCGGCGTCCTCGATAACAGCTTCGATCAATTTCAGCTGGTGGGCGAGATCGAGGAACGGCATGAGCTCTGGGGGCAGCCGGGCAAGTTGAAGATCACCGGATATCTCACCCGCGGCCGAATGGGGAGCTATGCCGACGCCATCGCGCTCGCCGCCATGACTGGCCAGCCAGCCGACATCACTGCAGTTCGGCAATATACGAGCCGTCCGGGCGTCAGCCTCAACCTTGAGCAGCAAGTAAGCGAGACCCTGGGGGTGTTTGCCCGCGCCGGCTGGGCCGACCCGAACCACGAGCCATGGGACTTCACCGATATAGATCGCACTCTGGAAGCGGGCGTTTCTCTCACCGGCAAGGATTGGGGCAGACCCGACGATACGATCGGCGTCGCCGGAGTCCTCAACAACATCAGTAGTGTGCATCAGGCGTTCTTCAACGCAGGGGGCCTCGGCATCCTCATCGGCGACGGGAAGCTGCCGAACCCCGGCCTCGAGCAGATTCTCGAGATGTACTACAGCTACGCGCTGTCCTCTTCGACGAAGCTTACCTTCGATTACCAGTTCGTCGCCAATCCCGGCTACAACACCGACAACGGGCCGGTGAACATCTTTGCCGGCCGCTTCCACTGGCAATTCTGAAACGAAGAGCGGGGCGTTACTTGATACGCCCCGCTGCAGCCCGA
Source organism: Xanthobacteraceae bacterium (assembly GCA_035293945.1). GTDB lineage: Bacteria > Pseudomonadota > Alphaproteobacteria > Rhizobiales > Xanthobacteraceae > VAZQ01. Next base: position 215,811 of record DATGLV010000030.1, on the reverse strand, counting down.
GAGCTCAGACGCCTGGGATGAAGAAGTACATCTTCAGCCGGTCGGTCTCGGTCTGACCGACATACTTACCGATCTCCTTGTCGAACTGAGCCCAGGATTTCCATGGCCGATATTCCTCGAACTCGCCGGACATCCGCGGCCCGACGCCGGGGATCAGCAGGAATTCATCCTTCGTTCCGGTGTTCAAATTGATCGGCACGAACGCCTTTCTGTAGACCTCCTTGGTCTGGTCGGGCGTGAGCTTCTGCTCGACCAGATACTTGTTGAGATCGACGATCGTCTTGTACGGACGCTTGGCGACCAGGCCCTTCACGATGTCGGGGGTCATGTGCGGCAAGGACTGCAGGTCGCTTTCCGACGCGGTGTTGAAATCGACGAGCTTGCCGGCCTGCGCGCCCGCGGGCGCGGAGAGGACCGAAACGAGCGCGAGCGCGCCGACAAACGCAGAGAGCACCGCCGCAATTGTTCTGTTGAGAGCCATCTTACGCACTCCTTCTGTAGCGGATGTCGGTGAACGCATAGCCGAGGCCCAGCAAGCCTAACTGTATCATCATGCCAGGGGCGAGCAGGGGCGGCGCCTGCGCGTGGAAAATCTTCTGCAGAAGCTCGCCGGTGCTCAAGTCCGGATTGAGTTCGAGCTGATACTCCAGTGAGCCGTTGAAGTGCGCTGCCATGCCTGCGAAGCCCGACAGGACGAACAGGCCCATCACGATCTGAAGCGTGCGCAGGCTTGCCGTGTCCTTGGCGGCCAGGTTCCAAATGATCGTGATCGCTCCAAGGACCATCAGGACGAGGGGCACGAACTGCAGCGCCTTCTCGTCATGCTCCAGCAGAATGAGCTCCGTCATCGTTCCGATGAGGCCGAGCGCGATCACGCCCAGCACCCACAGGCGAAGCCGTTCCAGGACGACGGTGTCCGCGTCCGCTTTAGGTCGACCCGCATCCATGTGCGGCCTCCTCCCAGGCTGTTATTATTCTTACTTCTGGCCGCGCGCCTCTTTCACCACCATGGCGAGCGCATTGTTGTACTGGGTGTTCACGCTGCCGACCAAAGCGGTGACCGCGGCGACATCGGGCTTCTCCGGCATCAGCGCCTGCTCGATCTGGATCATCCCCTTCTCGATCGCCACATAGGCGTCTTCCGATCGCGCCTTGATCAAGTCCTCGATCGGATCCCAACCGGCATCGAACGCCTCGTAGGACTTCTTCGCCTTGGCGATGTTGCCCGCTTTGAGGGCGGGCACGACCTCACGCAGGTGCGAGCGCTCCATGCGCAGCTTGGCGACGTCGTCGTAGAGCGGGTTGAGCGGCTGACCCTTGGCGATCATGTCGATCGCTTCGTCATACTTGCCGATCATCTCCTGCAGATCCGCGCTGATCTTCGCCTGGTCGGGCTTCGGCTCCGCGAGCTCCTTGTTGATGCGGTCCTGCAGATCGAGCTCGATCTTGTTGTACATGTCCTTGCTGCGGGTATTGATGTAGACCTCGACGCCATTCCAGGCCGAGTCGTAGTCGTCGAACAGCTCCTTGGCCTTGGCGAAATCGCCCTTCTTGACGGCGTCGGCCGTTGCGACGAGTGTCGGCTTTACTGCCTTAACGCTCGAAAGCTCGAAGCTGTCGGCAGCGCAAACTGGCCCTGCAATTGTGGCGACGGCGAGCGTTGTTACAAGACCAAGACCGATGCGGCGAGCATGCTGCAACATGGGTGTCACTCCCTGATCAAAGCTCAATTGAGCTCAGCTGTTTCCAAACTTGCGACGATTTAGGAAGGCAAATGCGAAAAGACCCGTCGTGCCGCTTATAATGGGCATTGCTGACGACAAGCTGACGGGAGAATCCGTGACGGATTAATCACTTAGCGCCGCAACCGGGCTCCCGCCGAGCGCGATGACATCATTACGGGCGCGCGCTCACGAGATCGGTCAGGCCTCGGCACTGAACACCGGAAAATCCAAAGAGAATTTCGCCCCGCCCCCCGGAGCATCGGATACCGAAACATCGCCCCGCAGCGCCCGCATGATGCGCCGCACAATCGCAAGCCCGAGCCCTGCGCCTTCCCGACTCGCCTCGCCGCGCCAAAATCGCTCGAATACCCGCTCCCGCAAATGCTCCGGAACGCCTGGACCGGAATCGAGCACCTCAATGGAGGGATTGGGCGTTACCCGGATCTTGACCGCGCCTCCGGGCGGGCTGTGATTGAGCGCATTCTCGATCAGATTGCTGACCGCGGCAATCACGACGCCGGTGTTACCGCGCACATAGACGGGTGTGGCAGGCTCATCGACCTCCAGCGTCTTGTGGTTGGCGATCGCCAGGGCGCCGAGATTCGCAGCCGCTTCTCTGACCATCGCATTGAGCTCGACCTGATCGTCGACGCTGATGTTCAGATTTTCGAGGCGCGCGACCAAGAGGAGCTGCGTCACAATCCGGCTCATGAGATCGACATCGTAGCGCAGCTTGGTGGCGACCGACTTGTCGCTCATCATATCGATGTGGGCGGCGAGAACCGTCAGCGGCGTGCGCAGCTGATGCGCCGCATTGGCAGTGAACTCGCGCTGTTGCTGCATTCCTTCATCCAGCCGGTCGAGTGCGCTATTGACTGCCGCGACGAGCGGCAGGATTTCCTGCGGCACGCCCGATTCCGGCAGGCGAATATTGGAGTTGCCGGGATTGATCCTGCCGGCAAGCGCCGACAGCTTCTCGAGCGGCTGCAGTCCGCGGCGCACCGTGGCGACGCTGATGCCGAGCTGGACCAAGAGAAAGACGATGATGAACCAACCGCCATCGGCGATAAATTCATTCAACACAGCCGCGTTGATCGAGGGAAGCCGCGATCCGATCTCCTCGACCTGGGTCGTGAAGTTTCTCTGCCCGTAGGCAGTCTCGATGGCGGCGCCAATGACATGGCTCTCGCCGCTGCCCTGCTCGTAGACGCGGCGCTCCTTGGCGGTCCGTAGGGGCAGCGGTCCGATCCCGCGGCTGGAGGCGGCGACGATGCGCCCGGCTTCGTCGCGCACCGCGTAGCGGTAGCTGCTGTCGATGCTGTTGTAGGCTTCTGATAACCGCGGCGGCAGGGTGAGCGTGAGCGAGCCGTCCCCGCTGACGCCGACGAAGTCGGCGATCTCGCGCGCCTGCTGCACCAGAGCGCGCTGTTCCAGATAGCTCTGAACATGCGAGGCCTTGAGGTAGAGCCAGCCATAGGCGACGGCAGTCCCCACCAGGGTCGTCAGCATCAGCCGCAGGATGATCTTGCGCGCGAGCGACATATGCGTTCGTTCCTAGTTGCTTCCGGCGCATTCCTTCAAGAGATAGCCGATGCCGCGCAGCGTATGGATGCATACGCCCGCATGCATGGCCTCAAGCCGTCGCCGCAACCGCGAGACCAGGGCTTCGACCGTGTTGGCGGTGACGTCGTTGCTGAGCCCGTAGATCGTGTCCTCGAGCATTCGCTTGGGCACGACCTGGTCGGCGCGGCGCACCAGAACTTCGAGAGCGTCGAGCTCCCGGCGCGAGATCGCCACGACCCGTCCGTCGACCTTGATCTGTCGCGCAGCCGTGTCGAAAGAGAGATTGGCAATGTCGATCGTGGTTCCGAGCGGCCCACCGGGACGGCGCAACAGCGCCCGCAGTCTTGCGGCGAGCTCCTTCATGGCGAACGGCTTGGGCAGATAATCGTCGGCGCCGCGATCGAGACCTTCCACGCGGTCGTCGATGCCGCTGCGCGCCGTCAGAATGAGGATCGGAGTTCGGATCGACTTCGCGCGCAGCTCCTGGATCACATCGAGCCCGTCGCGATCCGGCAGGCCAAGGTCGAGGACGAGAGCGTCATAGGCGATGCTCCTGGTGGCCGCGAGACCATCCTCGGCATTGGGAAAGGTGTCGGCGCCGATGCCAAAGCCGGCCAGCCCATCGACAATCAAGTTGGCCAGGCGCTGGTGGTCTTCGATGATGAGGACACGCATTGGATGGCGGTACAATTGACCCGCCCGGCAGGCCTTCGCCGGCGGCCCGACAACATAGCAGCTCGGGCGTGCGCGGAAAACTGCGGCTTGGAAACCCATGCCAATTCACCGGAATGGTGATAGGAACCTGAGGGACCCGACGCTTTCGCCCAACCCTCTTGGAGCATTTATGCCTTCCCGGACCTTGCTTTCTCTCATAGCGCTGACGACCTTCTTGATGGCGCTTTCGCCCCCCTTTGCCGCGCAGGCGTTTGATGAGTCCAAGTATCCGGACTGGAACGGCCAGTGGATCAAAGCGGATGCGGGTGCGCCGCGCTACGATCCAAGCAAACCCGAGGGCCGCGGTCAGCAGGCGCCGCTCAAGGAGCCCTATCGACGCATGCACGAGGAGAGCATGGCCGATCAGGCGACCGGCGGGCAGGGGCTATACATCAGCAGCGTCAAATGCATTCCGATGGGGATGCCGTTCCAGATGGGCATTGTGTTCCCGTTCGAGTTCGTTATCACCGAGAAGACCACCTTCGTCCTTTACGAGATCATGACCTCGGAGACGCGCCGCATCTATACCGACGGGCGTGATTGGCCAAAGGAGCAAGACCCGATCTTCCCGGGCTACTCGATCGGCCGATGGCTCGATACGAGCGGCAGCGGGCGCTACGACACCCTTGAGATCGAGACGCGCGACCTCAGGGTGCCGCGCCTTTTCGACCAGACCGGGATTCCGTTCAGCGAGGACGGCCAGGCGATCATCAAGGAGCGCATCTATCTGGACAAGAACGACCCGAAAATCCTGCACGACGAGATGACCACGATCGACAACGCGCTGACGCGTCCGTGGTCGGCGTTCAAGAGCTACCGGAGGCTCCCGAAGGTCACCTGGACCGAGAACAACTGCACCGAGGGCAATTACAACATCGCCATAGGCAACCAAGTCTATCTGTTGAGCGGAGACGGCAAGCTGATGCCAATCAGGAAGGGTGAGCCGCCGCCGGACCTGAGCTATTTCAAGCAGCCGCCGAAGTGACTGTCAGCCGAAGTTGCGATCAGCCGAAGTGTGAGCTTCATTCCGCGCCGAGCAGTCCGGCGGCTTTGATGACCGGCTTCATGGTCGCCATTTCTTCGTTGAGAAAGGCTCCGAATGCGGCCGGTGTCTCGACCTTGGCGTCGACCGCAAGCTTGGCAAGCGTTGCGGCCACCTCCGGCGCCTGCAGGCTTTCGTTGATGGCGGAATTGAGCTTGGCCACGATCGCGGGCGGCATGCCGGCGCGTCCAACCACCCCGGTGAAGGACACCGACACGAAGTCGGGCAATCCACCCTCGATGAGGGTCGGCACGTCGGGCGCCTGCGGATGGCGCGTCGCGCTCGTGACCGCCAGTGCTCTGACGGTCCCGGCCTGAACCAGAGGAAGCGCGACGGCGGGATTTTCGAAGGTGAATTGCACCTCACCGGCGATCACCGCCTGGATTGATTGTCCGCCGCTCTTGTAGGGGACATGCACGATATCGATGCCGGCTCGGAGCTTGAGCATCTCGCCGATCAGCTGCGGCGGTGTGCCGATCCCGGGCGAGGAAAAGTTCAGCTTGCCCGGATTGGACTTGGCGTAGTCGATGAGCTCTTTGAGCGTCTTGGCCGGAAAGCGCGGATTGACCACCAGAATGTCGGCCGTAGTGCCAAGCTCAGCGATCGGCGCGAAGGCTTTCAGCGGATCATAGCCGACGTTCTTGTACATCAGCGGGCCGATGACGAGCGTGCTGGTATTGCCGAGCAGCAGCGTGTAGCCGTCGGGCTCGGATTCGGCGACCGCACGCGCCGCGATTGTTCCGCCGGCGCCCGGCCGATTCTCCACCACAATGGGCTGCCGGAGCGATGCATACAGGCTTTGGCCGATCAGACGCGCCATTACGTCGGCTGGGCCGCCCGGGGAGAACCCGACCAGCACGCGGATCGGCCTCGTCGGGTAGTTCTGGGCGAGGGCGCTGCCGTTCGATGCGTCGACCGCGAGGTTCGCGAGCGCCAGCGCCGCCAGCGCGATCCATTTGCTTGTCATTTCAATTTGTCATCTGGGATGTGTCGTTTTTGTCTTCGCCATCTTTAGTCTTCGTAATCTTTGTCTTCGTCATCTTGTCCTGTGAGGTCGGTCTTTTGTTACGCCACGACTCTGGTATCGCCAGCCCCGTTTCGCCACGTCCTCCCGCGACATGCATGCCCCTTGCATCGAGCCTCAGTTTATCCTCATACCAATGCGATTCCTAGAATCGTCCTCAGGGCCGCCTTTCCAAAGGGAACCGGCTGCCTGCTTCCTTGGTTTTGCAGTACCAGTTCCAGGCAGGAGCTTTCGATGCATCTGACTTCCGCTCATATCACGCCGTTGGTCGCGCTGATCGCCGGCGTGCTGATCCTGATCGTGCCGCGACTGTTGAACTATGTGGTTGCCATTTATCTCATCGTAATCGGCCTCGTCGGCCTCAACGGGATTTATCATTTCGTACGGTGACGGAGTGCAGTCCCATGCGCTCGCGCCGGCTAGCCGTACGGCTCATTCAAGACCTCATGTCGTGACCCATGGCCAAATCGCACGCAAGGAAGACGAAAACCAAGGCGCCGCAAAGGGCGCGAAAGAAGTCGCGGGCAAAGGCGCAGCCGAAGGTCAAGCCGAAGGCCAAGGCTTTGTCGGGGCGCAAGTCAGCGCGGCCTGCAAAATCGCCGCGCGGAGCGGCGCACACCGCTGCGTCCCGTTCAGCCGCGCCACGATCCGCGAAATGGGTCTATGCGTTCGGGGGCGGCAAGGCGGAAGGCCGAGCAGATATGCGCAATCTGCTCGGCGGGAAGGGAGCCGGTCTTGCCGAGATGGCCAATCTCGGCCTGCCGGTACCGCCCGGCTTCACCATTACGACCGAGGTGTGCACTGCCTATTACGCCGGCGCCAAGAACTATCCGAAGGAGCTGCACACCCAAGTCGATGCGGCGCTCGGGCAGGTCGGTCGCCTGACCGGCCGCAAGTTCGGCGACCACGAGAACCCGTTGCTTGTCTCGGTGCGCTCGGGCGCGCGGGCCTCGATGCCCGGTATGATGGACACAGTGCTCAATCTCGGGCTCAACGACGTGACCGTGGAAGCACTGGCGCGGCAGGCGGGCGACCGCCGCTTCGCGTACGACAGTTATCGGCGTTTCATCACCATGTATTCCGATGTCGTGCTCGGGGTCGAGCACCATCATTTCGAGGAGCTGCTCGACGAGCATAAGGACCGTCAGGGCTATACGCTCGACACCGAGCTCGACGCGGATGATTGGATCGCGCTCGTTGCCCGCTACAAGGAGCGGGTCGAGGAGGAGCGCGGCGAGCCGTTTCCGCAGGACCCGCACGCGCAATTGTGGGGCGCGATCGGGGCGGTATTCGGATCATGGATGAACCAACGCGCCATCACCTATCGCCGCCTGCATGGAATCCCGGAGCATTGGGGCACCGCCGTCAACGTCCAGGCGATGGTGTTCGGTAACATGGGTGAGACGTCGGCGACCGGCGTTGCCTTCACCCGCAATCCTTCGACCGGCGAGAAGCGCCTCTATGGCGAGTTCCTCATCAACGCCCAGGGCGAGGATGTGGTCGCCGGCATTCGCACGCCCCAGGAGATATCCGAGGCGGCGCGCCGGGAGGCTGGTTCGGACAAGCCGTCCATGGAGCAGGTGCTCCCGGAGGCATTCAAGGAGCTGACCCGCATCTACGGACTGCTCGAGCGGCATTATCGGGACATGCAGGACCTCGAATTCACGGTGGAGCGCGGCAAGCTGTGGATGCTGCAGACGCGCTCGGGCAAGCGCACCGTGCGCGCCGCGTTGCGGATCGCGGTCGAGCTCGCCAATGAGGGGCTGATCACGCAGCGCGAAGCAGTGAACCGAGTCGAGCCCGGCGCGCTCGACCAGCTCCTGCATCCGACCATCGATCCGAATGCCGAACGCAAAGTGGTGGCGACCGGGCTGCCGGCCTCGCCCGGAGCGGCGGCCGGCGAGATCGTATTCTCGGCCGACGATGCCGAAGCCCTCAAGGCACAGGGTCGCGGTGTCATCCTGGTGCGCATCGAAACTTCCCCTGAGGACATTCACGGCATGCACGCGGCGGAGGGAATCCTCACCACGCGCGGCGGCATGACCTCGCATGCGGCGGTGGTCGCCCGTGGCATGGGCAAGCCTTGCGTCTCCGGCGCCGGCGCGCTGCGGATCGATTACGCCGCCGCCACGATGACGGTCGCCGGGCATGTGCTCAAGAAGGGCGACGTCATCACCATCGACGGCTCGACCGGGCAAGTGCTCCTCGGCCGCGTGCGGATGGTCGAGCCCGCGCTATCGGGAGAGTTCGCGACGTTGATGGGATGGGCCGACGCGGTGCGCCGTCTCGGCGTGCGCGCCAATGCCGATACGCCGAATGACGCGCGCATCGCGCTCAAGTTCGGCGCCGAGGGAATAGGCCTCTGCCGCACCGAGCACATGTTCTTCGACGAGGATCGCATCCGAGCGGTGCGCGAGATGATTTTGTCCGACGACGAGAAATCGCGTCGCGCAGCGCTCGCCAAGCTCCTGCCGATGCAGCGCGGTGATTTCGCCGAATTGTTCGAGATCATGCAGGGCCTGCCGGTGACGATCCGTCTGCTTGATCCGCCGTTGCACGAATTCCTGCCGCACGATGCGGAGGAGATCGCCGAGGTGGCGAGCGCCATGGGGGCCGATCCGCGGAAGCTTTCCGATCGGGTGCGCGAGCTCGCCGAGTTCAATCCGATGCTCGGCTTTCGCGGCTGCCGTCTCGCCGTCGTCTATCCGGAGATCGCCGAGATGCAGGCGCGCGCGATTTTCGAGGCCGCCATCGAAGCGGCGCGACGCACCGGCAAACCGGTCGTGCCGGAGATCATGGTGCCGCTCATCGCCAGCAAAGCGGAGCTTGATCTGGTCAAGGCACGCATCGACGCGACCGCCGAAGCTGTTGCCCGCGAGACCGGCGCCAGAATGGCCTATCAGGTCGGCACCATGATCGAGCTGCCGCGCGCCGCGCTGCTGGCGTCCGAGATTGCCCAGTCGGCGGAATTCTTCTCCTTCGGCACCAATGATCTGACGCAGACGACCTTCGGCATCAGCCGCGACGACGCGGCGAGCTTCCTCGGCCCGTACATGGCGCGTGGCATCTTGGCGGCGGATCCATTCGTGTCGATCGATCGCGAAGGCGTCGGCGAGCTCATTCGCATCGGTGTCGAGCGCGGGCGTGCCGTGCGCAACAAGCTCAAGGTCGGCATCTGCGGCGAGCATGGCGGCGATCCGGCTTCGGTCGCATTCTGCGACGCGACTGGGCTCGACTATGTGTCCTGCTCGCCATTCCGCGTGCCGATCGCTCGGCTCGCGGCCGCGCAGGCCGCGCTCGGCAAGGGCGTTGCGAGCCAAGCTTGAGGCCCGTCGCCTCATGGCGTGGAGTCACAATCCAGCCCCATTGATTGGGCGTATCTGTTCAATGTCCGTTAACCATGCCGGGCGCGATTAACGCGATCGCAACGTTAATCAGCACATTAAATAACCTGTCGCATTTGAGCCACATCGGGGCCGCGCCCCGAGCGGAGAATGCGCGCGGTCGAGTAGCGCTTTGTTGTTTGCGTGAGCCAGTAAATGCGTGCTTCACCACCGACCCGTGTCCGGACGAGGCCTGCTGGCCCTTGCCGCATCGGACATCGGCGACGGAAGGAAGCTTTCTCGGTACCGTTTCGATTTGGTGTCGTCCTCGCCGGCTTTGCGGCGGCGTTCTTGCCGACCGAGATCGCCCACCAGGATCTTGCCGCGTTGGTCGCAAAGCGGCCGATTGTCGCCGATGAACATCAGCGCAATCACAACATCGCTTCGCCGTTCGGCACGATCGAGGTCGCGACCTTCTCGATGCCGCGGCCGATCAGTGAGGCGATGCCGGTGTCGCTCAGCTACGCGCTGGCGAGCCTTGATCCGAGCAATGCCGACATCACCGGCTCGATTCGCGAGCGGATGCTCGGTGACGCGCCGACCGACGACCCGCGCGAGGCGCAATCGGTGCTGCCGGAAGTCAACCGCCGCCTGAAAGGGGATCGCCTGGCACTCTCCGCGGCACCGCAGGAGGAGCCGGCGCCGATTGCCGAAGAAGATGCGCCGGCAAAAAAGGGTGATCGTCTACCGGTGAGCATGATGGCGGAAGCGGCACACTCCGCGCCCGACAGGAGCTCTCAGGAGGTCGCAACAGCAGAGGCTCGCGAGGCAGCGCCGAATGACGAGCAGGCTTCCGCAGAGCACGAGGCTCGGCCGGTGGAGACGCAGAAGCCCGCGACCTTCGCGCTCGCGAGCCTCCAGCAGGAGCCGAGTGACGAACCGACCGGCTATTGGCCGGAATTACCCGAGCACCAGAGCGGCGACGATGTAACCGCGGACGCACCAGCGCACGCGGGCGGTCAATCGCAACTCGAAAGCGAAGGCGCGCTGCTCGACAATGCGAGCCCGGAGATGCGCACCACGCGGCTCTATTTTGGCGCCGATCCGATGGGATCCTTTGGTGAGATCAAGCCATGGCTGCCCGGCGAGGCTCCGCAACTGCAAGATCGCCGGGACGAATTCAAAAGCGCGTCTCTCATGCCGGAGGCGCCCGGCGGCAATACCGGGTCGTCGCGTGCAAGCGAAAGTGGCGAGACCATCGCGCCAAAAGGCCAGGTGACCGGAGAGGAGCAGCGTCCGATGAGCCCGGCCGAACGGCTGAAGCTAGACGACAAGGCCCGCGCCAAGGCGGTGAAGTGCCTGACCGAGGCAATCTATTTCGAGGCGCGCGGCGAGCCGGTCAACGGCCAGATCGCGGTCGCCCAAGTCGTCCTCAATCGCGTCTTCTCGGGGTATTACCCGAGCACGGTCTGCGGCGTCGTCTACCAGAACTCAGAGCGGCATCTCGCGTGCCAGTTCACCTTCACGTGTGACGGAATCCGGGAAGTGGTCCGCGAGCCGGATGCGTGGGATCGCGCCAAGAAGATCGCCAACGAGTCGCTTGACGGCGAGCTGTGGTTGCCGGAGGTCGGCAAGGCCACCCACTACCACGCCTACTGGGTGCATCCGAGCTGGGTGCACGAGATGACGAAAGTTTACAAGGTCGGCGTCCACACCTTCTATCGGCCGAAGCGCTGGGGCGACGGCGCCGATGCACCGGAATGGAGCGACCCCGCCACCACCGCCGCCGCCGAGAAGAATTTGTAGCACGCCTGTTGCTTGATTGATGCGCGGCTCACATCTCGATGTCGAGCGCGACGTCGAGATTGGGCGCCGAATGCGTGATCCAGCCCGATGACGCATAGTCGACCCCGGTCTTGGCGATCTCGGCGATTGACTCGAGCGTGACACCCCCGGAGGCTTCGAGCGTGAGCCTGCCACCGGTCATCGCCACCGCCCTGCGCAAGGTTGCGTGATCCATGTTGTCGAGCAGCACCGCGTCCGCGAGCCCGACCGCAAGCACCTCGGCAAGCTGATCGAGCGTATCGACCTCGATCTCGATCTTGACCAAATGGCCGGCCACGCGGCGCGCCCGCTCGAGCACGGCGTGGATGCCGCCGGCCACCGCGATGTGGTTGTCCTTGATCAGGATCGCATCGTCCAGGCCGAAACGATGATTGAAGCCGCCGCCGCAGCGGACCGCGTATTTTTCCAGTGCCCGCAGCCCCGGTGTGGTCTTGCGCGTGCAGCAGATGCGCAGCTTGGTGCCGGCGGCGCGGCGCACGAACGCTTCGGTCGCGGTCGCGACGCCGGACAAGCGGCCGAGCAGATTGAGCGCCGTGCGCTCTGCTGCGAGCACCGCACGGGCAGGTCCGGCCACGCGCATCAGTGTGGTGCCGGCGGCGACACGTGCACCGTCGCGCTGATCGGCCGTGATCTCGATTGCAGCGGCGAGCTTCAGGAAAGTCGCGGCCGCCAGCGGCAGGCCGGCGATGATGCCCGCAGCGCGCGCCACGAGCACAGCGCGGGCCTGGGTTTGTTCCGGAACGGTGGCAATCGATGTCACATCGCCGGCGCAGCCCAGATCCTCTTCGAGCGCGCGCTCCACCGCCTTGTCGATCTCGAGAGGAGACAGGAAGGCATCGGGGCAGATGAGGGAAGCGATCATGATCGCGTCAGAGCGCGCGCTTTGCGGGCATTGTCAAACTGCGTAGATTGACCATGCGCTCGACCGCGCGCCGCGCCCGCTCTGCGACGGCCGGCTCGATCACAACTTCTTCCGTCAGGTAGACCAGGCTGTCGAGAATCTTCGGCAGCGTGATGCGCTTCATGTGCGGGCACAGATTGCATGGCCGCACGAACTCGACATCGGGCAGTTCCGCCTGGACATTGTCGGCCATGGAGCATTCCGTCACCATGACGACGCGTGCGGGCCGGTGCTCGCGCACCCAATCGATCATGCCGGCGGTCGAGCCCGTATAGTCCGCCTCCTTGAGCACGTCGGGCGGGCATTCGGGATGCGCGATGATGGAGAGCTTCGGGTCGCCGGCGCGGTATTGGCGCAGCTCATCGGCGGTGAAGCGCTCATGCACCTCGCAGGCGCCCTTCCAGGCGATGATCTTCACCTCGGTGTGGCTCGCCACATAGGCGGCGAGATACTGGTCGGGCAGGAAGATCACCCGTTCCGCGCCGAGGCTCTCGACCACCTCCAGCGCATTGGAGGATGTGCAGCAGATATCGACCTCGGCTTTCACATCGGCCGAGGTGTTGACGTAGGCCACCACCGGCACTCCGGGAAATTTCTGGCGCAACAAGCGCACATCGGCGCCGGTGACCGAAGCCGCAAGCGAGCAGCCGGCACGGCTGTCGGGGATCAGCACGGTCTTGTCCGGATTAAGGATCTTCGAGGTCTCCGCCATGAAATGCACGCCACACTGCACGATGATATCGGCGTCGACCTTGGATGCCTCGCGTGCGAGCTGAAGACTGTCGCCAACGAAATCGGCGACGCAATTGTAGATCTCCGGCGTCTGGTAATTGTGCGCCAGGATGACGGCGTTGCGCTCCTTCTTGAGCCGGTTGATGGCCTGAACATAGGGCGCAAAGAACGGCCACTCGATTTCCGGCACGACGTTGCGCACGCGCGCATAGAGTGGGGCGGTCGCGCGTGCCACCTGCTCGTTCCATTCGAGCGAGGGCATCGGCCGCAGGCCGAGGCGGCGCGCAGCTGCTCCAGGGCTGGGCGGGTGCTGGGGCGCAGCGCTCGCGGCAGCGGGGCCGAAAGATTGCAAGATAGGCATGGGCGAGATTCCCGGGCGTTACGCTATTTGCAGCAGTCCAAATTGGGTCGGTCCACATGTTATGCTCTATTTGAGCATATAGAGGCCGAAAAGCCACCCGCGGCATCCCCCCAAGCGGGCTAGTTATCCTCATTTCGAGCAAATCCTATATAGCACTTCGCGCCGGCTCGTTCCAGCCCCTCCAGGGCGACGGGCTGCCATGCGCCAACCGGGTGCGGCTCTGATGGCAGCAGGTTGGGCGAGTGCGACGAAGGCCCTATGTTGCCGCGACCAGGGAGAATCAACATGAGCGCGGCAGCGCCCGACTCCATTAAGCTGGAAGCTCCGACCAACGCGATCAAGCCGGAAGCTTGGCGCACGCCGGGCCTGATCGTTCTATGCGGCTGCCTGATCGGCTTGCTGACTTTCGGACCGCGCTCCGCGGCCGGCCAATTCCTGACCCCGCTGTCGATGGCCAATGGTTGGGGCCGCGATGTGTTCTCCGGGGCCTTCGCTCTACAGAATCTGCTCTGGGGAATTGGCCAGCCGTTTGCCGGCGGGATTGCTGATCGCTTCGGCACGATCCGGGTGCTCTGTACCGGGGCCATCATGTATGCGCTCGGCCTCGCCATCATGGCCTATGCGCAGACCCCGTTGACGCTCGGCCTCTCCGCCGGCGTGCTGATCGGCTTCGGGCTTTCCGGCTGCTCTTTCAATTTGGTGCTCTCGGCATTTGGCAAGCTGGTGCCCGAGCAATGGCGCTCGCTGTCGCTCGGCGCCGGGACCGCGGCCGGCTCGTTTGGGCAATTCATGTTCTCGCCGCTGGCGCGCGCGCTGATCGATGCCTTCGGCTGGCAGCAGGCGCTCTTGGCCTTCGCGGCGATGTTGTTGTTGGTTGTGCCGCTGTCGTTGGCCCTCGCCACGCCACGCGCCGTCGCGGGCGGCGGCAAGGTGGCCTCGCAATCGCTCACGCAGGCTCTCGGCGAAGCTTTCGGCCACCGCTCCTATGTGCTGTTGGTGCTCGGCTTTTTTACCTGCGGGTTCCAGCTCGCGTTCATCACCGTGCATCTGCCCGCCTATTTGGTCGACCGGGGCCTCTCGGCAGATGTCGGCGCCTGGACCATCGGATTGATCGGGCTGTTCAACATGATGGGCTCGCTCTCCTCGGGCTGGCTCAGCACCCGGATGCCCAAGCGCTACCTCCTTTCCATCATCTACTTCCTGCGCGCCGCAGCCGTGCTCGCCTTCATAGCTCTGCCGATGACCAAGGCGAGCGCCATTGTGTTTGGCGCCACGATGGGTGCGCTGTGGCTCTCGACCGTGCCCCCGACCGCCTCGCTGGTCGCCCTGATGTTCGGGACGCGTTGGGCCGGCATGCTCTACGGCTTTGCCTTTTTCAGCCATCAGGTCGGCGGGTTCCTCGGCGTGTTGCTCGGCGGTCTTGCCATCAAATACACCGCCTCCTACGACGCGGTCTGGTGGCTCTCGATCCTGTTCGGCGTGTTGTCGGGACTGATCAATCTGCCGATTGTCGAAAAGCCGGTCGAGAGGCTGCACGCCGCGCCGGCATGACATCGAAAGGGTTCGCGCCAAAGCGCGAAGCGCGGAGCTTGCATCAATGACGGCATTCAAGGCGATCGTGATCGACAAGAGCGATGGCGGCCAGAGCGTCGGCCTCAAGGATTTCGACAGCGATGACCTGATGCCGGGCGACGTCACGGTCGCGGTCGAATGGTCGACCGTGAACTACAAGGACGGGCTCGCCATCACCGGCAGGGCGCCGGTGGTGCGGCGCTTTCCGATGATTGCGGGCGTCGATTTCGCCGGCACCGTTGCGGTTTCCACCAATCCTGATTGGAAGCCAGGCGACAAGGTGATCCTCAATGGTTGGGGCATCGGCGAAACCCATCTCGGCGCGTATGCGGAGCAGGCGCGGGTGAAAGGCGACTGGCTGGTGCGGCTGCCCGCGCGCTTCTCCACCCGCGACGCAATGGCGATCGGCACCGCCGGCTATACGGCCATGCTTGCCGTCATGGCGCTCGAGGATCATGGGCTTACGCCCGCAAGCGGGCCCGTGGTGGTGACCGGGGCGGCTGGCGGCGTCGGCTCGGTTGCGATCGCGATCCTTTCCAAGCTGGGCTTTGCGGTTACCGCTTCGACCGGCCGGCCGGAAGAAGCCGACTATCTGAGAAGGCTCGGCGCCGCCGAGATCATCGATCGCCAGGAGCTTAGCTCTCCGCCGCGGCCGCTCGCCAAGGAGAGGTGGGCGGGCGGGATCGATGCGGTCGGCTCGACCACGCTTGCCAATGTGCTGTCGATGATTCGCTACCGTGGCGCCGTCGCTGCCTGCGGGCTTGCCGGCGGTATGGACCTGCCGGTGACGGTCGCACCGTTTATTTTGCGCGGGGTGTCGCTTCTCGGTATCGATTCTGTGATGCGGCCGCGCCAAGATCGGCAGCGCGCCTGGGGACGGCTCGAGACCGACCTCGATCCGGGAAAACTCGCGGAAATCACAAAGGAAATCGGCCTCTCCGAGGTGATCGACGCGGGCCGCAAGATCGTCGACGGCAAGGTCCGCGGTAGAATCGTGGTCAAGATTGGGTAAAGGCGTTCAGGATTTGGCGACGAACATCCCCCATGATGCCTTGATTCGGATGGTTACTCGGTGGTTAAGAGTCATATCTTGTTTCGGGGGATGCATCATGTGGCGTGTTGCTCTGGTTCTGGCAGCGTTGTCTGGAGCTTTGGCCGGAATGGGTCCGGCCGCAGCTGAGCAGCTCAATTACGAAGCGGCGCGGCAGTTCGTAGCCGGGAAGCTGTTTGCCTTCACGTGCTTCGAAGGCACGCGCGGCGCCGGGCGCATCTACGGTGACGGCTCGGTTGCCGGCACCGTTCAGTTTGGCGGCAGCGGGCCCGTTCGCTTTGTGGCCCTTCCGGCCGGCACCGTGCGGCCGCAGGGCGACCAGGCCTGCGCGGCGGTCAACGGGATTCCTTTCCATCCCTGCTTCGATGTCGACAAGACCGACGCGCAAAGCTTCCGCGGCTCGCTCTCGAGCCTCCACTTCGCCTATTGCGATTTCACCCGCCGCACTGGCCCGGCACGCAATGCCACGATCCGCACCACGGAAGGCCCGCGCACCCCGCTCGCGATCCATGCGGCCGCCATGTCGGAAGGGGCTGACGAGCAGTAAGCCCTCTCCCGCAAGCCGGACGGGATGGGCTGGCATGCACATACCGCTGCACATGAACCTTATGGGCGGCTTGGCCGACTAATGGGTGCTTCTGAAAAGAAGCGCCGGCCGCTTCGTACCCCCCGATCCCCCTGAATCGGCCGATGAACAACTTTGCACCCCGCGCGGCCCTGTGCTGCTGCGGGGTTTTTTTCCGCTTAACAAAAAACCCGGCACAGTTTCCCGCCGGGGCGCAATCAGCCAGTTTCAATTTCGCAAGTAGTCTGATTTGCAGGATGGAGTCAAGCATTCGCGGATCGCGGTAAAAGAGAGCGGATATCCACTCGGCCAAGCTTGCTGCTCCATTGCTCCGGGTTGCGCCCCGGCCGCCTTCGGAGTCATGCTCAGCCTGCGGCTTGAGCGAAGGACGGGTTTGAGCGAAGGACGGGTTGATGGCGCCGAGCTTTGATCACTTCACACCGCTGTCGCGTGCTGTAGCATCGATCGATCGCGATGCCTATGCGGAGCGCTTTGCCATCTATGATCGCGCGTACAAGGCGCTGCTGCGCCGCTTGGCGACCGCGCAGCCGCCGCTTTCCGCCGCTGATCTCACCCGCGAGGAAAAAGCATTCCACGAGGCCGTGGGGCGTGTGGAATTCGGGGCCGAGGACGCGCCGACGCTCGTGCCGCAGGACGAGCCGGTCGACGAGGCTTCACCAGCGCGCTTGCGCGAGCTGGTCGCGGGCGCTGCGGTGCCGGGCGAGCGGGCCTCGCCGCGCCTGCGGGCGCCACGCGAGCCTGGGGCGGATGCGCGGCAGGACGATGAGTCCACAGCCGTGGCGGCGGTCCTGCTCGAAGATCATTCGCCGCGGCGGTCGCTCACACGCCGTGTCGGCGAGCGGATGGGGCTTGCGGTCCTGCTGCTCGCGTTTCTTGGCGTGATGCAGTTGATCGATTCAAAGCCGGAGCCCGCCGTGACGGCCAGCGCCGCGCCGGCCGCTGATGCGTCCGACGCCTCCGATACACCCGCTACCCAGGACACCTCGGCTGCGCCGGCGGCTGTGGATATGCAGCGCTTCGGGGCGGGTGCGGTCAACAACCCGATCCCCGGCCTGCCGAGGCTGCCGTATCCGTCGTGGATCGCGCCGCAGATGTTCTACACGGTGCCGCCGATCCCGACCGTGGCGCAAAATCCGGCGCCGCAGCAGTCAGCTCCCCCCTCGGCCCAAACGGGTGCAGCGCAGCCGCACGGTGAAATCCCCCTGCCGACACCACGGCCGGAAATCTGAGCGCGATATTCGAGTGTCTCTGACCGTCTGCGGGCCCGCATCTGCCTCACGATCGCCCGCCAAAGCGCAGGCCGGCGGAAGGACGTTCCTGCGCGACCTCGCGGCGAAAGCGGTAGAGCGCCGCCGGGCGCCCGCCGGTCGCGGTTGACATTTCCCCCGTGGGCTCGACCAGCGCCGCCGTCTCGACCAGGCGGCGGAAATTCTGCTTGTGCAGATGGCGGCCCGAGATCGCTTCGACCGTGCGCTGGATCTCCGTGAGCGTGAATTCCGCGGCCATCAGCTCGAACACGACGGGACGATATTTGAGCTTGCCGCGCAGCCGGGCGATGGCGGTTGCGAGGATGCGGCGATGATCCATGCGCATGGGCTCGCCGAGGAGGGGGAGCTTGCCGCGCGAAAGCGCCGCCTCGCGCCCGTCGCGGCGCGCTTCCTCGATGAGACCCGCTTCGTAGATGAGCTCGTAGCGATCGAGGATCTTCTCCTCGTCCCACGGCGCGCCGCCCTCGCCGAAGCAGAGCCGCAGCCGCTCGCGCCGGCCGAGCGCCCGCGCGGCTTCCGGCCGTTCGGCGCGGGCAGCCCACTCGGTCAAGAGCGGCAGGATCAGCGTGTCGAGGATTTTCGGCCGCTCACCGCGCCAGTCTTCCCACGGAAAGAACCGATACCACGGTTCGAAGCCGGCACCGGCCGCGGCGAGCGCTGAAGAATCTTCCGGCGCGCGGGTGAGTGCGAGGTAGCCGATCGATACCATGTGGGCGCCGATGTCGCCCGGGCGCGCATGGCGGCCGCGATCGCCGAACGTGTAGAGCTGCTCCACGTAGCCGACGGAGAGGCCGGTCTGTGCCGCCACGAAAGCGCGCAGCCCGATCTCGAAGGTGCGGTGGGAGAGCGGATCGAACGGACCGAATGGCAGGCCAGCGCGCGGCTCGTCCTTGCCGCCGTCGCCGGCGACCAGGATCAGCGGCTCATCGCCTTCCACCGCCACGATGGCGGCGGTGAGCCCGATCTCGATCGGCGTCAGCGGGGTCTCGGGCATCAGGTCAGCACCAGGGCGCACTTATCCCGGGCTTGACCCGGGATCGTTCCAAGCTACGGAGAGGGTTAAGTCTGGAACGGTCCCGGCTCAAGGCCGGGACAAGTTCCAAGCTACGGAGATGCCTAAGTCTGGTACGGTTTCGGCTCAATAGCGCGTCTACGCGCCGTCTTCGACGCGCTGTGGCCGGGACAGGATTGCCCCTACTCCAGCTCCAGACGGAACGGATCGCCTTCGATCGCCGTGATGCCGCGGCCGATGTGCTCGATGGCGCTCAACATGCGCCCGTTGCGGGCGAGCGCGCGGTCGGCCAGCGCGACGATGCGGGCGTTAGGGGTTGCGGTCGGCGAGGCGAGGCGGAGCCTCTTCGCCATCACGAGCTCATCGCAGCGCGGGTTGAGCGCGCAGGCCGTCACGTAAGCGGCGGCGGTCGAGCGGCTGATGCCCGCATAGCAATGCACAACCAGCGGCGCCGCACGGTCCCAGCCGCGCACGAAAGTGAGCAGGCGCGTGACATGCTCGTCGGCCGGCACCACGTAGCCCTCCAGCGGGCCGGTGATGTCATCCATGCCGAGAATGAGATGGTTCTGCGCGGCTACCCCGCAGGGGCGCTGCACCCGGTCGGTGTCCTTGAGCAGCGTCACCACATGGCTGGCGCCGGTCGACGCCACGGTCTCGTGCAGGCGGGCAAGTGAGCAGACGTGAATCATGATCGTGTTGCAGCAGTGATATATGAAATCTATTGCAAGGATCAATCAAAACACTGCGAGTCGTCCCGGCCGAGCGCAGCGAAGAGTCGGGACCCATTGCCCGCGGCGGACATGATAGCGCACAGCAGTATGGGCTCCTGCTTTCGCAGGAGCGACCGGGTTTCTACACGGCCCTGTTTCGCAGGAACGACCGTCGTATGCCTCACTCACCAACCAAACGGTTGAAGCGCTCGAGGTAGCGCGCCTGCGCAAGCTCGGCCGGCCATGGCGTCAGGTAGTCGCGCGCGAGCGCTTCCGAGAGCTCGGGCGGCGCGCCGAAGAAGCGCAGCGCTTCGGCTTTGGCGAAGCCGGCAAGCCGTGTCGCCTCGAAATAGGCGGCGCCGCGGTCGGACGCCTTGATGAGCGCGAGGGTCTCCGCGGGCAGCACCGCCGGCAAGCCGAATCGCCGGTGGATGGCGGACAACAGCCGCGCCTCCACCTCCTTGTAGGCATCGCCGATCACCGCCTTGAAGGGCGAGATCATGTCGCCGATCACGTATTCGGGCGCATCATGCAGAAGTGCTGCGAGCCGATGCGGCCGGGAGAGGCGCACGCGCTGGCGCGCGATGGTTTCCACCAGCAGCGAGTGCTGGGCGACCGAATAGATGTGGGGGCCTTTGGTCTGCCCGTTCCAACGCGCCACGCGTGCAAGCCCGTGCGCGATGTCGGCGATCTCGATATCGAGCGCCGACGGATCGAGCAGATCGAGCCTGCGTCCCGACAGCATGCGCTGCCAGGCGCGCGGAGCGAGCTCGCGGGCGCGGCGGGCGGTCATGCTGTCTTCCTCATTCCGCTTCCTCGCGCTTTTCCCCCTCCCTAACCCTCCCCCGCAAGCGGGGGAGGGGACCGGCCTCGGCATGGGGGAGGGGAGCAGCGCCGCCGCGTAGCCTCTGCTTTTGATCGGCGCCGTCGCGCGGCTTGCGCTTGTGGCCGGCGCCGTGGCAGTAGCAAGTGACAAGATGATCGTCGACCATGCCGACCGCCTGCATGAACGCATATACGATGGTCGGCCCGCAGAACTTGAAGCCGCGGCTTAAAAGCTCCTTCGACATCGTGCGCGAGAGTGGGGTCTCGGCCGGCACCTGCTTGGTGGAGCGGAACTTGTTGGTGCGCGGCTTGCCATCGAGAAAGCCCCACAGGAGCTGCGAGAAGCCCTCCTTCTCCATCACGTCGAGCCAGGCGCGTGCGGAGGCGACCGCGCCTTCGATCTTCATGCGGTTGCGCACGATGCCTTGATCGCCCATCAGGGCTTCGATCTTCTTTGGGCCGTAGCGGGCGATCTTCTCGGGCGCGAAATTGTCGAAGGCGGCGCGGAAATTCTCGCGCTTGCGCAGGATGGTGATCCAGGAGAGGCCGGCCTGGAAGCCGTCGAGCACGAGCTTCTCATAAAGTGCGCGATCGTCGAGCTCCGGCACGCCCCACTCGGTGTCGTGATAAGCGACATAGAGCGGGTCCTGCTGCGGCCACGGGCAGCGCTTAAGGCCGTCAGGATGAAGCACCGCTCCGCTCATGTTTGTTTGCTCATGTTGATTTGTTTGCTCACGGCTAGCCGCAGTCTCTCCGGTCGTCCCCGCGAAAGCGGGGACCCAGCTTTCTTCGCGAAATGCCATATCCAAGAGCATTTTTCGAAGTGACTGGATTCCCGCTTTCGCGGGAATGACCGGATGAGAGCGTCATGGTACAGCCTTCTCTTCCCCCGGAAAGGCAAAGCGCGCCCAGGTGGGCTTGCGCAAGGTCAGCGTGATGCCGCCGGCCTCGAGCGTGGCGCCCTCTGCAAGCGCTTCGGCAACACGATCGAGCCGCAACAATGCGAGCGCGTCACCTCCCGCGGCCGATCCGATCGCGCCAAGCGATTTGCCGCCCGCGATGACCGGCGTGCCGGGGGCCGGCGGAGCGCCATTGGAGGTGACCGGCACCACGCGGCTGCGCGCGGTCCCGCGATGCTCCATGCGCGAGACCACTTCCTGGCCGATGAAGCAGCCCTTCTTGAAGTCGACGCCGCCGAGCTGGTCCATATCGGCTTCATGCGGGAAGGCATCGTTGTAGGCGAAGTCGACGCCGCCCTCCGGCACACCGAGCGCGATGCGATGCGCCGCGTAGTCGGCGGTGTCGGCTTTCTCCGCATCAAGCAGCGCGGTGATGTTGGTGCCGCCCTCTGCGATCAGGCGGAAGCCGAGCGTGGAGAGGCGCGGGTCTGGGAAAGCTGCTGCCACGCGGTCATCCTCGCGTAAGCGGGGATCCATAGTCCCGGGCGTCTGGGTCCCCGCTTTCGCAGGGACGACCGGAGAACCTTCCCACACCGCAAAGACCTGCAGGTGCTCCGACACATCCTCGATCGTCACCTTGGCGCGCAGCTTGTAGAAGGACAGGCGCTGCACCAGCGTCTCCACCTGCGCGCGCGGACAATCGAGCAGGAAGACCCCGTCGGAGGCTTCCGCAATGAGAAAGTCGACGATGATCTTGCCCTGCGGGGTCAGCAGCGCCGCATAGCTCGGCCGCCCGGCGGCGACCTTGCCGATGTCGGTGGTCAAAAGCCCGTTCAGGAATTTGCGGGCATCCTCGCCCGCAACGCGGACCACGCCGCGATCGTCAAGAAGCGCTGCCTGCATGTGTCTGCTTGGTTTGCTGTCGTCGACCAACGTAAGGTCAGGCGCGACTCCGCTCAAGGGCGCCGGCGCGGCGGGCTCCTCGGCAGCGGCTGCTGAATTTATTGGATTTTTTTGGGTTCGAACTGCCAAACTGGTGGTATTTTTATACTGTGTGCCCTGGAGGGCATCGAAAGCGCGGGCGGCGCGCCGGCAGTGCGAGCGGGCGCGCTGCTCATAACGGTCAATGGCCACAAGACGCACCGTCGCTTGCGCGATCAGCTGCTGCGCCTCGGCCGAGGCGTCCGCAACCAGCTTATCGAGGGCGAAAAGCAGATCATGCCGCGCGCGGCGCACGCGCATCAGATCAACCTGCGCCTCCGCCACGTCGTGCGCGAGCTCGCGCGATTCGGGATCGGCCTCCGCCCATTGTCTCCCCTGCTCGCGCGGGAGCGTGGCCCCGTCCCATTCCCTCTTCAATATGCGCGGGAGCGTGGCCCCGTTCGATTCCCTCCCCCGTTTACGGGGGAGGGTTAGGGAGGGGGTGTTCGCTCGGTTCAAGGGCGCGAGTTGTTGACTAAGTTGCTGCGTCAGCGCCGCGATCGCGGCGGCGCTTGCGGGATCGGAACGGATGCTGCGCGCGAGCCCATGGCTCAAGCGATTGCGCGCCGAACGTGCGCGACCTGCGGCGCTGCGCGGACCGCCGCGAACGCTGCTTGTCTTGGCCGCGCCCTCCATTTTCACGCCGCGGCTTCCGCCTCCACGAGCGCGGCACGCAGGCGCGGCCCGAACGACGCGCGATGGCGCTCGACCTCGCGCAACGCGGCGCCGCGGCGCGCCTCCGCCTGCGCGATCATGCGGGCGATGCGTTCGATCGGATCGAGCGTGCGCGTCAGTCCTTGCGCGGTCAGGTTTTCGATGCCGAGGCCCTGCGCGGCGAGCCGCTCCGCCACGGCCGCAACCGCATCCGCCTCGCCGGCGGCCCAGCTGCGGGCCAGCGCCTGCGCTTCCGCGTAGCTCATGAACTTGCCCAGATTCTCGGCGAGCGCGGTGCGGGCGCTCATGGTCAGGACGGCGGCCTTGAGGCGGCGCAGCCGCAGCGCCTCCCAGGTCAGGTCGACCACATCGCGCACCCAGATCTCCTCGAGGATATCGGCGGGGCGCACGCCCGCGGAAATGCGCAACAGCAATTCGTCATAGGCCTCCGCATCCTCGCCCTCGGCGAGCGGAGCGGGGCCGAAGGGGAGAGGCGCGAGGCCGTGCGCTGGTGCGGACGCCGGCCGAATTTCCGGCAGAGCGCTCGAGACATTGATGGCGTTAGCGGCCGCGATGGTGGCGGCATCGGGCACGGCGCTTGTGGAAGCATCAGCTGAGACGTTCATGCGGTTCTCCTGTTCGCCGGGGGCGCGGCGGTCCTCGTGTTCTCAATTTGTTCCGCGTTGATAAACTGATTTGATGGGGTGGGGCAAGCGGCAGGCTTGAGTTGGGCTTTTGACAAAAAATCTCTTTTATACAATGGCTTATGACGAGACGAGGCGTTGGGGCCAGCTGCGCCAGGCATCATCAACGAGTGTTTCGGAGGCTTTGCTGGAGCTGTCACGACAGGACGCTATCCGGCGCCGTCGCTGCCGATCCGGGAGATTTGGAGCTAGTGAAAGTTGGAGCCGCCAATCCGTGCGACGCTCTCACCTGCCGCCTCTTTGGCAGCATTGAGGAGTTGGTGCGCGAGCATGTCGCTCAGGAGCGCCTCCAGCGCGGACACGTCTACATTTCCGGATGTCCAAGCTTGGTCCGCCGATTCCAAAGCCTTGTAGTAGGGATCCTTATTTGCGGCGATCTGCTCGGGGATGGTCGGCGTTCCCGGGAGAAGCCCGTCAAGCTTGATGCTGAGGACCACATATGAAACCGCGCAGGCGGTGCGGCCATTGCCGTCCGCAAATGGATGAATCCAATTCATCTTCCAGAGCACGTAGGCCGCGAGGTGGACGGCGCTCTTGTCCCAATGATCATTGATGTACTCGCAGAGCATGGTGACTTCGTCGGCCACCAACGTGGCATCCGGCGGTTGATGCAGGCTGCCCTGAATCTTGACCGGCGTATTCCGATAAGTGCCGGCGAGCGCATGGAGGCCTTCCAGCGCCGCCGCATGCAATTGCAGAATGGGCCCAGCGCTGCAGCTTGAAGGGACGCTCCGGCTCCTTCACGAATGAGCGAATGATGTCCAGCGCAAGGTTGAACTGCTTGAGGCCGTTTGCAGCCTCGCGCCGGGCGATTTCATCAGGATCAGTGAGAAGTTTCGCGTCTTCGGCGATGCTGTGGCGGTCGCCGGACACGGGTCACTTCACTTGTCGGCCGTCTCGATCTTCTCGTCGGCTTCGGCAACCATCTCGCGCGTGATTCGCTCGTTCTCGATGTGCGTGTTGCCGTAGGCAAAGCTTCGGCGCTGCCGCCGCAACTGCTCGGGCGTCATGGTGATCTTGCGGGCGCGGGTGATCAGCTCTTCTAGGTTCTTGGTCATGGCCACATCTCCCGAATGGGGCGCCCGCTTAGCAAACGCTCAGCATAGTGTAAAGTTCATTAAGGCACGATGAACGGCCCTTTGCTAGAGGCGCTTTCCGTCTTTTTCCAAGTTGCACGTCGGCGTGCCCGCGCGCCGCACCGCGATCCATTCCTGTGCCTGAGGATGTCTCCGGGCGAGACTTGTAGCGCGGGGAAAAAGGGTCAAACGGAGTCGAGCGGGCACATGGGCGCGCTCTGGATTCCCGCGCAATAGACAGGTCATATTCTCGGCACCCGCGAATCAACCTCCACACCTAGAAATGCCCCGGGGGCCGTCATATTCTGGGCCAGGGCTGGAGAAAGGCATGTTCGAACAAACCTTCAAAAACATCGACGATGTCCTATGGAAGGAAGCCGGTTGCGCCACCGAGTTGGACTATACCGAGCAGACTTCGTGGATACTGTTCCTCAAGTACCTGGACGACCTGGAGAAGGCCAACGAGCAGAGGGCCGAGCTCTCCGGCAAGAAGTACGATCGGATCATCGAGGCGAAGCACCGCTGGTCGGCATGGGCCGCGCCGAAGAAGAAGGACGGGACGTTCGATCACGACAAGGCGCTGACCGGCGACGATCTCATCAAGTATGTCGACGAGAAGCTGTTTCCCTACCTGAAGGGTTTTCGCACTCGCGCCGAAGGGCCGAACACGATCGAATACAAGATCGGCGAAATATTCTCCGAGATCGAAAACAAGTTCCGCTCAGGCTATTCGCTGCGCGACGCCCTGGAGCTGATCGATCAGCTCAGCTTCAATACTCAGGCAGAGAAGCACGAGCTGTCTGAGCTGTACGAAGGCAAGCTCCGCAACATGGGAAATGCTGGGCGGAACGGCGGCGAGTACTACACGCCGCGGCCGCTCATCCGTGCGATGATCCAGGTGGTGAAGCCGCAGATCGGCGAGCGCATTTATGACGGCGCCTGCGGTTCCTGCGGCTTCCTCTGCGAGTCGTTCGAATATCTGACCAAAGACCGCGGCAAGCTTTCGACCAAGGACCTCAACACCCTCCAGACCAAAACCTTCTACGCCAAGGAGAAGAAAAGCCTCGCCTACGTGATCGGCATTATGAACATGATCCTGCACGGGATCGAGGCGCCGAACATCATCCATACTAACACGCTCGCCGAGAACATCAGCGACATCCAGGATAAGGACCGGTTTGATGTGGTGCTGGCCAATCCGCCGTTCGGCGGCAAAGAGCGGCCGGAGGTGCAGCAGAACTTCCCGATCAAGACCGGCGAGACGGCGTTCCTGTTTCTTCAGCACTTCATCAAGTCGCTGAAGGCCGGCGGCCGCGCCGCCATCATCATCAAGAACACCTTCCTGTCCAACACGGATAACGCCTCAGTGGCGCTGCGCAAGGAGCTATTGGAGAACTGCAATCTGCATACAGTGTTGGACATGCCGGGCGGCACGTTCCAGGGCGCGGGCGTCAAGACCGTGGTGCTGTTTTTTGAGAAGGGCGCGCCAACACGGAAGATCTGGTTCTACAAGCTCGACCCTGGCCGCAACCTCGGCAAGACCAATCCGCTCAGCGACGATGACCTCAAGGATTTCGTCGCGTTACAGGCAAAATTCGAAAATGGCCCGAATTCATGGACGGTCGATGCCAAGGACATCGACGAGGCGACCTACGACCTTTCAGTGAAGAATCCTAACAGAGCTGACGAGATTGAACTGCGCGACCCGAAGGACATCATCACCGAAATGGCGGCATTAGATGCGGAAAGCGCGGCGATCTTGCGGAAGCTTGAGGAAATGTTGTGAGAGCAGGTTGGGAGCAAACGACCCTCGGGGAGGTCGCTTCGTTCAAGGGCGGTGGGACTCCCTCGACGGAAAAGCCTTCGTATTGGAATGGCAATATTCCTTGGGTGTCGCCCAAAGATGTGAAGTCATCGGAGGTGGGCGACTCAATCGACAAGATCACCCCAGAAGCGATCGAAAACAGCGCGGCGTCTCTTATACCGAGAGATGCGGTTTTGATCGTTGTTCGCTCGGGCATCTTGGCGCGCACCATTCCGATTGCAATTACGACCCGATCGCTCACGGTTAATCAGGATATCAAGGCGCTGTGTCCGAACAAAGATATAGCTCCCCGCTATCTTTATTATTTCATGCAAGCGTCGGAGACAAATATTTTAAATCTCGTGACACGGGGGGCCACAGTCCACCGGCTGTCGACGGATAGCCTGAGAGCTCTCAAGTTCCCAAAGCCCCCGCTCCCCGAACAACACCGCATCGTCGCCATTCTGGACGAGGCTTTTGCCGGGCTGGCGACCGCGACCGCTAACACTGAAAAAAATCTGAGGAATGCCCGCGAGCTGTTCGAGAGCTATCTCCGTTTGATTTTTGGCCAAGAGGGGGAGCTTTGGCCGTTCCGGCATCTCGAAGAAGCAGTCGACGAGCGCTGCTCGCTCTCCTATGGCATCGTCCAGCCTGGTGATGAGCGACCGGGTGGCTTGCCCATCGTCCGACCCGTGGACATGACTACAGAAGTTGTCCAGGTTGATGGGCTTAAACGTTTGATGCTTCATTGGCGGAAGCGTACAGCCGCACGAGACTGAATGGCGGCGAGTTGTTACTTTGTGTCCGAGGTACGACTGGCGCCGTTTCAATCGCTGCGGAAGATCTTTCGGGAGCCAATGTTACAAGAGGTATTGTTCCGATTTCCTTTAATGCGTCGCTGATGACACAACAATTCGGCTATTACGCCCTTCGTTCAGAGCGAATGCAACGGCAAATCAGAGAAAAGACCTATGGCACGGCCTTGATGCAGATAAACATACGAGATGTGCGCAATTTGTTGGTTCCGATCCCGCCCTTAACTGAGCAGGAAGGCATCGCCACCAAACTGGATACGCTTTCTCAAGAAACATTGCGATTGCAAGAGATCTATAGGAGCAAGTTGAACGACCTGCAGACTTTAAGGCAGGCGCTGTTGCAGCAGGCCTTCTCCGGCGAACTGACCTCGCCGCCGTCGCAAGCCATCAAAGAGGCGGCCGAGTGAACGAGGCCGAGACTCGCGCCGAGCTGATCGATCCTGCGCTGCGGGCGGCGGGTTGGGGCGTGGTTGCGGACAGCCGGGTGCGCCGGGAGACCATCTGCCCGGGCCGGATCGAAGGCGCGGGACGGCGCGGCAAGTCGGAGATCGCCGATTACGTCCTCACCTTTCGCAACCATAAGCTGGCGGTGATCGAGGCCAAGGCGGAAGACAAGGGGCCGACTGAAGGTGTCGGGCAGGCCAAGACCTATGCCGAAAAGCTTCAGGCGCGCTTTGCCTTCTCCACCAACGGCCGAAAAATCTACCGGATCGACATGCAGGCCGGGAAAGAAGGCTATGTCGAACGCTATCCGACTCCGGACGAACTCTGGAACGATGTTTTCAAAACAAAGAACGAATGGCGCGAGCGGTTCGCTGCCGTCCCATTCGAGGAGCGCGGCAGCACGTGGCAGACGCGCTACTATCAGCATAATGCCATCGAGAACGCACTCGAAGCTATCGCTGCCGGCAAGCAGCGCATCCTGCTGACGCTTGCGACTGGAACCGGTAAGACGGCCATAGCTTTCCAGATCGCCTGGGCGCTGTTTCAAAGCCGGTGGAACCTGTCGCGCAAGCCCGAGCGGCGGCCGCGCATCCTTTTCCTCGCCGACCGTAACATCTTGGCAGACCAGGCGTACAACGCTTTCTCGGCGTTTCCCGAGGACGCGCTGGCGCGCGTCAAGCCTGATGAAATCCGGAAGAAAGGCCGCGTGCCGAAGAACGCGTCTGTGTTCTTCACGATCTTCCAGACCTTCATGAGTGGGCCTGAGAAGGACGGAAAGCCTTCGCCGTATTTCGGCGACTATCCGAAGGATTTCTTCGATTTCATCGTTATCGACGAGTGCCACCGCGGCGGCGCCAATGACGAGAGCAACTGGCGTGACATTCTCGATTACTTTGCGCCGGCGGTGCAACTCGGTCTGACGGCGACTCCGAAGCGGCGCGACAACGTGGACACCTACGCTTATTTCGGCGAGCCGGTTTACACGTATTCGCTCAAGGACGGCATCAATGACGGATTCCTGACGCCGTTCAAGGTGAAGCAGTTCGCGACGACGCTCGACGACTACATCTTTACGCCCGACGACAAGGTGGTCGAGGGCGAGGTCGAGGAAGGCAAGCGCTATAAGGAGCCGCAGTTCAACCGCACCATCGAGATCGAGGAGCGGGAGCGCTATCGTGTGAAGCTGTTCATGGAGCAGATCGACCAGCGTGAGAAGACGCTGGTATTCTGCGCCACGCAAGCGCACGCGGCGCTGGTACGTGATTTGATCAACCAGGTGAAGAAATCGAGCGACCCCAACTACTGCGTCCGCGTGACAGCAGATGACGGCGACCTGGGCGAGCAATGGTTGCGCACATTCCAGGACAATGAGAAGAGCATCCCAACTATTCTCACCACATCGCAGAAGCTCTCGACCGGTGTGGATGCGCGCAACGTTCGGAATATCGTGCTGATGCGGCCTATCGGCACCATGATCGAATTCAAGCAGATCATCGGACGCGGCACCCGTCTGTTCGAGGGAAAAGACTATTTCACGATCTATGATTTCGTGAAGGCCTACGCGCACTTCAACGATCCCGAATGGGATGGTGAACCGATAGAGCCGACTCCGGCTCGCCCGAACAAACCCGGCGATAAGGAAGACGAGCTTGGGGAACGCCTCCAAGCCGAATACGAGCCGCTCCCCGTGCGTCCGAAAAAAATCATCATCAAGCTTGCCGATGGCAAGGAACGCGTCCTTCAGTACATGATGGCGACAAGTTACTGGAGCCCGGACGGCAAACCGATTTCGGCGGTTCAGATGGTCGAAAAGCTCTATGGTGAGCTGCCGCGCTTGTTCAAGGATGAGGACGAATTGCGGAGAATCTGGAGTCGGCCGGACACGCGCATGGCACTGATGCAGAGTCTGACTGAAAAGGGCTTCGGTGGAGATCAGATTGCGGAAATCAGCCGAATGATAAGCGCTGAAAACAGCGATGTCTTCGATGTTCTGGCATACATTGCCTTCGCACTCGCGCCGATAAGTCGCTTGGATCGCGTTCAAGCGCGAAAAGACAAAATATTGGCACGTTACGACGACAAGCTGCAGTCTTTCCTCGATTTCGTGTTGGCTCAGTATGTTCGGCAGGGCGTCAGAGAGCTCGATCAGGATAAGCTTAGCGATCTTCTTCAGCTCAAGTACCACACGGTCAGCGATGCTGCTGATCAGCTCGGCGGCATCCCGCTGATCCGTGACACATTCATTGGCTTTCAGAAATACCTTTATGCCGATGTAATGGCTGCCGCTGCTCCGAGCGGCGCACAGGAATGACTGCTAGGGCTAGTCAGTTCTGCGCGGGTGCGGCTTGCGCTCGGCTCCCTCTAGCTGCGGCGGCAGCGGGTACATCCTGCCATCCTTCGGGAAGGTCTTGTCGAACTTAAGACGACGAGCAGTTTCCTC
Source organism: Xanthobacteraceae bacterium (assembly GCA_035293945.1). Taxonomy (GTDB): domain Bacteria; phylum Pseudomonadota; class Alphaproteobacteria; order Rhizobiales; family Xanthobacteraceae; genus VAZQ01. The sequence goes on along the minus strand of DATGLV010000030.1, from coordinate 185,741 downwards.
GAGGCCTCGCTCGATCGCGTCGAGAATTTGTTGCGGTGTCAGGTCGGTCATTGGGAGGCTCTCCCAATCATCGTCCAGCGCCGGGCATCGTGCACGACCAAGTCCGATCCGGATTTTCGCTCGGCGATCAACACGCGCCCCTCGTCTCCGTTGTCGTAGATAGCCGCGACGTCCGCAAGCGGCAAGTATACACGGATCATGTTCACCACACCCGCCCGATAGCGCCGCTTTACTACGTCGTCGGCTATGCCGTGGCCGCCTTCACTGACCCGACGGGCGACCCGATCAAGTGCCGCTTGCGGCGAAGATAGCCAGAGGTAGAGCAAGATCACCCGCCATCCCGCCTGTTTGCACTCCCGCAGCCATGTCGCATGGGTCCGACCGGAGCATGTGGTTTCGAACGCAAAGCTTTCCCCGCTTTGCACCAGCTCACGAATTCTTTCGATCATGAGCCGACCGGCCGCGATCTCCGCGTGCTCGGGATTGCGCGGAGAAAGTTCACGTGCAATCTCGTCGGCGTTGACAAACGCCCGAATGCCGAGCTCTTTCGGGACAACGGCCCTAGCGGCGGTGGTCTTCCCGGCGCCGTTCGGTCCGCCGATAATGACAATGTCCTTCAACTGCCAAGCTCTCCGCCATTCCTCGGTAACGATGCGCCTTCCCGGTACCAAAGCTTTCCGCGGACGGCGACAGCGCCCAGACCTTTCTTGTATTCTAAGGCCGCGCAATACAACAAACTCCAGGGGAGGTCCGTTATGAAACCGATCCACATTTTGCTTCTCGGCTACGCTCTCGTAGGTCTCTCTCTTCTTCCCGCCCCCACCCGCGCCGAGGACTTCAAGCCCGTCATGATCAATCATCTGTTCACCGGGCCGGATGGGCAGACGCATGTGGAGGAGATCGAGGCGAAGTTTGCAGGGAAGAGCGGCAGCGACAGCACGTTCTACAAGCTTGGGGCGGCGGCAGGTGCGGAGTTGCGGCGTGCGCCGGCGGGCCGCGTGTCGGATTGGCATCCGGCGCCGCGCAAGCAATATGTGATCACGCTGTCGGGGCATGGGGAGCTCGAGGTCGCGGGCGGCAAGAAGATCGAGGTCGGTCCGGGCAGCATAGAGTTGGTCGAGGATGTGACCGGCAAGGGCCACATCACGCGCGTGGTGGGGAATGAAGAGAGGGTGACGCTGCAGGTGCCGGTGGGGGAGAAGTAGGGGCGTCGAGCGCGCGGGGCGCTGCTTGAAGAGCATTGCTTTAAGAGCATTATGCGAAGAAAACTGGATCCCCGCCCCCGCCTTCGCAGGGGCATGCTTTCGCGGGGATGACCGGGGAACATTTTGCTTTGTTGGGATTACCGGGGAGGGGCACGAGTACAAGCGTAGACGCCGCGGCTCCATTCGAGGAAAATGGAGTGCCTTGAGACCTTGTGAGCAGGCCAGGAAGAGCTATGCAGCCCGATATCAGCAAGAGGCGCGACGCACTGGCCGAGCTATGCCGGCGCTACGGTGTCGCGCGGTTGGAGGTTTTTGGTTCGGCTGCCCGTGCCACCGGCTTCGATCCCGAGCGCAGCGACGCGGATTTTCTTGTCACATTTGAATCTGGGATGCGGAATGATCTTGCGACTTTTGCGGAGCTGAAGGACGCGATGGAAGAGCTGCTCGGGCGCCGGGTGGATCTCGTGGATCGCGAAGCCGTCGAAGCGAGCAGGAACTTCATCCGTCGGCGAGCGATCCTGAAGGAAGCCGAGACGGTCTATGGCTGAGCTGCCGGACCGAGACGCCGCGCTGCTCCTCGACATGCTGCTGGCGGCGCGTGATGCTCGAAGCTTCGTTGAGGGGATGGATGAGCCAGCCTTCCTGGCGAGCCGCCTGCACCAGAACGCGGTCATTCGATCGCTGGAGGTGATCGGGGAGGCTGCCGGTAAGGTGTCGGTGGCCACACAAGCTGACCAAGTGGAGATCCCTTGGCGCGAGATCACCGGAATGCGCCACAGGCTTATCCACGGCTACGGAGAGGTGCGCCTCGATCTCGTGTGGATGGTCGTTCGGGATCGCGTCGGGCAGCTGATCGTCACGCTTGAAAAACTTGTACCTCAGGAAGGCTCGAGCCAATCCTGACGGGAGTGAGAGGCATTTTGCGAGGTGGACTGGATCCCCGCAGAGGGCGCTCAAGACGGGCGTGAACGCCCTTTTGCGCGGGGATGACCGGGGAGGGTGCGTGGCCACGCGCCATAGACGTTGCGGGCGGTGGCGGGATATCCTTAAAGCCAGCCCCGTCGAGTACCGCGCACCATTCGCCAAAGGCTTCTCAAGAGGAGACTCCCGTGACCCGCCGCAGCCTCCGCCAGAATACTTCCACCTGTTTCGCAGTCCTTGCGACCGCGGCTTTCGCAGGCGCGCTCTTGCTCGCGCCGTCCGCACGCGCGCAGGAGGCCGAGCTCAAGGTGCCGGACGGGCTGCCCGATTGGGCGTTCAATGTCCCGGATCCCAAGGTGCAGCCGTTCAAGGTCAAGATCGAAGGCACCATCAGGGCGCCGGGCTCGACGCGCGAATATGATGCGAGCAAGATCGGCGGCAACGCCCGGCCGCCGGACTGGTTTCCCGACGAACATCCGCCGGCCCCCAAGGTGGTGACGGGCGGGGAGGGGATCCGCTTTGCCTGCGGCTCCTGTCATCTGATGTCGGGCCAGAGCCATTCCGAAGCCGCCGACATTGCCGGCCAGCCCGCCGAATATCTGATCCGGCAGATCGGCTACTACAAGTCGGGTGCGCGCAAGGACGATGCCCGCATGGGGCCGATCGCCAAGGCGACTTCCGATGAAGACGTGCGGGCGGCCGCGGAATATTTCTCGGCCATCAAGCCCATCGTGTTTGTGAAAGTGATCGAGACTGCGGACCCGCCGAAGACGTTCATCGCCACTGCCGGGCGCCACCGCTATCTCGATCCGGCCGGCGGCACCGAGCCGATCGGCCACCGCATTCTGGAGGTTCCGGCCGATCCGTTCCGCACCGAAATCCGCGATCCGCATTCCGGCTTCATCGCCTATGTGCCGCCGGGCTCGATCGCCAAGGGCGAAGAGCTGGTGAAGAATGGGAAATGCGCCTCCTGCCATGGTGCCACGCTGCAGGGCATGGGCGAGGTGCCGCGGCTCGCGGGCCTGCAGCCCTTGTTCATCGCCCGGCAATTGTTTGATCTGCAATACGGCTCGAGCGCGGGTGCCGCTGCGGCGCCGATGAAGCCGGTGGTCGCCAACCTGAAGGAAGACGACATCATCGCGATCGCGTCGTATCTGGGATCGCTCCCGCCGACGTGAGTAGGGCTGGCAACGGGAAGCTCGGCCGTGCCCCACACGAGGGCGTCGTCCCGGGCGGACCCGGGACCCATAGTACGGCGCGCCATCGAGGGGGCGCAGGAGTATGGGTCCCTGCGTTCGCAGGGACGACCGCGGAGAGGCCTTACATGGAGAGAGTTGCCCCTCACCCCTCCCTCTCCCCGTAAGAACGGGGAGAGGAGAGAGAGGCTCTCGCGCGGGGCGAGGGAGTGAGACGCCTCGGCGCGCTTCTACCTACTTCTGGTTCTCGAAATATTTGGGATCGGGTGGGCGCTGGCCCTTCATGGTCGGCATCAGATAGCCGTCCGTGGTCACCATGTAATATTCCTTGCCGATGGTGACGTAGGTGTTGCCTTCCAGGCACGTGCCGCGGTCAAAGACCGGAAATTTCGCGCTCGAGCGGCGGAACGCCTTGTCGGCGGTCCACGGCCGCGTCAGCGCGTGATCGAACACGGTAATCACGTCGTGCAGGATGTTGGGATCCTTCTTGTCGGTGAAGAAGCGCTCCTTGAAGGTCGATTCGTTGTCGAAGTCGAGCGGCAGACCGCTCGCATCGTAGACGCGCGGCCCCTTGAACGGCCCTCTGGTCTCGACCTCGAGCACGTCATAGGCGCCGGTGCCGGCCTCGTCGACCCAGTGCCCGATGGAGATGCCGGAATAGGTCGGGTCGGTGCCTTCCGGCCACGGACGTCCGTCAGTGAAGATGTGGCGGACGTCCTCGTTGTCCTGAATGATCCAGGTGGTCTCCGGCGAGATGATGAACTCGAACTGCCCGGCCGACATGATGGCCGGCATCCCGCCGGGCAGGCATGAGGCATGATAGAGGAACAGCCCCTGGCCGCCCTTGGCGATCTCGGCGAGATTGGCCTCGTAGATTTTCTTGTACTCGTCCGTGAGCGGCGCCTCCTGGCCCTTGCCGAAGGGCTTCGACGGATCGAAGCGCAATTGCTGCCCCGGCAGCCGCGGAGCGGCCACGCTCCACTGACCGTGCCAATCGGGATAGCGCTTGCCTTGGATCTCGACTTGCGCGCGCGCCCCGAAGGCAGCCAATACGGCCGTCAAGGCGAGCACCGAGATGCGAGCTGCTTGGTTGCCAATCAAGGATTCAAACGACATCGGTTCCCTCCCAGCCGTTCTTTTGATGATGTCGGGTCTTCGCCGCTTCATGGGGTCGTGAACTGGCGGCGTTTGCCCCGATCCTACGCGAGAATAGGCCAAGGTTGACGGCAAGGGAACGGCAGCGTGAATGGCTGTTGACCTTTAAGTCCGGGTCGCTCCCGGGCGAGCGGGCCGGGACCAACACTGCTTGCTCTCTTGCGGGCACATAGCGGTATGGGTCCCCGCGTTCGCGGGGACGACCGGCGTGGGCTGGCTGCTGCTACCGCGGGGGCGACCGGCGTGGGCCAGCTCGCGGTCTTGCAGGGAAGATGCTCTAGCGGTCGGCCGCGTTCTCGGCGCCGAAACGTCAGCGCGTGGCGATCATCGCTCCGCGCTCACGAGCGCTGCCGCTGAAGGGTCGAGCCCGGTTGCGCGCCGCAGCGACTGTCCGGCCAGCGATTGAAATGTCCTCTGCACTTCCGGCAAGTCCGCTACGTTCGACGCCATGCGCGAATAATAGCGATAGCGTTCCAGCTCGCGTTCGGCAGATGCAAGGGCGCGCATGCACTGACTTCCGTCTGGTTGTTGCAGCGGAATGCTCAAATCCAAGACTGCGGAAAAACCCGCAGCAGTCCATCAGCATAGTTACGTAACTTGGCGATATGACTGCTTATTGGTGGACATCGGGTTAGATTCTGTCTCGGTAAAAACACGTGCCCGTCTACCGCCTGAGCCTGCGCGCATCGGTTGTGATCAGGCCGGCGGTGCGGTCGTGCGCGAACGGCAGCCGCGCAGGTCGTCATCTACGAAACGCATCGGGGCCTCGGGCAGCGAAACTTGAACGTTGCGGCGCCGAGCGCAGGCCGTTAGTGTGCTAACGACTGTCGGGCTCTGTTAATGAGGAGGTCCTAATGGCGACTATCGTCGGGGCCGTTGCGTGCTCCCACACTCCCACCATCGGGTTTGCATTCGACCAGAAGAAACAGGACGATCCGGTGTGGAAGCCGATCTTCGAGGCGTTCAAGCCGGTGCAGGACTGGCTGATGGCGAAGCAGCCGGACGCGCTCGTCGTGATCTACAACGACCACGTCACCTCGTTCTTCTTCGACCATTATTCGGCTTTCGCGCTCGGCATCGACACGAGCTACGCGAGCGCCGACGAAGGCGGAGGCGCCCGCGCGCTGCCGCCGGTGCCGGGCCATGCCGCCCTCGCGCAACATCTCGGCGCCTGCTTTTCCGCCGACGAGTTCGACATGTCGTTCTTCCAGGACAAGCCGCTCGACCACGGCTGCTTCTCGCCGCTGTCGTTGTTGTGGCCGCATGAGCCGAGCTGGCCGGGCGCCATCGTGCCGCTGCAGATCGGCGTGCTGCAGTTTCCCATTCCCTCGGCCAAGCGCTGCTACAAGCTCGGCCAGTCGCTGCGCCGCGCGATCGAAAGCTATCCCGAAGACATCAAGGTCGCGATCGTCGCGACCGGCGGGCTGTCGCATCAGGTGCATGGCGAGCGCGCCGGCTTCAACAACACCGCCTGGGACCATCAGTTCCTCGATCTCATCGAGAACGATCCGGTGGCGCTGACCGAGATGACCATCGCGGATTATGCGGCGCTGGGCGGGGCCGAGGGCTCCGAGATCATCATGTGGCTGGTGATGCGCGGGGCGATGAACCCGAAGATCAAGAAGCTGCACCAGAGCTACTATCTTCCGTCCATGACCGGGATCGCGACCGCGATCTACGAGAACGAGGCGGAGGCGCTGCCGGTCGATCATCGCGCCGACTACCGTACCCATGTGGGACGCGAGCTCGCGGGCGCCGAGAAGCTTGCCGGCACCTATCCGTTCACGCTGGCGCGCAGCGTCAAGGCCTATCGGCTCAACAAGTTCCTGCACCGGCTCGTCGAGCCGGCGCATCGCGCGAAATTTCTCGCCGATCAGGAGGCGGCCTTTGCCGAGGCCGCGCTGAGCGAAGAAGAGCGAGACCTGGTGCGCCGGCGCGACTGGCGCGGCATGATCCATTATGGGGTCATCTTCTTCATGCTGGAGAAGCTCGGCGCCGTGATCGGCGTGTCGAACCTGCACATCTATGCGGCGATGCGCGGACAGACGCTCGCGGAATTCCAGAAGACCCGCAATGCGCCCGGCGCGCTCTATTCGGTAGCCGGCAGCGACGCGGGCGCGCTCGCCTGGAACAAGCCGGCCGCGGAGTAATCCGCCATGGGCGCCGTAATCGGTTCCTTGTCCCGGGCGCGGGGCAGCGCGGCCGTGGTGCGGGGTAAACACGATGTGCTTGATCCGCGATGCGCTGCCGACCCGGGACCGTTCCAGACTACAGAGCTAGCGTTTGCTCAGAGGCGGTTGCGGAGAGGATTTGGCTTGGAACGGTCCCGGCTCAAGGCCGGGACAAGATGGGCCATTGCAATGGCGATCGCCCATTTCCTCGCTTTCGTCGCCAGCGCCCCGGCGCAAAGCTTTCCCGACCGTCCCATTCGCATCATCGTTCCGTTCGCGCCGGGCGGAACGGCCGACATCATCGCCCGCATCGCGGCCGACGAGGTGACGAATTCCGGCGCGAAGGTTTTTGTCGAGAACATCACCGGTGCCGGCGGCAGCGTCGGCGCAGCCGCCGCGGCACGCGCAGCGGCGGACGGCTATACGCTTTTGTTGTGCAATGTGAGCTGTGCCGCCAACCAATATCTCATCGGCAATACCGGTTTTGATCCGCAAACCGATCTCGCACCCATCATCGTGCTCGGTTACGTGCCGAATGTGCTGGTTGCGGGCCCAGGCATTGCCGCAACGACGCTGACGCAATTCATTGCGCTCGCGCGCGCGAATCCCGGGAAGCTGTCGATGGCGTCCTCGGGCCCCGGCTCGTCCTCGCAGCTCTCGGCGCTGCTGTTGCGGGTCAAGGCGGGAATCGATTTCATCGATGTGCCGTATCGCGGGTCTTCCGCCGCCATGCCGGACATACTGTCGGGGCGCGTCGACTCCATGGTGATGGGTTTGCCGGAGTCGCTTGCGCTCGTGCGCGACGGCAAGCTCAAGGTGTTCGGCATAACTTCCGACAAGCGCGCGGCAGCACTCCCGCAAACCCCGACCTTCGCGGAAGTCGGCGTCACCAACTATTCGTTCCTCGGATGGCTTTCGCTTTTTGCGCCGAAGCGCACGCCGGCGGCAGTGGCCGAGAAGCTCAATGCGGTGTTTGCCAAGGCGCTGCAATCGCCGGCCTTGCTCGCCCGGTTTGCCGATCAGAGCATCGCCCCGGAGGGCGGGTCACCCGCGCTCGCCGAGAAGCTCATCAAGGCCGACATCCTGCTTTGGCGGCAGGTTCTGCAGGGCAAACCGAAAGATTAGAGCCTCAGCCGATTGCCCGTGCGCCGCTGTTGCCTTTGCGATAGAGTGTCGCGTAACGCCGCCATGCCGGGACGCATGGCGGGTGACAAATTCGAAAAATTGGAGAGACCCGGCAGTTCGAGGGACCGAGCAAAGCAATTCATGCGGGAGGTCGACATGAATGTGCGGAGGCTACTGCGGTATCTCTATTGTGCGTCGCTGACCACGCTGTCGATCCTGTGGCTTGCTTTCACCTTGCATGCGCCAGCCCGGGCGCAGGGCGATGCGAAGCCGAACGCTCCTGATTTTTCCGGCATCTGGCGGCATGGATCGCTGCCTTGGTTCGTGCCGCCCGCGTCCGGCCCAGGCCCGGTCACCAACCGCACGCGCCGCGCCGATAACGGGGAGAGCGACTACGGCATGCTGGTCGGGGATTACGCCAACCCGATCCTGCAGCCCTGGGCCGCGCAGGTCGTGAAGGAGAAGGGCGAAATATCGCTTTCGGGCCAAGATTATCCGAGTCCCGCCAACCAGTGCTGGCCGGAGCCGGTGCCGTTCCTGTTCAAGCATATGGCGATGGAAATGCTGCAGCTGCCGACCGAGATCGTCATGCTGTTCAGCGAGGATCACGAGGTGCGCCGCGTACGCCTCAACGGCACGCATCCCGCAAAGGTGGTGCCGTCCTGGCATGGCGATGCGGTCGGGCACTACGACGGCGAGGAGCTCGTCATCGACACGGTCGGCGTCAAGGTCGACCGGCCCTATGCGATGATCGATCTGTTCGGCACGCCCTATACGGCAAGGCTGCATGTCACCGAGCGCTATCGCCTCGCCGACCATGACGCCGCCAAGGATGTGATTGCGCGCGGCGCCAAGGAGAATTGGCACCCGGCGGGGCCGCTCAATCCCAATTATCAGGACAAGTATCTGCTCGTGCATTTCGTGATCGAGGACGATGGCGCTTTCACGACGCCATGGACGGCCGACATGGTCTATCTGCGCGACCGTCTGGAATGGCCGGAGATCGCCTGCGCGGAGAACGCATTCGGCTTCCATCATGATGCCGCTGCGCGCCTGCCGATCGCCGCCACCCCGGATTTTTGAAAGCCATCCTCGCCGAGCTTCGACCGAATTCGGGGCGGAGCCGACAATTAAAGTTGCGTTAAACGGGACGAGGCCGGGATGACGCGTGCGCCTATTTGAGCTAAATAAAGGCAAGAATCGTCAATCGTGCGGCGCCCGAGGGCTGCTCGCGCCCATCGACTGCAGCAAGGAGCCTCTTATGTCCGCAAAGCCAATCGTGATGGCCGCCGCCATCGCTCTCGGCGCGCTGACCGGCAGTGTTTGCGTGGCTGCCGCCCAGGGCGGCGGCCCACCGAAGATCGACATCCAGAGGGTCTGCCAGGCCGGCGCGAGCGAGATCATTTCGGTCTTCGGCGACACCGGCCAGGACGTGCTCGGAACCTGCATCCAGGACGAGGAAATGGCCCGCGACCAGCTGCACCAGAACTGGAACGATTTTCCTGCGCTGGCCAAGCAACGTTGCGTGCAGACGGGCGAGTACCTGCCGAGCTATGTGGAATGGCAGGCGTGCCTCGAGATGACCCGGGACGTGATCAAGATGCGGCAGGACCGCAATGCCGCGGCCTCGGCGGCCTCGAACGGCTACTCGGATATGGAATGTCCCATCGTGAAGACAGATGCCGACGGCAATATTCAGTGGATCGATGCCTGTCCGCTCGGCCGCCGAAGCCGAAGATGAGCTGTTGGTACGGAAAACCGAGAACTGCGGACTGAACCTCGGAGCCGGAACGCAGAGCTACTCGTCGCTTTGCAGGAAATAGCGCCAGGCGCCGTCCGGCTGGATGCCGACCTGATAGAAGACGTAGCGGCCGCGCTCGAGCATGCCCCGATAATCAAAGCCGGTAACCACACGGAACAGCTCGACCTTCTGGGCAGGCGTCAGCGTGGCGATCGGCAGCCGCGCGAAATAGGGCCACACATACATTTCCTGCGGGGTGCCGGCATTGATGTGAGCCGGTGGGGCATCGAGGATGCTGATCAGGATCGCGAGAATCTCGATGCCGTCGGAATCAGGATAAAGATCCTTCCAATAAGCGATCGGGTCCTGCCGCTGCGTATGCGAGAAGATGGTCGTGATGCCGTTTGCCTGCATCAGGCCGGTGAGCGCCGTGAGATCGCCGGTTGCGGCCGCGGCCAGAATGCGCGCGCGCTCCTGCGCCACGGCGGCCGGCAGGCGGGCCGGATCGGATGGGATTTCCGCCCCGGTGACCGGCTGCAAGCTCGCCACGCCCTCTTGCGAACTGGTCGCGCCGCCGCTGCTGCCGATCGCGCCGGGTTGCGGCCCCGGCGGAACGAACTGATTCATCGATGAGGGGGCGGTCGTACTCGGGGGATGGATCGTCTCGGTACGGACCTTGACCTGCGCTTTTGCGGGCGACGCTGTGCCAAGCGCTGCCGCTAGCACGACAATCAGCAAGGGCACGGCCGTCACGGCGGACCGAATCAGCATGCGCCGAGCCTAGCGCATGTCCAAGGCATGAAAAGAGGATCTACTGCCGCGCCAGCGGCACGGAGAACTCGCCGTTGCGGATGCGCGCGCCGAGGCCCTCAGCAAAGCGCGCGGCGGCTTCTTCGCCGTAGGTTGTAACGAACTCGGCAAAGGCCTTGAACAGGCAGGCCTGCGCCAGACAGTCGCCGTCAATGCCGTCAATACGCGCTTCAGTCCAGGCTTCATGCAAATAGCCGAGCGCGGCGCGCTTTTGCTCGTGCTCGGGAACGCGTGGAAGAGCCTGCATCGCCCGCCTGGTCATCGTCACGACGTCAAGGAAAGCGTCGGCCCCCGCGGCCCCGCTGGACGTTGCGCAAACTAGCACGCGGCGGGGGCCTGCCTAGCCACAACTTTAGGAAAGGTTAATGCGCGACCGCCGGTTCGGATGTCCGGTATTAATTGGCGTAGCGGGCGGTGACTTCGCGGGCGATCTTGGAGCCTTCATCCAGATAGCGACGGATCACCAGGTCGGCCGCCGGGGTGCAGGTGCGGTAGCTCTGCTGAAACACCTGGTAGCCGCGGTTGAAGGCCGAAACCATGCGGGCGCGGCGCTCCCCGCTCGGGGCTTCGGCATCGACCAGGGCCTGCATCTGGTTGCGCCATTTCTGCCCCTCGTTGGCGCCGCATATGGCGCGCAAATAATGCAGTGAGCCAAGGATCTCGGCGAGACGCTGGAGATTGGCATCATACGGGGCGACGACGTCCTGGACCTGCGGGGGCGGCGATTTCTGTGCCTGGTTCTGCGCCCACGCCTGCGGGAGCGCAGCGAGCAGGCCGATCAGCGCCAGGACCAAGCTGTGTCGCGCCATGTCGCACCATATAATGCGTCGGATCGATTTGCATCGCGGTGATGGGCTGGGAATAGGCCGCGCCGCCTGCCCTGGCAAGCCGTTATGGTGCCGCGTCGCGCAGCAGCTTGAAGGCCGCCGCCACAATCTCCGCGAGACCCGGCGTCGTCGGCAGGGCGCCGAGCCCCGCTGGCTCGAGCCAGCGCGCCTCGGCAAGCTCTTCGTTGAGCGCGACCTCACCGGCAATCCAGCGTGCCGCAAAGGGCAGAATGACGAAATGCCGCTCGAGGCGGCCGGCAGCATCGCGCGCAATGGCCTCGCGGAAGCCCGCGAGCGCAACCGGCTCGATCACGAGGCTCGTCTCCTCGCGCACCTCGCGGGCGGCCGCTTCCTTCAGGGTCTCGCCGGCCTCGACGACCCCGCCCGGCAGGCTGAACAGGCCTTCGGCGGGCGGGCGGGCGCGGCGGACCAGGAGGATCTCCGGGCCCCGTATGATGGCGGCGCTCACCGCCAAAAAAGGCCGCGTGGGATAGGCTCTCGCATCCGCGGTCATTATGTTGGGCTCCGAGGATCGGTATCATGTGTGGACGTTATGCCATCACCACGGCCCCTGAGGCCATGCGGCAGCTGTTCGACTATCGCGAGCAGCCGAATTTCCCGCCGCGCTACAATATTGCGCCGACCCAGCCGGTGCCGGTCGTGCGCCTCGCGCAAGGCGCGCGACAATTCGCGCTGCTGCGCTGGGGGCTTGTTCCCGCCTGGGTGAAGGATCCGAAGAGCTTCTCGCTGCTGCATGTGGCGCGCGCAGAATCAGTCAATGACAAGCCCGCTTTTCGCAATGCGATGAGGCGGCGGCGCTGCCTGCTTCCGGCCGACGGCTTCTACGAATGGAGCGAGTTCGGCGAGCGCAAGGGCCCGTTCTTCATCCGCCCCAAGGCGGGCGGCATGATCGCGTTCGCCGGATTGTGGGAAACATGGATGGGGCCGAACGGCGAGGAGCTCGAGTCGGTTGCGATCATCACCACCCCGGCTAACCGCCGCCTCGGCGCGATCGCCGAGCGGATGCCGGCGATCCTGCCGCCGGAAAGCTTCGATCTGTGGCTCGACTGCGGCAAGGTCGATGCGATGACGGCGGCGGCCTTCTTGGTTCCAGCCGCCGAGGCGCTGCTCGAAGCGTATCCGGTCTCGACAGCCGTCAACCGCACCGCCAACGACTCACCCGAGCTGATCGCTCCGGTCTCGCCGCAAGCGCCGCCGGCGAGCGAGCCCGTCCCGGTGAAGCGCGCGCGCAAGCCTGCGGACGATCGGCAAGGCTCGCTGTTCTGACGGATTTCTTTGCTGCGTAGTGGCCGATCGGCATCCTGCATAGCCGCCGAGCCGGCAGCCCGCAGCCTCTACGGCGGCGGCGACACGCGGCGCACACAGGGCCGCGAGCTCATCGGTGTAGCGATAGCCGGGGCAGTGACCGGCAAAGTGGTTGCCGGCCGCGGGATGCAGGTAGATCTCGGTTAGGCCCGAAGGAAGATCGGCAAGCAAGCCGCTCAGCCGCTCCTCGGTCATAGCGCCGGACCATCTCAGCCCGAAGACCGCATCCGGAGTGAGGAGGCCCGCGCCGCGCGCTTGCCGGCGCAATAGCGACGCCCAGGCGCCGATGAGGCGCGCGGACAAAGTGGCAGCGCCGCCGTCGATCTGCCGAAGCACCTCCACCGGCTCGGACGGAACCCGCAGCGCACGCATGCCGAAGCGGCTTCCAATGGCGATGATCTCGCGCGCCACAAGCGGATGCAGATGGAAGTGCTTGTGCACGTCGACATGCTCGAGCACCAGTCCGGTGCGGGCATACGACTCGAACTGAGCCCTGATTTCGGCGCGCAACTGGCGCCGCAGTGCCGGGCGTCCGGCGATATCGACCGCCAGCCCGACAAGATCGCTTCGCAACCTGCCGGCGCGGTCCACCAGGTCGGGGATTTGCTCCGCCGGCAGCGTCGGAGCGCCTTCGACCAGCACCAGGTGCAAGCCGACGCGCAGGCTCGGGAGAGCGCGCGCGCGACGCAGCGCATCGTCGGCGGCCGCAGCGCCGACCATCAGGCTTGCGGACGTCAGGACGCCGCGCCGGTGCGCCTCTTCGACGGCGACGTTGACCTCATCCGCCAAGCCGAAATCATCGGCCGTTATGACCAGGTACTTCAGTGCGCCACGCCCCTTCGTTGCCGCAGAAACTGGAAAAACTCGATGCCCTCGCGCAGGCGGCGGCGCATCATCTCGGGGCTGCGGATCATCTCGGAGACAATGGCGGCGATCTTCGGAGCGCGGAAATAGAAGCGACGGTAGAATTCCTCGACGGATTGGAAAATCTCCTGATGTCCCAAATTCGGGTAATGCAGCGGCGAGAGCTGCACGCCGCGCCCGTCGATGAGATCGGCTTGCGGACGATCGAGCCATCCCTTCTCCACCGCTTCCCGATAAAGCTCCGTGCCCGGATAGGGCGCCGCAATCGAGACCTGGATCGTGTGCGGATTGATCTCGCGGGCGAAGCGGATCGTCTCCTCGATGGTCTCGCGCGTCTCGCCCGGCAGGCCGAGAATGAATGTGCCGTGGATGGCAATGCCGAGCTCGTGGCAATCCTTGGTGAAGCGGCGGGCGCGATCGACCAGCATTCCCTTCTTGATGTTGTGAAGGATCTGCTGGTTGCCGCTCTCGTAGCCGACGAGCAGCAGCCGCAGCCCGTTGTCGCGCATCACCTTCAGGGTCTCGCGCGGCACATTGGCCTTGGCGTTGCACGACCAGGTGACGCCCCTGCGGCCGAGCTCGCGGGCGATCGCCTCGGCGCGCGGTGCGTCGTCGGTGAATGTATCGTCGTCGAAGAAGAATTCCCGGACCTGCGGCAGCGCGTGCCGCGCCCAGTCGATCTCCTCGACCACGTGCGCCACGCTGCGCGTGCGATAGCGATGACCGCCGACGGTCTGCGGCCACAGACAGAAGGTGCAACGCGATTTGCAGCCGCGTCCGGTATAGAACGACAGATATGGATGCAGCAGGTAGCCGATGAAATAGCGTTCGATCACCAAGTCACGCTGGTAGACCGGCGTGACGAAGGGAAGGCGGTCCATGTCGTGCAGGATCTCGCGCTCGGGATTGACCCTTACGCTGCCGTCGTCCGCACGGTAGGTGAGCCCGGCGATATCCTTCCAGGCGCGGCCTTCGGCGACCTCTTTTATGGTGAGATCAAATTCTTTGCCGGCGACGAAGTCGATGCAGGAAGAGGCCGCAAGGCTTGCGCTCGGCTCGACCGCGACCTTTGCGCCGACAAAGCCGATTTTCATGGCGGGGTTCGCCGCTTTCAGGGCCTCGACCACCTGCACATCGGAGCCGAAGGAGGGCGAGGAGGTATGCAGCACGGCAAGCTCGTAGTCTTGCGCTGCCCGCAGGATGCTCGAAAGCCCGATTTCGTGCGGCGGCGCATCGATGAGCTTGCTGCCCGGGACCAAGGCGGCAGCCTGCGCGAGCCAAGTCGGGTACCAGAATGAACGGATCTCGCGCCGGGCTTGATAGCGCGCCCCGGCGCCTCCGTCGAAACCCGCACAGGCCGGAGCCTGCAGGAACAAAGCCCGCATCATTCGCTGCCTCCCGCGCATTCTGCTGCGTCAACGCGACACCGCGCCTCCTCCGCGCTCTCCTGCGCTCGCCGAGTTCCATAACGCCGTTCCAGGCACCGGCGCGGAAGATAGGCGGCGAATGGGGTGCGCCAGAGGCTGTCTCGGCGCAGCGCAATGGGATTGCGAGCCCACACCATCGCGGTGATCAGGATGTTCTCGCCAAAGCGATGCAGACGGTTGCGGCGCGCGCGAGCCGGCGGCGGCGCCGATACAAAGCCAAAGTACGCCATCAGGTTCGCGTATTGGACGCCCTGTCGCGCGCCTGCGAGGCTCATATTGGCGCGGATCATTTTGACGTCGTCGAGGCTGCGATGCCGGGAGAGATAGAGCGCCAGCTCATGCAACGACAGATCAAGGCTAAGGCGCACGCGACGCGCCCAGGCGATCGTCGGGCCGGCCGCAGGCATCTGCGGAAATTGCTCGCTCCACATGTGGAGCTCGATGATGCGCTCGCCCGCCGATAGGAGTGCCTCTCCGGGAATCTGCAACGGCTCGGTGACGGAGACGACCTCGAAACGAAAGACGCAGTCCCGATGCTGGGTATATTCATGGACTCCGCGGCGCGCGCGCAACCGGGAATCGAGCGCCCAAAGCGCCGTCTCAAACCAGCGGCGGCCATACCCAGAGTCCCGAGCTTGATCGATCACGGGGCAGCCCTGCATTCGCGCTGGTTAAACGATCGCTGAGCGCTAAGGTTGCGTCGGATAGGCGACCTTAGGCCCGACTTCCGGACCTCACGATGCAATACGGCCGCTCGATTACCGCCCGCCCAGTGGTTCGTCCAAGAGGGTCGGCATTGCGCCCTTCCTGTCGCGATCATTGATAGCGCTGAACCCATAAGCAGTTGCACTCATCGATAGGTGCGGCCCTTCCAATCTATACGGCCGCGCACGCGGCGACGGATGCTGTCGATCGCCATTGCGGCCCCGACCGCATATGCGAACGGAAAAAGCAGGCCATACCAGAGCGGAATGCGAAAATGGACTGCACCCGCGATGTGCAGGCCGATCATCGCTGCCGCGGCGATAAGCGCGGGCGCAAGCGCCACACAGGCAAGGTCGCTGCCACGGCCGCAGCTCAATCCGTCCGCCAGCGGCACGAGCCAGACCGCCCAGGCGAGCAAAACGGCCGCGAACGCGATCGCCAGCGTCGATGTTGGCCCACCGAACATCTCAGTCAGGTTCTTGGTGAAGCCGGGCCACAGCGTCCTCCATCCGGTATACATCCGCGCCGAGATCAGGCCTTTGCCGTCGCGCAGGACGACATTGCGGCCCGCCTGCTTGAGCAGTCTCGCCAGCGCCAGGTCCTCGCAGATGTCCTGATGGACCGCGGCATGGCCGCCGACGGCGCGATAGGCTGCCGTCCTGACGAGCAGAAACTGTCCGGTGGCGGTCGCTTCCTTCCCGTGGCGCGACTGCACGTCCCGCAAGTCCCGGCAGAATGCCAGAAGATAGAGACCGCAGGGGATGATGAGCCGTTCGGCGAAGCTTCCGAGCTCCTGACTCGGCGCGAGCGAGAGAAGATCGAGCCGTTCGGCGGTTGCGGTTGCGACCGCGCGCGTCAACAATCCGGGCGCCGTGCGAACATCGGCATCCAGGAAGCAAAGCCATTCTGGGCTCTCGACGTGCTCGATCGAGGCATCCGCCGTGAGCGCACGCGCGCCGATCCAGCATGCATGCGACTTCCCGATCCAACCCGGCGGCAGCGGCGGGCTGCGCATTGCCTTGATTTGCGGGTGGCTGGCAGCAAGCGATCGCGCGATTGAAAGCGTCGCATCAGCCGAATGGTCGTCGACGACCAGGATCTGCAGCCGTCCCGTCGGATAGTCCTGGCCGACCAAGCCCTCCAGGCAGCGCGCGAGGTTGGCTTCCTCGTCCCGCGCCGGCACAACCACTGCGACATCGGGATGAGCGCCGATGGGCAGACGGCGCTGCGCGAGGGGCTGCAGCAGGTCGCGCTGGTTGACCGCCCGGAAAATCAGCCAAGCGACCACAGTCAGCAAGCTAAAAGACAGAACGAGCTCCACGACAATCCCGCTGGCAAGTTCGGCAGAAAGGCAAGGCGGCGCGCGGCCTGTTGGTTCCAAAACAGCAGGAGCTCTAGGAGCCGTTGTGCGAAGCCTCGCCCGGGATGGGGGTATCCTCCTTCAGCAGATCGCGTACGTAGAACATCTTAACGGCCACGAATATCACGACCGATATCGGCGCCGCGAAGATCGCAGCCGCCGGTCCAAACAGGGAAGTGATGGCGACGATGCCGAGCAGGATGACGCCGGGCGGAATGAAAACAAGGTGCCGCTGCACGAGCGGCAGCACCAGGTGCCCTTCCACCTGGTTGATGCCGATATAGGCGACGACCGTCCAAATCGCGGTCTGCCAGCCATTGGTGGAGGCGACCAGGACCGCCGGGATGGCTGCGATGATCGGGCCTACGTAAGGCACGAACTCCCCTATGCCGGCGATGAGCCCGAGCGCAATCGGCGAAGGAACGCCGATGATCCACAGCGCGCCGGTCGCCAGCGTGCCGATGAGAAACATCTGGATAAGCTGCCCGATCAGCCAGAGTCGCAGCGCATCGGCTACCGCGCTGATCCGATCGAGGACGTAGGGATGAACTTCCAGCGGGAAGAGCTGCACAAATCCGTCGCGATAGAGGCGCGGCTGTGCTGCCAGATAGATGCCGATGATGAGCGAGATGACCGCCTCTTCGATAATGCTCGAGCTGACCTTAAGGAAATTGGCAATCATCTGTGTCGGCGCGAAATTGAGACCTGAGATGTGACTCAGGACAAATCGGCCGAGCTCCGACGCATTCAAGCTCGCCTGGACTCCGGCGGCTCCGGAATCCAGGCGCTGCAGCACGTCCTGCAGCTGGCCGGCAAGCTGGCTGCCGAGCAGGAAGGCGATGCCGGCCAAAACGCCCAAGATGAGCAGCCCGGACAGGGCAAGCGCGACGCCTTCGCGCAGCGAGAGCCAGCGCATGAACGGCTCCGCGCCGACCCACAGGAGCAAGGCGAAGATCGCCGCACCGAATGCGACGAGAATGACATCGAAGACGTACCAGATGAGCAAGAGGCCTACGACCACCGCAGCGGCAATGAGGACCCGAACAAAGAACTCTGATGCGGTCGTTCGCATGGCGCCGGGTCAGGATCATTCGTCTCGGTTGCTCGGTGCCGGCTTGCCTTCGCTCCGGTCAAGCGCGGCCGCGCGCTCATCGCTCGGTCGCAGGCGGGCTGCTCGCCTGCAACATGCGCTCGCGCACCCGCCGGTCAGCCACGTGTTTGTCGGCTAGCGGACCGTCCTACCAGTCAAATCAGCAAGGCCTCGTACCATCGCGATAATTTGACCTCGATGCTTTGGTTCCGTCCTCGGCTCGCATGCGACGAACCATTCCAACCAAGCGGCAGTTTGCTGCGGGCTCGAACCGGAAGCGCTTTGCGACGTTAAAGCTGCATGTTGCCTGATTAAACCCCGCGTTCAGCCCTCACGTGGCGCGGCACAATCACATGGACGACCGACCCCCCGCGATCTTTGCAGTTAGTCATCTATCAAACACTGATGCTTGAACGAGGAGTGCACGTTTTCGGCTTAGCAGCGGGCAGCTTGGCCATACCTCCGCACCGACGCCGCCTCTTTCGGGTGCGTTTTCGGCCCCAACCTGAGGCGCTCGCTCCGCCCGGCCTCCTTGCCCTTTGGTGGGAAGTTGTCGTGTGATGAATCTAGGCGAGATCTCAATACCAGATCCCCGCGAGGTCCTGTTCTGGACGAGAGAGATTTGCCTCGTGTGTGCGGGATTCGGCTGCCTTTATCTTCTCGCTGCGTCGCTGTTGGTGTTCCGCTTCACGCGGCGAGGCCGGGGAGCACTGCGACAGGCGCCCGCAGTCAGTATCCTCAAGCCCCTGCATGGTTTCGAGCCGCGTCTGTTCGGGCGGTTGTCGTCCTTCTGCCTGCAAGACTATCCGGGACCGGTGCAATTGGTGTTCGGAACCAGCGACAGTACGGATCCGGCAATCGACGTGTTGCGACGCCTGCAGTCGGCGTTTCCGGAGAAGTCGATCGGCTGGCACGCCGGCTCGCAGGAGCATGGGACGAACCGGAAGATCTCGAATCTGATCAACATCGCGCGATTGGCGCGGCACGATGTCTTAATTGTCGCCGACAGCGACATCGAGGTCGGCCGAAATTACTTGTGCGAGGTGATCGGGGAGCTGCAAGAGCCCGGGGTCGGCGCGGTCACCTGCATCTATCACGGCGTGCCGGGCGCCGGCATTTGGTCACGGCTGTCGGCACTTGCCGTCAACAGCGAGTTCCTGCCGCAAGTGGCGTTTGCGTTGAGCTTCCGCCTGGCGACGCCGTGCTTTGGCGCAACCATCGCGATTCGCCGCGGAGTGCTCGCTGCGATAGGAGGCTTCTCCAGCTTTTCCGAATGCCTTGCGGACGATTACGCCATCGGCGAGGCGGTTCGGGCGTCAGGATACAAGGTGGCCATTCCGCCCTTGTCCGTCGGGCATGTATGCTTTGAGGACAGCCTGCGGGCATTGCTGGCCCGGCAGCTGCGGTTCGTGCGGACGATCAAAAGCATCGATCCGATCGGCTACGCGGGCTCGGTGGTGACGCATCCATTTCCGATCGCGCTCATCGGCGCGCTGACCGGGGACACGAGGTGCCTGATGATCGCCGTCGCTGCGCTCATGTGCAGGGCCACAGCCTGTGCGGCGGTCGAGCGGGCGTTGGCGCTGCCGGGGCAGGATTACTGGTTGATCCCCATTCAGGATCTGCTTTCGTTTGCGGTGTACCTGCTGGGCTATTTCGGTGCGACGGTGGATTGGCGGGGACACCGGTACCGATTGCTGGCCAACGGCACTCTTGTTCCAATCGAAAAATGAGCACCTTCACGGCGGCTTGCCCTCGCGCGGCGCACCCATGAGGGCGGGCTGAAACAGCGCCGCGGAAGCGAGCGTGCATGCGAGCGACAGCACCAGGAGCTTGCCCATGCTCGAAATGCCGGGGTTGCTGGATATCCAGAGGGTGCCGAACGCGGTCGCCGTCATCAAGGCGCTGCAGACGACCGCTCGCGTGAGGACCGATTGCAGGAAGTTGGTCTCGCCCGCACGCCAGGCGGTCACATAATAGATCTTGAACGCGACGCCGACGCCGAGCAGCACCGGCAGGGCCATCATGTTGGCGTAGTTGAGCGGGAACTGGGCGAGACCGCAGACCTCAAGCGTGACCAGCGCAGCTACCAGAAGCGGGATGAGCGTGAGCAGCACGTCGCCGATCCTGCGCAACACCACCCACAACAGCAGAGCAATGGCGACGAGCGCCAGCGCACCCGCCTCGATGAAGGCATTGATCATCGTGCTCGCCCATTCCGAAATGCCGATGGCCGGCCCGGTGGCGTTGGGCTCGACGCGCAGCACTGCATTGGCGAAGCGGCGAAGATTGTCGTTGTCGTCTTGGTCGCCCCTCGGCAGAGCCTCGACTCGATGTTGCCCGTTGGCCGAGATCCAGTCTTGCACTAGATCCTGCGGCAGATTCTCCCGCGTGATCGTCTCGGGATGCAATGCACGGCGCAGCTGATCCAGGTTCCATTCAAGAGGGCGGATCAGCGCCGCCTGGACCGTCGCCCGTACGGCCTGGCTTGCGTCTGCGAGCCGCATCATATTGTCGGCAAGGCGCTTGGCCGCAGCGGCGCTACCCGCGCCCTGCTCGAGCTGCTGCGCGGTCTCGCGCAGCGCCGTCGCATTCTCGTCGTTGGACGGCGCGGGTCGTCGCATCGCCGGGTTTAGCGCCTGATCAAGTGACGCGGCAGCCGCGCTGATCAGCTGCAGCTTCGCCGGCTGGTTGCTGGGCACGAAGCTGTCGATGGTCATCGTCCGCGCCACTTCCGGCAACGCGGAGAGCCTAGCCGCGACAGCAGCGGCTTCATCGGGGGATTGGGTCAGCACCTCGGCAGGGTTGCCGGCCCATGACGGATCCTTGCTCAACTGCAAATAAGTGGCGACCGCTTCGTCATTGAGATTGCGCAGATGCAGAGGATTGAAATCAAAGCGCAGCGCGAGCAGAAGCGGAGATCCGGCGAGGGCGATCACACCCGTCGTCACGACGACCGCTAGGCGGTGACGGGCGAGGAATCGATCTACCGGCGCCATCCGGCTGAAGCCGAGCGGCCGCGGCTCGTGCGGCGGCCTGAGCAAACGGATGATCGCCGGCAACAGCGTCATACAGGCCAGATAGGCGACGACCATGCCGCAGCCGGAAATCAATCCCAGCTCGGCAAGCCCACGGTAGTCGGTCGGCATGAATGAAAAGAACCCAGCGGCGGCCGAAAGCGCGGCGAGCAACAAGGGCGCTCCGATCCACCGAGCGGCCGCAACGATCCCCTCCTGCAGGCTCCCGAGGTCGTGGCGTCGCTCCCGATATCGCACGCTGTATTGGATGGCGAAATCGGCTCCGAGGCCCACGAACAAGACCGCGAAGGCTACCGAGATGGGATTGAGTGCGCCGACCAAGAGAAATGCGATTCCGCCGGCAGTCGCCAGGCCGGCTGCGAGCGTGATCGCAACCGCCAAGACCAGCCGTGCGGAGCCGAGCGCCAGCCACAGAATGACGAGGACCGCCACAATGCTGATCACCGCATTAAGCGTCGTGCCCTCGCGCAGGCTCGCGAACTCGGCGTCGGCGATCGGCACTGGTCCGGTCAATCGCAGGCTGGCCGCAAAATCCGATCCGAGCTTGGTGTCAGCGGCGGCGGTGCGGATGGCGGTTGCAGCCTTCTGACCGGGAACCAGAGCCGCATAATCGAGGTTTGCCCAAATCTGGATCAGGCGGCGCCGATCGTTCTCGCTGGCGGGCCGACCGCTGAGCAGGACCTTCCATGAAAAGCTGGCCGGCCGGCCCGCCAGCCCATCCTCGATCGTGTCAGAGAATGCGTCGAAGACCCGGCCCATCTGCTCGATCGAATATCGCTCGGCCCGGACGCCCTGCAGGGCGGCGGCCAGCGTTGTGGTCAATCCACGCAGGCTCGGATCAGCCGCCAGGCTGCGGATCAATGGAGCGGCTGATTTCAGGCGGTCGGTCGTATCGCGGAGCTCGCTCTCGGAAAGATAAAGCAGCATGTTCCGCTCGAAGAATTCGCCGCCGCCGGGCTGGGTGACCGAGCGAAAGCGGTCGGTTTCGCCGGAGAGCGCGTGCGCAAGAGCATCGGCGCCCGCGCTTGCCAGCTCGGGCGTAGGAGCGTCGATCACCGCAAGTATCGACTGCGTGCTTTGCGGAAAGGCAGCTTCGTAGGCCAATTCCCTTTGCCGCCAAGGCAGCTCGGACGAAATCAGGTTGTTGAGGTTTGTGTCGATCGCAAACCGGCGCGCCGCATACACGCCCGCGCCGGCGCTGATGGCGGCCGCGAACAGAATGACAATGGTAGCATGCGTGACGCAGAAGCTGGTTACCCGCGCCAGGACGGAGTTCAGCATGCAAGACACCCGTGCGGCAGGCATTGGCCCCGCGGTTCCGCAACGCATATGCAGTTGCTCAACGTCAGGTGACGCTGCCGGGTTCGGTCGCCGCCGCGTTCGCGGCAAATTCAAATTCGCGCGACCACAAGCAGCGACTAACCCGTCCGGGGCTTGGAACCCGGATTGTGTCGCCTTGTTGCGCAGTTATGGCCTCGAGGACCATGCCTTGAGGGCAATCTCAAAGTCGGCAACCGGACCGTCGAGAATGCGATGTGGAGCTTTGAAGAGCCGCTCGAGGCAGCCGCCAAGATCAAAGGAGCCCTGGCCTTCGAACGGGACGAGGTGGATCATTGGTTCGAGAAGGATGAAGAGGTTTTTTGGCGATGCGCGCGATCCGCATCATGGGATCGACGTGCGCCCCAGCCGCGCGAGGTGCGGGCGTTCCTCGGCGGACAAATGATCGCAGGCACGCGGCGGGCCCTCTTCCTGTTCGAGGAGACCGGGTTGCCAACCCGGTACTACGTTCCGCCCTGGTCGCCTCCCGCCGGAGCTCTACGTGTCCGTACGAGGGGCAGGCATTGTACTGGTCGCTTCACGTCGGCGAGCGAACTGCCCGGGACGCGGTGTGGAGCTATCGCGACCCGCTTCGGTCAACTCCGTCCTGATCGGGACGCGGCAATGTCAACGCCCGGAGTGTTGGAGCTCGGGCCGGGTGGAAGGTCCTTCTCATGCGCCATATCATTACGCAGGCCGGGGTCTACACGGCAAAGCCTATCTCGTTCGTGCTTCTTGCGGCCTATGTTCTGCTTTGGGCGGCGTTCGGTCGCGCCTCGCTCGATTGGAACGGGGTCGCCACCTTGAGCACCTTGTTCATGGCACTGGTTATTCAACGGGCCGAACGACGAGACACGCAGGCAATACATGCCAAGCTCGATGAGGTCCTGCACGCCCTTGGGGACGCCAGAAACGAGATCAGCCGGGTCGATGAAAAGGAACCGGAAGAGATCGAGGCTGAGCGCCATCGAATGCAGATGAACAGCTGAAGGGTCATCTTCTCGTCCCGGCTTTTCGGAACAGGATCCGGTGCAGCGCAGTTAGGCGATTGGATGAGGCGGCGAGCGCCGCGATCATCCTCCAGGCTGTCATTATCCCTGAACTTGGCCCCGCAGCCGAGAGGAAGCGGGGCCTCTTTCTGGAGAAAAGCGCCTGCCCTCAGCGCCGCCGTCTTCGATCCTTGCTTCAGCGCATTTTGAACAAAGAATATGCGACGGCGTTGTCAGATGCTGCGTCAGAAGGGAGAGCACCCCATGAACGAAGATCGCATGGCCGGCACCGCGCGCAACGTTGGCGGAAAGGCCGAGGAAGATGTGGGCCGGACAATCGGTGATGTAAGAACCCAGGTGGCCGGTATCTCCAACCAGGTGAAGGGCGCCGCACAGGATCTGTACGGCCAAGCCAGGGACCGCGCCGGCGACGTCGCGGATACGGCGCGCGACGCCGGCTCCTCGTTTGAAAGCGCTATCCGCAATTGGATTGAGCAGCAGCCTTACACCTCGGTAGCAGTCGCGCTGGGGCTTGGCTGGCTGCTCGGGCGAATGCATCGTCCACTTTAAAGTCCAATGGACATGGTCCGGTCCGGCCGTCGCTCGGATCCGTCGGCACTAAAGTAGTGCGGTTCCGAGCGCGCCGGATGAGACCGTGCAGTCCCCAACGGCGTCCACCCTGATCATTCCTCGTATTTCGGGGAAATCCGTTCTGCGTCGATTTTTTCAGCGCGCCGCCGATATTCATCGGCCATGCGCTGCAGCTCTTCTGCCACGTCCGGCATGCTGGCGGCGCGCGCTTGCTCAAGGCACATCGTCGCCAAATCAAGCAGTTTTGCACGGAGCGCTTCCTTCTCGCCCAAGTGGTCCTCGCCCAAGTCCGTCTCCCCATCTTCTTCTTGCCTGTGGAGGTTAAAATACCGACGGCATCGAGTGGTTGACCCTTCCTTCAAACAAATTATCGGCGTGACAAATAGCAGCCATGGCTATTCCGCAGCACCGAGATGAAGGGCGGCAAGGAATGACATCGCAAGTTGGAACTGAGGCGTACCGATCGCGTTCTACCTTCGCAAGTGTGTCTGGAAACAAACATTCGGGAGTAAACATGAAGAAGCTGATCGTTGCCGCAGGCTTGTTGACTTTGATCGTGCCCGCGTCCGCCGCCGAGTATTACATCGTGCAGAATCCCAAAACAAAAGTATGCACCATCACCGAGGAGCGCCCGGCCTCCGGCGGCGGGCTGGTGATAGGTTCTCCGTTCGGCGTGCGGGTGGAGGCCGAAAACCGGATGAAAACCGTCAAGGAATGCACCGAGACCTCGGGTCAAGGCCCTGCCATCGAGGAGCATCGCGAGGAGCGGGTGCGCTGAGTGGTGGATGCCATCTGCAAACGCGACTTCTGGATTTGCTGGTTCCCGAGATGAGCTTGGGCCCAGCCAGGAAAGTTCAAATCGGCGACGCCGGAGCGCATTCCGTTCGAACGGAACAGAATGCGCTTTGGATTCTTTTCGTTTTCGTCTGTTCGGAAAAGCGGCCGAGCTTGCGGCAGAGCTAGCGGGAACTTCCGATCGGCGGCACTGGCCGAAATAGGGGGCGTCGGCGAATACGCTCGGCTTTCGCCCGTCTAAGGAGGCTGGGATGAGCTTGGAAGTCCCGCTCGGCCCGCCGCAGCTGGCATTGCATCAAGGCAATTGCGTGCTGGTGACTGAAAGGGACGGTCAGATTTCCTGGCCGAGCGAAAACGGGCTTTATTTCCACGACACGCGCTTGATCTCGAGCTGGCAGGTCTATGCCAATGGTGAATCGTGGGAGCTGCTGAACTCAGCCAGCTTTCTTCATTATGCGGCAAGGGTCTTTCTCCTCAACCGTCCGATCGCGACCGAGCAGGGCGACATCGCGGCCCGATCGCTGGAAGTGGCGATCGGGCGATACATAAGCGGGGGTATGCACGAGGATATCGACATCCTCAACTATGGGGCAAAGCCGGCGCGGTTCAATCTGGAGATCGCCTTTCGCAGCGACTTCGCCGATTTGTTCGAGGTCAAGTCGGGACGCATCGTGCGACGCGGTCGGATTGCGACCACCTGGTCGCAGGACCACGCCGAGTTGAAGACGAGCTATCGCAACTGCGATTTCTACAGGGAGGTCGTGGTCGAATGCCGGCCGACCGGACCGCCCCCGGTCTATGCCAATGGTCGCATCAGCTTCGAGGTCGACATCGCGCCGGGCGCTGCCTGGCATGCTTGCCTGCTCTACGCGCTGGTCGAGGGAGACAATCGCGTGGAAGCCCCCGCCGGCTGCCTCGCCGACTGCGCAGAGTCCGACGCGGGGCGCAGATTGAGCGCTTGGCGGCAATCGGTTCTCAAAATCCGTACCTCGAACGAGAGCTTCCATCGGGTTTTTCACCAGGGTGTGGACGATATGGCGGCCTTGCGCTTGCCGATCGGCGATCGCGACGAAAGCCGGCAATTTCTCCCGGCTGCCGGCGTGCCCTGGTTTGTGGCTCCCTTCGGCAGGGACAGCTTGATCGCTTCGCTGCAGAACGCGATTGTGTGTCCGAGCTTTGCCCGCGGCGCCCTCGAAATTCTCGGCTCTCTGCAAGCCACGGTGCGCGACGACGACCGAGATGCCGAACCCGGAAAAATTCCCCATGAAATGCGATTTGGCGAGCTCGCGCATTTCAAACTGATTCCGCACACGCCCTACTACGGCACGGCCGATGCTACGATGCTCTATCTGATCGTACTGCACGTCGCCTGGATGTGTACCGGAGAGCTCGAGCTGCTGCAGCGGCATTTGCGGACCGCAGAGAGATGTCTGGAATGGATCGATCGGTATGGCGACCGTGACGGCGACGGCTTTCAGGAATATGCGACGCGCTCGAGCCGCGGTTACGAGAACCAGGGCTGGAAGGATTCAGGCGATGCGGTGCTCAATCCGGACGGATCGAATGTGTGCGGGCCAAAGGCTCTGTGCGAGCTGCAAGGCTATGTCTACGACGCCTGGCTGCGGGCGGCCGAAATCTTCGACGCATTGGGGCGGAAAGACCGCAGGGATGCTTTGCGGAAAAAGGCGGAAGCCTTGTTTTGTCGCTTCAATGAGGCATTTTGGGACGAGGCCACGGGATTCTACGCCTACGCCTTGGATGGTGAAAAGCGTAAGGTCATGACGGTTGCGTCGAACCCGGGTCATTGCCTTTGGTCAGGCATCGTGCCGCGGGAGCGCGCCCAATTCGTCGTGCGGCGCCTGATGCAGCCGGACATGTGGAGCGGCTGGGGAATCCGCACGCTGTCGACCGATCACGTCGCGTACAATCCGCACTCCTATCAGAACGGATCGATATGGCCGCATGACAACGGCATCATTGCGATGGGCTTCCGCCGCTACGGATTTTCCGACGAAGCCGCCCGAATCGCTCATGACGTCACCGCGGCCGCAGGTTTTTTCACCTTGAACAAGATGCCCGAGCTTTACTCCGGCCTTCGCCGCGAGCCGTGCGCCTTTCCGGTTCAATATCTCGGCGCCAACACCCCGCAAGCTTGGGCTGCGGGTTCCGCTTTCGCCTTCCTGCAGGCCTTGCTGGGCTTCCAACCCGATGCGCCTCACGAGCGGCTGTACTTTGATCCGGCTCTGCCGGCGTGGCTGCCGGACCTGACCTTGGTCGATCTGCAAATCGGCGCCCAAAGCTTCGACATCAGGTTTTGGCGCGAGGGGGCGAAGACCCGATGGGAGGTGCTCAAGGGAAACAGCGATGCGGTTCACGAGCGCAACTGCGCCAGCGCTGCCGAGCTTGCGGGAACGGCCGTGCGCAAAGCCGGCATGCGGAACCAGGCGCAGCGCCATGAATGAATCGGTCTCTGTTCTTAAGCGATTCCCGGCAAGATCGGCGCGGCTTTTTGTAGCGCAGCATTTTCGGCTGGGTCGGCGAAGCTCGCGGGCGCCCACACCCGGCTACTAGGCGGCATTGATAGCGTCGTCAGGCAAAGCCTCTTGAGCATACGACTTGAGTCTCTGCTCGTACCTCGCGATCACGATGCCGCTCGCCACCACGATAAAGAGGAGCAGGCAGGCGCCGGCAATCCGGATCCAGATGGTGAAGCCCGTCAGCGCCTTGCCGAGGAAATAGGCTGCTGTGCAGTCGAGGCCAACCCAGAGCACGGCGCCAAGCAAATTCGCGATCGAAAAGCGAATGCCCGGCATCTTGTTCGCGCCAGCGAGCAGGCCCGCGAAGCTACGGAACAGCGGAACGAGACGGGCAAGAACAACGAACTTTCCGCCGTGTCGCAGAAATAGATACTGCCCTATCTTGAGCCGACTCCGGGTCAAGTGCAGATAGCGACCGTATCGCCGCAAGAACCCGGGACCAAATTTGCGCCCGATCCAGAACGCTGCGAAATTTCCGCAGACGGCCCCGAGCACGCCAGCAAGAAACACCGACCAGATGTCCAGGTGATGGGTCGCGCCCGCATAAGCGGCGGCAGTCAGCAATACGGTCTCCCCGGGAACGGGGATGCCGATGGATTCCAGAGCCAAGACCCCGCCGACAAAAAAGCTCCCGTAAACCGCAACTAGACCAGCAAGATGCCCGGTCACTCCCAAGCTCCGAAATTCAGGCAAACGCAAACCCGGTGCTTGCGGAACGTTCCCGCCGACCGGCCGGTTCCTTCTCGCCCGCACAGCAATGCCGGGCTGAAGTTGCTGCCATCAAGCCAAGCGCTGCCGAGAGCTCCTGTCAGGGTAGGCGCAGGCTTATCCCGCGCGTCTCACAATCGGGAGGGTGACATAGAAGCGCACGTCGGTCGGTTGCTGACCGCGGTGTCGAGCTTCCTGCGCGGAAACGATCCCGGCTCCAGGACGCACGCGCGCCGCAGTGCATCCGGGTGGAGGTCCGGCGACATCGGCGCCTGTGGGCTATCGACCGGCATTCGACACAGGTTGCACGCGGGCGATTGCCGGAGGGCTCGACTGATTTCCTTCCATCGCGGTGCCGGCCGGCAGAACCCCCGTGGCGGTGAACAAAAGCAGCGATGCCAGCGCGAGTGCGCAGCAAATCAAGGTCGGCGATAATGGCGGCATAAGCGGGCTCCGGCTGCCGCCGGCCAGACTAACCAAGTCTCGACCAAGCCACGGTCCGGTAACGGACTTATCCGAAACAGAGTCTGCCCGAGGATGCGTGAGCAAATTTCGCCGGAGGTCTCCCTCAGTAGGCGCCTCGTCGGCCGGCGACAGCATGGTAGATGACCAGCACCACAATGGCGCCGATGACGGCAACAAACATGCTATAGATGTTGAATCCGGTCACGCCTTCTGCGCCGAAGAGGGCGAAAAGCCAGCCGCCCACGATGGCACCTATGATCCCAAGCACCATATCGAGGAGGAAACCTTCCCCGCGGCGGTTGACGATTTGGCTCGCCAGAAATCCGGCAATCAGCCCCAGTATGATCCAACCGATGATGGACATCTAGATTTCTCCTTTTGCGAGTGCTTAGCTCTTGCCTAATGCGGCTTTGCGCAGCGGGGTTCCCGATCGGAATGCGCACGACGGTTGGGAGCACTGCGCGGCACGATCCAACCGGGCCGGCAGAATATGGGCATACCGCGCGACTGCGGGAGTATCGTGATCAAGATCGTCCGTGGTCGCCTCCACCGCGTGCGCCGCGCCTTCAAGCTGCTGCGGCCGGCTTTGTTTGATTGCCAAGCCTGCTGGTCGCCGCCGCGCCGGATGCACGCGCGGCGACTGATTTCGGCGTCCGCAGAGGTCGGCCGGCTGGGCGCCCTCGCATTTCCGCACCCGTGCCGGGCTTCCAAATTCCGTGCTAGCCGCTGCGCTCCTTGCCGCGAAATTCGCAAGAAAACGGGCGCTCCCCCATCTATTCCCTCCCGCTTTTGCGGGGAGGGTCAGGGCGGGATGCTGCATTTCGATTTGAAGTTCCTGACCCGGCCAGCGGCACAGCCAGCAGGAGCTTCAAGTCGACGAACCCCGCCGAAACAGAAGGCGCGTCGCAGGATTGGCGGGTCGCGATGGAGCCGCATTGGTTTTCCGCGAGGGCGCGTGGCGGGTCAGGAACATTCGCGGCAATCAGGCGGTTGGTGACATTAGGAGGACTGTCATGAGAGTGCAGGAGCTGACACAAAGCATCGAGAGAGCGCGGGCGGAGGCCGAGAAGGCCGTCAATCCACACGAGCGAAGTGCGTACTTGAAAATCGAGCGTTTGTTCGAGCGTCTGCTGTCGATGCGGAGCGGGCGGGATCAAGTCCCAACCCAAATCCAGGCGCAGAACGCTACGCAACCGGATCAACCATCGGAAATGGGTCGGATTCCCACGGCCCCGCAGTGAGCGCCGCCTCGGAGCATGCGGTCGCCCCGAGGGAGCTTCACTTTTGCCTTCGTTCCTTTCGCCTTGGAGCAGCCATCTTGGTGTGCTGCCGTGCCAAGGTTTCGGCCGGAAGCACGTGCGCTGCGGTGGCTTGGATCTTGTTCTTCCAGCCGCTTACGACGCCCGCGTCACCCTTCATCATCGCTTCGAATCCGTTCTCGGCGACCTGAGCCGCATCGTCCTTCCGGTCGGTCCCGACCTTCGTATCCAACATGTCGGCACGCCGGAAGAATTCCGTCTCGGTCGGACCGGGCATGAGGCACGTCACGGTGACGCCGGTGTCCTTGAGCTCCTCGCGCAGCGCGTATGAAAATGAATCCAGAAATGCCTTGGTGCCATTGTAGACCGCCTGATAGGAGCCCGGCATGAAACCCGCGATCGAGCCGGTGATCAAGATGCGCCCGGCGCGCCGCGCCCGCATGTCACGGCCGATCTTGTGGATCAGATACACGGTGCCGGTCACATTGGTCTCGATGACGTGGCGAATGTCGGCAAAGCTCTGATCGAGAAAGGCCTTGCCCAGGCCGCGCCCCGCATTAGCGAGCAGCGCGCCGACCGGACGGGTGCCGATACGGGCGTAGAGCTCGTTGGCACTCTCCGTGGAAGCCAGGTTCGCCTGCACGGCTTCGACGGACGCGCCGCCGCGGCCCAGCTTTTCCGCAGCCGCTTCGATCTCCGGCTCGTCGGCTGCGATCAGCAGCTCGAAACCGTGCGCAGCGCACTGCCGCGCAAGCTCGAACCCGATGCCGGTAGACGCCCCTGTGACGACCGCGAGCTCGCGAGCTCCATCAGGCATGGGTCACCTCCTGCAGACCGGGCTTGAGAACGACCTTTATGCAGCCATCCTTTTTGGCACGGAAGGTTTGATAAAGCTCCGGGCCCCGCTCAAGCGGCGCCACATGCGTGATCACGAACGAAGGATCGATCTCACCCTTCTCGATCCGCTCAAGCAGCTGCGGCAGATAATGTTGCACCGGAGTCTGCGCCATGCGGAAGGTCAGGCCGCGATTGATGGCCGAGCCCATAGGAACTTTGTCGAGGAATCCACCATAGACGCCGACCACGGACACGGTGCCGAAGTTGCGGCAGCAATGGATTGCCTGGCGCAGAACGTGCGGTCGGTCGGTGCCCATGAATGTCGCGACCTTGACCCGGTCCCAGCGCGAATCGAGGCTGCCGGAAGGCTCGGCTTCGGTGCCGACCGCATCGATGCAGGCATCCGCGCCGCGGCCGTTGGTCAATTCCATGATCCGGTCGTAGACGTCGACCTCCATGAAGTCGATCGTCTCGGCGCCGGCCTTGCGCGCCAGCGCCAAGCGCTCCGGCACCGTGTCCACCGCCAGCACGCGCTCGGCTCCCAGCAGGAATGCGCTGCGGATGGCGAACTGGCCGACCGGGCCACAGCCCCAGATCGCCACCGTCTCGCCGCCCTTGAGCTCGCAAAACTCGGCTGCCATGTATCCGGTCGGGAATATATCCGACAAGAACAGCACCTGCTCATCGCTCAGCCCGTCGGGAATCTTGATTGGACCGACGTCCGCATAAGGCACGCGGAGATATTCCGCCTGACCACCCGCGTAACCGCCGAGGAGGTGCGAATACCCGAACAATCCCGCCGGCGAGTTGCCCCAGAGCCTGGCCGCCTTCTGATGATCCGGATTGGTGCGTTCGCAACCGGAATAGAAGCCGTTGCGGCAGAAGAAGCACTCTCCGCAGGAGATCGTGAACGGCACGACGACGCGATCGCCGACCTTCAGCTTCTTGTTGTCGGGCCCGACCTCGACGACCTCGCCCATATTCTCATGGCCGAGGACATCGCCCTTTTTCATTGAAGGTATGATTCCGCCGTAGATATGGAGATCCGAGCCGCAAATCGCGCACGCCGTTATCTTGATGACGGCGTCCCGCGGATGCTCGATCTTCGGATCTGGGACTTGTTCGCAGCGGATGTCCTCTTTTCCGTGCCAGGCTAAAGCCTTCACCACACGCTCCGGATTCTCAATTTCTGTTCGACACCTGTTGCATTCAACTTTTGCAACGTGCGCGGTCGTGTTCGGTTCGGATACCGCAGATAAAATCGGCAGGCCGCAACGGGGCGCGTTGCGCAGGCGACTCTCGCGGCCGGTCGGTCCGGCGTGCTGCTTTCTTATTGGCCGCGCCGTCTGGATTGGCCCGCATCCTGCCTGGCCAGTCGCAGCGCCCGCAGGCGTGCGGTTTTCTCGCGAATCGCATGAATCCGAGCTTCATATTCAGACCACGCCTGGGCTCCTTGTTGCGCAAGCTCCTCCTTGCGGAAGGCGGCTTCGGCCCGTGCTCGTGCCTTGTCAGGGTCCATATGCCTAGTGTCCATACTTGGTTCTCCTGAGCCGTGACCTGTTGGTCTCAACCAGCCGCTACCGCGCGCGTCGAGGAGGAGCGAGTGGGTGATGTTTGATCGTGATCGGACAACAGCCAGTGCGGAGCGATGTTCCGTGCCGTGGCTGAGCGCCGCCCCACGTCTTACCAATATGCGACTGCCCAGGCGACGGCGCCGCCTCCGAGCACGCTGATGACGGCAATCAGAATCCACGTGGCGCCCAATCCGTGATTGCTCGCTTCGTGACTAGGCCTGGCGGTTTCCAATGACCGGGCCTGCGCGACTCGCCGTTGCGACGGTGGAAAGCCCGCCGCCTCGTCATCCGTGGGAAGCGGTGCGGCCGCGGGATCTGATCCGGAAATCTTGTCGCCGGCGCGCCCACTATCGATTTCGTGCCGCAACTCCTCTACGGTGGACGCGGGAGCAGCTTTGCGATCGTTGATCATTACGTCCTTGCTGCGAGCGGAGAGTCCTGCATCCTGCCACGTGATCGCGCTGCCGCCTGCCTTACACTGGCAATGACGTGTCAACACAAGGATGGGCGTTCCCCATGCGGGCCACCTGTTCTGTCAAGTCCACTGTCATGTCGGGTACGCGACCGCGCGCGAGCGAGCCCAGCCGCGCGGGCCAAGCTCTTGCGCGCAGGCGGGCGCGCGGGAACCAAGCAGGGGTCGAGCCGGTTCTTCGAACGATTAGGCAGGTCAATTCAATGGAGAGAAAAGTGGCTGCTCAGAAAGCGCGCGACCTTCTCGTCATCGGGCTTCGCAATGCTCACGCCATGGAAACTCAGGCTCGCGAGCTCATGGAACGGCAGAGCGAGCGGACTGCGGATTTCCCGGAGGTGCAAAGCAAGCTTCGCCGGCACCTGACGGAGACGAACGAGCAGCTCAGGCGACTCGAGCAATGTCTGCGTGAGTGCGGCGAAAGCGAATCGAGCATGAAGGATACTGCGCTCTCCGCCATGGGAAATCTCACCGCGATGGCGCACGGCATGGCGGGAGACGAAATCCTCAAGAATACTTTTGCCAATAATGCGTTCGAAAACTATGAAATCGCCACCTACAAATCCCTGCTCGCGTTGTGCCGGCAGGCCGGGGTCGATCTCTCCCAGTCGCTCGAAGCTTCGCTGCGGGAGGAGCAGGAAATGGCGAGCTGGATCGACAGCCATGTCGAAGAGGTGACGCTGCAATATCTGGCGAAAGAAGAACGCAAAGCCGCCTGAGCAAAGAGAACCAGCGGCCATCGCGGCGCGGTCGAGATGTGGCGCACGCACGCGCGAGCGGGCGTGCGATCAGATATGTGGCTTGGCTCAAATATGTGGCTTCGCATTATATTAGGGGGCCGGGTGGGCTCACGAAATCGAGGGTCGGGCCGCTGAGCGTGCAATGATGGCAGGCGAGCTCGCACGCGCGAGCCCCGACGAGCACGGAACCCGCGTGGCGGCTCTGGCTTACAAGCTGGCAGGGGAGGGCGAACACGCGAGTGCAGGCCATGAATGAACATCCCAAGCCACCGTTTCCTCGACAGCAGCAGCCTATGCCCGGGCGAAGCTCGGAAATGAATCCCAAGCCCGACTATGGGGAAAACTCGTATCGAGGCTCGAACAAGCTGGCCGGCAAGAGGGCTGTCATCACTGGGGCGGACAGCGGCATTGGACGGGCCGTGGCGATCGCGTTCGCGCGGGAAGGCGCCGACGTTGTGATCTCCTACTTGAACGAGGACGATGACGCCGAGGAAACAAGGCGCCTCGTCAACCAAGCCGGCCGGAAGGCCATCCTGATCGCCGGCGATGTCCAGTCGCCATCCCACTGCCGTCGCATCATCGATACCGCGGTCGAGCAGCTCGGGGGCGTGGACATCCTCGTCAACAACGCCGCGCATCAGGCGAGCTTCACCTCGCTTGGAGATATTTCCGACGAGGAGTGGGAGCTGACGTTCAAGGTGAACATTCACGCGATGTTCTATCTGACGAAGGCGGCAGTGCCGCATATGAAACCCGGGGCCGCCATCATCAATACTGCATCCATCAATGCGGATACGCCCAATCCCACGCTGCTCGCCTACGCGACCACAAAGGGAGCTATCCAAAACTTCACCGCAGGGCTGGCGCAGCTGCTCGGCGGGGAAGGCATCCGGGTCAATGCTGTAGCGCCGGGCCCGATCTGGACGCCGCTCATCCCGTCGACCATGCCGGAAGCCGCGGTCGAAAATTTCGGCAAGCAGGTGCCTC
Organism: Xanthobacteraceae bacterium; assembly: GCA_035293945.1. Lineage (GTDB taxonomy): Bacteria > Pseudomonadota > Alphaproteobacteria > Rhizobiales > Xanthobacteraceae > VAZQ01. The sequence continues at coordinate 151,512 of DATGLV010000030.1, read as the reverse complement.
TGAAGCGGCCAGGCCAGCCGGCGGAGCTCGCAACCGCCTATGTGATGCTCGCCGATCCCTTGTCGAGCTATGTTTCCGGTGCGACGGTCGCGGTGACGGGCGGCAAGCCGATTCTGTAACAGGCAAGCACTCGCTCTGGCGCGGCGTCATCCTGTGTTGCTCGGATTGCGCAAGACCAGACAGGCGCCGCCGGCGCGCGAGATCCTGGCGCACAGGCTGTCCGCTTCGGCGCGCGTGGATGCTCCTATCCGCACCTGGTAAAATGGGTGCGTGCCGCGGCTGCGGAGCACAGTGCTGAAAATGCTTGGATCGCGGCCAGCGAGAATTTCGGCGAAATGCCGGCCGATTTCAGCATAGGCGGCGAGGACTTGATCGCGTGAGAAGCCGGCGCTGAGCTGCACGCCCCAGGGACTCGCGGCCACGCGCTCGATGTGTTGCTGCAGTCCATCGACGAATGTATTGGGCGCCTGCTTCAACAGCGCCATCAGGTCACGACAGGTCGAAGGCTCGCGGGACGCTTGTGGATTGCTTTCGCTCTTGGCGGAAACCTCGGCAGGGTGCCTCCAGTCGTCGACGGACCGTCCAGTAACCGAGAGGACATAACGGCGTGTCTCCGCAGGCAACGCGCGCGTGCCGGTGAGAAAATCCCTCACACGCTGCGGGCCGGCATTGTATGCGGCGGCAGCCAATCCGAGATTTCCGAATTGATGCTGCAGCTCGGCGAGAAAGGCCGCGGATTTTGGCAAGGCCTCGACGGGATTGAACGGGTCGAGCAGGCCGCGCTCGCCGGCGGTTCCCGGCATGAACTGAGCAATGCCTTGGGCGCGTTCACCGGTGCGGGTCGCTGGTCCGACTGCCTGTGGCTGGAACCGGCTTTCCTGCCAGATGATCCTGGCGAAGAAATCGAGCGGCAAAGCATTGGCCCGTGCGGCGGCCTCGACCATCAGACAGAGCGACTCACCCGAATCGGTCGATGAAGTTGTTTGCTGCGGCCCAGAACCCGCACCTTGTGCGCGGCAGTCGCAGGTGGTGCCAAACAGGAGCAAGGCGGAAAGGAGGAGAATTAGGATCCGGCCCGCAAAGACGAGGCATGGGCGTTCCACGACCCGGGAGCGGCACGTACAGGGGCTCATGCCATACCCCTTTCCTTCGCGACCGGCCGATGATGCAAGCGTCGACAGCGCCTGTGAAGACACCAGGTTGGAAAGGCATGAGACGCAGCGGTAACGGGCGGCTTTCTGGAGGCGAGAGTCAGGCACCGGACACTATGCTCGAAAGACACTACGCTCGAAAAATGAGGCTCGGGCGCCGACAGCTTCGGCGCGGCGCTACATCAACGGGCCGGGATTGCGCAGATATCTCGATTTAAGGGCCTCCGCCGAGCGATAGCTGAGCGCCGCAATCGTGTTGGTGGGATTGTAACCGGCGTTCTGCGGAAACGCGCAGGCGCCGTGCACGAACAGGTTAGCGACGTCCCAGCTCTGCAGATAGGTGTTGACCGCCGACGTGGATGGGCTTGTTCCCATGATGGCGCCGCCGGTGATGTGCGTGGTCTGGTAGGGCACGATGCTGAAGGGCACCGGTGGAAGCGACGTCTTCATGCTCGTCGGGTTCATGGCGCGCGCGATCTCGTTGAGGCGTGCCACCAGGAAGGCGCGCATCTTCAGATCGTTTTGCGAAAAGTCGAAGGTCAGCCGCGCCAGCGGCAGTCCGAATACGTCGCGATAAGTCGGGTCGAGATCGATGTGATTCTGCCGCCGCGCCATGCTGGCGCCGTGCGCTTGAATCCCAAATGAACGGTCGTACCAGTCGCGCAAGGCCCGCTTCCATCCGCCGCCCCAGGGCGGGCTCCCCTCCGGCAGCGTCGTTTGCTGGATCGGACGGGCCCCGGTGGTAGCGCCGAGAAGATAGCCGCCGGCGATGAAGCCATGCGGCGCGTGATCGAAATTGTCGCCATTGTAATCATCAACAATCATTCCCATGCCGCCGGCGCCCGCATAGCCGTTCATGCGCTTATCGGCGAAGAAGGGATAAATGTAGGCCATGGTTTGGTAGGCGAAGTTGCGCCCGACCTGCCCTTGCCCGCTCGCCGGCTCGTAGGGTGTGCCGATGCCGGAGACCAATAGCAGCCGCACGTTGTGCAGCTGGAAGGCGCAGAGAAGCACGAGGTCGGCCGGCTGGAACGTCTCGCGGCCGGTGGCATCGATATAGGTGACGCCGCGCGCCATCTTCTTGTCCGGCGTGAGCTCGACGCGAGTCACATGCGAGTCACAGCGCAACTCGAAATTGGGATTCTTGAGCGCGATCGGCAACACCGTGTTGAAAGGGCTCGCCTTGGACCAGTTGTAGCAGCCGAAGCGCTCGCAGAACCCACAATACGTGCAGGGTCCGATCATGACCCCGTCCGGATTGGTGTAGGAATCCTGGCTCATGTTCGAGGCGGGCTGCGGGAACGGCTTATAGCCGAGCCGCGTGGCGGCCTCGGCAAAGAGGCGTGGTCCGAAGCCTTGCTTCAACGGCGGTGTCGGGTATTCCCGTTGCCGCGGTCCCTCGAACGGGTTCCCGCCAGCCTGTATCTGGCCGCGGAGATTGCCGGCCTTTCCCGAGGTGCCGCACACATATTCGAACTTGTCGTAGTGCGGCTCGAGATCGTCATAAGTGACGCCCCAATCCTGAATCGTCAGATCGGGATCGATGAAGCTCTTGCCGTAACGCGCTTCGTTGTGGCTGCGCAGAACGAAGTCCGCAGGCAGGAACCGCCAATGCTGGCCGTTCCAGTGCACCCCGGCGCCACCCAGCCCATCACCGGGCAGAAACGCGCCCAAGCGCCGCATGGGGAGTGCGGCTTGCGTTTGATTGTTGCGAAAGGTCACGGTCTCCCGCGCCAGATTCTGAAACATCTCGCCGCGGGAGTTCCAGCGCAGCTCATCGAGCGCATTCGGGGCCGCAAAATCCGGGATCGTATCCCGAAAGGGACCGCGCTCGAGCCCGACCACGCGCAGATTGGTGTCGGCGAGCTCCCGCGCCATGATGGAGCCGGTCCACCCCATCCCCACTATCACAGCGTCAACATGCGGCATCGTGCGCGCCATGGCACCCTCATCCGCCGATTGCGATGGGCTGGATTTGCAGGACCGTGCCGTCGAGGCCCACACCCTCGGTGAGCACGGGATTGGCGCCCGGAAAATTGAGCATCCGCCAGACCGCCATGTTGCGGTTGCCGCCATAGAGCGGATCCGCCAGATAGCCCTCGACCACGTTCTGCCAGAGCAGCTGGAAGAAATCGGCAGAGGAGATGCCGTCGAGATCGATCGTGCCGGCTTCGAGTTGGTGCAGAAGCTCATCCTGCTCGGATGCTGACAGATCGACGAAGCGCTTGCCTTGCTCGCCCACGCACAAGCGATCGATGGCGAGGAGCGCGGTGCGATATATCCGATTGGGCGGCATCGCGATCTGCCAGCCTTGCGAGGGCGTTCCCTCGGCCCAAGGCCCCGACATGTACCAGCGCGCTGCCGCGCCGAATTGGCCGCCAAGCTCGCGATCGATGAAGACAAGAACGCCGGATTCCACTCCGCCCGGACCTACGTCGTCGGCGGGGATCAGGCGATCAATCATCGAGGTCAAGGTTTCGACCTCGGCATTGTTGAGAAAGCGATAACCTTGCGGCCCTGGCGCCGGTACCGCTCCGGGCTGCGGCGTCTGGCCAGGCGGTACCGTGGATGCGCCATTCGGTGCCGTAGGCGCAGCAGGCTGGGCAGCGGCACCGTGCGCATCGAACGCAAGTGCGCTGGCGGCTCCGGCCAAGAGGAAGCCGCGCCTTGAGGTCGAGGGACGCGCGCCCTCGTGCTGCTCCTTCCCGCTTTCAATCATGCTCATCGAGATTCTCCGGTCGTTCCGCCGCCGTTCAGGCTTTCCAGAAAAGCAACGACGTCGCGCCGATCCGCGGCCGAAGCAATTCCAGGAAACGCCATGCGTGTACCCGGCGCGAACGTGCCGGGGCTTTTGAGAAAGCTGTCGAGGGTCTCGGCATTCCACATGGTGCCTTGGTGCGCCTTGAGCGCCGGCGAATAATCGAAGCCCGGTTCACTTGCGATGTCGCGCCGTGTCAGGCCGAACAAGTTGGGTCCAACGCGCGCGGCGCCGCCGGGTTGGAAGCTGTGACAGACGGAACATTGGCTTTGCGCCAGCGCCTGTCCGTGCGCCGCATCACCGTTCTCGCTGCCCGCCGGCGTCGCGGGGGATGTGGAGCCTGCCGGATGACCGGATCCGGCAGTTGGTCCAGCCGCTCCTTCGCCGGAGGCAGAGCTTGCGTGCGAGGCCGGGCCGTTTCCGGTGCTTGGCGTGCCGTTTGCCGAGTATGTCTTGCCGCTGCGCGGCGGCGCGGATTCTGCCTGTTCTGATCTGCTCTCTGCGCTCGGCTTGCCTGGCATATTGGCCTGCGCAGCCGGCGGCTGATTTGCCACGGGCGTTGAGAGCGCAATCGGCGCCAGGACAGGCAGGTTGAGCTGCCGCAGGATTTGCGCTGTCTCGCGCGTGCAGCCATTTCCATCGCGCTGTCGCGCTTTTTCCTGTGCATCCTTTACGCGGGGTTCTACTTGAGCCCGCAGGTCTGCGGAGACATTGGGCAATGCGAGCTCGATCCGCGTGAGGTCTTCCGCGCACGTTGCGTGCGCGGGGCCCGGCAGGGAGCCGCACAGCGCGGCCAAGCTCGCCACACCGATGGCCAGTCGGGGGAGCCGAAACGACACGCAGCGCGCCGCGTGTCTGGAAGGCAACTCGCGGCGCGACGGTGTGCTACTGCATGATTTGCCAGTGCGTGCAGAGTCTGCAGGTATCCTCGCCATGGTGCCCCGCAATTCTCCGGCGGCGACCACAATTCAGGCTGCCGCGAGCTGTCTGCGTCGACAACGGCGTGTTCGATAATCGGTTCAACGCACAGATCGACCACACAGAAGTACCCCGATCTCGCTTCGCAATAGCATGCTTCTCCGAGAGCACGCTCGCGCTCGACGGCCTTTGGCAATCGAGTCGTGCAGATGACGTTGGGCGAGGCAAGCCGAGGCCAATAGGTTCACGCTTCCGTTGAATGGTCGGCCGGCAGGCCGAAGAGCTACAGCCGCGGCGCGCACAAACGCTGCTGCCTCGTCGTGCGCGCACGTGTGGACCGGCATGTTCCGAAGGCGGGAATCCCGACCTGTGGTTTGCCCCAAGTCGGGTCGCGCCGGCGGAATGCGCGCTCCTCCTTATTCAGCAGCTTCCGCGTGCTGATTGACCGCTTTTTCGGCGATTTTGGTGAGCAGCTGATCGGTCTTCTTCTCCTCCGCCAGGGTCGCATCAAGAAGGCGGACGGACTCGGTCAGGCCAAGCTCGGACGCCCAGCTCTTCAAGGTGCCATATCGGGCGATCTCGTAGTGCTCGACCGCCTGCGCTGTCGCCACCAAGCCCGCATCCAGTGCTGGCTTGCCCTTGTATTCCTTCATGACCTCCTGGCCTTCCTCGATGATACCGACGATGGCCTCGCACGTTTTTCCGCGTGGCGTCGCGTCGATTTCCTCAAAGACTTTCTCCAAGCGCGAGACATGCTCTTGGGTTTCGGATTCGTGCTTCTCGAATGCACTGCGCAGCTCGTCGGATCGGGCCGCCTTTGCCATCTTGGGCAACGCAGTGACGATCTTCTTCTCGGCAAAATAGATGTCCTTCAGCGTGTCGTGAAACAGCTCCTGAAGCGTCTTCTCGCTTTGCATGACAGGCTCCAAAGTTTCGGATCTGCTGATGAACCAGCCACATCGACGATTGTTCCGTCCCTCTGGTGCGCAGGAACAAATCGCATCTGCTCCGGTTGCCCAAACAGCAACCAAGGAGAAGTGCTGATGCGGAAGACAGCGATTTTGTTGAGTGCAGCGGCCATTCTTGCCGTGCCGACAGTGACGACCGCGGCGCCTCGGCATCATCCTTACTATCGTTACTATTATAACCCCGGTGCACCTGCGCCGAACCGCGGCAATCTTGGTGAGCATGGCGACCGGGGTCAAACCACCGGCGGGACCAGTGGGACCGGCGCGACTAGCTCGACCGGTGCCAACAATCGAATACGCGTGCGCTCGGGCGGTGGGGGAAGAAGAACAGGCGGCGCGCCGGGCAGGACGGCCGGCCGAGCGGCCGGCGGCGGAGGAGGATCGGCGGGCGCCGGCGGCGGAGGCGGCGGCACCTCGGGTTCGGGCGGTGGCGGTAAAGGCGGTGGAGGTGGCGGCGGCGGTGGTGGGGGAGGTGGAGGTGGCCACGGACGCTGACGTCACGCAGTACCTCTGGATTTATCCGAACATGGAGCCGCGATGCTGGAGAATATTCTGCACGACTTCGGGCGCGGCATAAGCAGCGCGGCTAATGCGGGCGGGCTGCTATTCCGATCAGCTATTCCCATCACCCGACATGTACGTACTCACCTTACGGGACACGCCCATGACGCGGTGTTCCCAAGCGTGAAGAAACGATCTTGGCACCGTCTAAGGAGGCGGACCGGCGCTCTGCTCCGGGTGTCCGCAAAGCAAACCCCACCCGTAGGAGAGTGGGGTCGAGACGAGGCCGCAGCTGGTTGGGGAGGAGATGGGCCAGGCCTTGTCCGCTGTCTCAATGATTCAATTCCGGGCCTTGTTCCTATCGAGGCAAACAAGAGCGAGCCGATACCGGCGGTCACGAGCAGAAGCGTCGGCAAGCCGACAAATGAGCGGCGGTCGGCCGCGACCACGCGCAGCGGGAAACCAGTGCGGGCGTTGCGATGTTGAAAAGGTAGTTCACACTCAAGAAATCCCGGAGCATCCACGATGTGCGACTACAGTCTTCACGGTGTACGGTCCCGGCCCGCAAAAGTTGCAGATAAACTTGTCAGCACAAGCTTTTGGCACACTCCGACGCGCGGCTTCTCTGCAGTCGGGGAACCCGGAATCGCAGTCTGTCTGCGTCCGGGGACCGAGCTGGCCTTCGAGTCCGAGATCAAGGCTCAAGCGAGCCTGTTCCGAACCCTGCTCTCCGTTTTGGCGGGTCAGGAAGGCGGGACGGTGATCCGCCAAAGGGTCGGTCGGTTCCGGCAAATCAACGTCGATAACCCCAACACTCACCATGACGCGATCGAGTTTCCGGACGGAACTGTCCTGCTGGTGACGCATTTACGCCCGGGCCAGCTGGCCACGGTCCTGCAGCTTCCCGCAGACGCACAGGATGTGCCGGGGACGGACAAGACGCAGGTCGGTCCGCATGCGCCGATGCCGGTCCCCATGCACCGATAGGGCTTGGTCCGACAATAGCGGCTTGAGGTAAGCCGATCGCGATCGCGTGGGATCGGACTGTTGATTACACGCGGTGATCGCCTCCACGATCCCGCTTGAAAAACGCGCCTCCAGCCCGATCCCTCTGTCAAGATCACGGGGAGCGTAGCTTGTGCTTAGCGTCGGCGATGTCCCGGTTCTAGCGGCCCCGTGCCTTGACTTCAGGTCGTCTTGGTCAGGTCGTCTTGGGTCCTGTCGATTTAGGTGGACACTCCATTGAGTGGGAAAGTCTGATTAAAGAGCGCGGCGCGCCCGCGCATTGTGGTTTGCGGCGCTTGGCAACGACGGAGCGAAGATCAAACAACAAATCCCGGACATGAGGGACCGATTTTACCGCGCAGCGCTGCTCGTCCTGATCGCGGTGGCCGCTGTGATGGCGGCCGAGCCGTATATCGAGCGCGCCGTGTTTTCCGCAACGACTCCGCGCCCGGTCCAACCGCGCGGCGATCTTGCGGACATCGAGCGCTCTATCGTGACGATGTTCAGCCAGGTCTCTCCATCGGTGGTCCAGGTCGCCGGGCACACCGGCGACAATCAGCTGCAGATGAGTCAGGAGGGAATTCAGACGGGTACCGGCTTCGTCTGGGATGCCGCCGGACATGTGGTCACCAATGACCACGTCGTGCAGGGGACATCGGCCATCTCGGTTCGACTGGCGACCGGTGAGGTCGTTCGGGCCACGGTGGTCGGCTCCACGCCGAACTATGATCTGGCGGTGCTCGCTCTCGACGGTCCTCGCCGGCTTCCGCCCCCGATTGCGGTCGGCAGCTCCGCCGATCTCCAGGTCGGACAATTCGCCTTCGCGATCGGCAACCCGTTCGGGCTTGATCAATCACTCACCATGGGTGTGATCAGCGCGCTGAAGCGGCGATTGCCGACGGCCGGCGGCCGCGAGATTTCCAACGTCATTCAGACCGACGCCGCGATCAATCCGGGCAATTCCGGGGGGCCGTTGCTCGATTCGGCCGGTCGCCTCATCGGGGTGAACACCGCAATCGTATCTCCGGGCGGCAGCAACAGCGGTCTCGGCTTCGCCATTCCGGTCGATACCGTCAACCGCGTCGTGCCGGAGCTGATCCGAACTGGGCGGATGCCGACACCCGGCATCGGCGTCGTGTTGGCGAACGAAGCGGTGGCTACGCGGCTCGGTATCGAGGGCGTGATCATCGCGCAAGTCGCCCCGGGCTCGCCAGCCCAGCGTGCCGGCCTGCAAGGAATCAATTTCGCGACCGGCACGATCGGGGACACGATCGTCAAGGCCGACGGCAAGACGGTGCGGCGCGTTCCCGATCTGACCGATGAGCTGGAGAAAGTGGGCGTCGGCGGAAAGGTCCAGCTGACTGTGGAGCGCGGCGGACGACAGCGATCGGTCGAAGTCGACGTGATCGACGTCGCGCAGGCCTCCGCCAGGCTCTGAGAGTGTGCGGCGACAGCAGGCGATAGCAGGCAACAGCGAGCCGTACCCAGTCAAGCGACATGGAACCCGTCGAAGGACTTCCGGGTTCAACGAGAGCCCAGGCTTCCGATGAAGGCCAATCACAGCGAGACGCGCCGCGAGCTCCCAACAACGAACGCCGACCTCGCCTCCCACAACCATGAAAGCCGGTAAGCAGTTGCTAGCCCAAACGCCGCGTAGAAGGCTTGACTGGCTCACATCTTCCATTTCGCCCGACCAGCGTGGCGTCGGCGGAGCTAAGGAGCCTGTGAGTTGACGCAAGAATCTACCCAAGGAGCGGCCCAGTCGCCGCTTGGACGTCACGGCGCAAAGCGGCTGCCTTCGGTGCTTGTCACCAGCTACAACATCGAATTGAAGGACAAGAAAGGATTCGTCGGGGACCGGGCGAGCAAAGGGGCATTTCGCGAGATCATCGATGGGCTGCGAAAATCCCTGCGGCGCAACGGCGACGACCCGATCGGCGACGAGCCTACGGACGAATTGACAAAAAGCGAGCTCGACCGGCTGTTGACATCGGGCGATGCGGAGGCGGCCGGCCTCCTGCATACCGCCGTCGAGGATTTCTCGCGGGAATTGGCGTCGATCATCCGGCGCTTTCAGAAGCAGACGGAATGGAGCCGGGTCGAACGGATAGCGGTCGGCGGCGGCATGCAGGCAAGCCGCCTCGGCAAGCTCGTCGCCGGCCGCACGTCTGTGATGCTGAGAACGGAAAAGCAATCGGTAGAGCTGGTCTCCATCCACAATGATCCCGACGAGGCCGGACTTATCGGAGCGGTGCATCTGGCGCCGCAATGGATATTCAAGTCATTCGACGGCATCATCGGGGTGGACATCGGCGGAACAAATATTCGAGCCGGTGTCATTGATCTGAATCTGAAGCGCGCGCCTAACCTGGCAAAAGCCAAGGTCTGGAAGCTCAGCTCGTGGCGTTACGGGGATGAGGAGGGTGTCAAGCGGATCGATGCGGTCGAATACCTCGCGAAGATGATCCGCGCGCTCATCTCCACCGTTGAAAAAAAGCGCAAGGGCATGAAATTGGCGCCTTTCATCGGCGTGGGATGTCCAGGGCTGATCGAAGAAGATGGTTCGATCAGCCGCGGAACACAAAATCTGCCGGGCAATTGGGAAACGAAGCGCTTCAATCTGCCCCTCGCGTTGCGCGACCTGGTCCCTGAAATCCAGGGCAGTAAGCCATCGATCATGCTTCACAACGACGCGGTCGTGCAGGGCCTGAGCGAAATTCCCTACATGCAGGACGTCAAGGGCTGGGCGATCCTCACGATCGGCACGGGCCTCGGAAACGCCACCTTCGTCAATGGCCCCGATGCTGACAGCAAGTAGTTGGCAATCCCGAGAGCTTATCGGTCCTGTGGCTTCAAGCGGTTCGCATCGCGCGGAGCGGCGGTGCCGCGCAGAGCTTTCAGAGCCGTCGCCACGAACTTGTCGATGGCTGCCCCCATGAGCAGGCCCGCCGCGACATCCGTGGCATAGTGGGCGAGAAGCAGGATCCGAGTGGCGGCGAGCCCGACCATGGCGGGCCAGACCAGGGGACGCCACTGCGCGGGCGCCAAGCGACGCAGTGATCCGGCTACGGCGCCGAGATGGAGCGCATGGCCGGAGGGAAACGAATCCCAGGCATTCCCGGAGAACCGAATTCCCTGGTGCAGCCTTGCGACGCGGGTCGATATCGTTCGGTCCGGCCGACGCCGGCGCACGATGTGCTTGACCAGGTGCGGAATGGCGCCGGCTGCGATGACGGAGATGACCATCCGGTCGGCGGCCTCGATCGTTTCTGCATCCCTCCTGCAGCCGCGCGCCCAGATCCAGAGCAGAGCCGCACCAGCGAGCACGAGCTTCTCGTCGGCTGCCCAAGTGATCAGGCGTAAGGTGCGTTGTTCGGGGGGGTCGGCGGCGCGCGCGACCGCCTTCGCGATCACGAGATCTGCTCTCGCCGGCTTCAGCACCAGGGGAGCACGGAATGACATCGTCAGCGCGCGATGAAGGCGGAGTCGGTTGTGATTCCGCCCTCGATGATGGTGAGGAACATCGTTCCTGAGATCATGCAGCGTGTCGGGCTTGTTCCGCCGCTTGGTTGAACCGGTCGGTCAGCTCTTCCGTGGTCCGCATCGAGTGCTCGGCAACACGGCGTGCATATCCCAGGAAGCCTTCGAGATTGGTCTTCATGATCTCACTATGGGCGGCAAGAAAGTCCTGCGGAGTGCGGGACTGCAAAAGATGGTCCCAGCGATCGAAGTTGCGCTCCATATGGTCGCGTCCGAAATTCGTCCATTCGGCGGCGATCTCCTGCACCATCCTGGTGAGCGTGGCGCTCGATTCGATGATCGCAAAGACGTTGCTGGACAAGGATTGGGTTGTTCGCTCGGCGTCATCGCCGGCAAAACCCAAGACGCGCCCGAACTGATTGGCGGAGCGCTGTGCCATCCTGGCCGCCATATCGGCGCTCGATTGCAGGACCTGATGCGTGGCCTCCATGTTCCGCTCCAGGATATCGGCACCGACCTTGGCGGCCTTGGTGTTTGCATCCGCCGCCACGCGCCCGATGCGCTCGGCCTGATCGGCGCCTTTGCGCGCCGCCTCGCGCGTCGCCTGGGCAGTATCCTGCGCAGCCAAGTTGGGCCGTTCGTCTTTTGATTTCTCGGCCATCGTGACCTCCCAATGAGTTGGATAGCTGGGCAATTCCTGCAGTCAGGTTCCGTTCCGGACGCGCGGCCAATCTTTTGCGAGGTGGAGCAGGAGCTTCAAGTCGACGGCAGTGGGAGGGGGGCGGCGATGCACCATCGCGGCCTGCGTAACCGGGACTATGCCGTAGTTGCTCGTCTTGTAAGCGCCGCGTCGTGCTTGATAGCTCGAAATATCCGCGGCCGAGGCCAGCGGCCAGGTCGAGACGTGGCGTCAGGCCGCGAGCGCGTTCTGATTGACCTCGGATTTTGCGAGCTTGGTCAACAACGCGTCGGCCTGCCTTTCCTCGTCCAAGCTTGCGTGCAAGGTGTCCTGGTCGTCGCGGAGATTGAGCTGGCCGGCGAGCGCCGCAGCGGTGCCGTAGGCGGCGATCTCGTAATGCTCGAGCTTTTGCGCCGAGGCGATGAGCCCGGCATCACGCAGCTCATGGCCTTCCAGGATGGACGACATTTTCTCCGACTCGGAAATGAGCGCCTGCATGGCCTGATCGGTATGCGCCTTGGGATTCGCGCGGTGCTTCTTCAGGATCGCAAGGACGCGATCTTTTTGCACCATCGTCTCTTTTTGGTGATGCATCAGCGCGTCCTTCAGCGAATCATGCGAGGCGGCTTCCGCCATGCGCAGCAGAGCCTCGGAGAGTTGTCCCTCCATGTTGGCGAGTTCCTGCAATTCGGCGATGTACATGTCCTTGAAGTTTGCGATTTGCATGCGGCATCCTCCTTTTCCCATTTCTCTGCCGAGATTTTCCCGGCTGCAGAGATGCTCCCTGCGCGCGGTGCCTGCCCCCCAAGCTTTGGGATCTCACGCCGGCGGCACTAAGCCGCCAAGCCCAATATCGCCAGCGAAAAGATCAGCAGGATTGCCAAAGGAAGCTTGTTTCCGCGCACAAAGCTCGTCGCCGCGAGCCCGGTCGCCAGGACCATGATGAACAGGGCGGTACCCCAATGTCCCTGGACCCCGCCGATGGCCAGGGCCACAAGGAAATTGGCAACATGCATGACGGCCACGTAGACCAGATGGGTGAAGAACCGGAAGGTACGTTCATGGTCGACGACCGAGCCGTCGTAGTGATCCACAATATTCGACATTGGGCTTGCGGTTTTTTTCAGCATCAAGCGGCGCCCCCACCGCTCCTGCACTTGGTGGGAGAACGCGATCCATGTGCGGATGTTCCGCCTTGTGCCGCCGGCGAGGTGGCGCGGCTGGCATGGGCGCGGTGACAGATGGTCGCGTGCCAGGACTTCGCCGTTGCTTATGGCCGAGCTGCGATCACTTTCGCGATCAAACGCAGATGAGCAAGCCTGGGGCGCAAGTCCACCACATCAGTGAATGGCGTCGTCTTTGGCTTCGTGAAGCGATGCTTGAATATTGTCCATGGCGGCGATCTCTTTGGCGAGATCGCGCAGTGGGTTCACTTCGCTTTCATTGGCCAGCGCAATCCACATATCCCGCAGCTGCTTGAGCACCCCGCGCCGCGCCGGATCGGATGCCACGCTCATCAGGCGCTCGCAATCCGCAGCGCGGTCAAAGAGCTCCGATTGTCTCGTCATGATCCGCCCTCGCTAGCGGCGAGTCGCTAGCAAAAATGGCCAAATGTCGGTTCGGTGTCCGACGTGGTAGCGGTAAAGTGATGGACCAGTGCCGGGGTAAAGCCGCTAGGCTCCCGGACGAAAAGAGACCTGCTCTTTAAGCAGTTTGAGCATCTCACGGAGCCTCCGGCGGAGCTGATGCTGTTGGGGCCCGTGCAGGCTCATGCCTTCGAGCTCGAGCAGGCAGCCCTGCACCGCGGCGAGCTTGGCCTTGACCGGGACAATTCGACATACCAACAGGCGATCCAAGAGTGTCAGCGGCAGGTCCGGCTCGGCGGGTTGGGAAGAGGCCGGAACTCGCGGGCGGCTCGCATGGGCGAGGCTTGCGTGCAGTTGTCGATCCTCTCTCGCTTCGCCGGGAAAGCCGGCACGAGGCAGTGCTGTGCCTATCATGACAAGGCCCTTACGTGAATATTCGGAGCGCGTAGAGATCGGAGCGTGTAGAGAGATGTGGAAAGAGATAGTTTCCAACGAGCAGCCCGCGTGTGGTGCGCCGCGGCGGGCGCCCCGTTTCCTTTACACCGGGTCAGACGGGAGCGGCCTCACGTGGGTAGCTCGCGCCGGCGTGACGTCATTTGCTTCGTTCGCGGCGACCTGTTCGGCCTCGCGGGTCCAAAGGTCGGCCATTTCGAAATAGACGCTGCGGACCTCCGCATGTCTTGCTTGACCCGCCCATTCGAAACATCGATTCGCAAACCTGCGGCATTCCTCGGCAGTCATCATCTTCCCTGTGGCAAGCTCTGTCTTCTGAGGTTTCATTCCAACTCCGGTTTCCAAATCAGGTTCCCAGGTGGTGAATGCGCCGTTGTGGGGACGCAGTCGCATATGCGACTCTGTGCTTTGCGACGGAGCTTTGCGCCGGTGAGGCGGCCCGCTTTGGTATGCTTCAATACGCTTCCTGCCGACCGCACCACACCGGGCAGGATTGGTGCCGCGCGGTGTTGTAAAATATCGCCGTGCGGCAGAAGCCGTGCCAATCGCCGGCCAGCAGTCTTACAGGCTCGTTGGCCGTCCAGCGCAGGCAAACCGGTGATTGTGCAAGAAAGCTTGTGCCATTGATGATGAACGCACCGCTATAAGGCGGGGCCACGACCTCGATGACGTGGCGCTCGCGCGGAAGGGTGATCCGCTGGACGTGGCCATGGTGACGCGCCGGCGCGATGCCGAGCTCGGCGGCGCCGGCCGAAGTGCCGGCCAGGAACGCCGCTAAGAGTGCTGAGAGGATGACTGTCAACCTGGACATCAAGCTTGACCTTTGCCGCGCCGTGGCCGGGACTAACAACGTGCTCCTGCCCGACAGGTTCCTCGGGAACGAACGCCCCATCCCGACCTTAACGGTCGCGCGGCCCGAAATGTGGCGCTCGGCAGAGAGCCGGCCGCCGGCGAGGAGTTAGCGCAACGCTCCCGTCCCTCCGGACGTTATTGCGTCGGCGCCGGGTTCCGGATGCTGCAACCCGTGCGCAGCACGCGGGGAAGCACGCAGGAGCCTCGGTCATGCGGATCGCTGCGCTTTCAGGCTGGACCAACGAGCAGAAGCATGTCGTTGCGGCGAGCTTTCTCGGCTGGGCCCTCGATGCGTTCGACTATTTCTTGCTGGTCTTCGTGCTCAAGGACATCGCGCAGGAATTCCATGCCGAGATTTCCGACGTCGCGTTTGCGCTCCTGCTGACGCTTGCGATGCGGCCGGTCGGTGCGTTCCTGTTCGGTCGGGCGGCCGACCGGTGGGGGCGGCGGCCGATCTTGATGATCAATGTGCTGCTCTATTCGATCCTCGAATTCGCATCCGGCTTTGCGCCGAGCCTGACGGCGCTGCTGGTGCTGCGCGCCCTCTACGGCGTGGCGATGGGCGGGGAGTGGGGCGTCGGCGCGTCACTGACCATGGAATCCATCCCCCCACAGGCCCGCGGCTTCGTGTCCGGGCTGCTGCAATCGGGTTATCCGACCGGCTACTTCCTGGCCTCGATTGTGTACGGCCTGTTGTTTCCGATCATCGGCTGGCGCGGCATGTTCATGGTCGGCATCGTGCCTGCGCTGCTCGTCTTCTATATCCGCCGCAGCGTTCCTGAATCGCCCGTGTGGCACCCTGCATCCGGACGAAAGAGCACCTGGTCCACCCTCCGATCGCACTGGAAACTCGCGATCTACGCCGTCTTGCTGATGACCGCGTTCAACTTTTTCAGCCACGGAACGCAGGACCTCTACCCCACCTTCCTGCAGATCGACCATGGGCTCGGGCCGCGCGAGGTTGGCCTGATCGCGGTGATCTACAATATCGGCGCAATTCTGGGCGGCATAATCTGCGGCGCGCTCTCAGAACGCTTCGGCCGTCGCAACATGATCATAGCAGCTAGCCTGCTTTCGCTGCCGGTGCTGCCGCTTTGGGCCTTTTCCTCGGGTGCGGTCCTGCTCGCGGTCGGCGCGTTCCTGATGCAAGTACTGGTGCAGGGAGCGTGGGGAGTGATCCCGGTGCACCTCAACGAGCTTTCGCCCGCGGAGGCGCGCGGTACCTTTCCGGGTTTCGTTTACCAGCTGGGCAACCTCATCGCCTCGGTCAATGCCAACCTGCAGGCCGATATCGCAATGCGCACGCATGATAACTACGGCCTTGCGCTCGCCGTCGTCGCCGGAACCGTGGCGCTCGTTATTGCGGGCCTGACGGCGATCGGCGGCGAGGCAAAGGGCATCAGCTTCAGCCCGGGCCGATCCGCGCGACCCTCAACGCTCGGTCCGGCCGCCCGGGCGGCGGAATAAGGAGACCGCATCTCCCAGGTTGCGCCGCCATCGCGCATCGATGGCCCGCTCTCGGACCTGATCGTCAGCGCACAGCCGCGCTAATCTCAGCCCAACTTCCCAGGTCAACCGGAAATAGCTCCTCGGTGGTACTCCGAAAGCTCGCTTTCTTTGCGCGGAAATCGGGAGCTAGCTTTTACAACGCATAAACCTACGGGCGTAACTGTGTTGAATGGTGCGCCTAAAACCCTCCTCCTTGTTTCAAGCAGCGGCGGTGTTTTGCTCGACTTGCTGGCGCTGCGTCCGTGGTGGTCGCGTCACCGCACTGTCTGGGCTGCGGTCCGCGCCGCGGATACCGCCTCCGCCCTTCATGGCGAGGCGGTCCATTGGCTATGCGACGTGTCACTCCGGCATCCGCTGACGCCGGCTCGGGGTTTCCTGCAAGCCTGGCGCGTCATCCGTGAGGAGCGTCCGCAGCTGATCGTATCAGCGGGGTCCGGGGTCGCGATCCCGTTCTTCCTGGTGGCGCGTCTTCGGGGAATTCCGACGTTCTGGATTTCCACTCTCAACGTGATCGCGGTCCCGGGCATCTCGGCGCAGATATGCGCCCGACTCTCCTCTCGCGTGCTGCTGCAGCAGGCGTCGCTGCTCAAAGCACATCCCTCCGGCATCGTGATCGGCGAGCTCTACTGAATCATGAATATCCTCGTCACAGTCGGCATGAGTCGCTGGCCGTTCGATCGCCTGCTCAAAGCCATCGTTCCGCTCTGCCGTGAGCATGATCTGTTCGTGCAAACGGGCGCCTCGGGCATTATTCCGCCCTGTCCGCATGCGGCCTTCGTTCCATTCCTGGAATTGGTCGGCCGGATTGCAGCGGCCGACGTCGTGATCACGCATGCGGGGAATACGGTGCGCCTCGTTCAGCGGGCCGGCAAGGTGCCGATCGCGGTGGCGCGCACCTCTGCCGGCGAAATGGCCAACGATCACCAAGTCATCTATCTGCGGCATGAGGCGCAACATGGGCGCGTGATTGCGCAATGGGACCTGTCGCGGCTGAGCGAGGCAGTCCGGGCGCATGCGTCGATCGAGGCACGGCTGAAGTCCGAGCGCAAGCTTGACCAACCGGCAGACCCGGTGCGGCTCGCCGCCGCGCTCGACGCGGAGTGGCGCTGCGTGAGCGAAAATCCGTTCAAGCGGCACCCACTGCGCCGCTATGCATATGCATGGGAGGAGCTCGCGACCACCACCGGGCGACATCTCGATATTGGCTGCGGTACCGGCGAGTTCCTCGCATCGCTTTCCGCGACCACCGCGCTCGAATGCCATGGCATTGACCCGCATCCGGACAATCTACGCCAAGCGGAGCGCTGTTGCCCGCGCATACCAATCCGGTTCGTGCAACCGGCCGGCCCTCTGCCCTACGAAGCCAACTCTTTCACCTCCGTCTCGCTGCTCGACGTTCTCGAGCATTGCCCGAGCGAGGACGCAATGTTGCGCGAGATCGCGCGGGTACTCGCGCCGGGAGGCCGGCTGATCCTGACCGTCCCGGCCCGCCACGCCTTCTCCTGGCTTGATCCGGACAACGCCAAGTTCCGCTGGCCTGCGGTCCATCGCGCCATCTACTCGCTTCGGTTTGGGCGCGAGACCTACCGAAAGCGCTTCGTGGATTGTCCGAACGGACTGTTCGGCGACATGTCCCCCGGCAAGCACGAGCATACAAACTACCAGCCCGGCTGGCTTGTCGAACGCCTGGAAGCGCACGGGTTCACCATCGCGCGCAAAACGGGCGCAAACCTATTCTGGCGGTTCTTTCACGTTCCTTCCCTGCTCGGCGGTCAGCGGCTGCGTGGCGTTCTCGATCGGGCCATCTGGCTCGACGGCGAGCTGTTCCAGAGAGCGAACCTGTTCATCACTGCGCGGAAAAGATCGTGAGCATTGCTGATACTTTCAGGCTTTGCGGATTCTTCGCTCGGCTGTGGCTGAAGGAACGTGTGCTGCCCGATCTCCATGTCCGTCCCCTGGTCGCCGAGCTCTTCCTGACCGAAAATTGCAACTTGCGTTGCGTGAGCTGTGCCTGCTGGCGTCATGCCAGCGAGGATGAGCTCAGCACCGATGAGTGGAAGAACGTGCTGTGCCAGCTCGCGCGATTGCCCATTTACAAGGTCAACTTCACGGGCGGCGAGCCGCTCATTCGCTCCGACGCAGTCGAGCTGATGGAATTTGCCAGGAAGGCCGGCATCCGGCGCACCCATCTCAACACCAACGCGATTCTGCTAACTCCGGCAAAGCTCGCTGCCATACTCGCGGCAGGGGTTCGCAGCTTCAATATCTCGGTCGACGGCCCCACGGCCGTGCATGACGAGATCCGCGGCCGGAACGGGGCTTTCGAGCGCACGACGCGGCACCTTCGTGATCTGCTCGATCAGCGCGACCGGTACGGGCTTAAAGTGCGCCTGTCGTTCACGCTGATGCGGTCAAATGTCTCCTCGCTTCCTGCGATCGCCAAGCTCGCGCAAAGATGGCATGTCCCTCTGTATCTCAATCTGATCACCGACAGGACGTTCCTGTTCCGCGACCCTGCCGTGGCCGAGGAGACGCAGGTCGGGCACGAGGCGCTCGCATCGGCGTTGAAGCAGGTCGAAGAGATCGCCCGTAAGGATCCAAGGTGGCTGCCGCGCTACTCCGACCTGCAATATGCGGCGCGTCATTTCGATGACCTGCTGCAGTGCAGCGTCCCATGCGCAGAATCACAGCTGAAATTGATGATCCATTCCCACGGCGAGATCGGCGGTTGCTGGGCGCACCTGCCGGCGTTCAATGTAAAGGAGCTGTCAATCGAGCAGGTGGTTGATTCCGCACATTATCGCCGCGAGCACGCGCGCCTCTTCCGCAAGGACTGCGTCGGCTGCGGGAGCAATTACAGCCTCAATCTGCGCTGGCGGGCGCGCACGCATGTCGAAGATCTTCTTTGGCATTTGCAGCTGCGCAAGCTGGAGGTCGAAAGGAGGATCGATGCGGTCCAGCATCCCGCTTTTTGACGCGATCGCAGCCGACTACGACGCGCATTGGGATGTGATCCATCGCCGCGCCTACGACCAGCTTGCCTGGGAGCTGGTCGAGCCGATGCTTCCCCCTGCGCCAGGCTGCGTCATCGATGCCGGTTGCGGGAACGGCCGTTGGGCGGAACGCATCGTTGGCCTCGGCCATCGCGTCGTTGCCGTCGAGCAGGCGCCCTCAATGGCGGCCGCCGCGCGGGCGCGCCTGCGCACGCGCAGGTTCGATTTGATCGAGGCTTCCATGGAGGAGATTGATCTCACCCATGTGCAAGCCGACGTCACGCTCGCGCTCGGCTCGTTGCAGTACACCGGAGATCCGGAACGAATGATTGGCCGCCTTGCCGCCTGGACGCGCGTGGGCGGCAGCGTCGTGGTGCTGGTGGATTCTCTTCTTGCGCTGGTCCTCGAGCTCCTGGCCGCCGACAGGGCCGACGAAGCACTGCAACGACTGACAACCCGGATAGGGACCTGGAGTCAACGGGAGCAGCAGGCCGACAACCATCAGCTCGACCGGGATCGCCTGGTCGCAGCATTTGCCCGCGCCGGACTGACCGATATCCGGCCGCAGGGCCTGCTGGTCGGCGCGAGCTCGCTCGGGCTCGCCCGGCTGCTCGCCAAGCTTGATCAAGGATGGGAGCGCCAGCTCGCGCTTGAACGCCGGCTCGCCCAAAGCCCCCTTCTTGCCGATCTCGGCAAGCAGCTTCTGGTCTCCGGTCGACGGGCAGCGGTAGCGGACCTCAGGGCGCCCGTTGCGGCCGCAGCACGGCCGGGACGGTCAGAAGCATCAGCCGAAGATCGCGGGCAAAAGACCACTGCGTGACATAGAGAGCGTCGAGCCGCATCATCTCCTCGAATGAGAGCTCATTGCGTCCAGAAACCTGCCACGGCCCGGTGATTCCGGGCTTCACCGTCGTGCGCGGATGCGTGGGCGCGACATGCTGATCCTCGGCAAGCATCAAGGGTCGCGGACCGATGAGCGACATGTCCCCCCGGATGACGTTCATCAGCTGGGGCAGCTCATCCAGCGAATAGCGCCGCAGGAACGCACCGACTCGCGTGATCCGCGGATCGCCGGGAATCTTATAAAGTCGCCCATCGCCCCAATCGATCAGATGAAGATTGAGGTGGAGCACGTCGGCAAGCCGCGCGTCGGCGTCCTCGACCATTGTGCGGAACTTGTAGATGCGAAAGATCTTGCGGCGTTCGCCTGCGCGAGGCTGCGAATAGAAGACTGTTCCGGCCGAGCTCGACTTGATGCTCCACGCGATCAGGGCAAACAGCGGCAGGAGGAGAGCGAACGCAGTGGTCGCCACGAGGAGGTCGAAGCCGCGCTTGATCAATCGCGACGCCGGAGAAAGACTGCGTGCGATCGCGGGCTTGCTCGGACCGCCGCCCGGATTTGCGTGCATCATGCGCAGCATAGACCGTAGGTTTGCATCGCTTGTCGATACAGCGGAGGCGGCCCGATCATGAAGTGCCCGCCCGTCCCCATCATGATGCAGCCGCTCTGGTCCATGGCGACCGCGTCGCGCACCCCAAGCAGGCGAAGCTTGGCGGTGATGGCTCGACAGTCGAGATGCTGGCTGCCGACCACCAGGATCACGCCGTCGAGTCCATGCCGCCTGAGCGGGAGCAGCCCCCAAGCAACCACACCCGTCTTTTCCGACAGCTGAGCGAAGTCGCGGTCGAAGCCTGGAGCTCCTGGAACATTGCTCGACGGCACAAAGGAGCGCACAAGCAGAATGAGGCCCCCAAGCCCCTCACGCGCACCGTCCGGCAGGGTGCCGGTGCCGATGCGATACGAGGCGAAATCCTCGCCCCAGCGGGCGAACCAGGCGTGGGTATCGCCTTCCTGATCGAAATTGCGATTGTCATCTATACCGCTGCGCATGCTGCGGATAGCGCCGCACGGAATCCAATTCCTGAATACGGCGCAAACGGCCAGTAAGCCCCCAAGCGCAGCACCGCCGATCGCGCATAATCTATAGAAAGGAGAGGGCAGGCCTGGCCAAAGCCGGGTTACGAGGAGGCCCGCCATTATTCCGGCAATCGGCAGACCGGCGAACATGATGCCGGCCGAGCGCCGCGTGATCTTTACCCCTGATCCGTCCCGCTTCCCCATCATCGGACCATTGGTGAAAACGGCCGCATCAAGCTCAAGTCCTGTCCGACCATAGCCGAGCGGCGCGCTGGTTCTCCAAACCCTGAGCGGATGGGCGCGCGGGTGCACGACGGACCACCAGCAGCCGTCTGCTTGCGCATGAACGGCGCCGGTGGAGACGAAGGCGGGATCATGTATGAGCCGAGAGATAAACGCCTCTGCTTCGCGCGGCGACGCCATTCCGGGCGGCGCGGAATAATCTGCGGCGTGCGCAATCGCCGTCATTAAGCGACCGTCGTCGTCAATGGTGCGGCACGGCTGACCTTGTGACATGCGTCTGCCAGGCATTGCGCAACATAGTCGATCTCGGTTTCGGTGATGGACGTATAGAAAGGCAGAACGAGAATGCGCTCGGAAATCGCCTCGGTCACGGGCAGGTCGCGGGCAGCGAACCGGCGGAAGAGCTCATGTCTGTGCAGGGGCGGATGGAAGTAGGTCTTGGTCTCGACGCCAGCCTCGGTGAGATGAGACACAAGCTCATCGCGTGCGTGATGTTTTCCCGCCGGCAACAGAATGGCCATGTCTTTGACCGTGTGGGTTACATCGAGAGGCCAAGGTATGATCTCGCATGCCGTCGCTGTCCTGATTGCCTCGCGATAGTGACGAGCCTTGCATTGACGCAGCGCGAGAAGCTCGTCGAGCCGACGCAGGTTGTGTGCCCCAATGAGCGCGTGGAACTCGCTCATCTTACCGTTCAAGCCCGACCAGCGCGCGTTTTGCCCTTGTTCCATCCCGTAATTTCGCATCCGACGGATGCGATGGATGAAATCCGGATTTCGGCTCGAGACCACGCCGCCCTCGACCGATACCAGGACCTTGGTGGCGGACAATGAGAAGACCTCGGCATCCCCGAACGTGCCTACTTTGCGGCCTCCCAATGCGGAGCCGAACGCATGCGCAGCATCGTAGATGATGCGCAGGGGCTTGGCCCGATGCTGGCGCACGCGCTCGACCAGATCCCGGATATCGTCGACTCTGGCCGGCAGACCGAACATGTGAACCGGAACGACGGCTGTTACTTCGTCGTCGCGAGACAGCAGCAATTCCAGGTCATCCATCGAAAGCGTCAGGTCGGAACCGATCTCCGCAAAGACCGGGACAAGCCCGGCATAAAGCACCGCCTGGGCGGTCGCCGCGAACGTGAACGATGGCAGAATGACCTTGCCGCCGGCAGGCAAGCCGGATGCCTGCAGCGCCAGGATGAGCCCAGTTGTTCCGGAAGAGACGATCGCGACGTTGGTTTCGAGGAACGCGCCGATCTCGCGCTCGAACTCGGAGTGATAGCGTCCAAAGTTCGTGATCTTGCCGCTGAGCAGCAGCTCGCGGAACCCGTTTTCGACGGTCGCGAAGGCGGGCAGGTCCGGCTTCACGAGGGGTATCTTGATCATCTGCGACCGGGCAAGCCCGTTCATTCCTGTGCGCTTCGCGAGAAGCGCGCGCAGACCGCTTCATGCCGAGCTTGGTGCAAGGCCTGCTTTGCCGTTGTGATCGCGAGCGCTTGCCCGGATGATCATTGCCGGCGCCAGCGCGCGATCCGACGAGGGCATCAGCATATAACTTGATGAAGTTTGTCCATATACCCACAAAGAGCTAGATCGGTGGTGCAGTCTCTACAGCACCTTCCCGGGATTGAGAATCCCGTTGGGATCGAGCGTGCGCTTCAAATCTCGCATCAAGGCGTAGGCGACCGGATCCTTCACGTTGGGCAACAGGTCGCGCTTCATGACACCTATGCCGTGCTCGGCCGAGATCGAGCCGCCGTGGCGCGCGACAATGGCGAAGACTCGCGTATTGACCTCGTCCCAACGCGCCAGAAACTTGGCTTTGTCGGCGCCAACGGGCTGGGTCACGTTGAAATGAATATTGCCATCGCCCAGATGACCGAACGGGCAGGGGCGGCAATCCGGGATCATGGCGGTGACCGCAGCGCTCGCCTCGACGATGAAGTCCGGCACCGCGGTCACCGGCACCGAGATATCGTGCTTGATCGAGCCGCCTTCGTATTTCTGGGTGTCGGCGATGTGGTGACGCAAGAGCCAGAAGGCTTTCGCCTGATCGAGGCTCGCCGCGATAGTGGCATCGGCGACAAAGCCCTGCTCGGCGCCCGTGCTGAGGATTTCTTCCATCGTGGCGCGCAAGCCGCCGCGCGCCTGCGAGGATAGTTCGATCAGCACATACCAGGGATGTTGTGCTTGAAGCGGATCGCGGCACGGCGGCGCATGGCGGACCGCGAATTCGAGCGCGATGCGCGGTATGAGCTCGAAGCCGGTGACGGTGCCGCCGGCGCGCTCATTGGCGAGGTTGAACAGCGCAAGCGCCGCATGCGGGGAGGAAAGCCCCACAAACGCGGTCTCCTGCGAGCGCGGACGCGGAAATAGTTTCAGCACCGCGGCGGTGATGATGCCGAGCGTCCCTTCTGCGCCGATGAACAGATGGCGCAGGTCGTAGCCGGTATTGTCCTTCTTGAGCTTGCGCAAGTTGTGCAGGATGCGCCCGTCGGCGAGCACCACCTCGAGGCCGAGCACGAGCTCGCGCGCGACCCCGTAGGCGAGCGCCCCGGTGCCGCCCGCATTGGTGGATAGATTGCCCCCGATGGTGCAGCTTCCTTCGGCGCCCAGCGACAGGGGGAACAGGCGACCCGCGGCGGCCGCCGCCTCTTGTGCGCGCTGCAGGATCACGCCGGCTTCGCAGGTCATGGTGGCGGCAACGGCGTCGACCTCCCGGATCCTGTCGAGGCGCTTGAGCGAGATGAGAATCTCGCCGCTAAGCGGCGTCTGCCCGCCGACAAGCCCCGTATTGCCGCCTTGCGGCACGATCGCGGTCTTGCTCTGGTTCGCGAGCTTGAGGATTGCAGCGACCTCTTCGGTCGACCCCGGCCGCAGCACCAACGGGGAAGCCCCGTGATAGAGGCCGCGCTCTTCGGTCAAATAACCGGCGGTGTCGGCGGCGTCGGTCAGCGCATGGCGCGCGCCGACGATTTCCGCAAAGCGGGCGAGCAATGCGGGATCGAGCTTGCGCGGCGGCGTGGGTTTCAAAGGGAGGGCAGTCACAGCGAAGTCCTTCTCTGGCGGATGCCGTCCTACCATTTTTGATATAAAACCGATCCACGCCCGATCGTCACCCGCGGGCACAGAGAATCGAAGACGGGCGTGAATGCCTTTTGACCGGTGGGTCTATTGATTTCGTAAGAGATGGATTCGCCGGGTCAAGCCCGGCGATGACTCCATAACGCCAGAAATGCCAGGGAGGAAGCGATGTCGAAAGGCGTATCGATTGCCGTTGCATTCGCAACTTTGGCGCTCACCGCAAGCGGAGCCGCGGCTCAGGACGGAAAATATCCCGACTGGCGCGGCCAGTGGTCGCGCTTTGCGGTGCCCGGTCTGCCGGGCCAGCCCTCCCATGACCAGACCAAGCCCTGGGGCCGTGGCCAACAGGCGCCGTTGACGCCGGAGTATCAGGCGGTTCTGGAAGCCAGCATCGCCGACCAGGCGCGCGGGGGCTTGGGCAATTTCCCGACCACCACCGGCCGAGCGGCCGGCATGCCGCACATGATGATGGCCTTCATCCCGATGGAATTCGTGGTGACGCCGGATACGACCTATATCCTGGTCGGCATGTACGATCATTTCCGCCGCATCTTCACCGACGGGCGCGATTGGCCAGGCGAGATCGAGCCAACCTATGCGGGCTATTCGATCGGTCGCTGGGTCGATGCGGACCGCGACGGGCACTACAGCGTGCTGGAGGTGGAGACGCGCGGCTTCAAGGGACCGCGCGCCTATGACGAGCTCGGCTTGCCGCTCGCCTTCGACAATCAGTCAATCTTCCGCGAGCGCATCTATCGCGACAAGGCCAATCCCAACCTCCTGCACGACGAGATGACGACGATTGATCATGCGCTGACGAGGCCGTGGACCGTCGACAAGCGCTATGTGCGCAATCCGGATGGCAAGGCGCAGTGGCCCGAATATTACATCACTGACGCCAACGCGCAGGTGATGATCGGCGGCCACAACTATTTTCTCAGCGCCGATGGTTTGCTGATGCCCGCCCAGAAGGATGAGCCGCCGCCGGATTTGCGCTATTTCAAGACGAGATGAGTGTGCGGGCTCGCCTCACCAAGAAAAAACCCAGAGCGCCCCCTGGCATCTTTGTCTCATGTTGATGAACGATCAGGCGGCGGCCGCGGCCCAGGCTTTCTTCCTGCTTCGCCGCGCGAACAGTGCCAGGGCCGCCAAGCCGGTCAGCATCGCGGTCCAGGTCGGGGGCAGCGGGGTGACGGGACCCGCGGGCACGAAGGTGCCGGATATGGTCGAGGAGTTGCCATTGACATCAAACAGCGTAATCGGCGGCATAGGGTCGGCATAGCTCGTCGCATTGGTGTAGATCGTAAAGCCACCGCTGGTCGAGATAACCGACGAGCTGAATTTGAAAGTGACGTCTCCATGCGTGTCGCGCGACGCTGAAGTCGGGACCACGCCGGTTCCGAAGATGCAATTGGCAAGCTGGCAGGTCTTCACCGACGTGCGATAGCCCGAGAAGCCGGGAATCTCGATCGAGGCTACATTTCCCGCCGTCAAATCCTCGACCTGGAACGAAAAGAAGACGCCCTTGGGCCCGTAGGGGTCCGCCTCATAAACACCCGGCGGCCACGAGCCCGGTCCGACAAAAGGTGTACCGATTATTTCCTCAAGGCTTCCGCTCGGGCCCGGCCCGGCGCCACCGAAGGTGTAGGTTTGCTCGGCCAGGAGGTTGAACGGTGATCCAAACCCGGGGATCGGATCGACCGTCCCGCCTGGCACGAGCGGTGCCGGCTGCGGGGTCGAGGTGACGGTCGAGGCATGGCCGCTCGCGGGCGCAACGCATAACAGTGCCGACAGCGCCAGGTAACGTAACTTGAATTTCACGAGCCTTCCGTATGCTTGCTCGCGATTCACCTTGGCATTCATGTATGCAACCCTCCAACTCGCCCGGCACCTCGCGACAGTTTCCTGAGAAAATGCCCGCACGCAACTATCAGTTCTGATAGGTAAGAGATACGGCTGGCTCGACAGCGCGAGAAACAGCATTAAAACCCGTGACTTCCCCTGACTGCCCGTCTTTGTGACAGAAAAATAAAAGGAGCCCAAGTGCACGCCCAAGTGCACCGCTTGCATGCGTGGCCCTGTCCGGGTCGAGCGGAGCTTTGAGAGCTTGACGTGTTGTTGTGCCGATCGCATCATCAACAATCAAATCGGCGATGAACGCGCCAGATGAATGCGGTATGAGACCTCTCGACGCGAGCGCGACCAGCTTATTGCGCGAAGTCGCGGCCTTCGCCGAAAGCATCGCCCGCATCACCACGATGGATGAGCTTGCTGCAGCCGTGGCCGCATTGGTGGCGCCGCTCGGATACACGGCGATCGCCAGCGGCCGGCTTGGGCACACCGGCCCGCCCGAGGCATTCCACTTTGCCCGCTGGGATCCGCGCTGGCTCGAGCTCTACCTCGGCTCGGGGTTCATGCGCTTTGATCCGGTGCCGATGTGGGCGCTGCGTTCCGGCGCGGCGGTGACCTGCGGCGAGCTGCGTGCCATGCTGCCGAAGAATCATCCTGGACATCAAGTCATGGAGGCGGCGGCGCCGTTCGGCTACGTCGGCGGCTATATTCTCCCGCAACGCGCCAGCGACAATGCCCATGGCCTGGTCGCTTTCGTGGGTGCACGGGATCCACAAACCCAGCAAGAGCGGGTCGCGCTGCGCGCGCTTGCCGGAATAGTGTTCGAGCATGCCGAGATCTTGAGCGGCCGCGCCCCCCTCGACCTGTTGCCGCCGCCGCCCCCGGTGTTGACCGCGAAGGAGCGGATCTGCCTCAAGCATCTGGTCGACGGCAAGACCGCCACACAGATCGCCAAGGTGATGCGGGTTTCCGAGGCCACCGTGCGCTTCCACTCGAAGAATCTGCGCCGGAAGACCGGCGCCGCCACGCTGGCCGAGCTGACCGCCCTGGCGATCGTGACCGGACTCCTTCCTAACAATCGATGAGGACGACGCGGAATGCGCTAAGCTCGGCGCGGCGCCTCGCCGCGGCTCAGTCGATCATTGATCGCTTCGCCGAGTCCCTCGCGCGGGATCCGCATGACCGCGATGGTGGCGACGCCTTCGGCATCGAGCGCGCGCAAATGCGAGAACAAGTTGGCGGCCGCCTCGATCAAATCGCCGCCGGTTGAGAGGTTCAGCACGCCGGCGGCTTGCTCGGCGCCCGGCGGCAGCGACGGCCCGAAGGCGAGCAGTGCTTCGCCTGCAGCAACGCTGGTCGCGGCGAGCCGAAGGCGTGCGCGCGGCGCGTAGTGTGAAGCGAGCTGCCCCGGCGCGACCGGAGCTTCTTCCATCCGCGCAGCTTGGCCGTGTGGATTTTCGGCGAGCGCGTGCCCGAGCGCCGCTTCGATCTCGGCGCGCGGCAGGCCGCCGGGCCGCAGCAAGATCGGACGCTTTACTATGGCCACGATGGTGGATTCAAGCCCGACCGGCGCAGGCCCGCCGTCGACGATGAGGTCGACGCGGCCGCGCAGGTCCGCGAGCACATGCGCGGCGGTCGTCGGCGAGACATGGCCGGAGCGGTTTGCCGACGGCGCCACCACCTCCCGGCCGAACGCCTGCAGAATGGCCTGCGCGACCGGATGGTCCGGCACCCTGAGCCCGATGGTCGACAGGCCCGCGGTTGCGAGCTCGGCCACCTCGCAGCCTGGCATTTTCGGAACCACCAGCGTCAGCGGACCAGGCCAGAAAGCCCTGGCAAGCCGCTCCGCATCCGCATTGAACTGCCCGAGCGCAGCGGCCGCGCTGGCATCGGTCACATGGCAGATCAGCGGATTGAACGCGGGCCTGCCCTTGGCCGCATAAAGGCGGGCGACAGCTTCGCCGTTCCGGGCATCCGCCCCGAGCCCGTAGACGGTCTCGGTTGGGAACGCCACGAGCCCACCGGCAGCAAGGCAGCGCGCGGCCTCCTCGACCGCCGCGGAACCGGCGGGCAACACGCGGGTGGTGGGGGCTCTGGTCATTCTCGGCTCATCTCGGGATCTTGGGTCGTCTCGGGGGCGCTGCCTTCCGCCCCGGCTTCGAGGCCCGGCTTGCAGGCCCGCGGGGCCGTCGATATAAGACCGCCTCCAGTCGGAGTGTAGCGCAGTCTGGTAGCGCACCACGTTCGGGACGTGGGGGTCGCAGGTTCAAATCCTGCCACTCCGACCAGTTTTCTGCTGTCCGGCCCTGATACATGGGTAACAGATCGTACCTAAGACATGGGTGGCAAGCAGCGCGTAGGCCAGCAATGGCGGCACAATCGTGCAGAGTCCCATAATGGATGAGTGGCACGCCGACGATACCCGCGTAAGCCATCCCCTCCGGCACCATCACGGCCCAAAGAGCGAGGCCGGCAAGAAGGCCAGGCAACAGCCGATCGCGGCGATAGCCTGGCGCCGCCAACCGGAGGTTCGGACATCGCCACGAACTGGACGATTTCCAGCTGTCAGATTGATGGCCAGCCGCGAAGCAACGTTCAAATGTGTCCTTCGAGGAAGATGTAATTCTCCCAGCTTCGCATACGGAGCAGAATTTTGCGGAGCAGGGAAAGCTCCCTAATGTGGTCCGTGTAAATGGCGACTTCGGCAGCCGATCCGACGGGAATCTGATAGGGTGAGATGTCGTCGGTGATATCGATCAGTGCCATTCCGCGACTTTCACCAGCGGCTGCTCCGAAATCCTGCAGAGTGCCGGATGCCTGCATCTGTCCGGCCGCGATCGCGTCCAGGAGAATCCTGACTTTGCCTTTGAAGACACGGCCCGGCACCGATTGAAACGCGATCTCCGCCTTGTCGCCGGCCCGGACGCGCTGCAGCGCATTTTGCTGGAACGCAGCCCCGAGCGCCTTGGCTTTGGCATCGGTATTGACGAAAGTCATCGCGGGCCGAAAGGGCGCCGGCACCACATAAAGACCCGGCTCCAGGGCGACCTGGGTCACGAAGCCGTTCGCCGGCGCGCGGACCACGGTCTGATCGAGATCGTACTGAGCATCATCCAATTCCGCCCGCAATCGTGCGACCTGGGTGTTGACCCCATCTATCTGCGAGGAGGAGGCGAGCCGTGCACGATCCTCATTTGCCTGGGCGCCGACATAGGACTGTTTGGCCGTTTCAAGGTTGCGGGTGTATGTGTCGAGGGTGGCCCGCGCAATGACGTTTTTCGAAAAAAGCTCGGACTGCCGATCGTAATTCTGCTGTGCCAACTCTGCTTCGGCTTTTGCGCGTTCCGAGTCCGCGGTCGCCTGATCAACCGAGGCTTGAAGCTGTTTGACGTTTTGCTCGGCTTCTGCAAGCGCCGCCTTTTTTTGATCCACAACGTATTGGTAAGGACCCGGGTCGATGCGGAACAGCACGTCGCCTTTCCTTAGCGGCGTGTTCGCTTCGACTGGCACCTCAATTACGCGCCCTCTGACGGCGGGCAGTATCGGGGTTACCGCGAAGTAGATGCGCGCATTTGTTGAAAACGGGTGGTTGTAGGCCATTGTTACGAACAGCAGCGCAAGCCCGAGGATGCCACCAAGCCCCGCTGTCGCAAGCGACCATTGATTGACGGGAATTCTGAAAAGCTTGAACACGGCGTAGCAAATCGCCACGTAGGTTAAGACAAGCAGAATTTCCATCAGGAGCCTCCGATTCCGAGCCTGGCCTCAATCTCCGCCAGTCGATGTTTCAATTTCTCCTGCTCGCTGGCGGGGTCTACGGGGGAGGGTGGCTGGTCCGCCTTGTGAGCGAAGCCCCACCCCCGTTCCGGCTGGTAGGCCATTGCCCAAATCCAAAGAAAAGGCCAAAGCACGTGCAGCGTGAATAGACTTACCCAGCCAGCCGCATGGATAGCGTCCTCGTGCGGGTGGTGACGGGCTTGGGCGATCCGGGCGGGAATGTCGTGGATTGCGATGATGCCGTAGAACAGCACGAAGACAACGAAGATCAGCAGACCAAGCGCGAAATAATTGAGGAACGGATCGTCCAGCATTTGCGGTTCACCCGGAGAAAGCCAGAATTGCCCGCGGCAACCTGACAGATGGCGCGCAACCCCAGCGGCTCCTCAAGGACCAGCGGAGAGAGCCCACAGAATTAAACACGACGCTGGGCTGAATATTGATCTAGATCAAACGCATTGATCTACGGGGAGCAGACGTCTCGCCCAACAGTTAGATCGATTGAGACCGCGATTGCCAATCAGCGCCGGTGCGATCGAAGCTCAGGCTTGCGGTGTTCGTCGCAGGCACTGGCCCTTCCTGACGCTGCGCGATGACAGGCGCGTCCGCGACCCCGCGTACTTGATCCGCAGGAACAGGATCGCGGGTGCCCTGTTCATGTCCGAAGCCAGATTCAATCAGTCGGAGTCATGCTTCGCGATCGGCCTCCGGCCGTTCGATCACCGCCAGAACCCGCCCCGCCATCCCCATCCGCCTCGCCAGCCCCATCCCCAGGGCCGGACGCCGACAGATCCCCATCCCCAGGGCTGGTAGCCGACGGAAACGAATCCATAGGAGGGATATGCGTAAGAGCCATACCCGTAAGAATTGCAGACGTTCACCCAGCTGACGCCGTCCCAGGCGGTGCAGTCGTCGCCCCAACTGCTGCCCCAACTGCTGGCGGCGAGACCCACGCCGATTCCGGCGGCAACCGGCCAGCCCCATCTGCCACCCCAGCCCCACCTGCCGCCCCAGCCCCAACCTGGACGCCCGCCCCAGGCCCACCTAGTGCCCACGCCCCAGCCGGGCCGCGCTCCAGCCCAGCCCAAGCCGCCGCGCCAGCCGGCGCCGCGCCAGCCTCCGCCGATCGCCGCGCCACGAAAACCGCCGCCGCCGATCGCCGCGCCGCGAAAACCGCCGCCGCCGAAGCGAGCCGCGGATGCCGGGTCGGGCCCCGAGGCGATCGCCACCAGCGTTGCTGCCGCAATGAGCAAGATCTTCTTCATGAATACCTCCATCAGGAACTCAGGGCGCTGAGCGAGGCTGGCAGCCTTGCTCGCGCAACGACATCTGCGTCCGCCTGACGAGACGGGCTGATCGCATCGTGCCCGCCCGGCAGGTGCGGCTCTTGACTTAGATCAAAGGCGAGGCGTGCAGGGGCACGGCGTCAGAACACCGAGGCAGGGACCAGTCGGTGATGGGCGCCGCCGCGGTTGCGAAAAGCCGTTGCCGCGCGCGCCGCCACGCGCCGGCCCGCCTTGCCGTGCCGCTTGTGAGTGCCCCGGTCGAAGGAATGAGGGCGGTAGGGATCGCAGAAAGCTTTGATGAACTCGAAGACCGACAACATGCTTCGGCTTCGATCTCGAAGCGGGACCGGCGAACAATCTCTCATCCCCAGGCCGCGAAGAAGCTCTCGCACTTAGGCTAATCGCGGGCGGCTCCGGCAGCCACCAAGCTGCAGTGGTCATGCCGGCGCGCACTGGGCGGCTTTGCTGCAGCCGAAGCTGCACCTTACGAGGATGCGACCGCTTGAATTCAACCACGACGCCCGTTCTACAAATCGCCAGAGAGGGACTGATGCCCAAAACTCTTTCCCTCCTCGCGGCCCTCTCAATGTTTTTTCGACAGGCCGTCGTCTACTCCCATCTCCAGTGCCGGTAATATCCAGGAACGAAAGCAAACGGACTCCGATCATATCTATAAGCATCTCAGCGAGTGGTGGTAGACCGGGTTCGCGCCACTCAAGTGCTGCCCCATTGGTCCGACGCGGTATCCGCCCGTTGCATTTCCACCATCGTTGTCGCTCGCCGCTTGGACTGCAGACGCAGCACCAAGCATCAGCATCGCCGCGAGAGCTAGCTTCGTCTTAGCAAACATAGATCTCCTTTTGCTGTCGGTCAGCAACAACAAACAACAACAAAAGTATGGATGTGTTAGTTCCAGAACATTACAGATCGTTTAGGAGCACGTGGCTGGCGCCTCTGTGGTTAGCCGCAAGTAGGAAGAGGCTTGCGATGTCGATAATGACTGGTCCTGGCAGCATACGAACGCTTGTTTTCCTGAGGCGGAGAGTGGCGGAATCAAGCTGATAAGATGCCGCTGAATAGCTGTTCATGTGATTCTCATCTGGAACACGGCCCCGCTCTTCTGCGTTAGAGGGCCGGTCAACGATCGACCACAAAGCGGCTAAAGAGGGAGACTCCAATGAACAAACGTCTAGTCATAGCGGCTATCGCCTCACTCAGCCTTTGGTCTGGAGCGGCAGGGGCGCAATCACCTGCTGAGCAGGGATTTCGCGACGGGGGGCGAGCAGCTGGGCCAGCAGGCGCGATTGTCGGCGGTGCTGTTGGGGCGGCAGTTGAGCTCCCGGGCGACATTTTGGGATTCGTGACCGGGCACCCGCGGCGCTACGATCGTGTGAGGGAGGACATTGTGGTTGGTGAGCCGCTACCACGGACCGTTCACGTTTACGAAATTCCCCGCCATCATGATTATGAATATGCGTATGTGAACGAAAAGCGAGTGATCGTCGAGCCGCGTACTCGCAAGGTCATTCGCGTGATCGAATAGTGGACGACGACTTAAGAGGCCCGCCAATTGGCGGGCCTCTTTGGCACGGGAAATGGCGGGCGGAATACGTCGGACGAAGCTGGCCAGCCACGAATTTGAGCTGTTGGTCCATCCGCAAGCCGAGCTGCGTTGCCGTCGTGCTTTTGCTCGCCGGCATTGACCTGGTTCCAGGTATCGGGGAACCAACATAAAGCCGGGCAGGTTTATCGAGCATGTTTTCCTGGATCCGAGCGCTGTTTGCGCCTCCGACGCTCCGCTTTGAGGATGCGTCTCGGCTGGAGGCATCCAGCAAGGAGGCTTTGCTTCTATCATTGAACAAGGTTTTGCCGGATCACCGCGCCTGGGTGACGTTGGAGGAGGCACGCAGCTTGTTTTCCGGAGCGGACAAGAGCTATGCGTTTGGTGACACCGACGAAGCCGGCAAGCAAAGCATCGCGGCTTTTGCCGCACTGACCAAGTCCCGAGTGGAGTTCATGCCAGCGGAGAACCGGGTCTATTTTCGGCGGTTAGGTCCGGCCGAAGCAAGCGTCTCAAATGTCTCGGGAGCCCGATGAGGGCTCGGAACGGCTGCGATCCTGGGAAGCACCACACATCGCAACCAAGCACCCGCAGGCTACGTTACGAGCTCCTGTAGTGAGCCAATCAGGATATGGCTCCCGATGGGGTGCTGGTCCGTGCAGCCCAAGCGGCTCTCCGGAGCTTCGAAGGAACGGTCGATCAGCTGCGGCTCACCACCCCAGATCATTTGGAACAAAATGGTCAACAAATTGGTTCTGCTTAGCTTGCGGTTGCATTTGGAATAGGCAGGCCACATGAGTCCTACCGAGGTGCATTGCGGTTTGTAGGCCGCCAATTTTCTCCTTCGTCGTTTGGTGCCCAAAAAGATAATCGGGCCATGTTGCACACCACGCCCGCGCAATGGCTTCACTACTCTTCCGATTCTTCGGTCGCCAGGATCGATGCTGAGGTGATCGCCGCAATTGCACTCCTGAGCGCGGCAGCAACGGTTGGAGCCGCCACGGTTTCCGACTACGGCATAACGGCCGACGAATTCAATGCCAACGACTACGGAATCAAGGCATTGGCCTGGTACGTCAGCGGCTTTCGCGATCGCTCCGTGTTCGACTCGGTGGAGGATACGCTCTGGTACTATGGGCCATGGTTCCATGTCCTCATTGCCTGGGTGCAATCACGCGTCCCGGCGAACCCGTGGACCGTTCGCCACGCGATGACGTTTGCGGTGGGAATCCTGGGCATTGCGGCGCTCCTTCCCATGGGCAAGCTCGCCTTCGGCCGCTGGGCGGGCCTGACCGCCATCACCCTTTGCCTCGGTACCGGCTATCTCTACGGCAGCCTCTTCTTCACGCCCATCGATGTCCCGTTCCTGTCGGTGATGACCTGGGCAACGCTCGCCATCATGATAATGGCTCGCAACATTGTGCCGACTTGGCCCGCCACAATCGCGGCTGGGGCATTGAGCGGGCTTGCCATCGGGACCCGCTCATCTGGGCTCATCACTCAGGCCTACCTGCTGGGCGCAGTCATTCTGTGCGCACTCGCCACCCTGAGGCATCCGGCCGATGTCCGTGCCAGGCAACTCGTGTCGATTGGCGAACGGACCGTCTGCGCACTGGCGATCGGTTGGCTCGTCGCCTTTGTGATTTGGCCGTGGCTCCAAACGGGTAATCCGGTCGAAAATTTCAAAACGGCTTTTCTTTATTTCGCCAACCACCCCAACTCGTTCGAAACTCGTCTCTGGGGCCACACGGTGCTCACTACTGATCTGCCGTGGTTCTACGTGGCCGGTCAATTGGCGGCGCGGCTGCCGGAAGCTTTCTTGCTGCTGCTGCTGGCGGGATGCGCTTATTCGATCGCTGACTGCGCGGGCCTAATAGAAGCATTTCGCTGCGAGGGGGCGGGCAGCGCTGCGCTGCGCATCAGAAATGTCGTGCTATTTGTCGCCGAGTCTAGAGTGCAACTGATCCTGTGGGCAGGGCTGCTTCTGCCCATGGCCTTCATTATCGCGGACCGATCGACGCTGTACGATGGCGTCAGGCACGTTCTGTTTGTTATTCCGCTTCTTGCACTGGTTGGCGGATACGGGTTCGGTCGTATCCTGCCGGTACTGACCCGATTTCGGTTGCCCGTCGCCGCCTTGAGCGGTGTCTATGCGGGCTTCACCGTTTGGAACCTCGCGGAGCTCCATCCGCTCGAATACATGGCGATGAATTCTCTGGCTGGCGGTGTGCCAGGAGCCTATGGTCGGTTCGACTTGGACTATTGGGCCGCCGCCGCCACGCTGGCGGTGCGGCGCCTCGAGCACAGATTGGATTACGAGGCCCCTTCGGGCACAGTTGCGGCGCGAATTCCCAGCATCACGGTTTGCATGGGGTATCGGGAGGCGTTGGTAGCCCCCCTTCTCCATCGAGCTTGGCGAATTGAGGTAGATCCGGCCAGGGCCGATTATGTCATCGCGACGGAGCGATGGCCATGTGCGGAGCGGCTTAGAGACCTCGTGCTGATCGACATGGTGGAACGCTTCGGCAGGCCCTTTGCGTGGATCTACGCGCGGCGCCCGCCTGAGCGAGATGAGGGGCATGCCGCCCATTCTTGACTTCCGGCCTTTAAGGTGGCTTTCAGCGCCAAGAAGGGCCCGCATCCGAGAGAGACGGGCAGTCGACTTGCCCGATTTGACTCAACCGCCAAGCCTGGATGCTTTCGGGCACTCGGTCCAACCGTAATTGCCGTTGCTGGTGTTTATCCAGCACTTGCCGTCGCTGATGATTTGTTTGTCGGCTTTGGTCTTGGGTTTGGCAGTGGGTGCCGCGACATAATCGGCAGTATTTGCACTCTCCAAATTAGCCGATTCAGCAGCCCCGGACTTGTTGTTATTTGCCGCTTGCGCGGCGGAAGCGCCCAAGAGAAGGGCTGCCAGCAAAGCCGTCATGGTCTTGGTCAACATGAGCGTCATTCTCCTTTCTCCCCCGCGTTCCTCGAAGGTGAAGCTTTGCGGATCACGACCTCAATGCGACGAATCACCGCCCCGTCTTCATCGGGTTGCGCTCTCCGCCAAATTGCTGCAATGCACGGAAGGCAATGCACGGAGGGCGCGCGCCGCTCAAAAGCCCGCGCGATGAAAGATGGACGGCGATCAAGTCGCAAGCCGCTCTAATGCGGGGCTGGATTGCTGGTTGCTGCTCAAACATTCTTGGCCGTTACGGCGAGGAAAATGTCGCGACTGTCCGTAGTGCAGGTGACTGTAATTCGCTACAAGAGGTGCAAACATCGCGAATCCCATGATCAAGGGACAAGGAGCGCCGCCGATGGACCAGTTTGTCACGCGGGAAAACATAAGGCACTTCCGCGACCAGCTTGAAGGAGAGATTGACCCGATCGTCCGATCGCTCTTGCACCGGCTTCTAATTGCCGAGGAGGACAGGCTCGGGCGCGATTCCGACATCCTTCAACAGATTGAGGCTGAGATCGTCAAGGCCAAGGCGCGGGTGAGCAGGCAACAGGCTTTGGTTGCTGCCATGAAAAGGAATGGGCGCGACACGCTGAGGGCAATAGCTGTGCTCAACAGTCTTAGTGACGGCGTGCTGCAGTTTGAAGATTTTCGCCAGCAGATTTTGATCGCTCTTGGGCAAACGCGCTCGCTGTAACATTCCAGGAGCATCGCGTAGCTGCTCGAAGGCGAGCGATAGAATGCCCCGCAGCTTCCTTGGATGGTTCCGGATCACGACCCCGCCGAAGCACGACTTGGTCGCGGTCCGTGCGCTTCGTGCGTGCAGTAAGCAGCGCTGCCATTGCCTATGTCTTCGCCAGAAAGATTGCGAACCCGAATAGGTCACGGCAACCGGAGCCGGGGTCACCAACAAACCGATATTGTTGGTCATGCATATGAGGCAGACCGGGCGATCAGCCCGGCAGTGGCATCGTTCTGAACGAGAACCATTGATCGCTACTAATTATGTCAAATAAGCAAACGTTTGGTCTGAAAAAAACCGCCGGATGGCGGGAACCGCGGCGCATGATTCACGGTTTTGTCGGCAACCCGACAATGAAGTCGGCCTTATTTGTGAATGCGTCCCTGCACTGGATTCCTGAAGAGCTGAGGGGACCTGAGCATGACTCCAGCGGAACGATACTTGACGGAAGCTAACGAGTGCGAACGCATGTCCCGTTTTGCGCGCGACCACGCCAACAAGGCCTTGTGGAAACGCATGGCGGAGAGATGGAGAAAATGTGCCGCGCTCGACCAGCGCCAACGGGCAGCGGGACGCACCAAAAGCCAGGAGGGAGCCGCTGAGCGGCCGCTGCAATGAGGTGAGAGGACGCGCGCGGCCGGCCTCCCCCGGTTGCGGGCTCAACACACGTCGGGGCGCGCTAAGCGTCCCCAAGGAGCATGCCGGCCGGCGCGGGGCGGGCAACAACACCCGTGGGCCGAATGGGGCAAGCGGTGATTTGGCTCAGTTGAGCCGTATCGCTCTTGCCGAGCGGCTCAGCAAAAAGCCCCGCCCGATCCTTGTGGTCGATGACGATGTCATCGCCCGCAGGATCATCTCCGAACCTGCGCAATTGCGGCTACAGGGTCATTGAAGCCGCCGACACGGATGAGGCGCTCAACGTCCTGCAACACGCAGAGATGCGCGTTTACATGGTGCTGTGCGGCGTGATCGAGCCCGATCGAGCAGCGGGCTTTGCTGTCGCGCAATGGGTCCGTGCGCATCAACCAGACACCGAAATGATACTGGCCGGCACGCATGCCCGCGCGGCAAGCGCGGCGGGGGATTTGTGCGATGCGGGCCCGATGCTCGCCAGGCCCTACGAGCCGTAGATAGTGCTTGACCGCATCAAGCAGCTTATCGCGTTGGGCTCGAACCCAAAGGGCAGGTGATACCTGCTGCCGCGGCCTCTGTCTGGTTCACCTGTCACTCCGGTAGACGCTCGCAGCGATCCGTCCGTTCTGGCGGTAAAAAAGCGGGCACCTTCGGCGCTGTTTTGCTGGACCGAAGCTCGTAGCAGCCCACGCCATGCCGATTGGGGAAAAATGGTCAGCCGTTCTCGTCATCGTCAGCCGTGGGAGGCACCGTCCGGCGATGAGCAGCGTCAGCGCTGCGCCAGTCAGCGGCGTCCACCAGCACCGAATCGGTTGCTTTGCAGTGAGAGCAAGTGAAAATTATAAGACCTGGGCCGGGCACTACCGGAGGAATACGATCCGTCGCCAGCATCGGATTCCCACATTGCGAACACGTTTTTTTGTCAGAGAACGTCATGCTGGCTCTTTGAGCTAAGAGCGCTTTGGCCTCTATGTTGGTTAGCTAACGTAGCGCAAGCAGACGCTGTTCCGGTACCGTGCAAAGCGGCTTTTTCCCTGCGGCGGCGAGTTTCTTGAGCGCAGCCGAGAGGGCTGCTACCAAGTCCACGAGGGGTTAGCGTGGGTCGCAACGGCACATCAGCGTCGGGATGCTTGCGCCCCGTCACCTCATCGAAAGGCGGTCGGTTCGTGTCTGTCGCCAAATATCATCCGAACACGCGTGAATTCCTGGTCGAGACACCGCCTTCGGATGTGCCGGACCATCTAGAAACATCGCTCGCGATGCTCCGCTCGCGAGTCCAACAACAGCAAATCCTGGCCGATTTTGGCGTGCTTGCGCTGAAAGGCACGCCACTTTCGGAGTTGCTTGATCAGGCTGCGCGATCAGCGGCCGAGGGCCTTGGTGCGGAATTTGCCAAGGTCCTAAAGTATCTGCCTGAGGAAAGCAGGTTCCTTGTATGCAGCGGCGTCGGGTGGGGGTCGGATGTCGTCGGCAAAGCCACCATTGGGGCGGACACGGCTTCTCCGGCCGGCTATGCCCTCCAAACCGGCAAATCCGTCATTTCAAACCACTTGGACATCGAGGAGCGATTCCGAACGCCACAGCTGTTGGTGGAGTACGGCATTCGGCGCGCCATGAATGTCATTCTTGGTGGGGACGGCATCCCCTTCGGAGTGCTTGAGGTCGATAGTCGTTCCGAAGGTGAGTTCCGCGAGGCTGATTTGGTGTTCCTGCGGGGAATCGCCAACATTCTGGGGATGGCGATCGAGCGTCATCGCGTGGAAGAATCCCTTCGCAAGGCCCTCGATCGACAAAAAACATTGATGAAAGAAGTCAATCATCGCGTCAACAACAGCTTCCAGATCATCGCGTCAATGCTGGTCCTGCATTCCTCTGCATCTCAAAGTGCGGATGTCCGCCATGAGCTTCGCCAGGCCAGCTCCCGAATTGCCGCCGTCGCGCGCGTACACCGCCGTTTGTACAGCGGGGACGAAATAGACTCGTTGGACTTAGGGGCGTATCTCCACGATGTGTGCACGGATTTGGCAGGCTCGCTGTTCGGCTGCGAGATCAACGTCAACGCCGAAAAGGGCGTCGTTGTACGCACCGATCGCGCGATTCCGGCCGTGCTCGCGGTGAATGAGCTGATCACGAACGCGGCCAAATACGCCTATGTGGGTCGCCCCGGCTCGGTTTGGGTGACCATGTCGCTCGATGCTCAAAACGCCGTAACGATATCTGTGAGGGATAAGGGTGTCGGGCTTCCCTCCCAGGTGGACAACAAATCGGGAGGCCTTGGGATGCGCCTTGTGAACGCCTTCGCGCAGCAACTCCTCGGTGAGCTTCGCATATTGCGTCGGGACCAAGGAACTGAATTCGTGCTTAGCTTCCCATTGTTCACTTGATTGGTTGCCACTGCGGGGATTTGCCATATCAGCCGATACGGATGCGGCTTGCGGCCCGTTAGCCCAATTTGAGTCTCCATGCAGGTGCTGCATATCGCGTACAGGGATCGCCTGCGAAAGGAATTGGGACTGCCCCCGCCGACGCCTCGCTTGGGCGACAGGCCGAACCGGCTGGATCGTCGCGGCGGCCGGCTTCGCGTCGCGCGGCATCCTCGTCTCTGCTATGAACAATTGTGGCTGGGGCCGGTGCGGATCGGCCGATGCTCCTGAAAGTGAGTGCGGAAATTGCCGAGTGCTATCGCCACGCTGAGGATTGCGCTCGGCGGGCCAAGTACGAGCGCGACCCTGTCTTGCGGGATGATTGGCTCGCCATGGAGCGGCGCTGGATATCGCTGGCGCGCAGCTATGAGCTGAGCGAACGCATAGGACGGTTCCAGCCCAAGCGCCCTAAATAGGCCGGCCAATTCAGGTTTCCGCTTCGGTATGGACCCATACAAAAGTTTCGAAGTTCCAGGAACGCAGGCGTTTGGTCGAGCATTGATGGTGCTGCAGAGCCCGTCAAGCCATGCCGGATCGAGAGAAGTACAGACGTAAAGCGTATGATTGCGTTGCCGCCGCGGAGCACATCCGCGACCCGCAAGAGCGCGCCGCCATGCTGGCGATCGCCCAAGCCTTCATGAGGATGGCTGACCGCGTCGGCGCCCGCCATGAACGGGCTACCGCTCATCGAGCCACAGACGACCAGCATCCAGCGAACGACAGCTAGCCCGCCTTACCTGGCGTCGCCCGTCGGGAAAGCTCGGCACGCGCCTTATTGACATGCCTCAATCCGTCGCCCTTCAAGTCGCGATTCGTTGCCGGCCATAGCCACGTCTCATTATCGCTGTCGCAATACACGGCGGCACGTTCAGGACTGGATCGCCGAGGAGGTGACCCAGGCCGAGGATGTTTGCGTGCCGGTGCAATGCACTGCTTGCCGCCATTAGATCACGTCAATCCAACAAACGAACGGGGGCTTGGTGGCCAGAACGAAATATCCGCTGGTGCCGTTCGCGGCGAATCGCCCGCCTGGGCGCACTCACTTGACGAGCGCCAAAACATCCCCAAATCACTTCTTGTCATGGTGTACCTCGCGCGGGTCGTCGCCATGGAAAATCACAAAGAACACGCGAGAAGACTGCGCAATCGAGCCGAAGAATGTCGGCGCCTTTCCAAGCTGGCTTCCGACGATACGCTTCGACGTTCATACTTGAGCCTCGCCGATTCTTACGACGTCCTGGCGCTGCACGAGGAAGCACCTGGCGAAGTAGATCGCGCCGACGTTCCGCCGTGCTGCACGGGGAGCGCGTGAATAATAGCCGGCCATTATGCCGACGACACTTCGGCCTGCATTCCTCAACCGTGCATCGACCAGAATGCGGAGGGCTCTCACCGTGGTCAGGCGAAGGGGCCAACCTTCTCGAAATCAATAGTTACCCTCCAGAGCAAAAGCCGAACGGAGCAAGATCTTTGTTCGTCAAGCGGTGCTCGGTAAGTGAATCGCCACGGGTCGGATTCCAGACTAACGCAACCGACCGACCCAATATCAACGTGAACAAACCCGATGCCGCACATACCCATTATGGGTGCTTCTCTATCATTTGATAAAGCGAACCCAGATGGCTCGAGCGGATTACTCCCACATGGCCAGCCACGCGCGCATCTCGTCGAGCGGACAGATCACGGGCGTCCTCGTCCGAACCTTGAGGCGCCATTCGCAACTCACAGCGGCCGACGTGCGGGTGATCGCGGAGTTGCGTCCACACAGGAAAACCATCGGCCGGGGACAGGACATCGTGCGTCAAGGCGACCGCCCGAAGTCATCAGTCCTCGTGTTGCGAGGGACGCTTGGGCGCTATCACACCTTCGCGGCCGGGATGCGCCAGTATTTGCAGCTTCACATTGAAGGCGATCTGCCCGACCTGCAATCGCTGTTCTTGCACGTCATGGATCACTCACTCGCCGCCATCGAGGAGGCCGAGATCGCTCTCCTGCCGCATGGCGAGTTGCGGAACCTCATCCTCAAGGCGCCCCAGGTCGGGTTCGCGCTGTGGCGGCATACGTTGATTGATGCGTCCATCTTTCGGCAGGCGATCACCAATCAAGGCCTGCGATCCGCACCGGAGCGCGTCGCGCACTTTTTGTGTCAGCACTTCGCCCTCACGCGCGAGTTCGGATTAGCCGACGGAAGCACCTGCAGCTTTCCCCTCAATCAGCAGCAGATTGGCCAATTCCTCGGGCTATCAATCGTGTCCGTAAACCGAGCGCTTCAAGCGCTGCGCAAAGACGGATGTGCCGAGCTCGCGGCCGGCAAGCTGCGCATCCTAAGCTGGCACCGGATCAGCTCCAAGGCCGCGTTCGACCCGACCTACCTACACCTGAACCTGCAGGCCCCGCATCTACGTGCGGGAGCCGACCTGGGCGCCCCCGGTCGATCACTCGCCTGAGCGTTCCGAGGAGGGCCTTCGTCCCATCCGCTGCAATATGCCCTCCTCGTTGGCAAATTCGATCCATAGATCGCGCAGCTGGCGAAAACTCTCGCGCGCCTGGCGTTCGGTG
Source organism: Xanthobacteraceae bacterium (assembly GCA_035293945.1). Classification (GTDB taxonomy): domain Bacteria; phylum Pseudomonadota; class Alphaproteobacteria; order Rhizobiales; family Xanthobacteraceae; genus VAZQ01. The sequence goes on along the minus strand of DATGLV010000030.1, from coordinate 109,633 downwards.
GACAGGCGCATCAAACGCTGGCACTCCGCTGCGCGGTCATAGAATTTGGATTGGCCACCCATTGCTGTTCTCCGCGGAGTCGAGACCATAGCCGCCGTCTTCGGCACTCTAGCTCCTTGGGGCTCATGGAGATGTCCGCGGCACCACTCTCGTACTGGCGCGTCACATGACCTGCCTTATCAAAATTAAATCGGGAGCTAAAAATTTAGTCCTCGGGCTGCGCCAAAAGATCGCGTCCTCGCGAGGCTAAGTGTGCGCCAGCATGTCCTGGCGCCGGTCCGCATGGCGGTGCAGCCGGTGCATGCAAGCGGCGGCCAAGGACCGCGCCGCTTGGCGGTGCCTCGGTCGAAGGAATGACGGCAGCACGGGTCGCACAAGCTTTGATAAACTCGAAGACCGACACACGTGCTTCGGTTTCGCTCTCGAACCGGACCGCTCGAGCGTCTCTCACTCCAGGACGTCGAAGAGGCGCTCGCACCTGAGGCTATCGCAGCCGCCACGGGCGGCCGCCAAGTTGCTGTGGTCACGGCGGCGCGCATCTGGGGCTTTGCTGCAGCCCCGGCTTCAATTCAACCACCACGCCCGTTCTCAATCGCCAGAGAGGGGCTGATGCCAAGACTCTTTCCCTCCCATGATACCGATGAGGAACGGTCGGAGCTAAGCAACAGCCCGCAAATTGAATTACTGATATGAGCCAAATACCGATCGGTTTTGCACTCGCCAAATACCTGGCAGATCATTGGTTGATCCAGCTGCAGTTTCGCAATCATGGCGATTGCGAGTTACAAAAAAAGAGGCGACCCGCCCATTTGAGTAGTTGCGCTACACGTTCTTTTGAAGAAGTGTTGTGTGCGGTGCGGAACGACTCAGTTACTCTCGATTTGTAGAAATGAGCGTTGCGCCTTGTTGGACCGGGCCGGGCGAGTTCGTGCTGAAGCTAGACGTGCTGGCGTAAAAGTGTGCCGCTATCACAAGACGGAGGACATCCATGGCTACGCTTGTTTGGTCGGTAGTGGCGTCCGGTTGCCTTCTGGTGGGGCTTGTTGGATGCGGTGCTCTTTTCTGTATCGGAGTAGCGTCAAAGGCGGCCAAGGGCGTCGGACGGTATGCTCCTACCGACATGGGGGTGTTTGAATTAAACGATTTCGATCGTATGTCGGAGCCTCGAGCAGAAGGACCCTCGCCGCGGCGCTCGCAACAGGACTCCCGCACGACCGTTTCAAAGGAGCTTACCTTAAACGCCCAATGAGCCAGGAGAGCGTCGGGCGTGTATTTTTCTGACCTCTCGTGGGAGCTGTCATTTGGGCGTTGCGACAGCGATTGGCTGCGCAAAAATCAGGCGTTTTAACAGATTTTGGGAGAAGCGGTATCGTGACGGACCGCGCAATAGCGTTGGCTTAGCACCCGCCGCTGCCGGGGGTTATGGATCCTTGCATTCCGAGTAGAACGTATTGTTCAATGCTTCGACCTTCTCGAGGCACTGCTCGGCGGAGCTCACCGGACCAGCGATGCTGAAGTCGTAGGCTTGCCCCTTGAGGATGAGTGCGTAACGGCCCGCGGGCAAGGCGAAATCACTGGTTTCCGGCCGAATGGCGATCATTTCGGGGCTCTGGCCGAGCGGGGCTACGCGCAGGTCGTAGGCGTCGCTGCGGAAGGCCCACAGGTCATCCAGGTTCGTAATCGTGGCCTTCCCGGCTGAACTGTAGGTTCGAGAGCGCGACACCTTTGCGATCGCCCGAATAGTAATTCGCTCCGGCGCGTCGGTTGTCAGGTCTCGACGAAACGCGATGAAGCTCAGCCCGCTGCCGGACAGCGTCGTTCGGCTGGGCGTCGTAATCGGAGTGGTGATGAGCGCCTTTGGGAAGGGTACCCTGATGGGCAGGGGCTCAAGCTCCTCGAGATGCCCGCCGTCAACAGCATACACTCCATAGAGCGACGGAAGTGGAAGAGCTGCCGGCTGCGGCACAGCTGCCATCGATGGCGCAGCATGAGCTTGCGGCTCAGATTGAACAGCGGCTGTCTGAGTAGCAATCGCTCGGGCCTGCGGGTCCTTCGGGTCAGGCTCGCTGGCGAACGGCCTTGGATCCACCCCGTCTCGCCCTCCGCCAAGATGAAAGTATTGTTGTTGAAGCTCAACCAGTGCTGCGGCGATCAACGCAGTAGCCAGCATGGAGATCAAGCTGCCGACGCCAAATCCGAGCTTCCTTGCCTGCCGTACGTGAGCTACTTCCGCTTCACGAATTGGGAGAATGGCTGCGCTCATAGGCGACGGCGCGGCGTGCGGCTCGAGGTTCGTTGTTGCCTGAGGAGGCAGGATTGCCCGAGGGGAGGAGCTTGCTGCTTTGCTCTCTTCGATGCGCTTCATCCGGAACAGCAGCGATTGCAGCTCATCCTCTTGCGAGAGGCCGCTCTCAATCTGTGCGATCGCGGCGTCGAATGCCTGCAAGTATTGCCGCATCTCTAAAATAGTGACGGGGGGATTCCTTAGCCAGGCTTCTCTTTGAAGCTTGGCTCGTACGAGCTCATAAACGACCCTGCGTTGCCGTGCCGGATCATGTCGCACGCTCTCGATTGCTTGTGAAAGCAAGAAAAGAAAGTCGGCCTTTTGCGATGCAACTGCGCGGGGCTCATCCCTCGAGGGTTTCGCCAGCCCAGCCGGAGGCAAAGGGATTTCTCGATCTGTCATAGGCTGATACCGGGCCTGCGAACCGCAAAGCCTAGCTTATTATTTCCCACAACGTCCTCCCGCCTTCAGGATAGCTCCCCCGCAAGGGCGCGATCTTGCCGCACTATCGCCTAGCGCGAGGTCAGCGCTTGCCGAGCGGCAGAGACATCGATCGATCCACGGGCATTCGCCATCGCCTGGAGTCGCTCGCAAATATCAAAGTCTGGCATTAAGGTTGATTGCGTCGCTTAAGCGGCAGTCATATCCATGCGATAATGTACGCATGCTACTTATCTCGTAGCAAGTCGAAGGGTTCCGCCACCAAAGCGCCCTGCTGGCGGCGAGGCGGATAAAACTGGCGGTCTTGCGAAGCAACGTGACGCCGAGTACGTCATGCGCGCCGGGCAGGTCGCCGATTCAACAAGACCAGAGGCTATCGGCCGCGCGGGGCCGCAGCAATGACCAAAGTAAGCATAATCATCAAGACCCTGAACGAGGAATCCAACATTCGCAGGGCCGTCGAGAGCTCGCTCGCCGCGGCGAAGCCCTACGGAGGCGAAGTGATCGTCGCCGACAGCGCCTCGAGGGATCGGACCGTGGCGATTGCCGCGCAATTTGCCGTATCAATCGTGCGCCTTGAACATCCCGAGGAGCGTTGCTGCGGCATAGGTCCCCAACTGGGATACGAGCATAGCAGCGGACAATACATCTATATTCTCGATGGGGATATGGACTTGCAGTTGCCGTTCTTGAACAAGGCGGTGGAGATTCTCGACCGCGAGCCGGCAGTCGCTGGCGTGGGCGGGTATATCCATGAGATGCGAACCGAGAATCTCGAGGTTCGTGCGCGCGTCAGGCGGATCGGGCGACTGCGGCGTAAGAGCAAGAGTGAAGTCGATTGTCTCAATGGAGGGGGGCTCTATCGACGCTCGGCGATCGCAGAGATCGGCTATCTATCGGACCGCAATTTGCATGCCTTCGAGGAATACGATCTCGGAGCGCGGCTTCGGGTCAAGGGATGGCGGCTCGTGCGCCTGGAGGACAAGGCTGTCGACCACTACAGCTATTCGATCGGCACGTGGCGCCTGCTGTGGCACCGCATGGGCAGCGGTCGGTTTCTCGCTTCCGGCGAGCTGCTTCGTGCGGCTATGGCCGGCCACTATGTGGGGCGTGCGTTGCGTGAAGTGCGAATCCTGCCGATCGCGCTCGGTGTCTGGCTGTATTGGTGCGTGGTTATTTCGGCCTATGCTTTGACTTCGCGTGCCACAGTATTTTTGGCCGCGCTGGCAATCCCAGTCCTGATCATGGGACTGCGAGCTCGCTCGCTGAAGCAGAGTTTGTTCAGTGTGCTCAACTGGCACATGGCGGCGGTGGGGTTCTTGCTCGGGTTTTGCAGGCCGCGCAGGTCGCCCCTGTCAGGGGTTGCAAGCAGGGTCCTGCAAACCGCCGGAGAGGCCGGTCGGAGGGCGTCGGAGGGTGGCGCCGGGGCTCAGCCGGAAGCCACGGCGAGCCAAGCAGGGTCGGCCAAGGCAATTCTTTCGTCACGCTGACGCGCCCAGGCGGCATATCGGTCCGCCGGCGGATGACGCTGGACCGGCCTATCCGGCCAACCCTCACGCGATTCGGAACACGTGATTCCGAATCCCTCGGGCCCTGGCGGGCGCCGCGACCCCCTTTGAGGCCTCGAGTTTGCAAATCTTAATCTTCTTGCGGGTATATTCCCCCGTCCAAACTGTGCTCATCCGGCAACACCTGTGATGAAAGTTCGCGTCCGGGCCCCCGAGAAGTATCTTTCCGGGAGCGGGGGCATGGTAACCTTCGGGGGGCTGAGGGGGACTTGATGAGCTTTGGGTCTCGGTTTCTTGGCATGCTCGCCGGGGCGGCGTGCTGCGCCTTTGGCGCATGCGCGATCATGCCGGTTTCAGGGCCGCAGAGCCGCGACATAGAGAGCGAGCAGTCGGAGATTCCCTACGCGCTCGTACGATTGAGCCCCACCGTCAACGCAATATTGGCCGCCAACGCCCCAAGGATCGCGGGTGCCTTCACTGATCGTCGCGGTCCCCAGGTTGTCCGCATCGGCATCGGAGATCTGATCGGGGTGACAATTTATGAGACCGGCGCCGGACTGTTCGTTCCCAATGATACAGGGGTGCGTCCGGGCAATTTCCTCGCTGTTCCGCCGCAAGCGGTCGATGCCGATGGCAATATTGCGATTCCCTCGGCGGGTCCGGTTCGCGCTAAGGATCGCACGGTGGGGGAGCTTCAGCACGCGATCGTGGAGGCGCTCAAGGACCGAGCGCTGGAGCCGCAGGCGGTGGTGTCGCTGCTGGAGCAGCGCTCGTCCTCGTTCACGGTTTTGGGCGACGTCCGCCTTTCGGGGCAATACCCGGTAAAGGCGAGCGGCGAGCGTCTTTTGGATGCGATAGGGCAGGGCGGCGGGTTGACAGGTTCCGGCAACGAGTCCTGGGTCGTCCTGGAGCGCGCCGGAAAGCGTGCCGCGGCTCCATTCGGCGCACTGGTGGATGAGCCAAAGAACAACATCTTTGTGCGTCCGGGCGACACGATTTATGTGTTCCGCGAGCCGCAGACCTTCCTGGCTTTCGGGGCATCAGACAGGCAAGGACAGTTCCCGTTTGAGGCGTGGCACATCTCGTTATCCGAGGCCATGGCCAAAGCGGAAGGCCTGAGCGACGCTTCGGCAGACGCTGCGGCCGTCTTCATCTATCGGGGCGAGACGCGTCACGTTGCCGGGCTCCTGGGCGTTGATACCTCGAGATTTGAAGGACCGATCATCCCGATCATCTACAACGTGAGCCTGCGCGATCCGGGCGGCTATTTCCTCACATCGAAGTTCGAGATGCGGAACAAGGATGTAATCTATGTTTCGAACGCCCAGGCGGTCGAATCCACCAAATTCTTGAATTACCTGAGGACGCTTGTCGCCACTGTGAATGATCCGATCAATGCTGCGATTGGCGCCTATACGCTTAAGGGACTTATTAATGGGACGGGCACCACGACCACTATCGTGACCGTTCCCCCAGCCATCGGCCATTAAACCACGAGCCAAAGCAGGTCCCGGCTGAATTGAACCATGCCTTCTTGGTCTGGGCGGGCATGGTGGCGGCCATCCGGGTCTTGCTTGTTCGCGGCGCGGCGGGCAAGGCGTGAATGCCCAGGACAAGCGCAGGCATGAGCGCCCCAGACAATGAGTCGCGGACCGCCTCAGTCTGCGCGCGCCCGCACGTTCCTACTTGATCTCCAGTGGGTTGCCGATCCGTGCCGTCAAGTCGGAAGTGCCGATCTCCATATTGGCAAACGCAACCGAGAACGGAGTCGCAATCGGGCCATAGCCGCGATAGATGCCAAATTTCCAATAGGCTTGATTCCCCACAGCTCCAATCGGCCCTGCAAAGTTTATGATCTTCTGCTTATCGAGCCAAAGATCCAGATGACCATCGGGGGGGCCGCCTTCCCGTAGGTGAAAGACGACATCGTGCCAAACGTTGCGGGTCAGCGGGCCGGTGTAGCGAACCGAGGGCCCTGCTGCGGCCCCCGGCCCGGCATATTCACTGTAGACGATCAGCTTTCCTTCTTTGAAATGGATATGGAAATCCCGCAGCGCCGATCCGTGCATCTGGCTGATCGCGGTCCAGTCGGATCGATATTCCATGCCCGGCTCGATAAAGAGCGAATAGGCTCCCCAAACGTCTGTTCCATGTGCGAAAGTCCGCTTGTACCCGTCGAGCTCTGACCGCTCCTTGTTTTCTCCGGAACTGCGGTCCTCGCTCCACTGGTCGCCGGATCGCACCTCGAAGCGCGTGACGTCAGTTGCGGCGTCGGCGGCGCGCTGAACGTTCCAGTCGTGCAGAGCGAACTCAGGTGCGTAGGTGATGCCTCGAATAGTGATCCTGGCGTTCGGGTCGACCACCGGCTTCCAGCGAAAATTCGGGGCCGCGGCTTCTTGCGCCGAAGAAGCACTGATCAGGAGCGCGAGCAGTGCCGGAAAGCAAGCCAGCTTGGCGATTGTGTCCGCCGTCTTGATCAGCCCCATGAGGATCTCCGTTGGCTGCGAAAATCTATGCGGATATTAGGCTCATCGCATCACTTGCCGGAAGCCCCGCGCGAAGCGGTCTTGGCGAAAAGCAAAGGGGCATCGACGAAACCCCTTGCGGCCTCACTCCTTTCCGGGTTCGCTCACGGGCGGCTCCAAATGAGGTCTATCACATCGCGTTCGATCACCAGGCAAGTCAGGCGTCCTGTCGCGAAGGCGCCGGTATCTATGTTTATGCGGTTGGCGCGAATGTCGGGCTCCGGCACGGGCGTGTGACCATGGACCACTATTTTTCCGAAATCCGAGCCAGAGGAAAGGAACACATCACGTATCTCGAGAAGATCCGTTTCGCTCTGCCGATCAAGCGGGAGGCCGGGGCGGACGCCGGCATGGACGAAGAAGAAGTCTCCGAACGTGAAGGAAGTCTCGAGGCGGTCAAAAAAATCAAAATGCCCGCTTGCGCGCAGGATGAGCTCGAGTGACCTGGCAAGACCTTCCTGCTCCCCGGAGTCGAGGTAATTCTTGGGCTCCAGGCCGTAGGAGCGCAACGTGTAAAGCCCTCCCCAACGCAGCCACGTGGCCAAAATGGATGGGTTGCGCAGGAATTCCATGAGGCAGCGCTCGTGATTGCCCCTGAGATAAACCACCTCGTGGCGCTGCTTCAGCCGGATCAACTGATCGATGACCCGGCGCGAGTCTGGCCCGCGATCGATGTAGTCACCGAGAAAGATGAGGATGGGGCGCGGCACCGGACGAGCGGCCAAGTGGGCCTCCAGGCGATCGAGCAGCTGCTCCAGGAGATCACTGCGACCATGCACGTCCCCAATCGCATACAGACGTGTTCCTTCGCTCACCGGTGCTGCAGGCCCGCCCATTGCTGAACATTGTCCACGGTATCGAGGGAATTCTTCAAAGATAGAAGCGCGCGAACCCCGGCCTCAGGTCGGCGCACCAGGAACTCGCACGTCGCGGGGGCTGGACTTGGTCGCCTGCTCACCCGCCCACTTGGCAACATCGATGAACGCTGTCGCCCGGTGCGGCCGAAGCGCTTCCAAGGTCTGCTCGCAGAGACGCCAGATATGCTCGTCATGATCCAGATGATGCGTTAACAAACCGATAGGTGCGTCACTCGGCAGAAGGCCAATTCGCCTGCCGCGCAGCTGGCGCACAAGCTCGGCGACGATGATCTCTGTTTGATGAGCCGTCTTCGCCTTCCAGTCGATCAAGTCGACATGAACGTCGAGTCTCGGAATGCTGGGACGCAGAGGAATCCTTATGGCTCTATTCCAGGAAAGACGCGTGCCCAGCTGCAGCATCTTGCGTTCCCACAAGTCGGGCATGGCGGAGAGGCCGACGAAGCCGATCGTCGGCAGGGCCTTGGTCAAGGCAGGTGCGATACGGTTGTATGGCGGGACGAAGATCGGCTTGGTGAGGCGCAAGCTTCCGCAAAACGCGTCCAACGCCAGTCGCGCGTCAGCAACCAAGCCGGACATGGACCTTTCGGGACCAAATTCCGCGGGTTTGCCACGTCTGCTGTGATTCACATGCCTCCAGCCATGGCACATAGGGTAGAGCTGACGCTCGTTTTCGCCCAGGAAATCAATCAGACTCGCGCGAAGCTTTCCGGGTATCACCGCCAGGCCAATTCTGGTTTGGTGCTGGCAAGCAAGGTCGCGCAGCCGCTCTAGGTTCTTCGAGCTTTCGACCGCATCATCGTCCCGCAGCCAAAACGCCGCAACAAGACGTTTCTCGATCCAGCGATCGAGCTCGCGTCGCACTGGCTCCCAGGCCGCATGGTTGGCAGTCTCTGACATGGCGGAGACGATTGGAGGCGAGGCCCGGCTCGGTAGGCGCCTTTCTGTCAGGAGCTTCGCGGCCGGGGCTGAACCTTGCTTCGATATATGAAATTTCCGGCCTCGGTGACAACCTAAAGAGCAATCCGACGGGAAAATTGCATTGGAATAGTGGCGAAGAGGTTTTCGGGTTACAGGCCGCATGGTTAACGCCGGCGACCGTGCCGGGATGAAAGTGTTGACGCCGAAGATAGGGACGCCTGCGCACGCTTGGCAATGGGCATGCGATGGCGGGGCAGCCAAAGTTTGGCAGTCAATCCGCGACCTGGGCCCCTGCTCGAGGGAAACCGTAATAGTACATTTTTTTGGTCCCACTTTGCCGTAGGCATGCATATGAGGTACCAGTCATGGGCAGTTCTGCGCAGCCGTGCGTGCCGCGGCACCAAGCGAAGCGATCCCGATGACAGATGCGCCCCAGTTGCGTGTTCTGATCGCTACCCCCTTCGGGGCGCGGCAAAGAGGTGGAATAGATCGTCTGACCGATCTCATCATCGACACGCTCGCGACTGATTGCACCGGCCGGATTCACGCAGCGCGACTGGTGACGCGAGGAACCGGAACGCTGGCCTTGTCACCGTTTATCTTCAGCTGGGCGCTCTTTCGGTTGCTGGTGGCGAAGGCACGAGGGGAGGTGGATCTCCTGCATGTCAACGTGGCCGCCGGAGGGAGCGCAGTCCGTAAGGCGATCTTGGCCCGCTGGGCTCGACTGCTGGGCATCCCCTATATTGTTCACCTCCACGGATCACGATTCCATCAATTTTGGCCGACGGCGCGACCCTCCGTTCGGCGGATAGTGGACCGCATGTTCGGCGAAAGTGCCGGAATAATCGTGTTGGGCAAATATTGGTTGGAGCTGGTCGCGACCGCTTTGCCGGCGGTCAGAGACAAAATCAGCATTCTCCCGAACGCTACGGCTCCAATCCAGGGCACCCGTCTGCCAGCTGCCGACGGACGCGTGCGAATTTCGTTCCTGGGTGAATTGGGCCCACGCAAGGGAACACCCCAGCTCGTAGAAGCCCTAGGTCGCCTCGCCAAATATCCTCAATGGGTTGCAACTTTAGCGGGAAACGGGCAGATCCAACCGACTCGCGATCGCGTGCGGGAACTGGGGATTGAGGGTCGTGTTGCGGTTCCGGGTTGGCTTGATGCGTCGCGTGTAAACGAAATTCTTCGGAGCACCGACATTCTCGTTCTGCCGTCATTTGCCGAGAACTTGCCAATGTCGATCCTCGAGGCATTTGCCTACGGGGCCGCCGTAATTGCTACGCCGGTCGGGGCAGTGGCCGAGGTTATCGTGCCGGAATCAAATGGTCTTCTCGTTCCGGCCGGCGACGTCGAAAACCTGACTAAAGCTCTGCTGCGACTGATAATCGAAGATGAATTGCGCGCTTCCCTCGGCGCAGCCGCCAAGCGCGACCATGCCAAGCATTATGACATCCAAGTGTATCTCGCGAGACTGACGGAAATCTGGCGTACAGCCGCACATGCGATGACGGCGGCTCGCCAAAGCCGGCCGCAATCGCGTGTTCAAGTATAAACCGAAACTGTCTTCTTCAGCGAGATATCGCCGTAAAATCTCCATGAAGTTCAAAGATGTTAAGTATTTGTTTCAAATTGTATAGATTGTCGAAGGAGCTTCCGCTAGGAACTCATTCGGTCGGTTGTCCGCGCTGATTCGTTCCGGAATTAAAACCTTTCGTGTCGATCTCAGGCGCGTGCGAATAATGACTTTGCCATGAAGATCAGTGTCTTCGGCCTCGGATATGTCGGGGCAGTAACGTCGGGGTGTCTCAGCGCCATGGGACACTGCGTCGTTGGTGTCGATCAGTCAGAGGCGAAGGTTGACCTCATCAAGAATGGAAGTGCTCCCGTAATCGAAAAGGACCTCGAGCAAACGATCGCCGATTCGGTAGAGGGCGGTCATCTTACGGCCACGCACGATGCCCAGGCTGCCGTCCTGGCAACGGATCTCTCCCTTATTTGTGTCGGGACCCCAAGCCGCCGGAACGGTGATCTCGACGTCAGCTCGCTGAAGGTCGTGTGCAGCGAGATTGGAGCCGCCCTCAAGGAAAAGGATTCCTGGCATTCGGTAGTCGTGCGTTCGACCGTTCTGCCGGGAACAATTCGTGGCCTGGTCATTCCTGTCCTGGAGCAATCCAGCGGCAAGAGGGCCGGCATCGATTTCGGGGTGGCCAGCAATCCGGAGTTTCTACGCGAGGGCACCGCCCTTGAAGACTTTCGGGCTCCGCCGAAGACGGTGATTGGCGCCGACCATGAACGGACGGCCGCCGAGGTTGCCTCACTCTACAAATCGATCGAAGCACCCTTGATCCGCACCTCGATCGAGGTCGCCGAGATGATAAAATACACCGATAATGTGTGGCATGCCCTCAAGGTCGCCTTCGCCAACGAGATCGGCTTGATCTGCAAGGGGGTCAACGTCGACAGCCACGACGTTATGAATATTTTCTGCCAAGATTCGAAACTGAACCTGTCCGCCTACTATCTCAAGCCGGGGTTCTCGTTCGGCGGATCTTGCTTGCCGAAAGATGTTCGCGCCCTGGTCCACAAAGCCAACTCGCTTGATCTTGATCTTCCGGTCCTTCGCGCGATCATCCCTTCGAACGAAAAACAAACCGCCAGGGGCTTCGAGACGATCTTGCACATCGGAAAGCGCCCGGTAAGCTTTCTGGGTATCAGCTTCAAGGCGGGAACCGATGATCTTCGGGAGAGTCCGATACTGGAAGTAATCGAGCGCCTGATCGGCAAGGGATTCGACGTTCGCATCTTCGATCGCAACGTCAACCTTTCCAAGCTCGTCGGCGCCAACAAGGACTATCTTATGCGCATGATCCCTCATGTGGCTTCCTTGCTGGTGGAGTCCCTCGATGAGGCGCTTGCTTTCGGACAGACGATTGTAATCGGAAACGGGGATCCGGAATTCCTCAATATTGCCCGCCGCATACGACCGGACCAATTTGTCGTCGATTTGGTTCGCATCCAGAATCACAATGATCTGCACGGGCAGTACGATGGCATCAGTTGGTAAGCCGCCATCACCGAGGCGGATTCTCATCATTGTCGAAAATCTGCCGGTTCCATTCGATCGCCGGGTCTGGAACGAGGCCACGACGCTCAAGCGGGCGGGCTACGAAGTTTCGATAATTTGCCCGGTCGGGCCAGGAGCCCTTGCGCGCCGCGAGGTCATCGACGGTATTCACATCTATCGGCATCCGCTGACCGAGGCTCGCCGGATGTCCTCCTATTTCGCGGAATACAGTGTCGCACTATTCTGGCAGTTCGTGCTCGCGTGGCGAGTTTATTTCGAGCGTGGATTTGATGTCATTCACGCATGCAACCCACCCGATCTGATCTTCCTGGTCGGAGGATTTTTCAAGCTGTTTCTCGGCAAGAGGTTCGTCTTCGACCACCATGACATAAATCCAGAATTGTTCGAGGCAAAGTTCGGCAGGCGCAATCTCCTGTACAAGATGATCGTCGCGCTCGAGCGCTTGACGTTTGCAACGGCCGACATTTCGATAGCGACGAACAACTCTTACAGGAAGATCGCCATAGAGCGCGGGCGCATGCGACCGGATCGTGTTTTCGTGGTTCGATCCGGACCCAATCTGGAGCGCCTGAAGATTGTGCCGCCGGAGCCGTCGATCAAGAAAGGGCGTGCCTTCTGCGTCGGATATGTGGGCGTCATGGGCGCGCAAGAGGGCCTCAACTACCTGTTGGAAGCCGTCGCACACATAGTTCATGACCTCAAGCGCGACGACGTGCAATTTTGCGCGGCGGGAAGCGGACCGGAGCTGGAGCACCTCAGGGCACAAGCGAATGCGCTGGGCATTGCCGACTACATCACCTTTTACGGCAGGGTGTCCGACGAAGAGCTGCTCAAGATTCTCAATACGGCCGACGTGTGCGTAAACCCGGACCAATGCAACGCCATGAACGACAAGTCGACCATGAACAAGATCATGGAGTACATGGCGCTCGCCAAGCCGATCGTCCAATTTGATCTTGCGGAAGGGCGGTTTACGGCGCAGGAGGCGTCGCTCTATGCCCGCTGCAACGACCCCGTCGATCTCGCGGACAAGATGCTGGAGTTGCTGGCCAACGAGGGCAGGCGCAGAAAGCTTGGTGAGTTCGGGCGCCGGAGGGTCATCGACCATCTTGCCTGGCCGCACGAAGCGCCGAAACTGCTGGAGGCCTATGAGGCGCTGTTCAAGCCGGCTGCCCGAAGCGCCCGTGCAGTCCCCGATGGGAAGCAATACTCCGGTCGTTGGTAGGCATGGAGTCGCTCGGCAAGCAGATCAAGGCCGATTCGTTCCGAGCCACCGGAAGGAGCCTGTCTGTTGCGGCCATCCTCTGGCTGGCGGCGACGAACCGCACGTTCAGGCCGGTCTTCACGCTGCGACTTTGCCAATGGAGCCGAGGCCGCTTTCCGGCGCTTTCGCTTATCGCGCGTGCGATGCATCGCCGGGCGCAAGCCAAATCCGGAATGGATTTGCCGTCGGTCCTTCGTGTCGGACCTGGCCTGCTCGTGGTCCACGGATGGGGGCTCGTGATTTCGAAGCAAGCCGTGATTGGCGCAAACGTCACGCTTTTCAACGGCGCCGTGATCGGGCGCAAGGACACCGTCACGATCACCGGCCGAACGACCGAATATCCGATAATAGGCGATGATGTTTGGATCGGGCCACATGCCGTCATTATCGGAGGCGTCGAAATCGGACGTGGCGCCATTATCGGGGCGGGCAGCGTCGTCACCAAGGACGTGCCGGCTCACTGCGTTGTTGTCGGGAACCCGGCCAGGATCCTGCGATCTGATGCGCCTCCTGACGTGCTAAATCGAGTGTTGCCATAGGCGAGGGGCGAGCTTGCCGGCCCTGGAATCGGCGTTGCAGATGTGATCATCGGTGCATTCATGATCTCGATGCTTTGGACGCAGGTTGTGCCGGAGGCAGCCGGCGACTTCGATCCTCAGGGATCTCACCTCCCGGGGAACCAGTGAATGTCGCCAGCGAACGTGCTCGTTTCCACCTTGATAAAAAAGCTGCCGGTCATTCGACTCTACATCAATTCGACCGCGAGCTTGGCAATCGGGATCGCCGCCCAACTGCTCACCGTCATGGTTCTCGCCAGGAGCCTCGGCACCGGAGAATACGGCTCGCTGATGAGCATTCTCGCGGTGACGAATTTGGGCATCCCGTGGTGCGCGTTTGGGGTCGGTGAGGCCATGCGTCGGCGAGTCGGCCGTGATCAATCTCTTTATCCGACGATGCTTGGGCACGCCGTGCTCGTGCAGTTCGGTTGGGGATCCTTTCTCAGCGCGATCATCATCGCCGGCATGATGTTTTTCACGCCTGTAGCGTCAACTACGAACGGCGGTCTCGGGGTGTTGATCCTGATGGTGCCGAGCAGCATAGTGCTTTTTTGCTGGATTGGTTTGACCGAGCAGATATGTTTGGTTTTCTCCGAGTACTCGCGGGCGAATATCATCAATGCCGGATTTGGCATCGCGCGTGCTCTGACGGCGATCGTGGCATGCATCGGGTTCGGGGTTCACACCCTTGCGGGTTGGGCGATCTGGCATGCCGGAGTTCACATTCTGACCGCAGTAGCGTGCGGAGTAGCAATCGCGCCGCACGGGCCGCCCCGGCTGCGCTTGCTTCGCGAGGAGTTGTCATTGGGTCTAACGCTCGGCATCTCCGGTTTTTTTCTCGCGCTCCGCCAGAATATCGATATCCTGGCCTTGAGCCAGGTCGCCGCGCCAAGCCTCGTCGGAACATATGCAATTGCGCGGCGCATGATGGCCACCGCGTTTGTCGTTGGAGCATCGTTGGATCGCCTGATCTACACTAAATTGGCAATTGCGGGACAATACGGCTCAAGAGAGACATTTCGGCTGGCGCAAAAATATGTGGTCTACGCCGTCGCGCTCACTGGAGCGGCGAGCCTGGCGCTTTTCGTCTTTGCGCCGCTGATCCCGCTTGTTTTCGGCAAAGGATTTGAAGGAGCGGTTGCTATTCTAAGGATCCTTTGCTGGTCACTCATCGTGACCGGGGTCCAGAACATCGCGTTCGATGCTCTCAACGCCGCCGAGCTGCATCGGTACAGGTTGTTTGTGCATGTGATCGCGGGCGCGTTGGGCGTCGGCCTCATCGTAGGTCTGGCTAGGCTTTACGGGGTCAATGGAACCATGCTCGGCGTTTACCTGACTGAATCAATGATTGCGATCGCGCTTTGGGGGACATTGACATGGCTGAGCCGGTCTGTGCTAAGAGGCGAGAAGTAGCAAGGTCGACGCTCATCGTTTCAAGCTCGGGGATCGTTTTAGATTGAAGCACCGACTGCCCAAGGGGCTCGGCTCGGAGGGGCTGAGCGGAGAGCGAATGTGAGGAAGCGCGAGTTGCACAGTTCGGGAATTCCGGGCCTGGAGCCGCCGGAGGTTCTTATCTTCTTCCACATCCCCAAGACAGGCGGGAGCACGATGGGTGGGGTGTTCGAACATTTGTTCCCGAACCAATATTTTCATGCACATGTTGGACCAACCGATTCCGCACTCCTGGTCCGCGACACCAAGAGGATCGGGGAGCTCTTTCGTCAAATGCCCGTTGAGAAGCGGCAACTGGTTCGCTGCTTGATCGGCATTCACGTCGCCATGGATGTCGATACGATATTCGATCGCCCGTCAAAGTTCTTTACGATCGTTCGAGATCCCATCGATCGGGCCATATCCAACTTTTTTGACAATCGGAACCAGCCTCACCTGGTGAGCTATCCATTCATAAAGGACCTGACTCTCGAGCAATATCTGGACAGCGGCATAGGTCTTGATGCGCACAATCATCAGGTGCGGATGCTGAGCGGCTGCGCAGAGCTGGATGCGCCGTGGGATCCGGAAGGCAGGCCGATTTCGACGCCCCCGGTCGAGCGCCGCCACCTGGAGATGGCCAAGAAAAATATCGAAGACCGCTTCATCGTGGCGGCTCCGCTCGAGCAGTTTTCCGCTCTCGTATGGTTTTTCAAGCGCCTCTACGGCGTTCCCATGCATCGGATGTTCTACCAGGTCCGCAACGAAACACCCGGTCGTCAAAAGGCGGAATCCGTCTCGGAGGCTACCAGAAAGCGACTACGCGCATGGAACAGCTACGATCTTGAGCTATACGAATGGGTGAGGCAGCGCTTTTCCGCGCAGATTGCGCCCCTGGAACCGCAGTTTTCGCGGGAGGTTGCCCGGTTCAACGCCATGAATCGCCTGGTCCAGCGACTCGGTCGGCTTTCTCCGCAACTGGTGCGAAAGCGCGTCCGCAGCCTCCTGTTTAAGCCGGCGGCTTTGTCCCAGGCCGGCCAACCAACGAGTGCCCCTTTCTGACGGCGTGATTCATCGATCGTTTCGCGGACGCGGCGCAGCAAAGCCGCCCCGGGTCAAGCCAGGGACAAGTGAAACAGGCGCCAGAGTCGCAACAGTGGCCGTGGATTAATTTGCGAGTTCCGACGTCGGAAACGGCATCCTAGGGTTGCGGGGCTTGATCGTCGGGTCCGCTCCAGCGGGCGCAGCGGGCAGGGACACGTTTCGTTGCTGAGTGACCGGGCGAATCTCGCCCGCAAGGGCTATGTGGCGGGCATAAAAAAAGCGATAAAAGCCAATACCTTCCTAGAATTAAGCAATCCTAACGTTTACCGCCAAGCCATGAAGGAATCCGTATTATTTTACTATAGTATAATATACAATTCGACCACTGGGGGTGATGCAACCACCGCGGTTGGAATCGGGACGCGGGGGCCGGACGTTCGGAACAGACATGAGCGAAAGCTCTCCAGTTTTCCTGCGCCAGAACATCATGGCCGAGCCGCTGGTGGACGCTTGGTATGCGTGGGCGCATCTCATCCCGCCCGCAACTGCTGCAAGAAATCTGACGGAAAAGCAGCTGAAGATGATGGACTCGTACATCGAGTCCCCGGAGAGCCACCAAGCAGCCGTGGCAAATCCGGCCCTGGTCGGCGGCCCCTTCATGGATTTCGATCGCGATCGTGTCGCGGAGGTCAAGGCGCTGCGGGATCGAACCTTGAAAAAGAGTGGTCGGCTGATCGAGCTGTCGCACGCCATCGAGCAATTGGACGAGCTGCTGCGCCAAAAGGCCGGCGGGGCGAGCCTCGAGGACTTGTACGCCGATGTCCCGCCCTGTCTCAAAGGCTATGTAGAGCTCGTATACGATCTCAACAATCACCCGTCGTTCAGATTGATCGAGCCGCTATTGTACAAGAGCGATTTCTACGATCCATCGACGCAGAACGTGTTGCTGTCCGAGATCACACACGATGATCGTCCTTTTGTTCTGAGCACTCCGCGCCTCGACCTGGGGGATTCGCTGCAGCTGTGTATCCCCTTTGCCTCCGATCTCTATGAAAAGCTGTTCGAGACGAAGTACAAGCCGAGCTCTTTCCGGGCGCTCCGTGCCGCTCTCGACCTTAATGACGAGGACGCCGCACGTCTCAGCAAATTTTTGACCACCGAGCCGCCGGCTCCTTACGCCAGATACGATGGGGCGGGAGCTCGCTGGCGCTACTTCGGGCACGCTTGCATTCTGCTCGAGACGCGCGAAACGACTATCCTGCTCGACCCGGTGCTGAGCTACACCTACGAGAGCAGCATCTCACGCTACACGTACGCGGATCTCCCGGAAGTCATTGACTTCGTCTTGATAACTCACAACCATCAAGACCACATCCTTCTCGAGACACTGCTGCAATTGCGGCATCGGATCCGCCACATTGTCGTTCCCAGGAATGGTGGCGGCGCGCTGCAGGATCCGTCCTTGCGCCTCGTGCTGCGCGAGTGCGGATTCAAGAATGTCGTCGAAATGTCGGAAATGGACGAGTTACCGCTGGGTCGCGGCTCCATCACGGCGATTCCATTTTTCGGCGAGCATGCGGACCTGAATATCCTGACGAAAACCGCGTACCTCCTACGCATCGACAGGCATTCTCTGCTTTTCGTTGCTGATTCGTGCAACATTTCCCCCGAGCTTTATCGGCATATTCACGACGTAACCGGGAATGTCGATGTGCTCTTTATCGGCATGGAGTGCGACGGCGCGCCCTTGTCATGGATTTATGGCCCGCTGCTGACGCAGAGGCTCGATCGCAAGAAGGACCATTCACGTCGTCTTGCCGGCTCAAATTACGAGCGAGCCCTTGCCATCGTGGACCAATTCCACTGCAAGGAAGTCTATGTGTACGCGATGGGCCAAGAGCCATGGCTCAACCACGTCATGGGCCTGAAGTATACCGAGCAGTCGCGACCGATTGTCGAGTCGACGCGGCTGATTGAAACCTGCCGATCCCGCGGAATGAGTGCCGAACGTTTGTTCGGCGAAAAAGAGATCCTACTGTCATGAGCCCCGAGGTGCCGGTAAGCGCGCAGCGGCGTGCCGGTCTTTTTGCGGAGGAGACCCCGGCGGTTGCCGCTTCTTCGGTTGCTGAAACCGTCTGGTCGCCTTCGGACGAAAACCGGACCGACTATCCGCGCGACAAGAGCATTGCGCAGCTCTTTGCAGAGGCGGCGTCATGCTACCCAACCTCGATCGCGATCGATTTTGAGGCCCGGCAAATCACCTACGCGGAATTGAACCGGCAGGCCGACCATCTTGGGCTGCGATTGCGGGCGATGGGCGTCCGTGCCGAGGCGATGATTGGTTGTTGTCTCGAGCGCTCGCCCGAGCTCATTGTCGCCTTTCTCGCCACCCTGAAGATAGGCGCTGCCTATGTTCCGCTTGATCCGACCCTTCCGGCAGTACGCCTGAATTATTTGATCGACGATTCCAAGCCTAGAGCTATCATCACAACCAAGTCCCTTGCGGCAACCGCGCTGGCTGGCCGCCGCGACACTCCACTGCTTCACGTGGACGATCCGTCCGCCGGTGCACCGGATGGCGGGTCGGAAAGCGTGTGCCATTCTGGCGGACCGACGCACATTGCCTGCGTAATGTACACGTCGGGCTCGACCGGGCTGCCAAAGGGGGTGATGATCGAAAATCGCGCGGTGGTTCGCCTCGTGCGAAATACCAACTATTGCCGCTTCGGCCCTGACGAGGTTTTCCTGCAGTTCGCTCCATTCTCGTTCGATGCTTCGATTTTCGAGATCTGGGGTGCCTTATTGAATGGCGGCCGTCTGGTCGTGATGCCGCCGAGCGCGTCATCGCTCGCCGACCTCGGCCGCGCGATCAGCGAACGCCGGGTAACGACCCTGTGGCTCACCGCCGGGCTGTTCAATCTGATGGTGGAGCAGCAGCTGGAGGATCTCCGTCCCTTGCGTCAGCTTTTCGCGGGCGGTGACGTGCTTTCCGCGAGGCATGTGCGGATGGTCCTGGAACGCCATCCCCAATGCGTTCTGATCAACGGATACGGCCCGACTGAAAACACGACCTTCACCTGCTGCCACTTGATGCGCTCCGGAGATGAAGTGCCTGCTTCGGTGCCGATCGGTAGACCGATATCCAACACGCTGGTCCACATTCTAGACCACGACTTGAAACCGGTTCCCACCGGAGAAGCCGGGGAATTGTTCGCGGGCGGCGATGGCGTGGCGCGCGGCTATCTGAACAGCCCCGAGCTTTCGCGCGAGAAATTCCTGCCGGATCCGTTTTCGAAAGTTCCTGGTGCGCGCATGTACCGGACCGGCGATCTCGCCCGCCGTCGCCCCGACGGGGTGATCGAGTTCCTCGGTCGGATTGACAATCAGGTCAAGATCGCCGGCTATCGGATAGAGCCGGGAGAAATCGAAGCCGCGCTGGAAAGCCACTCGGCGGTCGCGCAGACATGCGTGGTGGCCCGCGCCGACGAAGGCCGGACGAAGCGGTTGGTCGCCTACTACGTCCCTGTGACAGGAGTGGCGATATCCGCAAGCGAGCTCCGCGCCTTCCTGGTGCAGCGCCTCCCGCAATACATGATACCAGCGCAATTCGTTGAGTTGAGCGAATTGCCCCTGTCGTCTAACGGAAAGGTCGATCGCAGCGCGCTACCTGAGCCACAGGAATCGGTTTCCACCAAGCCGGCAGATGGCGGCGCATCGAACCGACTGGAGCAGATGATCGCGGAGGAATGGCGGCGCGTATTGGGCCTCGAGCAGATTGGGCTCGATGACAACTTCTTCGACCTCGGAGGTGATTCGCTTCAGCTTCTTGCAATACATTCGAGGCTGCAGAAATCCGCAGGGTTGGAAATACCGATTATCGACCTGTTCGAATTCACGACGATCCGAGAGCTCGCCAAGCGCCTTGGCGGCGCGGGCAAAGCTCAATCCTTCTCCGAGGTCGATGCACGGGCGGACAAGCAGCGAGCGGCTTTCGCCAGGATGCGGGATCACAGGGCCGGCGGCGTGCCATGAGCTCCGACACGCGAGCGGACGACCTGGTCGACGGCGTTGCCATAATCGGCATGGCAGGGCGCTTTCCCGGCGCGCGCAGCGTGGCCGAATTCTGGCGCAACCAGCTTGATGGGGTCGAGTCGATTTCCCACTTCCGAGTCGAAGATCTCGATGTCCCCAACGCGGCCGAGCTTGCTGCCGATCCGAATTACGTTCGGTCCCGATCGATCCTCGACGAGGTCGATCTGTTCGATGCGGAGTTCTTCGGAATCTATCCCCGCGAAGCGGTCCTGATGGACCCGCAGCATAGGTTGTTTCTGGAATGCTGCTGGCAGTGCTTCGAAGATGCCGGCTACGACCCGTACAGTTATCAAGGACCGATAGGCGTCTATGCCGGCGTCAGCATGGGGACCTATTTCCTCACGCGACTGTGCACCGATCCGGCCTTCATCCGCAAATTTGCCGGCGGCTACCAGGTCGCCAATTACCCGGAAATGATGGGCAACAGTCCCGATTTCCTTTCTACGCGGGTAGCATACAAGCTCAATCTGCGCGGTCCGAGCTTCACCATGCAGTCGGGCTGCTCGACCTCGCTGGTCGCAGTCACTCAGGCTTGCCAAGCCTTGCTGACGTACCAAGCCGACATGGCTTTGGCGGGAGGCTCATCCATCACCTTTCCGCAAAAGCGCGGCTCCTTCTATCAGGAAGGAGGCATGGTGTCGCCGGACGGGCACTGCCGGACTTTCGATGCTGCGGCGCAAGGGACAGTGTTCGGAAGCGGCGTAGCGGTGGTTCTGCTGAAGCGCCTGGATGAGGCGGTTCGTGACGGAGATCAGATCTATGCGGTTATCCGTGGATTTGCCGTCAACAACGACGGCTCCGCGAAGGTAGGTTACACGGCACCGGGCATCGAGGGACAGTCGCGAGTGATCGCCCTGGCTCATCGGGCGGCGGGCGTCGATCCGGAAACGATCGGATACATCGAGGCGCACGGCACCGCGACCCCACTTGGGGATCCAATCGAGCTCGCCGCCTTGACCCGCGCATTTCGCTCTCATACCGCGAAAAAAGAATTCTGCACGATCGGGACGGCGAAAACGAATGTCGGGCACCTCGACATTGCGGCCGGCGTGACCGGTCTCATTCACGCGGCACATATCGTCCGCCATGGTGTATTTCCACCCACGCTTCACTTTCATGCGCCGAATGCGAAGCTTGAGCTCGACCAAAGTCCCTTTCGTGTCAACAAGACGAGGTCTGAGTGGCGGGCGAATGGTCGGCGGCGTGCAGGCGTGAGTGCGTTCGGCGTAGGAGGCACCAACGCTCACGTGGTGCTTGAGGAGGCGCCGCAACAGCTGGACCTGCCCTCGTCGGTGTCGCCGCATGTGCTGGTTCTGTCAGCGCGCTCGCCGGCGGCACTCGACCGGGCCGCCGACGGTTTGGCGGCATTCCTCCAGGCCGATCCGAAGGTGAATCTCGCGGACGCGGCTTGGACCCTCCAAGTTGGACGGCGCGCGTTTGATTGCCGGCGTGCTGTCATCGCCGGGACCACCGCCGAAGCTATTTCCATGTTGCAGAGACCTGACCGTGGCCGGGTCCGGACCCGGTCGCGAGCCTTGGATAATGCGGAGGTTTGCTTCCTTTTTCCCGGCCAAGGGTCCCAACATCCCAACATGGCGCGGGAGGTCTACGATGCCCAGCCCGTCTTCCGGGCGGCCATAGACCAATGCGCGGCAATTCTCGAGCCGCATCTGAAGCTGGATCTGCGGACCTTGCTCTATCCGTCGCCCGAGGGCAGCGATCATGCCCGCGCCCGTATCAGCGAGACGATTCTTGCCCAACCCGCAATCTTCGCAGTCGAATATGCATTAGCGCAGCTGTGGATCAGTTGGGGCATCCGTCCGCAAGCAATGATTGGTCACAGTGTCGGCGAATTTGTTGCCGCCTGCCTTGCCGGCGTGTTCTCGCTCAAGGATGCACTCGCGCTGGTGGCCACCCGCGGACGCATGATGCAGGAGCTCCCGCGCGGCGGCATGCTCTCCGTCCGCCTGCCGGAGGCGCAGCTTCGCCAGCACTTGGACGGGGCGCTTTCTCTGGCGGCAATAAATGCGGAATCGCTCTGCGTGGTTGCCGGCCCGTTCGACGCGCTCGAATCATTGGAGAGACGTCTGGTCCAAGCGGGAATTGCATGTCGCAGGCTCGCGACATCGCATGCATTCCATTCCTCCATGATGGACCCTTTGATCGAGCCGTTTACCGCTGTGGTTTCACAAACGAGGCTTGCGACTCCCAAGATCCCTTACGTCTCTGGCGTCACGGGCAAATGGATTACCGAGTCCGAGGCGGTCGACCCGTCTTATTGGGCAAGGCATTTCCGTCAGCCGGTGCTGTTCTCGGCAGCCGTCTCGGAAATTCGGCGTAATCCGCAGGCCGTGCTGCTGGAGGTCGGCCCCGGAACTGCGCTGACCACCTTGGCACGACAGCACAGCGGATTTTCGGCCGAGCAGGCAATAATTCCCTCGCTTTCGGACCAGCACTCGGGAGCGGGCGATGCATTGAGCCTGGCCGTCGCGCTGGCCGACCTATGGGTGGCCGGCGCGCGACTGGACTGGCCAGCTGTGTGGAAAGGTGAACGGCGGAGGCGAATTTCTCTGCCCACTTACCCGTTCGAACGCAAGCGCTACTGGTTGGAAACGGCGCAGCAAGAGACCAAGGGCGAGATCAGCGCAGTCTCGCCTGCAGAAAATCTGGAATTGCCAGCCCCTGAAACGGCACCCTCATCAGTCGAAGAGCAAACGCCCATGAACGTGTCGATCCCTGCTCCTACGGACGCTGCGGCCAGCCGAGAATCGCGGATTCGTGCCCAGCTTGCGGAAATTTTCGAGGATCTGTCCGGGATGGACCTGTCGCAGATGCAGGCCGGCAGTACTTTCCTGGAGATGGGCTTCGACTCGCTTTTCTTGACGCAAGTGACTCAGGCATTGCAGACGAAGTTCCGACTGAAGATCACGCTTCGCCAGCTGTTAGGGGATGAGTCTACGCTCGAAGCGCTTGCCGCCTATGTGAATGGTAAGCTTCCTGCTGATGCGAGCCCCGCTCCGGTCGATGTTGCGCCGCCTCCGTCCGCGGCTTCCGGCGTGGGAAGCGGTCCGACGACGCCGCCGGCCATGGCGGGTTCGGGAATCCTCGCCGGTGCTGCGGCTCCGGCGCAGGGCTCGGTCGAGCGGTTGATGCGCGAGCAGCTCCAGGCAATGAATGAGCTGTTTGCGCGCCAACTCGATGCCTTGCGTGCCTTGCCGCCAAATTCCGGATCCGCAATAGCTGAACCGCCCAAGGCGCCGGCAGAAGCGAAACCGGTGCAGGCGTCCACACAGGCAAGCCCGGCCACAGAAGCCCCCTCCAAACCGTTCGGCCCCTATAAGCCGCCGGAAAAGAGCGGCACCGGAGAGCTTACCGAAATACAAGCGCGGCAGCTCTCGGATCTGGTCGAGCGCTATTGCGCGCGCACTCCGAACTCAAAGGAGCTGATCCAGAAATATCGGCGGCCGCTTGCCGACCCACGGGTCGTTTCTGGATTCCGGGCCCAGTGGAAGGAAATGGTTTATCCGCTGGTAACTGCGCGATCGAAGGGATCGCGTCTGTGGGACATCGATGGCAACGAATACATCGATGTCGTGAACGGTTTCGGTCCCATTATGCTGGGTCATAGACCGCCCTTTGTCGAGGCGGCGATTGAAAAGCAGTTGCGCGAGGGCTTTGAGATAGGGCCGCAATCACCGCTGGCTGGAGAGGTCGCGGAGTTGTTTTGCCAGATGACTGGCAACGAGCGCATGACCTTTTGCAACACCGGTTCCGAGGCCGTGATTGCCGCCTTGCGGGTGGCCCGAACCGTCACTGGGCGCAACAAGGTCGTTTTCTTTTCCGGTGACTACCATGGCATGTTCGACGAAGTGCTGGTGAAGGGAGTGAAGAACAGGTCCGGGCTTGTCCAAGCAGTGCCGATAGCGCCGGGCATCCCGCGCGAAAACGTAAGCAATATGATCGTTCTGGATTATGGCACGCCTGAAGCGCTCGATTGGATACGTGGAAATCTCAATGATTTGGCGGCCATCCTCGTCGAGCCGGTTCAAAGCCGTCATCCGGATCTGCAGCCGATCGAATTCTTGAAAGAGCTTCGGGTCCTCACCGAGCCGGCCGACGTCGCGCTCATCTTCGATGAGGTCGTAACCGGCTTTCGAGTCCACCCTGGTGGTTGCCAGGCATTGTTCGGTATTCGGGCGGATCTCGCCACCTATGGCAAGGTCATTGCCGGCGGCATGCCCATCGGCATCCTCGCCGGAAAAAGCCGTTTCATGGATGCTCTCGACGGCGGAGCCTGGCAGTTCGGGGACGCTTCCGTGCCAGAGGTCGGCGTCACCTTCTTTGCTGGAACCTTCGTTCGGCATCCTCTGACGCTGGCGGCCGCCAAGGCGGTATTGCAGCATCTCAAGGAGCGCGGCCCCTCGTTGCAGGAGGAGCTTACGGCGCGGACCGCAAGATTGGTCCGAGCCCTCAATGAGCACCTGGCGCTCTGCGACGTATCGGCCCGCGTGGAAACGTTCGGCAGTATCTTCTACGTGAACTTCTCTCCGGATGAGCGCCTTGCAGGACTTTTCTTCTACCACATGCGCCTGAGAGGAGTTCACATACGCGAGGGCTTCCCTTGCTTCCTCACAACCGAGCATAGCGACGCGGACATCGATTTTCTGGTTCGTGTCTTCAAAGAGTCCATTGCTGAGATGCTGAGGAGTGGATTCCTGTCCGGTTCACGGCAGGCCCGCTCGGACATCAACGACGGTCAATTGCCCGCCGAAGCCGCCGCCCCAATGACCGAGCCACAGCGAGAAATCTTCCTCGCTTCCATGCTTGGGGACGACGCATCGCGCTCCTTCAACGAATCATTCAGCCTGCGTCTACGGGGACCGCTGCAGATCGACGATTTGCGCCGCGCCGTCAATCGGCTGCTGGATCGACATGAGGCTCTGCGCGCGACGATAGACCCGGATGGCGAAAGCCTGCATTTCTCTCCCGAGCTGCGGATCGATATCCCACTGCGCGATCTGTCGACGCTCGACATCAAGCAACGGGAGGCCGAGCTCGCTCAAATCTTGCGCAAGGATGCCGATGCGACTTTTGACCTGGGCAATGGTCCACTGGTTCGCGCGCAGCTCGTCCGCCTGGACACGGAATATCACATCTTGGTCTTCACCTCCCACCATATCGTCTGCGACGGCTGGTCCACGAATGTCCTGCTCTCCGATCTAGCACAACTATATTCGGCAGCCGTTCAAGGGCGAAAGGCCGAGCTTTCCACGCCTGTCCGCTTCAGCGAATATTCCCGCTCCCTTGCCGCCTATAACGGCTCGCCGGAATCCACCAAGGTGGAGGCATTCTGGCTCGCTCAATTCGCGGAAATTCCGCCGTTGCTCGAATTGCCGCTCGATTACCCGAGAACGACGGTGCGAAATTACGCGGGCGCGACGGTGCGCCATCGTATCGGCGCTGAGGCCTATCAGACCATCAAGCAACTCGGCTCGAAGCGTGGTTGTACGTTGTTTGCAACCTTGCTGGCCGGCTTTTATGCGCTCCTCTCTCGTCTCTCGCACCTCGACGATATCGTCGTCGGCATCCCTGCAGCCGGACAGTCGTTGCTTGATGACGGGAATCTGGTGGGTCACTGTGTGAACTTTCTTCCCCTGCGTGTTCGCCTGCCTCGACATTTCGCCGATCTGCTAGGGGAGGTCAAAAAGCGACTCCTCGATGCCTATGATCACCAGTCGTACACATATGGCTCTCTGGTCCGCAAACTTTCCATTGCTCGTGACCCAAGCCGGCTCCCGCTCATGGAAGTGCAATTCAACCTCGAGCGTATTGGATCTGATCTGGAGTTCCATGCCCTGCGCGCTGACGTTGATCCGAATCCAAAGACGTCGGTCAACTTCGACATTTTCTTCAACATCGTCGAATCGAACGAAGGGTTGATGATCGACTGCGATTTCAACACCGGTCTGTTCGATTCCAGCACCATAGAACGGTGGATGCGCCACTATGAAACCCTGCTGCTGAACGCTGCATCCAATCCGACGGCTGAGCTCGGTGACCTGACGCTGATGAGCGCTGGCGAGGTCGCCGCGCTCGTCGGGCAATGGAATCCGCAAGCCGCCACCTCGCTCGAGTGCGGCTCCATTCACGAGAAGTTCGAGCAGCAAGCCGCCCGTAGTCCCGGCAGCGTCGCGGTGCAGCTGGGGGATCGGTCCCTGACTTACCGCGACCTCAACACGCGTGCTAACAAGCTTGCGCGAGCGTTACGGGGAGGAGGCGTCCGGCCGGGTTCGTTGGTTGCAGTGAGCTTCGAGCGCTCTCCAGAGATGATCGTCGCGTTTCTGGCGATTCTGAAGGCCGGCGCAGCGTATTTGCCGATTGATTCCTCATATCCGACAAGTCGCCTCGCCGCCATGTTCGAAGAGGCCCATCCCGCGGCTCTGCTGACGCAGGAGAGCCTGGCTGAAAAGCTATCTTGTTATTCCGGGCCGACAATCTGCGTCGACAGGGATCGGATTGCCATTGATCGTGAGGACGGAAGCGATCTCCGGCTTGCGATTAGCCCCGGCGACACCGCTTATGTCATGTACACTTCCGGCTCAACCGGGAAGCCAAAGGGGGTCATGATCTCGCACCACAACGTGGTGAGGCTGCTTACGACCACAAGGCGATGGTTTGATTTCGGAGAGACAGATGTTTGGACACTGTTTCATTCTTATGCATTTGATTTCTCGACTTGGGAAATCTGGGGGTGCCTGACGACCGGCGGGCGGCTGGAGATCGTTCCCTATTGGGTCAGCCGGTCGCCGCGCGAATTCTTCGATCTGCTGGCGGAGAAGGGCGTGACGGTGCTAAATCAAACTCCGGCCGCCTTTTACAACCTGATCCAAGTCGAGGCCTCGGGCTATTCGCGACCGCTGACCTTGCGCTATGTCATTTTTGGCGGCGAGCAGCTGAATTTTTCGATGCTCCGGCCCTGGATCGAGCGCCATGGCGACTCTGAGCCACAGCTTGTCAACATGTACGGCATTACCGAGACCACGGTGCACGTGACGTATCGGCGCATTACTGCCGATGATGCTCGGTCGAGCACGCGAAGCCTGATCGGCGCTCCGATACCGGATCTGAGATTGTATCTGTTGGACGAAGGACTGAGGCCTGTCCCACCCGGTGTCGTCGGCGAACTCTATGTCGGCGGAGCCGGCGTCGCGAAGGGCTACCTCAACAGACCGGACCTGACCTCGGAACGCTTTTTGCCCGATCCATTCTCCTCAGATCCCGGCGGTCAGATGTATAAATCGGGCGATCTCGCACGCTTCCTCGATCGGGGCGACTTCGAGTATCTGGGGCGCGCGGACTCGCAGGTGAAGATTCACGGCTTCAGGATCGAGTTGGGGGAAATCGAGGCCGCGCTCGCAGAGCACCCTGATGTGGCCCAGGCGGCGGCCGCGGTCTCTACCGATAAAACTGGACAGAAGAAGCTTTTTGCGTGTTTCGTCGCCGCGCCGGGGAGGCATGTTGCCAATGCCGAGCTGCGAACGTTCTTGGAATCGAGGCTTCCGGCTCACATGGTTCCACAAGGTCTGGTGGCGATCGACGCGCTACCCCTGACGAGCAACGGGAAAATCGATCGCCAACGGCTTTCCGTGCCAGAACCCTCGACCGAGGATCGGCCCTATGTGAAGCCGACCACCCCGCAAGAGCGGATACTCGCCGACATCATGGCCGACGTGTTGAAGGTCGATCGAGTAGGAGCGACCGACAACCTGTTCGAATTGGGTGCAGACTCGCTCCACGTATTTCAGATTACTTCGCGTGCGGCTGATGCGGGGCTTGCGATCACCCCACGGCATGTCCTACAGCATCGCACGATCGCCGCTATCCTTGCGGCCGCAGCTGATGCGGGCACGGGACCCAAGCCATCCCTAGGCGGGATCAGGCGAGTTGAACGGAAGAAATATCGAGTTACACAGTAGCGCCGCCGGATCGTGCCCACGATTGCGCCGGTATCGTCCTTTTGAGGAGTCCGTTCAACGACCACTCGCATGAGCGAAGGCGCGGATCACGATGACTGTTATGCTTTTCCGCTGTCGCCCGCACAGGAGCGGATGTGGCGAGCGGACCAGAAATACCCGCGAGACCCGGCATACAACGCCTCGTTTCGCTGGGAGATTAGAGGGCCGCTGGACGTATCTGCCCTGAATGCTTCGTTCAACGAAATTATAGACCGCCACGATTCGCTGCGAACGAATATCGGCATTGCGAACGGAGGCCCGGTACAAATTGTTTCACCTCGTCTGCGGATTCGAGTTGACGTTCGGGACTTGCGCGAGCTGCCCGATGCGCAACGTGACCTCGAGATCGACGCGATTTGCACCAAGGAAGCGCGCACGGGCTTCGACCTGAGATCAGATCCTCTTATTCGCGTCCGTTTGCTTTGGATCGAGATGGAGCACCACATTCTGCTGCTGACGCTCCATCACATTATCTGCGATGGCTGGTCGATTGGCTTGATGATGGATGAATTGCAGAAAATCTATCCGGCCATAGTGTCTGGCAGGAAGCCATCTTTGGCCGTATTGCCGATCCAATATGGAGATTATGTCATCTGGCAACGAGAGTTGATGGAGAGGACCGAGGTGGCCAGTCAACTGGGCTATTGGATGACAAAGCTTCCCGGTTGCCGCGCCCTCCATGTGCCGGCGGATCTCGCAACTTCGACGTCAGGCGAGTCGCGTAGCGCCATAGTGACCACCATGCTGCCGCAGCAACTTACAAATGGGTTGGCGAAGATCGGAAACGAGCAAGGGGGGACAATGTTCTCGACGACCCTTGCGGTCTTTGCGGCTTTTCTTCATCTCTACACGGGCCGCACCGACATCGCGGTCACCTCTCCGCTCGCCGGACGAACCCGCACGGAGCTTGAAGGCCTGGTAGGGCTCTTCGTCAATAACATCATATTCAGGTTCAGGATTCCCGAGAATTGCAGCCTCCGACGCATATGCGTCATCGTGCGCGACACGGTATGGGAAGCCTTAGCTCATCAGGATATGGCTTTTGAACGCGTTATCGAAGCCATTCGAACGGTGGATCAATACGTTCCAGATACAAGTGATCTTGTCAATTTTATATGTCAGCGGGAATACGCTCGAGCGAGCACGTTCGTCTACGACTTTTCCGGTCTGCGGATCTCGACGCTGCCGTCAAAGTCCCCGGGAGCGCTGTACGACCTGAATTGTTTTCTGGTCGAGCGTGAAGCAGGCTGGCGCCTGTCATTGGAGTACAAAACTGATCTCTATTCGGAGCAGAGGGCGCAGCAGATGCTTGAAGATCTCCGCTTCCTCTTTGAGGCGATTGTGGATGATCCAGACCGAAATATCTCGACCATCAGCCACAGAAGAGGGGTGAGTTGGTCGCAATGACGGGGGAGGGGGCCGTTGGGCATCGGCGCAAGGCGGACGGCAATGGGGCGGGCGCCGCGGTTAGCCGCTGTCTTGGTTGGTCGGTCGATCTTGCCGGCGCGCCATCAAGATGAGAGCCGACCACAGGGCGGCGCCCCTGGAGACATCCGACAAATAAAGGGCGGCGTAGACGCCAATAATCCCATAAGCGGCTCCCAGCCCGGCCACCATGGCGGCACCGGCGGCGTTCGCAACGCCGCTCACAATGGTGGAGATCCGATGGCGCTCGGCAGCGTTGATTGCGTCGAACGCGACAAACTGCACTGCCGTCGAGACGACGGTCCAAGACAGGATACGAATAACCTCCGCGGTCTGCGTGAAGGCCACTCCGAATATCAGGGGCGTAAGCGGGGCAACCAAAAAGATGAGCAGGCTTGTCGCCCCGCTAAGGGCAAGCGAGTACACGAGGTACCGCTTCGCCAGTTGCAGAGTGGCGGAGGGGCCATGCTTCCCGGCGATGGAAAGGTTACTATAGACGACCCGATCGAAGGACCCGGGCACGACGAGGGCGGCCGTTATAAGGCGTCGGCCGGCCCCATACACGCCTACGAAATCCGATGTCATGACTGCGCTCAAAACGAGTACATCGATGTTTTGGCGAAGCATGATGAGGAAATTCGAGAGCGCGAGATTGCCCCCGAGCCATATCTCTCGTGGAAGAACGCGCCAGCGAGGGCTGCCGTAACGATAGGTAGCCGCAAGGCAGACGACGCACATGCAGACGTGGGTCCCGGCCCACCATATGGCCCAGCCCCTCAATGTAACGACGCGGAAAACGCCGCATGCCACAATTGCAGCAAGCGCGCGTACAACTCCGGATCCTCCGGCCACCAAGTTGGCACGAGCAAAATCACCGCGTGCCAAGAAGATATTTTCCACGAGATTGATATACGAGGGGACAATCACGTTTATGGGAACAAGGCAAATCAGTATTTGCAGGTTCTCCAAGGGGTTTGCTGCAGTTGGCATGAACGGGATCATGCCACCGAGCAGCAGGGCGGTCAGCGTGGCTCCCGAGGCAAGGATCATCAAGGCTGTATGACCGAGCGCTTCCCGGTAGGCAGAAGGGTCCCGGCTGACCAGGCGGCGCAATACCTCCCCGGCGCCAAACCCACACCAAGCGTTGGCAAGGGTGGTCAACGCCGTAATTGTCATCAGGTGACCAAATTGTAGCGTTCCGAGAGACCGTGCGAGGATGACGAAACCCAATGCTTGGGCCACAAGGCCGGTCAAAAGGCTGCCGGTGGATCCGATAAGCAGTCGCAAGGAGGGGAGCCTGGGCCGAACAAAATCTACAATGTCTTCAAGATTGAACATTTTGAGGATTTTCTGGCACCCAAGTTAAATTAGAAGGCTCCTGAGACTCCTGTGATCCAACCCTAATCTGATAATTCTTTGCCACAAAGTCTGATTAAAGGGCATCTCCGCGTTGGTCGGAGGTCCAGGCCGCGAGGAACAATCCCTCGAAATCGCGATGCAACGCCTGGCTGTGTTTGACAACTTGATGGGCGGAAGCCGCGCTGACCTTCCCATCGGCCCACGCGCCGCTGCTCTGCAACCCGACCCAATGCACGTCCGCGCCTGATATATTCCCGGCCATGCGCCGCCGGTCCGATGTCGTTGTGCCCGGCAGCCGGGCTTTACAGCAAGTCGGGGACTTCTAACCTGAATGAAATCGCCGTTCGTCTGTCCGCGGCTTCCAGTCTTCAAGCCGGGCCTCAGGCGCATGCGGGGACTGCGGATCAAGAACCCGGTCATCAAGGTCCATTAGATGCAAGTTGAAGAAGGCCAGCATATATCGACCAACGAGCCGACTTGCGTTCTCCGCCCCCACCGGTCCTGAGTTACTGAACCTTCGAAGCGGGGACGAGAAAGCGTAGTCCGAGAAATTGAAGTGCTCGGAGCCTGTTATCGTCAGCCAGCTGCCTCCGTAGGCCGACATCAATTTTCGCATTTGTAGGTATTGCTCGCGTTCAAATGCCATCTCTCGGAGTTCCGCCTGCTTGCCATTGGGAAAGCTCTCCGGGGCAGGTGGCTCCGGCTCGCTAATGATAAAGAACGGAGCCACAGCCCCTTGCCGGGAGGATTCGCCTGCCATCATTCCATCCAGGTTGACGCAGGCCTTGAATCGCCGATCTAGCCAACACGCTTGCGCTGCAGCCCCGGCACCCAGGGAGAAGCCGAAAATGCCTGCGCGAGCGAGATCCACACGACCACCCAGCAGCCCTTTCGGATCGTCTGCGTCAAGCTTCTCAAGCTCGTCCAGCACAAATCTTGCATCGTCTGCTCGTAGCCTTATCTCTGCTTCGGCGGTGTGCAAGAATTCTGCATATGCAGCTTCGGAAGAGAAGAAATCCTCGTCCACCAATTTCGTTCTGATCACTCGGCCGTCCGGAAAGACCGTGGCAAGCGAGCTGTAAGGATGATCAATTCCAACCACAATGTAGCCGTGACTGGCGAGATCTTCCGCGTGCACCGTGTTTTCCGTCCGCATCCCATCCCATGAAGGCGTGTACAACAAGAGCGGAAGGCGTGTCGGGACCGCCACGATCGGCGCGTCGACGATTGAATGCGTCTCGACCAGTGCGAACCGAGCATCGCTCGCTGTCGTGCTGGCACGCTCCCGATAGAAAGCCTGTTTTCCACGAGCCGACGGCTCCGCCGGATACCAAATTTGGACCATAAGCTCTCGATTGCTGCCCGGATCGGCAGGTTCTCGTCTGTGAGTGTCCACGAGGCGCCGAATTTGCGTTCCCACGGAATAGGGTCCCGTGGGACCAGGCAATTGAAACACGGGAAACACCGTGCTCAATACGATCGCCACGCCGAGGACACCTAAAGCGAGAAGGCCGGCGAAGTACTGCAGCTGAACATCCTTGAGCTGTGGTGCAAACGCGTACATGGCCGACATAAAGACCAGCAAATACGCCGGCGCCATCTGCCATCTATAGCCTTCCAAGATCAGGTGCAGCCCGAGAACAGGCAGGCACAGCAGTGGAATGAAGTTCAACCAAGAAAAAATGCCGGGCGAGGGTGAAAGAAGGCGAATAATATAGGCAAGGACACCGATGACGACAGACAGCTCCAAGATTCGCACAAACCTACTCCCTCGCTTCGAGCCTCCTGCCAACACCTGTCGGAATCTGGTAGATCAGACGAGGTATTTGTTCAATTCTCCAGCCAGCTTGTCGACATAGGGTTGGCGCAAGAAGGATAAGTGATCGCCTGGGACGTAGTGGACCGCCACGCCCTTTTCGGCGACCAAGTCCCAGCCGAGAACCTTGTTGTGGCTGTACTCGGGATCGCGTTCCATCGCACGAAAAAGGATCACGCGCGCCTTGATCGGCCGTGGCTTGTAAGACGATGCCACGCGCTTGAACATTGTCAGATTGTCGCGCAGGGGGCGCGGCATCGGTCGATTTGCAACCCGGAACACGCGTTGGGCGATCGACCATAGCCATAGCCTGACGTTCTTTCTTACAAAGTAGAATGCAGCGGATAGCGCTACGTCGAACCTGCGATCAGCCAAACGGCGGTAGTATCGCCTGGCCCGGTCGATGGCCACAGTAGTCCAGAATCGGATCCAATCCGTGGTTGGAAGGTTTCGATAATAATCCAAATTTCCAGTGTCTAGCATGACCAGGACGGCAACATCTTCCCCGGCCTCGATCAGCTGCGCGGCCATCTGGAAAGCCACCAGCCCGCCGAAAGAATACCCGCACAGTCGATAGGGACCACGCGGTTGAAGGCGACGGATCTCGCGGTTATAGAGCGCCGCCAGCTGCTCGACCGACATCGACTCGAGGGCGCCATCCAACTCGGGCGCAGACAACCCATATACCGGCTGATCGGTCGGAAGCGCATCGGCCAGCTCCTGATAGCTCAAGACATGGCCGCCGCCACCATGTACGCAAAATAGCGGAACCTTCGTTCCGAGCTGCCGAAGCGGCACAATGGCGGAGCGGGGACCGCTGTGATCATTCTGCAGCATCTCCGCGAGCTTCTCGATCGTGCGGGCGACCAGCAAATTGGAGAGGTCCAGGCGGACCTGGAATTCGCTCTCAATCATGGTAATGAGCTTTGCCGCCATCAGAGAGTGGCCTCCGAGATCAAAAAAATCGTCGCAAACACCGACGCTCGGAAGGTCGAAAAGCCGCTTCCACATCTCCGCCAGCTTGGCCTCGACCGCGCTCCTTGGAGCTACGAGCTCGTGCTGTGAATCTAAGGATTCCGCCGCCTGGGTCGGCCGTCGCGGGAGGCTCGGAAGAGCTATTTCCGAAAGACGCCGGTCCGGGTTTGCCGCCATTTCCTCCAATACAGACAGATAATAAGACAGAATGCTGCGGATGGAGTCCGGCTCGAAAAGGCCTCGATCATATTCGAGGTTGGCACGCACCCCATCGTTCCGCTCGATGATCGCCAGCTGAATTTCGAAGGGTGTTCCTACACTGATGCCTGCCAAAGGCAGTATGCGAAGGCCTGCGATCTCACGCTGTTGCAGAAACGCGGTTTGGTACATGAAGTAGAACTGAAAAAGAGGATTTCGCCCGCGCACCGACCGCACCTTGAGCTGATCCAAGAGGAGCTCGAACGGAAACCCGGCATGATCCAGCGCCTTCATCGTCACTTCGCTGAGATTTTGGACGGCCGCGCGAGCGGTAGGGTTGCCGGACAGGTCTATCCGAAGAGCCATCGGTCCGGAGAATGGACCGATAATCGACTCGGTTTGCGAGTTTCGATTGGCCGCCGGCGACCCTATCGTCAGCTTCTGTTGATCCGTGTAGCGTTCCAGCATTATGGCGAAGGCCGCTGCCATGACCATGAACATCGTAGCATGCGACGACTGACCCAAGCGCCTGAGGCGGCGGATCAGGTCATCCGGCAGCGTCAAGGTCTCGACCGAACCAAGCAGGTTGGACCGTTGTCCCGGGATGTGATCGGTCGGGAAATCCAATACGGGCAGCGGGCCGGCAAGCGATTGCATCCAAAACGCGAGTTGCGCCGATGCCTCCTCGGACGCCAGCCAGTCTTTCTGCCAAACCGCAAAATCCGAGTATTGGATCGGCAAAGGCGGGAGATCGGGCGGCCTACCGTTCCGGATTGCTTCGTATATGGTCCACAGCTCGCGTTGCAGGATACCCTGTGACCAGCCATCTGAGATGATGTGGTGCAGCGTGACGATGAGCACGTGATCATCAGCAGCCAAGCGGAACAGGCGCACGCGGAGCAAGGACCCCAACTCCAAGCTGAACGGACGCTGCGCATCCTCGCGCAACAAGGTCATCAGGGCATCCTCTCGCCCTTCCGCAGGAACATCTTGAAGATCGGTGATCAGCAGCGCGAAGGGAGCCCGAGCAGAGATCAGCTGGACCAGTTCGCCCTCGATGTCTTTGAATCTGGTTCGCAAACTCTCGTGCCGATCGACGATTGTTTGCATGCTCTTTTCGAGCGTCTCGGCGGACAGGGGGCCGAAGATGCGGACGGTTGCCGGCATGTTAAAGGCCGCACTGTCCGGCATGACCCGCGAAAGATGCCAAAATCTGAGCTGGGCGACGCTCGCGGGTAATTGGTATGTGTCGTCTCCGTTCGACCCCTCTTCGCCTTCGGAGGCGGGGCTTAACGGGGCCGGCGCTGTGTCGCCTGGAAACAAACTTGCATCGGACCGCTTTGGCGCGGCCGCGGGATGTGTACCGCCCTGTGTCGAATCCAATGTAGCCATTTGCGGTATCCTATACCGCTTTTAATACCCGCAGAATCGATATTTTTGGTAGTTTTCCCGTAATTAGAACCTTGAGGTGCGAGTCCACGCGTGCACGACCAGATAGAAATTCGCCATATACATGCTGGCGGGCAATGAGTCCGCAAAGAATTCAAGCTGAGAGAGACAGCCACGCTAACTCTCGTTCTTATGCGTGCGGGCAATTGACCCCACTGGTATGAGTGCGCCCCGCCATCACTGAGTGTAGCCATACTGTGCGTAGTGCTTGTTGGTGTAATAACTGCCGTTCTTTACGTCATATTTATCGATTTGCTTCATGTCCACCTTGTTGAGCACAGCGCCGAGCACGCGCTCGGAAATACCCGGCGCTCTGCTCAGCGCATGTTCAACGACATCGGTTTTTGTCTCTCCCCACTCGATGATGAAGAGGTAGGAATCGATCAAATGCGTCGTCGCCCTTGTGTCAACGACCGGAGCAAGCGGCGGCAAGTCAACGATGACGTACTCGTATTCCTCGCGCAGGCGGTCGAGAAGCATCTTCGTGGCTTGCGCAGCCATTATTTCATTGCTCTGCACAAAACGCGACTTGATGACTGCCGGCAGAAACAGCAAGGTCTCGGACTCGTCTCTCCAGGCCGCGTCCGCCAGCGTCACTTTTCCGGACAGCACCTCAAGGAGCCCGGCCGGCGCATTCGGCGCCAACATCCGCGTCAATGCCGGGTTTCGAAGATCGAAATCGAGCAAAATTACCCGGGCGCCGGCCCTTCCCATGGTGAGGGCCAACGACGCCGCTATTGTGGATTTCCCCTCGCGCGGCAGCGACGATGTCAGGCCGATAACCCTGGAAGCTTTGACGATTCCGCTCAGGTCGATGGCGAGCTTTATCGAACGCATGGCTTCAGCGTAGCTTGATAGAGGCGCGTACGGCACGGCCCAAGCCGGGCTCTCGGTCTGTTCAATCGTCCTCGCCTTGGCCAGAGCTCTCCCGTCCGGCGGCCGGTAGTGCGCTTCGCTCGGATCCCAGCGGGGCACGAGGGTGATGCAGTTCAATCGCAGTCGCCGCTCGACCTGGCTGACCGTGCGAAACACGCCATCAGCAAATTCACGCACAGCCGCGATCCCAAGCCCGATCGACATTCCGCTGGCGAAGATTACCGCAAGGATCTTGAAGGTCGATTTGTAGTCCCTGTCGAGGGGGCGCACTGCGCGGGTGAGTATTCTGGCTTCGGAAACAGGATTCGATTGTTGTTCGACCGATTCCATGTACCGCTTGTTCAGGTTGTCGTACAGGTCTTTTGAGGCGGTGGCCGTATCCTGCAGCTGACGCAAGGTCACCTGCGCGCGGTTCAAAGCTTCTGTTCGAGCGATCGCTTGTGCGACCTGGTCCTCGAGGTTCTTCTCCTTCTTCAGCGCCAGATCGTAGTCGCTCTTGGAAGATTCGGCCACGCGATGCAGCTCATCCAGGATCGCCGAGCGAACCTGGGAGATTTGCGTCCGGAGATTCACCACAGCGACGTTGTTGGCGCCGAACTTCGTCGACCAATCGCTTTCCTTGTTGGTAAGGTCGACAAGCTGTGAGCGCAGCTTCCCGATCGTGTCGTTGAGCACGACATCGGTCACGAATTCGCTTGAGCCTCCAGCCGAGGTTGACTGCACCACCGCGTTGACCCGGTCCAGCTTGGCCTTTGCGTCGGAAGCCTGTCCGCGTGCGGTTGCCAATTGCGTATTGAGCTCGCCCAGCTGCTGATCGCTAACGAGCCTGCCGCCGGCATCGATGATGTTATTCTTGGCCTTGTATTCGACCACCGCATTCTGCGCAGCCAAGTTCTGCTCGCGGACCTCCTTGATCCGGCCCTCCAACCACGCGCTCGCCTGCCGAGTGGCCTGATACTTGGCCTCCAATTGGTCGGCGATGTAGGCATCAGCCACCGCATTGGCCATTTCGGCGGCACGGTTGGGATCGGTGGCCTCGTAACTGATCTCGAACACCCAGGCGATTCCGAGACGTTTGACCGTCAAGTGCTTCTCGATGGCTGCCAACAGTTCCCGCGTGTACTCGAACTCGGTCGGCGGCTCGCGTCGCCCGAACAGCGCGCCCCACAGGCCGCCGCCACTCTGCGGCGGCACCTGGTCCGCAAGGTGGAGGTTCTTGATGACTTGGAGCGCGATCCTCTCGGAGCGCACAAACTCAAGCTGGCTTTCAACTGCCGCTGATGAATCGATCGACACCTCGCCGACCGGCTGGAACAGGGAGAACTTTGCCGAATCAATCCCCACGGTCGCGGTGGCCTTGTAGTTTGCCGGCGCTACCAGGAGATATCCGATCATGCAACTTGTGGTTGCGACAATCGTAAAAAGGACGACCTTGAACTGTCTTTTCAGATAGCCAAGTGCAATTTCAATGTACTGGCCCGGCGAGCCCTGTGGGGAGCCGCCGAAGCCGGATACCGGTGGTGAGATTCTATAGTTTTTACCTACATCAAGCATTGAGCTGCGGACTATACTGTGGGAGCACTTGTTAACCTATGTAGTCGCCGGCCACCCACCGGTCCGTAACGATCAAATGCGAAAATCCGGCCCCGGTATATTTGCTCTCAGTGGCCCGGTGCATCTGTTCTTCTTTCCCAGAGCGCGATACATTTGGTCTTGCTGCTACATTTATACCACGCGTTTGGATGTCCTTCCAGGGGGAACGGGTTCCTCCCGAACCGCTTCTGCAGAAGTCGTTAAGGGCGCCACCTCCAGCAAGGACTTTTGGGATCGGGAGAATTTCGCATGCTCCCGGACCTTCAATGCGCGCGGCAGGCCTTGCCCGGTCCCCGGTCCATTTAAGGATATCGGCGCAAAATTGGTCTCCAGCCTCAGGTTGCTTCAAATCTCCCTTTTCATCCCGAGATGACCATGCGATGCGATGAGCCCGCTTTTGCGCGGTTCTGAGTTTTCTTGATCCAGGGTGCGGCGCCCGGTAGATGGAGACGGAAGGATGGCGTCGCTCAGGCGCGGCCTTTCGTGACAATCGACAGATGAACATCGCACCCTCTCCGGAAACCGCAGTCGGTTACGGGTCCGACCAGCGCTTCGCGCCGGATGCTGCCGAAATATCATCTGCCGCGAACCCGGCGCTGCGTTTCTTGTTCGCGGTTTTTCTCGTTTTTGCCTTTCCCGCATTCACCATTCAATTGGCGATGGACATGACCACCGGGATGTGGGTGGGGTCTCCTATTCTGCAGGTGGTGACCATCGCCTCAGAGATCTTCGTTTTTGCCGTGGCGCTGTCGAGTCCCGGAATACGCAGTCTTGTTTTTCAATGCTGGCCCATGTGGGTCCTGATCGGAATTGCGTTCCTCTCCGCCATATGGTCACGCAATGCCGGCGAGACCATTCACACCGCCAACACTTATATGACGACCGCCCTGTTGGGTGTGACGATGGTCGGCGCGATGCCGCAATTTCAGTGCATACGATTTTCCGTGAGGATCATGGTGCTGGGGTGCATCTTGAGCATCGCTTGGGTGCTGCTCTTCCCGGATGTGGCCATTCACCAACTTACCGACCCATATCAAACCGTGCATGCGGGCCTGTGGCGGGGTATTTTCAGCCATAAACAAGGCCTCGGCTATTTTTCCGGACTCACCATCGGTCTCTTGCTGTTCTACGGAACATCGATCTTCCCATTGCCGCTCCTGATCGCCGCTCTCGCCTGCAGCATCACGTGCTTGGCCGGCACGCAATCGGCCACTGGAATTGTCGCCTCGGTGATAACGCCGGCCTTCCTATATGTCGGTCACATCGTGACCCGCTTTCCGCCTCCGGAGCGCAAACCGGTCTTCCTGGCCTTTGCGGCCGTTGCTGCGGCAGTTGGCGTCGCTTACAAGCTCGGCCTTCTCAACTATTTTGTGGTGCAAGTCCTCGGTAAATCGACCGATCTTACCGGTCGGGCCGACTTCTGGCCGATCATCCTGGAGAACTTCTACAATTCTGGCTGGAGCTTGTTTGGAGGGGGCTTCGGCGCGAACATCGCCGCCGACCTGTCGGAATGGAGCGTCGACAACGGATACGTCGACAAGTTCCTCGAGTTTGGTTACTTCGGGTCGCCAATCGTCGTCTTGGCCTATGGAGCGATCTTACTCGGTGGCGCTCGCCTGATCCTGACGACATCGACCGAATCGTCGCAAACCAACATATTTCCGTTCGGCATTTTATGCGTCATACTTATCGTCAACATCACTGAAAGCAACTTCATGACGAAAAGCCTAAGCACCGTGCTGACGTCGATGGCGTTGGGGCTCATTTTTCAGCATAGGACGGCGACGATGCAAGATACCATTCCATCGGCGGACGAGGCTTATGCGGATGATGAGCTGGAGGTCTGATCGTGGATCGTGCGTCACCGGCAGTTGCCTTTGCAACGTGAATAGATTCAGGCACCGGAGCAATCCGTGATTCGATACAAGAGCATAGTCAAGGGTGCCGCATCGCACTGGGTCAAATCGTTGCGAAATTCCGGCACCGGTACCGGTGGGGCATTCCGTCCGGAAGGAAGCTACGCGATCTTCATGCGGCACCTGATGGCTCTTGCCGAGATTGATGTGGCTTTTGACGACAAGGTCGTCCTCGAATTCGGACCGGGATCGTCCTATGGAATGGGTGTTGCGGCGCTCCTCAGCGGAGCGAGGCGCTACTATGCTTTTGACCTGGTTGACCACACCACGGACGCACGCAATCTCGCGGTGTTCGATGAATTGGTGCGCCTGTTCAAGAGCCGTGCTGACATTCCGGTCACCGGATGGTGTGCCAGAATATTTCCATTCATCGATGATCCGGCTTTTCCGAGGAATCTGCTGTCGGACGCGCTTTTGGAGCGGACGCTGAGGCCGGAGCGGCTGGCCGCAATCCGCCACGACCTGGAGTCGCGAGGCGATAATTTCATTCGACCGCGGTCATCGGCGGACCTCGGTCATGCCAACTTGGACGAATCCGTCGACATCATCGTGTCAGAATCGGTGCTGGAGCACGTCGACGATGTGGAAGCCGCCTATGCGGCTTTCGCCCGCTGGCTCTCGCCTGGCGGCGCAATGACCCACCTGATTGATTATTCGAGCCACAATCTTTCGGATGAATGGAACGGCCATTGGGAATGCTCGCCGTTCATCTGGTCGCTTGTGCGCGGGAAGCGAAGCTACCTCATCAACCGCATGCCGCATCAAACCCATGTCGATTTGCTCACTGCTAATGGAATGACCATTTGCCGCACCAAGCTGCTCCGTCGGGTCGATGGATTGACGCCGGATCAGTTCTCTCCGGAATTTCGTGGGATGGGATTGCGAGATGCCACGACTGCACTCGCTTCGATAACATGTCGACGAGCGGCTCGAGCGAGCGATGGACGATAGGATGGATCAATCAGGCGAGCGTCGCTGGGCAAGTGGCGGACCAGCGTGCGAAAGCTGCCATCTCAGGATGAAAATGTGGCCATATCACCTGATCACGATACAACGCGGCAATCCGCTCGAATCCCGACTGACATGAGCGCAACCAAAACGCCTTCACCTGCAGACGAGCGTGCATCGCCAAACCCGGACTCTCGGCGTTCGGGGCAAAGGCCTCTGATCATTGCCGATGTCCGCCCAGAGGTCGTTGCCGGTGGCATCGTCAGGGACGACGGCGAGATTGCATTCTATGTCCGGGTGAATGCACTGCTTCGACCCGAGATGACCGTGCTCGACTTCGGAGCCGGACGGGGGGCAGTCTTTTCCAGCAACGAGGTGCAGCTGCGCGAAAAGCTCTGCAAACTGCAAGGCAAGGTGCGAAAGGTCATCGGCGTTGATGTGGACGATGGCATTCTCCAGCACCCCTATTTGGACGAAAGATACTTGATGAAGATCGGCGGTCCGATCCCCGTCGATGACGCCTCGATAGATCTAGCCGTCGCCCACTGGGTTTTTGAACACGTGCAGGACCCATCTCACCTCGCAGCAGAGCTCTTTCGTATTCTGAAGCCGGGTGGCTGGATCTGCGCGCGCACGCCGCATCGCTGGAGCTATGTGGGTGTCGCATCAAGCCTGCTTCCGCACGGAGTTCAGAGTGCGTTGCTGCGATGGATCAAGCCGAGCTTTCCGGCCGAGGACAAATTTCCGACCGTGTACAAGCTGAACTCGTTTCACGCGCTTCGCAAATATTTTCCTGACACAAAATGGCTTAACTGCTCATACGGAGTGAATTCAACGCCCCGCTATTACTTCGAAAATCGCCTGGTCTTTAAGATTTTGTCTGCTTATCAGACATTTGCCTGGCCAAAGACCGATATCATTGTGCTAGTTCAGAAGCGTGCGGGTGCGCTGCGGGCAGGCTAGGCAGCCGCGTGTTTCTGTCCCGTACGCCTGCATCATGGTTGGCCAGTCAAGCAAAGCTGTAGAATTGACACCGTTGGACTTGCGCCCTCACGCAATTACTTGAACCTGTCGTTGAAATGTGACATCTTTTATTCGATTGTCGGCGCGAGGGGTCCCGAAATGCGCGGATAATTCGGGGGCTACTGTGAATCACCTTCACATAGATCCGCAGTTGTTTGACCGATCGTTCGGGAGGGAGCCGTTTGGCTTCACGCATGATCTGAGCAATTTGGAATTGTTTGATTTCGACTCGCTGCGGGCGCTGGCGGCCAAATATCCAAGTACTGAGCGTGACGTATACGCATTTCGGGGTGCCCCGGCGCCGGGCTCCGATTTGGCTATCGTGAGCTCGCTGCCCTACTCGCCCTTGGAGACGCTGCGGCGACTTGACGAGGGGGACTGTCGTCTTCTGCTTATGCGTCCCGAGAAGTACGATCAACGTTTTCGCATTCTTCTGGACGAATTGTTTCAGCAGGTGATTAGATTGGCCGGAGGGCTGGGGCGCGATGCTGTCTTGCGCCTCGAGGCAACCATTCTTGTCTCGTCCGGCGCGACGATAACGCCTTTCCACTTTGATCCAGAGACAGCCTTTTTCTGCCATATATCAGGAGAAAAGGAGTATCACGTCTACTCGCCTACGGCTATGAGTGAAGCTGATCTGGAGCCGTTCTACAGCCGTGCGAAGGTTACCAGCGGACACGTGCCTCTGAATGGACGTGATCCGGGCAAGGAGCACGTATTTAATTTAACGGCTGGACGCGGGCATCACCAACCGCAAAACGCACCGCATTGGGTGAAGACCGGCAAAAGTCCGTCAGTTTCGTATTCGTTTGTTTTTGAGACGACATCGACTCGCCTGCTCAGCAAAGTTCGCGGGTGCAATCATTACCTTCGCAAGCTTGGCCTGGAACCGACGCCTCCAGGAGCGCATACTCGCTCTGATGCGATTAAAGCCGCAATCATGGATGCGGCGATTCCGTTGCGAAAGGCGCTCGCAAAGGCATCCAGTGCGTTTAGTCCCCGGTGAACGGCTGGTGGCCGCCATTGCGGAAAAGTTTCCGAGCGCTCGCGGCCTCGCGCCTGCAGAAGTAAAAGCCGGCATAGTGCGGTACCGAAAATTCGGGATGGAACGGGATGCGGCAGGACAATTCCGGAATCTCCCACTCATCAACAAGTGCGAACCCAAGGTCCTCCATGTTGCGAATGAGGTCCGCACGTTCAAGCAGACGATACGGGCAATAGCTTGCTCCATTGTTGCACAATGTCACCACTGAAGGCCTCTCAAGTACAGGCACTTTATTTATGAAGAAATGAGGTGGGAGTTTCGGTATTTTCTTGAGGAGTGCAAACGGCTCCTCGATCATCTGAAGGGATCCCGCGGATATCACAATGTCGCAATTTTCAAGCAGCGTGAGGTCTGTCGTAAAGGTGAGCTGCGAAGCGTCCTGCTGTGACGTCAGTTCCCGGCCAAGGGCGACAACGCCAGGTACGTCGTTGACGATCCATTCCAGCCGATCAGGAAATGCGAGATACTCTCGGTACACATAGTAGCTTATTCCGGTACAGCCGCCCCAATCAAAAATGCGGGCTGCTGAAGGCAAAATCTTTGATAGCCAGAAGAGGATTGGATAATCGCTCGACCGTGCGCGAGTGGAGGCGTAGGG
Organism: Xanthobacteraceae bacterium; assembly: GCA_035293945.1. Taxonomy (GTDB): domain Bacteria; phylum Pseudomonadota; class Alphaproteobacteria; order Rhizobiales; family Xanthobacteraceae; genus VAZQ01. The sequence continues at coordinate 66,367 of DATGLV010000030.1, read as the reverse complement.
GGAGGATGCCGTAAAGGCCTCATGCTCATGAACGGCAACTTTGCTGACGTAGGCAACGTTGTCATGACCGGTGAAGGAACTGCGCGGGGCGGATGCGGCCGCTTCGGAAAAGTCGGAATAGATTCCGCGAAACAAGCGCTCGCCGCCAAATTGCTGGGCAAACCGCCGCTCATAAGCCATCCGAGCTACGGGCCGCAACAGCGGGGCTGAGCCGACAAGCTCGAGGATCTGGCGCCTGACCGACATCCATGTCACCTCCCAAAAATGCGAGGACCTCTCCCGCGCGCATTTGATGCCGGTAATCGCGGCCGATTCGACAAATTATAACATGTTCGGCAATCCGGTTGGCTCACAAATCCGCGGCTATCAGACGATCGTGCCGTTCCCGGATTTGTCGCATGCGCCGCGCGCGGTGCGAGTAACGATGCAAATGCAGGGAGAGCTTGGATCGCAGTGCTTGGCGTCTTTGTTTGCATCAACTACCATAAAGCCTGCCATGAACGAATATTTTCCGAGCACGGGTACGAGCCGACGGCTTCTGGCCTTGGACGGCCTACGTGGTTTGGCTGCGCTTCTTGTGGTTTTCTTTCATATCGGATGGCCTAACCACCTGACAACCAACAACTTTGTGGTGAACGGCTACCTGTCCGTAGATTTGTTCTTCATCATGTCGGGATTCATTATCGTCCGGAACTATGGAGCCAAGATAGCGAACACCGGCAACCTCGCAAATTTTATCTGCTTGAGATTCTTCCGAGTGTACCCGCTGCATTTCTTTGTGCTCGCGGTGCTGGTTTGCCTGGAACTGGCAAAGCTGTTCATGCAAGGAGCACTGCCAACACCCTCGGAACAAGCGCCATTCTCCGGCAACACCTCCATTTCAGCTCTCATTGCAAATCTTTTCTTGGTCCAAGGATTGCATGTTTTGAAAGAGACGTCTTGGAATGTTCCAAGCTGGACGATCAGTAGCGAATTTGCCGCATATCTCGTATTTGGCGTGCTGGCCGGGTCTGGCCTAATGCGCCGAAAGCTGTTCTTCCCCTGCGCCCTCGTGGTCGGCGGGCTCGCCTATGTGGGTTTGGCCCTGGAACGAGGCGGACTCGACATTACCTACGATTGGGGCGTGGTTCGCTGTCTGGCGGGCTTTTTTCTCGGCGCAACGGTCATGTTGCCGCGTGAGTTTGAGAAGGATCGACGCCTGCAACTGCCCATGCATATCGCTGCGGTGGCCTCTGTTATAGCTATCGTGTTGGTGATGTCTTTAGCCCACGGCTGGGAAGTCGTCCTCGTAATCCCTGCGTTTGTCGCTGCGGTCGGCCTGCTGCAAACCGACCAGGGGCCGGCTGCGCGGGTGTTGATGCATCCGTTTGTGCAGTTTCTGGGCCGAATTTCCTACTCCATCTACATGGTGCAATACGTCACTATCCTTGTACTTACCATCAGTGTGAAACGACTTTTCAAGGTCGCGCTGACGACGGATCCGGTGACACACAAATTCATCATCCTGATAAATCCCTGGATCGGCGATGCTTTGGTCCTTGTGAGTGTGCTGGCCATTGTTCTGATTGCGCAACTGACCTACTCATGGATCGAGAGCCCGGCGCGTGCATTCGGCCGTCGCTTAACCGGATGGAGCGTGAGGGGACCAGGCCGATTTCGACAATGTTCAGGTGACGGTGCAGCGGAGCGGGAGGCAGCAACACCGGTCCAGCGATGAACTACCGCTCTTGTGAAGGTATCGGAAGTTCTGCAGTCGATTGCAGCGAGCGGTCTCCATAAGCTAGGTCCGGCGGTCCGTCGTGATGCGTGCATGCTTAGATTGCCTGAAGACCGGGTAACCCAATTGCCAGCCTCGCCAGGGGGCGCGGCAAGCACCAAGTTGCTGTGAGCCACTTGTTTGGAGCTACACCTCAGCGGCCGGTTCCGATCCGCCTTTTGGGTGCCGGTGCTGTTCCATCATTCACTCGACATGGACCCATCCGTGTAGCTGATTTTCCTCAACGGCCAGTTTGCTGGTTCTTGGATTTGTTTCAATTGGATGACAGATTTCCGCTGGAGGATATGCCCTTAGGGAGAAACACCAGGGAGTATCCTCCAGTCTTGCGTGCCATATTTTCAACATCAACCGCCGTCACTGCTGGGGCGTTAACCATGTTCTAGTGCAATGTGTCTGGGGAAATAGACAGGCCGCGCGTAGAGCCGGGAGTTTCTAGCCCAGGTTGGAAGTATCAGAGCCGGGGGGCTCGTGGGTGGCTAGAGCGGGTGTGGGCCAGATAGCGGTCCGGCTGCAAGGGGGCGGGGGATGGCGTGCCGATGCGTGGGGCGGGCAGTACGCTACTGTAATCTATTGAGAAAGCTCGGAAGAACGTCGGAGCGCCGGCGCCGCCGCAGACGACACGCGCGCGGTCGATTTGTTTGCTTCCTCGATCTCGCGCCGGTGTCGCTCAGATTTCAGGCAGCGCGCACGACGCGGCCAGCGGAAATTCTGACGCGGAGATCTACAGAACCGCTGCGTCATATAAAAGTGTATTCATACCTACATCCTTTTCTTTATGGATGACGTTTATTTCCTCACCTCAACATACCGGAGGGATGGCGATACATCCCTTTACTTCAATTTACTTAAATATTGAGGGAGCTGGCTGATGTCGGTGCAGGTACCTGTGATCACCTCGTTCTCGCCAGACACCGGCCTCCTCACCGGCAATCCCAATATGACTGACGCTAACGTGCTGACATTGACCGGCACGGCTGCCCCCAATACCGCCGTCGAAGTCTTCAACGGGACGACCCTGCTGGGCACCGGGGCAGTCAATGCGAGCGGTGTTTGGACCTTTACCACCCCAGTCCTGGGGACGGGCTTTTTTGGAGTGAGCCTGACGGCAGTCGATGTGGCTGCGGGAGCTTCCAGTGCGGCGTCCGCGGCGTTGAATCTCACCATTAATACCACAGTGCCAACGTCTCCAGTCATCACATCCTATTCGCCGGTGACCGGGACACCCGGAAGCACCACCACGACCGCTCAAGTTTTGACGTTGTCAGGCACCTCGGACCCGTCGCAGCAAGGCTTCATCGACGTCTACGACGGCACGACGCTGCTTGGCCAAGCAACAATAAATCCGAGCAACGGGACCTGGACTTTCCAAACGGGAACGCTTGCGGTCGGCAACGTGCACCAGTTCACTGCAACGTTCACGGATTGGGAGGGTGCGACCAGCCCTGCCTCCGCGGCATTCGATGTTCAGGTCGTCACGCCCCCAACGGCGCCCGCAATCACCTCGATTGGACCCGATACTGGCGTGGCCGGTGACGGGATTACGAGCGCAACCGTCCTGACCCTGAACGGCACCGCTGCCGCCAATATCACCGTCGATATCTATGATGGGTCCGCGCTGCTCGGGCAGACGACTGCCAACATCAATGGGATCTGGGCCTTCACAACCTCGCAGCTGACAGCCGGTACCCACAATTTCAGCGCAATTGCGGTGGATGGCAGCGGCAATCCGAGCGCCGCTTCCTCGACCGCTAGCATGACAATCGACGATCACACGCCCGCAGCCCCCGTTTTCCTTACCGAATCGGTGGGAGCTGACAACGTCCTGACCGTGACCGGCAGTGCCGAGGCGAACGACACGATCAATGTCTATGACGGCACCACCTTGCTTGGCACGACCGTGGCGAATGGTGCCGGCGCCTGGAGCTTCGTTACCGGGACGATGTCGGCCGGCACACACAATCTCGTGGCGACCGCGACTGATTTGGCCGGCACCACCGGTCCCTCCTCGGGTGACCCGACCGTCACAATCAGCGGCTCAGCCGGCGCGCCGCCACCCACCCCGGTGATTCTGTCCGCCTCGCCGGACAGCGGGCCGGCAAACAACCTGGTCACGCCATCAAATGAGCTGAGGCTGGTGGGCACCGCGGCCGCGGGCACTACCATTACGGTGTTCGATGGCACGACCGAGCTTGGCACAACGACAGCGAACCTCAGCGGTGTTTGGACCTTCACAACATCCTCGCCGTTGTCCGACGGTTCGCACATGCTCTCTGTGACATCGACGAATGCATCAGGCGCGGTGAGCGCTCAATCCGCTTCGCTGAATATCACGGTCCAGCCCGATATCGGTTCATTCTCGCCGCTCACCGATCAATGGTCGAACCCGATCTCGATCGACGGCTCGCCGTTCTATGTCGAGAATGCCGACGTCAACGGCAACGCACCGTGGGCCATCACGGAGACCGATCCGCAAACTCTCCGCTTTACCCTCAAACAAGGCGACACCTGGGCGGACAACGGCAGCCATCGGACCGAGGTTGCGAGCGGCACGATTTTCGCTCCAGCCGACACAATCAATGTCGGCTACCAGTTTCAGGTCGAGCCGGGAGCCACCAACCAGTTCTGGACCGTTATCGGGCAATTCCACAGCGACGACAATTCCTCAATCACCCAGGCGATGAATCCGGACTATCCGCCGTTCTCGATTCATCTGACCGGTCCGGGCGGAGTGGGGCAGGGAGACTACCTCGCGGTCGATGCGTACTATGCCTTGCCCGGCGCTACGGCGCCTACGGAGGTCGGCGGCGGATTCTTGTACATCGCGCCGACTCCGATTGTGCGCGGGCAATATTATGACGTGCAAATCTCGGCCAATTTCCAGAACAATTCGAACGGCTTCCTGGAGATGTGGGTCAACGGGACCCAGATCATCAATTACCACGGTCCGTTGGGATATGGCGCGGGAAACTATTGGAAGGAAGGCATCTACCAGGATCCCAGCAGCACAGGCGAGACGATCACGGCCGATTACAAGAACTTGGTGATTTCCGGCACACCGACGGCTCCGCTGGTTATCGGCGACACGGTGAACGGGAACCGAGCGATGCTGTCGGGGACCGCCGAAGCGAACAGCACGCTGACCGTATATGATGGAACCACAAAGCTCGGCACGACCAAAGTCAACAGCGACGGTTCGTGGGCCTACGAGACCGGTGCCCTGTCCATCGGCACGCACGCTTTGACGGCAACCGCGACAGATCCTGCAGGCAAGGTCAGCGGAGCCTCGCAGGCATCCGACGCCACGATCACGTCGTCGACGACGCCTGTAGTCACCAAAGTCACGCCATCGCCTGCGACCGGCGAGAAAACTGTCGGAACGGCCATTACGTTTGCCCTTGCGACCAGCACTGCTGTTACGGTCGCCGGCACTCCGACCTTGTCGCTCAACAATGGTGGCATCGCCACTTATGTGAGCGGTTCCGGCACCTCGGCGCTGACCTTCAGCTACACGGTCGGGGCAAATGACGGCACGGTTGCGGCGCTTGCGGTCACCGGCATCAACTTTCCGAATGGTGCCGCGATCACCGACACCAGCGGCAACGCGCTGAGCCCGGCGGGAGTGATATCGACCTTCCTCGGGCTCGAAGTCGATATCACGCCCGTCCGGGCGCCCGTTTTCACCACCAGCACAACCAACAGCAATGGCACCTTCACGCTGAACGGCACCGCCGGCGCCAATACTACGGTCACCATCTCCGATGACGGCAACATATTGGGCACAGCCGCCGTCAATGGCAGCGGAAGCTGGACGTTCACCACTCCGACTATGGTCAATGGCACGTGGAACGAATTTTCCGCGGTTGATACGAACTCCCTGGGAGATACCACCGCATCAGTTGCAGGCCCTCAATACGGAGAGAGCACCAAGCTGCCGAGCTCGCCGGTGGTCACCGGAAATGCTTTGACCGGCAACGTCGTTACGCTCTACGGCACGGTCGGTGCGAACACGACCGTCAAGGTATTCGATGGCGCTACTTTACTCGGTACCACTACCGGGAACGCCAGCGGCATCTGGTCGTTCGCGACGGCCGCGCTCTCGAACGGGGTTCACACGTTCACGACCGAGGCAACCAATGCATCGGGCACGAGTGGAGCGTCCGAACCGGTCAGCCTGACGGTCGGGACGGCTGCGCCGCCGGTGACGCCGAAAATCTCCTCCATCACGGAGTCCCCTTCGAGCGGTGACCTCAACGCCGGGCACAGCGTGACGCTGACCGTCAACTTCAACGAGGCGGTGACGGTCGTGGGCGGCACACCGTCCCTCACCCTCAATGACGGCGGTACCGCGACCTATGCGGGCGGTTCCGGAAGCAGCGCGCTGACGTTCAGCTATACGGTCGGCACCGGACAGAATATCGGTTCCCTGGCCGCAACCGCCGTGAACCTCAATGGCGCGACGATCACGGATGGCGGCGGAAATGCTGCCAGCCTCTCACTGACCAATCTCACTCAGGTCGGCCCCCAGGTCGATACGACACCGCCGAATGTCTCCTCGGTGGTTGCATCGGGCGCGGGCATCGCGGCGGGCAGTGGCGACCTCAAGGCTGGCAGCGTCGTCACCTTGACGGTCAATCTGAGCGAGGCCGTGAGTGTTGCCAATGGCGTGCCGACATTGACCCTCAATGATGGTGGTACGGCGACCTATGCGGGCGGATCGAGCCCCACCAGTGCGCTGACCTTCACTTACACGGTGGGGGCCGGCGACAACACACCCGATCTTACGGTGAAGGCGGTCAATCTCAACTCGGCCACGGTGACGGATGGTGCCGGCAACGCCGCCGACCTCAGCGGCGCGGTCACCAATCCGGCAGGCACGCTGCAGATCGACACGACACCGCCGACGGTTTCCTCGGTGGTTGCATCGGGCGCGGGCATCAGTGCGCAAACCGGCAATCTCTCAGCCGGAGACGTAGTAACCCTGACGGTCAACCTCAGCGAGGTGGTAACCGTTGCCAACGGCACGCCGACGCTTGTCCTCAACGATGGTGGCACCGCAACTTACTCCTCGGGCAGCGGCACGAATGCGTTGACCTTCACCTATACGGTCGGCTCGACCGACAGCACGGTTTCGGCGCTGGCCATCACCCAAGTCAACTTGCCAGGCGGCACGACAATCACCGACGCCGCGGGCAATGCCGCAAATCTGGCGGGCGCACTGACGACCTTCTCCGGCCTGGCCATCGACCCTCCGCCGGCATTGAAATCGATCACGGAGACGCCATCGAGTGGCGACCTGAATGCCGGCAAGACCGTCACATTGACTCTCAATCTCAATGACGCCGTGACGGTGACGGGCGGCCCGCTGACGCTGAGCCTCAATGATGGAGGCGTGGCGACCTACCAAACCGGCTCCGGCACCAATACGCTGACCTTCACTTACACTGTGGGAGCAGGTCAAAATATCGGCTCGCTTGCTGTAACAGGGGTGAATCTCAACGGCGCCACCGTCCTGGATGGCGGTGGCAATCCCGCAAGCTTTGCTTTGACCGGTCTCGCTCAGAACGGCCCGCAGATCGACACCACGACGCCCACCGTCGCATCGGTGGTGACATCGGGCGCCGGGATCACGGCGGGCAGCGGCGAAGTCGGTATCGGCAGTGTCGTGACCTTCACGGTTAATCTCAACGAGGCGGTAACCGTCGCCAACGGTGTGCCGACATTGACCCTCAACGACGGCGGCACCGCGTACTACACGGGCGGCTCGAGTCCGACCAACACGCTGACCTTCAGCTACACGGTCGGTGCCGGCCAGAGCACCTCCGATCTCGCGGTGAAGGCGGTCAATCTCAATTCGGCTACCGTGACGGATGGTGCCGGCAATGCCGCGGATCTCAGCGGCGCGGTAACGAACCCGGCCGGCATACTGCAAATCTCCACGTCCGGACCCACCGTCAAATCCGTGACGGACGCTCCTGCCAACAGCGATTTGGACGCGGGGAACTCGGTCACCATAACGGTCAATATGACTGCACCTGTGATCGTTTCGGGCACACCCTCGCTGGCCCTCAATGACGGCGGGACGGCGACTTACACGGGCGGCACGGGTCTCACCAGCGCACTGACTTTCACTTATGTAGTGGCGGCCGGCCAAAACACGTCCGACCTGACGATCACAGGCGTCAACCTCGGCTCGGCCACAATCAAGGATCAGTCCGGTAATCTCGCCAATCTCAACGGCGCGGTGACCAATCCAACCGGTACCGTTAAGATCGATACTACGGCGCCCACGGTCACTTCCGTCACCGAGCATGCGTCGAGCAACGACGTGAATGCCGGAAAGGTCGCCACCTTTTACGTCATGCTGAGTGAGGGGGTGACTATTGCGGGCGGGGTCCCGACGCTGACCCTCAACGACGGTGGCACCGCGTACTGCGCCACCAGCTCGTATAGTAACGAGCTATATTTCAACTACACGGTAGCGGCGGGCCAGAACACGTCCGCCCTCACGGTGAAGTCGGTCAACCTCAATTCAGCGACGGTAACCGATCGAGCGGGCAATGCCGCCGATCTGAGTGGTCTGATGGTTGCCCCGACCACGACTCTCCAGATCGATACAACCTCGCCAACCATCACTCAGGTCGTCGCCTCCCCGGGAACCGGGTCCGAGGGCCCAGGCAGTGTGATCGTGTTCACGCTGCAGATGAGCGAGGCCGTAAGGGTCGCGGGCACGCCAACGCTGACGCTCAATGACGGCGGAACGGCAACCTTCACGGGCGGCTCGGGAACCAATGCTCTGACTTTCAGCTACCGGGTGGGTGCGAACGACGGTCTCGTCAGCGCGCTGGGGATCAAGGGCGTCAACCTGCCGAACGGAGCGACGATCACAGACCTGGCCGGGAATGCAGCAAATCTGGCCGGAGCCGTTACGACCTTGGCAGGCCTACACATTGTCAACACCAACCAGACGATCGCTACTGGCGGGACACTCGAGCTGACGTCTCCCTACGCTGGCACGGTGACGTTCGCCGGGTCGACCGGAAAGCTGAAGATAGACAATTCGGCGAGCTTCACCGGCAGGATCGGCGGCCAACTTGCAGTCGGAGACGTGATCGATTTGGCCGATATCACCGCCGGCGCAAAGGCAACCGTCCATTATACCGGGCACAATTCACCGGGGACGCTGACCGTCAGCGATGGTGTTCATACTGCCACCCTTCCCCTGCTTGGCAACTATTCGCTGGCGAACTTTACGGTCTCGAGCGACGGTCACGGAGGGACAGACATCGTCGACCCGCCACTCCAGCAAGGGACAGCGACCGGCTCAGCAAGCGCAATCGATCGGGGAGCCATGCTTTGGAGCCAGTACATGGCGTCCGCCTTTCCGGAGGTGGGGTACGGCACCGGTGGAAACCCGACAAATGGCTCGTCCGGATTGAACCACGATCGAACCACACAATTGGCGGGACCCGGGATAAACCAACATCACGTCTGAACCGTGCCTATAAGCTCGCTGCGCGCCATCGCGGCCCGGCGGGGTTGATCGGCGACTGCCGTGGTCGTCGCGGGAGTTGGCGCTCGCTCGCCTCTGCAAAGCCGCTGCCCACTGGAACAGCGGAACAGCGAGCTCCTTCTTATTCATGGGGAGCGCTGTCTGCATGTAGCGGCAGCCAGACAGGGAATAGTCTGCGCATAGGCTGGTCGGGCAGTGCCTGGTAGAACATCGGCTGGTAGGCTTGTTCTCGTTTCTCGTCAGCCGAGACCGGGAGAGCTGTTGCATGAGCAAGTGGCTTTGGCGGGCCAATAACCGGCCGCGCGCCTGTTTGCGCCTGTATTGTTTTCCCCATGCTGGAGCGGGAGCAAGTGCCTTCGCGTCCTGGGTATCGGCAGCGCCTTCCGAGATCGAGATCGCTCCCGTCCAACTTCCCGGCAGAGAAACGCGACTGGATGAGGAGCCGCAACGTAGCTTTGTCCCCGCTGCAGAAGCGATTGCGGAAGTGATCTCAATCTCTGATCCGCGCCCGTTCGCCCTTTTCGGCCACAGCGTGGGCGGCAAGCTGGCAGTCCATGTCGCCTCGCTGCTCGATCAGACTGATCGGCGCCCAACAGAACTCTTCATCTCCGCCACACCGACCGTTCCGCGCGAGAGACACATCCACAAGCTTTCGGGGGCTGAATTTGTTCGCGCGATTGCCGACAGATTCGGCGCCATACCGACGCAAATCACGGACGATCGTGAGATTTGGGACCTGTTTGAGCGGCCCTTGCGCGCCGATCTGGAAGCGCACGAGACCGACACACTGCCGCCGCGCCGCCTCGATGCTCCATTAACGGTGATCTGGGGCCGCCAAGATCGCGTTGTGGACCGTCACGAACTCACGGATTGGTGTGAATGGAGCACCCGTCCGGTCAATTATGAAGTGCTTGAGGTCGATCATTTTTCCTATCGCAGCAAACCGCAAGCCTATCTCAAGGTCATCACGGGCCGTTTGTTCGCGGCTAGGGCGTGATGTTCACAGCTCTGCCATCGAGACGGCGCGTTGTACGACGGTCATCCGCGTCGTTCGTCCCAGTTTATGGGCGAGCGCAATAATATAGTCCTGGGTGGGGGCCCATTGCGCGAAATGCCAATGGGAAGCCTCATCGGCGTCGTCATCATGCAAGTCATCATAATACAAATTGAGGGAGGGCGGATTTAACCTGAACCCGAAGGATTGGAGCGGGACATTCAGACCAAGCCCTCTCGCCTTAACGTAGGCTTCCTTGAGCGTCCATATTCTCAGAAATGTTTCAGCCCGGTGCTCGGCATCCACCTGCTGGAGATAAGCGATCTCGGCCGGGGCAAAGAAGCGCTTTGCGACATCCATCGACCTTTGCGCTGTGCTGAGTTTCTCGACATCTATCCCCAGATCACCGTCAGCGCCAACGGCGCAGACCACCAAGCTCCCGGCGTGTGAGAGATTAAACCGAAGGAGCGGCCGGTCCCGCAGCGATTGCGCTCACGCGGTCGACCGCGAAGTGGAGTTGGTCGATACGCGTCCTTTCGCCTGAGCTCAAGATGTTGCGCCAACGCGCCAAAGTGCTATCGGGTGGGGCGGTTACCTGCATCCACCACACCAGAACCGTGCCGCGCGATAGGGCGGGAGTCGGGGAAAAGCTGTCGCTCCATTGTCGGCAACTGGTGCTCTCGCCGAGCGCGCTCACCAGATCCAACTGCCTGCCTCGACCAGCCCCCATGTGAGCAAGCCGACCCATGCGATGGTGAGAGCGCCGCCTGCCGCTATGCTGACGACCGGCCACAGGTTGCCCATTTGCTGCACCAATTTGCGCATTCGCGCCATGGTTATCCAATATCCCTCATTGCAGCTCTGGTGCTGTGTACAGCAGCGCACCAGGGAGATCCCTGACGGCGTCACCGCCCTCATTGCAGCCCCTCTTAGGTATCATAGTAGTGATAAGCTGTGCAAGCGAATCAAGCGAATGCTGCGGGGGCGGCGAGAGCGTGGTTGTTTTGACGAAGCTATAGGGGCGGCCGACGACAGCCCTGCCTTGAGCCGGCCAGCCGCGCGCTCCGACGCTTGGAGGCGCTCTTTGTTTGCAGCTCGTGCTTATTTCGCGCGGGAGCGAGCCTTTGCGCGCGGGGCTGCTGGCGCGGTGTCGACTGCTTGCTTGGCCAAGCGAAGCGCGCGAAGGCGTGCGGTCTTTTCCTGCGTGGCGCGGCTCTCGGCTTCGTACTCGAGCCATGCCTTTGCGCCTTCGCGAGCCTGCTCTTCTTTCTTGAACGCGGCTCTCGCCCGCGCGCGGGCTTCATCGGAGGTCATGCATATCTCCTTGTAAAAACACCGTTCGTAGCAATCGTCCGTAAAAATAGAGTAGGCACGACGAGACGAATCGGACCGGTATCCATATATGCACAAATTGGCCCGATTGAAGGGCGGCTCCCGCCGCGGCCAAGGGCCGCCGGTTCCCGGCCTCGTTGCAGGAATAGTCCCAAGCGCCGAGCCAAGCGAACACGCGACCGCGGGTGATTCAAGCAGTCAGAACTCGCGTGGCGGAGCCCGTCATCGCCCGGGTCGCCGGCGCGCTCGTTTACCAGGATGCAAGCCGCCAAGTTCACCTGCGACGGTGGATATTCTATCGTAAAGTCATATTGGCTTCATAAATGAACGACGGCGGAAGTCGCCTGCAAGCTGCGCAAGCCGCTTACATTGGACTGCTTCACTCCCCGTTCCGGTAACGAGCGTTGCTTGGCTAACAATACGGCGCGGCGCAAGAGTTGCGCGGGGACTGATGATGAGCCCGGAAAAGCCTTCTCGCGTGGGACATGGAGCCATCAACCAAAAATTACGATCATTGCTGTCGATCAGGCGGTCCTCAGTGCGGCGCTCGCCCGCCTCCCGCGCAAATGAAAAACAATCAGCCCGGCCAGAGCAGAGGCAAATAGGGGAAGCGAGGCGGGGAGCGGCGTGTTGATGTTGGATTGTATTAAGTGGAATTCGTAATTGGCCACGACCGCTTGACCCGCCGCAGAGAAATGTTGGTCATCGGAAAAGAAGCTCGTCTGCCCTGAATTGGCGGCTCTGAGGTGCGAGTAGTCCGGGCTTGGAATAGTAGTGTCGGCGCACCATTGTCCCCAGCCGCTGGCGCCCAATCCTGCGACACAGGCCGAACCTGTAGTGCTGCCGGGGACGCCGGGAAATACCGTTGCAGCTGTAAATCCATAGGCCGTCGGATTGGCTTCGACTGTTTGCACCAACTGAGCCATGTCGACGTCAATGAACTTGACGTGCAATCCTGACAGATCGGAGAAGAGAGTGGTCGTCCAGAAGGCGGAAAGTGTTCCGGTGCCCTGTGCTCCGCGAACCAGGATTGTTTTTGCTCCCGCGGCTTGCAGCGTATGAATTTCCGTCGCGAGCGACATCGCCTGCCCGGACAGAAACGCCTCTCGGGCCGCGAGAGTGGTGAAATTGTTCGCCTCAATGTCGATGGGTGGATTTAGTTCCGCGCGGCTCGAAATTTCGTCCGAAGTCCGCGCCCAGCCGAAAACCTATGCGGGCATAACTACAAGTATTGCCGGGGCGCCACTAGGGACACCGAGTGGAACGGGGCTCTTGGTCGCCTAACCGCCGAAAGCAAGCGCTAACGGCTTGAGGAAGCCCGCCCATTTCTTGCGCGGGCTGCGGAAACAAGAGCTGCTTGCAGCCCCTGTAGCAGGAACTTCAAATCAGCGGCACTATAGGGATCGGCAGCGGAGTTCTCCGATAGCCTCAAGGGAGGAGTTGAAGATGATGGCGAGATCGTTCCTGCGCATGTCGAGCTGCGCGCTCTTGGTCTGTTCGAGCGCTCTGATCAGCGCCGCCGATGCGAAAGAGTACCTCAAAGGGGACCGCCCACAGCAGCGCGGTTATTCCGAAGCGGTCATCACCGAAGGCGGCAGGACCGTGTGGCTTGCCGGGCAGACCGCAACGGTCGACGACGCCGGCAAGTCATTGGCGGGTGACTTCGAGGCGCAGGCCAGGCAGGTATTCAAGAATCTCGACCGGACGCTGCAAAAGGCCGGTGGGAAGCTCAGCGATATGGTGCAAATGACGGTTTTCATCACCGACGTCCGCAACGGCGATCGGCTGACGCAAATCCGGCGGGAAGTGTTTGGCGACAATTTCCCCGGTAGCGCGCTCATCACCATCACCGCGCTGGCGCAGCCGGAGGCCAAGATAGAAATCCAAGGTTACGCGGTCGTCGGCGGGAAATAGAATTGCCTTTCGGAACGCTGGTTAGCTGGAGCGGGCTTCGATCCAATCGATCAAAACACGCTCCAGCGGGTGTCCCTTGAGCCAGCGAGCCGAGCATCAGCCGGGCGGCTTCTTTTCCTCTTTGCCCTTTTGCTGCGGCTGCTGTGGGTGAGGCTGAGGCGGAGCAGGCGGCCTTGGTCCCGCGGTGGTGGTGGCAAGCGGCTTGGCGCCAGCGTTGCCGCCCTGCGCTTGACCGCCCTGCGGTCCTGGTCCCTTCCTCTCCTGCTCCCTCTTCTCCAGCTGTTGCTTCTCCAACTGCTGCTTCTCTAACTCTTGCTTCTCCAGCGCCGCGGATCCTTGCGGGTTGCCACCCGGCTTGCCGGGGGCATTCGACTTCGAACCTTCAGGATTGGCGGGATTGCTTAGCTTCGTTTCTGTCGGGCCGTTCAACTTCGTGCCTGCCGGTCCGGTGTTGGGCTTATTCCCGTTTCCGGGGCCGACCTCTTTCGCCGCAACGACGCCTCTGCCGCTGAATTCACCCGGCTTGCTGGTCGCCGCGATCGTCGGCTGGCCGTGATTTTGCGAAGCCAGCAACGCCTTGTTGGTGCTGGCCATTTGCTGGTGCTGCGTCTGCAGCGCGGTGGGCGCCACGTGGTGCTCTTGCGAGGCGGCGCGCTCGGCCGCGGTCGGCTGAGCGCTCGTCCCGCCATTGCCGCCGTTGAAACTGACGCGCGTCACATTGTTGTTGATGACCGTCTCGTTGTACACATTCGTAATGTGGACACTGCCGAAATTGTTGACGGACTGATTGTAGGAGAACACCCCGCCAACCCAGCGACCGCCCAGATAGCCGGTGCCGACATAGCCGAAGCCGTAGTTCACGCCGCCATAGAACCCGACGTGCGGGCCCCAATATCCCTCGTTCCAGACGTAGACACCGTCTCTCCAGCCCCAATATCCGGGGGTCCAGAGGAGCCCGACCGCTGGCGGCTGCACCCAAGTACCGGGCACCCAAAAGTAACCATCCGGGCCGTAGGCCCAATAACCGGGAGCCCAGATGTAACCGGGAGCCGGAATTTCCGGCTGCACATAGACCGGCAATTCCGGTGGGGCTATGGTGATGCTGACCCCAATACCAATTTGCGCGTGGCCGGCGACTGGCATTGCCAGGGCGGCCACCAAGAAGATCAATCGAGCAGCTATATTAAGGCGCATGCTTCGCCCCTCCGCTGTTGGCGCTATCGCCATTCTGCTTTATCAGCGAAATGCGGGAAGTGTATGGCGCGCTGCCGAAATTTGTCCGACGCAGGATCGCTGACGGGCCGCGCCCCGACCGCATTCTGGGCAGTCAGGCCGCTCACGGTTGCATTGAAGGCTCAAAGCAACGAGTCGGTATTTTCTGAGTTTCTACTTGCGGGACGAGGCCCGGAAACCGAATATATTTAAGGTCGCATGTCCCTGCGGCATCGAGGCTCTAGGAAGCGCCTGGATCAAAGCCGATAAGATTGGCCGCAAGGTGGGGTGACCTGACCTTGAGGAGTTCCGATGCTCAAGGCGCCGGAAGCAAAGCAGCCGATCTCGGAGCTGTCGGAGGCCGAGCTTTGCGACCTTGTCGAGAACAGCGGTGACGCCATCATCCGGGGCGTGGCCCGGGCTCAGCTCGAGTTGCGGACCTACCAGCGCGGTCGTCGCGTCGCTGACCGGCAGCTGAAGATCGCTTGGCTGGCGGTGATCACTGCGTGTGCGTCGGCGATCGCCGCGGTCGCGGCCGCGGTCATAACGTGGATCAGGCTGTAGCGGTCGGCTGATGGCCGCCGGGAATGGCGGTACGCAAGCAAAGGTTGTTGAAAAGGGCGCGTCGAACGCGTCTTCGATTGCGATGGAGCAGGATGCGCCCTATCTGACCGGCTGGCGGAAGAAGGGAACCGACGGGGTTGGGTCGGCACGACGTCCGCAAGGCCGTCCGGCCCACGCGAGATCCCGGACGGCCTTTTAATTCCCCGTCCTATGCACCATGAGGCGCTATCGAATTTGTCACATCTTCAAAAGCCGATTCTGCTCCCGGCAATCGAAACAACTCGCTCAGAATTCACTTCCTCTTCTCGTCAAATGCGGTGCGTGAATTTTCTGGAGTTGAGTCTAAGCAACAGCCTCGGTGCTTGGCGCTTGCCAATCCAGGGATTTACCTGAGGCGAAGTAGGGCGATCGCCCGCTGGCATTGCCGAGGGCTCTCGTCAACATGACCCCGGAATTTTGCGGATGGATCATTCTTGGATTCAGGCGTAGCGATGGGGCGGGGCATGACGGCGACGATCCGGTCGGAGATTTCCCAGGAAATTCCCATGTCACGCAAGACAATCTCACCAAGCCCAGGGGCTCCATCGTTCTTCTATCTGATGATGGCGCGCAGCTGCTTTTGCCGCGCGCTCGGGGCCAGACCGCCGAAAACCGGCACATTGCGCAAGATCGGACGCGACTATCTGATGAAGGCGACGCGGGTGCGGTTGTAGTGCACTCACGAGTGCGCTACCTCAACCGCCGCGATATCGCCCACGCATGCAGCTCTTCTTGACGTGCCAGATCGCCTGATCGGCATCCGCAAGTTCTAGAGCGCGTCCGTCGGCAGCCTTTCTTCCGCTGCATCATCCGCATTGAACGCCAACAGGTCGCCCGGCTGGCAGCCGAGTTGGCGACAGATGGCGTCGAGGGTGGAGAAGCGGATCGCCTTTGCCTTGCCGGTCTTGAGGATCGACAGGTTGGCGAGCGTGATGCCGACGCGATCGGCGAGCTCGGTCAATGTCATGCGGCGTGCGTAGAGCAGCTCATCGAGGTTCACGACGATCGCCATGCTGGTGCCCCGCGTTTGACGGTTCCTGATTCACGCCGCATCCCTTTGCAGGAACTTTGGAAGCAAAGGGGGCCGTTAAATCGTCCCTGCGAGCTCGGCGCGCATGTCGCTGCCACGCCTGAAGACCTGGGCAAGCACAAAGATCAGGAGCACGGCGAACAGCCCGGTCACCGAGATGTGCACAATATCGTGCATCCTGGCGCGCACGGCCTCGGGTGCGAGCAGGTAAACCATCGGCTTGATCAGCGCGGCAATCACCTCGACGCCGAGCAGGAGCCAGGCGACTCGGACGAGCTCCGCGGCATTCGCGTCGATGAATGGATCGCCGACACTGGCGCTGGCGACCACGCGCCGCAAGGCGCGCAGAATGAAGTGGATGAGCGCGAGAGCTGCGATCGCACCCGCGAACGCTGCGAGCGCCATGCGACCGATCTCATCCGCCGTCATGGTTACGCCCGTCCAGTGCGCGATCCTGTCCAGCGGCAGGCGTGAGGTCATCAGTCCCAAGCCCATGGCGGCCAAGCCCAGAACATACATGCCGATCAGCAGCATGGTCACGATGATGCCGGCGCGCAGCACCCACTGGGTGACCGCAAAGAGCCTTCTGTTATCGGGCATCGTCTCCTCCCTTTAATATCGATAATCGATGTATAAATTATTGGGATTCGTCAAGGAAATTATCGACAATCGATAATAATGCGTCTGCGGGAGACCCTCGCCGGAACGGGGGCGGGGCGCGAGACCCCTGGCCGGCCATCTCACCCGCCGTGATAGGGACCCCGCACGCAGTTTCTTTCGACGTGCCAAGTCCCGTCGGGCGATCTGATGAATCCATATTGCTGTCTGGCGAGCGTGGGATTGCCGAAGATCGAGGGATGGTAGGCGGAATTGACCCCATCCAGGCTGCAGGGGATCACGAAGCCGCGACAGCGATGGTAATAGTCGTCGCAGTCGTAGGCCCATGCCGCCGAAGTGCTGCTCAGAACGTACATGGTTGGAAGTGTTGCGATCAGCGCGGCAATGCACCGGCTCATGTCGGATCTCCTGGTATGAGGCAGAAGTAAGACTCGGTCGACAGCACGGCAATCGCCGGTACGAGGCATGCCGCTTGGGGGCATGATGGCCCGAACATAATGCTGGAACGTTGTGGTTTGGCGTGGCGTTCCGCAGCGAGGAGTCGCGCAATGAATGCGGTCGTGATCACCCTGATCGGCGGGCCGACTGCGCTCATCGAAGCGAACGGATTTCGCCTTCTGACCGACCCCACCTTCGACGCTCCGGGCGAGTACAAGCTGCCGCATGTCACGCTGAAGAAGCTTGTCGGGCCCGCACGCACAATCGCGCAGATCGGAGAGATCGACGCTGTATTGTTGAGCCACGACCAGCATGCTGACAATTTCGATCGCTCCGGTCGGTCTTACGCCATGGCGGCACCGCACCTGTTCACGACGCTCGCCGGCGCAGAGCGGCTTGGCCCGCCCGCCGAAGGATTGGCGCCATGGCAAAGCACGGACATCAGCAATCATCGCGGGGCGACCCTGCGGGTGACCGCCACTCCCGCCCGACACGGTCCCGCCGGCATCGAGCCCCTATCGGGCGACGTCGTTGGCTTCGTGGTGACTTTTTCCGACGGCACGCCCGCGCTCTATGTCACCGGCGACACGGTATGGTACGAGGGGGTGGCTGAGGTGGCCCGCCGCTTTCGTCCCGGCGTGGTTGTCCTTTTCGCGGGTTCGGCTCGCACCCGAGGTCCGTTCAATCTCACCATGAACGCAAATGATGCGATCGAGACGGCGCATGCGTTTCCCGACGCAACGATTGTCCCGATCCATTGCGACGGCTGGGCCCATTTCACGCAGAATGCCAAAGACCTCGAGCAGTCATTCAAGGCCCTGGGAATCGGGTCGCGACTGCAGCTTCTCGAGCCCGGCGTGCCGACGACGATTTTATCATCTCGGTTTCCGGCCTGAGCGACCGTGCCGCAAGGCAGGCAAATTTGACGCAGCGATGACGGGTCCTGCCGGGAATACGATCGCGCAGTTGCCGACGTTTGATGACCGAAGTTACAAAGTCCGAACGTCACAAGCCTGAACGTCACAGAGACGGCGGATTACAAAAATGTATTTGCGGCGAAAATGCCCAACAATGTGACTGCGCGACAAACCGATCAAACCTACTTAAGTCAAGCCATGGGTCTTTCTCACTTTAACAAGCAACGGAGGTGTTTGATGAGCGGAAATCTTCGTGCAGCCATGACGGCCGGGCTTATTGCGACTGCTGCGCTCGTCGGGTTGGCTCGCGCCGACGACTCCAAGACCGTGCATTTTACCGGTGAGCGATATGCCAAGGACGCCAAGGTCACGCTCGATGACGCGCGCGCCATCGCGCTCAAGGCCTATGCGGGTGAAATCGTCTCGCAGGAACTGGAAAAGGAAAGAGGGGGCAGCGGGCTGCGCTATTCCTTCGATATCAAGAATGGAAAGTCGACCCACGAAGTCGGAGTCGACGCCAAAACCGGGAAGCTGTTGGAAAACAGCGTCGAAGGCGCCCACCCCGACTGATGTCGGTCTCGTGCTGGCTTCGTTCTTCCGCCGGCCGCTCGATAGGGCGCATTGTGATCGGGACGCGAGTTAAAAAGTTCGTCCGGGATTTTGTGTGACCCGGACGGGGTTGTGCCCCGTGACGCGTGCCTCCAGCACCGCAACCGGTAGGCAACCGAGCGCGTCGGCGACACGCAGTCCGACAGCTGCTGTTTCAGCGTGCACCGGCTGTTTGCCCAACAAATGTCGCTGCGGCGCGAGCCCGTTCATCGCCACGGTTGCGTCCCAATCGTTGGCGGGCCAGCGTGAGCCGTTTTGGGTGACGCTAGCAAACAGTCGCGCGACGATCACGATTATGGCTTGCTCGCCGAGGCACCGGGCATAGGCGATAATCCCGTCGCGATGCCGCCCTTCGACTTCGAGGGGACGATACTCACCTGTGGCGAATGCTTCCGCAAAGGTTCTGCGCAGCGCCAGGAGGCGACCCGTGAGGGCAAGTTTGATACGTCCATCCGGCCATTGGCCTGCCAGCGACAGCCAATCCGGATCTCCGCCGAGCTGCGTGAGCTGCGCTGCCCGCGCCGCGAAATCGACCGGACGCCGGTTGTCCGGATCGACCAGCGACAGATCCCAGAATTCCGCTCCCTGGTAGAAATCAGGCACGCCGGGCATCGTGCATTTCAGCACGAGCTGCGACAAGCTTTTGAGTGCTCCCATGAGGGCGACGCGGCGGGCAAAGGCGGCAAACGCCGCGAGGAACTTGGCCGATTGCGCCGGATCAAGGATGCCGCTCACGAAGCGCCGCAGCGCCGCTTCGTAGGCTTCATCCGGAGCGAGCCAGCTTGTTTGCTCCTTGCCTTCCCGCGCTGCCTTGACGGCGAACGCCTGCAGTCGCTCAGGCAAGGTCGGGTCGGCCCGGTCGGCCGGCCAGGCCCCGAGCAATGACTGATACACCATGTATTCGTGTGCGGCCGAGGGGGCGCGCGGCGAACGCGCCTTCTCGATCAAGTGCTCGTTCATTCTTCGCCAGGCGGCGACGGCCTCGGCCCATTCGGCGGTGATTTCCGCGAGGCAGAGCAGCCGTGCGCGCGCATCCTCGCCGCGCTTGGTGTCATGCGTGGCTGTGGGGGTGAGACCATTTGGCCAGGCCGCACAACGTGCGCGCATCAAATCATGGAATTCCGCGACCGACAGCGCGCCGGCATCCGGATCGCCGCCGACCTCGTTCAACGCGATCAGGCGATGGTAACGATAGAACGCCGTATCTTCGAGCGACTTCGCCATCATCGGGCCGCTGAGCTGCTGCACTTTCATGGCGAATTGCATCACTCGCGACACGCTGTGGCGGCGCGGCCTGCGGTTGATGAGATCGAGCGTGAGGGCCTCGCGCAGGAAGTCGAAGATGCCGTCGTCAGGGCCGCCCCATTGCGCGCGTGCCTGGGCAATCGCCCGCTCGATGATCTTTCGATCCTCCGGCGATGACCCGGCGGCGGTCACATAAGTCCGATAGACCGGAAAATTCAGCACGTAGCGCCTGAGCGCCTCGCCGAGCCGATGCGCGGAATAGTCCCGCGTTCCATAATGCCCCTTCGCAATGCGGGCCAGCAGGCGGACCAGCGCGCTGAATTCGGCTGCAAGAATGTGCTCCAGCACATGCTGCTTCGATTGCATGAGAATTTCGCCGAAGCTACGCTGATCGCCGCTCGCATCGCGCCAGATTTCCTCGAGCGCCGACAGCCCGCGTGCATCCACCAACAGCCGCGCGATCACATTCAGCCATTCATAGCCTGTAGTGCCGGCGACCCCGGTAAATCTCAGTAGCTCTTCGTCACGGCCGAGAATTTTTTCCATGACGACGTAGAGGTCGCCGCCGGCCCGCGCGCCGACAAGCTCGCGCAGCCGTGCAAAGTAACCCGCCGGATCATAGAGCCCGTCGACGTGATCGATGCGCAGGCCTTGCAACTCGCCGCGTGCAACCAGCCGGGCGACGAGTTGATGCGAGGCCGCGAAGGCTTCCGGATATTCCTGGCGTATGCCGGCAAGCGAGCTGATGTCGAAGAACCGCCGATAGTTGATGTCGGTTGCGGCGAGCCGCCAATGCGCCAGGCGATAGTGTTGATGCTCGAGCAGGCAATGCAGCTTGGCCCCCGCAAAGGCGCGCAAGCCTTCTTCCATGACGTCGGAGGCATTGATGTCGACAAGCTCCGCCTGGCGCCGATGCAGGAAGTCGCGCGTCGGTCCACCTTCCAGGCTGGCGGCAGCGGCCAGCAGCAATCGTCCCTTCGCGGTTCCGGCGGTCTGTGCGGCGGCGACTGCGGTTCGCAGGACGGACGCGTAGCAGGATGGCGCGATCGGCAGCCGATGCTCGAAGTACCAGGCCGAGAAGCTGCCTTCGCGCGCGTCATAGCGGAGCTTGATCGCGCCCTGTCCAAGCGCCTCCGCATAGGTCGTCCCGAGGATCGGCAGCAGAAGGCGGCCTCCCCCAATGGGCGCGCTCCAGTCAATATCGAAGTAGGGCGCGTAGGGCGAGCCCGCGCCCCATTCGAGGACGTCCAGCCACCAAGCGTTGTCGGCGTAATTCACACCCATATGATTGGGCACGAAGTCGAGAATGAGCCCGAGATCGGCGGGTGCCAGTGCTTCGATAAACGCGCGGAAGGAATGCGCGTCGCCGAGCTCGGGATTGAGCGCCTGATAATCGACCACATCATAGCCGTGCATGCTGCCGGCGCGCGCCTTGGTCACCGGCGAAGCATAGACGTGACTGATGCCGAGCTGCTCGAGATAGGGCACAACGGCCGCCGCCTGACCAAAGCCGAACTTTGCGTTGAGCTGCAGGCGGTAGGTCGCAAGCGGCGGGGCTGAAGGCATCATGGCCCTCCGGGTCCCCCGGAAACGGACCAAGATACGAACCAAGGGGGCAGTGTTGCGGCGACGGCTTCTCCCCAGATCGCCTGCGCCGACCGGACGCATGACGGCCGAGGTGCCGGCGCATCGGACAAATTGGCGGCGAGGAGAAGGATCGCGCCGTCGCCAAGATGCCACCTCGCGCTCAGCACGGGTCCGTCCTGGCGCGCCGATCCGAATGCGGCGCCGTTAAGCCGCGGCGCGATGAGCTCGCGTCGCTTCGTCAGCAGGGCTTGCACCAGGGCTAGCCGCCGCGCGCCCGCAGGCGCCGCAGCCGTGTCCCAGTCGAGGACCGCGGACCGGAACGTTTCTTCGGCGAGCGGATCGGGGATGTCGTCGCCGAACGCCGCGTAGGCCGACTTGAACTCGGCGCGTCGCCCGCGGCGGACCGCGTCTGCAAGCTCGCCGTGAAAGTCGCAGAAGAATGGAAATGGTCGCGTCGAGCCCCACTCCTCGCCCATGAACAGAAGCGGCGGCATCGGGGCGAGCAGCGTGACGGCGAGTGCGGCCGTAACCGCCGCTTCGCCGACTTGCGAATCCAGGCGATCCCCCAGCGGACGATTGCCGATCTGATCATGATTCTGCAGGAAGTTGACGAAGGCGGTTGGCGGCAGGGCACCCGAAGCTTCGCCGCGGCGGCGCCCTTCGCGGTGCGCGGAAGCCTCTCCCTGATAGGCAAAGCCCGACGACAGCGTACGTGCGAGATGCGCCTGCGGATCGCCGGCGTAGTCCTGGTAATAGCCGCCGTGCTCGCCGGTCAGAAGGGCGTGCCAGGCGTGATGATAGTCATCGTTCCATTGTGCGCGAAACTTCCCGTGCGGCGGCTCAGCCTGCGGATCGAGCAGGCTTGCGGTGTTGTCGTCGTTCTCGAGGACGAGATGGATCAAGCGTCCGCTCGCGGCCGCAAGATCGCCGGCCGCTCTGCTCAGCTCGCCGAGCAGCAAGGAGCGGCCCGGTTCGGGGATGGCGTGCACGGCATCGAGGCGCAGTCCGTCGAAACGATAGCGATCGAGCCAATGCAGGGCATTCTCGATCGCGAAGGCGCGCACCTGCGCGACCCGGTAGTCGATCGCCTGTCCCCAGGGCGTGTGCGCCGGAGTGAAGAAATCCGGCGCGTAGCGGGCGAGATGATTCCCTTCCGGACCGAAATGATTGTAGACGACGTCGAGGAAGACCATTAGGCCGCGCGTATGCGCAGCGTCGATCAGCGTCTTGAGGTCATCGGGTGTCCCGTAACTCGAGTCCGGCGCGTAAATGAGAACGCCGTCGTAACCCCACCCGCGCCGGCCCGGGAAATCCGCAACCGGCATCAGCTCGATCGCAGTCAGGCCGGTTGCGGCCACGTGATCAAGCCTGTCGATGGCGGAATTGAAGCTGCCGACCGGCGTGAACGTGCCGATGTGCAGCTCGAGAATTGCGGCTTCGCTCCACGGGCGACCCCGCCAGTCGCTCGCCCGCCACACATAGGCATCGTGGTCGACGACCTCGCTCGGTCCGGAAACGTCTTGGGGCTGGAAGGCGGAGGCGGGGTCCGGCACCTCGAAGCTGCGGTCGATCACGAACCGATAGCGCGTTCCGGCGCCCGCACCGGCGATCGTCGCCTCAAACCAGCCGTCCGCAAGCGCCTGCATCGGATGCGGCCGCTCGATGAGCACGTCCACAGAGCGCGCCGCCGGAGCCCACAAGCGGAAGGTCACCCCATTGGCGGCAGGCCGGGCACCGAATTGCACCTTGCGAGTCATGGCAGGCTTGAAAACACGAGGACCGATTGCGCCGGTGCCTGCAATTTTGCGCCGGCCGGGAGCGGCTCATCCTGCTCCATCGGGCCGGCGGTGCTCATGAGGGCGTTCCAGCGGCTGCAGTGCGGCAACTTCGGCAGCTCGAGCTCGATCGCCTGCGCGGCCGCATTCAGCACGATGTAAAGAGCAGGCTGCCCGGTCTCCACCGGCCCGAGCGCATATGCGAGGAAACGTCCCTCCGGAAAGTTCCAATCCGCCTCCGTCATTTCGGTCGCACGCGGGGTGAGCCACAGAACCCCGAAGGATCCGTCGGGATTTCGGCCGCTCACGAATCGGCGCGGCCACAGCTGCGGGAACGCCCGCCTCAAGGTGGTCAATTGGCTGATGAGCTCGGACAGGTCCTCCTGCTCGCTGCCAAGGTGCGACCAGTCCACCCAGCCGGTCGGGTTGTCCTGGCAATAGGCGTTGTTGTTGCCGCCTTGGCTATTGCCGACCTCATCCCCGGCCAGAATCAGCGGTGTGCCCTGCGCCAGCAGCAAAGAGGCAAGCAGGTTGCTGCGCAGCCGGCGACGCAGCGCAAGAATCTCAGGATCGTCGCTCGGTCCTTCGACGCCGCAATTTGTGCTGAAATTCTCCTCGGCACCATCCCGGTTGCCTTCGCCGTTGGCGTCGTTGTGCTTGGTGGCGTAGCTCACCAGATCGGCGAGCGTGAAGCCGTCATGGACCGTCACATGGTTGACGCTGGCGCGCGGCGTACGCCCGGCGTGATCGAACAAATCCGTGGAAGCCGTCATGCGCCCGCCGACATCGCCGATCAGGTTGCCGTCGCCGCGCCAATATCGGCGCAGCGTCTGGCGAAACCGGTCGTTCCACTCCGACCAGCCGGCGGGAAAATGACCGACCTGATAGCCGCCGAGCCCGACATCCCACGGCTCGGCAATCAGCTTGACGCCGGCCAGCACCGGGTCCTGCCGGAGCGCCGCGAAGAAGGGATTTCCGGCGTCAAAGCCGTTCGGTCCGCGGCCGAGCGTCGTTGCGAGGTCGAAGCGGAATCCGTCGACCCGGCCGACCTCCACCCAGTATCTGAGCGAATCCATCACCATCTGCAGGACGCGCGGATGGGTGAGGTTCAATGAGTTTCCGGTGCCGGTGAAATCCTCGTAATAGCGCGGCTGATCCTTGCGCAGCCAATAGTAAGATGTGTTGTCGATGCCGCGGAAGCTCAGCGTTGGCCCGAGATGATTGCCCTCGCATGTGTGATTGTAGACGACGTCGAGAATGATCTCGATGCCAGCATCGTGCAGCCGCGAGACGGTCGAGCGAAAGCTGTCGAGCGGCGAATCGGCGGCATAGCGCGGCTCCGGGCAGAAGAAGGCGAGCGTGTTGTAGCCCCAATAATTGCTGAGCCCCCGCTCGACCAGATGGCGGTCATCGATGAAGGCGTGCACCGGTAGAAGCTCGATCGCGGTCACGCCGAGCCGCTGGAGATGTGCGATCATCGCCGGCGAGCTCAGGCCCTGATAGGTTCCGCGCAGGGCTGCCGGCACATCCTCGCGCTGACGCGTCAGCCCTTTGACGTGCGCCTCGTAAATGATCATGTCCTGCCAGGCGACATGCGGGGCACCTTGTGTCGCCCAGGTGAAGGCCTCGTCGACCACGACCGCCTTGGGGACGCCACGCGCATTATCGCGCCGATCGAAGGAGAGGTCGGCGCGCGCGCTTCCGGCACGGTAGCCGAGATGCGCATCGCTCCAGATCAATCGGCCGGCCAGGCGCTTCGCGTAAGGATCGAGCAGCAGCTTGTTGGCATTGAAGCGAAATCCCCGCTCCGGCTGATAAGGCCCGTGCACCCGATAACCGTAAATCTGGCCCGGCAGCACGTCGTTCAAATAGCCGTGCCAGACGTCATCGGTCCGCTCGGGAAGCGCAATGCGCTCGAGCTCGCGCCGGCCATGGCTATCAAATAGGCAAAGCTCGACCTTCTGGGCATTTGCCGAGAACAGGGCGAAATTCGTTCCGTGGCCGTTCCAGCTTGCCCCGAGCGGGTACGGGGCGCCGGCCGAAAGTCGCGCTTTACCGCTCCGGGACGAAAAAAGCTGCTGCAAGTGGCGGAACTGCAAGGCTGACCTCGGGAACCGACATTGCCTCCAACGTCTTCACCGCACCCCCGTTCCCGACATTGCTGCCCCCATAGATGGCCGCATCGGTGTTGAGCACCTCGCGCCAAGTACCGAAGAAGGGTACTTTTATGCGGTAGTCGCGATAGACCTCGGGCGTAAAGTTGATCACGACCAGGCAGCACGAGCGCGCGTCGCGGGCCCTGCGCAGCCATGCGAAGACACCGCGATCGGCGTCGTTCATCACCAGCCATTCGAAGCCGGCGGCATCGCAATCGAGCTCGTGAAGCGCCGGCAGCTCGCGGTAGAGGCGATTGAGGTCGCGCACGAGCGCCTGTACGCCGGAATGACGAGGCTGCTCGAGCAAGTGCCAATCCAGCGATTGATCGTGACTCCATTCGTTTGGTTGGGCGAACTCGTTGCCCATGAACAAGAGCTTCTTGCCCGGATGGCCGAACATGAACCCATAATAAGCCCGCAGATTGGCGAAACGCTGCCACTCGTCGCCGGGCATCCGCCCCAGGATCGAACGCTTGCCGTGCACGACCTCGTCGTGGGAGAGCGGCAGGATGAAGTTTTCGGAGAATGCGTAGTGCAGGCCGAACAGAATCTGGCCGTGATGATGCTTGCGATAGATCGGGTCCCGGCTGACATAGTCGAGCGTGTCGTGCATCCAGCCCATATTCCACTTGTAGCCGAAGCCGAGCCCGCCCCAATCGACCGGCCGAGAAACCATCGGCCAGGCCGTCGATTCCTCCGCTGCCGTGGTTGCGTGCGGAAAGCTTGAGAAGACTTCGGTGTTGAACCGGCGCAGAAATGCGATGGCGTCGAGATTCTCGCGTCCCCCGAGCTTGTTCGGAATCCAACCGCCCGGGGGCCGGCTGTAGTCGAGATAAAGCATCGAAGCGACCGCATCGACGCGCAAGCCGTCGACCCCATAGCGGTCGAGCCAGAACAAGCCGTTCGCCAACAGGAAATTGGCGACTTCGGTTCGCCCCGTGTTGTAGATCAGCGTGTTCCAGTCGAGATGACGGCCCTGTTGCGGGTTCTCGTGCTCGTAGAGGGCCGTGCCGTCGAACCGCCCGAGGCCATGCGGATCGTCGGGAAAGTGCCCGGGTACCCAATCGAGCAGCACCGCGAGCCCGGCGCGGTGGCAGGCATCGATCAGCGCCGCGAAATCAGCCGGAGCGCCGAAGCGGCTGGTGGGGGCGAACAACCCGGTCGGCTGATAGCCCCAGGAGCCGTCGAATGGATGCTCGCTGACGGGCAGGAATTCGACGTGGGTGAAGCCCATCTCGCGGGCATAGCCGGGCAGCTCTTGGGCGAGCTCGCGAAATGTCAGCCAGCGATTGCCTTCCTCGGGGCGCCGGCGCCACGAGCCGAGATGGATTTCATAGATCGATATCGGAGCGTCGAGCCGGTTGGCATCGGCGGGCGCAGGCTGGGGACGCGGCAGCGCTTCCAGATCGACCACGATCGATGCGGTCAGTGGGCGCAGCTCCATCGCAAAGGCGACCGGATCCGATTTGAGCAGCAGCGCGCCGTTCGCGCCGATGATCTCGTACTTGTATTTGTCGTCGATCCGTGCCGCGGGCACGAAGATCTCCCAAAACCCGTTGCCGCGCACGCGCATCGCGTGCCGCCTCCCATCCCAGAGATTGAAGTCGCCGACGACGCTCACGCGGCGGGCATTGGGCGCAAAGACCGCGAAGGCGACGCCTTCGATGCCCTCGAGCACCATCGGATGCGCGCCGAGCTTGTCGTACAGGCGTTTATGGGTGCCCTCGCCCAAGAGGTAGAGGTCGAGATCGGAGAGGATCGGCGGGAAGCGGTAGGCATCCTCGAGCTCCACGATGTCCTCGCCGAAACGCACCCGCATGTGATAGCGGGGGCTCGCGTCCGGCAACGGTCCGGCGAACAGGCCGGCATCGTGGATGCGCCGGAGCTCGCTGACCTTGCCGCCGTCGTCGATCAGCGCGACCGCCGTCGCGTCAGGCAGGAAGACGCGCACGATTTGACTGTCATCCTCCTGGTGCGGCCCCAGATACCGGAATGGATCATGGTGCCGGCCCTCGATGATCGCATAAGCGTCTGCCGGAAGTGTCGTCATGCCGGCACCAGCCCCGATCGTGCAAGAATGCGGCGCATCCCGGCGAGCGGGACGCGCAACCAGTCGGGTCGATGCGCGAGCTCGTATTCGAGCTCGTAGCAGGCCTTTTCCAACAGGAAGAAGTCGATGAGCCCCTCGGCGGCGGCGGGCTCCGTTGGCCACAGCCGCTGATCGAACATGAACTCGCGATAGGAGGCGAGCACGGCGGCAAGCGAATGTTCGCGCCAGTTGTCGAGCGCGCGCGCTATCTTTCCGTTTTCGTCGGGGGCGGTCTTGAGCGCGCGCTCGAGCGCAGCTGTCGCCGAATAGTCGATCGAGCGCAGCAAGCCCGCCAAATCGCGGGCCGCTGGCATTCGTTGGCGCCGCTCGGCGAGGCTACGGCGGGGCTCTCCTTCGAAGTCGAGGATGACGACATCATCCTTGACGATGAGCATCTGCCCCAGATGAAAATCGCCGTGATGGCGGATTTTCATCACTTCGAGATTTTCAGGCAGAAGCGCTCGCATGTAATCCGGCAATGCGGCTTCGCTTTCGAGAATCCCCTTGGCGAGCTCCTGATCGCCGGGAACCATCTTGGGCCGATAGCGCGCGAGCTTGGCGAAGGTCCGACGCGCCCGCTTGAGGGCCTCTTCGATCCACCTGGACGTATCGGCCGCCGTGACGGGCTCAGGCTTGAAGTCCGGCACGTCGTCGCGGCTCGCCATCGCGAGCTGCATTTCCGCGGTCCGCCGGCCGACTTGCCGCATGCGCAAGAGATAGGCGGCCTGCTCGTCGCTCTCGGTCGCGGCCTCGGCGGTCAACAGGCGCTGCTCTTCCACGTAGCGGTCGAGATAGGCATTGGCGACCGACCAGGCGTCGCCCTGGTTGTCCACGAAGCGGTGAACGACCACGACGGCGCTGCGGGTTCCACCCTTGACGAGCTCGCCGAAGCCGAGCAGCGGCGGCACATTGGCAAATCCCACCGTCTCGGTGAGAAAGCGTCCGACCTCGATCTCCGGATTGATGCCTGCCTCGATGCGGCGGAACAGCTTCACCACATAGCTGCGGCCGACCAGCACCGTGGTGTTGGATTGCTCGGTATTGACGGCGCGAACCTCTTCGATCGGTTGCAGCTCCGTTTCGGCAAAGTGTCCGACCGGCGTAAACTCGAGCTTGGAGTCGGCGGCCGCAGCACCGCCGGCGCCGCGGACCAGCGCCAACAAGGTCGAGATGAAGCCCGAGTCCGCGGTCGCATCCCGCAGCGTGCCCTCGCGCGGACCACGGCGTATGGCGGCGACCACGCACGGCTCGGTGCGGACCCGATCGAACCGCGTCCAATCGACCGAGAGCGCCATCAGATAGCGTCCGCTCTCCCGGCCCGTCTTGGCTTCGATCAGCGCGAGCGCCGGCCCCTGATCGCTGGCCGACAGCGGCATAACGGCGAGAACTTGACAGCTGATCGCGGCGCTGTCCCTGCCGGGAAACCAGCGTCGGGCGCCGAGAAATGCCGGCAGCACGTCCCGCTCGAGGATCGTGCGCGCCCGCCCGTGCGAGAGCGAGCGCCAGCCCTCGGTCAGGACCAGCGTCTCGAACTCGGGAGCGATGCTCGGCGACTCGATCTCGCCGACCTGCTCGCTGAGATGGAACCAGAAGAACCCGTAGGGGGCGAGGGTGATCACATATGGGTGCTCGCCGATCTGCGGAAATCGCCGGCGCCCGAGCATCTCCAGCGGGACGCGTCCGCGCCAGCCAGAAAGGTCGACCTCAGTGGCCTGTGCCGATCGCGAAAGATTGGCGACGCATAGGATCGCATCGTCCCCGTATTGTCTGACATAGACGAGCACCGATCGGTTGCTCGGTCGCAGGAAGGCGAGCGAGCCGCGGCCGAAAACCTTGCTGGACTTGCGGACCGAGATCAGCCGCTTGGTCCAGCTGAGCAGCGAGGCGATATTGCGCGATTGCGCTTCGACGTTCACGGCCTCGTAGCCGTAAACAGAATCCATGATGGTCGGCAGGTACAGGCGGGCAGGGTCACAGCGGGAGAAACCGCCGTTGCGGTCGGGCGTCCACTGCATCGGCGTGCGCACGCCATTGCGGTCGCCGAGATAGATGTTGTCGCCCATGCCGATCTCATCGCCGTAGTAGATGATCGGCGTGCCTGGGAAAGACATCAACAGCGAGTTGACCAGCTCGATCTTGCGCCGATCGTTGTCCATCAGCGGCGCCAGGCGGCGGCGAATTCCGAGATTGAGGCGTGCGCGCGGCTCGGTCGCATAGGTGGACCACAAATAATCGCGCTCGACGTCGGTCACCATTTCCAGCGTCAGCTCGTCGTGGTTGCGCAGGAACAGGGCCCACTGGCAGTTTGGCGGGATGTCGGGGGTCTGGCGCATGATGTCGGTGATCGGAAAGCGGTCCTCCTGCGCGATCGCCACGTAGATGCGCGGCATGAGCGGGAAGTGATAGGCCATGTGGCATTCGTCGCCATCGCCGAAATAGGCGGATACGTCCTCGGGCCATTGGTTGGCTTCTGCCAGCAGCACCTTGCCGGGCGCCATGGAATCGAGGCCGGCGCGGATCTTCTTGATGATGGCGTGAGTCTCGGGAAGGTTCTCGTTGCTGGTGCCTTCGCGCTCGCAAAGATAGGGGATTGCGTCGAGGCGGAAGCCGTCGACCCCGAATTCGATCCATCGGCGCATGACCTGAAGGATCGCCGTGAGCACGTTCGGATTGTCATAATTGAGGTCGGGCTGGTGCGAGAAGAACCGGTGCCAATAGTAGGCCTGCGCAACCGGATCCCACGTCCAATTGGATTTCTCCGTGTCGCTGAAGATGATCCGCGTGCCGGCGTAACGTTGATCTGTGTCGCTCCACACGTACCAATTGCGCGCGTCCGATTTCGGCTTGCTGGCGCGCGCGCGACGGAACCATGGGTGCTGGTCCGACGTGTGGTTGATCACCAGCTCGATGATGATGCGGAGCTTGCGCCGCTTCGCCTCCACCATGAAGCGGCGGAAGTCGCGCAGCAAGCCGAAATCCGGATTGATGTCCCGATAATCCGAGATGTCGTAGCCGTCGTCGCGTCCCGGTGACGGATAGAAGGGCAGTAGCCAAAGCGTATTGACGCCGAGATCCTGCAGGTAGTCGAGCTTGCTGGTCAGGCCGGCGAAATCGCCGATGCCATCGCCGTTGCTGTCCGCGAACCCCTTGACATGCAGCTGGTATATGATGGCGTCCTTGAACCAGAGCTCATCCACTTCGCTTTCGGCGGCAATATCGCTTAATGCATCCATGGCGACCAGCTCCCGCTCACGCGATGCACCGGAACAGTCGCGCCGGATCGTGTGCGGGATCGATGCGCAGTCGCGCGCCGCCCCAGGCGATAACGATCCTTTCGCCGGTGATCAGGTCCTCGATCGCGCTCACGCGTCGCCGGTCGCCGTCGGCTCCGATCTCGATATCGCCGAAATGGAACCAGAACTCGCGCGCCGCGGGATTGCCGAGCGCGATCGCGACAGCAACGGCGTTGTCGCGAGCAGGCGACTCCTTGACGAAGCCGATGACGTCGGGGTCGTCGAGCGCCGCGAAGCGCAGGTTTGCGGTCTGTAGCAGGGCCGCATTGGCTCTGCGCACGCGGTTGAGGCGGCCGATATAGTCCTTGATGTTCCCCGGCTGGTCCCAATCCCTGACCCTGATCTCGTACTTCTCCGAATTGAGATATTCCTCCTTGCCGGGAACAGGCCGGTGCTCGATCAGCTCGAAGCCGTTATAGATCCCGTAATTTCCAGACAGCGTGGCGGCAAGCGCAACGCGCGATTTGAAAATCCAGGGCTCTCCGCCCTGTAGATGAAACGGGAGAATGTCCGGGGTGTTGACGAAGAAATTCGGCCGGAAGAATTCGCGCTCCGGATAGCCCGTGATCTCGCTCAGATAGGCCTGCAGCTCGTCCTTGCCCGTGCGCCAGGTGAAATAGGTGTAGGATTGCGAAAAGCCGAGCTTGGCCAGCGCCTTCATCACCTTGGGCCGGGTGAAGGCCTCGGCCAGGAATATGACGCGCGGGTCGGCCGCCTGCACTTGGCAGATCAGCCATTCCCAGAACGGCAGCGGCTTGGTATGCGGATTGTCCACGCGAAAGATGCGCACCCCCTGATCGACCCAGAACAACACGACATCGCGCAACGCGTTCCACACGGAGTCACTGTCCGGGCCGTAAAATTCGAGATTGACAATGTCTTCGTATTTCTTGGGCGGGTTCTCCGCATACTTGATCGAGCCGTCCGGACGGCGCTTGAACCATTCTGGATGCTCGGCGACCCAGGGGTGATCGGGCGAGCACTGAACCGCGAAATCGAGCGCGACCTCGAGGCCGTGTGCGGCACAGGCCGCAACAAAGCGGCGGAAGTCGGCAAGCGAGCCGAGCTCAGGATGGATTGCGTCGTGACCGCCTTCGGCGGCGCCGATGGCATAGAAGCTGCCGGGGTCACCGGGCGCGGCGGTGAGCGCGTTGTTGCGACCCTTGCGGTTGGTGCGTCCGATCGGATGGATCGGAGTGAGATAAATGACATCGAAACCGAGCGCGGCGATGTCGGGCAGGCGGGCGATCGCATCATCGAAGGTGCCGTGCTGTCCGGGAATTCGCCCTTGGCTGCGCGGGACCATCTCGTACCAGGCGCCAGCGCGGGCGAGCGGCCGATCGACGACGAGAGGCAGCAGGGCGCTTCGTGTGAAGTCGGTTTGTTGGTCCGTTGCCGCGGCGGCCGCGAGCTCCTCGGAGAGGAGCTCTTCTGCCGAAGCCTTCTCTTCGATGCGCCGGCAGGCTTCGGCGATGCGAACGGCCTCAGTCGACCCGCGTGGCTTGAGCGTCGCCAGAATTTGCCTGCCCTCGATAAGCTCCAATTCGATGTTCAACCCGGCGTCGCGCTTGGCCAGCGTGTCTCGTCGCCAAGTGGCGAAGGTATCGGTCCAGGCCGCGATCGCGTATTCATAGCGCCTTACTTCTTGCGGAGTGAATGTTGCGGTCCAACGGTCGTTGCCATGCAATCGCATTGGCACGCGCGACCATTTGTCGGCGCCGAGCGGGCGCCAGAGAACCTCTGCTGCCAGGACAGCAGTGCCGTCGCGGATAAGATCGGCCCACACATCGACCGGCTCGCCGGCGATTCGTTTGACCGGAAAGCGGCCGCCGTCCACTATCGGATAGATGTCCTCGATGAAAATCCGGCGGGGCGAGCGCACGCCGAGCGCAGGCATCGTCACGTTCGCGGTCACTTCCGACTCTCCCTTGGCACCCCGCGGGAAATGGCCAAAAGACTCATATGGAACCGACGCCGCCCTGATTTAGTTCCGTAGCTTAGGGGCTGCTCGCGGCCAAACGTCGACACCCGGCCAGGGAACCTTTCCGGCCATGGACCCAGTCGGTGAGCGGGACATTCACCGCCGGATCGAAGCGACGTACCGCGACGCGCGCGGGGTTGAGCGAGAAGCGCCCGCGCAAGCGATCGCGCTTATTGCAGCCGCGCTCGCACATGGCACTCCGGCTCGCCGCCGGCTGCGCACCGCCGTGGCTCGAGCCGGTCACGGCCTGCAACCGCCGCTGCGGAGGAGAGGGCCTGCGCACTGGGAACTGCTCTCAAATGACGGCGCCGCCAGCGGGGAGATTCCTGGTGGCGCGATCGATCTCCCGGAGGACCTGCCGGTCGGGAATTATGCGCTGAAAGTTACAACAAGCTCCGGCGGACGGCGTCGCACCGAGACAATGACCCTGTTGCGCGCTCCCCCGCAATCCTACCAGGGCCGTGACAATAGTCGGATGTGGGCGCTGGCTGTGCAGCTCTACGGCGTGCGTTCGCAACGCAACTGGGGCCACGGCGACTTCACCGATCTTGCGCACTTGCTCGAGCTTGCATCCGAGCTCGGAGCCGCAGGAATCGGGCTCAATCCCTTGCACTGTTTGTTTGATGATTGTGCGGAAACACCCAGTCCCTATTCGCCCAACAGCCGGGTGTTTCTCAATCCACTTTATATCGATCTCGAGGCGGTCCCGGAATTTCCCGGTATCGATGCCGCCGGTCTCAATGCCGAAGTCGCTGACCTGCGCCGCCGCGAGCTCGTCGACCATGCGGGCGTGGCCAGGCTGAAGACCAAGGCGCTTCACCTGGCCTACCAAAACTTTCGCTACGATAAAGGTCCTCGCAGCGAGGCATTCGAGCGCTTTCGGCGGGAACGTGGCGCAGTGCTCACCCGGTTTGCCTGCTTCGAATTTCTGCGCCGTGCGCACGGCAAGCCGTGGTGGGAATGGCCCGAGCCGCAGCGCACTCCTGCCGGCGCGGCCGCGACGATGACCGAGACGGCTGATGTCGACGTCATGTTTTTCGCCTATGTGCAGTGGCTTGCCGAGCAGCAACTGCAGGCCTGTTGCGAACGGGCGCGCGATCTCGGCCTGCCGCTCGGCCTCTATCTCGATGTCGCGGTCGGGGTGCGGCCGGACGGCTTCGATGCCTGGAACGAGCAGGACGCAATCCTTGCCAGCTTGCGGGTCGGCGCCCCCCCGGACCCGTTCAATGTCGCAGGTCAGAATTGGGGCCTCGCCGCATTCAATCCCTTTGGGCTCGAGGCGCGGGCCTTCGAGCCGTTTCGGATGATGTTGCGCGCTTCGATGCGCTACGCCGGCGCCATCAGGATCGACCACGTCCTCGGCTTGCGACGGGTCTACGTGATTCCCAAAGGATTGCGGGCGGATCAGGGGGCGTATGTCCGATATCCAATCGAGGCACTGCTGGCCGTCATCGCACAGGAGAGCGTGTGCCATCGGTGCATTGTAGTCGGCGAGGATCTGGGGACGGTTCCGGAAGGCTTACGCGAGACGCTCGCAGACTGGGGCATCTGGTCCTATCAGGTGATGATGTTCGAGCGCGCGCGCAACGGCGCGTTCCAGCCACCGCAGAGCTATCGCGCCAACGCGCTGGCAACCTTCAGCACGCACGACCTGCCCACCTTTGCCGGATGGGCCAGCGGCCACGATCTCGAGGCAAAACGCGCGCTCGGCATTGATCCTGGTGAGACGGATGAAGAGCGCCGCGCTGCCTGGCGCTATCTGCGCAACGCGCTCTCGGCCTGCAGCGCGACCGACATGGATTTCTCCTCGGTGGCGGCATTTCTCGGCGACACGCCTTCGCGCCTTGTTGTCGTCGCTATCGAGGACGCGCTTGGCATAAGGGATCAGGCGAATATGCCGGGCACGATCGACGAGCATCCGAACTGGCGACGACGTCTGCCGGTTTCATTGCACGATCTGCGAAGCAACCCGCGGCTGGAGGAAATTGCCGAAGCATTGCGGCGAGCCGGGCGCAGCACGCGATGACGCAGCACGCGATGATGCGCTGTGCTGCAGCCGGAACGGCGGTTTGGCCCATCCCAACTCTTGCGTCGGCTCCAACACCTAATGTCAGAGCTGTGAAGGCGAGGCGGCGCCGTCTTCGTCAACCAAACCCTCGATCCGGCGTTGTTTGGAATGACGGCCCGCCAACCTGTGCGGATGGCCGGCGAAACGTGGGGACAGGTAATGATGCGCTTTTACCGTGGTGCAGTAAAATTGCTTTACGGGATGTCGGCTGCGCTGCTGGTCGGTGGCGGGTTCATCCTCTCGCAAACGCCGGCGGCCGCACGACCGTCGCCGCAATGGGCTAACCAGCCGAAGGATGTCCGCGACTGGTTTCAGTCGTTGATGCAACCCGACAACCCGTCAATGAGTTGCTGCGGCCAGGCCGACGCCTTCGAGGCCGATACGTTCGAGGTCGAAGGCGATCACTATGTGGCGATCATCACCAACGGCAAAGGCACCCTGCCCGAAGGTACGCATGTTTCGGTGCCAAATTCCAAGATGAAGTGGGACTCCGGCAATCCTACGGGCCATGGCGTGATCTTCATCGGCTCAAGTGGCCAAGTCTACTGCTACGTCGCGCCGGGCGGAGTGTAACCGTAGTTGCTCGACGAGACCTCAATGAAGAGGCCCCCGCGGTCAAGCCGCCGGGGCGTCTCCTATTTTCTGCTTTCTGCGATGTAAGCATTCTCAGAACTGCCCGTCCGGCCTTACGGTGTTAGTCCTGATATCCCCATATCGGATGTCGGAATCGCGAACGGGACACGTGGCCGTATCTCGACGAGGGCACGTAAGCATATGCGCCAAGCGGAGACGGGCCGGGAGGATACGCGCCGACGCGCGGAGCAACGTGCACGCCCCCGCGCCGACCACCGGTCGACAGGTGAGCATTCGGATTAACGGCGCCGCCGCCCATTCTCTGCCCCATCGGCCCGTAGGCGTAACCGCGAGTCGGGTCCGACTGGTTGTCGTTCGCGGCTTGCGCTGTGGCAATGGTGCCTACCATCAGCATGGCAGCAGCCAGGATGGCTGTGCTTTTCCCAAGCATTGGAATCTCCTTTTTTGTTGCCTACCCGGTTAAGTTGGGGCGCGCGCCCTTGTTCCAAAGTTCCGGAATGGATATCCGCGAATGTGCGGGAACAAAATCGGCACGCGCTGCGCGAGAGCCTGCCTGCAATTGCGCAAGCCTGGTATGCGTAGGAGGGCTTACGATGGTCACGGTGACAGTCGGAAGGGTCGGGTACTAGGGGCTTACGAGGCGTTCAATTTTCTCCGCTGGCCCCGCTCAATTGCCGAAATCGAAGAGATGCGGATAGTTCCGCGGCTGTGATCTCAAGTACTGATCGGGTGCCCGCACGCGCTCGCCGAAATGTGCGGCAGCATGCCACGGCCAACGGGGGTCGTAGAGGATGGTCCGGGCCAGCGCGATCATGTCGGCATCGCCGGTCGCGACGATCGCTTCCGCCTGCTCGAACTCGGTGATGAGCCCC
Organism: Xanthobacteraceae bacterium; assembly: GCA_035293945.1. Lineage (GTDB taxonomy): Bacteria > Pseudomonadota > Alphaproteobacteria > Rhizobiales > Xanthobacteraceae > VAZQ01. The sequence goes on along the minus strand of DATGLV010000030.1, from coordinate 29,753 downwards.
ACCGCGACGACCGGCATGCGCGTTGCCTGCTTCACGGCCCTGGCGAGCGGCACCTGATAGCTCGGCCCGACCGGGATTTTCTGCGTCGGGGTGAGGCCGCCGCTGGACACATGGATGGCGCTGCAGCCCTGCGCCTCTAGCGCCTGGGCGAACGCGATCGTCTGGTCGATGTCCCAGCCGCCCTCCGCCCAGTCGGTGCCCGATACGCGGATCGTCACTGGCCGGCCGGGAGGAAAGGCGGCGCGGACGGCGGCAAAAACTTCGAGCGGAAAGCGCATGCGGTTTTCGAGGCTGCCGCCGTATTCATCGACGCGCTTGTTGGAGAGAGGCGAGAGGAACTGATGCAGGAGATATCCGTGCGCACCATGGAGCTGGATCGCATCGATGCCGAGCTGGGCGGCGCGCCGGGCCGCGGCAACAAATGCTTCGCGCGTTTCCTTGAGACCGTCGCGATCGAGCGCTACCGGCGGCTGGTCATTGTCACGGAAGGAGATCGTTGACGGCGCCATCGTCCGCCAGCCGTTGACTTTACCCGACGGGATCTGCCTTCCGCCCTTCCACGGCACCTCGGTCGAGGCCTTGCGGCCGGCATGGGCGAGCTGGATGGCGATTGGAATGTCGGACCAGCGGCGGACGCTCTCCAAAATCCGCCCCATCGCGTCGCGTGTCGCATCGTTCCAGAGTCCCACATCGGCGTAAGTGATCCTCCCTTCCGGCAGAACCGCTGTCGCCTCGATAGTCAGCAATGCCGCGCCGGAGAGTGCGAGATGCCCGAGATGGATGAGGTGCCAGTCGGTCATGCAACCATCCGCCGCCGAGTATTGGCACATCGGCGCGATCACGATACGGTTGGCGAGCTCAAGTTGGCTTACGCGAATCGGTGTAAACAGCACGGACACGCCAGCTCCTCCTTGCTCATTCAGCAACCGCGGGCTCACCGTGGTGCGAATACGATATGGTGCGAACGCGATATATTGATGTGAGCGTTACTTTGACAGCTCAAAGAGTCCTAATCTGTCGATCGATGGCCGCTGTGAGGCACGTGTATCGGTTGGAACAGGTCGCTAGCCGACCGGGCTCGCCAGGCATCGAGGCTGCAAAGTGGTAGCCAAGATTATCGACGGATTGGCGGTAGCGCGCGCGTTACGCCAGGAATGTCGGCGCCGGGTCGAGGCTCTGCGACAGTCATATGGCTTCAGCCCTGGGCTTGCCGTCATCCTGGTCGGCGAAAATCCGGCCTCGTTGATCTATGTCCGCAACAAGATCAAGGCTTGCGAGGAAGTGGGTATCCGCTCCTACAAGTTCACCTTCCCCAGGACAGTCGCGCCGCAGCTCGTGATCGAGCAGATCAAGTGCCTCAATGAAGATCCCGATGTGCACGGCATCCTGGTGCAGCTGCCTCTGCCGCCGGCGTTCGACCTCGGCGTGATCCTTGGCACGATCTCGGTCGACAAGGACGTCGACGGCTTCCATCTCTACAATGTGGGCGGGCTGGTGGTGGGAAACACGGTGTTCCCGCCCTGCACGCCTTACGGGGTGGTGAAGCTTCTGGAGCACGAGCAGATCCCGCTCGAAGGCAAGAACGTGGTGGTTGTCGGGGCAAGCAACAACGTCGGCAAGCCGATGGCGCTGATGCTGATGCAGAAGGATGCGACCGTCTGCATCTGTCACGCCAAGACGCGCGACCTCGCGCAGTTCACCATGCTGGCGGACGTGCTGGTCGTGGCGGCCGGGCACCCGCGGCTGATCCTGCCGCAGATGGTGCGCACGGGTGCGGCCGTCATCGATGTCGGGATCAATCGGCTGCCCAATGGCAAGCTTACCGGCGATGTCGACTTCGAGGGCGTGCGCGAGAAAGCCTCCTACATCACGCCGGTGCCGGGCGGGGTCGGGCCGATGACCGTAACGATGCTGCTCGCCAACACGATTACGTCGGCGGAGCGTAGGAAAGAGATAGGCCTGCAGCCAGCTGCCAAGGGGCAGGCCGCGGGATAAGCGCAAACCCGGGAGACCGCGCCAGAAAAGAGAGCCGGAACCACCCCCGGCTGTTTGCCTGCCGCCTTGCTTTCGAGCGGCATCTACGCGCGTGCTTAACGTGTCGCCTCAGCGGTCGTGACCGCCGCCACCACCACCGCCGCCGTCCTTGCCACCCTTGTCTCCACCGCCCTTACCGCCACCGACCTTGTCTCCACCGCCCCTGCCATCGCCTCCGGAGCCGCCGCGACCCGAGGTGGTGCCTCTGCCGTTTCCGCCGCCGGGGTCCCGGCTGGAGAACCGGCCGGAAGTGCCGCTCATGCCGGTACCGCCCGGGCTTCCTGAGCTTGTGAACTGTCCAAATACAGTAGCGGAGGGGTTGGCGCCGCCATTGACGCTTCGCTCAGTTCTGGAAGTGGTATCTGTCGAAGCATTGCTGCCATGCTCGAGGGCGTTGGCGCGGTTTGTATAATGGCTATCGTGATAACGTATCCAATATTGACGCGCCAAATAATGGCGATAACTCTCTGAGTCACGCGGCTGAGCCATAGCTGAATTCGGCAACCAGGCCGACACCGCGATGCCCAGTAGAGCTAATGTTTTGTTCATTGCCTTCACTCCTTGTCCATTGGACGAGCAACTGAGCGGATGGTTGTTTGTTCCTGCTTGCCATTGGTGATTGCGGAGTCGCTTGCGCGACTGAGATGGGGGACGCCCACAAAATGCCCTGGCGGCAGAATCTCGACACGCCGCGTTTTGCGCAAAAGGTTCGGTCGAGCACCGACCGGCGCTGCTCATCGAGATCGAGCCAACGAGCCGTGGCGAGCAAGTCGGTGCCCATCATGATGCAGCACTCTCGTGCACCTCTTGACGAGCACTATGGGATTTCTCTTAACAGTGCTCGGTCAAATCAGTCGATGGAGCGAGGATATGGGTCGGATGACGGCGACGCTCGGATGCCTGCTCGCCCTGCTGGATGTCCCGGCCGGAACCCTGCTGGCACAGGAGCACGCGAACGTGCCGGGCGATTTCGACTACTACGTGCTCTCACTTTCCTGGTCGCCGTCGTTTTGCGCGACGGCGCACGGCGCCGTGGGCGAGCCGCAGTGCGGCCGTCGGCCCTATTCCTTTGTCGTGCACGGCCTGTGGCCGCAATACGAGAAAGGCTTTCCGGAAAACTGTGAGGTGCCCGCCCCGCGGCTGGACCACCGTATCGTCGACGGCATGCTCGATCTGATGCCGGCACCGCAGCTCGTCTATCACGAATGGGATACGCACGGCACTTGCTCCGGGCTTGCCGCCCGCGATTATTTCGAGCTAATCCGCAAGGCACGCGAGAAAGTCGCGATCCCGCCCGAATACGACAATCCGCAGACGCCGCTCAAGGTCGCGCCACAAGACGTGATCGCGAGCTTCATCAATGCCAATCCGGGCCTGACAAGAGCCGGTATCACGATCGACTGCGACCGTACGCGATTGCGGGAGGTGCGCATCTGTCTCGCCCGCGATCTTTCCTTTCGGGACTGCAGCGGCCAGCGCCCGGCGTGTCGCTCGCCCAGCGTGCTGATGCCGCCGGCGCGCGAGCCATGAGACATCGGGTGCGTTCATGATTCCGGAACATCCGCTGTGCAGATGCCGAGACTTGAATGATGGGACGTGGCGAGGAGCTGTGATTTGTGGGGGAATGGCTCGTTGGCCATCCAGGGGCGCCAATGGACAACTTGCAGATCGAGTCCGTCGCTGAGGCGACGGCCATTCCGCTTGATCCGAGGGCGAGGCTCCGGTTGCGCGTTGACAACTTCGCGCATCGGCTGCGTCAGGCTGCACAGCGGCGCATCGACCGGCTCGATCTCGCAAAGAGCCCGCGACTACTGAAAATCCTGTCTGCAAGACGAGTCTGCGGCGCCTCGGTCGTGTCACATCGCCCGCCGGTGTTCTTGCTGCCTTTTGGGGGCGAGCGTCCGCTTTGGATGGTCGAAGCACTGGGCTCCCACTTTCCTGAGGAGCGTGCGTTGTTCCTTCTGCTCATCTATTGGAGCCTGGAAAATCCAAAGCTGGTCGAATCCGCGAGGCTCGGTGCCGAGCTCCACCGGTCGCGCTTTCCTAAGCACGCCCTCGTCTTTCTGTGCAACACGCCGCTCGAGCAGGAGCTTCTCGACGCGGCCGGGCTCGTTGCGATCGCCGCCAATCACAATCTGTTGGTATCCGAACACACATTTCGGCCGCTGGGCGATGTCGCGGTCGCCTATGACGCAGTTTACAATGCACGGCTTTGCCGGTTTAAGCGCCATTATCTCGCGGCCGGGATCGAGCGGGTAATCCACATCGCGTATTGCACCGGCGAGATGTCGCCAAGCGCCAGTCGCGTCTACATGCAACGAATCCTGAGCCGCTCGCCACAGCACCGGCTGGCTAATCCGCTCGTCGACGGATTGCCGTCATGGATCGGCGCCGAGGATGTCAACCGGATCTACAACCAGGCATCCGTCGGGCTTTGTCTGTCGCCAGTCGAAGGCGCCATGTACGCAAGCATGGAATATCTGCTGGCCGGGCTCCCCATTGTGACAACCCCCAGCCTTGGCGGTCGCGATGCGTTCTTCGATGCCGATTTTTGCCTGACGGTGCCCCCTGAGGTGCGCGCGGTTCGCGATGCGGTGGTCGCGTTGGCGGAGAGAAGCATCCCGCGCGCGGTTGTGCGAGGAAAGACCTTGGCGCGGGTCGAATCCGAGCGGCGCCGCAGCCGGCTGGCTATCGAAAACGCAATCGAACGGCAAGGTCTTGAGGTGGACGCAACAGCAATCTGGCCGCCACCGCGCGGTGCCAGAGATGTCGCCTATGCCCCGGTTAGGGATCATATCGTCCGCTGGCGCGAACACGGACTTGCGAAGCAGCCCCGTCCACCGGCGCGGCTCGCAATTACAGGGGGCTGAAGAAGGCGAGCAATATCGCTCGCCTTGCGGCATAGCCGCCACGGGGTCGTCCTTTAGCTCATTTGCCCGGCCAGACGGCAGAAAAGTCCTAATACATTGAACCTCTATGCAGATCGTCGACACTCATGTTAAACGCTCCCTTGGGAGCGCATTCGGGACAGATTCGCGACATTTTGGGACACGGAGGTCCTGCTATGAGCGCCAGAACGCTGACCGTGGCCTTGGTGATTGCTGGGGTAACCGCTGCCACGCAGGTTTCTGCGCGTGCCCCGGCGCCGCTGGTGCCGACCGCACTGGTCGAGGATGTGAAGAGCACCACGGCGGACATCGAGTTCATGGACTATGTCGGCAAGGGTCAGGTGATCAAGCTTGGGGCCGGGGACACGCTTGTTCTCAGCTATCTCAAGTCCTGCGAGCACGAGACCATTACCGGCGGGACGGTTGTGGTCGGTGCGGACGAGAGCAATGTTCAGGACGGCCAGATTGTCAGGACCACGGTCCCGTGTGACGGCGGCAAGATAAGGCTCTCCTCCCCGGAGGCCAGCAAGAGCGCGGCCACCGCGTTCCGGCTGCAAAGCGCCGATATTCATCCGCTCCTCTTTGCGCGGACGCCGGCGCTCAAGCTCCCCAAGCTGGCGGATGACGAGCGGACCCTGGTGATCGTGCGGGAGGGGCGCCACCATGAACGTCATGAGGTCAAGCTCGATGAGGCCGCGGCTGCCGCGGGCTATTACGACCTCAGCCAGGCCAACCTTTCTCTTGCTCCCGGCGCCATATACGACGCGACCATCGGCGACCACATGGTGAGCTTCCAGATCGATGCAAAGGCCAAGTCCGGCCCGGCGCCGATCGTCAGTCGCCTGGTCCGCTTCCAATAGAGCTGTTTGGCCGCCGGGTGTTCAAGATCCCCGTTCGACTGCGTGCGGCGGGGGCCGCTCTCCTCATAGCGCTCTGCGCAAGCCTCTTGGCGGCTTCCCCCGCATTGAATGGACTGCGGGGGCTTTCGATCGACGTGCTGACTCTGTTGCGCTGGCGCGTCTTCGGCAATGCGTATGAGCCTGGCTCCTCGCCTGCGGTCGCGGTCGTGTTCGATGAGGAAACCTTCCGAACGCCGCCATTCGAGGGCACTCCGACCGTCACATGGACGCCCGAGCTTGCCCGGGTGCTGACCGCCATCGTTGAAGGCGGCGCCAAGGTCGTGGGCTTCGACGTCGTGTTCCCGACCTCGATCGAGCAATCCACTGTTCCGTTCGGCGACGAGACCCTGGGCGGGCGCCTGCGCGGGTTCGATCGCGATTTTCTGCGTGCGCTCGCATTAAGCGCGCGCGCCGGCAAGGTGGTGCTCGGAGAGGTTCAGCATCAGGATAGTCCGGTGCTGCCCTCGCCAGGGCAGCGTGCCGCAGTCGGATTTGGGAAGAACATTCGTGCTCTGAACGCCTATACCGATCCCGACGAGGTGATTCGCCGCGTCCCGCTCACATTCACGGTCGACGGCGAGGGCGTTCCGTCGATGGCGGCGGAGCTGGCCGCGCGCGCGAGCGGTCAGCCGGTCGCGGCCAGGCTCGCGACCGCCGGCGCCGTGCCGGATACGATCACGCTCAACTTCGCGGGCGGCGCCGACGACATCCCGACCTATTCGTTCGCCGATTTGAGCGCCTGCGCGGAGAAGGATGACAAGGACTTCTTCCGACGCAATTTCGCGGGCAAGGTGGTGCTGATCGGCACGTTGCTCGACGTCGAAGACCGCAAGATAACCTCCAAGCGCTTTGCCACTGCGCCCGAAGGAGCGAGGGCAGATCGCTGCGCACTGCCGCCGTCCGCGGCCGGTCAGGCTTTCGCGCGCGACTCGATCGCCGGCGTGTACGTCCATGCCACGGCGGTGAACAATCTCCTGCGCGGTGACGTATTGACCGAATTGGGCCGCACCGCCATCGCGGCCGCGGCGTTCGTTTTGGCGCTCCCGTCGGTTGCGGCCGCACTGACGCTGGGGCCCGTTGGGGCTGTGTTGACGTTCCTGGGCATTGCGGTCGTGTGGAGTGCCGGCGCAACGCTCGCCTTTCGGCAAGCGCTGGCGCTGCCGTTGTTCGAGCCGCAGCTCGCCGCGCTCATCGCGCTCGGCATAACCATCGCGGCGCGCCTGGTCATCGCTGATCGCGAAATGGCCGTGCAACTCGCCAAGCGACGCGCGCACGAGGCGGAGCTCGCGAGCGCCGCTGCCATCCAGCGGACCATGCTGCCGAGCCTGCAGCCGGACGGTCTGAGCGAAGGCCAGTTCGACATCTTCCCGCGCATGATTCCGGCGCGCGAGGTCGGCGGTGATCTCTATGACATCGTCAAGCTCGACGACACGCGGATCATGATCTCGGTCGGCGATGTCTGTGGCAAAGGCGTGCCGGCTTCGCTGTTCATGGCGGTCACCCAAACCGTCATGCGGCTGGTGGTCCGCTTCGGGAAGGACCTGCAGGCGGAGATCGAAGCCGCCAACGAGCTCCTGGTAGCCAACAATACCGAGGTCATGTTCACGACACTGTTCTGCGGCGTGCTTGATCTTGCCACCGGCACATTGACCTACTGCAATTGCGGGCATAATCCGCCCCTGGTCCTGCGCCGTGCCGGGGACGTGTTCGAAAGCCTGCGCGCGTGCGGTCCGCCGCTGGCGGTCGCCGAGGTCCCGTATGTGCCGCAGACGATTGCACTGGCGCCCGGTGATGTCTTGTTGCTCTACACCGACGGAGTGACGGAAGCCGAAGACGCTCAGCTCGCCCAATTCGGTGACGAGCGTCTGCGGCACGCCATGCTCGAGAAGCGCGGCGAACCGGCGCGCGCGCTGGTCGAGCACGTCATCAAGCGCGTGACCGAGTTCGTGAAGGGCGCTCCCCAGTCCGACGACATCACCTGCGTCGCCATCGTGCGCAGGGACGCGTGACTGCTCAGGCTGGTCGTCACGGGCGAGCCATAGCGCGTCGATGACGCGCGTAAACGCGCTGATGGCGAGACCCGGGACCCATATGCCTGTGCAGATATGACAGTGCGCGGCGATATGGTTCCTGCTTTCGCAGCAATGACTCTTGAGCAGGTCGTCCCGCGCTATTCCGCCGCGTGCACCTGCCGCTGCAGGTCCGTATTGACCAGCTGCAGCGGCGACGCTGTCTCTTCCAGCATGCCCCAGCTTTTGAGCCAATCGTACGTGCGCTGCATTTCGTCGAGGGGAATCGGCGCCGGATCGCAGACCACGAGGCGGCTTTCGCGCAGATCATCGATCGTGAGCGCCGCAACCTCCGGATCCGTCGCGCCGTGATAATCGATGAAATAGTGGAGGTATGAGCGCTTGTCGGCATTGATGCGCCTGACTGCCTCGCGCACCGCGCGATTGAAGGCCGCATAGGTTTCGGCGTCCACGCGATCTGATGCGACCTCGGTGCCGTGGAAGAAGGCCGAGCAGACGATCCGGCAGCCTTTCTTCTCGGCGAGCGTGACGTGCGGCTCGGTGAGCGAGACGGCATCAACCTTGCCGTGGAGCAGTGCGTCAAGCCGATAGCGCGAGCCGTTCGGGGCGCTGCAAAGCTTGATCTCGTCGCGCCGCAGAAAGCCCTGCAGCATGTGCAGCACGATATAATGCGTGCCGAAAAAGAACGGCACCCCGATCACGCGGTTGGCCAGCTGCTGCGGGGTGTATACGGGCGACTGCGGTGCGACCACCAGCGCCGAATAAGTCACGATGGCGCGGCGTCCAAGCTGCTTGCTCCCGGCGCCCGTCGCTTGCACGCGGCAGTAATTGCCCCATTCGCAGGCATTGTACATGTCCGCCTGTCCCTGCTCGAACAGCCGGCCATGGCTGGCGAAGGGATCGACCATTTTCGGGCTGGTCACGTCAGTCCGGACTTCCTTGGCGACTCCCTTGTCCCGGTCCGCCCATTCGACCTGGAGGCCCTCCTTGGCGAACAGGCCTTCGTGGAACGCCACGAGCTCCGGCAGGCCTTGAAACGGCGCCGTGGTCTCCAGGACCAACCTTCTCATGATGCGGGCTCCGAAACTTGAATTCGGTCGCGCAAAGGGTAGCCCTGACCGCTTGATGCGGCAAGCCAAGTCCCATGGCTGCGTGGATCGGAAGGCCCATAGGCCTCTATTGGTTCGGTCTTGAGCAAATCGGCAAGGTGCCGCTTGAAACCGGCCGTGCAATGCGGCCAGAATTGACCGTGCCGGCCGCAATGCCGGGATTCCCAGGCGGCAGTTAGTCCGTCCAGGAGGCTGCGGCTCGAGCGGCTTCGGAATGCAATCGATCACAAACAATCGGGTCGCAGGCAATCGATCGCAGACAACCGACCATAAGGCCAAGGGAGGAGCTATTCACATGCTGAACCGACGTCAGTTCGTCGGCGCCGCCAGTGCGGCGCTCTTCGCCGGCGCTTCCAATGCGCGTGCGGCCGTTTATGACCTGGTGATCAAGGGCGGACGCGTCATCGATCCCTCGGTCGGGCTCGACGCGGTTCGCGACGTGGCGATCGCGGGCGGCTCGATCGTTACGGTCGGCACCAATCTCGAGGGCGACGCCGCCGAGACGATCGATGCGCGCGGCAAGATCGTCGCGCCCGGGCTGATCGACATTCACACGCATGCCGGCCGCGGCAAGGAGGGGCCGCCGATGGCCCTGTTGGACGGCATCACCGGCTGGGTGGATGCCGGATCGGGTGGCGCCGACAATATCGATCAGGTCGCCGCGGTCGCCCGCGGCGCGCCGCAGATCGGCCGCGTCCTGGTGAATATCTCGCGCACCGGGGTCACTGCCGCCGGCGAGCTGCACGACATCAACGCCGCCAATGTGGCGCTGGCCCAAGGCGCGATCGTGCGCAATCGCGACGTCGTCATCGGGGTCAAGGCACGGCTGTCGGAGAACGTTGCCGGCCCCAACGATCTCGAAGCCCTGCGGCGCGCGCAGGAGGCGGCTGCTCCCTTCAGCCTGCCGGTGATGATCCACATGGGCCAGACCGTGTCGCCGATGCGCGCCATCCTGCCGCTGCTCAAGCGCGGCGACATCGTCACCCATATGTACGCGCCAAATCCGAACGGCATCCTCGACGACCAGGGCCGGCTCATCCCCGATGTGACGGCGGCGCGGCGACGCGGCGTGTTGTTCGACTTCGGCAACGGCGTTGCCGATCACTTCGACTGGGCAACCGTCGAGCGTGCGGTCAAGCAAGGATTCTGGCCCGATACCTTCTCCACGGACTGGAATGTCACATCGAAGACGAGCGGCGTCGTCGATTTCCCCAATGTCATGTCGAAATTCCTGATGTTCGGCATGCCGCTCAACGAGGTCATTGCACGCGCGACCGTCAATGCGGCGCGCGTGTTCTCCTCCTTCGACAATCGCGGCACGCTCAATCCGGGTGCGCCGGCAGACGTGTCGATCATGGACCTGCGCGAGGGCTCCTTCGAGTTCCTTGACAACTACAAAGGCACGCGCACCGGCAAGCAACGGCTGTTCCCGGCCGAGACCGTGCTGGCGGGCAAGCGTGTGCTGCGCGCCTAGCCGAGTGGCGAGGCGGTTCAGTCGGGGTGAGGGGCGGTGATTCGCAATAGCGCCGCTGGCCCCCTCATCCCCTTCTCTCCGTTGGGGCGAAGGAGTGAGAGGCCGTCGCGTCCGAAATTGTGTGCATCAACTGGCGTGGAAGCGAGAACCGGCGCCGAGGAGCACTCCATGTTCAACGCAAGTCGTCGCAATGTCATTCACGGTGCGGCCGCCGCAGTGGCGATGGGCGCGCTCACCGTGCCGCTGGCGCTGCGCTCGGCGCGCGCACAAGGCGCCGCAATGCCGATGCCCGACGTCAAGGCGCTGGTATTCGATACCTTCGGCACGGTCGTAGATTGGCGCAACGGCGTCGCCCGCGAAACGGAGCGAATACTCAAGCCGATGGGCCATGATATCGATTGGCTCGCGTTTGCGGACGCCTGGCGCAACGAGTACGGGCCGAGCATGGATGAGGTGCGCAGCGGGCGGCGCGCTTTCGTCAAGCTCGACATCCTGCATCGGGAGAATCTCGAGCGCATCTTGCCCCGCTTCGGAATCGACAGGCTCAGCGAGCCGACGCTCGCGGAGCTCACGCTTGCCTGGCACAAGCTCGATGCCTGGCCGGACGTGGGACCGGCCTTCGCGCGCTTGCACAAGCGCTTCCTGATGGCGCCTTGCTCGAACGGCAACATTGCTCTGATGGCCGACATCGGACGGCGCAACAACCTGCCGTGGGATGCGATCCTCGGCTCAGAGATCGCGCAGGGATTCAAGCCGCAGCCGAAGGTTTATTTGATGACGTGCGAGGCGTTCAACCTCAAGCCTGAGCAAGTCATGATGTGCGCGGCGCACAGCAACGATCTCTCTGCCGCCCAGAAGCTCGGGCTGCGCACCGGCCATATTGGACGCCCGGGCGAAGGCGGGCCCGGGACCGGCGAGGCCACGCCGCGCGGCTCGTTCGACGTCGTGGGAAAGGACTTCACCGACTTCGCCAACAAGCTCGGAGTGTGACATGCATCTGCGATCAGACTTGCTTTTGGCAATTGTCGTTGCGGGCGCGGTTGCGGCTCCGGCCTTCGGGCAGGCGCCGGGGGCCGGCAGCGGCGCGCAAGGCACGCCGCAATCGATCCCGGATTTTTCCGGCTTGTGGGCGCACCCAGGCCTCGGCTTCGGCCCTCAGCTCTCGGGGCCAGGCCCGGTGCGCAACAGATCGCGGCTACCCTCCGGCGCGAGCAATTTTGATCAGCTGGTCGGCGATTACACCAATCCGATCCTCAAGCCTGAGGCCGCGGAAGTGGTCAAGAAGCTCGGGGAAATCTCGCTGTCGGGCCACGCCTTTCCGGACCCGGACAGTATGTGTCTGATCAATCCCGTGCCGTATATCTTCTGGAATTTCTTCCTTCAGATCTTGCAACAGCCCGACAAGGTCACGCTTGTCTACCCGCACGACAGCGACTTCCGCACCGTGCGCTTGAACCAGGCGCATCCGGCCAAGGTCACGCCCACCTTGCACGGCGATTCGGTCGGCCATTACGAAGGCGAAAACCTTGTCATCGACACTATAGGGGTCAAGCTCGGGCCTTATCGGATGATCGATCGGTTCGGCACTCCGTATAGCGAAGCCTTGCATGTGGTCGAGCGCTATCGCCTTATCGATTACGAGACCACCAAGCAGGCAATCGCATTAGCCGAGAAGGAGTGGCCACGCTCGGGTGGCGCCGTTGATCCCAACTATCGGGGCAAGGGCCTGCAGCTCGAGTTCACCGTGGAGGATCCGGGCGTCTTCACCACGCCCTGGTCGGCGACCATCACGTATGGTCGCAGCGCGAGCCCGTGGGAGGAGCGTGTCTGCGCCGAGAATGTGCAGCACGACTATCAGCAAAATCAGTTCTCCGATAAGAATGCGCATCTTCCGACAGCCGACAAGCCTGATTTCTGATCTCCGCTCCTTCCCTCACCGCGAGCCGGGAGGGTTTGGGTGGGGGCAAGCCAACTCGAGGGGATTTAAGTGAAGCGCCGGAGCTTGCTTGGTCTTGCGCTGGGCGCCGCAGCGGTGCCGCTCGCCTCCCGCTTTGCCGGCGCGATCGACTATCCGACGCGGCCCGTCCGCGTGCTCGTTCCATTCTTGCCGGGCAGCACGAGCGACACGCTGGCGCGCGTGATCGGTCAATGGCTGTCGGAGCGGCTCGGCCAGTCGTTCGTCGTCGAGAGCAGACCCGGCGCTGCCGGCAACATGGCGACCGAGGCGGTCGTGCGTGCTCCGCCGGACGGATACACGCTGCTTCTGGTCACCTTGTCGAACGCGCTCAATGCGACGCTCTACGAAAGCCTCAACTTCAACTTTATCCGCGACATCGCTCCGGTTGCGAGCCTGATGCGCACGCCCGGGGTGATGGAGGTCAACCCTTCGTTCCCGGCCAAAACGGTGCCGGAGTTCATCGCCTACGCGAAGGCAAACCCGCACAAGGTCACGATGGCGTCGGCGGGAAATGGAGCGAGCTCTCATCTGGCGGGCGCGCTGTTCATGATGATGACCGGCATCGACATGGTGCACGTGCCGTATCGCGGCTCGCCAGCTGCCCTGACCGACCTCCTGGGCGGACAGGTGCAGGTGATGTTCGACAATCTGCCGACATCGATCGAGTACATCAAGGCCGGGAAGTTGCTGCCGTTGGGGGTGACCGCGACCAAGCGCCTGGATTTGCTGCCGGACGTTCCGCCGTTGGCCGACTTTGTGCCGGGCTATGAGACAAGCCTGTGGCTCGGCATCGGCGCGCCAAGGAACACGCCGGCCGAGGTCGTCGCCAAGCTCAACAACGAGATCAATGCCGCGCTGGCCGATCCCAAGATTAAGGCTCAGCTGGCCGCTCTGGGCGGCACACCGCTGCCCGGCTCACCGGCCGATTTCAGCAAGCTCATCGCCGGCGAGACCGAGAAATGGGGCAGGGTGATCCGGACCGCCGGGATCAAGGTGGAGTGATTGTTCGGAAGGCCGAAGGGCTGAGCTCGCCCGTGATGGAGGCTCTGATGCGAAAGTGCATGGTAGATGCCGACGCGCGGCCGCGATGGGGAAGCTGGGCGGCCTCGATAGCGGTTGCGTGCGCGGTCGGATCTTGCGGGTCGGCTCTGGCTGCCGACAAGGTCCCCAATTTTTCTCCGGACAGCCTCACTGGTTGGCTCAAGCCGCCCGGCGACGAGTTCATCCAACCGGATTCCGGTCCTGGTCCGGTGCGCTCCGATCCGACGCATCCTTATGTACCGAATTCTTTCCCGTATGTGCCGAGGCAGGCCGCGGCACAGGAAACCGAAATGATCGCCGACCTGACCAACCCGATCTTGCAGCCGTGGGTGGTCGAAGCGATGCGAAAGTCGAACGCGGAAGTGCTCGCCGGAAAGGTCGGCTTCACAGCCCGCTCACGCTGCTGGCCGCACGGCGCGCCGGGATTTCTGCTCTATCCGGTGCATCCGATTTTCTTCATCCAGACCCCGGATAAGGTGGTGATGTCTTGGGGCCAGGATTTTCAGCTGCGCCACGTCTACTTGAACGTCGCTCACAGCTCTGATCCGAAGCCCTCATGGTACGGAGAATCGGTCGGCCATTACGAGAACGGCGATACCCTGGTGGTCGATACGATCGGCCTCAATGACCGGACCTATATCGACAATTATCGCACCCCCCACACCACGCAGCTGCATGTGGTGGAGCGCTTTCGCCTGCTATCGGACGGCCAATCCATGGTGGTGAACGTGCACGTCGAGGATCCCGGCGCCTTCACGATGCCTTGGAATGCAGTCCAGCGTTACCGGATCGACCACCGCGCAGAGGAGGTGCCGCTGCACGAAATGGTCTGCGCCGAAAACCACGAAGATTATTTCCATCAGGGGCTTGCCCCGGTCCCGCAGGCGGAGAAGCCGGATTTCTAGCGCCCGACCAGATCGGGGTGGTCACCGGACTTCCGAAGCGAACACGCGAAGACACCACCTGAAAATGGCGTCGACTGACCTTATGGCTGCATTGTGTAGGAGCGCCCCGGTTCGAGCGCGTAGATGGTCAGGAAGCGAAGCGGACGTTCCGGGTCACAATTGCGAAAGAGGGTGTGTGGAATATCGGCTCGATCCTGCAAGGTCTCGCCTGCCCGATACTGTCGTGGAGCGTCGCTACCATAAGCTGATTCGGCAACACCTTCGATGATGAAGACCACTCCCCAACGGGATGTCGGTGGGACGGAGCCACGCCACCGGGTGGATAGGTCACCTCAACAACGACAAGCTCCCGATGATCGCCGGGCAACGAAAGTCGTTCGAGAACCTTACGGGTAACACCCGGAAATCCAGCTTGTTGGCCGCTTGCTTGGCGGTCGATACTTTGACTCATTGGACACCCTCTCTCTCGTCAAGGGTCAAGTGGTTGCGCCTCGATCAGATCGTGGTGCGATTTCAGACTGCAAGGGACCGTCCGGCCCGATAGCCAGCGCATCAATGCGCCGGTGCGGCACTCGTGCCTGAAGCAGCCCGGCGGCTACCAGGAGCAGGAGCCCAGGACCGCGAATGTGTCCGCATACCGATGAGCTGATGGGCAAGAGCGGTGATTGGCTCGTCCATCCCGAAGACCGCGAAGGCGTGTGCGCGGCGCTCTCCGGTCTCGCGGCGGGACGCGAAGTTCGCGACGTCGAGTACCGCGTACGGAGCAAGGATGGCCGCTATCGCTGGGTATCGTGGTTTGCCGTGGAAGACGGACACATCTACGCCTCCGGCCGCGACGTCACGAATTTCCGGAAGGCGCGGGAGGAGCTCGAGACATTGCGGCGCCGTATTGCGGAAGCATAACCTGTGGCGAAGGGGCGATTACGCGCGGTGGCTCTCGCGCGCGCCTTTATAAGCAGCTTGGCGTGCCCGCGTTCCTCGTCGCTCGGCGGTCTGGCCGGCCCGGGACGCTACGCATCCGCCTCCATGCGGGTGAACCTCTTCCTGGCAGTGTGCGTGCGGGACCAGACCCTGTGCGACCATGACTGCGTGCGAACGCGTCGCCGCGGCAGCGTGCTTATCGGTCGAGCATCCCGACTTTGGCTCCGCTCCGCATTCGCTGCGGGCCAACTCGGTCTTGTGGTCGTCGTGAGGTTCGCTTCGAGCCGCCGCCGATCCGACGTGAGCTTCATTGCTCGGATTCTCCGGCGGGCTGTCGATGACGGCACTGCCGGCCTCGAACATGTTGTCGAGGTTGACGGGGCCATCGGCCGTTATGGTCTCACGGAGGGGATTTTCCGTGTGGATGATCTTGAGCCAAGTCGGCTGACAATGATTCCATTCGGTACGGCTCTCAACCCCATAGGGGCAGACGACGCCGTGCCGGGCAGCGATTTCGTACCAGGTTTTGGCCTCGACGCTACCGGGTCCGCCGACGCCGGCCATGTCGACGGCAAGACCATATGAATGAAGCGAGTTGAACTTGTCGGAAAAACCGCCCACCCCGAATGCGGGTGGCCGGTAGGCGGAGAAGATTCCCGCCGTCTCCAGGCCTGCGGCTCTGGCCTCGCGGATCGCGCCGGCGAGGCGATGCACGAACTCGGGGTGCAAGCGTCCGATCGCCACGTCGGGGCCCTGCAGCATCATGGTGAAGCCGGGGCTCGCGGTCTCGACCAGATAGGCGCGATCGGCCGCCGCATCCTGGTTCTCGGCGCAGGGAGGCGCTGCATCTGTCGACGGCACGATTTCGGAGCTGCAATCGGGCGTGGCTTGGACCAGCTCGGAAGTAGCCTGTGCGGCCAGCGTCGCCGCGCTCGCCGAGAGAGCCGCCAAGCCGCCGACGCAAAGTGCCGCCGCGACGCTGCAGACAACATTGAGTGATCGGGTCATCTCGCCCTCTTGTTGTTGGTATTCTCAAGGTTCGCGGGGGACCGTAGCGGACAATGTGGTCTCAAGAGGCCGCAGCGATGACCGCATTACGGCAACGCGAAGCTCATTTGCGGACAAGCGAGAGAGCGAGATGATTAAGTTTTCGTTGGGGGGCCGCACCCTGATCGAAGTCAAAATGAGAGCGTAGATCGGCGAAGTGTGGCCGCGTGCCCGCTCGTCGACTGATCAACCAGAAGTGTCCAGAAGATCGCCGTCAACTTATTGTCCTGCCTTCTTGAGGCAAGCAAGTTTTACAGGTTGGCGGCGGAATCAGAGCGCCTCTGTCAGATTTCGACCGCCAGGAAAGACCTACAACAAGATTGCGTATTTCAATGAACAACAGCAATCCCCTGATCTTTCGCGCCCTGCGACGTCAGAAGACCCGTTGGTCGGAGGCGTGCACGCTGTGTGCCAGTCGTCGCCTCCATGCGACGACTGGATCACAACCCGATCCAGGGACTCGAAGCCGCGTATAGCGGGATCAAGCCGAAGTGGCCGGCTCTTTGGCGTCGGCGGCCACGGTGGAACCCGAACGGACTGCCGGCAACTGGAGAACGACAGCCTCTTGACCTACCGCAAGATGGGTCAGCAGCACTCTCTCTCCGTCAGCAAATTCCAAGGCATCATGGTGGATTGCCGGCCGGTCCTCGTTGACTTGCCGGAAGATCGCAGTCTTCTGGCGAGTGACAACTTTGCTCCAAGGCCACAGACTGACGGTTCTCGCTTCCTGGGTAAATGACAGCTCGGTGCCTGGCCTCAGGCAAACTGCCACGCGCGCATCTTCCGAGCCGGAAAATCCGCGGGTACCGGTGCCGAAGTCACGGATGACCAGCTTCTCGCCGACTCGCGCAGGTCTGCTGGCGATGCTTTCAAGACTGTAGTCGCACATTAGCTCTTCTCCGCTTGGTTTCTAGGCCCCTTTGCAGGGTTGAGCCCCACCTATGGATCAACGCCTGCCGCGGCCGAGAGCTGACCAATTCACGTCGATTTTAGCTCGGTGAGGTACCGGGCTCGAGCGCGCCTGTTGCGAGCCGAGGCACTCCCATCATTTTGACCAGCGGCAGCGTTCCGCGGGGAACACTTCGGCGGCGCCTGAATTTGCCGGGCGGGAGATTTCCGATGGTTCGGTCGGAATGCCGATCCTTTCGCACTGCAGTGCTCAGCACTACGTCCAATATTGCGCTCACTGTGCTGCTCCTCGCACTTCTGACCGATGTGTGCTCGGGCGGCGCGACACATTCCACTCATCACGCGGCCGCCGCATCCGCGGCCGATGAGGACCAGCATCACGAGAAAGGGGGACCATTCTTCGCAGCGATCGGTCGAACCCTGCAAGAGTGCGGCAAACAGGCCGACGAGCTGAAGAGGATCAGCCCGCAAGCGGTCATCAAGGCCATATCTCTGACGGACAGCCAGCGCACTGCTTTGGAGAGCATCCGCAGCTCGGCAAACAGCGCCGCGGAGAAATTGGAGGCTGCTTGTCCCCGCACCACACCCGGGACCCTCAGCGGAAAGCTCGACGCTCTGGCGACCGCGCTTCGCCTCATTGCGGACGCCCTAAACAGCGTCCGCCCGGCACTGGCCGCGTTTTCCGAGTCCCTCGATGATGAGCAAAAGGTCAGGTTCGCGATGACACCGTTGGTGGCTCCGCCGGTCAATTCCGACCGGCGCTCCAAGCAGCGATCTTCCGATGACAAGTCGCGAGCCTCCGACGACAAGTCCAAAGACAGCGCCAAATCCCTCTGCCCAGAATGGGCGACAGATTTGCGAAGCTTTCCTGTCAAGCAGATCGAGTCGGAGATGCAGCTCTCTGACACACAGCATGTTGCCTTCTACGAGCTTGCCGCAGCCATCTATCGCTCCGCCGGCGATCTTGACCAGGCATGTCCGCTGGAATCCCGCATCACTCAACTCGGAAGGCTCGACGCGCGAGAGAACGAGCTGCTGGCTATCAGCGATGACATCAGCGCCATTCGCCCGTTTGCCGTGGCGTTTGAGGATGCCCTGAACCCAACGCAGAAAAGTCAATTGGCGGACAGGGTACGGGTCTCTTCAGCTGCTACGGCTGCTCATTGAGCTCCCGTGTCTATCGCTTCGGGCCCGCACCGGGATCGCCGATGACGTTGCTGGCGACCAGGCGATGCCAAACGAACAGGACGATCAGCGCGCCCACGATCGCGCCGATCAAGCCTGCGCCCTGATCGGGACGATACCAGCCGATCGCCTGCCCGATGAAGGTCGACACAAAGGCGCCGGCAATGCCGAGTGCAGTGGTCAATAGAAATCCCGTCGGCGTATTCGGGCCGGGCGCCAGCCAACGCGCGATGAGGCCCGCCAAGAAGCCGATGATGATGATCCAGAGAAGACTCATCGCGAGCTCCCACATGGCGATATGTCCGCGAAACATAGCCGAATCGGAGAGGCCGGTCACGCGTAGCGCCGCCGCCGACTTGTTTCCGTCACCACCCGGTGCGATCATTTTTCTGGGCCCGGGGATTTGTTCTGAACGGATTCCTTCAGGAGGTAAAAATGCGCTTGCTCGATGTTCTCAACGGCATGCAGAACGGACCGCGCGGTGCGGCGGTGCCCGGCGCGGGCGGTAGCGGAGGAATGTCGCCTATTACAATGGCGATCCTTGGTCTTCTCGCCTACAAGGCGGTCAAAGGCTTCGGCCAAGGTGGTGCCGCGCCTGCTTCGCCAACCGGTGGGGCATTTGGCGGCGGCAGCATGGGGGGCGGCGGGCTCGGCAATATCCTCGCTGGGGGGCTCGGAAGCATCCTTGGGGGCGGTGCGGCTGGCAGTGTGCTGAGCGGCGGCTTGGGCGATCTCGTCCGCCAGCTGCAGCAGGGCGGGCAGGGCGCGGCGGCCAATTCCTGGGTCGGCCACGGACCCAATCAGGCGATCTCGCCCGGCGATCTCGGCAAGGCGCTCGGCGCCGATCAGGTGAATTCGCTGATGTCGCAGACCGGAATGTCGCGCGACGAGCTGCTTTCCGGGCTTGCGCAGCATCTGCCGGATGCGGTGAACGAGCTCACCCCGGACGGAAGGCTGCCGACCGAGCAGGAGATGGCGCAGCGCTTGCCGCAAGGTTGACGGCGGGATTGCTGCAGCGATCCGACGGATGACGGACAAATACGATATTCCGGATGCGCAGCCCCCGCTGATCGAGATCGCGATCAAACCGAAGTCGAAGGCCGATCAGGAAAAGCTCCGTCTCGCGCTCGCCACGCTCATGAGCGAGGGGTGCGCCACCTTCACCATGCTGTCCGATCATTATGGGGTGGTGCCACGCGCGCCGGATAATGATCCGACCTTTCGGCCTGCAATCGGCATGCGTTCTTGAACGCCCTATACGACAGGCGTGCGGCCCGGCAAAATGCCGGCAAGCACCAACATGTCGATGTTGCCGCCCGAGCAAATCATGAAGCTTCCACGTCGAGACTTCCTTCGCCTGGCGGCTGGCGCCGCCGTGCTGCCGGCCATTTCGCGTGGAGCGTGGGCGCAGGCCTATCCGGTGCGGCCGGTGCGCATTGTTGTCCCCACGCCTGCCGGTGGAGGGGCGGACATCATCGCCCGCTTGCTCGGGCAGTGGCTCTCGCAGCGCCTTGGCCAGCAATTCGTGATCGACAACCGGCCGGGTGCCGGGACAAACATCGGCACCGAAGCGGTCGCGCATGCAGCGCCGGACGGTTACTCGCTGCTATGGATCACCTTGGCGAACGCCGTCAATGCATCGCTCTATGCCAAGCTCAACTTCGACTTCATTCGCGACATCGCACCGGTCGCCGGCGTCGTTCAGGCACCTTTTATACTTGCGCTGCATCCGTCAGTCGCAGCCGGATCGGTTCCCGAGCTCATCGCCTACGCCAAGGCAAATCCCGGCAAGATCACGATGGGCTCCGCCGGCAATGGTACGCCCGCGCATGTGGCGGGCGAGCTGTTCATGCTCTTGGCCGGCGTCAAGCTGCTGCATGTGCCGTATCGCGGCGAAGCGCCTGCGCTGGCGGACCTCCTCGGCGGGCAGAATCAAATGCTGTTCGCGAGCGTTCCAGCTTCACTTGAACATATCCGGGCAGGAGAGCTTCGCGCGCTCGCGGTGACCACGGCGAGGCGGCTGGATGTGCTGCCCGATGTCCCGACCGTCGCCGAGTTTGTCCCGGGCTACGAGGCGAATGGTTGGTTGGGCCTGGGGGCGCCGAGAGGCACGCCTGCCGCGACCATCGAGCGGCTCAACCAAGCCGTCACTGCGGGGCTTGCCGATCCAATGCTCACGGCGCGATTTGCCGAGCTGGGCGACACCGCGCTGCCGCTCTCGTCTGCCGACTTCGGCAGGCTCATCGCCGAGGAGACCGACAAATGGGCCAAGGTGGTCAAATTCGCCGGCCTCAAGGCCGAATGATCCGGGGGTGAATTACGCGGGCGGCGAGGCCAGCCCGCCTCACTCCGCGGCCGCCAGGAGGCGCTCGCGCGGCGCATGCGCCACCTTGCCCATCAGCCACTGCTGCAGGCGATCGAGATAGAGATAGACCACCGGGGTGGTGAACAGGGTGAGCGCCTGGCTCACCAGGAGGCCGCCGACCATCGCGTAGCCGAGCGGTTGGCGCAGCTCCGAGCCCGAGCCCGTCCCCAGCATCAGGGGCAGGCCGGCGAGCATTGCCGCCATGGTGGTCATCATGATCGGGCGGAAGCGCAACAGGCACGCCTCGCGAATGGCATCGAGCGGCGCATGGCCCTCGCGCTCGCGCGTGATCGCGAAGTCGACCAGCAGGATGCCATTCTTCTTGACGATGCCGATCAACAAGATGATGCCGATGATGCCGATCACCGACAGGTCGAAGCCGCCGACCCAAAGGGCGGCAAGCGCTCCAGCGCCGGCCGAGGGAAGGGTCGACAGGATTGTCAATGGGTGGACATAGCTCTCATAGAGCACGCCAAGGATCACGTACACGACCAGCAGCGCCGCCAGGATCAAGAGCGGCTCGCTCGATAGCGAGGCCTGGAAGGCCTGCGCGTTGCCCTGGAAGCTGGTGATGATCGAGCTCGGCAGGCCAATCTCGTTCGTCGCCCGCTGGATCGCGTCGACCGCCTGTCCGAGTGAGACGCCGGGCCTGAGATTGAACGAGAGCGTCACGGCCGGGAACTGCGACTGATGCGACACGGACAGCGGACCGGCGTGATTGGTGTCGAACGTCACCAATGTCGAGAGCGGCACCAGCTGGCCGGTGGTCGGCGATTTGACATAGAGCTGGTTTAGCGAAGCGGGATCCGTCTGCAGCTGAGGAAGCAATTCCAGGATCACGAAATACGAGCTGACATTGGTGAAATACTGGGTGACGGTCGCCTGCCCGAAGGCATCGTTCAGCGTCGCATCGATCTGCTCCGGATGGATGCCAAAGCGCGCGGCGGCGTCCCGGTTGATGGTGACGGTGAGCAATGGCGCGTTGCCCTGCGCGTCGGTCGACACGTCGGCGATCTCGGGCAGCGTCCGGAGCTTCGTAAGCATCCGCGCCGACCACGTGTTGAGCTCGCTGGGGTTGGGATCCTGCAACGTATATTGATACTCGCCGGCGGAGATGCGCCCGCCGACGGTGATGTCCTGCGCGGCCTGCAAGAAGAGGTTGGCTCCCTCGACCTTCGCCAGCTGCGGCCGCAGCCTGCCGATGATCTGTTGTGCGGTCGCGTTGCGCTCGTCGCGCGGCTTGAGCGTGATAAAGAAGCGCGCCGTGTTGAGCGTATTGCCGTTGCCGTTGCCGAAGAAGGATCCGAATGCCGTGACATCCGGGTCGCGGGCGACGACCTGGGCGAGTTGATCCTGGATGCGGCGCATCCGGTCCGGCGATACGTCCTGTGGCGCATAGGCGATGCCGCGGAGCACGCCCGTATCCTGCGAGGGGAAGAAGCCTTTGGGGATGCTCACGAACAAGGCCGCGGTCGTCGCGATCGTGGCGAAGAAGACCATCAGGGTGATGAACTGGTGCCGCAGCACCGCCTCGAGCCCGCGACGATAGCCGGCTTGCATCGCCTCGAAACCCGCTTCGATCACGCGATACACACGCCCGTGCTGATGCGCCGGTCGCCCCCGCAGGAAGCGGGAGCAGAGCATCGGGGTCAACGTCAGCGACACCAGCACCGAGACCGCGATGGCGGCTGTGACGGTGAGGGCGAACTCGCGGAACAATCGTCCGATGACGCCGCTCATCAGCAGAAGCGGAATGAAGACGGCGACCAGCGAGATGCTGATGGACAGCACAGTGAACCCGATCTCGCGCGAGCCCTGCAAGGCCGCCTGCAGGGGCGAGGCACCGCCTTCGAGGTGCCGATAGATGTTCTCGACCACCACGATAGCGTCATCGACTACGAAGCCTACCGAGATCGTGAGCGCCATTAATGAAAGATTGTCCAGGCTGAAGCCGAGGAAATACATCACGGCGGTCGAGCCGAGGAGCGCCAGCGGCACGGTAACGCTCGGCACCAGCGTGGCGGAAAGGTCGCGCAAGAACAGCAAGATCACCATCACCACCAGGGCGACCGTCAGGGCCAACGTGAACTCCACGTCGTTGACCGAGGCGCGAATGGTCTGCGTGCGGTCGGCAATGGTGTCGAGCTTCAGGCCCTGCGGGGCGATGGTGGCAAGCCGCGGCATGGCGGCATCGACCGCTTCCACGGTCGAGATGACGTTGGCGCCGGGCTGCTTGTAGATCATGATCAGCGCATTCGGCTTGATCTCGGCGGCCGCGCCTGCGGGCGTGCTAGGCTTGACGCCTGCGAGCGCGAGCTGGGTGTTGTCCTGCGGGCCGGTCACGGCGTGGCCGATGTCGCGAACGCGGATGGGGGCGCCATTGCGATAGGCGATGATCACGTCGTCATAGGGCTCCGGCGTCGTGAGCTGGTCGTTGGTCTGGATTGTGAAGGTCTGCTCTGTGCCGTTCACCGCGCCCTTGGGGGCGTCCGTGGTGGCGGTTGCGAGCACCGAGCGCACGTCTTCGAGCGTCAGGCCGCGGGCCTGCAGCTTGGCCGGATCGACTTGCACGCGAATGGCCGGCGTCTGCTGGCCGCCGATTCTGACCAGCGAAACGCCGGAGATCTGCGATATTTGCTGAGCGATCACGTTCTGGGCAAAGTCGCTGACCGAGGTCAGCGGCAAGGTATCGGAATGCGCGGATAGGATCAGGATCGGCGTATCAGCCGGGTTCACTTTCCGGTAGGAGGGTGGCGTGGTCAGGTTCTGCGGCAGCGTCTTCCCGGCCGCGGTGATCGCCGCCTGGACATCCTGCGCCGCTGCATCGATGTTGCGATCGAGATCGAACTGCAGCGTGATCACGGTGGTGCCGAGCGCGCTCACCGAGGTCAATTGCGTGACGCCGGCGATCTGGCCAAACTGCTCCTCGAGCGGAGTTGCGACCGTTGCCGCCATGGTCTCGGCGTTCGCGCCGTTCAGCTGCGCGTTCACCTGGATAGTCGGAAAGTCAACCTGCGGCAGCGCGGCCACCGGCAACAGCGGGTAGGCGGCGACGCCGATCAGTGCGAGCGCCGCCATCAACAACGATGTCGCAATCGGCCGGCGGATGAAGATCTCGGAAAAGTTCATGGTTCGGCGCTCGCGGAGCGAGTCGGCGCCGCGGGCTTTGCCTGCACGTGTGCGCCCGCTTCCAGCCGGTATTGCCCGTCCACCACAACCTTCTCACCCGCGCTCACACCCTTGTCGACGAGGGCGGTGTCGGCATTGACCGGCGTCGTCTCGATGCTGCGCTGGTCGGCGGTGTTGTCGGGCTTGATCACCCAGGTGTAGGGCCCCTCCGGGCCACGCTGCACCGCCACCGATGGAATCGTGATGGCATCATTGCGCACGGCGACCTCGACGCGGACGCGCAGGAACTCGCCCGGCCACAACCTTTCGTCCTGGTTGGGAAAGCTCGCTTTGAGGCTGATGGTGCTCGTGGTCTGGTCGATCTGGTTGTTGATCAGCATGAGCTGGCCTTGCGCCAGCTCCGTCTTATCGTCCTGGTCATAGGCGAGGACCGTGACCTTTCCGCGCAGCATGGCTTCGCGCACCTCGGCCAAGTTCGCCTGCGGCAGAGTGAAGGTCACCTGCACCGGCTTGATCTGCGTGATGACGGTGAGCGGATTGGGGTCGGTGGTGTGGACGATATTGCCGGCGTCCACCTGGCGGAATCCGGTTACACCGTCAATCGGCGAGGTGATGGTGGCGTAGGAGAGCTGGGTCTGGGCGCTCTCGATCGCCGCCTGGTCGGCCTGGATGGTCGCCTGCTCAGCGTCGACTTTAGCCTGCTGTGCATCGACGTTCTGCTGCGTCTCGAAGCTCTTGCTGGCCAGGTTCTTGAACCGCGCCAAGTCCTTCTGGTAGTCGACGAGCTGCGCCTGATCCTCGCCTTTCTTGGCGATCGCCTGGTCCAGCGTCGCCTGCAGGGCCCGCGGATCTATGCGCGCCAGCACGTCGCCTTTGTGCACCTCCTGGCCTTGCGTGAAGTTGACCGCGTCCAGCGTGCCATCCACCTGTGTATGCACCGAGATCGTGTTCCAGGCCTGCACGGTGCCGAGTGCGGAAAGATAGATCGGAACATTCTCTTGTGCGGCGGTCGCGACCGTTACGGGGACCGCAGCGGCAGGCCTAGGCGCCTTGGCCGGCGGCCGCTCGTGCCGAAAGAACGCGGTCATGGCGACTGCGACAAGGACAGCCACACTGCCGGTCCATATCCATGTCCGCCGCCGAAATCTAACCATTTTGTAACCTGCGCATCGGGATGCACGATTGATTCAACGCACGCGCCCCTGCGGTTGTTCGCTCGCAGCGCTCCGATAACCGGAGCACTTCAAGTGAAATCTGGTTTGCTGTGCCGATCAGACAATGCCCTAAAAAAACTTTTAGCTGGTCGGGATCAAGAAGTCGGATCAACAATGCTGGAGCAGCGCACAAACCGGCAGAAGGCTACGATCAATAACGGCTGATTTCCGATCAATCGCGTAAACGCCGGATAACCAATCGGCGGCATCCGATATACTTCACGTATTGCTCGGTTTGCGCGAAACTTTGCGGCTATCCTCCTTCCATCTTCGGATGATTGTGCTGAGCGAAAACCGAGCTCGAAATTCGCTCTCGTGCCGCAGGGGTGCGCGCTTCGGAATTTCCGTATAAGCTGACGCTTGCGGCTAACGAGGTCGAGACGAAGGGGCGGTGGATGGCCCATTATTCGATCGGACACGTGGTGCGCCTACGCGACGGCATGTTCGCGGTGCGCTCCGCCGAGTATCCGGCTTGCGAGGGGCGCGATGTGCAGATGTGGCCGGCGCGGGAGCAATTCCGCCAAGCGCTGGCGACGCAAGTGAGCGAGATACTCGCCAGGGGCGAGATGCCGCCGCTCTATCTGTCGCTCGAGGAGGCGCGCTCATGCCTCCCGGCGCACTGCCGGATGCAGGTCGAGGCGCCCGACCGGCTGCCCAAGACGTTCGACTATGCGGTGATCGTGGAGCTGGATTTGTCGGCCGAGGATGCGGAACGCTTCGCCTCTATCCGGGTCGGCAGGCTGCTGCCGGAGACGCAATTATAGCACGTCTGCAACTGGGATAAGACGGGCCGCGCGGGCAGTCATTCCTTCTCCTGCTTGTCCGGGCTGCGGTCCAGCGCCGCACGCTCGAGCGATGCGACGCAGGCTTGGCCATGCTGCGCGCGCGATGCATCGCCAACTTTGGATCGTTCCAAGCTTGCCGAAGATGGGGACCAGCCGGGGCAAGCGAGCTGAGTTGGTGAGCTGTCTTGGTCGGGCGAACCTCGACCGCAGCTTTCGTTCATGCGATAGTCGAGCGCCATGGTGTATATCATCGTCGCCGCTATTCTCCTCTATGCCTTTGCATCTTTGCGTGTCCTGCGCCAGTACGAGCGCGGCGTGGTGTTTTCGCTCGGAAAGTTCACCGGTGTGAGGGAGCCCGGGCTCACCTTTGTTTTCGTGCCGTTTCAACAGATGGTGCGGGTGTCGATGCGGATCGTCACCATGCAGATTCCTTCCCAGAAGATCATCACCAAGGACAACGTCTCGATCGATATTGCGGCCGTCGCCTACTACCACGTCACCAAGCCGGACCGTTCGGTGATCGCCATCGAGAACGTCTACAACGCGATCGGCCAGATCAGCCAGACCACCGTGCGCAACGTGGTCGGCCGCTTCAGTCTAGATCAGCTTCTGTCGGACACGTCTGCCGTCAATGAGCAGATCAAGGACGTGATCGACCAGCACACCGTGCCGTGGGGGGCCGAGGTCACGACTGTCGAGATCAAGGACATCATGCTGCCGGACAATATGCAGCGCGCCATGGCCAGGGAGGCCGAGGCAGAACGCGAGCGGCGGGCCAAGATCGTGGCGGCCGAAGGCGAGTATCAGGCGTCGGTGAAGCTCGGGGAGGCCGCCGATATCATTGCACAGCACCCTGTGGCGCTGCAGCTGCGCACTCTACAGACCATGGCGGAAATCTCGGTCGAGAAGAACTCGACGATCATCTTCCCCGCCCAATTCATGACCACGGTGCAGGAAGCGATCGCTACGCTGGCCAAGGATGGCGCGAAGTAGATTGTCGTCGGGCGATCGGCACTCGCCATTGTGCGGCTGAACCTACAGCAGGCCGCCCAGGCCTAAGAACGGCAAAAGGACGCGCAGGACTGCCAGCGCGATGATCAGCACGACCAGGATCTTGAGCAGGTTTGCCAGCCGCTTGTCGCGCACGAACCTGTCGATGAGATAGAGACAAATCGCACCGACGACGACGTCAATCAGGACATTGATCAGGACCGACAGCATCCGAAGCCCCCTTTGGCGAAGCGCTTGTGGCCACCATGGCAGTAGAACTCGCGCGCGCCGCTTCCCGTACGGGGTTGGCCGAATATTTTCAACGTGGAGTGTGACTTTTACTACAATTTAGCATTGGCACGTGTCCATGTCGGACACCCGTATCCACCCTTGCTTTCGCAAGTGCAGCCTTTTTCGGGAACATGCGCTAGCCGAGCAAGGCCGTGGTCGCAACTGCGCCCCAGATGGCCGCGAAGGCGAGGCCCAAGAGCACGAGCGCGAACACCAATCCGACCGCCAGTAGGGCGCCATCCTCCTCGATCGAGGCGAGCGAGATGAGGGCGATGGCGGCAGCGGGCGGCACGTTGCTGAGCGGCACCGGGGCCAGCATGACGATGAAGGTGAGCAGCAGCACCACGACCCCGATGCTCTGCCGGCTGCCCAAGAACAGCGCCGGCCACCGCGGCCGGATGAAGCGTTCCAGATAGGTCAGCGCCCGGATCGGATAGCGCCCCATGCGCACGAGCTGACGCGTCGGCAGGGGATGCAGGGCGACGCGGCGCGGGAAGACAGGACCCGTGCGCCCGACCGTCATCTGGACCGCCAGGACCGCGAGCATCAGGCCCGGGATCATCGAGCCGACCGGCACCATGGCGACTACCCCGAGGATGAGCATGAGAATGCCGAACGATCGTTCCGGCAGGCTCCCGATCAGCCAATCGAGGGTGAACTGATCGACCGGCGCGTCGTCGAGCAGCTCCTGGAGCAGCACCGAAACCGGAACGTGCGCAGCTTCGACGACACTGGTCGGCTCGGGGGAGCGCATCATCAGCTCATCGATCGCCGTGTTCATGCACTGTCGATATCGGAATGATCGCCACGAATGACACTTCCAAACAATCGCCTGATCGGCCGCGGTTGCCGCGCGACGCTTTGCCGCGGCGCCGCGATGCTCCTCATATAGGGAGCGTGGGACGCGAATACAAAAGGGTTACGCCGGCTGCGGAACCGGCTGGCTGGCGGGCGATGGGGCCATTTCCTGGCGCTTGCCGCTCCCCTTGCAAACGGGGCAGACTTTGCGCTGCCCGCGTCCGCGGACGGCGCCGACGCCGCGGCAGACCGGGCACTGCTCGAGCGCAGCGCGTTCTTCCTCGGACAGAGGTGGGGGTCGTTTTCCGAAGTTCATCTGATCCTCGTTGTGGTGCCCTTATTCCGGGCCCCCATTGCGCCCGATGCGGCCGCGGATGCCGGGACCTTACGAGTTCCACGACGGTGCGGGCAAAAGGCTTGAAGAGACATGCTTAAGGGATGATTGCCCCAAGGGATGATTGCGTCCCGTCCGCGGCGGCGATCGGTCCCGAGCAGGCGCTCGTGGGCGTCGGCGCCTTCCGCGTGGTCGCATTGCACGCTATTGAGGGAGCGGGCGTCACGGCGGCGCGCCGCGCGAGCAGGATGTTCGGAGGATACCCCATGCAGGCTGTGCTGCGCCTCTTTGTCCTTGGCGGCGTGCTTATCCTGTTATCGGCGGGCGAGGCCACGGCGCAGACGGTGGAGCAGTTCTACAAGGGCAAGACGGTCGACTTCGAGATCGGTTATCCGACCGGCGGCAGCAATGATGCCTACGGGCGGCTCGTCGCCAGCCATCTTGGCAAGCACATTCCCGGATCGCCCGCGGTGGTGCCGCGCAACGCGCCGGGCGCCGGCAGCTTCCTCGCCGTCAACCGCATCTACAACACGCTGCCGCGCGACGGCACGGTGATCGGACTCGGGGCACCGACGCTCGCACTCGACGAGCGTCTGGGCTCGCAGGGCGTGCACTTCAAGACCGCCGAGCTCAACTGGCTTGGACGCGTAGATTCGCTCATCAATATCGTGATGATGTGGCACACTTCGAATGTGAGGAGCATCGCTGACGCGCAGCGGATCGCCGCGACGCTCTCAGGTACCGGCGCCGGCTCGACCGTCTCGATCTATCCGACGGTGCTGAACAATGTGATCGGCACCAAGTTCAAGCTGGTGATGGGCTATCGCGGCTCCAACGAAGCGATGCTAGCCATGGAACGCGGCGAGGTGGAGGGTCATTCGACCGCCTGGTCGGCCGTAAAGGTGGCCAAGCCTGACTGGATCCGCGACAAGACAGTGAACATCATCGTGCAGTTCGCGCTCAAGCGCGATCCGGAGCTGGCGGATATTCCGACGGCGGTCGAGCTTGCGCGCAATGATGAGGAACGTGCGGTGCTTTCCGCCATCATGAATGCAAGCGAGGTAGGCACCGCTTTCTTCACCAGCCCTGGCGTGCCGGCCGATCGGGTGGCGGTGCTGCGCCGCGCTTTCGATGCGACCATGCAGGATCCGGAATTCCTGGCTGAAGCTGCGACCGCGCGGCTCGGCGTGGCGCCGATGACCGGCGAGGAGGTGCAGAAGCTGGTAGCCGAGGTCAGCAACCTTTCGCCCGATTTGCTCGCGCGCGTGCGCGCCGTCTATCCGGCGGCGGGGAACTAAAATAACATCCTCTCCATGAACACGCTGTCAGACGACGGCGGCCTGTTAGACGACGGCGGCCGGATTGGGGACGATTTGCTGTCCGAGCTGGCGAGCCAGTCGGCGCAGCATGCGGTGTTTGGTTTCCAATACCTTCGCCTCGTATTGAGC
>DATGLV010000029.1:0-9215 GCA_035293945.1 Xanthobacteraceae bacterium | reverse complement strand
CGCCAACTGACCCTATGACCACGCCGACGCGAGAGCCCGCCTCGACAGGCGGCCGGGATCATCGGAATCCCCGGCCGGCTTCAATCGGTACAGGCGGCCGGCTTCGCTCGGAATCCACGGCCGACTTCGTCGGAATCCGCAGCGTGAGCCATCGGGGCCGCCTTCCGGGGCGGCCCCTCCATCTTCAGCACGAAAGGAGTTCAGCCATGAATGACAGCCACATCACGCCCGGCCATGTCCGAGCCTTCCAGGCCGTAACATCGAGCCTCTACGACAACATCACGCTCTGGAGCTGCCGCATCAACGGTGAGCCCGGTGTTGCGATTGTCTTGGTCGATGAGCGCGTCAGAAACACAGTAGCGGTCATGCCGCTATTCGTCGCCCTTACGCCCGGGATGAAGATCGAATTCGAAGGCGGCCGCGAGTCGGGCGATGGCGACGGCGGACCGACGCGCTCCGCCGCACAGGAATTCACGATCAACAAGGAGGTGGTGACCGGTCCTGATCCGAGTTGAGCCCCGCGCTGGGCCGAGGCGGCCTGAGTCGCTTCAGCACCGACCGCTTCGGCGGCCGGTGCTTTCCTCGCTTACCGGCCGGCCTTCGTGCACTGGCTCGGGCGCCCGAGAGTTCGCAGAATGCCTGTACGAAGATCGAGCGTGTCCAAAATCGTCTTATTGCCGTTCCGGCCCCCAAATTTGATGACGTCACCGTCAATGATCACGATCTGGTGCACTTTTTCTCCCTCGCCGGCTTCGATGCCGGCGGTTACGGGTTTGGCGTAGGCACCATCGCGAACCTCTGTGACTTGACCAGTGGCTTCGATCTTCACGTATTTGGCGCGGGTGTCGATTGAGATGAGTCCGCGATGCGTACGCCCGAACATATCCAACATGTCGCACCAAAAAACGAGATCGGGATGAGGATCGAGATGGGCTTCGGCTGGGACGTTCAGTTGGGCGAGTTTCGCTTGCGCTTCCGCCGAGCCGAGCGCGGCAGCTGAGCGATACCAATTGATTGCCTCTGCGATGTTTTTCTCAGTGCCCGTGCCGTTCTCGTATGAGTTGCCCACAAGGAATCGGGCTTTGGCTTTCCACCGATTTGCCATTTGATCGTCGATGCCCTCTTGCGCGTCGAGAGGTTCATCGGTCGCCTTCTTCAGCCAGCGCAGGCCTTGGGCGCTGTCCTTCGCGACACCCTCGCCCAGCAGATACATGTCGGCGATACGTAGGTCCGACGGGATAAAGCTCTTCGCCGCCGCTGCCCGCGACCAGTCCATGGCCTCGACGTAGTCCTGCTTCACGCCGGTGCCGTCGTAGAACATCTGGCCGAGCCGATCGAGCGCGGGCACGTTGCCCTTGGCGGCCGCTGCCCGAAACCAGAGGATCGCGCGCGCGTAGTCCTGCGGGACACCGGTTCCATTCTTGTACATGAAGCCAATATTGAACTCGGCGTTCGCGTTGCCTTTGTCCGCCGCGCTTGTGAACCACCGGAGCGCGGCCGGATAGTCCTTGCGGTACAGCGCCTCGACGCCCCTATGCAGCTCGGCGGCGCCGGGAAGGGAATCCCCGCGCGCTGCCGCCACCGCTCCCGACATACAAGGTGAGGCGAGGGCAAGCACCATCACGAGTACGAACTGCCAGTAATTCCGGCGGCCGAAGCCCAAATTGAACTGAGTTGTGTTTGGTAGAACGTGTTGTCTATACTTCGTTGCACTGGAACAGTATGGCCGATTTTGTTTCAGAGTCCTAAATTCGCCTTCATTGCTACGGTAAAAATATGGCGCAAGCATCGTTGATCTTGTCGGGGGCAGTCGATCTCGTTGAAATTACGGGGGGAAGTCGTGCTGAAACAAAATCGGCCATTCTGGTTCAGGCGAGGCGCCGATGAGCGCGCATGCCCGCCATCGCATGAGACTCTACGGAGCCTCAGGCGGCCGAAAATATCTCAATGCCGCCGAGCGAGACCGCTTCGCTGAAGCCGCGAATCGTGCTGAGCCGCTGACCCACCTCTTTTGCCTCACGCTTCTCTGGAGCGGCGCGCGCATCTCGGAAGTCCTTGCGCTGACCCCCGCTGCCATCGACATCGATTGTGGCACCGCCCAAATCGAAACGCTCAAGAGACGCGAACGAGGCATCTTTCGGCAGGTGCCCCTTCCGCCGGAGATTGTCCGGGCGCTCGATCGCGCCTTCGATATCCGACGAGCTCAGCGCGATCGGCAACGCGCAGTCACGCGTCTCTGGTGCTGGAGCCGCACCACCGCGTGGCGCCGCGTCAAGGCGGTCATGAAGCAAGCCGTGGTCGTGGACACGGCAGCTTCGCCGAAAGGGCTTCGCCATGGCTTCGGCGCCAATGCGATCCTGTCCAATGTTCCGCAGCATCTCATTCAACGCTGGCTCGGTCACGCCTCGCCTGAAACAACGGCGATCTACACCGATTTGATCGGTGACGAAGAACGCGCGTTCGCGCGCCGCATGTGGACGCAGTGCCGGAGGCCTACCAGAGTTTCCTAAGCTTTCGCATTGGAGCGCGACGCATCTCGATACATTTTCGGGTGCGATGGAGGCGTACCAATGCGACAACACTCACGCTATCGTCCGATCCCTCGCCCGCTGCCGCCACGAGCTCATGCGCCTTCGCGGCCCTGGTGGCGCTTGCTCATGAACCGCTGGGCCATCTGCGGCCTCTTCATCTTCGTCGGCCTTGCGATGTCTGCCATCGAGGAGGCAACGCGCTGGGTCGAGCAGCAGTTTACGCATGCATCGTCAGCACAGCCGCCGGTCCGGCCGCCCGAATTGTCGTCGACCACGACGCAAGACGGGCACTGACCATGAATGCCTTTCTCACGCGCATCCTGTGGGTGATCTACGGCATCGTCCTGCTCTGGTACGCCTACCTGTTCGGCTCGAACTATGCGAACTGCCGGGCGGACAGCACAGCCACTGTCGTCTGCTTCTTCTATGCCCTGATCCTCAGCGCGCTCGAAGCCATCATTTTCGCGGTCGTCTCCGGCTTCAGGTTCCTGGCCTCGATCTTGCCCTGAGGCGCAGCCGAGCATGGAGCGTCCGAACAGGCTGGCGCGGACTAGTTTCAAACGCGAGTTGCCGCGCATCAACCGCACGCCTTTTACCGTGCGGCCGCGACCGCTGGTCACGCGGTTGCCCGCGCGGTCACTACCGAAAGCGCCCACGATCGCGCGTACCGTCCGCACGATACCGCGCCCCATCCATACGCCAGTTGTGCTCGAGCTTCCGGCGCAGCCTCTCGCAACCCACGAGGACGCCTATCTCGATTATTCCCGCACACTGACAGCCGAAGGCGGCGTGCTCCTCGTCTATAAGGATCTCGATCTCCGCCTGCGCCACACGATCTGGCGCCTTGGCGCCTGGTCGGCCTCGACCGGCGCCGCATGGGCGATCATCGCCCATTCGCAAATTCATAGCCGCTGGATCGCGGGCCTGGCGCTCCTCTCCGCTGCCGTCATCAATTGGCTGATCGTCCGCAAACCGGTCGAGGTCCTGCGCAGCATCGAAATCCGCCCCGACTGCATGATCCTCGAAGGCTGTGACGTCTTCTGGCTGCGCAAGATGGAGGGCGGTTGGCCGGAATTCGCGCCCGACGAAGACGGCAATGAAGTGCTTGCGGGCATCTACGGCACCCGCTGGATCGAATTCCTCACCGTCCGGCGGTTCTATGACAATGACCGCATGATCGAAGTGCTGGAAGCGCACCTCAAGGAAGCGATGACCCGCCTTTGGGAGCCTGCGATCGCGCTCGGCACCGTGCAAATGGGTTCGGGACGGTAAGGCTGACCCCTCAAGTCCCTCGCTCGATGAGGCGGCGGCGGATTTCCGCGACATCATCATGGCCGAGCCGCAGCGCGGCCGCCGGCGGTTCGCCCTCGAACAGCAAGAGTTGCGTGAAGCGCCGCCGCGAGAACGCCGTCCGCAGCTCGAACGGCTCGGCCAGGTGCTCGAGCCGGTCAGCGATGTAGTGCAGCGTCGCCTGGTCGCCATTGGCGAAGCACTGCACGAGGCCGGCGTTGCCGAGAAAGGTCTCATAGCTGCGCTCGTAGTAGCGCCTCAGCTGCGAAAGGTCCTGCAGGATGGCCCACAGCTTGACCCCGAAGCCCGGAAAGTAGGCCGCCGCACGCTCCATCAGCTCCATGTGGCCAAGCGTCGCGAACTCCTCCATCAGGAAGAGGATGGGCGGGCGCTCACGTGGATAGGCGCCCAGCCGCTCCAGCACCGTGCAGGCGAGCTGCACCACAAGGCGCAGCCACCGGGAATGGCTCTCCATGCGACCCACCGGCAGGCACAGATAGATCGATGTCGGCCGGTCTGCCCGCAGGTCACCGAGCCCGAAATCCGAGCGGGTCGAGATTTGCCGGAGCGGGAGGCTATCGAGGAAGTCGGTCTGCGCGGCGGCGGTCGAGAACACACCGCCACGCTCCGTCTGTGGCGTGCCGAGGAACCGATTACCGATCGCGGCCAGAGTCCCATCGAAGGCCCTGCCCGCCCGGCTCATTGTGCGCAAAAGCGTCAGGACCGCCACCTTGTTCTCATCGAAATACTCTTCGTCCCTGGTCTCCTTCGCCGACCGGCGCGCAACCTCGACGGCATCCGCGAGACGTGGATAGGTCAGCGACAAGAGCTGCCGGACGGTCACAAGATTCCGCTCAGGCTCCGGGAAGGTGAGCGTCAGCAGGATGATCCCGCGCAGCAATGTCCGCGCGCTGTCGATCCAGTGGCGAGCCCGCGGATCGCCATCATCGACGATGAGCGCATGCGTGATGGTCCTTGCATCGTCAACCGCCGTCCAGCTCGAGGGATCGATCTCATCGAGCACGTTGATGGAAGCGCTCGGCTCGCCCGACACCCCGAACGGATCCAGCACGTAAACATCGTGGCCCTGGGCACGCCGCAAGGGCGCCGTCGCCGCGAGCTCGCCCTTGGGATCAAGGATCAGCATCGAGCCGGGATAGAGATAAAGATTGGGCTCCAGCACAGTCGACGTCTTGCCCGCCCGCGCCCCGGCGATGGTGATCTGCGGCCGGTCGTCGAGATAGCCGAGGAATTGCCCGGCGAACTTGCCGAGGATGATCTGGCCTGGCTTGTAGCCGTAGCCCCTGAGCTCGTTGGCAGCCATCCAGTAATTGACGCGCGGCCGGTCCGGCGTGAAACGCGGCACCAGCACGCCGCGCGGCAGCGCATTCTCATAGAGATCGCGGCTCTGCGCATCCATCGCCGGCAAGCCGACATGGTGTTGCGGCTCCACCAGTGCCCGCAGCGAACTCCACTTCTCGCGTTCCGTCGGCCACAAGCGGCTCATCCGACCTTC
Source organism: Xanthobacteraceae bacterium (assembly GCA_035293945.1). Classification (GTDB taxonomy): domain Bacteria; phylum Pseudomonadota; class Alphaproteobacteria; order Rhizobiales; family Xanthobacteraceae; genus VAZQ01. The sequence goes on along the minus strand of DATGLV010000029.1, from coordinate 3,878 downwards.
TCCATCTATCGTCGTGCAAGGATAAGCCAATGCCATTCTCTGTGATGAGCGAATTGATCGGCAATCTCTGGCAATCACTTCAGTGAATTGGCTGTCGGCGAAAATGCGGAATGAATGGCGAAGTCTGACAAATACAAATGCTTACAATGGAAGGAGCAAACCAGAAGATTAAATTGGCGGAGAGGGTAGCGAGATGTCCTTTTGCCTAGGGGCAAAAGGTCTCGTTGGGGGCCGGGAAGGTGGTCCCCAATCCCCAGGACGCATGCGCTCTGCCAAGGAAACGCAAGATGGGTCGGCCCACGAAATCAGAACCACGGTGTAAGCAGCTCAATCTGAGCCTGACCTCGGCCGAGCTCGCGAACATCCAGCGACGAGCCGAAGCGGTCGGGATGCGACCGGTCCATTTCGGCCGCGCACTTCTTCTCGATCAAGAGCGGGCAGTAACGATCACGCGGCAACCGATGGGCAACATCGCCCGGCTGATCTACAGCCAGCTCGTACGGCTCGGGAATAATTTGAACCAGATGGTGCGCCATCTGCACGCGACCGGAGATCCGCTGCCGCCCGATCTCGAGCCCCTGCTCACGGATATTCGCAAGATCATCGCGGAGGTCAGGCGATGATTGTCAAAATCCACGGGAGCGGGAAATCATTTAAGGGCGCCGCCAATTATCTTGCGCATGACCCGCAGGCCCAAACGAGTGAGCGCGTTGCTTGGACCCACACACTCAATTGCGCCAACGATTTCGTTCCCAGCGCGGTGGGCGAGATGGTCTGGACCGCTCGCGATGCCGAGCTTCTCAAACAGGAAGCTGGCGTCCGCGCCGGCGGGCGGCAGACCGAAAATCCGGTCAAGACGCTGAGCCTCAATTGGTCGCCCGAGGACAGCCCGTCGCAGGAGCATATGATAGCTACCACCCAAGCATTCCTCCGCCACATGAAATGGCACGAGCACCAGGCGATTTTAATCGCCCACAGCGACAAGCCCTACAAACACGTCCACGTGCTGTTGAACACAGTACATGCCGAAACCGGACTGCACCTTGACGAGGGCTTTGAGAAGCGACGTGCTCAGGCCTGGGCGCTCAACTATGAGCGCGAACAGGGCCGCATCTACTGCGAAGAACGGCTGAAGGATGCCGCGGAGCGAGAGCGGTCGGCGCCGCGGAATGTTTGGCAGGCGTTTCAGCAAAATGAGCAGGAATTTATGCGTGCCGAAAAATCATTGGCCGAAAATCAGCCAATTCCCAGCGATTTTCCCGAAAATCGGGAAAATGCCGAGTGGAGAATTCTGAAGGAAATTCAAAGCGCTGAACGAATGGAATTTTTTGCGTCAGGAAAAATCGAATTTTCCGAGCTGCGAAAATCGATTTATCGCGAGGTACGCGAGGAATTTCGCGAACGCTGGTCCGACTACTACCAGAGTAAGCGGGATGGCCTGGCGGCCGACGACCTGGCCCGCATGAAGGAGGGAATTGTCGCCGACCAAAAGGCGGTGCTCGAGGTCAGGCGCGAGGCGTCGTGCGCTGCGCTTCGGCACGCGCGAGACGACCGCTATCGCGAACTCCTCAGCGACCATCGCGAGGCGCGAGCCGATCTGCATTGGCGTCAGGAACTTGGGGTCGATAATGCGGATTTCCTCAGCGAACTTGCCCATCGCAACTCGAACAGCGAACTGTCAGATGCCTTCCAGGCGACGGCTGTCGAGGTGACGCGCGATTCCGCGAGAGATTCGGCACAGGTTCCGGGAGCGCCCTCTTTCACGACCGCAAGGGAAGATTCGGCGCCGGAGCGCGAGCATATCCAAGAGGACGTGGATTTCACTGGCGTTCCTAAATTCGAAGGCCTCGTCGCCGGCTTTATCGGTGGCCTATTCGAGGAGCTCATCAATCTCGGATCCCCGAGGCAACCGCGCAGACCAGAACGCGACGCGAGCGGTCGCGACCCCTTCAAAGCCGCGGCCGAGGAGACGTTGCGCCAGGAGGAGCACCGCCAACGGGAAGAAGAGGACTTGGACCGGCAGCGACGTCAGAGAGTGCCCCATGGAGACTGACCATGGAGCCGGGCCAGCCAATCCCGCGCTCCCAGCTTCTTCGGCACCCGAAATGAAGGAGGCTCCAAGCGATGCGCCTCGAGACGGAGTGAACCCGATTGTCGCTCGTGACCTGCAGGGCCCCGATCCAATGCTTCGCGGCATCGAAGCGATTGAAGACGATGGTACCCACCTTGAAATCGAAGCGGAGTTCAGGCGCAGGATCAGTGGCCTGCGCCGCTTACCCCGTCACGCGCGAGCGCAAGCGCTCCGCTTTGCGCGCGAACAGCGTTTCATCGCGCTCGCGGCCTTGCGTGAGAAGCGTCAGCGAGAGCGTCAGGGCCGCTCTGAGGCCCTGCGTCAAAGGCTGCCCGGCCCCGGACCGACGCCGTGAGACGGCGACCACAGGAGTAGAGCATGGCGCTTAAGAACCGAAGCAGAGTACGGCAGCTTTTCTACCTCATGCTGCTGCTGGTGGGTCTTGCGGCTGCGCTGAGTGGTCTTGGCCGTTGGGGGCTGTGACCGCGTCCGGCAGCGGGTGCTTGCGCGGCCGCCCTCGCTTTCGCTTCGGTGGCTGCGGAGCATTCGGCTGTGGAGCGGGCGCGCTCGGCGGCGCTGTGGGCGCCGGTGGAGTTTGTGTTGGATTCGGAGTGTCCGGCGCCTTCACGGGTTCGGCCGCGTTCAACTCGGCGACCATTTCATCCACCACGCGGAAAGCCGTCATGTAGGCGTCGCGCGCGAGCAACGTCGCGTAGGTGGTCGGCACGTAGCTCGCTACCTTCGCAAGGACGGCTGCGAGTTCGAAACCGAGGCTTACGAATTCGATGAGCAGGATCACAAGCGCGATCTTTTTGTCTTCGTCCGCTATGTGCTCGAGCGCGACGATCTGAGTCAGGAATCCTGTCTGGCGCTTCACGTGGAGCGAACTCTCGACCGCCCTCCTGATCGCGCCCTCCCGATCCGCGATCAGCGTGGCAAGTTCGGCCTTCATCGTGCCTAGCTCGTCGCTCTCTGCCTTCAGCGAGCCCTCAAATGCGGGCAGCTGATCCCGCGTTTGCTGCCTCAACTTGGCGCTGACGTCGGTCTGCAGCGCCTCGAGCCGCGCGCGCGCAGCTTCAAGCGCCTTCGCTACCTCGTCTGCGCGCGCCTTCGCACTCGTGACTTGTTCCATGGCCGCCCTGTAGCGCGGCCCCTGGCCTTGCACGCCACTGTTGTTCGGCGCTCCCCTGATCCCGCCGCTCTCATTGATGGCGAACGAGGTCGCCGCCTGTACGGCTTCATCGGCCTTGGACTGTTGGTCGAGAAGGCGCGTGATCTCGCCTTGAATTTCCTGCGCCCTCGGGTCGCTGGTAAGCGGGTCGATCTCGTTCTGCCGCAGCGATGAGACTTGGGCAGCCAGCGCATTGACGCGATCCGTTTGCGCCTTCACCGCATCCGTAGCTCGCTGGATACTGCCGTCGACCAGCTTGGTTGCCACTGCGATCTGCTGCTGATTGGCGTTCAGATACGAGTTCTGCAGCCACGTATTGATGTCGCCGCTGAAGACCAGAAGCGACACAGCTATGGCCGTGAGTTGGGCAAGGCCTAACGAGAGCAGGATACGAATACCGAAGAAGACTACAGCCTTGATGCGCTGAGCCGGACCTCCGCTCACGTCAAGGCCACCACGCGTGATCTCCTGAATCCCGCTGAGATGCCAGCTGGATTGCGGATTCCGACGATGTCGCCCGGGTGTACCGATTTGAAGTCGCCCGGGGATTCCGAGACGATGTCGCCCACCTTTCCGATTTGATCTCGCCCGGGGACGAGGCGTTCTGGCCGGTTGGTTCTCTGGCATCGGACAAGC
>DATGLV010000028.1:0-250032 GCA_035293945.1 Xanthobacteraceae bacterium | reverse complement strand
CAGTTCTGCAGGTTGCGTTTCCGCGCTACACTCTGTCGGCATCGGGGACCTCATCGAATCCGGCCAAAGTCGTTCTCGCAAAACAACTTTCGCTGATTCGGAGCCCCGATGCGCCAATTACATGTGAGATATCCGGGCTAGATGTCCTGAGCGGCTTCGGCGCCCACGAAGGCTATGCGCAGCATATTGGTCGCGCCGGGTGTGCCGAGCGGGACGCCCGCCACGATGATGACGCGCTGGCCGGCCTTGGCGAACCCGTCCCTGAAGGCCAATCGGCACGCGCGCTGTACCATGTCGTCCTGATCGTGGGCGTCTTCGGCCACGACGCAATGCACGCCCCAGACCAGTGACAGCTTGCGCCCGGTGGCGAGATTGGGGGAGATCGCCACGATCGGCGGCTGCGGTCGCTCGCGGGCCACCCTGAGGCCGGTCGCGCCCGAGCTGGTCCAGCAGATGATGGCTGACAGGTCGAGGGTCTCGGCGATCTGTCGTGCTGCGGCGCTGATTGCGTCAGCCCCGGTTGCTTCCGGATCGGTGCGCTGGGCGTGGATGATGGTGCGGTAGAGCGGATCGCTCTCCACTTCTTCGGCGATCCGATTCATTGTGGCTACCGCCTCGACCGGGTATTGCCCGGCGGCCGATTCGGCCGACAGCATCACCGCATCGGCGCCTTCGAAAATTGCGGTCGCCACATCCGACACTTCGGCCCGCGTCGGCACCGGACTGGTGATCATGGATTCGAGCATCTGGGTCGCAACCACCACCGGCCTGCCGGCACGGCGTGAGGAGCGCGTCATCTGCTTCTGCACGCCCGGAACCTTCTCGAGCGGCAATTCCACACCGAGGTCACCGCGCGCCACCATCAGGGCGTCGGACAGATCAAGTATCTCGTCGAGCCGGCTCACCGCCTGCGGCTTCTCGATCTTGGCCATGACGACGGCGCGGCCGCGGGTGATCTTCTTGGCCTCGGCAATGTCCTCTGGGCGTTGAATGAACGACAACGCAACCCAGTCGATGCCGGCGTCCAAGGCAGCCTCGAGATCGGAACGGTCTTTCGGGGTGAGCGCGGAAAACGGGATCATGGTGTCCGGCAGGCTCACGCCTTTGCGGTCCGAGAGCTTGCCGCCGATCTCCACGCGCGTGACGATGTGATCCTTGTCCACCGCCCTGGCGACGAGGCGAACCTTGCCGTCGTCGAGCAACAGCACATGGCCCGGTGCGGCAGCGGCGAAGATTTCGGGGTGCGGCAGCTCTGCCCTCGTCTCGTCGCCGGGCGTCGGGTCCGCGTCAAGGGTGAAGGTCGCGCCCTTCTTCAGGACCACCGAGCCTGAACTAAATCGCCCGACCCTGAGCTTGGGGCCCTGCAGATCGACCAGAATACCGATCGGTCGCCCAAACTCGCCCTCGACCGCGCGAATGCTTGCCACCATGCCGCGCAGCTTCTCATGCGACGTGTGGCTCATATTGATGCGGAACACGTCGGCGCCCGCTTGAAACAGACGTGCAATCACGTCGCGTTCCGACGATGACGGGCCTAAGGTCGCGACAATCTTGGTTCGACGCAGCCGCCGCATCAGTTCTTGCTTTTGGATGGCGTTGGCGCCGGCGTGGGTGTGGGCGCCGGTCGAACGCTACCGGCGGCCGGCACCGGTGCGCCCTGGGCAGGGGGATTGCGTGTTTGCACCGGCGATTTCGGAGCCAGCTCGCCCGGTTCGGTCAACTGCACAGTCCAGGACGGCTGCTCTCCGGTATCGACCTCGAAAAATCCGGTGCGGTCGAACCCGCGCGCGAGGCAATCCGTCGTGCCCCTGATGGTGAACTCCTTTTCCCGTGTGCACATGAAGGCCTGTCCGGACCATTCGCCGCCGTGATCATAATCGACCGCATAGACGTAATAGAAGCGGGCCACGAGGGCGCCGCGCAACAAGGTCTCGCAGGTCCGGGCGGATAGGTTCCACCAGCCCTCCGTGGTCCAGCCTTCGTTTTCCTTATAGCCGAGCGAGACCCCGACCCGGCTGCCCGTGTTATTGCAAAGGCGGAAATCAGCTGCGGCCGGATCTGGCCGCATCATGAGCGGAATGGCAAGCAGCAAGGCCGCGGAGAGCCCGGTGACGCGCGTCGGCGCTGCAAACCGCCGCGGCCGCGGCCAACGAATTCTCGGCCTCGTCGGTCGCCGCGTCATCGTCCCTGTGTCCTGCCCGCATCGGTGCGCCGGGATATCGCGTGAAGCCCTACGGGCTGTCAACGACGATGGCTCTGAAATCATTGACGTTCGTGAAGGTCGGCCCCGGCCTCAGAAGATCGCCGAGCTTGGCGAAGAATTCGGTCGAATTGTTGTCGGCAAGAAAGGCGGCCGCATCGAGGCCGAGCTTTCGCGCCCGCGCGAGGGTGCCGGCATCGACAATGGCTCCGGCCGGATCGTCGGGTTTGCCGCTGCCGCCGTCGGTGCCGTCGGTGTCACCGGCCAGTGCAGTGATCCGTTCAGCGCCGCCGAGCGCGACGGCGAGCGCCAACACGTATTCCTGATTCGGTCCACCGCGGCCGCTGCCATTGACCGTCACGGTCAGCTCGCCGCCGGACAGAACGACCGTTCTGCGCCCCTGCGCCTTGAGATCGCGCGCCAAGGCTGCATGCTCGGCGGCGACATCACGCGCTTCGCCCTCGATGTCGCTGCCAAGCACCAAACAGTCATAGCCTGCCCGGCGGACAAATTGTTCGGCTTGGCGGAGGACTTCGGCAGGTCGCATTGCCAGCGCGAACGAGGTCTTCGCAAAGATCGGGTCGTCTGGTTTCGGCGTCTCGTTTGCCGGATCATCGAGCGCGCGTGTCACCGCTTCTGGCACCGACACGCGGTAGCGTGCCACGATCTTGCGCGCGTCGGCGAGCGTGGTCGGGTCGGGAACGCTGGGTCCGGAGCCGATCACCGTCGGATCATCGCCCGGTGCGTCGGATATGCCGACCGTCGCCAAACGCGCCGGCCACGCGAGCCTCGCCAGGCGCCCACCCTTGATACGCGACAAATGCTTGCGCACGGTATTGATCTCGGCAATCGAAGCTCCGATTCCGAGTAGGGTGCGGGTCAGCTCCTGCTTTTGTGCGAGTGAAACGCCGGGAGCAGGCGCGATCCAGTTGGCGGATGCACCGCCGGAAATGAGGACCAGGACCAGATCATTCTCGCCGGCGCTGCTCGCCAGCGCCAGCGTATCGAGGGTCGCCCCAAGGCCGGCGGCATCGGGGATCGGGTGGCCCGCCTCGACCAGCCGCACGCATCGGGTCGGCCGTCCATAGCCGTGGCGCGTGACCGCGATGCCGCTCACGCGCTTGGGCGAGATGCCGAGCTGGTCGACATAATGGTGCTCGGCGACCTCGGCCATCGCGCCCGCTGCCTTGCCGGCGGCTAGAACCAGCAGCCGACCTGGTTCCTCAGGGGGCGCCGGCAGATGGGGAGCAAGACAGTTGTGCGGATGCGCGGCCGCGACCGCGGCGCTGAACAGGTCTCGAAGAAAATCACGGACCGGATCCGGCACGCTCACCTCTTGCAGGGGTCTCGTTGACTTGGACCTGTTTGGCATCGGTCTTGGCGTCGAGGCCGGCTCGGGCGACCGTGCTGGAAAGCCGAAGAGTCCGGCCTATTTAACCTTTTATCCGGGGCTCGCGTTCCGGGAATGTCTCGGTTATCTAGCGTGCAAGCTTTTTTGACGTGCACGCAATGAATGAAAGGTTGCGCCATGGCTATCGACGAAAAAACCCGCACCGAGCTTGAGGCGGCCGCGTTCCGTCGTCTGCTCGCGCATCTGCGCTCGCGCACTGACGTGCAGAACATAGACCTGATGAACCTCGCGGGCTTTTGCCGCAATTGTCTCTCGAACTGGATGAAGGAGGCCGCCGACCAGAGCGGAGTGCCGATGACCAAGGACGAGAGCCGGGAGGCAATCTACGGCATGCCCTTCGAAGAGTGGAAGGCCAAGTACCAGCGCGATGCCTCCGAGGCTCAGCTCGCCGCCTTCGCCAAGTCCAGCCAGAAGCACTAACCGCGAACGCTTGCTGTGTACGACTGTGGATGACTTGCCATCGGCCTTGACCCGGAGGCCGCGGATTTCGAACCTCCGCGGCTCAACCGAGGAGTCATCGATGGCCACTGCCGCCGCTGCCACTGCTACTGCGACCAACGAAGCGCCCGCGACTCGATTCGCCAAGGATCATCTGAAGGCCTTCATCGAGCGCATCGAGCGCCTCGAGGAGGAGAAGAAGGCAATCGCGGACGATATTCGCGATGTCTACGCGGAAGCGAAAGGAAACGGCTTCGACGTCAAGGCGCTGCGCGCCATCGTGCGGTTGCGCAAGCAGGACGCTGACGAGCGCCGGGAGCACGAAGCGATTCTCGAGACCTACATGCACGCGCTCGGCATGCTCGCCTAGTGCCGCCGATTCGAAGTTCTTGCCAGTGCGGCAAAGATCGTGAGGGCCGGTGAGGGCCGTCTTCATGCTTGACGAATGGCACACATTCGATGCATTGACGAAATTGAAACTGACGATTCATGCCCGGCCGGAATCCCGCGCCGGGCTTTTTGATTGCTATCGCAACCTGATGACTGCACGCCTTGCGTGAGCTGCATGGCTCAGGCAGCTCTCTCCAAAGAGTCCGTTGTTATTTGATTGTTAATAACAATGGCCGGCGCAGCGTAGCCATGCATTTTTGCGAGTCTTGAACAGGGCTCAGAATTGCCCAGCCGCGGCGGGGCCGCCCGAATCAAGAGAGCGGGATTGGGTTGGAAAGGGCCGGTCGCCTTGGCAAGTGGAGAGCGGAGGTGGCCTAGCTTGATCAACGCAGCGAAGCGGTCCGGTTGGCGAACGTGACGGTGGCCACGAACGCGACGGCGGTGCCGCTGAACTTCTGCGTCGTCATGCCGAGCTGCGGGTCGCTGGAGAAGGTCATCATGACCGAGGTCGATGGCTTCGTCAGGAACGGCGCGAGGCCGCGATAATCGGGTGACCCAATGCTCGCAACGCTCATGAATTTTTCGGCGCTCGGGCTTACGATCATGGCCCGCAGCCAAGGATCGCTGAAATGGTCGCCGGACTTGGTCGCGGGCGCCGCATACGCGGTCGCCGACGGCGCCGGGCCGGAGATGACGGAGGGGCGGTCGCCGACCCGCTTCAACGCCACTGTGGTATCGGGCGGCGGAACCGGGCGGCCGATCGCGGTGCCCATCGGGGCCGGGCGCGCCGGGCCGGCGGCAGTCGCCACGTTTATGGTCGGATCGGCGTAGGCGAGGGCGCCAGCGCCTTGCGGAATGCCGCGTTCAGGCATCGGCCATGGTGCGAGGTTCGAAGAGACACTGGCGGTCAACTGCGGTTCAGCCGAAGCGACCACGGTCGGGCTCGGGATAGGGGCCGGCGGACGCGGGACATCGGCACTGGTCTGCGGCGCCGAATTGGCCGGAGCGTTCGGCGGCAAGCTACGCCAGTAGTCGCGCTGATTGATGACGTCGTTGGCGGATGGGTCCGGGCGGAGCTCGATCGGATGCGATTCGGCTGAGGCCACCTCAAAGACTGCCGGTTGGGGTGCGGTCAGCGGCTTGGGCTTGGCCTGCGGGAGCGGTGTGGGTCGCGTCTTTTCGGCGCGTGCTACGACCGTCGTGGCCACGGCCGGATTGCGAGCGGCAACCGTTGGGTCCTTGTCGGTGGAAGGGCGTCCGCCGAGCTGTGCCAAGACTGCCGGCTGGTGACGGCTGGAGGCAACAGCAGTCGCTTCTGCGGAATCGTGCAGCTTCTCTCCCTCTGCCATCAAGCGGGGCATTTCGTCGGTGGTGATCGCAGGCCAGTGGCGCACACTACCGGTATCTAGATGCACGAAAGGCGAGCCGGACGTCGGATAAAACCCGACGCCGCCACGCTGCAAATACAAGCCGACGGCGCGAATCTGCTCGAGCGGCACTCCCTCGAGATAGAAATCCATCGCCTTGCCGAGCATGTGCTGGCTGAATTTGGCGACGCCGCTCGATCGCTGGCGCAGCATGGCGTTGGTCTCTGGCGAGCGGTAGCCGCACACGACCTGGATCGGCCCGGTGGCGCCTACATCGCGTTGGACCTCCCAAACCAAATCGATGAGATGCGGATCCATGTGGATCGTCTCATCGCGACGCCAGTCGCGCAGCTCATAGTCGATCTTTTTCAGCGCCTCTTCATCGTACACGCCATTCACCTTGTAGGTGATGGTGAGATCTTCCCCGGTGTGCATGTGATGAAGGCTGATGGTACGCGTGTCGCCTTCGGCGACGGCATTCTGCAGACTGTGGGAGTCAAGCCCGAGCAGGAGGGCGGCAAAGCTCACGCAGCCGACGGCTCGTGCAGCGATCGCTGCGATCGTAGACAAACGGATTCTGCGCGTGACCTCGACCGGCACGAGCGATCTCGCCTTCCCCGCTGCGCAAAGCCGATCGCGCACGGCGAGGGGCCGTGACGAGCAGGCTTAACGCACTGTTATGGGGAAGGGTTAATGCGGTCTTACCGCGCGCCCCGTCCCCCCCGATGCGCAAAACCGTAGAGAGGGACTATGGCAAAAAGTGGCCAGGAAAGCCCAAACCTCACGCGGTGCCTAACAAACCCTATCAGATTCGACAGGGCTTGGTAGGCTCCCAGCAATGTTAACGAATCCTGCTCTGTTGGGTCTGCCGGCCGATCGGCGCCGGCGGGACCGTCGGCCCCCCGAAAAAGCTCCCGAACAGGCCGCCGCCACTGCTCTGCACGACGGGTTGTTTCGCCGGCTTGCGAGCAGCGGCAGTGGCGGCATTCGCCACATCGCGATCTCGCTCTTTGCTCGCGACATCGATCATGCCGCGCTCGGTCTTGATCAGTGCCAGGACCCTGCTGTCCAGCCCATATACGTCGCCGCGAAACTGCAGATGACCGTCATCGTCCACGAAGGCAGTCTGATAGGTCAGATGCACCGGAATGGGCGCCGGGAAGGTGATGTCCTGCTCCTCGGGGCCGAACATCCGCTTGATCCGCTCTTCGCTGTAGCCGTCATTCGGCCGCTCGATCGACAAGAGCAGCTGGGCGTATTTGACTGGATCCTGCACCCGCATGCAGCCGTGGCTGTAAGCGCGCTTCTCCTCCTTGAACAGATATTTGTCCGGCGTGTCGTGCTGATAGACGTCGAACCGGTTCGGGAAGTTGAAGCGAAGTCGTCCGAGCGCATTGCCGTCGCCTGGCGGCTGCCAAATTCGCACCGTCCCGTCGCGCTCGGTCGCCATCTTGAGTCCGCTGCGCTCGAGAACAGTCGGGTCCTCGCGATAGGCCGGCAGATATTCATTTTGAATGATCGACTGCGGCACGTTCCAGGTCGGATTGACCGTGATGTATTTCATCGTCTCGGTCAGGAGCGGGGTCGGCATCGCCGGCTTGCCGATCACAATGCGCGTGGTCCACATCAGCTGGTCGTTGTGGATCAGCCGCAAGCTGAAATCCGGCAGATTGACGGTCACATGGGTTTTGCCCAGATCACGCGGAAACCAGCGCCAGCGCTCCATATTGGCGACGATGATGTCGATCTGCCGGTCGCGCGGCGGTCCGTTGAGCGCGCGCAATGTCGGCGCATCGAGATTGCCGTTGACCCGGAGATCATTGTTGCGTTGGAATTTCCTGACCGCATCGGCGAGCTCACTGTCGTAGTGCAGGTTGCCGGGCTCGCCTTTCAGTCCAAGCTTCTCGCGCAGCTGCGAGACCCGAGGGTCATCCATCATCGGCTTGGTAAGCTTGAGCTCGGGGCCGTCATGAATCTCGCTCCCGGCCGGGCCGAGCTTAGCCCGCAATTCGGCGAGCTTGGCCTTGAGGGCGCGATAGGCCTTCTGGGGCGGGCTGAACTCGTCGAGCGCCTTGGCGGCGTCCTTGGCATCCGCGACCTTGGTCAGCACGTCCGCCGGCTCCGGAGCCTGCTGCGGCAGCTCGATATTCTTGCTGACGCTCGCATAGCTGAACCGGCCCGCCTGCACGTGACGTGCGTAGGTCAAGACAGTCTCGGTAAGCTTCAGCTCGTCTTCGGCGAGCGCCTCGGGAGCGGATGCTGCGGCAAAATCGGGAATCTTGTAGTCGCTCACGTCGAGGCCGTCGGCATCAGCTGCTCGAATGCGGGCGATGGCGGCCTTGGCACGATCGTTCAGCGCGCCTTTCTCGATCCACAAGGGCGCGAGATTGCGGTTCTGATAGAACGTCTCGACCGCCGCGTGCTCGCGCTTGGTGGCGAAGATCTTGTCGGCCTTGGCGGCCAGCAGGTCGCGAATCTTTTCCGCGATCGGGCGGTCAGCCGGATCGAGCGAGGCAAGCGGATCGGGCGGCACTGCGGTCTCGGCGGCAGGTGCCGTCGGTGGGGCGGAGACGGGGGTTGCGGGCGGGCTAGCCGCAGTAGTGGCGTCCGGCGCTGGGGCCGTCACCGCAGGAGCCGTTGCGGCCGGCGTCGCTGCGGCTGGGGTTGCTGCGGCGGGACTAGAGGCCGCCGGTGCAGGCACGCTTTCCGTCTTGGCCGGCTCGGTGGCCTCCGGCGGAGCTTCGAAGTCGGCGGCAGCAGTAGCCGCCGCTGTCGGCGCCGGGATCGGATCACGTGCCAGCACCGGGACCTTATTGGAGGCTGCATCGGCCATGGAACCAGCAGCCAAGACAATGGCTAGTGCCGTTCCGGCCAGAATGCAGTCACGACGAGAGCCGCGCATTTTCATACTCCCGGTTGCGGAGCACCTTCCCAAAGGACTCCGTCAATTTTCAACTCCACTAGGCTTCCAGTCCACCACGAGTCCGCCCGCGCACGGAGTTGGAAAAGACTCCAAATCGAAGCCTTAAGCAACTACCGGCCGATATTATTTGCGTGATCGTGGCCGATTTTGGAGGTCTGTAGCCTCCTTACAACGCCTTGGCGGCGCTTTGGTTGTCAGCGGTCGCGGCATCCGTATTGAGCCCCAGCAGGTCGAGCTTTCGATAGAGCGTGGAGCGGCCGATCTTGAGCCGGCGCGCGACCTCTGACATTTGCCCGTGATAGTGGGTGATCGCGAAGCGAATCACCTCGCCTTCGAGCTCTTCGAGGGCGCGCACCTCGCCGGATTGATCAAGCAGCGGCAGGGCCGGTCCGGCCACAGGGGCCAGGGGCGGGGCAGGGGCGAAATGATCGTCGGCAACCGCCACCGCGCGTGCGCCAAGGCCTGCAAGGTCTGGCACCGGCGGCACCTCGTCCTCCTTCGATTTGCCATCCGCGGACTGGGCGGCGTGGGCACCCATCGATAGGCGCGCGAGCTGGGCGGCAATTTGAGGAAATTCTCCGATCCCGACCTCATCGGTCTCCGCCAGCACCACGGCACGGAACACGGCGTTCTCGAGCTGGCGAACATTGCCGGGCCAGCTATAGGCGGAAAGCAGCGTCAGCGCCTCGGCGCTGATCGTGCGTATGCGCTTGCCCTCCTCAGCGGCGAAGCGGACAAGAAAATGGCGCACCAGCTCCGGGATGTCCTCAGGCCGCTCGGCCAGCGCCGGCACTGTGACCGGGAACACGTGCAGACGATAGAACAGATCCTCGCGAAAACGGCCGGCACTCACATCGGCAACGAGATCGCGGTTGGTAGCCGAGATGATGCGTGCGTCGACTTTCACCGGCTTGCGCGCTCCGACCGGCTCGACCTCACCTTCCTGGATCGCACGCAAGAGCTTGACCTGGACGGCCGGCGGTAGCTCGCCAACCTCGTCCAGAAACAGGGTCCCGCCTGAAGCCTCGACGAACTTGCCGGTATGTCGGTCCGTTGCACCCGTGAAGGCGCCCTTTTCGTGGCCGAACAGGATTGATTCGACCAGATTGTCCGGGATCGCGCCGCAATTGACCGCGACGAAGGGCTTCGCGCGCCGCTCTCCCGAGCCATGAATGGCGCGCGCGATGAGCTCCTTGCCGGCGCCGGATGGACCGGCGACCAAGACCGGGATAGTGGAGGCAGCAGCCTTGCCGGCGGTGCGCAGCACTGATTGCATGCGTGCGCTGCGGGTCACGATATCGCGGAAGGTCAGCGTCCCGGAGCGGCTACGCTTGATGCGGGCAAGCTCGCCCTGCAGCGCGCTTGTGGCAAGCGCATTGCGCAGCGAAACCTGCAGTCGTTCCGGACTGACCGGCTTGACCACGAAGTCGGTCGCGCCGGCGCGCATCACGGAAACGACATTGTCGATGCCCCCGTGGGCAGTCTGCACAATGACCGGAAGCGCAATCCCGGCCTCCCGCATGCGGGCTAGAACCCCGAGACCGTCGAGATCGGGCATGACCAGGTCAAGCACAAGAGCATCGACGTTGGCCGCGTCGGGGCCGGTGAGGAGGGCCAGTGCCGCCTCCCCGCCGTCGGCGACAACCGGCTCATAGCCGAAGCGACCGACCATGTTCTCGAGCAGGCGCCGCTGTACCGGATCGTCGTCGACGATCAGAACACGCTCGCTCATGTACGACGTGACCCCAGTGCCGTTTGCAGAGACGAATGCGGAAACCGCCTGTGCCGAAACGGGGCACTGTCCCCCATCAGCCTTAAGGCAGCGTTAAGCGGCCGCTTCGTCTGCGCCGATCATGGGCCCCGGAGGCGAATTGATCGCCCGCATCCCCTGTCCCATATGGGTGTCCGGTTCCGACGCTCGTATCAGTTCCCGGCACGCGAGCTTAGGAGCGTCGGAACCAAAGTGAGCCTGGCAAGTAATTGATTCCTAGTGCGGCTTTGGGTTTGAGGCTCCTATAAGAGATTCGCCGCAACGATGATAGGAACGGCAAAACCGCCGCGCGAGTGCCGCCGATTTGAAATACCTGCATCCCCTGCCGCAAGCTCGTGCCAGGAATTTTCAAATCGAAAAGCGGCACCAGTCTGTCCTATGCTGGGCCCCTGAACCCGTTCGCCAAGCCGACGAAAAGCCATGCCCGCCAAAGCAAACCGCGTCGCCAAGAAGCCTGCAAGTCGCAAAGCCGCCAAATCCAAGTCTGCGGTCGCCGCGCTGCCGGAATGGAACCTCAGGGACCTCTATGCGGGACTGGACGATCCGCGCATCGCCGCCGATCTCGATCGCACCGATGCGGAAAGCCTGGCTTTCGAGGAGAGCTACAAGGGCAATCTCGCCGCGCTCGTCGAAGGGCCGCAGGGTGGCGCATTGTTGGCGGAGGCTGTCAAGCGCTATGAGGCGCTCGACGATCTCATCGGCAGGCTCACTTCCTATGCGGGACTTGTTCACGCCGGCGACACGGTGGATCCGGTGCGCGCCAAATTTTACGGCGACGTGCAGGATCGCATCACGGCGGCGTCGACGCATCTTCTGTTCTTCGTGCTCGAGCTCAACCGGCTTGATGACGAGAAGCTCGCCGCCGCCATCACGCATGATGCCTCCCTCGCGCGCTACCGGCCGTGGCTCGAGGATATTCGCCGGGAGAAGCCTTATCAGCTCGAGGATCGCATCGAGCAGCTGTTTCACGAGAAATCGGTAACTGCCTACTCGGCCTGGAACCGCCTGTTCGATGAGACGATCGCGGCCTTGCGCTTCAAGGTCGGACCAAAATCGCTGGCGATCGAGCCGACGTTGAACATGCTGCAGGATGCCGATCCAAAGAAACGGAAATCGGCCGCGACGGCACTCGGGACGACGTTCAAGGCCCATCAGCGGCTGTTCACGCTCATCACCAATACGCTCGCCAAGGACAAGGAGATATCCGACCGCTGGCGCGGCTTTACCGATGTGGCGGATGCCCGCCATCTTTCGAATCGGGTCGAGCCAGAAGTGGTTGACGCGCTGGTCTCTGCGGTGCGTGCCGCTTATCCGCGCCTCTCCCATCGTTACTACGCCTTGAAGGCGCGGTGGTTCGGCAAGAAGCGCCTGCCGCACTGGGACCGCAATGCCCCGCTCCCGAAGGTCGCGACCCGCAGCATCCCATGGAGCGAGGCACAGACGACGGTGCTGCAGGCCTACGAAAAATTCTCGCCGCGCATGGCCGCGATCGCCGATCGCTTTTTCACTGACAATTGGATCGATGCGCCGGTCCGGCCCGGCAAGGCGCCGGGCGCCTTTGCGCACCCTACGGTGCCATCCGCGCACCCTTATGTGCTGCTGAACTATCAGGGCAAGCCGCGCGATGTGATGACGCTCGCCCATGAGCTTGGCCATGGCGTGCATCAGGTGCTGGCCGCCCCCAATGGCGCCCTGATGGCGCCGACGCCGCTCACCCTGGCGGAGACCGCGAGTGTGTTCGGAGAGATGCTGACGTTCAAAAAGCTTTTGGCGGCCACCACCGACAAGCGACAGCGCAAGGCGATGCTGGCCGCCAAGGTCGAGGACATGATCAACACGGTGGTTCGGCAGATCGCGTTCTATTCCTTCGAGCGCAAGGTTCACGGCGAGCGCCGCTCCGGCGAGCTCACGGCAGACCGGCTCAACGCGATGTGGCTCGAGGTGCAAGGCGAGAGCCTCGGGCCGGCGATCGAGCTGCGCGAAGGCTACGAGACATTTTGGAGCTACATCCCGCATTTCGTGCATTCGCCCTTCTACGTCTATGCCTATGCGTTCGGGGATTGCCTGGTGAACTCGCTCTATGCCGTCTACGAGCGTGCGGCCGAGGGCTTCGCGGAGCGCTATCTCGCCATGTTGTCGGCTGGCGGCACCAAGCATCACGCCGAGCTGCTCAAGCCTTTCGGGCTGGACGCCCGTGAGCCGACCTTTTGGCAGGGCGGGCTGAACGTCATCGAGGACATGATCACGGAGCTGGAGGGGTTGGGATAAGCAGCGCGGCCGGTACGGCACCTTTCCATCTTGCTGCTGCATTCATAAGTGCTGATGCGATCCCGGTTTCCGGGTCCACCGGGTTGCTGATGACCGATCGCGAAGCCAACAGGTTCTCCGCCCGCGCCGCTCGCTACGCGCGGGTCGGCGCCAATATGAGCGGTGTGGCGGCGCGCCTTGCCGGCGCCCGCTTTCTCGGGCTCGACCTCGACCGCGGCAAGAATGCGATCGAGCTGGCCGCGGCCTTGGGCGGTCTCAAGGGCCCGATCATGAAAGTGGCCCAGCTCATCTCCACAATCCCGGATGCCCTGCCGGCCGAATATG
Organism: Xanthobacteraceae bacterium; assembly: GCA_035293945.1. Taxonomy (GTDB): domain Bacteria; phylum Pseudomonadota; class Alphaproteobacteria; order Rhizobiales; family Xanthobacteraceae; genus VAZQ01. Next base: position 236,940 of record DATGLV010000028.1, on the reverse strand, counting down.
CGGTCGAGCTCGCCAAATTGCAGAGCCAGGCGCCGCCCATGGGCTGGGGCTTCGTCAAGCGCCGCATGATGGCGGAGCTTGGTTCCGACTGGCAGGGCAAGTTTGCGAGCTTCGAGCACCACCCGGCCGCTGCGGCTTCGCTCGGCCAGGTGCACCGCGCCCGCGCTCATTCGGGCATGCCGCTGGCCTGCAAGCTGCAATACCCGGATATGCAGTCCGCGGTCGAGGCGGACCTGCAGCAGCTGCAATGGATCTTCGCCATCCACCGCCGCATGGACCCGGCGATCGATACAACCGAAATTGCCCAGGAGATCGGGGCACGAATTCGCGAGGAGCTCGACTACCGGCGCGAGCTCAAGCATGCCACGCTGTACCGCGCGATGCTTGAAGGGGTCGATCTCATTCGCGTGCCAAAGCCTTGGCCGGACCTCTCCAGCGGCCGCTTGCTCACGCTCGACTGGCTCGAAGGCCGGCGGCTGCTCGAGCACAAGAGTGACAGCCTGCCGTTCCGTAACCGGCTCGCCACCGCAATGTTCACCGCTTGGTGGCTTCCGTTCAGCCGCTATGGCGTGATCCACGGCGATCCGCACCTCGGCAATTATACGGTGTTTCAGCACAGCGGCGTAGGCGACCACGAGGGCGGCGAGGGCGGAATCAATCTTCTGGATTACGGCTGCATCCGCATCTTCCCGCCAAAATTCGTTGGCGGCGTGGTCGATCTCTACAATGGCCTGTTGCGCGGCGACGAGGCGCTGGTGGTGCACGCCTATGAGACTTGGGGATTTCGCGGCCTCACCCGCGAGTTGATCGATGGCCTCAATATTTGGGCGCGCTTCATCTACGGTCCCTTGCTGGAGGACCGAGTCCGCACGCTCGCCGAGGGGGTGAAGCCGTCCGAATACGGCCGCCGCGAGGCCTTTCGGGTGCACCAAATCCTCAAGGAAAAAGGACCGGTTCGGGTCCCGCGCGAATTCGTGTTCATGGACCGGGCGGCGATCGGATTAGGTGGTGTGTTCTTGCATTTGGGTGCCGAGCTCAACTTTCACCGGCTGTTTGATGCGGCCATTGCCGATTTTTCCATAGCGGCGGTGGAGAAGCGCCAGCGCTTGGCGCTGGCGGCGGCGGGGCTCGAACAAGGTGCTGCCGGATAGCCGAATGCCGTTCCTTTACCGGCGGCCGTTGCCCTCCCGGGGCAATTGCGGTAAGTCCGGGCGCGCTTTAAAGCGAACTTGACTAATCGAGCTGGAGGATGGGATGGCCGATCACGGCACGGTCGAATACGCGACGGCAACCGGCAACGACCTTGCCGCGCACGAATCCACTTATGAAGCTTTCGTGCACTTGGCCTTTGTCGGCACCCTCACGGTCGTCAACATCGTGATCGGCCTTGCGATCGTGGGGGTGACGGACCATTGGGGCGTTGCCCTCGCAACGATGGCGATCTCGGTCATCGTCGGTTTCCGCGGCTTGATGAGTGGAGCCCGCAACCCCATCGCGATCATGACGTTGGTGTCACTCCTGGCGCTTGCCGTTACGGCGTGAGCCCAGGACTTCCATTAAAGAAATCCATTAAAGACATTCATGGTGGGCGACCATCCGTAGGGAGGGGAGGAAATGCGCATTGCGGTAGCGCGTGAGACCGACCCCGCCGAAGACAGGGTCGCGGCGACGCCCGAGACGGTCAAGAAGATGAAGGCGCTTGGCGCCGAGGTCTTGATCGAGCCCGGCGCCGGGGTGAAATCCGGCATCCTGGACGCGGATTTCGTTGCCGCTGGGGCCGCCGTAGCACCGGCGGCTGTCGCCGGGGCCGATGTGGTCCTGCGGGTGCGGCGACCGTCCGCCTCCGAGCTGGCCGCATGCAGGAAGGGTGCGCTCGTCATCGCCATCATGGACCCGTACGGCAACGAAGCCGCCGTCAAGGCGATGGCGGATGCTGGCATTGTCGCCTTTGCGATGGAGCTGATGCCGCGCATCACGCGTGCACAGGTCATGGACGTGCTGTCGAGCCAGGCCAATCTCGCCGGCTACCGCGCCGTGATCGATGCTGCTGCCGAGTACGGGCGCGCGCTGCCGATGATGATGACGGCCGCCGGCACCATTCCGGCCGCGAAGGTATTCGTCATGGGAGCCGGGGTCGCCGGATTGCAGGCAATCGCGACCGCGCGCCGCCTCGGTGCGGTGGTCACGGCGACCGACGTGCGCCCGGCCGCCAAGGAGCAGGTCGAGAGCCTGGGCGCCAAATTCATTGCGGTCGAGGACGACGAGTTCCGCCAGGCCGAGACCGCGGCCGGCTACGCCAAGGAAATGTCCAAGGAGTATCAGGCTAAGCAAGCCGCCCTGGTGGCCGAACACGTCAAGAAACAGGACATCGTCATCACCACCGCGCTGATCCCCGGCCGCCCGGCGCCCCGCCTCGTAACCAAGGAGATGGTGGCGTCCATGCGGCCCGGCTCGGTGATCGTCGATCTTGCGGTCGAGCGCGGCGGCAATTGCGAGCTCGCCAAGGCCGGAGAGGTGGTCGAAGCCAACGGCGTCAAAATCGTCGGTCACCTCAATGTGGCAGGGCGGATCGCGGCCTCCGCATCCAGCCTCTATGCGAAGAATCTCTATGCGTTCCTGGAAATCCTGGTGGACAAGCAGGCGAAAGCCTTGGCGGTGAAGTGGGACGACGAGATCGTCAAGGCGACTGCTCTCACCCGCGATGGTGCGGTCGTTCACCCGGCCTTCGCCCCCAAGAGCGCAGCGTGAAGGCTGCCGCATTGTGAGGGTCGCGCGCGCGGTGGGTTGGTGCGGGGTGCCTCGAGGGGGCGAGACTTGACGGATGCGACTGGGTTTTGACGCGGTTCTCTTGGCCGTGATTTTCTCGGCCATGTGAGCTTCCCGAGAATGATGCTCCCGACCGAGGAGAATTGATCATGCTGACGTTGCTCTCGCCGACGGCGCTCGCGGGCGCCGGAACCAACGATGTCGTTCTGGCCCAGCTCGATATCATCGCGGCTGCTGGCGGAGCCGGCGCGCAGACGGCGAGCGGGGGCGCGGTTGATCCTTTCGTCTTCCGTCTATCGATCTTCGTGCTGGCGGTATTCGTCGGCTATTTCGTCGTGTGGTCGGTGACGCCGGCGCTGCACACGCCGCTGATGTCGGTCACCAACGCCATCTCCTCGGTGATCGTGGTGGGCGCGCTGCTGGCGGTCGGGGTCGATCTGGTAGGAGAAGATTCCGGGCCGATCTGGGCACGTATCCTGGGCTTCGTCGCGCTGGTGTTCGCCTCGGTCAACATTTTCGGCGGCTTCCTGGTCACCCAGCGCATGCTGGCGATGTACCAGAAGAAAAAGTAGGAGCGCGCCGTCGTGAACGCAAATCTGGTCGCGCTGCTTTATCTGCTCGCGGGCGCGTTCTTCATCCTGGCCCTGCGCGGACTTTCGAGCCCCGAATCGAGCCGCCGCGGCAACCTGTTCGGCATGGCCGGAATGGCCATCGCAATTCTAACGACGCTCGCCTCGCACCCACCAGCGAGCGCCGCAGCCTGGGTGCTGGTCGTGCTCGGGATGGCTATCGGTGGCGGCATCGGCGCCGTGATCGCGCGCCGGGTACCGATGACGTCGATGCCCGAACTGGTTGCCGCGTTCCACTCGCTGGTCGGCATGGCGGCGGTTCTGGTGGCGGCGGGCGCGCTCTATGCGCCGGGCGCGTTCGATATCGGCAGCGTCGGTGCGATTCACACCCAGAGCCTCATCGAGATGTCGCTCGGCGTCGCCATCGGGGCCATCACTTTTACGGGCTCGGTCATCGCCTTTCTGAAGCTGTCTGGGCGGATGAGTGGCGCGCCGATCCTGCTGCCGGCGCGTCATGTCATCAATATCGCGCTCGCTTTGTTGCTGGTTGCGCTGATTGTTCTTTTCGTCGGCGGCCAGAGCCATCTGGTCTTCTGGGCGCTGACGCTGGCCTCATTCGCCATCGGCGGCTTGCTCATCATTCCGATCGGCGGCGCCGACATGCCGGTCGTGATCTCGATGCTGAACTCCTACTCGGGATGGGCGGCCGCCGGCATCGGCTTCACGCTGGGAAATTCCGCGCTGATCATCACCGGCGCGCTGGTCGGCTCCTCGGGCGCGATCCTCTCCTACATCATGTGCAAGGGCATGAACCGCGCGTTCATCTCGGTGATACTCGGCGGCTTCGGCGGCGAGGTGGCGGGGCCTGCAGGCGGCGCCGAGCAGCGTCCGGTGAAACAGGGCTCGGCCGACGATGCGGCGTTCATCATGAAGAACGCCAGCAAGGTGATCATCGTGCCGGGCTACGGAATGGCGGTGGCGCAAGCCCAGCACGCGCTGCGCGAGATGGCTGACAAGCTCAAGGCGGAAGGCGTCGAGATCAAATACGCGATCCACCCCGTGGCCGGACGCATGCCGGGTCATATGAATGTGCTCCTGGCGGAGGCCAATGTTCCCTACGACGAGGTATTCGAGCTCGAGGACATAAACTCGGAATTCGCCCAGGCCGACGTCGCCTTCGTGATCGGCGCCAATGACGTGACCAATCCGTCCGCCAAGGAGGATCCTAAATCGCCGATCTTCGGGATGCCGGTGCTGGAAGTGTGGAAGGCCGGCACCGTCATGTTCTCGAAGCGCTCGCTCTCCTCCGGTTACGCAGGCATCGACAACACCCTGTTTTATCGCGACAACACCATGATGCTCTTCGGCGACGCGAAGAAGATGACCGAGCAGATCGTCAAGGCTCTGTAGGGTCTTCCGCCCGCGCATTGTTCTTTGCGAAAACCGGCATCCGTCTCCGCTCAGCGGGTTATTTTCTGGGAATTGCGCTGAGAGCCGCGGCAGCTCCTCGCGTCTTCGCACCGCCAAAATCGGCGGCGCCATAGCGGGCTCGCAGATCGGAGCCCTTGTCAAACGGTCGTGCTACGTGCCCGTCATGGCGCTGATCAAGTGGACGCTGGTTGGTCTCGCGATCGGGTATCTCGCGTTCGTTGCGCTGCTGTATCTCGTGCAACGAAATCTCATGTACTTTCCCGACCGTGCGCGATTGCCGCCGGCGGCGTTGGGGCTTTCGGCCGAGGATGTCCGTCTCGATACACCGGACGGCGAAAGGCTGGTCGCCTGGCATATCCCGCCGCGCGGCGATCGGCCGGTCGTGCTCTATCTCCACGGCAACGGCGGCAACTTGAGCCATCGGGTCGCACGCTTCCGGACGCTCACTGCCGACGGCACCGGCCTTGTCGCCGTCGACTATCGCGGCTTCGGTGGGTCGAGCGGCTCCCCGACCGAATCCGGTCTGCACATAGACGCCGAGACCCTGTATGCCTTTGCGGCGACCCGCTATGCGGGCTCACGCATCGTGGTTTGGGGTGAATCACTCGGCACGGGTGTGGCGGTGTCCCTTGCGGTCGAGCGCCCTATCGGTTGGCTGGTGCTCGAGGCACCGTTCACGGCCGCGGTCGACGTCGCGGCGCGGCGCTATCCGTTCGCGCCGGTGCACTGGCTGATGAAAGACCAGTTTCGCTCCGACCGGCAGATCGCTCGGGTTGCGGCCCCACTTCTCGTTTTGCACGGAGCGCGCGACACGATCATCCCGATCGAGTACGGCGAAAGGCTATTTGCGCTCGCCCACGACCCCAAGCGCTTGGTGCGCTTTCCGGATGGCGAGCACGAAGACCTGGACCGGTTCGGCGCGCAGGCCGTCGTCAAGGCGTTCCTGAGCGAACGTTTGGAGTAACTGCGTCAGCCGCGGCGTGGACCTCTGGCCGGGCCGGCGGTGACCGGCTTGGGCTTCATGGGCACCAAGCCCTCGCGCTGTGCCCGCTTGCGGGCGAGCTTACGGGCGCGCCGCACTGCTTCGGCCTTCTCACGCGCCTTTTTCTCTGAGGGCTTCTCGTAGTGTCCGCGCAACTTCATTTCACGGAAAATGCCCTCGCGCTGCATCTTCTTCTTCAGGACTTTGAGGGCTTGATCGACATTGTTGTCACGGACGAGAATTTGCACGCGTTCTTCTCCGGAGGTGGTGGATGCTGATAACGCGGCCGTCAGCGCATTGCCGGATGCGGCCGCCTTTGGCGAAGGCGTGTAGCAGAAACCCATCCAAGTGTCTACCGAGGGTGGAGGAATTGGCGGCGGGAGCACCTATCTGGGGCAGGCCTGCGTGCCATCCCGAGCTCATCGCACGGCGGTAAAATTGACCCACGGCGAGCGCCGGATATGTTTGCGTCGCGCGGCGATTCGCAAAAGGGCAGGGACCGATGCCGAAACGGCAGGCGGTGAAGACTTCGCAGGCCAAGCCCCACGCGCCCAGGGCGCCGTCGCGGGGAAAGCGCCAACCGGCTGCCTCCACGACCGGCCCCGGGAGGCCGCAGCGCTCGGTCGCGATGCGCCTCGCCGAGGAAGTGGCCCGCCTCGAGCTCGAGCTTGCCACGGCCCGCTGCCGCATGGCTGGGCTGGAATTGCGCGCCGAGATTGATCCACTCACCGATCTGGTCAACCGCCGCGGCCTGGAGCGCGAATTGAAGCGAGCACTCGCCTATGTAAAGCGCCATGGCACCAGCGCCGCGCTGATCTATGTCGACCTCGACGAATTCAAATCAATCAACGATTGCTATGGCCACGCCGCCGGGGACGCGGTGCTCAAGGCCGTCGCCATGGTGCTTGCGCGCCATGTGCGCGCCTCCGATCTGGTGGCGCGGCTCGGTGGCGACGAGTTCGTCATGCTGCTGTGGAATCTTGATGCGGCGGACGCGGAGATGAAAGCCCGATCCTTGGAGGCAGCCATAAGCCGCACGACCGCGACGCACGAGAATGTGCAGCTTTCGGTCGGCGCCTCGGCGGGCGGCACGACGCTCTTGCCCTTGGATACGGTTGCCGGGGCGCTCGAGCGGGCGGATCGGGCTATGTACGCACGCAAGACCAGCCGTCGCGGCACCTGAGTGCCGGGGGCTTCCGCCTGCAGTCGACGCCCTGTGTCCTCCGCTGAAGCACAGGTGAATTCGCCTCATTCGCCTACGGCCGCCAGAAGCGCTATCGTACCGGCAAGGAGCGGCTTCCAAGCCAGGAGGAACAAATGAGAGCAGCATTGGTCCTTGCGGCCGCTGGCGCTTTGCTGGCGCCCCCGCTTGCAGCGCAGACCGACCCGGCTGCCAACTATCCGAGCCACAGCGTCAGGGTCGTGGTGACGGTGCCGGCAGGCGGCGGCGTCGACAGCGTGACGCGGATTTTTGCCGACAAGCTGCAGCGCCGCTTGGGACAGCCGTTCGTGGTCGAGAACCAGGGCGGCGCGGGTGGCAACGTCGCGGCTTCTACGGTCTTCGCAGCAGCCCCGGACGGCTACACCTTGATGTCATCGCAGCCGGCGCCGCTGACCACCAACATGGCGCTCTACAAGAAGCTGAGCTTTGATCCCACCGCCTTCGAGCCCGTGGTGATCATGTCGCGTTTCCCCAATGTCCTGCTGGTGCGGAAGGATTTTCCTGCCAAGACCGCGGCTGAGTTCATCGCTTATGCCAAGGCCAATCCAGGCCGTCTCAATTACGGTTCGCAGGGCATCGGCACGACCTCGCATCTGACGACCGAGCTGTTCATGTCGTTGACCGGCACCAGGATGGTGCACGTCCCCTACAAGGGCACCGCGCCTGCGCTCAATGATCTTCTCGCTGGCCAGATCGACTTCATCTTCATGGAGCTGTCGTCTGCGGTGAAGCTGCATGAGAGCGGTAACGCCAGAATTCTCGCGATCGCCACCGACAAGCGGCTCGAATCCCTGCCGGACATTCCGACCATGATCGAGGCCGGCGTGCCTAACTTCGTTTCCGATACCTGGAACGCGCTGAGTGCCCCGCCCAAGACACCGGCAGCCATTGCCGCCAAGCTCAATCAGGCTGTGAATGAGATCATCGCCGAGCCCGAGACCAAGAAGCAGTTCGAGAAGCTCAACCTGCTCCCGGCCGGCGGCACGCCTTCGGACATGGCGAGATTCGTCAAAGCCGAGACCAAGCGATGGACGGACGTCATCCATCGGGCGGGCATCGAGCCGGAGTGACCGCAGACCCGCAGCGCAATTGTGCGACCTGTCACCGCGCCTTGAGGATTCGGCACCGGTCAGGCAATTCAAGTAATTCAAGCAATGATGTCGGGGGTGAGCTGGTCCTCGATGAAGGAAATGCGATCCCGCAAGTAAAGCTTCCGCTTCTTGAGCCGTTGAATCTGCAGCACGTCCGATCCCGGTGCGTCCTGCAGGGCGGCGATAGCGGCGTCGAGGTCGCGATGCTCCTCCTGCAGGCGCGCCAATTGCTCCCGCAAGTCGCGTTCTTCCTCTTGGGTCATTGCCACCGCTGGTTTGCGGGCAAGCCAGCCACTCCCCCGCCAGCGCCCGAAGCCGGATTATCCCGCTTCGGCGGCCCGGGTTCAAGCTTGATAGGGCTGCAGTATGGCTGCAGTAAGCAAGCCTTTTTTGCTGCGATGCACAATCCCAGCCAGGGGTCGACTTGCGCCTCAACTGATGTAGACTTCGCGAGTCAGGCTATCGGCATGAGGAGAAATCTCGCATGTCCATGCAAACGCATCTTGCGGAGCTCGAGCGACGGCATCAGGCGCTGGAACAGGAAATCTTCGAAGCTCAGACGCATCCGGCGACCGATAATCTGAAAATCGCCGAGCTCAAGCGCCGCAAGCTGCAAGTGAAGGACGAGATCGTGCGGCTCCAACAGGACACGTGCGTCCATTAGACACTCGATCTCCTTGTAAGCGGCTGCCCGCGCCGGCGCCTCTTTCAGGGCGCGAGAGGGTTTTTGTAGTCCACAGGGCTTGATTCTGTGGCCGCTTCAGCTCACCGGCGATGCGCGCCAAGAATTCGATCACCTTTGGCTCGACCCCGGGGTCATGCTCAAGGCGAGCAAATGTGGCACCCATCAGTTTCTCGATAGCAGGCGTGGGCAGCGACGGCCTGCAGGTGCGGGGCAAGTGGTTCTTGGCGCAGAACGCGGTGCGCGAACGATCCGCATTGCCGCGCGGCCGGGCGATGTTTGGCAGGGCTCCGCAACGGGTGACCGCCATCGGTTGTCCGCTGACGTATCGCTGTCGAAAGCGGTCAGCCCTTCAGAAGCGTCATGGCGCCGCTGCGGATCAGCTCCAGAGAGATCAAGAACACCAGCACATATGCGATTTGATAGAACAACCCGGTCGGCGTCCGCCGCACCAGCCAAATGCCGAGGAAATTAGCCGCAATCGCCACGGGCAACAGGATCAGGGAATTTGCAAGGTTGGCTGCCGAGAACTGACCGAGCGCGAAATAGGGGCCGATCTTAAGCCAGTTGAGTGCCGCAAAGTAGATCGTATAGGTGCCGACCAGGGTTAGTTTGGGAAGCCGCTGCGGCAATACATAAACCTGGAACGGCGGGCCCCCGGCCTGAGACAGGGTCGATGTGAAGCCCGCGATAGTGCCCCAGAAGAGGCCTGCCGGCACGCTGGGCTGCCTGGCCTCCCCGGTCTGTCGCCCGAACCAGGCATTGAGCGCAAACGACACGCCTATGGCACCGACCACGAGCCGCACGAATGCATCGGAGACTTGCGTCGCCAGGGCCCAAGCTATTGCGATGCCGAGAATGCCCCCTGGCAACATCACCCTCAGATGCCAGGCGCTCCAGTCGCGCCGATAGACCCATATTGATATCGTGTCCTGCACGATCAGGATGGGCAGCAGAATGGCCGCCGCCTGCAGGGGCGGCAGGATCGTGGCAAGCAACGGCGTTGCGATCACCCCAACCCCGGCGAACCCGCCTTTGCCAAGGCCGAGCGCTGTCACCGCGATGACGGCGAGCGGATAGAATAGCGGATCGGTGATGAGGTCCATGCGCGGGGCGGGAGCAGAGTTGCGCAAGATCAAAGCGCAGCCGCACCGACCGCGCCAGTCGTAATTGTGCATGGCCGACCACCACCCGCCTTGCCAAAGGCGAAAGGCGCAGGAACTAATTGTCGAATGCCGGCGGCCGGAGGTTAGGATCGGAACGTTGAATGGGCAGCCAGATCAGCCGTTATCACGAGGTCTATGCGGCCTGGCGACGCGACCCGGAGGGTTTCTGGGCCGACGCCGCACGCGATATCGATTGGATAGCGCCCGCACGAGCGGTGTTTGACCGCAGCGCCGGCGTTTATGGGCGTTGGTTTGTGGGCGCCGTCTGCAATACCTGCTGGAACGCGGTCGATCGACACGTTCAAGCCGGGCGCGGCAGTCAAGCGGCGATCATCTACGACTCTCCGCTCGCCGGAGAGAAGCGCGTCATCACCTACGACCGGTTGCTCACCGAGGTCCAGGTGTTGGCCGCCGTCCTGCGCGACTTTGGCGTGGAGCGGGGCGATCGAGTCATCCTCTACATGCCGATGGTGCCGGAAGCGGTGATCGCGATGCTGGCCTGCGCCCGCATCGGTGCGGTGCATTCGGTGGTGTTCGGCGGCTTCGCGGCGAGCGAGCTCGCCAGCCGCATCGATGATGCCAAACCGAAAGTCGTTCTGTCGGCAAGCTGTGGGCTCGAGCCCGGCCGTCTGGTCCGCTACAAGCCACTGCTCGACGAAGCGCTCGCCCTTGCCAACTCAAAGCCTGCAGCCTGCTTGATCCTGCAGCGGCCGCAGGCTGCGGCCGAGCTTGCCCCTGGCCGCGACCATGATTGGGCAGCGCTGCGCGATTCCGCGATCGTATTTGCCAAGTCGGTCTGGGACTGCGTGCCGCTTGCAGCGACCGATCCACTCTACATCCTGTATACGTCGGGCACGACCGGGCGGCCCAAGGGCGTGGTGCGCGACAATGGCGGCCACATGGTCGCGCTCAAGTGGTCGATGCGCCATCTCTACGGAATTGAGCCGGGCGAGACGTTCTGGGCGGCGTCTGATGTCGGCTGGGTGGTCGGCCACAGCTATATCGTGTACGGGCCGCTGCTGCACGGCTGCACCACGATCCTGTACGAGGGCAAGCCGGTCGGCACCCCCGATGCCGGCGCTTTCTGGCGGGTGGCTTCTGAGCACGGCGTCGCCGCCTTGTTCACCGCGCCCACCGCGTTCCGGGCAATCAAGAAGGAGGATCCGCAGGGCAAGCTCTTGGGCTCGTACGATCTCAAGAAGTTCCGCGCCCTGTTTCTCGCCGGCGAGCGCGCCGATCCCGATACGGTGATTTGGGCCGAGAGGCTGTTGCGCATCCCGGTGATCGATCACTGGTGGCAGACCGAAACCGGCTGGGCCATCGTGGGCAATCCGCTGGGCCTGGGCTTGCTTGCGCTCAAGCACGGCTCGCCGACGGTGCCGATGCCCGGCTATGAGCTAGACGTGATTGATGAAGGCGGGCATCCATTGCCGGCGAACCGGATGGGATCAATCGTCATCAAGCTGCCGCTGCCGCCGGGTTGCTTGCCGACATTGTGGCAGCAGGACGAACGCTTCCGCCAAAGCTACCTCGCCGACTTTCCGGGCTATTACAAAACTGCAGATGCAGGATTCCTCGATCCGGACGGCTACCTCTATGTAATGGGTCGCACCGACGACATCATCAACGTAGCGGGTCACCGGCTCTCCACCGGCGGCGTGGAGGAAGTGCTTGCCGCGCATCCCGGTGTTGCCGAATGCGCGGTCGTCGGCATCAAGGACGAATTGAAGGGCGAGGTGCCGTGCGGTTTCGTGGTGATGAAGTCGGGCGTTGCCAGCGCGCCTGATCAGATCGAGCGCGAGCTCGTCGCCTTGGTGCGTGAGAAGATAGGCCCGGTAGCCGCCTTCAAAATGGCCATCACGGTGGCACGGCTGCCCAAGACGCGCTCGGGCAAGATCCTGCGCGGCACGATGAAGAAGATCGCCGACGGCGATCCATGGGCGGTGCCGGCCACGATCGATGATCCTGCGATCCTGACCGAGATCGAGACCTCCCTACGCAGCAGGGGGATCGGAAACTGATGTTCGCTTGCTCCCGCGATCCGCGAAGTGCGACGCCCTATTCCCCTTTCCCACCGATCTGCTTGAGCTTGGCGAAGACAGCGTCGACATTGAGCTCCTCGCTCGGCTTCTTCGCCTCCGGCTCCGGCTGATGGCGCACCGCGGTCGTCTCCGAGGCCGGCAATAGGGTCGCGCCTTGGGCTTCAACATCGACCGGCTTCTCCTTGGCGGCGCGGTGGACTTCAAGGTCGAGATCGATCTGCGAGCAAAGCCCTAGCGTCACCGGATCGAGCGGCTGCAGGTTCGCGGCGTTCCAGTGGGTGCGCTCACGGATCGCCTGGATGGTCGATTTGGTCGTGCCGACCAAGCGCATGATCTGGCTGTCCTTAAGCTCGGGATGGTTGCGCACCAGCCAGAGGATCGCGTTTGGACGGTCCTGGCGTCGCGAGACGGGCGTGTAACGTGGCCCCTTCTTGCGCGCGGCCTCGGGCAGACGAACCTTCGGATCCAGGATCTTCAGCCGGTATTCCGGGTCCGCCACGCCCTTCTCGATTTCCTCGCGGGTCAGCTGGCCAGTGAGGATCGGGTCGAGGCCCTTGATGCCCTGCGCGGCGTCACCGTCCGCTATGGCCTTGACCTCGAGCGGATGCAGCTTGCAGAACTCGGCCACTTGCTCGAAGGACAGGGCGGTATTCTCGACGAGCCAGACTGCCGTTGCTTTGGGCATCAGCGGTGGATGGGCCATGGCAAAATCTCCTCTATGCTCCGCTCGCCCCGGTGGGAAGCGAAGCCCCTGATCAACGATGATCGGAAAGTCATCAGAATATAGGGATGCGCCGTCGACCTGTCCAATGCTTGTTCGCTTTTTTCTTGACGGCACGGTTGGTGCCGCCGATTTGAACTCCTGCACCAGGTGCCGCAAGCCCGTCCCGGGAACTCCAAATCGATAAGCGGCACCGGGATCATGTGGATTGGGAGAGGGGCGCTCTTGCGGCGGATTTGAAGCCCCTGCCGGCGTCGCCGCATCGACCGGGGGAGCAGAATGGCCGTCTATACCGACGTTGCGGCGGAGGAGCTCGCAGGCTTTCTGGGCGGCTACGATATTGGCGAGCTGCTGGCCTACAAGGGAATCGCCGAAGGGGTCGAAAATTCCAATTTCCTGGTCCACACCAGCCGGGGCAATTTTATCCTCACGCTGTACGAGCGGCGGGTCGCCGCGGCCGATCTGCCGTTCTTCCTCGGCCTGATGGAGCATCTGGCGAGCCGCGGCATAACTTGCCCACAGCCGGTCAAAAATCGTCAAGGGGCCGTGCTGGGAGAGGTCGCCGGCCGCCCGGCCGCCATCATCACATTCCTGGACGGCATGTGGCTGCGCCGCCCGGCGGCGGTCCATTGCGCTGCGCTGGGCGAAGCCCTCGCCAAGCTGCATCGGGCGGGCGCAGATTTCCCAGGCAAACGGGCCAACGCGCTCTCGGTTGCGGGCTGGCGGCGGCTCTATGAGGGCGTGGCTGCGCGCTGCGATGCCATCCGGCCAGGATTGGCCGAGATGCTGGCGGCGGAGCTATCGCTGCTTGAATCAGCCTGGCCGCGACAACTCCCGCAGGGTGTCATCCACGCCGACCTGTTTCCCGACAATGTCTTCTTCCTCGGCGATAATCTCTCCGGGCTCATCGATTTTTATTTCGCCTGCACGGACGCGCTGGCTTACGACCTCGCCATCTGTCTCAATGCCTGGTGCTTCGAGGCCGATCATTCCTACAACGTGACCAAAGGCAGGGGCCTGCTGCAATCCTACGCGGCGGTGCGCCCACTGGCGGCCGCAGAACGCCAGGCGCTGCCGATGCTGGCGCGCGGCGCGGCCTTGCGCTTTCTCTTGACACGTCTGGTCGACTGGTTCGACGAGCGTGGCGCCGCGCTGGTCAAGCGCAAGGACCCTTTGGAATACTTCCGCAAGCTGCGCTTCCATCAGGCGGTCAAGAGCGTGCGCGACTACGGCATCGACGAATGAAGACAAGAGGCAAGTCTTGAGCGAACCGCACGTGGTGATTCACACTGATGGGGCCTGCTCCGGCAATCCGGGACCGGGCGGCTGGGCCGCGATCTTGTCGTTCGGCGGCCATGTCAAGGAGCTCAAAGGTGGTGAACCGCACACCACCAACAATCGCATGGAGCTGATGGCCGCGATCGCGGCCTTCGAGGCGCTCAAGCGGCCTTGTCTGGTCGATCTGCACACCGACAGCCAATACCTGCGCAACGGCATCCTGACCTGGATCAACCAGTGGAAGCGCAATGGTTGGCGCACCGCCGACAAGAAGCCGGTCAAGAACGTGGACCTCTGGCAACGTCTGGATGCGCTGCTCGCGCAGCATAGGGTGCGCTGGCATTGGGTACGTGGCCATGCCGGAGACCCCATGAACGAGCGTGCTGACGAGCTCGCGCGCGATGCGATCGCCGCGGTACGCTCCGGCGCGATCGGCGCGCTGTCGGAGAAGCCAACGGGCAAATAGCCGGGCGCATATGTCGGATAGACATGCCCCTCGGAATGGAGCTGGGCAGCGGTCCTCCGAGAAGGCTCGCCCTCGCGGAAGCGAGGGCAGATATGCAGCGAGACAGGCCGCAAGGGGGCAGAGAGTATTCCGATCCGCCGATCCGAACACTCTCCGGTAACAGGACCTATAGCTGCTTGAGCAGCGTGTCGCCGCCCGAGACCTCGACCTTGCCCGGGGTCTCCTCGATATTGAGCTTCTTCACGACTCCGTCCTCGACCAGCATGGAATAGCGCTTCGAGCGCAGCCCGAGGCCGTTGCCGGAACCGTCGAAGGACAAGTCCACCGCCTTGGCGAATTCGCCATTGCCGTCGGCCAAGAACTCGAGCTTGTCGGCGGCGGTCGCCTTCTTCCAGGCATCCATCACAAACACATCGTTGACGCTCGTGACTGCGATGGTATCGACCCCCTTGGCCTTGATGGCATCTGCGCTCTGCAGGATCGAAGGCACATGCATCTTGTGACAGGTGCCGGTGAAGGCGCCCGGCACCGCGAACAACGCGACTTTCTTGCCCTTGAAGATTTCATCTGTGGTCTTCCAGACCGGCCCCTCCGGGGTCCCTATTCTGAACTTGGCATTGGGAAGATGATCGCCGACCTTGATGGGCATGGTCTCTGTCCTTCTTTCAACGGGATTGCGATTTCTACGGGACTCCGTGACCTCGCGCCGGCGCCGGAAAAGCTGCGGCCGACAGCGCGTCAAATTAACGCTCCCGGCGGATTAGTCGAGATGGAAGGGGACCTCGATCGCATCGTCGCCGCTGACGGCGGTGAGGTTGATGAGAGCGCCCGCAAAGGTCGCGCCGGGTGGCGCGCCGTCGAGCTCGAGCGCGAAGCGCTGTTGACCGCGCGGTGCGCCGGCGACCGGAACCGGCAGCGGCAAGGCCCATTCTGCGGTCGGTCCTTCGGCGAACAGGTCGACCTGCTTTCCGGTCGATACCGCCACATCGATCAGCATGCGCGGGTGATCGGTATCGCCCTCGCGGCTAATCTTGCTGATCGAGAGCGGCGCGGACACAAGGCCGAGCGTCGCCTTGTGTGGAACCTGCGCCTCGGCGGCCGCCAAGCGCGGCTCCTGCGTGCTTTCGCCGCCGGCCAGTCCCAGCGCCACACTGCTCTCGGCGGGCACGCACAGCTTCTCGCAGATCGCGTAGGCGAGCTTGAGGCGCAGAGCAATCGGCTGGTGCAGGTCCCGCGGGGTGAGGCGCAGCGGCAGGATCAGGTCGTGGTCGTAACCGATGGTGCTGAGGCCCGCTTCCTCAAGGCGGCGCGGAGCCGGCCATAGGACCTCGATGGTGTTGAGATTTTGCGACCCGGAGAAATCGAAGTGTGGCGGAACTCCGGCATCGCCCGGATAGCGCCAATAGGTGTGCCAGCCCGGCTTGAGCTTGATCTCAATTCCGGCGCGCAGCGACGCGCCGCTTCCGGGCATCCGCGTGCCGGCGATCAGGCGCACCGCGCTACGTGCATCACCGTCCCAAGGAGACGCGTCCTCGGCCGCGCAGGCCTCGCTCCCCAGCAGGCTGGCGGCGGCGAGCAGCAACCAAACTGCCGTGACTTGTCGCAGCGGAACGCCATGCAGCCTCATGGTTCCGAGATGTAAATGTGAAATCGCGTGCGCGCCACTGAATTCGTCGTGAGGCCTCGTGGGGGCCGCATCAAAAAGACACATAGCGCTAATTCAATTGATTCACGTTGAGGAAATGTGGCGCAAAACGCAGGATCTTTTTGCGTTACGGCGCATTGCAAATGCTGATCAATCAGGTAGCATTTCCCTATGAAAATGGGTCGCAAAGGCTTCATCCCCATCCCCGGTCATACTGATCGCACTGATGCCGACAGTGACAGCGAGCGCGACACGGAAGCCGGTCGCAAAGGGCCGGACGACGTGGGCATCGCAAAGGCCCGCTCCGACCCTCACGGCCTTGCGGCCGGCAGCGGCGAAGTGGCGGTCAGTCCGAAGGGTTCGGGCAAATCTGGCAAGCGTGGATTTCTTGACGGACAGATGTTGATCGCGATGCCGTCCATGGGCGACGAGCGTTTCGCCCGCACCGTGATCTACATGTGTGCGCATTCGGCCGATGGCGCCATGGGCATCATCGTCAATCAGCCGGCGTCGAATATCAGCTTTTCCGATCTGCTCGTTCAGCTCGAGGTTCTGCCGGCCAAGGATTTGATATTGCTGCCCCGGCAAGCCGGCGGCGTGCGGGTGCTCAAGGGCGGCCCGGTCGACACGCAACGCGGCTTCGTCCTCCACAGTGCCGATTTCTTCATCGAGAATTCGACGCTGCCGATCGATGAGGGCATCTGTCTGACCGCAACCCTCGACATCCTCAAGGCGATCGCCCGCGGCGACGGCCCCAAGAGCGCGGTGCTGGCGCTCGGCTATGCGGGCTGGGCGCCGGGCCAGCTCGAGAATGAAATTCATCAAAATGGTTGGTTGCACTGCCCGGCCGATCGCGAGCTCGTTTTCGGTGCCGACACCGAGGGCAAGTATGCTCTCGCCTTGAAGAAGATCGGCATCGAGCCCGGTATGTTGTCGAGCGAAGCCGGCCACGCCTGACGTCGCACGGCTGTCAATCTATCTTGCCATTTCCAGCCGCTCGGATTGCAGCAGCGCCTTGGCGTCTTCGGCGCTCATCGGCTCGCCGAACACATAGCCCTGCGCGAACTCACAGCCGAGCTGATAGAGCTCGACCGCATCCGAATCCGTTTCGGCGCCCTCCGCCACGACGTCCATGCCAAGATCATGCGCAAGCGCAATAATCGATCGCAGGATCACGGGACGCGCACCCTTGCTGCTGGCGCGCACGAAGGATTGGTCGATCTTGATCGTGTCGAAAGGAAATCGTTGCAGGTAGGCCAAGGATGAGTGGCCGGTGCCGAAATCGTCGAGGGCGAGACCGGCACCAAGCTCGCGAATCCGGTGCAGCATTTGCGCGGCGTGCTCCGGATTTTCCATCACCAGGGATTCGGTGAGCTCGAGCTTGAGGGTTCCGCGTGCAATGCCAGCGCGCGCGATAACCGTGCGCAAATCATGAATGAGATCCTGCCGCAGCAGCTGGCGCGAGGAAACATTTACGCTGCAGAAGATCGGCTCCCGATGGCGCGCGCCCCGCTGCCAGGCACCGAGCTGGCGCGCAGCACGGTCGAGCACGAACAGGCCGAGATCGACGATCAGCCCGATCTCCTCGGCTATGGCAATGAAATCGGTCGGCGACATCCGGCCCAATTTCGGATGATCCCACCGGGCCAGCGCTTCGAACCCGGCGACCGCGCGGTCCTCGAGCCGGACGATCGGCTGGTATAAGATCGAGATTTCGTCGCGCTCGAGCGCGCGGCGCAACTCCGACTCGAGCGTCAGGCGGTCGCTCTTGCGCGCACGCATCGACGGCTTGAACACCTCGATTCGGTCGCCGCCGATGCGCTTGGCGTGATACATCGCGAGCTCGGCGTCCTTGAGCACCTCCTCGGTCTTTCCCGGCTGACCGTCGCCCAGCGCAATTCCCAGAGAAGCGGTGACGAAGATCTCACGGTCGTTGAAGCTGATCGGAGCGCGCAAGGCGCGGCGCAACGTCTCCACGAAGGCGATGATGCGGTCGGATTCCTTTTCCGACATGATGATGAGCGCGAATTGATCGCCGGAGAGCCGCGCCAGCGTGTCCTGCGGCTTCAGCATCCGCCCCAATCTTCTGGCAAGCGTCAGCAGGATCGAATCGCCCACCGCGATGCCGACCGAATCGTTGACCTGCTTGAAGCGATCAAGATCGACCACCACCACGGCAAGGCGGATCGTGGCGTCGGCCTTGGCGAACGCAAGCACCCCCTCGAGCCGGTCGAGAAACAGCTCGCGATTGGGCAATCCGGTGAGGTTGTCGTGCACCGCATCGTGCAACAGTCGCTCCTCGGCGTTCTTGAATTCGGTGACATCGGTGAGCGTGCCGACGATCCGCACCACCTCGCCGTCAGAGCCCACGACGGGGCGCGCCTTGAGGGCAAACCAGAGATAGTGTCCATCCGGGGCGCGCAGGCGGAAGTCTTGGGTGAGCCGGCCCCGGCGTTGTTCCAGCACACTATCGAGCGCAGCCCGGAAGCGATCGCGATCGAGCGGATGCAGCACTTCGAGCCAGCGCGCCGCCGAGCCCTCGAGCGTACCGCGCTTCAAGCCCAGCAGTGCCTCGGTTTCAGGGCTGGTGAACACCTTGTCGGCGGAGACATCCCAATCCCAGATCATGTCGCCGGACCCGGTCAGCGCGAGGGCGCGCCGCTCCACGTCGGTGACGATCCCGTGGGTGATCCCGCCGGCGAATGCGTGCTGCATCACGGTGAAGCCGATCAGCATGACGATCAGCACCAGGCCGCCGAGCAGCGCAGGAGCCACGATGTCGTTGGTCAACGCTCCCGTCACCGCCATCCCGGCGGCGAACACCCAGACGACCAGCAGCAGCCAGGTGGGGATCAGCAAGACCGCGCGGTCATAGCCATGGAACGACAGATAGACCACCAGCCCGAATCCAACCACCGCTACCGCGAAAAGTGACAGCCGTGCGATGCCGGAGGCGATCGGCGGATCGAATAACGCCACCGCGACCAGAGCGCCCAGAAATGCGAGCCAACCAAGCGTGATGTGCGAGTAGCGGACATGCCAGCGATTGAGGTTGAGATAGGCGAACAGGAACACCAGTAATGTTGCCGCCAGGATGGCTTCGCCGGCTGCGCGCCAGACCCGTTCCGCATCCGGCGATATCTCGAATACCTTGCCCCAAAAGCCGAAATCGATGCCGATATAGACCAGCACCGCCCATCCGAGGGCCGCCGCCGCCGGAAACATCACGCTGCCCTTGACCACGAACAGAATGGTCAGGAACAAGGCCAGAAGCCCGGCAATGCCGATGACGATGCCGTAGAACAGCGTGATGCTGTTGATCTTGTCCTTGTAGGCGTCCGGTTCCCAAAGATAGAGCTGGGTAAGCTTGTCGGTGCGCAGCTCCATCACGTAGGTCATCACGCTGCCGGGGTCGAGCGTGATGTGGAATATGTCGGCGGTCGCACTATCCTGGCGATCGGGCCGGTCGCCGCTGCTGGTAATGCTGACGACCCGCGAGAGGCCGAGGTCGGGCCAGATCAGGCCCGAGCCCACCATGCGATAATGGGGCACCACAATCAGCCGCTCGAGCTGCTCATTGCCGGTATTGGTGAGCGCGAACACGGCCCAATTGGTGTTGCCTTCCCGGGCGCGCACGTCCATGCGCTGCACGATCCCGTCCGGGCCGGGAGCGGCGGACACCAACAGGCGATCCGTGTCGGTACGGTGGCGTTCGATCGCAGCCGTGAGGTCGAGGGCGGCGGCATCCTGCGGCACATTGACGGCCTCGACCGAACGCGCAGTGGGAGCCGCCACGAGCAGCACGATCGCGAGAATCGCCAGCCGAACGGCGGCGCGCAGGAAGCTCAAGCGACCATCTCCAACACCAACCGCCCGGCAGGCGAGACCGGTGTCACTGCTAGACAATATTAAGTCGATTTCGCGGCCCACTTTGCCCTGGCCCCCGGTCGGGCGGGGCGTGGCCGATCGCACGCGAGAGGCATGCCTGAGGGCCAAAAGCCGGTGAATGCCTGCTTTGATCACAGCGTCAGCACGATCTTGCCGATGTGAGCGCTCGATTCCATTCGTGCATGGGCAAGTGCCGCCTGTGCGAGCGCGAACGAGCTATCGATGACAGGCTTCACGCGGCCGGCGGCGACCAGCGGCATAACATGTTGCTCGACCGCTTGCGCGATCGCCCCTTTGTCAGCAATCGAGCGGGCCCGCAGCGTGGAGCCGGTGTGAACGAGGCGCTTGAGCATGATGCGGCGGAAATCGACCGTGGCCTTCGGGCTGCCCTGAAAGGCGATCTGCACCACGCGCCCCTCGACTGCAGCGGCCTCGTAGTTGCGCTCGATATAGTCGCCTCCAACCATGTCGAGAATAACATTGGCGCCCCGCCCTCCGGTCGCGGCCTTGGTGGCAGCGACGAAGTCTTCGTTCCGATAGTTAATGGCGACGTCGGCGCCGAGAGCGCGGCAGGCCTGGCACTTTTCCGCCGTGCCCGCGGTTGTGATGACACGCGCGCCGTTTGCCTTGGCGAGCTGGATTGCGGCGGTGCCGATGCCGGAGGAACCGCCGTGCACCAAGAGTGTTTCGTCGGCTTTGAGACCGCCGCGCTCGAACACGTTGTGCCAGACCGTGAAAACGGTCTCCGGAAGAGCCGCAGCCTCGAGCATTGACAGGGATGGCGGGACGGCCAGTGCGTGGCTTTCGTGCACCGGGCAGAACTGGGCGTATCCGCCCCCGACCACCAGGGCCATGACCCTGTCGCCGAGCTTCCAGCGGCGGGCCTGCGGCCCAAGCGCAACAACCTCGCCGGCAATTTCCAGGCCCGGGATGTCGGTCGCGCCTGCAGGCGGTGGATAGAGGCCCTTGCGCTGCATCACGTCGGGCCGGTTGACCCCTGCGGCTGCCACGCGGACGAGCATCTCATGCTCGCCCGGCACAGCGACGGGCCTTTCCTCGGCAACGAGCATCTCCGGCCCCCCAGGCGCACGGATGACCATCGCCGTCATGCTTGTGGGGACTGCGCTCATGCGGCTCCTGAAGGTGTCGCGGGGCCGCTTTTTTTAGTAGGCGATGTCCTATATGACAACCGAGAACCTGGACTTGGCGCGATCCCGGGCATCCCAATGGCAGCGAACGACGACGACGAGCGCCCGAAAAAGAAGATCGCCCACGAGATCGGGCAGGACCTTTCGCTGCTGTCGGTCCGGGAGCTCGACGAGCGGATTGCGCTCCTGAAGGACGAGATTGCGCGCCTGGAGGCGGATAAGCAGGGCAAAAATGCTTCCCGCCTGAGC
Source organism: Xanthobacteraceae bacterium (assembly GCA_035293945.1). Taxonomy (GTDB): domain Bacteria; phylum Pseudomonadota; class Alphaproteobacteria; order Rhizobiales; family Xanthobacteraceae; genus VAZQ01. Next base: position 215,594 of record DATGLV010000028.1, on the reverse strand, counting down.
GCCGACGCCTTTTTCAAAAAATAAACGCGATACCGCCCTCCCTGGGTGAACGGTTTTCTTCCGCAAAATGGGAAAAATTCCTAAAATCATTCATAACTTGTTAAGCTTTCTCGACCATTAGTGGAGGTGTCCATACTTGTGGACATCGAGTGGCTCCTGTCCACTCTGTTTGACGCCTCCCTGTTAACCTTTGAGCCGCCGGTGACGGCGGCTCTTTTTTTGGTGTTCCTGCTTTGTCCGGCCGCAAGGCGACCCTGTTTTCTTTTTCGCTCCCGGTCGACCCCTCAGGGCTTTCCAACGCACTTTCCAACGCACACCGTCCCGTCCCGCACGCACCTTTGGGGTAGCCTGCGTCCGATATAGGGGCCCCGAGCGTGGCCCGGCGGCAACTATGACTTGATCTTCATTCTGCGGGCGCTGGACATCGGGGTGCGAGCCGCGCAATGTTTGCATGGCGCTGCCAGGGGGTTGACGAGTAATCATTTGGCTCACGACCCCACAAGCTTTCGCGTTGCGTTCAGTGTGAGGCGTTTGGAAATGTCGGAGCGTATGGTTGACGAGGCTGAGACTGTTTGCTTCGGCGAGAGATTGGCGAATTCACAGGTCTTTGCTGATCTTTTTCGCGACGGCATGGCGCTGGTCGAAGAGACGGCAAGCTATCTCGACGGACCCGGCCGCAAAGAATCCAAGAAGCTCGAGCGCATGGCGGCGCTAGCCTATGCGACTGAGAGCATGCGGCTGACCACACGCCTCATGCAGCTCGCCTCCTGGCTCCTGCTACACCGGGCCGTCAAGGAAGGCGAAATGTCGCTCGCGCAAGCCAGCAAGGAAAAGACCAAGGTCAAGCTGGCGGCGGGCGAGGCCGGCAGCGAGGAGAGCCTCAATCTCCTTCCCGCGCACCTGCGGGGGCTGATCGCCCGCTCAAAGGTACTGCTCGCGGACGTTCGCCGGCTCGACGCCACCATGCATGCGCGGCCGGATCTTTCGGTCAGCCCCAATGGAAATCCGGTGGAGCGCCAGCTCGGCCTGCTCAAGGCTGCTTTCGAGGTGCAACAGGCCTGAAGGGCGACGGACCTCCGTTGCCCAGGCGAGAGTTAGTCCTTCTTCAGAAATCCGGAGAACTTCTTCTGGAACCGCGACAGTCGGCCGCCGCGGTCGACCAGTTGCTGTTGCCCGCCAGTCCAGGCCGGATGCGATTTCGGATCGATGTCGAGGTGCAGCGTGTCGCCGGCCTTGCCCCAGGTGGTCCGGGTGGTGAATTCCGTGCCGTCGGTCATCACCACTTTCACGCTGTGATAGTCGGGGTGGGTGTCGGGTTTCATGGTTCCATCGTCCCGCGCGGACATCGCCGCGCCACAAGATCTCGGTTCCGAGCTTCTGGTTGGTTGCTGAGAGGTGGCGGCTCTATACCGCAGGCGGTGGCGCGAGACAAGGCGATGGTCGCGATTGAAACAGGCGCGGCGAGCGGGCATTGTCGCGGCCAGGTCGCCTGCCGATCCAGGCGCACGACCACGACATGGCGGCTCTCCCGGGAGGCCGTCATCGTGACGGATCGTGATCGGGAGGCGTATTGGCGTCGTGCGCGGCACGGGTGGTCCCAGGTGGGTGAGCGGCGATGAACGTGGTTGAAAGAGGCGCGCCGCAGGCCCCACAAGCGGTGGCATCGGCTTTGCCGCAGCAGAGCGTTGCGGCAACGCCGCCCAATCGCCGGGCGAAGCTGCGACCGCTTGCGTCGCTCGCGCCATACATTTCGCGCTATCGTGGGCGGGCCATTGCCGCCGTCTGCGCGCTGGTGGTAGCGGCGCTGGCCACGCTCGCGGTGCCGATCGCCGTGCGGCGCATGATCGATTTCGGGTTTACCGGCGAAGGCGCCAGGCTGATCAACAGCTACTTCTCGGTCATGATCGGGGTCGCCGGCCTGCTCGCGCTCGCCAGCGCCTTCCGGTTCTATCTGGTGACAACGCTCGGCGAGCGCATCGTCGCGGACCTGCGAAGCGAGGTCTTTGCGCACATTACCTCGCTTTCGGCGGCTTATTTCGACGAAGCCAAGACCGGCGAAATGGTGTCGCGGCTCACCGCCGATACCACGCAGATCAAGGCCGCGGTCGGCTCCTCGGTTTCGGTTGCGCTGCGCAACTTGGTGCTCTTCCTGGGCGCGTCCGTCATGATGGTGGTGACGAGCCCGCGGCTCTCGGCTTTTGTGCTCGCCGCCATTCCGGTCATCGTGCTGCCGCTCTATGGATTCGGGCGCACGGTACGCCAGCGATCGCGCATGGCGCAGGATGCGCTGGCAGAGGCTTCCGCCTACGTGTCCGAATTGATTGGCGCGATTCGCGTATTGCAGGCCTTCACCAACGAAGCGCTGGCAATCGGCCGCTTCCGCGCTGCGGTCGAGCATGCCTTCCAAACCGCCGTCATGTCGACGCGCTCGCGCGCTTTGCTCACCGCGATCGCGATCTTCTTGGTCTTCGCCAGCGTCGTCGTCGTGCTCTGGATCGGGGCGCAGGACGTGATGGCGGGGGCGATCACACCGGGGCGGCTATCGCAGTTCCTGCTGTTCGCGGTTCTGGCAGCGGGCGGCCTCGGCGAATTATCACAAGTTGGCGGCGAGGTTGCGGCGGCTTCCGGAGCCGCAGAACGCTTGTTCGAGATCCTGGCGCTCAAACCGTCCGTCGAGCGGCCCGCCCGGCCGATCGCGCTTCCAGAGCCGGCGCGCGGCGAGGTGGCCTTTGCGGGTGTCAGCTTCGCCTATCCGGCGCGGCCCGATATTCGCGTCCTCGACGGCATCTCGTTTCGCGTGCGGCGGGGCGAGAAAGTGGCATTAGTTGGTCCCTCTGGGGCTGGCAAGAGCACGATCTTTCATCTGCTGTTGCGGTTCTATGACCCGCTGTCCGGGACGGTGGCGCTCGACGGCGTGACGCTCAGGGATGCCGATCCGTTCGCCGCGCGTCGGCGGATCGCGCTCGTTCCGCAGGAGCCGGTCGTGTTTGGCGCCTCGATCGGGGAGAACATCCGCTTCGGGCGCCCGCAGGCGAGTGATGCCGAGGTGGCGAAAGCCGCCGAGCTCGCCCTCGCCTCCGAGTTCATCAAACGCTTGCCGCAGGGTTTTGCGACCCCGGTCGGGGAGCGCGGCGTAACCCTGTCGGGCGGTCAGCGCCAGAGACTTGCGATCGCACGTGCCATTTTGCGCGATGCCCCGCTGTTGTTGCTTGACGAGGCGACCTCATCTCTCGATGCGGAGAGCGAGACGCTGGTCAAGGCGGCACTCGAACATCTGATGCAAGAGCGCACCACCTTGGTGATTGCCCACCGCCTCGCCACCGTGCAGTCGTGCGATCGCATCCTGGTGATGGAGGCCGGCCGCATCGTCGAGGAGGGCACCCACGACCAGCTCGTCGGCGGCAGCGGCCTCTATGCACGGCTCGCCAAGCTGCAATTCCAGAACACTTAAGTTTGCGCACGCCGATCAGGGCCGCCAGGCCATCTTGTGCACCGGGGCGCCGGAGCGCGGATTGACGTCGGCGCCGGTGATCACGAATCCCTGCTTTTCATAGAAGCGGATGGCTCGGGCATTGTCGGCGTTGACCGCGAGGTCGAGGCCAGCAGGCGAGATCCGCTTGGCTTCCTCGATGAGAGCGTCGGCGATCCGCGACCCCCAGGCCTCGCGCGCAACCACGATCTGATCGAGATACCCGGTCGCAGGATCGACGGTCACGAAGCCGATCATCTGCCCGGCCAATTCGGCGATCGTGATGCGGGCGACCGGCACAAGCTCCTCGCGCCAGCGCTGGCGCCACCAATCGAGCCGCGCCGTGAAGTCGAGATGCGGATAGGCGATCTGCCAGGTGCTGCGCCACAACTCGATGGCCGCGTCCTCGTCGGTTGCCCGATAGGGCCGCAGCGTCGGCGCGCTCACCGGTCGGTCAATCTGATCTCGATGCGACGGTTGCGGCTGTAGGCGTCTTCCGTCTGCCCGGTGTCGATGGGTTGGAACTCGCCGAATCCGGCGGCTACGAGGTGCTGCGGCGGGATGCCTTTGCTGATGAGGTATTGAACCACCGATATGGCACGCGCAGCCGACAGATCCCAGTTGGACTTGAACTGACCGCCGGTGATCGGACGTATATCAGTGTGACCATCGACGCGCAGCACCCAGGCGATATCGCCCGGGATCTTCTTTTCGATGTCGAGCAGGGCCGAGGCCAGCCCATCGAGCTCGACGCGTCCTTCCGGCTTGAGCACAGCCTGGCCGGTATCGAAGAACACTTCCGACTGAAACACGAAGCGGTCGCCGACGATCTTGATGTCGGGCCGATCGCCCAGGATGGTGCGCAGACGGCCGAAGAAATCCGAACGGTAGCGCGAGAGCTCTTGCACCCGCTGCGCCAAGGCGACGTTCAGGCGTTGCCCGAGGTCCGCGATCTGGATTTGCGCGTCCTTGTTCTTCTGCTCCGAGGCGTCGAGCGTATCCTGCAAGGCCGCGAGCTGACGGCGCAGCGCCGCGATCTGCTGGTTGAGCACCTCGACCTGGGCAAGCGCGCTCTTGGAGATCTTCTTCTCGGAGTCGAGTGCCGTCGACAGCTCGGTGACCTTGCCTTGAGCGTCGGCGCCGCCGCCCGCTTGGGAAAGGCTCTTGTAACGGTCGCGCTCGCCTTCGGTTGCGGTCAGGTTCGCGCGCAGCTGCGCGACTTCGTCCTCGGCGCTGGCTCTGCCGGACTTTTCCAACGACAGGAGCTCGGTGAGCTGCGCGATCTGCGCATTGAGACGATCGAGTGCAGTATCCTTGCCGGATACTTCCTGCGTCAAATAGAACTGCACCACCACGAATACGGTGAGCAGGAAGATGATTCCCAACAGCAAGGTCGACAGCGCGTCGACAAAGCCGGGCCAGTAGTTGAGGCCGCTTTCACGGCTACGGCGGGCAAGGGCCATTTATTTTCGCCTCTGAATTTCTCGCCGGCATGGGTTAGAGCGGATGATTTTTCTTCGAACTATCATTCCGCTCTACATTGTAGAGGAGCATCATACCCGCTTTCGTGGGGACACTGCTTTTTCCGAAAACCGGCATCCATTTTTCGGAATCATGCTCCACTGCCGAAGGCTACTTGGTATTGACGCTCTCGCGCACCAGGATTTCGAGGAGCCGCCGAATCTCGCGATGTTGGTCGGCTTGCGAATCGACCCAATCGCGAATCATCTGCTGCTCGGTGCGCATGTGGTGCACGAGCCCCTGGATAGCTTCCGCCAAATTCGCCATCGCCGAGGTTGCGGCGCGGTTCGATCCGCCTTCGGCGATCGCCTCCTTCAAGCGGTCGATCGCCGCCCGCATGTCACCGGGAGCAGGGCCTGTCGCGGCGCCTTCCACTCCCGAGCCCAAATCGCGCACCGTGGTGGAAAGCCAATCCTCCAGGTCGGTGTAGAAGCGGTTCTGCGCCTGGCTCGACTGCAGATCGAGGAAGCCCAGCACCAGCGAGCCGGCGAGACCGAACAACGAAGAGGAAAATGAGATGCCCATGCCGCTGAGCGGTGCGGCAAGGCCTTCGCGCAGCGAATCGAAGGTAGATTGGGCGTCGGCGCCGACCTTGAGGCTGTTCACCACGGTGCCGACCGAACCAACGGTGACGATCAGGCCCCAGAAGGTGCCGAGCAGGCCAAGAAACACCAGAAGGCCCGTCATATAGCGCGAAATGTCGCGGGCCTCGTCGAGACGGGTGGCGATCGAATCAAGGATGCCGCGCATCATGGTCGAGGAAATCGCCATGCGGCCCATGCGATCGCCCAGGATCGACGCCATCGGGGCGAGCAGAACCGGAGGCCGTTCGACCGCGAGCCCCGGGTCGGCAAGACGGAAGCCGTTGACCCAGTTGACCTCGGGAAACAGCCGGATCACCTGCCGAAAGGTCAACAGGATCCCGATCAGCAGTACCAGGATGATGACCGTGTTGAGGCCAACATTGGATAGGAAAGCCGTGGCGATTTGCCGGTTCAGGATGATCACCAGCAGCGCGCACAAGACCAGGAACACCATCATCCGGACGAGAAAAATCCGGGGTGAGGACAGCTTCAGCGGATCGAGGTCACGCGCCATGGGGAATCAACCAGCGCTCGCCAAATCAAGGCATATTACCGGCAACGCATACTAATGCCAAAACGCCGGCCATCACATAGGCACCGAAAAAGGAAAAGGTTCGGCGGCCGAATGGATCCTGATCATGTCCGGACCTATCACGAAGGGTCCCGTTGTGCGCCCCAAATCTGCGAGCCAAATCGTCGCCGCTAGCAAAGTTCGGGACCCCTTAAGCCCTTTCGGCCGAACGCAACAGGCTAATCAATTCGCGGTGCATGGTCTCGTTGCCGGCCACCACGTCGCCGCCGATCCAGGGCCTGTCGCCTTGCTCGAAATCGGTGACGAAGCCGCCCGCCTCCCGCACCAGGATCAACCCAGCCGCGATGTCCCAAGGCGAAAGCGCGCGCTCCCAGAACGCATCGAACCGCCCCGCCGCCACCCAGGCGAGGTCGAGCGCTGCCGCTCCGAAACGCCGGAGCCCCGCCACCTTGGGCTGCACGAGCGCGAGCTCGCGGTTGGCGAGCGCAAGGTCGCCGCGGCCGAGATGCGGCAGGCCGCAGGCCACGACAGCGTCCGCCATGCGCCTGCGCGCAGCGACACGTAACCGCTGGTTGTTGAGAAACGCGCCCTTGCCGCGCTCGGCGGTAAAGAGCTCGTCATTGATCGGATTGTAGACCAAGCCGGCCACGATCGTGCCCTCACGTTCCAGCCCGATTGAGATCGCGAAATGCGGGATGCCGTGCAGAAAGTTCGAGGTGCCATCGAGCGGGTCGACGATCCAGGTGTGGGTTTCGTCGGTGCCCTTTCGGTGTCCGCCCTCTTCGCCCAGGAAACCGTATCCTGGACGTGCCGTCGACAATTCGGTGCAGAGGATTTCTTCCGCCCGGCGGTCGGCCGCACTGACGAAATTGGCCGGCCCTTTCAACGAGACTTGCAGGTGCTCGACCTCGCCGAAGTCGCGCGTAAGCACCCGCCCGGCCTTCTGAGCGGCCTTGATCATGACGTTGAGGAGCGCGGAGCGGAGCATCTGGATGTTGAAAGCTTGCATGCGTCTGCCCGGCATGCGGGCAGCCGTCAAGAGCGCGGCATTGCGTCAAGCCAGGGCTTGGCGGCTTTTTCGCCGGCAGCCTGAATCTCGGGCTTTTGCTCGCGCATGAAATTGTCAAGCCCTAGGTCGCCGTCGCCGCCGGCCTTGGCAATCAGGTGCCATTTGATGGCTTGCACCGGGTCGGCCGGCACCCCTTTCCCGTAGGCCAGGAGATTGGCTAGGCGGTTTTGTGCGACCGGGTTGCCCTTGCGGGCTGCCTTGCCCAGCAGCACGGCCGCCGCCGCCTCGTCCTTGGCGACGCCGGTGCCGTTGAACAGCGCGATGCCGTATTCAAGCTCGGCGTCCGTGTTGTCGGCGAGCGCGGCCTTGGCGAGCAGACGCGCGGCTTGCACCGGATCCTTGGGCACGCCGTGGCCGTCCTTGTAAAGCGTGGCGAGCGCGTATTGAGCCTCCGGGCTGCCGGCATCGGCGGCGCTGCGAAAGAGCTCGGCGGCATGCGCATAGTCCTGCGGCAACAGCTGCCCCTCGAGATAGAGCAGGCCGAGATCGTACGCGGCCGCGACGTGTCCGAGCTTGGCGGCGGCAGTGAGCAGCTTGATCGCCTCATCGCTATCGGTTCGGCCGCCGCGACCGGACAAGCGGAACATCGCCAGCGCGAACATCGCTTCTCGATCGCCGCGGTCGCTCGCCAGCTTGTACCACTCGGCCGCCTTGGCGTCGTCGCGCGGCACTCCAAAGCCGTTTCCGTAGAGCTCGCCAAGGAGCGTCATCGCCTTGGGATCGCCCTTCTCCGCGACCCGCTTGGTCGCGAGCGAAAAAGCCGTGAGATAGTAGCCGCGTTGGAATGCTCCGAAGGCGAGATCGGGCTCGCGGCCCGCAGCCACGGGCGCAGCGTCGGCCAGCGCCGGCGCGGCAGCGGTTGGTTTGCGCGTGAGCGGCTTGGCCGCGGGCCTGGGGGCCCTCGCGGGCGCCTGCTCGGCGGCTCCGGGTGGCACCTGGGCAAACGCCGATGCGAAGTCTCCGCTGGCGACAAGCAACATGCCCGCAAGCAGGGCAGAAGACAAAATCGCAGCGCCTCGCCGCTGGGAGCTCATGCTGTCGCCTCCCGCAGCACCAGGCGTTGCGCCGCTTCGGCGAGCGCTACGCCAGGGCCGCGCGGATCCGTGAAAATGCAGTCTGCGCAGGCGATAAAGTCGGCGCCGGCCGCCACCAGCCGGTCGATCTCGGGAAGTGCCCCCGCAACAGCGACGCAGGGCGGCTCGAAGATCTCGGCCCACCACCGCACGCGTTCTTCGATCGCCTCGAGCGAAGGACGCCAGCCGGCAGGATCCGAGTCTCCGAAGAGAACGTAATCGGCGCCCGCTTCGCCGGCCAGCATGGCATCGTGACGGCTGCGCAGCCCGCCGCAGCCGGCGATGCGCTCCGGTTGCAGGTCGGCCCGCGCGGCGTTGAAGGCGTCAATGCCATTGAGATGGGCCCCATCGGCACCTATCCGCGCGACGACCTCAGGATGGCCGGCGATAAGCACCGCGGCGCCTGTGCTTTGGATCTGCGGCGCGAGCTTCTTACCGATGTTGATGAGGCTGCGCTCGTCGCGTCCGGCCAGCCGCAACAAGACCGCTGCAACTTCGGTGTTGGCGAGCGCGGTTGCCAGCACCTCGGCGCCAGCTGCCGGATCCGCAATCTCGGGGCTGATGAGATAGAGGCGCGGTCCAGGGCGCCTCGTCTCGGTTTTATTGTCTCGGGACGCCATGGCGCAGCCGCTTATCCCGCCAATCAGGCGGATTGGCGGCCTAATCTCTATGCCCGGCGGGCCGACGATTTCAAGCCGCCTTCCTTTCCAGGTCGGACTTCCATTCCCCGAGCGCCGCCAAGCCATTCATCATCGCTCGGTGGGCGAAAGCGCGTTGCGCCGCCGCCACGTTCTCAGATTTGCCGGCCCAAACCTTCTGCGGCGCCGCTTGCAGTGCTCTTCCATACGAGAAGGTCAGGCGCCAGGGCAGGCGGCCGGTCTTGTTCATGGCGTCGAGATGCGCGGTCGCCTCTTCGTCCGACTGGCCTCCGGACAGGAAGGCGATCCCCGGAATGGCGGCAGGAACGCAGGTTTTGAGCACCCGCAGCGTCTTCTCGGCAACTTCATCCACCGATGCGCGCTTGCTGCATTTCTTGCCGGCGATCACCATGTTCGGCTTCAGCACCATGCCCTCGAGCGCAATCCGCTGATCGTAGAGCTCCTCGAAGACCCGCTTCAGGGTCCATTCGGTCGCCTGGTAGCAACGGTCGATATCGTGGTCCCCGTCCATGAGAACTTCCGGCTCGACGATCGGCACGATGCCCTCGTCCTGGCACAGCGCCGCATAGCGGGCGAGCGCATGCGCATTCGCATTGATGCACGTCGCGGTCGGGATCCCGGCCGCGATGTCGATCACCGCCCGCCATTTGGCAAACTTGGCGCCGAGCCCGCGATATTCCACCAGGCGCTCGCGCAGGCCGTCGAGGCCTTCGGTGATCACCTCGCCGGGGCAGAACGGCAGCGGCTTGGGACCCTTGTCGACCTTGATGCCCGGCAGTGCGCCCGACTTCGCGATTACCTGCACGAGCGGCGTGCCATCCTTGGCGTTTTGACGGATGGTCTCATCGAAGAGAATGACGCCGGAAATATACTTCGACATCGCTTCGGTGGACCGAAACAGGAGTTCGCGGTAATCGCGGCGGTTGCTTTCGGTCGACTCGGCCCCGATGGCATCGAAGCGCTTCTTGATGGTGCCTGAGGATTCATCGGCAGCCAAGATGCCGCGGCCAGGCGCAACCATGGCCTCGGCTACGCGGTTGAGCTCAGCGAGGTTCACTTTCCGCCTCCTTCATGGATTCTTTGGAACTCTTGGAACACTTGGATTGGAACTCTTGGATTGGAAGTCTTGGATTGGAAGTCTTGGAAATCTGCGCTCTCACAAGGGTGCAACATAGACCCGATGGATTGCAGCTATTTTACCCTCAGGATCTCCACACCCGGCAATGGCTTGCCTTCCAGCCATTCGAGAAAGGCACCACCTGCCGCCGAGACGTAGGTCATCCGTTCGGTCGCACCGGCAGCGTTTAAGGCCGCGACCGTATCGCCCCCGCCGGCGACCGAGATGATCTTGCGCGCCGCCGTGAGCTCAGCCGCCGCCTCGGCAATCTCAATGGTGCCGTTGTCGAAGGGTTCCATCTCAAAGGCGCCGAACGGGCCGTTCCATACCAGGGTCCTTACGCGGCCGAGCACCGAAACCACCTGCTCGACGGTGCGCGGGCCCACGTCCAGGATCATCTCGTCGTCGGCGACTTCGTCGACGGCGACCACCCGCGAAGGCGCATGGGCTTCGAACTTGCGTGCCGCCACGGCGTCGACGGGCAGCACGATCTCGCAGTGCTTTTGGGCGGCCTGCCCGAGAATGTCGCGGGCGGTACCGGCGAGCTCCCGCTCGCACAGGGATTTCCCGACCGGCTTGCCCTGCGCGGCCAGAAATGTATTGGCCATGCCGCCGCCGATGATGAGCACGTCGACCCGCGGTATCAAATTGCCGAGCAGCTCAAGCTTGGTTGAGACCTTGGCGCCGCCGACGATGGCCGCCAGCGGCCGCTCCGGGGCGTCGAGCACCTGATTAAAGGCCGCAAGCTCCGCCTCCATGGCGGGCCCCGCATAGGCGGGCAGGATGTGGCCGAGGCCTTCCGTCGAGGCATGCGCGCGGTGCGAGACCGAGAACGCGTCATTGACCCAGATGTCGCCGAGGCGGGCGAGCGCCGCCGCAAAAGCCGAATCGTTCTTCTCTTCGCCGGCGTAGAAACGCGTATTCTCCAGGCAGAGAATATCGCCGGGCTTCATGGCGCGAGCGGCCGCCTCTGCTTTGGGGCCGATACAGTCGTCCACGAAGGCAATCGGGCGTCCGATGACGCGTGCGGCCGCAGCCGCAACCGGCCTCAGCGACTCCCTTGGATCAGGACCTTTCGGTCGGCCGAAATGCGAGAGTAGGATCACCATTCCGCCCCGGTCGGCGATCATCAGAATGGTCGGCGCCATGCGCTCGATTCGGGTCGCGTCGGTGACCACCCCATCCTGCAGCGGGACGTTGAGGTCGACCCTCAGCAGCACACGCTTACCTTTCAGCTCCGCCTGATCGAGCGTACGGAAGCATTTCATCTCTTCATCAACCCCCACTCTCCGACACTGAAACCATGCCTCACCAGGCTCGAACAGCACCGGATATTCAGTCACGCGTCAATCGTGGTCGATCAACAAATCGGCCGTTAAGCTGAATCTGCGGCCTGATGCGGTGGTCCCTCTTGCAAGCAGCGGCATTGATGGTGGACCTGCGGTGAAGACCCTGCCAACGGCAGATACAGCATGCATTGCGTGACGGCATCATGATCAAGCTCGAGACCGGAGCGAGCCGTTGACCAAGCAACGGTCGCACCCTCGAGACCATTGGCCTGGACGGACCGCGATCGCACCGATGTATTGGCGAGCGAGCCTAAGAGCGGCATTGTCGACGGAGCAAGATCTCTTTGGAAATCGGTGCCAACTCTTCGGGAGTAATGTTCTGTCTAGATCAGCTTCCCCATCGCCACTGCAGTGTCGATCATCCGGTTGGAGAAGCCCCACTCGTTGTCGTACCACGACATGACCCGCACGAGTGTTCCGTCCATGACCTTGGTCTGATCCAGGTGCACGATCGAAGATCGCGCATCATGATTAAAGTCGATCGAGACGTTGGGGCGCTCGGTGGTGCCGAGAATGCCCTTCAGTTGCTGCTCGGCCGCGCGTTTGACGGCACCGTTGATTTCCTCCGGGGAGGTCGAACGCTTGGCCACGATCTTGAGATCGACCACCGACACGTTCGGTACCGGCACCCGGATGGCGACGCCGTCGAGGCGGCCCTTGAGCTCCGGCAATACCAGCCCGACCGCTTTGGCGGCGCCGGTCGAAGTCGGGATCATGGATAAAGCGGCCGCTCGTGCCCGGTAGAGATCCTTGTGGAACTGATCGTGCGAAGGCTGATCGTTGGTATAGGCGTGCACCGTGGTCATGAAGCCCTTGTCGATGCCGACGGCGTCGTGCAGCACCTTCGCGAGCGGCGCCAGGCAATTGGTGGTGCAGGATGCGTTTGAGACGATTTTGTGCTCGTGGGTCAGCCGGTCGTGGTTGACACCATAGACCACCGTCAGATCCGCATTGTCGGCCGGCGCCGATACCAGCACGCGCTTCGCCCCGGCGGTCAGATGCGCCGAGGCTTTCTCCTTGCTGGTGAAGATGCCGGTGCATTCGAGCGCAATGTCGACCGCCAGCTCGCGCCAGGGCAGCTGTGCCGGATCCTTGATGGCGGTCACCTTGATCGGGCCAATTCCGCAATCGAGGATGTCGCCATTCACGGTCACCTCGCCGGCGAAGCGGCCGTGCACGGAATCGAAGCGCAGGAGATGTGCGTTTGTTTCAGGGGGAGCGAGATCGTTAATGGCAACGACGGTGATGTCGCTCCGCTTCCCCTCCGCGATGGCGCGCAACACATTGCGGCCGATGCGCCCGAACCCGTTGACGGCTACCCGAACTGACATTTCCGGCTCCTTGACGGGTCATTCACCCGAAGTTTCGAGGATCGATTGGTAGTTACTGCCAGCCCGCGACGCAACGGTGGGACTGGCGGTGATTTCAGCTGCGTCCCAACTTGCTTAATGCCGTGGCGGCGACTTTCTCAGGCGTAATTCCGAAATGATTGTAGAGGTCCTTGGCTGGCGCGCTGGCACCGAAGGTCGTCATGCCGACAAAGCCACCATCCGAGCCGATGATCTCATCCCAACCCTGACGGATCGCGGCCTCGACCGCGATCTTGACCGGAGCAGCGCCGATAACGCTCTGCCGCTCCGCCGCGGGACGCGCGAACAGCAGCTCGAAGCAGGGGACCGAGACGACGCGGGCCTCGACGCCGTGGCTGCGCAGGAGCTTCTGGGCCTCGACCGCGACCGCGACTTCCGAGCCGGTGGCGAACAGCGATACCTGGGCGATGCCCTGCGCCGGCGCGATCTCATAGGCGCCACCGGCGCAGCGGTTGTCTGCATCGACACCGGTGCGCAGCTGCGGCAGGTTCTGCCGCGTCAATGCGAGCACGCTAGGGCGGTCGTGCGCTTCGAGCGCAAGCTGCCAGCACTCGATGGTTTCGACCGCGTCGCAGGGACGGAACACCAAGAGGTTGGGGATCGCGCGCAGGGCCGCCAGCTGCTCGACCGGCTGGTGTGTCGGTCCGTCCTCGCCGAGGCCGATGGAATCGTGGGTCATCACATGGATCACGCGCTTGCCCATGAGGGCGGCGAGGCGGATGGCCGGACGGCAATAGTCGGAAAAGGCGAGGAAAGTGCCCGAGAACGGGATGATCCCGCCATGCAACGCCATGCCGTTCATGGCGGCCGCCATGCCATGCTCCCGAACCCCGTAATGGATAAAGCGCCCGCCGTAGTCGGCTGCCGACAACGCTTTGGTGCCCTTCGGCCTGGTGTTGTTCGAGCCGGTGAGATCCGCAGAGCCGCCGACCAGCTCGGGTATTGAACCCATCAAAGCTTCGAGCGCGTTTTCAGAGGCAACCCGGCTGGCGATGTGCTGTGGCGCGGCCGCAAGCTTTTGCTTCACGGCGTTGACAGCCGCGGTTACCGCTCCCGCCGGTAGGTCGCCCCGATTGCACCGCTCGAATTCGGCCCGCTTCTTGGGAGCAAGCCCGGCAAAGCGTTGGAGCCAGGCCTGTCGCGCCGCCTGGCCGCGCGCGCCCGCGGCCCGCCACGCCGCGCGCACGTCCGACGGTATTTCGAATGGCGCTGAGCTCCAGCCGAGCCGCTCCCGTGCGCTCTTGATCTCCTCCGCTCCCAAGGGCGAGCCATGGCTCTTCTCGGTCCCCGCCTTGGTCGGGGCGCCGAACCCGATGATCGTTCGGCAAGCGATCAGCGACGGGCGGTCGCTGGTGCCGGCCTTGGCGATCGCCGCCGCGATCGCTTCCGGGTCGTGGCCATCGATCCGGCTGGCGTTCCAGCCGGCAGCCTCGAAGCGTTTCACCTGATCGACCGAGTCGGCGAGCCCCAGAGGGCCGTCGATCGAAATGCCATTATCGTCGAACAAGACGGTCAGCTTGCGCAGGCGCAGATGGCCGGCGAGCGCGATCGCTTCCTGGCTGATCCCCTCCATGAGGTCACCGTCGGAGGCGAGCACGAAAGTCTTGTGGTCGACAATCTCCTCGCCGAATACGGCCGCCATATGCCGCTCCGCAATCGCCATGCCGACCGCGTTGGCAAGGCCTTGTCCCAGTGGCCCGGTCGTGGTCTCGATGCCGGGCGTATGGCCGAACTCAGGATGTCCGGGCGTGAGCGAGCCGAGCTGGCGGAAGCGCTTGATTTCCTCGATCGTGACCTTCTCGTAGCCGAGAAGGTGCAGCACGGCGTAGATCAGCATCGAGCCGTGCCCGGCTGACAGCACGAAGCGATCGCGGTCGGGCCAGCTCGGATCGGCGGGATCGAACTTCAAGAACTGCCCGAACAGCGCGGTCGCGATGTCGGCTGCCCCCATCGGCAGTCCTGGATGCCCGCTTTTCGCCTGTTCCACCGCGTCCATAGCGAGCGCGCGGATGGCATTGGCCATCTGGCGGTGTATTGTCGGTCGATGAGATTGGGGCTCTTCGGCGGGGCGAACGGCGGCTGCGGCCGTCGAGGCGGCGGAAAGCGGTGACGGCGGTTTCTGCATGCTGGGTCACGGCGGTTGGAGAGGGTGCCTGTAGCACGCGTTTTCGCTGAGTAAAAGAACGGGTGCTGAGGCGACCCACCCCCTAAGAAGTTACCTCTCGGTTCGGTCCCGAACAGAACAGGGGAGAAAATGCGCCCCGGCGTTGACGGATAGCCGCCAGTCCACGTAAGGTTCCATCTCTAACTTCTTGCCGCGCATATGATTTTGGTGGGTAAACCTGGACCGATCAAATGAGGTCGGGCGGCGATGGCTGATGCTGGCGCAATTGAAGCTGCGACCCGGCGCCTGATGCAGGCGTTGGATGGTCTGGAAGCGGCGGCCGAACGTCGGTGCGAGGCTGATCGCGCCGAGCTAGGTCTTGCTGACCAGTTGCACGCGCTTGGCGTCGACCGCTCGCGTTTGGCGGCCGATCTCGACACAGTGACGGCGCGAGCGCGGGCGCTCGAGGCCACCAACCAGGAGGTCACGCGGCGGCTCGATTCAGCAATCGAGACCATCCGGTCAGTCATCGAAGCCAACGACAGTTGATGTAGCCATGCGTCCAGCCGAGCGTTTCATGCCGCAGGTGACAGTCACCATCAATGGCCGTCAATTTCGCATGGCTTGCGAGGACGGGCAGGAGAGCCATTTGCTGCGCCTTGCTCAGGAGCTCGATCAGCGAATCGAGAAGTTGCGCGCCACATTCGGCGAGATCGGCGACACGCGGCTCACCGTGATGGCCGCTTTGACGGTTGCGGACGAGCTTGCGGATGCGAGCGGCAAGCTGCACCGCCTCGAAGAAGATCTCGCCAAGCTGCAAGACGCCCGAGCAGCTGCGGCCGAGCGGGCGGACGCGACGCAGGTTGCTGTCGCAGCCGCGCTTAATTCCGCCGCCGAGCGCATCGAGCAAGTCATCAAGTCGCTCAATCAAAATCGCAGCGCGGGGCCGACCCCCGGATAGGCTTCGGGCGCGAGGCGGGCCAGCGCACGATTTCTGCAATCTACTCTGTGAGCAATTTGGAGCAATTTGCCGGTGGCGTGGAGCCGGCGAGAACACTACATTTGCCGGCGCGGGGCTGCGGGGTGCGTTAGGAGCATTATCCCCGGGGCCTTATCGATCTCACGGGAGCTGTCCCTGTCCGGGCTCGTGGGCTCGGGCATATGGCGCCCACCTACTTTCGTAGGGAACCCGGGATCGAACGCTCCGACGGCCATCGCGGCTCCGCATTCTTGCAACGAGGCTCCAAACTGGACCATCTTCCGCCTGCCTCCGCG
Source organism: Xanthobacteraceae bacterium (assembly GCA_035293945.1). GTDB lineage: Bacteria > Pseudomonadota > Alphaproteobacteria > Rhizobiales > Xanthobacteraceae > VAZQ01. The sequence goes on along the minus strand of DATGLV010000028.1, from coordinate 199,472 downwards.
TCGGACACCGAGAAGGCCGCCTTGCGGCGTCAGGCGATCGCGCGTCGGGACGCATTGCCGGCGAGTGAGCGCCAACAAGCGGCCGAGACGGTCGCGAAGCGCCAATTCCCCATCCCGATCGCAGCGGGGGCGATTGTCGCCGGCTTCATGCCGATGAAGAGCGAGTTCAACCCGTTGCCGCTCATGCGCAAACTTGCCGACGCAGGCGCCAGCCTGGCACTGCCGGTGGTGAGCGGGCGTGGGTCGCCACTGACCATGCGCGCCTTCAGGTTCGGGGAGCCGCTTGCCGCCGGCGTATGGGGAATTCGCGAGCCCCTGCCGAGCGCCCCCGTCGTCGCGCCCGATATTCTGCTCGTTCCGCTGCTCGCCTTCGATCGCCGCGGGCACCGCATCGGCTACGGGGCGGGTTATTACGACATGACGATCGCCGCACTGCGCGCCGAAAAAGTGATCGTGGCGGTCGGGCTCGCATTTGCGGGGCAGGAAATCCCTGCGGTGCCGTCGACCCCACGCGACGCACTGCTTGATCTCGTGCTGACCGAGCACGAAGTGATCGATCTGCGAGGCTAATGCCGCCGATTTGAAGTTCCTGCTATGCGTGTCGCAAACTCGATCAGGAACTTCAAATCGAAAGCGGCACTAGAATAATATATTTGCTAGTGCCCTTTGCTTCCGAATTCCGTGCCAAAGGGTGCCGCGATGTACTACGGAATTCGGAAGCGGGGCACTGGGCCGGATGCGGATCCTCTTCATCGGCGACATCGTCGGCCGCAGCGGGCGAGCGATCGTGCTCGACCGTCTGCCACGTCTCCTGCGTGACTGGCGTCTTGATTGCGTCGTGATCAATGGAGAGAACGCAGCCGGCGGCTTCGGTATTACCGAGGCGATCTATCAGGATCTGATCGATGCCGGCGCCGATGCGGTTACCCTCGGCAACCATGCCTGGGACCAAAAGGAAGCGCTGGTCTTCATCGAGCGGGCGCCGCGCCTGATTCGTCCGATCAATTATCCGGCCGGCACGCCCGGCCGCGGCGCGTCGCTGGTCGCCACCCGCAGTGGAGCGAATGTCCTGGTCGTCAACGTCATGGGCCGCATATTCATGGATCCGCTCGACGATCCGTTCGTGGCGATCGATCGCGAGCTGATGGCGCATCCGCTCGCTAGCGGGGCCGACGCCATCGTGATCGACATGCACGGCGAGGCCACGAGCGAAAAGCAGGCGATGGGTTGCTTCTGCGACGGACGCGCCAGCCTGGTCGTGGGCACGCATACCCATGTTCCCACTGCGGATCACCAGATCCTGCCGAACGGCACCGGCTTCATCTCCGACGTCGGCATGACAGGCGATTACGATTCGGTGATCGGAATGGCCAAGGATGAGCCGCTCAACCGCTTTCTTCACCGCATTCCGACCAGCCGCTTCGAGCCTGCGTTGGGCGAGGCCACGTTGTGCGCAGTCGCGCTCGAAACCGACGATGCAACCGGGCTCGCCAAGCGCATCGCCGCCGTGCGTCTCGGCGGCAGGCTGGAACAAGCAAGACCCGCTTTTTGGGAGTAACTTTATTTCCGGAGCGGACCGTCCTATAAGGCCGCCAGCTTCAATTCATCAATCATGATGGCGACCTGGAACGCGGGATCGGACCTGCGTCGGCGCCCCCTTCGAACGAAACCGAGCATCACGGACAGAGTGCCATGGCGGGACATTCACAGTTCAAGAACATCATGCATCGCAAGGGACGGCAGGACGCAGTCAAGTCCAGGCTGTTCGGCAAGCTCGCGCGTGAAATTACCGTTGCGGCGAAGATGGGAATGCCGGACCCCAGCATGAATCCGCGGTTGCGCGCGGCCGTATTGGCTGCGCGCGCCGAGAACATGTCCAAGGATTCGATCGAGCGCGCGATCAAGAAAGCGAGCGGAGGCGATGCCGAAAGCTATGACGAGATCCGGTACGAAGGCTATGGGCCGGGCGGCGTCGCCGTCATTGTCGAAGTCTTGACCGACAACCGCAATCGTACCGCCGGCGAGGTGCGTTCGACCTTCACCAAGAGCGGCGGCAATCTTGCCGAAACCGGCGCCGTGTCGTTCATGTTCGATCATCAGGGTGTGGTGGAGTACGACGAAAAGGTCGCGACGAGCGATGCGATGCTGGAAGCCGCGATCGAGGCCGGCGCCGAGGATGTCGTCTCAAGCGAGAATGGCCACGAGATCTACACGACGCCGGACCAACTCGCTGCAGTCAGCAAAGCGCTCGAGGCGAAGTTCGGTGAGCCGCGCAAGACGGCGCTCGTCTGGAAGCCGCAGAACACCGTGCCGGTCGATGACGAGCAGGGCGAGAAGGTGCTCAAGCTGATCGAAAGCCTCAACGAGCAGGATGACGTGCAGAACGTCTACGCCAATTTCGAGATTTCGGACGCGCTGATGCAGAAGCTGAGCGCGTAAACGTCAAATCTCGGTTTCGTCCCGGCTCAAGCGAAGAGCCGGCACCAATACGGCTGCGGGTTCTCGATAACGCACAGCCGTAGGGGGCGCTGCTTTCGCAGGGACGACGCCGAGTCAAGCGCCGCATGGGCGTTTCGTGCACTAGGCGACACGGCTCCGCGGCGTTATCAACCATGCTTGATGGCGCAACCGATTCGCATTCTCGGGATCGATCCGGGGCTTCGCCGCACCGGCTGGGGGATGATTGCGATCGAGGGAAGCCGGCTCATGTTTCTCGGCTGTGGATCGCTCGCGACCGACGGCGAAGCCGCACTGGCGGTCCGCCTTTTGGCGATCCATGACGGGCTGCGGAGAGTGGTCGATGAGCATGGCCCTCATGAAGCCGCGGTCGAGGCTACTTTCGTCAATAAGGATGCTTCCGCGACGTTGAAGCTTGGCCAGGCGCGGGGCATCGCCATGCTGGTGCCGGCAATCGCTGGCCTCCCGGTCGCCGAATATGCCCCCAATTTGGTGAAGAAGACCATCATCGGGGTCGGCCACGGCGAGAAGGCGCAAATCCGCATGATGATCGGCGTGCTGTTGCCGAAGGCCGATCCGCGCACCCATGATGCGGCGGACGCGCTCGCGATCGCGGTCACCCATGCGCATCACCGGCAGAGCGCGCTCGCGAAGGTGGCCGGGCGATGATCGGTAAGCTCAAAGGCACGATCGATACCTACGGCGAGGACTTCATCATCCTGGATGTCAATGGCGTCGGCTATCTGGTGCATTGTGCCGCCTCGACCTTGCAGGCGTTGCCGGCGCCCGGGGAGCCGGTCACACTGGCGATAGAGACGCATGTGCGCGAGGACCAGATTCGTCTGTTTGGATTCCTGCATGAGCACGAGCGTGAATGGTTTCGTCTGCTGCAGACCGTGCAGGGCGTCGGCACCAAGGTGGCGCTGTCGATTCTCGGTACCCTGAAGCCGGCCGAGCTCGCCTCGGCGATCGCGCTTCGCGACAAGGCCATGGTGACGCGCGCGCCGGGCGTCGGTCCCAAGGTGGCGGAGCGGATCGTGACCGAGCTCAAGGACAAGGCGCCCGCATACGCGCAGGTCGATCCGGCCGTCATTCACCTGTCGGGCGCGGTCGACGAGCGCCGGGCGCCGAAGCCGATTGCGGACGCGGTCTCGGCCTTGGTCAATCTCGGTTACGGCCAACCTCAAGCAGCGGCCGCGATCGCCGCCGCGGCGCGCGCGGCCGGGGAGGGAGCCGATGCCAAGAGCCTGATCCGCCTTGGCCTCAAGGAGATCGCCAAGTGAGCGCCGCCGTGCGCAGGTCGCCGAGCCTTGCTGCCCGCGCCGGGATGGCCATCGGCATAGTCATCGTTTTCGTCGTCGTCGGCCCGCCCGTCGGCTTCCTCACGTTCCTGATTGCGTCTTCGCCCTCCGATGCAATGGACACGCTGACGACCTTGTGGTCGCCGCCGTATTTTGTCGTTCTCATTGGCGGGATTGCGATGAGCTATGTGTTTGGCGGCGGGCCCCTCGCCCTGGCGGGGCTCGTCGTCGGCATCAGGCAGGCGTATTTCGGACCCGGAACGTGGTGGATCGCACTCGCTACCGGGCTTGCGGTTGGGGTCGCTGTCCTCGGCGGCGTCCCCGTCCAGCTCGCCAATTTCCCGAGCTCCGATTTTTCCTTCACCCCGGCGGTTTTGATTCTCAGCTGCGTTGCTCCGACCTTGCTGTGTTGGCTGCTGGTGAGCGGCTGGTATTTTGCCGCGCCCGTCCGAACGGATGCTCCGCCATGACCACACCGCGCCTGGTTGCGGCCGAGCGCCGCGTGGAGGATGTGAGCGAAGCTTCACTGCGGCCGCTCAAGCTCGAGGAGTTCATCGGCCAGGAGCAGGCGCGCGCCAATCTCAAGGTGTTTATCGAGGCGGCGCGGGCGCGCAAGGACGCGCTCGATCACGTGCTGTTTGTTGGTCCGCCCGGGCTTGGCAAGACCACGCTTGCACAAATCGTCGCGCGGGAGCTCGGCGTCAACTTCCGCTCCACCGCCGGGCCGGTGCTTGCCAAGGCCGGCGATCTCGCCGCCCAGCTCACGAATCTGGAAGATCGCGACGTCTTGTTCATCGACGAGATCCATCGCCTCAATCCGGCGGTCGAGGAAATACTTTATCCGGCCATGGAGGACTTCCAGCTCGATCTCATTATCGGGGCCGGACCAGCGGCCCGTTCGGTGAAGATCGATCTCGCGCGCTTCACCCTCGTCGGGGCGACCACGCGCGCCGGCCTGCTCACCAATCCACTGCGGGACCGCTTCGGCATTCCGATCCGGCTCAACTTCTATTCCGAGGGTGAGCTCGAAAAGATTGTCGATCGCGGTGCCCGCGTGCTCGGCATCGGCATGACGGCAGATGGGGCCAACGAGATCGCCCGGCGCTCACGTGGTACGCCGCGCATCGCCGGCCGCTTGCTGCGGCGGGTGCGCGACTTCGCGCAGACTTCCGGAGCAAGCGGCATAGACCGCGCCGCCGCCGATTCCGCGCTCACTGCGCTCGAGGTCGATGCCGCCGGTCTCGACGCCATGGATCGCCGCTATCTCTCCACGATCGGGCTCAACTATGGGGGTGGCCCGGTCGGGATCGAGACCCTCGCGGCGGCGCTGTCGGAGCCGCGTGACGCCATTGAGGAGATCATAGAGCCGTTCCTGATCCAGAAAGGCTTCATCCAGCGCACCCCGCGCGGGCGCTTGCTCACCTCGCACGCCTTCCGTCATATCGGGCTCGCCGAGCCCGCGCGCGATCCTGCGCAATTCGGCTTGTTCGGCTCGAGCGAGGAGGAGTGAAGTTGGGCGACGTGCGGATGGCCGAATCGGTGTTGGTGAAGAATTTCAGCGATGAATCCTCTGGACGGCGAAATCCGTGACGGCCGCCACGTCATGTCGGTCAGGGTCTATTACGAAGACACAGACTTTTCCGGCATCGTCTATCACGCGAGCTATCTGCGCTTTATGGAGCGCGGCCGGACCAACTATCTGCGCCTTCTGGGCGCCAATCATGGCGCCTTGTTCGCATCGGCGGAAGCCGAAGCACCGGGTTTCGCGTTCGTTGTCCGCACGATGCAGATCGAATTCTTGAAACCCGCCCGCATGGACGATGTGCTGGAGATCGAGACAACCCCGCAGGAGGTGAGGGGCGCCTCCGTTGTGCTGCGCCAACAGGTGCGGCGCGGCGAAGAGACGCTGGTCGAAGCACAGGTCCGGGTGGCGTTTGTGTCCGGCGGGAGGGCGCGGCCCATCCCCAAGGGACTGCGGCGTGCCATGCAGGCTGATCGAGAGACCGCCGACGTGGCAAGCAGCCGCACCCCCGCGAAGTTGTGAGCATTCCGCTAACCACCCCTTAACCATGCCTTAATTACTTGGGCGCCTGGTAGCGCATGTCCCGGAAAGCCTGCCCTGCGAAGGCAAGGGGGGATCCCGTGTTCCGATCAGGACATGTGCAATCGCAAGAATCTTGCAGGCAGAAATGCCGCCCCCAACGCTGGTCCGGTGCCCTAGTTTGGACATGTTTGGCGATGAACTCGTAGCCGTGCCGGTGGTGGACGGCTCGATTTTTCGTCGTCAATTCGGGTGTTCGGCGGGGCGTCTTCTGACGCTCCTGTCCGCCTCCTTTTCGTCCCCGCGACCGGGCCGCTTTCTTGTGTGCCGGAGAGTCGAAAAGGATCGCCTATGAATGCCGCCGATTTGCCCCAGGTGGGCTTGAGCTCGTCAGATCTGTCGCTGCTGACGCTTTTTCTGCAGGCGCACTGGATCGTCAAATCGGTGATGCTCGGGCTCTTGGCTTGCTCGGTCTGGGTTTGGGCCATCGCGATCGAGAAGATGCTTCTGCACATGCGCATGCGCCAGGCGATGGACCGATTCGAGAAGGCGTTCTGGTCCGGGCAATCGTTGGAGGAGCTCTATCGGTCGTTGTCGGCGCGCCCGACCCATTCGATGGCGGCTTTGTTTGTTGCGGCAATGCGGGAATGGAAACGCAGCCTCGAGGGCGAGGTGCGGTCCTTTGCCGGCCTGCAGATGCGGATCGGCAAGGTCATGGAGGTCACCATCGCCCGCGAGGTGGAGATATTGGAACGGCGCCTCCTCGTGCTGGCGACCGTCGGCTCAACCGGCCCCTTCGTGGGCCTGTTCGGGACGGTGTGGGGCATCATGACCAGCTTCCAGTCGATCGCGGCGTCGAAGAACACCTCGCTGGCCGTGGTGGCCCCCGGCATTGCGGAAGCCCTGTTTGCGACCGCGATCGGGCTTGTGGCCGCCATACCGGCGACGATTTTCTACAATAAGTTCGCCGCCGAGGTGAACAAGCAGGCCCAGCGCCTGGAGGGATTTGCCGACGAATTTTCGGCGATTTTGTCGCGCCAGATCGACGAGCGCGGCTGAGCGGGGCGGCGGACGAGTTCCGCCCAAGGATTGGGGATAGGCCATGGGAATGAGCGGAGCCGCCGGTCTCGGCGCCGAAGCAGGGTCCCGGCGGCGGCGCCGACGCAGCGTCATGAGCGAGATCAACGTGACCCCCATGGTGGATGTCATGCTGGTGTTGCTCATCATCTTCATGGTTTCAGCCCCGCTCTTGACGGTCGGGGTGCCGATCGATTTGCCGCAATCGCAGGCGAAAAGCCTCGACCAGGACAAGGAGCCGCTGACCCTCTCGCTCAATGGCGACGGCAAGGTGTTTTTGCAGAACACCGAGATCGGTCTGGAGGAACTGGTTCCCAAGCTCAAGGCGATCGCGGATGCGCGCGGCAGCGGCTTTGACGAACGCATTTATGTGCGTGGCGACCGCAAGGTCGATTACGGTACTGTGATGAAAGTGATGGGGCGCATTTCCGGGGCGGGTTTCCACCGGGTGGCGCTGGTGACGGACGTCGAGCAGGGGCCGTGAGGGATCGGCCGCAGGGGATGAGGACAGGCCTCACCATATCGTGCGCGGGGCATGCAGCCTTCCTGGCGTGGAGCGTGCTCACATTCGTTGTGCGGCCGTATCACACCGACCCCACCGAGGCGCTGCCGATCGACATCGTCTCCACCAGCGATTTCTCGAAGATGACCAGCGGCGCCAAGGATGCGCCGCCGGAGGAGAAGCCCAAGCCGGTTGCGGAGAAGATCGCGCCACCGACGCCGCCGCCGGACGACCCCAGCGCCAAGGTGGCCAACAAGGAGGTCAAGGCTGCGACCGACACCCCACCGGTGCCGGAGCACAAGCCGCCGGAGCCGAAAGCCAAGAAGCCGCCGCAACCGCAGGCGCAGGTCGATCAGATCGCCGATGTCTTGAAGAAGGACGACAGCAAGCCGGAGCCGAAGAAGCCGGAGCCGAAACCTCCGACTCCGCCCAAGAAGGTCGCGCAGGAGACCCCGGCATTCGATCCGCGCAAAGTCGAGGCGTTGCTCGACAAGCGAACGCCGCAGCGCGTGGCCTCCGCTGGCGATGAGATTAACCGCACGGCCGCGCTCGGCGACCAGAAGGGATCGGCCGGCGAATTGTCGCAAACTGAGCTCGGGGCCTTGCGCGCAAAGCTGCAGAGCCTGTGGAATCCGCCCGCCGGGGCGCGTGATCCGCAGGAATTGACCCTGGATGTTGAAATTCAGCTCAATCGCGACGGTACGCTCGCGGGGCAGCCGATCGTGCTTACGGGCGGCACCAGTCCGCTTTACATGGCGGCACGTGACAGCGCGGTTCGCGCTGTGCTTCGCGGGCAGCCGTATACGATGCTCCGCCCCGAGCACTACGAGCTATGGAAGGATGTGATCGTAACTTTCGATCCTCGCTTCATGATGACCAATTGAACCTCAACTCTGCTTGGCTGATGATCCGATGAGCTCGCACAATTCCACATCTAGGATGGGGTGGCTGAGCCGCCGCCGTGTGTTGCAGTTGGCTGGTATCGCCACGGCGAGGGCGCTTCCTGCTATCGCTTTGCGGCCGGCCGTGGGGGCACCCCTTCACCTCGATGTCACCCAAGGCAACATTCAGCCGATCCCGATCGCGCTGCCGGATTTTGCGGCGAGCGGCGAAGCCGAGACGGCGCACGACGTCACCGACATCATCGCCAACGACTTACGCCGCTCCGGGCTGTTCGCGCCGATCGATCCGGCGGCCTTCATCGAGCGCAACCCGAATTTCGATTATCCGCGTTTCGCCGATTGGCGGCAGATCAATGCTCAGGCGCTGGTGACAGGTCGCCTCAGTCCCGATTCAGGCCGCCTCAAGGCCGAGTTCCGTCTTTGGGACGTGTTCGCCGGGCAGCAGCTCGCCAGCAAAGTTTTATTTACCTCGCCGGAGAACTGGCGGCGCATCGCCCATATCATTTCCGACCTGATCTATTCGCAGATGACCGGCGACGGCGGCTATTTCGACAGCCGCATCGTCTTCGTCGACGAATCGGGCCCGAAGGATCGCCGGGTGAAGCGCCTGGCCATCATGGACCAGGATGGCGCGCAGGTGCGTTATTTGACCCGGGGCGATGATCTCGTGCTCACGCCGCGCTTCTCGCCGTCGACGCAACAGATCACCTACATGTCCTACGGGCAGGGCGAGCCGCGCGTGTATCTGCTCAACATCGAGACCGGGCAGCGCGAGATCGTAGGGAATTTTCCCGGCATGTCGTTCGCGCCGCGCTTCTCGCCGGAAGGCCAGCGCGTGATCATGAGCCTGCAGCAGGGCGGCAACGCCAATCTGTACGTTATGGATCTGCGCTCGCGAACCACCACGCGGCTGACCGACACGGCGGCAATCGACACCGCACCGAGCTATTCACCCGACGGTCAGCGCATCTGCTTTGAGTCCGATCGCGGCGGCCATCCGCAGATCTACATCATGGGCGCCAATGGCGGGGCGGCGCAGCGCATCAGCTTCGGTGACGGCATCTACTCGACCCCCGTCTGGTCCCCGCGCGGCGACTACATCGCGTTCACCAAGCAGGCCGACAACAAGTTTGCCATCGGGGTCATAAAGCCGGATGGATCGGGTGAGCGCATCCTGACCGAGGGCTTTCACAACGAAGGCCCAACCTGGTCGCCAAACGGACGCGTCATCATGTTCTTCCGCGATCCGGGCGGCACCGCCGGGCCGAGCCTGTTCACGGTCGATGTTTCCGGCCGCAACGAGCAGAAGACACCGACGCCGAGCTTTGCGTCCGATCCCGCCTGGTCGCCGCTGTTGTCCTGAAGCCTTCACTCAAACAACAGCAACCACCCGATACCATGTCCACAGCGGCCCTCAAGGCGCCGCAATTCACTTGGCATTAACTACGCCAAATGCTTTCCTCCGCTTGGTCGCAATTGAGCCATCTCAGCAAGGCCTCATCAAGGTTGACGGAACCTTCGCTTAACCAGGACCCGTTACACCAACGGCTAGTGCAGCGGTTTTGACGTTCGTAAACGTGAGTGCCGCGAGCTGGTACGAACATCGGAACCGGGACACTAGTCCGGTCATCAAGCAAGTATGGAGGCACCGGAATGACGAATGTTTCGCGAGGTTTTCGCGCCGCGAAGCTCGCCGCTCTCCTGGTCGCCGCCGTCGGGTTGGGGGCTTGCGCCAAGAATCCCGCTCAGGATGCGGGCGCGCTGGCAAATGCGAGCGCCGCCGTCCCCGGCAGCCAGCAGGATTTCGTGGTCAATGTCGGCGATCGTGTCTTTTTTGATTCCGATTCTTCAGAGCTGACGCCGCAGTCGCTGGCGACGCTCGACAAACAGGCGCAGTGGCTGCGCAACTATCCGCAATATACTTTCGTCGTTGAAGGTCATGCCGACGAGCGCGGCACGCGCGAGTACAACATCGCGCTCGGCGCCCGGCGCGCACAGGCGGTGCATGACTATTTGGTGTCGCACGGCATTCCTGCGCATCGCATGCGTACGATCTCTTACGGCAAGGAGCGCCCGGTAGCGGTCTGCGACGACATATCGTGCTGGTCGCAGAACCGGCGCGCGGTGACGGTCCTCAACGCCAGCTCCTGATCACGGATTAAAGCGGGGGAAGGGAACAACCGGCGCCCTTGCGGCGCCGGTTGTGCTTTGGTGCGACGCTCGGTGAAGGATCTATGGCATCGCTGTCACCCAAAAAGTCACAATTCGGTCGCAGGATCGCGTATCTTGGGGCGGTCAGCCTCACCCGAATACTTAAGCCACGGCTCATGATCCGCTTGCCGCCCGGTGCTCTTGGAATTTTGCTGGTCGCCGGCGCACTCGTCGCCACCAGCGCAACAACCGCTTCCGCTCAATCCAATGGCGACCAATCGCCCGGCTTTCTCGGCGGGCTGTTCGGCGGCGACCAAGGTTCCCGCCGCGACCAGGCCGCTCAGCCCTCGGCCGACGAGTTGAGCGTGCGGGTCGATCGACTCGAGGCGCAGGTCCGGCAGATGACGGGCATGATCGAGGAACTGCAGTTCCAGCTGCGGCGCCTGCAGGGTGACGCCGGCGCCCAGGCATCGAACGTGCAGCAATCGATGGTGCAGCCCCCGGCCGGGCAGTCGTCGGTACCGCAGCCGGCCGTCGCAATCGGGCCGCGAAGCGGCGCAGCGCCGCCACCGGGTCCGAATGCACGGCGTGGCGACGCGTTCGATCCGTCGCAGAATCCGAATGCGCCTGGCGCCCCGCGGACTCTCGGGACGGTCGCGGTCGGTCCCGGGTCGGCGGGAGGCAATCCCTCGCCCAATCCAGTCGCCGTGGAAGAGGGGCCGGGGGTGGGCGGCCGCGGCACCGGCGAGCCGCTTAATTTGTCCAACATGAGCGCCAATGCGAGCCCCAATGCCGGAAACCCGCCCTCGGGCGGGGCCGGCGGCGATGGGCGAGGAACACAACTCGCGACGCTGCCGCCTTCGGACAGTCCCAAGGATTATTACGACCTCGCTTCTGGCTACATGCTGCGCAAGGACTATGCGCTGGCGACAGATGCTTTCCGTGCCTTTCTGGGCAAGTTCCCGAGCGACCGGATGGCGCCTGAAGCGGAGTATTGGCTGGGGGAAAGCTTGTTCCAACGGCAGCAGTATAGGGACGCCGCCGAAGCCTTCCTCAACGTGTCTACCAAATACGAATCTACCCCGAGGGCGCCCGATTCCCTCCTGCGGCTCGGCCAGTCGCTCGCCTTCTTGGGCGAGAAGGAGGCCGCGTGCGCCTCGCTCGGGGAGGTCTTGCGCAAATATCCGCGTGCGAAGATTGCGTTGAAAGAGCAAGTCGACCGAGAACAGAAGCGTGACGGCTGCTGATCGTCCGGCGCCGGTCTCGGCTGCCGAAACGAGGACGCTCTTTGCTGGCTTGAGCTCCGCCAAGGCGCTTCTGCTCGCGGTTTCCGGCGGGCCTGATTCGACAGCCCTCATGGTTCTGGCCGCCCGCTGGCGTGCAGGCCTCGAGCGCGGACCAGAACTTCTTGCCGTCACGGTCGATCATGGGTTGCGCGCTGAATCGGCGGGCGAAGCACGCACGGTCAAGCAGTTGGCGCAAAGCTTGCGGATAGCGCACCGCACCATGCGCTGGAGTGGTGCGAAGCCTGAGACCGGCCTGCAGGAAGCCGCGCGGGCGGCGCGCTACGCACTGTTGGCGGTCGCAGCGCGAGACGCGGGAGCTACTCACATCCTCACCGCGCATACGCTGGACGATCAGGCCGAGACGGTATTGTTGCGGATGGCGCGCGGCAGCGGTCCGACCGGCCTCGCCGCAATGGCTCGCGAAACAATCCTGCCGGAACCGCCGGGCGCCGGAAGGAGGTCGCGCACGGCAGCGGATGCGCTCGTCCTGGTGCGTCCGTTGCTCGAAGTGCCGAAAGCGCGACTGATCGCGACGCTCGATGCCGCGCACGTCCCATTTTGCGAGGATCCATCGAATCGCGATCCGCGCTTCACACGCGCGCGACTGCGGGAACTGATGCCGGCGCTGGCTGAGGAGGGATTGAGCGCACAGCGCCTGGCCCTATTGGCTCGCCGGCTGCGGCGCGCCGAGGCGACGATCGAGCTCGCGGTGGGAGCGGCGGCCGCCGCCGTTGTGGATGCCGGCGGAGGTGAAAGCGGTCGGGTTCGCTTCGATGCCGAAAAGTTCATCCGTTTGCCCGCCGAGGTGGCGTTGCGCCTCATCGGCCGGGCCATCCAGGCTGTGGCAGACGATGCCCCGGTGCGCCTCAATCGGCTCGAAGCTCTTTACGATCTGCTGGTCGAATCAGTCTCCGCCCGGCCCGCCGATCGTCTCCGCCGCACGCTCGCTGGCGCGCTGGTGACGTTCGCGGGCGGCGTGCTGACCATTGAGCGAGCTCCCCCGAGATCGAAAGCGGTGCGCAGCTTGCAAGGACTATATCCCGCGGGACGCGGTCATAAGTGAATGCGGTCTTAACCACGCGCGCCACAAGGGCTGCGCCGCAACCCTAACCGCGCTAGGGGATGATCTAAATCGGGCTCAGCGCTGCGAGCCGGAATGGAAATTGCTTTTGGAAAAGATCACGTCCGATCAAGACGCTAGGACCGGGACCACAATTCGATTAGGGGCGGTCGCGCCCCAGGGGCTAGCCTTGCATACAGCAAGAATAGGCTTGGTTCCCTTGGCAGGAGGCCCACCGACACTTAGATTGTGGCCCGGATAGAACGTGATTCAGCCCTGAGAAGCGGGCGCTATCAACCGAAAGCATCTCCGGTCGCGGGCAAGTCCGAGGCAGCGGCGGGCAGTGATGGACACACAGGACACAAAGGGACGCGAGGCATGAACGCCCATCTGCGCAATTTCGCCCTCTGGGTCATCATTATCCTGCTGCTGTTGGCATTGTTCACACTGTTCCAAAATCCGAGCCAGCATACCGCGTCTTCGGACATTTCGTTCTCGCAGCTGCTCAATGCGGTCGACGCCGGTGACGTGCGCGACGTGGTGATCCAGGGACCGGAAATCCACGGTACCTACAAGGACGGACACAGCTTCCAGACCTATGCGCCCAATGATCCGACCCTGGTGCAGAAGCTCTATCAGAAGAACGTGAACATCACGGCGCGGCCGCAGCAGAACGACGTTCCTTGGTTCGTGTCGCTCTTGATCTCCTGGCTGCCGATCTTCGCCATGATCGGGGTGTGGATATTCTTGTCGCGACAGATGCAGGGCGCTGGCGGCAAGGCGCTCGGCTTCGGCAAGTCGCGGGCCAAGCTCCTGACCGAGGCGCATGGCCGCGTCACCTTCGAGGACGTGGCCGGCGTCGACGAGGCCAAGCAAGATCTACAAGAGATCGTCGAATTCCTGCGAGATCCGGGAAAGTTCCAGCGTCTCGGTGGCCGTATTCCGCGCGGTGTGCTGCTGGTCGGCCCCCCTGGCACCGGCAAGACGCTGCTTGCACGCGCGATCGCGGGCGAGGCCAACGTTCCATTCTTCACCATTTCGGGCTCTGACTTTGTCGAAATGTTCGTCGGCGTTGGCGCGAGCCGCGTGCGCGACATGTTCGAGCAGGCCAAGAAGAATGCGCCGTGCATCATCTTCATCGATGAGATCGACGCGGTCGGACGCCACCGTGGCGCCGGCCTCGGTGGCGGCAATGACGAGCGCGAGCAAACGCTCAATCAGTTGCTGGTCGAGATGGACGGTTTCGAGGCCAACGAAGGCATCATCCTGATCGCCGCCACCAACCGGCCCGACGTGCTTGATCCGGCGCTGTTGCGGCCGGGCCGCTTCGACCGCCAGGTCATCGTGCCCAATCCGGATGTGGTCGGGCGCGAGCAGATCCTGAAAGTGCACGTGCGCAAGGTGCCGATGGCGCCGGACGTCAATCTCAAGACCATAGCGCGCGGCACGCCGGGATTCTCGGGTGCCGATCTGATGAACCTGGTCAATGAAGCGGCCCTGATGGCGGCGCGGCGCAACAAGCGCATGGTGACGCAGATCGAGTTCGAGGATGCCAAGGACAAGGTCATGATGGGCGCCGAGCGCAAGTCGCTGGTAATGACCGAGGAAGAGAAGCTGCTCACCGCCTATCACGAGGGGGGCCATGCCATCGTTGCCCTCAACGTCAAGGCCACCGACCCGGTGCACAAGGCCACGATCATCCCGCGCGGGCGCGCACTCGGCATGGTCATGCAGCTGCCGGAGCGCGACAAGCTTTCCATGAGTCTCGAGCAGATGACCTCGCGGCTCGCGATCATGATGGGCGGGCGGGTGGCCGAAGAGCTCATCTTCGGGCGCGACAAAGTGACCTCGGGCGCGGCCTCGGACATCGAGCAGGCCACCAAGCTCGCCCGCATGATGGTCACGCGCTGGGGCCTTTCCGATGCGCTCGGCACGGTCGCATATGGGGAGAACCAGGACGAGGTGTTCCTCGGGTACCAGGTGGCGCGCCAGCAGAACGTCTCGGAGGAGACGAGCCGCAAGATAGATGCGGAGATCAAGCGCCTGGTGGAAACCGGCTATGCCGAAGCGGAGAAGATACTCGTCGACAGACGGGCTGATCTTGAGACGCTGGCCAAGGGCCTGCTCGAATTCGAGACGCTGACCGGTGACGAGATCAGGGACCTGCTCGGCGGCAAGCGGCCCAGCCGCGAGTCGGTGATCGAGCCCGCAACCCCGCGCGGCTCTGCGGTTCCGCCCGCCGGCAAGCCGCGCCCACGCCCGGAGACCGGCGGCCTCGAGCCGCAGCCGCAGGCCTGATCCGTTCCCGGATTGCTGCAGGACGCGCCCCGCAAACGCCGTTGCGGGGCGCCGGCATTATCGGGGCTGATCTCGTCAAAGCGCGGCTCGTGCCCGGCGCAGAGTGTCGGCGGGCGAGCCAGAAGCATCGATCCGAATCCATTCGAGCTTGCCCAGGTCGTAGCTCTCCTGGGCGCGGACGATCGCCGCATCGGCATCCGAAGCATCATGGGTGCGCCCACCGACCCGCGCGAGCCTGCTCCCAAGCGGCGCTTCGAGAAACAAGCCGCGGAATGTGACCCCCAACACTCCGGCTGAGGTCTCCGCCAGGGCCCGCTCCCCGGCATCGCCGAATACCGCATCCAGGATTGCCGAATGGCCGGCCGCAGCCGCCCGCCGCGCCTTGTCGGCGATCAGCGCATATACCCGCCGTGTCACCTCGGCCGTGTACGCTTGCGGTGGAAGCCGCTCGCTTTCATCCTTGCCGAAAAGCGCCTTACGTTCCGCATCTGAGCGCAGCACGAGTGCGCCCGGTCGTGGCGCGAGCTCGCCCGCAAGCGCAAAAGCAAGGCCGGATTTGCCGGTGCCAGACAGTCCGCCGGTCGCAATCATCACCGGCTCGGCCGGCGCGATTGCGCGCAGAGCCAAATCGAAATAGCGGCGCGCACTATCGCCGATCGCGCTCTTTTCGGTCGGCGTGGCCCGCTCACGCCGCTCCGCCGTCACCTTGGCGCGGATCGCCGCGCGCAGCGACAGATAGAGTGGCATCGCTTCGAGCGCGTCCAAATCCTCCATGCGCTGCGTTTGCGCAAAATAACGATTGAATACGATGTTCGAAGCCTGGGGCAGCGCGCGCTCGTCGAGATCCATGAGCAGAAAGGCGAGATCGTAGATCAGGTCCCCCGACCCGATCAGCGGGCTGAACTCGATTGCATCGAACAGCACCGGGCGGCCTGCGACCAACACGATATTGCCGAGATGCAAGTCACCGTGAATGCGCCGGATGAGGCCGCGGTCCCCGCGCTCGATCAACAGCGGTCGAATGCGCGCATAGAGCGCGCGGCCCGCCTGGGTGAGCGTCGCCACGGCCGCGGGCGGAAACAAATCAGGGGTCTTGCCGAGTTCGGCCTCATGCTCCGCAAGCATTTCGTCGATGGCGTCGATCCACGGCAGCGGCGCAACCGGTGCAGCACGTGCATGCGCGGCCGCCACCATGCGGCCAAGGCGGTCGGCCATGTCAGCATCGATGCGCCCTTGCTGCGCCAAGTGGTCCAGGGTCTGGGTTTCGTCGAAGCGGTGCATCTCCACCGCCCATTCGACCGGCTCGCCGGCCCCGCCAATCACCAATCTGCCATCGGCCTCGCGGGTTATCGCCACGGCACGCCGATAGATTTCCGGCGCAAAGGGCCTGTTGACCTCGATCTCGGCCTCGCAAGCCGCCTTGCGCTGCGCGAGCGCGGAGAAATCGAGAAATGGAAGGCGCACCGCACGCTTCACCTTGAAGGCTCGCTCGCCAGCGAGGAACACCGAGGCCGCGTGCGTATCGATGCGTTTGACTGCGTGCCCGCCGTGGGTGGCGGGATCGCTGAGGAGCGCGAAGATATCGTCCTGCGTGTCGCGTGCCTGCTCCATGCCTTTGCTTTCGCCTTGTTCGAGACCATCAAGCCTATTGACCGCGGCGGATGAAGCCGAAAGATGACGCGCCGCTCGCTCCTCGGGGCGACAACCGTCAAGGAACATCAAGGAATTGCCATGCGCCCTAATGATGGCACCAGGTCCGCCGCCCAAGTGCTGATCGATCAGCTCGTCCTGCACGGCGTCCGTCATGTCTTCTGCGTGCCGGGCGAGAGCTACATCGCCGCACTCGATGCCATGCACGACGCCCCCATCGCGGTCACCATCTGTCGTCAGGAAGGCGGTGCCGCGATGATGGCCGAAGCGGTCGGCAAGGCGACTGGCGCGCCCGGCATCTGTTTTGTCACGCGCGGCCCCGGGGCTACCAACGCGGCCGCCGGACTGCACGTCGCACGGCAGGATTCGAGCCCAATGATTCTATTTGTCGGGCAGATTGCCCGCGACATGCGCGAGCGTGAAGCGTTCCAGGAGCTCGATTACCGGGCCGTGTTCGGCACCATCGCCAAATGGGTGACCGAGATCGACGATCCGGCGCGCATCCCCGAGCTCATCTCGCGTGCCTTCCACGTGGCGACCAGTGGCCGCCCTGGTCCGGTCGTGATCGCCCTGCCGGAGGACATGCTGGTGGAAAAGGTTGCAGTCGCGGATGCGCCCGCATTTGCCCCGGTCGAGACCTGGCCGGGCCAGAACGAAATGAGCCGGCTGCAGAAGCTTCTGTGGGCCGCGGCGAAGCCGATCGTGCTCGCCGGCGGCAGCCGCTGGTCGGAGCCGGCAAGCGCCGCGTTGCAGCGCTTTGCCGAACGGTTCGCGCTGCCGGTAGCGACGACCTTTCGTCGCGCGCACCTGATGGATGCGTTGCATCCCTGCTACGCAGGCGACCTCGGCATCGGCCCCAATCCGAAGCTTATCGCGCGAATCAAGGCGGCCGATCTGGTGGTCCTGATCGGTGGCCGCATGGGCGAGATGCCATCGCAGCGCTATACGCTGTTCGACATTCCGGCCCCGCAGCAAACCTTTGTGCATGTGCACCCGGGGACCGAGGAGCTCGGCCGAGTCTATCGGCCGCATCTCGCCATCAATGCCGCCCCGACCGCGTTTGCGGCTTTGCTGGAAGCCCTGCAGCCACCGAATCAGATCCCCTGGGCCGATGCCGCCCGCGAGGCCCATGCTGACTTTCTAGCCTGGACCGAGAAGCCGACGACGGTTCCGGGACCGGTCAATATGGGCGAGATTGTCACCGCGCTACGTACGCGCCTGCCGGCCGACGCCTTCATCTGCAACGGTGCGGGCAATTTCTCGGTCTGGGTGCATCGCTATTATCGGTACCGCGGCTACGGCACGCAAATTGCCCCTATCTCCGGCTCGATGGGCTATGGGGTTCCGGCCGCAGTGGCGATGCAGCGCCTGCATCCCGAGCGCACCGTCATCGCATTCGCGGGCGACGGCGACTTCCTGATGACCGGGCAGGAATTCGCCACCGCAGTGCAGTACCGTTTGCCCATCATCGTGATCCTGGTCGATAACGGCATGTACGGCACCATCCGCATGCATCAGGAACGCGAATATCCGGGCCGGGTGGTGGGCACGGAGCTGCAGAATCCGGATTTTGCGGCTTATGCGCGTGCCTTCGGCGGGTTCGGGACAACGGTTGAACGCACTGCCGATTTTGCAGAGGCGTTTGCGGCCGCGCAGCGCTCCGGCAAGCCCGCGCTCCTGCACTGCAAAGTCGATCCGGAGGCGATCACGCCGACCACAACATTGGGAGCGATCCGCGAGAAGGCGTTGAGCCAGCATCAGGCATAGCTCTCGGCGAGCGGTTTGACCCCCAGCAAGAGTAGGTCCGCGGGTTTTAGCTTGCGATGAATCAAAATTCATCGCTTTAAGTCTCAATGCCGTACCGCCGCACTGAGAACGTCAGCCGTAAGCTTGCGGCCCGCCGAACCACAATCCTGGCAGCCGCGGCTGCTCTGGCTGAGGAAGCCGGCCTCACGGCGGTGCAGATCACCGCCGTGGCAGCCCGGGCAGGCATCGCGGCCGGTACCGTCTATCGATACTTCCCGGCCAAGTCGGACCTGATCGCCGCCGTCGTCGCGGCTCAAACGGCCGCCGAGGTGGCGGCACTCGAACGGGCCGGTAATGCCGCCCCGGGGCCCCTCTCGGCGCTCGCCGCCACAATCGCGACCTTTACGGCGAGGGTGCTGTCACAGCGATGTCTTGCCTTCGCAATGTTCGCTGAGGCGGTTGGTCCCGAGGTCGATGCGGTCCGCGCCGACTATCGCCGTGCACTCATCCGCCAATTCGAGCTCCGGATTTCCGGCGCGCTGGAACGCGGCCATCTGCCTGCCCAGGATGTCCGGGTGTCCGCGGCCGCCTTGGTCGGGGCCTTGGCCGAAGGATTGGTTGGGCGGCTCGCCCCGCCGCCTGCCGCCGATCCAACCCAAGTCCGCGTGCAAGCGCAGTCGCTTGCTTTGTTTGCCTTGCGCGGCCTCGGCGTCGTTGATGCGCGCGCCCGCGGTCTTGTGGTGCAGACTGTCTGGCCGTCCTGAGGCTTGTTTCACCCTGTCCCGGGACCGTTCCAGGCACGCAGAGTTCTGAGCTTGGGACATCCCGGATTAGCGGCGCAGCGAGTGCTGCGCCGCGTCCGGGAAACAGCTTAGCGATTCAAGCGTCGGAAACGGACACTAGTGCGACATCAGGACCGGGATGGTCGTCGTTGTGAGCACCGTACGGGTGACGCCGCCGAGAATGAATTCCCGCAGCCGGGAATGCCCATAGCCGCCCATGACCATGAAATCAGCGCCGCTTTCCTGCGCTTGCGTACGGATGGCGGACGGCACGTCGGCATTGCCGGCCGATACGCGCTTGAGCGTGACTTGAAGGCCGTGGCGCGAGAGGTGGCGCGCCATATTGGTGCCGGCGAGCTCGCCGCCTTTGCCCCGTTCGCCGCTGACCGCAATGATGTCGATTGCCTTGGCGCGGCCGAGAAACGGCAGGGCGTCCGCGATGGCGCGCGTAGCTGGCCGGCTGCCATCCCAGCAGACCAATACACGCTCGAGCGTGGCGGGCCGTGTCTGGGTAAAGGGCACCATCACGACCGGCCGCCCCGATTCAAACAGCGCTCCCTCGATCAGGAGCTCCTCGGAGGCACCTTCGTTGGGGCGCGCTTGCCCGACCACCGCGAGATCGAAGCGCCGCGCCGCACGGGCAAACAGGTCGGCTGCGCCTGCCACGCTCGCGTCGAGAATGCGCACCTCCGCGGAGAGCTGGGCCTCCCGGGCGGAAGCCTCGAAGCGGTCGGCCGCACCCCGGGCGGATTTGGCGTTCTCCTCCCGCTGGGCTTCGATCAGCTCGCTCGGAATGCCGCCCATTACGCTGCCGGGAATCACCGGCTCGTAGACGAATCCGATCCCGGCGATATGCGCCCCGAACAGCCGCGCCAGCGAGAGCGCATAATCGGCAGCAAAATCCTGCGAGGCTCCGCCGGTCAGATTGACCAAGATGTCCTTGACCATGGTTCGGCGCTCCTCATCCCCAGCGCATCTTCCGGAACAGCCCGACCTCGCGATATGAGGGTTGGAATCTGTTCTTCCGGACATGCGCAAGTGCAAAAAGCGGATGCGGCCCGCCGATCGTCGCCGATCCCGGGCCGCCCCAAACGCAAGCCTAGAGCCCTGTTTGTTACTTCGAGCCGTCGGCCTTGAACTGGCTCACATAGGCCCACAAATTCTCTCTGTCCGTTGCGTCCTGGTCTCCTGCGAACGCCATGCGGGTGCCGGCGACCATCGCCTGCGGGGCTGTGATCCATTGCAGGAACTTGTCTTTGTTCCAGGTAATCCCTGAAGCCTTCAGGCCATCGGAGTAGTTGAAGCCGGGGAAGCTCGCGGCCTTGCGACCATCGATTCCATTGAGCGGGGGTCCCAGCTTGATCTTGGCGTCCGGCCCAATATCGTGGCAGGGGCGACATTTGTTGAAAGACTGTTCGCCGGCGGCAGCATCTTGCGCTAATGCGGTCCCCGTCGACGCGGCCACGATCACCCCAACCAAAACCCAAGTCCTCATCACTCTCTCCTCTCGTTCCCTTATTGCTGTCGTTCCGACGGCCCGGTATTCGCCGCGCGGCGGACCTCCACCGCGCTCGAATGGCGCCCAAAGGCGCCGGTGTCAACGGGGCTCATTGTCTGAAGTCCCACCCCCCAAGCCTGTTCTGCGCTATGAGTATTGCACCGATTTGTCGCCATAGACAGCGGTGGCGCAAGCTGCGCGCGGGAGAGCAGGCCCAGAGGTAGACCATGTCGGTCAAGCTGCCGGCTCCGGATCAGGCGGTCCTCGGTCGCCGCGACAGCATCGTGCGCGCGTTGCGCGCAATCATCCCGGGCGAGGGGGTCATCGCGACCGACACCGAGATGCGGCCTTACGAATCGGATGCACTGACCGCATATCGCCAGCTGCCCATGGTGGTCGTGCTGCCCGAAACGGTCGATCAAGTGTCCCGGGTGCTGAAGTATTGTCACGCCGAAGGCATCAGCGTGGTGCCACGTGGGGCCGGCACCTCGCTCTCCGGAGGCGCACTGCCGGTGGCCGACGGCGTCCTCCTTGGCATGGCCAAGTTCAACCGCATTCGTGCCATCGACCTGGAGAATCGCGTCGTCGTGGCAGAGCCTGGTGTGACCAATTTGGCAGTCACACAGGCGGTCGAGCGGGACGGTTTCTACTATGCGCCCGATCCATCCTCGCAGATCGCGTGCACGATCGGCGGCAACGTGGCGGAGAATTCCGGTGGCGTTCATTGCCTGAAATACGGCGTCACCAGCAACAACGTGCTGGGGCTCGAATTGGTGCTGGTAAACGGCGAGGTCGTCCGCCTCGGCGGCCGCCATCTCGACAGCGGCGGGTACGATCTCGCCGGCATCATGACGGGCTCGGAGGGATTGCTCGCGGTCGTCACCGAGGTGACCGTGCGTATCCTGCGCAAGCCTGAATGCGCACGCGCGGTGCTGGTCGGCTTTGCGGCCTCCGAGCAGGCCGGCGATTGCGTCGCCAGGATCATCGCTGCCGGCATCATTCCGGGCGGCATGGAGTTGATGGACCGGCCGGCGATTCACGCAGCCGAGGCGTTCGTGCACGCCGGCTATCCGCTCGATGTGGAGGCGCTGCTGATCGTCGAGCTCGATGGCGCCCGCGCCGAGGTCGATCACCTGCTGCCGCGCGTCGAATCGATCGCGAGGGAATGCGGCGCGGTGACCTGCCGCCTGTCCGGCTCGGAACGGGAGCGGCTGTTGTTTTGGGCGGGCCGCAAGGCGGCATTTCCGGCGGTCGGACGCATCTCGCCCGACTACTATTGCATGGACGGCACCATTCCGCGCGCCAAGCTCCCGCTGGTGTTGCAGCGCATGCGCGAGATGTCCGAGACGCACGGGCTTCCGGTCGCCAACGTATTCCATGCCGGCGACGGCAATCTGCACCCGCTTATCCTGTACGATGCGAATCAGCCGGGGCAGCTCGAGCGTGCCGAGGCCTTCGGGGCCGACATTCTGCGCCTCTGCGTCGAAGTCGGCGGCGTGCTGACCGGCGAGCACGGAGTCGGGGTGGAAAAGCGCGATCTGATGCCGGCGATGTTCTCCGAGGCCGATCTCGCGCAGCAGCAGCGCCTCAAATGCGCCTTCGACGAGAAAGGATTGCTCAATCCCGGCAAGATGTTTCCGACGCTGCATCGTTGCGCCGAGCTTGGGCGCATGCACGTGCGGGCCGGCAAGCTGCCGTTTCCGCACCTGCCGCGGTTTTGATGCGGGCGCCGACATGCATCGAAATGGGCGGGCATTGACATGAGCGAGACGCTCAAGGCCCGCGACGCCGAGGACGTTGAACGCGCCGTGCAATGGGCGGTCGGCGAGCGCAAGGTGCTGGAGATCGTCGGCCATGGCTCGAAACGGGCGATCGGGCGGCCGTCGCAAGTTGACGTCGTCTTGGATTTATCGGGGCTCTCCGGAGTCACCGCTTACGAGCCCGCCGAGCTCGTGGTCAGCGCCAAGGCCGGCACGCCGCTCGCCGACATCGAGGCGCTGCTTGCCGCCAAAGGCCAGCGCCTGGCCTTCGAGCCGATGGATTGCGGACAGCTGATGGGCGGCGCCACCGGGCGGGGCACCATCGGGGGCACCATTGCGGCCAATCTCTGCGGCCCGCGCCGGATCGTGGCCGGAGCGGTCCGCGACCACCTGTTGGGCTTTATGGCCGTTTCCGGGCGCGGGGAGAGGTTCAAGGCGGGCGGGCGGGTGGTGAAGAACGTCACCGGCTACGATTTAAGCAAGCTCATGGCGGGCTCCTGGGGGACGCTCGCTGCCATGACCGAGGTGACCTTGAAGACACTGCCCAAACCGGAAACCGAAGCCACAGTGGCTATTTCCGGCCTCGACGACGCGCCTGCGGTTCGCGCCATGACGGCCGCGATGGGGTCGGGCTGCGAGGTATCGGCTGCCGCCCATTTGCCGGCCGCTACGGCGGCGCGATTTCCAATGGGGGCGGCGGTCGCAGCCGGGCAGGCCCTCACGGTGTTGCGGCTGGAAGGGGTGGCCCCATCTGTGACGCAGCGTCTGTCGGCGCTGCAGGCGATGCTGCGGCCGCACGGCGCAGCGGCGGCCATCGATGAGCTGGTCTCCCGCCGCTTGTGGATCGCTATCCGCGATGTCGCTCCATTTGCGGCGGGCCGCACCAGCCGCGAGCAGCCGCTGTGGCGCATCTCGACTGTCGCCAGCCGGGCGACTGAACTGGCGGCTCGGATCGCTGCCTCCGGGCAAGTCGAGTTCCTCTACGACTGGGCCGGCGGGCTTGTCTGGGCCAGCATTCCGGCCGCAGACGCTGCCGCGAGCGTGGTCCGTGCGGCCGTGAAGGCGGTCGGGGGCCATGCGACCCTCCTGCGCGCAGCGGCGCAGCTGCGCGCGACTATCGATGTCTTTGAGCCGCAGGAGGGCGGCTTGGCGGCATTGACCAAGCGGGTCAAGGAGAGTTTTGACCCGGCAGGAGCACTCAATCGAGGGCGGATGTGGGCGCAGGTGTAGCAATGACAAAGGCCTGACCCGATGCAGACCCTGTTCACGCTGGCCCAGCTCGCTGATCCGGAGGTGGCCGAGTCGGAACGCATCCTGCGGACCTGTGTGCACTGCGGCTTTTGCACGGCGACATGCCCGACCTACGTACTCGGCGGCGATGAGCTCGACAGCCCCAGAGGCCGCATCTACCTCATCAAGGATATGCTGGAAAACGACCGGCGTCCGACACCCGAGCTGGTCAAGCACGTCGATCGCTGTCTGTCCTGCCTCGCTTGCATGACCACGTGCCCTTCGGGGGTGCACTACATGCACTTGGTCGACCACGCCCGCGTCCGCATCGAGGAGAGCTATCGACGCCCCCGTCGCGACCGCTGGCTGCGCACGGTCCTGGCGCGCATTCTGCCCAACGATACGCAGCTGCGCTGGGCCCTGCGGCTTGCCCGCTGGGCAAGGCCACTGGCCGGCCTGTTTGCCGCCTGCGGGTTCGCTCCAATCGCCGCCATGCTGCGGCTTGCGCCCGCCCGGCTGCCACAGCGCGGCAGCGCCCAGCGCCAACGGGTCTTCGCCGCGGAAGGCGAGCGGCGCGGGCGGGTCGCCCTGCTAACCGGTTGTGTCGGTCCCGTGCTCCGGCCTTCGATCAACCAGGCCGCGATCAGTCTGCTGACCCGTCACGGCATCGAGGTCGTGCTGGCCTCCGGCCAGGGCTGCTGCGGGGCAGTCGCTCATCACCTTGGCCGCCAGCACGAGGCGCTCGCCGCCGCACGCGCCAACATCGATGCCTGGAGCAACGAGCTGGGAGCCGGCGGTCTCGACGCCATCCTGGTCACGGCGTCGGGCTGCGGCACCATGGTGAAGGACTACGGGTTCATGCTGCGGGGTGATTCGGCCTACGCCGCCAAGGCCGAGCGCATCACGGCACTTGCCCGCGATATTTCCGAGTATCTGACCGGTCTCGACATGTCCCGGGCGAGTGGCCCAGCCAGCGCTATGAAGGGCCTTGTCGTCGCCTATCACGCGGCTTGTTCGCTGCAGCACGGACAGAAAATTGGTCATCAACCAAAAGAATTGCTTTGCAAGATGGGATTCGTGGTCAAAGATGTACCAGAAGAGCATCTGTGTTGTGGCTCGGCTGGGACCTACAACATTTTGCAGCCTGACATTGCGAAGAGGTTGCGCGATCGCAAGGTGAGGAATATCGAGGGAGTCGCGCCCGACGTGATCGCCGCCGGTAATATCGGTTGTATCACCCAGATCGCGGCGGGCACGCGGATCCCGGTGGTCCACACGGTCGAGCTGATCGATTGGGCCACGGGGGGCCGCGAGCCGGAAGCGCTGAAGCCCAAGGAGCCCGCGTCGGAGCGTTGATCCGGGACCAAGGCAGCGGCACCGCGTCACGTTCCGAGGTCTGAGCCGAACCGATCGGGAGGACGATCATGGCGAAGAAAGCAAAGTCGAAGACCAAAAAGTCGAAGGCGAAAGCCAAGAAGGCGAAAAAGACGAAGACAAGAAAGGCGGCCGCGGCAAGCAGGAAAAAGCGCGCAACAGCCAAGAAGGGCGCCGCAAAGAAACCAGCCGCCAAGGCAAAGGCGAAGCCGAAGGTCGCCAAGAAAGCAGCCGCTAAGCCGGCTGCCAAGCCGGCGGCAATGCCGGCCCCCAAGCCCGCGGCGCCGTCGGCGCCGAAGCCGACTCCCGCCCCCAAGCCGATGGCTGCCCCCGCCCCCAAGCCGGCGGCACCGCCTCCGCCGCGACCGGCAGCTCCGCCCCCGCCGCCCATGGCGCCAAAGCCGAGCACACCGCCGGCTAGCTCGCATAGCCCCGCGGCCCCGGCACAGCATTCATCCATGCCGATCGGCGGAGGTGCTGCGCCTGCTCCCAGCCGTCCGCCCGGTGGTAACGAAGGCGGCGGCCACGGCGGCACCTGAGGCGCTGATGCCGAAGGTCGCGGCCGGGACTTCGGCAGAAGGTCCGGCCCGCCACTTGATCGACGCCCGACGGCGTTGTTGCATCGCGAAGATTGGACGAAGATTGGAACGCGTCCAAGCGGCTCCCGCAATTCTAAGGTGCGGGAGCCGTTTTTTATTTGCGCCAGCCCGCCGAAGCTTGATGGGCATCGTGCAGCCCGGAAACAAACGGAATGGTCAAAACATCGACCGGCCTTTGTGCCGACTGATTAGAGCAGCTCCGCCGCGCGGTAGGCTGTGTTCAAATTGCAACACGAAGATTCTTTCGATCTATAACCTCTGAAAGCGCACAAAAATTCGGCAACTGGCGATCGATTTTGCTTGCCGCTTTTTCTTAAGATGGCGTTAGTTCTCACGTGAGGAACGTCACGCGACAGACATTGGGGATAGGTTGTCGCTGATGACGGGCTTGATGCCCAATGAAGGGCTCGCACTGACGAAAGGGGCTGGAAGATGAAGAGGTTGATGTTCGCATTGTTGGCTGCAGCGGCGTTGGCGACGCCGGCGTTGGCAGCCGATATGAAGGTCAAGGCCGTAAAGGCGCCGCCGCCACCGCCGAGCCCGTGGGATTTGGCTTTCGGCGATGCGATCATGACGGACTATATGTTCCGCGGCATCACTCAGTCGGCGCACAAGCCGTCGGTCGCCGTCTACTTCGAGCCCCGCTACAACTTCACCGACTCGCTGCAAGGCTATCTCGGCCTCTCCGGCGAGAGCATCGACTTTCCCAATCACGCAGCAGCTGAGGTCGACTTCTACGGCGGTATCCGCCCAACCTTCGGCAAGCTCGCCCTCGATTTCGGCGCGTGGTTGTACTACTACCCGGGCGGCCAGTGCTTCAGCTCGGGCACAGCGACCGGTCTGACCGGTCAGGAGGCTTGCAACGCCTTCAATGCGGGAGACACTTGGCAAGGTGGTGCGCTGTTCAACGGCAACGCAGCCAAGGCCTGGGCGAGCTTCTACGAGATTTACGGCAAGGGCACCTACACGATCAGCGACCAGTGGTCGATCGGCGCTCAGGTGTTCTACTCGCCGAATGTCGCCAACACGGGTGCGGACGGCACCTATGCGGCCGGTACTATCAAGTTCACCGCGCCATCGGGCGCACCGCTGCCGGCGGATGTCGGCTTCTATGCCTCGGCTGACGGCGGCTATTGGTGGCTCGGCACGTCCGACGCCTTCTATGGCGTGCCTGCCTTCCCGAACGGTGTCCCCTACACGAGTTACGCCAACTGGGACGCCGGCTTCGGCTTCACCTGGAAGGTGTTCACTCTCGACTTCCGTTACTACGGCACCAACCTGAGCAAGGCCGATTGCAACGCCTTCACCAGCGATCACACCGCGGCGTTCAGCAACGATTTCTCCAAGATAAATCCAACCGGTGTGGGTTCGAACTGGTGCAGCCAAGTGTTCGTCGTCAAGCTGTCCTCCGACTTGACGTTGGCTAACTTGAAGTAGCCTTCCTCGACTTCATCTTCCCTGCTGATGGGCGGCCCTCGGTTCAGGGCCGCCCATTTGCTATTGAGCTGCCGGCTGCTGCGCCACCCGATGGCGCCCCGGAATTCCGTCACATTCATCCGGCAGCTTGCCACTACCGCCTGAACAGTCGGCGTGCGCTTCAATCCACCGGGGGATTTGCATGCTTCTTTCTGCGATTTTTCGCGCCGGCTGTGCAGTCGGTGGGCTGATGACCGTCAGTCTGCTGCTGGGTGCTTCCCCCGCTTTTGCGGTCGACCAGAGCTTCCCCTACGACAGCGTGTTCTTGCTGGAAGCAAAGCCCATGAAGGGCTCCAAGCGCGTCCCCGTCCTGCAGATCGAATCGCAGGGCGAGGCCTCGATCAATCTCTGGTGCAACACCGTGCCGGCGCAGATGGTGGTCGCCGCCGATACCATCACGATCATCCTGGGCGCGCCAACAGACAAGCAATGCGAGGCGGACCGCATGCAGGCGGACCAGGACCTCATCGGGGCTCTGCAGCAGGTTACGACCTGGCACCGGCAAGATGATCTTCTCGTGCTGCAGGGTGACCGCAGCCTGCGCTTTCGCCTGAGCTCGAACTGAGCGGCTCGCCTTCTGGGCTTTCGCCTGGGCTTATCTCGAAATCGCAAAATGAAACGGGGCCACACCCGGCGGCCCCGTTCCCAAGAATAGTGGATTTGGCGACGCGAAAAGCGTCAGAAATCCATCCCGCCCCCGCCCGGCATCGGCGGCATTGCGGGTTTCTCCTTCGGCAATTCGGCGACCATCGCTTCCGCGGTGACGATGAGGCCGGCGACCGAAGCCGCGTCCTGCAAGGCCGCGCGCACGACCTTGGCGGGATCGACAATGCCCTTGTCGACCATATCGACATATTCCTCGTGCTGGGCGTCGAAGCCGAACGTCTCCGATTTCGACTCGAGGATCTTGCCGACCACCAGCGAGCCTTCGACCCCGGAATTCTCCGCGATCTGCCGGATCGGCGATTCCAACGCCTTGAGCACGATGTTGATGCCGGCCTGAACATCCGAATTCGCGTTGCTGATCCTGCCGACCGATTTCTTGGCCCGCAGGAGCGCAACGCCACCGCCCGGCACGATGCCTTCCTCGACAGCGGCGCGGGTCGCGTTGAGCGCATCCTCGACCCGGTCCTTCTTCTCCTTCACCTCGACCTCGGTCGCGCCGCCCACCCGGATCACTGCGACGCCGCCGGCGAGCTTCGCCAGCCGCTCCTGCAGCTTCTCGCGATCATAATCGGAGGTGGTCTCCTCTATCTGCGCCTTGATCTGGGCGATGCGTGCTTCGATGTCCTTGCGCTTGCCGGCGCCGTCCACGATCGTGGTCTTCTCCTTCTCGATCAGGACCTTCTTGGCGCGGCCGAGCATCTGCAGGGTGACGTTCTCGAGCTTGATGCCGAGATCTTCGGAAATCAGCTGTCCGGAGGTGAGGATGGCGATGTCCTCGAGCATCGCCTTGCGGCGATCACCGAAGCCCGGCGCCTTGACGGCCGCGATCTTCAAGCCGCCGCGCAGCTTGTTGACCACCAGCGCGGCGAGCGCCTCGCCCTCGACATCCTCGGCCACGATCACCAGCGGCTTGCCGGACTGAACGATCGCCTCCAGCACCGGCAGCATGGCCTGCAAGCCCGAAAGCTTCTTCTCGTGCAAGAGCACGTAAGCATCCTCGAGCTCCGCCACCATCTTCTCGGCATTGGTGATGAAGTAGGGAGAAAGGTAGCCGCGATCGAACTGCATTCCCTCGACGATCTCGACATTGGTCTCCAGCGCCTTGGCTTCCTCGACCGTGATGACGCCCTCGTTGCCGACCTTCTGCATGGCCTCGGAGATCATCTTGCCGATCTTGGCGTCGCCGTTCGACGAGATCGTGCCAACCTGAGCGATCTCGGCGGAGGAGCCGACCTTCTTGGCGCGCTTCTCTATGTCTTTCACCACGGCGGTGACTGCGATGTCGATGCCGCGCTTCAAGTCCATCGGGTTCATGCCGGCCGCAACCGACTTGGCACCTTCGCGCACGATCGCCTGTGCCAGCACCGTTGCGGTGGTGGTGCCGTCACCAGCCTGGTCGTTGGTCTTCTGCGCCACCTCGCGCACCATCTGGGCGCCCATGTTCTCGAACTTGTCCTCGAGTTCGATCTCTTTGGCGACCGTCACCCCGTCCTTGGTGATGCGCGGGGCCCCGAAGCTCTTCTCGATGACGACATTGCGCCCCTTGGGGCCGAGGGTCACCCGCACCGCGTTGGCGAGAACGTCTACGCCACGCAGCATGCGGTCGCGCGCTTCGGAAGAGAATTTCACGTCTTTTGCAGCCATTTCGCTCTACTCCGTTTGTTCTGGCGATCGAGCCCGGCGGGTTCGAGATTCCTGCGATCAGGCGCCGAGGCCGGGCGCAAGCACATTCACGGCCGACGGGCGCGAAGCTCGCCCGCTCAGGCGATAACCCCCATGATGTCCGATTCCTTCATGATCAGGAGGTCTTCGCCCTCGATCTTGACCTCGGTGCCCGACCACTTGCCGAACAGCACGCGATCGCCGACCTTCACGTCCGGCTTGATCAGCTGGCCGGCTTCGTCTCGACCGCCGGGGCCTACGGCCACCACTTTGCCTTCCTGCGGCTTTTCCTTGGCGGTGTCCGGAATGATGATGCCGCCTTTGGTTTTTTCCTCGGCGTCAATGCGCTGCACGACTACGCGGTCATGCAGGGGGCGGAAGCTCGTCTTGGCCATGGGTTCCTCGTCGGCGCTGGAGCGCAGGTGCGGTTGAAAATCTCGATTGGGCTTCTGGCACTCTCGGCCCGACAGTGCTAAGTGCCGCGGCGGAAATAGGTCCTTCGCCTTGCCGTGTCAAGCACCGGCGGCTTGACCGACGGCATAGCCTGAAGGCCACATTGCGGCCGTCTACCGCTCGCCATCATTGGAGCAGAGCCGACCATGTCGCGAATAAGCTATCTCGCTTTGCTATGCGCAGAGCCGCTCGAGCTCGCGGGCTTTTATCGGAACTCCTTCGGTCTCGACGAGCTTGGCCGCACCGCGCAAGGAGATGTCACCCTGACCGACGGCGGCTTCAACATCACATTTTTCAAGGAGCGTACACAGTTGCACGAGCCGCGTATGGAGCGGGGCCTGCACCATCTGGGGGTCGCGGTCGACAGCGTGGATGAGACCATCGCGCGCTATCGCGCGTTCAATTCGCGCGGCGTCATCATCGCCGAGAATGGCGACTTGCAGCACGGCGAGGTTCGCATCCACGATCCGGAGTGCAATCCGGTGACGCTCTCCCAGCGTCGTTTCGGACTAGCCGGCGCGCAAACCCGCGTGCCGCGCATCGCCCACATCGCGCTCAACGCGCTCGACACCGAGCTGGTGCTCGCGTTCTACCGCGAGGTGTTCGGCTTCCGCGAATTGTTCGAGGCGCATCGGGAATCCATGAAGCGCCCCGGCTATCGCAACAAGCACGTGGGCGACGGCCACACCAATGTGGCGATCCAAACCTTCTACAGCGACGAAGTCGGACACGAGGCGCGCTTCGGCATCGCCCATTTCGGTTTCCTGGTGCGCGATTCGAAAGCAATGGCGGAGCAGGTCGGGACCGCCGGCGCGACCTTCAAGGCACGCCCGGCCCATCGTACGCAATCGGAGATCCGCATGCGTGATCCGGAGGGAAACGGCTGCGACCTGTCTCAACGCGGATGGGAGGTCGACACCGACAAGTGGGTGAAAGCCGGCGCGGCCTGACGCAGGGTCGAATCAAATGATGCCGAGGCTGGGCACGTTCGCCGTTCAAATAGTGAGCCTCGTGCTCGCAACCTCCACGGCTGCCGCCGACCCGGTCGAGGATTTCTATCGCGGCAAGCAGATCAAGATCTACATCCGGGCGGCGCCGGGTGGAAATTACGACGTCTATTCCCGTTTGCTCGCGCGTCACCTCGTGCGCTTCCTGCCGGGAAATCCGAGCATTCTGCCGATCAATATGCCGGGCGGCGGAGGCCTGGTGGCGCTCAATTATGTGGCCAATGTAGCCCCGCGCGACGGCACGGTCATCACCATGATCACGCAGTCGTTCCCAATGGATCAGGCGCTGGGCCTCGACCGCACCATCAAAGTGGATCTGCGGACGCTCAATTGGATCGGCAATATGAGCGAGACGAACGAGTTCTTCTACACCGCCAAATCTTCGCCGACCAAGACGTTGCAAGACGCCCGCACGCGCGAAACGCCGGTTGCGGCGACCGGCGCCGGATCGATCATGACCCAGCTCGCTGCCGTCTACAACAACATGTTGGGGACCCGGTTCAAGGTGATCTACGGCTATCCGAGCGGGCCCGATATGACGCTCGCGCTCGAGCGGGGGGAAGTCGAAGGCCGCAGCACCAGCAATCCGCAAGTGCTCGGGGCCAGCAAAGCCGAGGTGACCGCGAAATACAATTTTCTGATCCAGGCAGGCTTGCGCAAATTCCCGGGCTACGAGGAGGTCCCGCTTCTGCGCGACCTCGCCGCCAATGCGCAGCAGCAGGCGGTCTTTGACTTCATCTCCAAGGCGGTCGTGGTGGCGCGGCCGATCGTCACCAATGCAGACGTGCCGTCCGAGCGCGTCAAGGCCCTGCGACGCGCCTTCGATGCCGCTATGGCGGATCCGCAGTTCCTCGATGAAGCACAGCGGCAGAATCTCGACATCGCGGCGACGACCGGCGAGGACATGCAAAAGCTGGTCGGAGAGATGCTGGCAACGCCGTCTGAGATATTGGCTGAGGTCGCGCAGGCGATTCAGATCAAGTCGGCGCAGCCTGCCAAAGGCTTCAGGCCCGGCGCGGTCGAATGAGCCGGCGGCCTAGTCCTGCCCAACCAGCCGCATCGCCTGGTCGTAATAGCTGAAATCGAGATAGCGTTCCGGCGCGACCGCGGGCTTGCCTTGAACTTCTGCCCGCAGCTCCATCACGTTGCGGAAACCTTGCATGTCGAATTTCGCATCCGGGGTGAAACCGAAGCCTGGATCGACGAGCTGCTCATAGGTGCGGGCCGCGGTCTCCGGCGCGAGCTTCTGCTCGCGCGCCAGGAGGGCGACAGTCTCGGCGCGGTTGGCCGGGTCGCGCAGCCAGCGCAACGATTCCACATAGGCGGCGAGATAGCGTTCGACCGTGCCGCGGTTCTGCTCGGCCCAATCCCGCCGTGCGAACGCGCCGGCCGCCTGATACGGCCCGAGCAGGTCGACGGTGCGCCCGAGGCTCTTCATTCCGGCCTCCGCGGCCTGCACGGTGAACGGCAGATTGAGGATCGCGGCGGCGTTGTTCTTGTCCTCAACCATCGCCTTGAAGCGGTAGACGCCGGCGCCGACCGGCTTGGCGGTGTAATCGGCGGCGCCGACGCCGTGCTGTGCCAACAGCTTCTTCACCTGCAGCGCGTAGGCGGTGTCGGGGGCATCCACCAGGACCACGTGCCCGCGCAGATCGGCGAACGAATTGATGCCCGCCTGGACGAAGAACTCGTTCATGCCGCTGTCGCCGCCGGACAGGATGACGATATCCTGTTTGGCGCCCTCGATCATGGCGACTGCATTGTCGATGGCGCTTTGCGCGATCTGGAACTTGCCGGCCGCGAGTCCGTCACGTTGCGCTTTCGAGCTCTCGGTGAGCTCGAGCTCGACCTTGAGGCCCCGGCGCGCAAAGAAGCCCTTCTCGATGCCGACCTGCAGCGGCAACGCCTTGGCGTTGGGAAAGCTGTTGATCCGCAGCGGCATCGGCTCGGCGGCTCGGGTGGGTCCGGCAAGGTTGAGCGCCAGCAGAACGACGAGCCCGAGCAGAGGGGCAAAGTGCGAGGGCGTGTTCGGGCGCATGATGATTCTTTCCCAATAAGCATCCACGTTCAGCCGGTATCCTAGCAGCCAGAATAGACCGCTTGATACGATCTTGCGATCTCGGGCAGTTTGCCCGCCGTAAGCAATCTCGAGCCCGACAGGAGACCCTATGCGTGGCATCACCCTTACTGAAGCCCTCAAGATCATCGAGGGCACCTTTGCGTCCGCCGAGAAGCGCAAGGCCTATCCGCTGAGCGCCATCGTGCTCGATGCCGGCGGCCGGGTGAAGGCCTTCCACAAGCAGGACGGCTCCTCGCTCATGCGCTTCGAGATTGCGTACGGCAAAGCATTTGCTTCGCTTTCGCTCAATCGCTCGTCGCGCCAGGTTCTGCAGAAGGCCAAGGAGAAGCCGGCCTTCATGCAGTCGCTCGCCGAGCTGTCCGATGGACCGTTGTTCCTTGAAGGCGGCGGCCAGCTGATCCGCGACGATACCGGCGAGATCGTGGGCGCGCTCGGCGTCACCGGGGACGTCAACGAGGTGGACGATCTGTGCGCCATCGACGGCATTCATGCGGGCGGCTTTCGTGCCGATGACGATTTCGACGCCGCTGCGGTCAAGCGGCTCAACATCAAAAAGGATCCGCCGCTGCGCGATCCGCGGTGACGGTCGAGGCGGCACCACTTGCGGACCGGGCGCGGCAGGGGGACAATCGCCGGCCTGAAGCATCCCAGGAGGGGCGGATGTCGGAATCTCGCACTGCTCCCATGCGCCGGCGCGATCTTCTTGCGCTGATCGGCACCACGGCCGGCAGCGCGGTCATGTACCGCGCCATGACGAGCTTGAGCCTTGCTGCCGAGTCAGATTACGCGGGGCCGATCAAGCTCGACGGCGACCCCAGGGGCGCGTCGGTGCTCATCTTGGGCGCTGGTCTCGCCGGCATGGTGGCGGCGCTCGAGCTGCGCAAGGCCGGCTACCGCGTGCAGGTGCTCGAATATTCGAACCGGGCCGGCGGGCGTTGCTGGACGCTGCGCGGCGGCGACACTTATACCGCTCGGTGGAGAAACGCAGCATTGCGCCTTTGCGCCCGGCCTTTACCTCAATCCGGGTCCGTGGCGCATTCCCTATCACCATCATGCGCTGCTCGACTATTGCAAGCGCCTCAAGGTCGCGCTCGAGCCGTTCATCCAAGTCAATACCAACGCGTTCCTGCATTCGCGCGACGCTTTCGACGGCAAGCCGCAACGCTATCGGCATGTGCAGGCCGACTTCAGCGGCTATGTCTCGGAGCTGCTCGCCAAGGCGGTGAGCCAGCATAAGCTCGACGAACTCGTCACCGCAGAAGATCAGGAAATCCTGCTGCAGGCCTTGCGGGGCTTCGGCGCGCTCGATCGCGACTACGTCTACCGAGCCGGGCTTGGGAGCAGCAATCGGCGCGGCTTTGACAAGGAGCCTGGCGGTGGCCTCACGGCGGTGCCGAAGGCGTCGGAGCCGCTTGCACTTTCCGACGTGCTCAAGTCCGGCCTGTGGCAGAACCTTCTTCCAGGCGCCAATTACGAATTCCAGACCACGCTATTCCAGCCGGTGGGCGGCATGGACATGATCGCGCGCGCCTTTGCCCGCGAGGTCGGCGATCTCATTCGCTACAACGCCAAGGTGAAGGCAATCCGCCAGGATGAGCATGCGGTCGAGGTTGTCTATGAGGACACCGCCGATCCGGGCAAGCCGCTCACCGCGACCGCCGATTGGTGCCTGTGCACGATCCCGCTTTCCGTCCTGAGCCAGATCGATATCGCGGTCGGTGCACCCATGCAGAACGCCATCGACGCGGTTCCGTATGCGCCCGCCCTCAAGGTCGGCTTACAGTTCCGCCGCCGCTTCTGGGAGCAGGACGACGGCATCTATGGCGGCATCAGCTATACCGATCTGCCCATCCGCCTGATCGGCTATCCGTGCACCGGCTACGGGGATAGCGGCAAGGCGGTGCTGCTCGGTGGCTATACGATCTTCGGCATTTACGCCTACGAGTTCACTTCGCTGTCTCCGGCCGAGCGCGTTGCCAAGGCGGTCGCCGATGGGATGCAGATTCACCCGCAATACGCGAGCGAGTTCGAGAACGGCATCGCAGTCGCATGGCATCGCAACCCAGCGGTGCTCGGCTGCAGCGGCGCCTGGACTGACGCTGCACGCAAGGAGCACTATGAAAACCTGTGCGCGCTCGATGGACGAATTCTGCTTGCGGGTGAGCATGCTTCTTACTTGCCGGGGTGGCAGGAGGGAGCGCTGTTGTCGTCGCTGGATGCGATCGGCCGCCTGCACCGTCGTGTGCTGGCCGGCTGAGCTCGCCCTTGGCGAAGGAGACCCTAATGCAGCGCTGCTACATCTTTGGGTTAGGCGTCCTGCTCGCTGCCTCGTCGGCCTTGGCGCAATCCACCGACGCCCGCTTTGGCAGCCCCACGCGATTCACCGCAACTACCGGGGAGGGGATCTACGCCGACCTGTGCCAAGGCTGTCACATGGCGGGCGGCCGGGGCGCGACCGGGGCCGGTGCCTACCCGGCGCTCGCGCAAGACCCGAGGCTCGCGAGCAGCGACTATGTGCTGGCTATGGTCATCCGTGGACGCAAAGACATGCCGGCGTTCGGCGACTTCCTCAACGATGATCAAGTGGCGGCGGTGGCCAATTTCGTACGCAGCCATTTTGGCAACGACTTTCCGGGCGAGGTGACCGCCGCAGGGGTCGAGGCGGCACGGCGCTGAAGACGCAAAGTTCCGATCCGCCCAGGGCCTTGCCGCATATCTGCCCTAGATTGCGGTATCTACCCGATAAGGATCCGCTGCTGGGAGCAAAATGGTTGCCGCCCGTTAACCTTGACACTGATACAATTCCGGGCGGATTGCCGTGTTGGGTCGGAAGACTTTCTGCCGGGCAGCTGAGCCCCTGTGGGGTCAGCGGGATCTGGGCGTGCCCGGGGTTCGGGCCTGGATGAAGGAAGGTACGCCATGAGTAGACTGAGCTTGGGTCCGGCGCCCGCGGCCGCCATTCTGTTGGCGCTTGGGCTTGCCGGTTGCGGCAGCTTCGGAGGCTTTCCCAGTTTTGGCAGCTCCACTCCGGCTCCCGAGCCCATCCCGGCCGAGCCGGCACCCGCGCCCGAGCTTCCGGCGAGCATTCACGCCTCGGAGGTCATCGGCCGCTGGGGCTATGCCTCCTTTCACCGCCCCGAGGATCGCGCCCGTACCGAGGTCGCCGCCAAAGGGCAGTGCAGCCATCCGTTCGTGATCGGCCAAGGCCCGACCGGCGGCGTGATGATGTATCCGCCGGACCAGTCGCAGATGCAGGAATTCTGGCTCAAAGGTGGCCCGGGCGGAAAGAACTATATCGGGCCGCACGGGGAGGGCGGGAATATTGCCGACCGTGAGATCGTCTCCTTTGACGGCCGCGTGATGGTGCTGCGCTATGTCGATCCTGAAGTCGCGGGACGCTACGGCACCGGAGTTTACGTGCGCTGCGCCCCGCGCGCTTGACGCGGCCTAGCCTGCGGAGCTTGACTGTGGGGGAAGCGGCGCGTTCGCGACCGCACCGGGCCTCGAGCGTTGCAGCACATGAGCGTCGTGATCTGGCACAACCCGAAATGCGCAACCTCGCGCAAGGTGCTGGAGTTGATCCGCGCCAAGGGCATCGAGCCGACGATCGTCGATTACGTGAGATCGCCTCCTAGTGCCGGCGAAATCAAAGCTGTGCTCAAAGAAATGGGAATGAAGCCGCGCGAATTGTTGCGCCGGCGCGGCACGCCGTTTGACGAGCTCGGCCTTGAGGATCCAAAGCACACTGATGCCGAGCTGGTCGCCAACATGGTGAAGCACCCGATTCTGATAGAGCGGCCGGTGGTCCGCAGCCGCAAAGGCACGCGGCTGTGCCGCCCGGTCGAACGGGTGCTAGATATCCTGTAGGCGACCCTCGCCGGCGATCGGAGCGCCGGCGAATTCTGGAGAGAGCTCAAGATGGCCAAAATCGTGCTTGGACTGGGCACCTCGCACACACCCATGCTGCTCGCGTCCGACGAGACGCTGCCGCGCTTTTTGGAGACCGACCAGACCATCCGCCATCGCGATAAAGAAGGCAGGCCGGTCACCTACGGAGATCTGTTGGAAGCGGCTGACCCCAAATTGGCCGAGATGGTGGCTCCCAAGCACCTGGTCGAGCGGCAGAACGTCGCCCGCGCTGCGATGCGGCGCCTTCGCCAGACGCTTGGCGCCAGCGCTCTCGATGCCTTAATCGTGCTGGGCGATGATCAGAATGAAAGCTATCGCGAGGATTGCCGGCCCGCCTTCGCGATCTATTTCGGTGAGACGATCCGTAACAGCAATGCGCAGCACGCGACCTATTCGCACTATCCGGATTGGTACATCCAAAATCGAAAGGGCTTTTTCGAGCCGGATGCGCCGCACGATTATCCGGTCCACTCTCAGCTGGCACAGCATCTGATCGAAAGCCTGATGGATGCTGGCTTCGATGTCGCGAGCTCAAAATGCCTGCCTGACGGCGAGGGCGAGGGCCACGCGATTGCCTATGTGCATCGGCAGGTGATGGAGCCGCGGAATCCCGTTCCGGTCGTGCCGATCTTTCTCAATACCTATTATCCACCCA
This sequence comes from Xanthobacteraceae bacterium, assembly GCA_035293945.1. GTDB lineage: Bacteria > Pseudomonadota > Alphaproteobacteria > Rhizobiales > Xanthobacteraceae > VAZQ01. The sequence goes on along the minus strand of DATGLV010000028.1, from coordinate 161,850 downwards.
ATCAGCCGCGGCCCAAGCGCTGCTATCAGCTGGGGCAAGGCTTGCGTTCTGCGGTGGAGGGCTTTCCCGGCGACGGTAGCATCGGCGTGCTGGCCTCCGGGGGCTTGAGTCACTTTCTGGTGGATGAGGATTTCGATCGCGCCATACTCAAGGCCTGTGCCGACAAGGATGCAACATTTCTACAGAGCTTACCGCGCAACAAGCTCCACGCTGGCAGCTCGGAGATCTTGAACTGGGTCGCAGTCGCGGGCGCCGTCGAGCATCTTGACGTGAACTGGTTCGAATATGTGCCGGGCTACCGAACGCCGGCCGGCACCGGCACCGGGCTGAGCTTTGCGAGCTGGACCTGACCCGTGGCGCGCGCGCCGCCGCTGGTTGACCCCTCTCAGCAAGCTTGCGCGTTGCTGAATCAGCGTCGACGAAATCGTCGCCGGATTCTTCGCCGAGGAGGCCTTACCGGGAACAACGGGATTCTCGCGGGGGCTCATCGAAACTGCGACTGCGTGCCGTTTGCTGGCCCGCTGGTTCCGTGAGAGGATAAAACGATGCGGCAGCCGGTTGAACGACCCGGCTGTGATGCGATCTGAACAAGGTTCCGCGCAGCAATGGAGTTGAATGAGGGAAGCTGATGCTCTCGCAGAAGGAAAATGAGCTGCTCACCCGCGTGGGAGCCGGCACCCCCATGGGTGAATTGATGCGCCGGTATTGGATTCCGGCGGCCTTCTCCCACCAGATCGCTAGGCCCGATTGCCCGCCCCTTCGGGTGCGGCTTCTGGGAGAGAATCTTGTCTTATTTCGCGACACTGGCGGCCGCATCGGCCTGGTCGACGAGCGCTGCCCGCACCGAACCGCCTCGATGTTCTTCGGCCGCAACGAGGAGCACGGGCTGCGCTGCGTCTATCATGGGCTCAAGTTCGACGTCGACGGCAACTGTGTCGATGTGCCGTGTGTCCCGCAATCGAGCGAGGTGCAGAAGCGCAATCTTCTGGCGCAGCTCAAGATCAAGTCCTATCCGTGCATCGAGCGCGGCGAGGTGGTGTGGACCTATATGGGGCCGCCGGCGCACAAGCCGGCGTTTCCCGATCTCGAATGGACGCGCGTTGGCGCGGCGCAGCGCTTCGCCACGCGCCACATCCAGGAATGCAACTGGCTGCAGGGACTCGAGGGCGGATTCGATCCCACGCATCTGTCGTTTCTGCATCGCGGCGATGCCGAGAAGAATCGCAACATCGTGGTCACACTCTATGAAGTGGTGCCGACCGATTTTGGTTTCGTGGTCGGCACGGGGCGCGATCCCGGCAAGGGCGACATTCTTTGGAACGTCAACGTGATGTTGATGCCGTTCCACAAGATCATCTCGTCGGTGCCGCACGCGGCGCATGTGTGGGCGCCGATCGATGACGAGAGCACGATGCTCTACAGCATCGATTTCAGCCCCGATCGGCCGTTCACCGAAGCCGATCTCGCCCGCTCGAAAAGTTGGCGCGGCATCCATACCGAGAACATCCCGGGCACCGATCACGCGATCCGCAACAAGGCTAACGACTATCTGATTGACCGCGTTGAACAGGCAAGCGGTGCGTCCTATACGGGCATGCGGGGATTGGGCACCCAGGATTGCGCGATCCAGGAATCGATGGGGCCGATCGCCGACCGCCGCGCCGAGCACCTGCTCGCCTGCGACGCTGCGATCATCAAGATCCGACGCCTTCTGCTGCAAACCCTCAAGGACCACGCCGAAGGCAGGCCTTTGCCCGGCATGCGGCCGGAGAGCTACAGGGTTCGCTCGACCCGCTATGAGGCACCCCGCGGAGCGCCGTTCATGGAGGTGATGAACGAGCGAATTCGAGTAGATACGCTCGCACCCGCCAAATAGCGCATTAGCCACTAAATTAGTCGACCAAAGCCGAAGCCGAAAGGAAGCCCATGAAGGGGGCCGATGTCATTGCGGAAATCCTCCGGCGCGAGGGAACGCCGTTTCTCGCCTGCTATCCGCGCAATCCCCTGATCGAAGCCTGCGCTGAGCTCGACATCCGACCGATCCTCTGCCGCCAGGAGCGGGTCGGCGTTGGTATGGCGGACGGCTTTTCGCGCATCCGGCGCGGCCGTCAGAACGGCGTGTTCGCGGCGCAGCACGGTCCCGGCATCGAGAATGCATTTCCGGGAGTAGCCCAGGCCTATTCGGAGAATGTTCCGCTGTTGATTATTCCGGCCGGGTTTGCGCCGGAGCGGCAATATATCCGGCCGACATTTCGGGCTGCGGAAGTGTTCCGGCCGGTGACCAAATGGTCCGCCATGGCGCACCATGTGCAGGAGCTCCCCGACCTGATGCGCCGCGCCTTCCACGCGCTGCGCAGCGGCAAAGGGGGCCCGGTGCTGCTCGAAGTGCCCAACGAGGTGTTCGAGGCAAGCTTTACGGGTGCGCTCGACTATTCGCCGGTCCCGGTGCTGCGCACTGCGCCAGATCCAGAGCAAGTGAGAGAGGCCGCGCGGCTGTTGCTTGCCGCCAAGCATCCGATTCTCTGGGCCGGGCAAGGCGTGCACTATGCTCAAGCCGGCGCTGCACTGGCGGCGCTTGCGGAGCTTGTTCCGGCGCCGGTCGTTGCCACCAATCCGGGCAAGAGCGCGATCGCAGACAGCCATCCGCTGGCTTTGGGCGCGTCCACGCGCTCGCGCTCGAAAATGTTCGCGACCTTCATGGCGCGCGCCGACCTCGTGCTGGCGATCGGCTCGAGCCTCACCAAGACCTCGTTCGGGCCTGCCGTGCCGCCCGGCAAGATGATCATTCATTCAACCAACGAGGCCGGCGACATCAACAAGGACTATCGGGCCGATCACGCGCTGGTCGGCGATGCCGGCCTGGTGATCGAGGCCCTGATCACCGAGGTCGAGCGGCAGAAAGGCGGGGCCGGGGGCAATGCGCGCAAGTCGCTCGAGGAGGAGATCGCAGCTGTGAAGAAAGCCTGGCTCGCCGAATGGGCCAAGCAACTCGACTCGAATGAAACCCCTATCAACCAATATCGGGTGATCCGGGATCTCATGCGCACGGTCGATCGCGACAACGTCATCATCACGCACGACTCAGGCAGCCCGCGCGAGCAGCTGCTGCCGTTCTGGGAGACGACGGTCGCCGGCTCCTATCTGGGCTGGGGCAAGTCGACCCAGCTCGGCTACGGCCTCGGCATCACCATGGGGGCGAAGCTTGCGGCGCCGGAGAAGCTGTGCATCAACATCATGGGCGACAGCTCGTTCGGCATGACCGGACTGGACATCGAGACCGCAGCCCGCAACCGCATCGCCATCCTGACCATCGTGTTCAACAACGGCGTCATGGCGGCCGAGCGCGACGTGCTCAAGACCTCCAACCGCAAATACGGCGCAATGAGCGTCGGCGGCAACTACGCCAAGGTGGCGGAAGGCCTCAACGTCGCGTCGCTTCGGGTCGACAAGCCTGGCGATATCATCGGCGCCATCAAGGAAGCGGTCGGCGTGATCCAGTCGGGCGCGCCGTTCCTGATCGAGATCGTCGCCAAGGAAGGTTATGAGTTCTCGCGCTACTAGATCCTGAAGCTCCTGAATTGGGGTGGCGGCATGCGTGGCTGGAGCCTCAAGATCACCCACCATAAAATCAGCATAATTGGACGGCCCTGGGCAGCCTGGTGTTGCGGAGCCGACGCGCGCTCCGTATGAGATGACGCTCGCGGACGGCGGCGCGTGTCCGGCTCACCCGCACCCGCAATTGCAGGGGAGGAATCGGTGCTGAAGATTTTCGATCTCAATGCGTGCCCGACAACTCCGATGGAGAATGGCCGGGGGGAGACCATGCGCCTGATCAATTCCGGGCTGGGGACCGAAAAGATCGACCTGCATCTCAATCGCCTCGTTCCGGGCGGCCCGCGCGGCCGCGTGCACCGGCACTCGCAGTCCGACAACGTCTATATCGTGCGCCGTGGCGAGGGCACGCTGACGGCTGACGGCGCAAGCTACACGATCCGCGCCGATCAAATCGTCTTTATCCCGGCCGGCATGCCGCATTCGCTCAGCAACCTATCAGACAGCGTGCTGGAGATTTTCGAAATCTATGCGCCCGCCGGTCGCCAATTCGATTTCACGGTGGTCGAGTGACGCCGATCCGGGCCCCCGGTCACTCGTACGCGGCAGGACCGACGCATGAGCCATCCCGATCTGCTGTTCGTCTCCTACCAGGATTCGCTCGATCTCCTGAGCGTCGATGATGCCATGCGCATCTGTGAGGACGTCTACTGCATGCTGGCGCGCGGGACCGTCGAGCATTCGCGGCCTCCGAGCTTCAAGCTCGACGTCGCCGAGGATTTCAACAATCACTGGCACGTCAAAGGCGTTCTGCTGAAGGAAATCCCCACGACCGGCGTGCGCCTGTACAATTATTTCGATGACGGCAAGAGAAACACGGTTGGGGCGCTCGAATGCGGCCGCTACGTGTTCGTATGCGATCCGAAAACCGGGCATGGCCTCGCGATCGTCGATGAGCACTGGACCTACGGCATCCGCAGCGCCGCCGCCGCGACGATCGCGTGCAAATGGCTCGGCCCGGCGCGACCGCGGATTCTCGGCTTGGTAGGCGTCGGCTCGATGGGAGCGAATACCTTGCGCTGTCTGTCGCGGCTTTACCGATTCGATGAAATCCGCTGCACCTCGCGCCGGAGCGAAACCCGCGAAGCTTTTGCGGCGCACTGGTCCGCCGAGCTCGGCGTGCCGGTGCGGCCCTGCGACAGCGTCGAAGAGGTGGTGCGCGGCGCCGATATTGCGGTCGGCGGCACCACATCCTCGGAGATCATGACGCGGGAACACTGGCTCAAGCCGGGCTCGCTGTTCATCTCGCTCGCGCGTCGCGAGCTTGACCCGGACGGCTGGGCGCGAATGGACAAGGTCGTGCTCGACAGCTGGGAGATGAACATGCGCATGCCGGTGTTCGCCTCTATGGTGGACAAAGGCCAGTTCAGCCGCGACGCGATGCATGCGGAAATCCAGGATCTGGTCTCCGGCGCGAAGCCCGGGCGCACCGATCCGCAGGAACGAATCCTGCTCCATACCACCGGGCTTGTCGCTCATGACGTGGCGCTCGCGCATTATCTGTATGTCAAGGCGCGGGAAACCGGTCGCGGCATCGTGCTGCCGGCGGCCAGGGCGCGCGACTGAAAGGCGTGGACTCGGCCATGGACGAGCGGGTGCCGCTGCACAGCGTTCTCTCCCGGATCACTGCCGAGCGGATCAAGTCCACCCTGATCGAGCTTGCGCGAATCCCGAGCCCGCTCACCGAGCTTCTCGAGGCCGAGCCTCAGTTGCGCGGTTTCATCGATACCATGGTCGAGCCGCGGCTCAAGCAAATGGGCATTACGGCGATCCAGCGCGACCCCATGGGGAACCTGTTGGCAACCTGGGGCCGCGCCGAGAGCGGGCGCTCGCTGATGCTGGTCACCAATGCAATGAACCAGCCGGCCGCCACCATGCCCAATCCCTATGGCGGCGAGGTGCGCGCGGGCGCGCCCTACGGGCTACGGGGCGAGGTCGTTCTCGGCAAGGGCCTGAGCGAGCAGAAAGCGCCGCTTGCCGCGATCCTGGTGGCGCTGGAGGCGATGTCGGGCAGCGCGGTCGTGCCGCGCGGCCAGCTGGTGTTCCTCTGCTGTGTTTCGGGCGAGACCGGTCGGCACGATGCCATTGCGAGCATCATCAAGGCGACCGGCATCCGCGCCGACATGGCGGTGCTCAACGGAACCGGCAATCGCATCAGCCTGGGCAACCGCGGCCGGGTCGACGTCACCGTCACGGTTCACGGCAGCCCTTGTCACAGCAGCCGTCCGATGGATGGATGCAACGCCATCACGGGTGCGATCGAGGTCATCCGTGCGCTGACGGAACGAGTGCGGCTTCCTCCGCCGCACCCCCAGCTCGGACCGGCCGGCCTGACCATCAACCGTATCCGCAGCCTGCCCGACACGACCCACACGGTGCAGGACCGTTGCGACATTGGCGTCGACCGCAGACTTCTGCCAGGCGAGGATCCGGAGCCGGCCGTCGCCGACATTGCGGCGATTGCCAAGACGGTGGACGGGGCACGCGATCCCGTCAGTGGCAAGACCTGGCGCGTCGAGGTGGTGAAGGGAGCGATGATGTATCCATCGCTGGTGCACGCCGATTCGAGCGTGGTCAGGGCGCTCGGGCAGGCCTCCTTCGCCGCGCTTGGCGCCGCGCCCGAGACGTACTACGCGACCAATGCCTTCGATCAGGGCTTTCTCAATCACATCGGGGTCGAAGCTTGCACCTATGGGCCCGGCGAAGCAGACTTCGCCCACACCGATCTCGACATGGCCTCGGTCGAGAAAACCCGCGACGCCGCCAAGGTCTACGCGGCGCTGATGCTGCAACAGGTTGTCTGAACATCTCCGGATGCGACACCAGCTCTCTTGCTTTCCCGGCGTCTTGTTGATCGATTCACCTCCCGCGGACGCGACTTCTGAGGTTGACCTCCGAATCTCTGAACCAATTTAGCGAGGTTTTCCGGCAACCACCATGTCGAGATTGTTTCTTGTCGTCGCCTTCGCGCTGCTCCTCGCGCCGCTCGCGCGGGCACAGAGCTTCTACGAGGGCAAGACCATCACCATCGTGACCTCGACGGGAGTCGGCGGAGTTTACGACCTCACCGCGCGCGTGATCGCGCGCCATATGGGTCAGCACATTCCCGGTAATCCAACCATCATCGTGCAGAACATGCCGGGCGGCGGCAACGTGCTGGCGACAAATTATATGTACAATATCGCCGCCAAGGATGGTCTGACGCTCGCCAGCATTCACAACGCGATGCCGCTCCACCAGGTGCTCGACGGGCGCGGGGTGCGGTTCGACGCGGCCAAGTTCAATTGGCTTGGCTCGACCGGCCCGGAGAACGAAGTCATTCTGGTATGGCACACGGCCGGCATCACCAGCATCAAGCAAGCGATGCAGCGCGAGGTCGTGCTTGGCTCCACGGGCGCGGGTTCGGGACTCTCGATAATCCCAACCGCCATGAACCACGTGCTCGGCACCCGCTTCAAGCTGGTGATCGGCTACAAGACGTCCGAGGACATCAATCTCGCGCTCGAGCGAGGCGAGGTGCAGGCACGCGCGTTCGGCCTCAATTCCATTGTTGCCCAGCACGCGGACTGGCTCAATGACGGCAAGGTTGTTTTCCTGGCGCAATCCGGAATCAAGCGTGACAGGAACCTTCCGGATGTGCCGTTGCTCACGGACCTCGCCGCGACGCCGGAACAGCGCGATGTGCTCAGGCTGATTTCCTCGCCGGCCGGGCTCGGGCACCCGTATCTCGCTCCGCCGGGCGTCCCCGCGGAGCGGCTTGCGATCCTCCGTCAGGCATTTGCAGCGACGCTTGCGGACAAGGCCTTTATTGCTGAAACCGAGAAGCTCGGTATTCCGATCGATGCGATGACCGGCGAGGAGGTGAGCAAGATCGTCGCCGATACCATCGGGGCCGCTCCTGACGTGGTCGCCAAAGGGAAAGCGGCCACGGAATCGACCTCGCCTTGATGAGCAAATAAACCCCGTGGCAACTTTTCCGCGAAGAGCCAGTCCAATTTTAGTGAATTTTCCAATGGCTCTTTAAGTTGTGTCCCCGAAAATCCACGTGGGAGATGGTGGAAAGGGAGAGGCTTCGAACCCTTCGGCGAAGCAAGTGCAGCTGGGGCACAAACGGCGTAACGATCGGCAGGATTGTGCTGTGAACGTAGGAGTGGCCCTTGGTTCGGTGACGAACGTGGCGGACTTCCGTCCGCTGCCCGCTGTGGCCGCGGCGCCGCCGTCCGTACCGACCGATATTCCGGCCCCGCAAGCGGTCGCCCCTTCGGCGAGCATTCCGGCTCCGCGTAATGACGCCCGCAAGCCTGACAAGCCGGGAGCCGGTACCTCGAACGTCGTGGTCATCGACCCGCAGACCAGCACGGTAGTGTTCCGTTCTGTCGATCCCAATTCAGGCCTCGTCATCGACCAGATTCCAGCGCAGGCGCTGCTGCGGCAGCGCGCCTATGTCGATGCCCAGGCCGTGCAGGCGCTCGTCAAGGGCAAGGATTTCAGCACCGCTGTTCTTGTCGCCGAGCAGCAGGTAGACACCACGACTTGATGCGGGCGTGTCGCCGAAGATTGCTGGTATCGCTCCCCCGAGACATTGGCCGGTAGTAGCGAGCCGAACGTCGCCTGGGGGCACCCCTATTGAGACGACGCCCTGGCCACGAGCGGAATGACGCTCGAGTCGTCCTCCGCCGGAGCAAGCCCGTGCGTCCATTGCCGGAATTCCTCGATCTCGCCCGGTCTCCCCAACAAATAGCCCTGCGCCTCGTCACATAGCTCGCCGGCCAGAAAGTCGAGCTCGGCGCTGGTCTCGACCCCCTCTGCCAATACGGGTAAGCGCAGGGCCCGACCAAGCCCGAGCACAGAGCGGACGATTGCGGCTGCCTGGTCGTTGAGGTTGACCGATCGGATGAAGGAACGGTCGATCTTGATCTTATCGAACGGAAAGGCGCGCAGGTTCGACAGTGACGAATAGCCGGTGCCGAAGTCGTCCATGGCGATGCGGACCCCCAATATTTTGATGCGTCGCAACGTCGCCAGGGCGCGATTGAGGTCGCGAACCAATGCGGTCTCGGTGATTTCCAGCTCCAGGCGGGACGGAGCAAGCCCTGTCTCGAACAGGATCTCGTGCACCACATGCGCGAATGCCGCATTGTGGATCTGCACCGCCGAGACATTGACCGCGATGGTCAAGGGCTCGTTCCAAGTTGCCGCCTCGCTGCAGGCGGTCCGCAACACCCACTCGCCGATCTGAAGAATGATCCCACTCTCCTCGGCCACCGGGATGAATTCGGACGGCGGAACTTCCCCGCGTGTCGGGTGCCTCCAGCGCAGCAAGGCCTCGAAACCGATGACGCGGCCGTCGCGAATGTCCTTCTGCGGCTGGAAGGCGAGGTGAAATTCGCCGCGCGGTATGGCGTTGCGCAGGTCGTGCTCGAGGACGCGGCGGTCGCGCACCGCGGCACCCATTGCGGCCTCGAAGAACCGATAGGTGCCTCGCCCCTCGTTCTTCGCCCGGTACAGTGCGGTATCCGCATGGGACAAAAGCGCCTGTCGCTCGGTCGCGTCATCCGGACAAATGGCAATGCCGATGCTTGTGCCGATCGGCGCTGTGGCATCCGATTCGCCTCTGGTGGCCTGCAGGGCCTCCAGAATATTTTCGGCGACTCGCCCGGCAACCCCCGGGTTCGTCAGCTTCGGCACTATCACGGCGAACTCATCACCGCTCAGGCGTGCCAGTGTTTGCCCTTCCTCCAGAACTCCGGCGATGCGTTTTGCGGCAGTTTGCAATGCGGCGTCGCCGGCGGCGTGCCCGAACAGATCATTGACCTCCTTGAACCGGTCGAGATCGAGACAGAGGACCGCAAGGCGCCGGTTTGTGTTCAAAGCCGCTTCGATCTCATGATCCAGCTGCTTATTGAAGGTGGCGCGATTGGGAATTCCGGTAAGCGGATCATGGTGCGCCAGGAAACGAATATGCTGTTCCGCCTGCTTGCGCGCTCGCAGATCGCGAACCGCGATTGCGTAGTGGCCCTTGCCGCCGTAATCGACAGGGCGAAGGATCAATTCCACCGGCATGGTGGATCCGTCCGCATGGAGCAGCTCGCCTTCGACTGGCTGATTTTGTCGTTCGAAGAGCTTCAGGCGTGTGCCTTCATCCGGAAAGCATTGATCCAGCGTCGCTCCCGGCAGGCGCTCCGCCGGTAACCCCACCAGATCCGCGAAGCTATTGTTGACCGTCACGATGGAATTGCCTTCGCAGACGAGCAGACCCTCCACGGCGGCGTTGGCGAGACCGCGCATGCGATCGAACTCGAGCTCGGAGCGTCGCCGATCCCGCATCTCCATGGCGACGCCGGCAAGCGCAAGCGCGATGATGATGAAGCTCGCGAGGGCCACCGCAATGGCAAGCCAGCCCGCCGGAAGGGCCGCCGCGGAAAATTCGATTGTCGGGTCGGGGACGATCGCGGCCGCACCCATGGCGGTGAAATGATGACTGCAGATCGCCGCGGTCAGCAGCAATGCGCCCAGGATCTTCGACTTCAGGCCGTCGGTGCGCAGACCCGCTGGCAATGCGATGGCGCCGATCAACGCTCCTAACATGATCGAGGCGGCCACCAGCGCCGGATCCCAGTCGATTCGTCCCTGAATCTCGAATGCAGCCATGCCAGTGTAGTGCATGGCCGCAATGCCGCCTCCCACCATCGCGCCGCCAAGCCACGCACCCGCGCGCAAGGGTGTCATGACCGCGACCGCCAAGCCCGCTCCGGTGAGGAAAATGGCGGCGATGAGCGACAATATGGTTAGCACTATATTGTAGGCGCTGGGGATTCCCGGCGAGAACGCCAGCATGGCGATGAAGTGCGTTGCCCAGATTCCGAATCCGGTCGAAGTTGCGGATACTGCGAGCCAGATGTGGCGCAGATATCCGGAGGATCGGCGGACGTGATGCAGCAGGCTGATCGCCGTGAAGGATGCGAGCGTACAGATCACCGCAGCAAGGCCCACAAGACGCAGATCGTGGGCGGTCATAATGCAATTATATACGGTCAGCACGGGCAACTCGTTTTGGGTTATTGAATGGTCTGCAGCATGAATTCACAGTACTTGAAACTGAAAAATAAGATGTAAACGGCGCAAATGTCGATGCGATCTGACGAATTACGTGAAATTGCGAGTTCCGGCGCGCACCGACGAATTTTGTTTGCTAATGCTTCAATTTGTTGAAAGGCAAGTTCGCCAAATCAACAAATCATTCACGATCGGTGGCAGGCGACTGCGATGTCGAGACACCGACATTTGCGATTTCAAGAATGTCCCGGCGAGACCCGAGACATTCTCGTTGTAGTCTGCGGACCGGAAAAGCTACGGATTGGCGCGCGTCGCGCCCGGATTGATCCCGCGCTGAGCGGCCGGTTCAGGCAATAACGGCGGCTGCGGACCAATCACGCTTTCGAGCGCGTCGCGCGCACACATTTCCTCGCCATAAGTCGCGGTGCGCTCTGCGGGTGGAATGCCGCCGACCCCGATGGCGCCGATGAGCTGCCCGTTGACGATGATGGGCAGCCCGCCCTCCTGCGTGGTCAGCCCGTAGCCGGCCATGTTTTGATTGGTGAAAGGATCCTGTGCGTTGCGATTGGTCAGCACGTGCGACGGCGCCCGCGTGCGCAGAGCGGTTCTCGCCTTCTGCTCGGTCGCATTGATCTGGATCCATCCTTCCCCATCCATGCGATGCTCGTGCACCACCAGGCCATAGGGATCAACCACGACGACCACCACGGCGCTGTTGTTCCTGGCCGCGATGGCTTCGCAGGCCTTCGACAGCTTCTCAGCCGTGTCCGCATTGATGGAAATGTGGTCGTGAATTCGGGCCGCGGCCTTGCCGGAAATCACGAACTGCGACGGTACCTGCCCGTTCCCTTCGTAGGTTGTTTGCGCGTGTGCGCAATTGAGCCCGCAGGCCATCGCCACGCAAGCCAGCGCCATGTGCAGTTTTCCGCCAAGCATGTGCTCCTCCCATTGGGTTGCGATGCATCTGATGTCGCATTCTCTCCCACGCCCGGTCGATTTTCCATTGGGTCCCGCGTGAAGGGCTTCCCAGCTTCTCCTCGACGGCGGTTCGTGCGGCTAAGATGTCAGGCCCGCACACGAGGGTCACGCGTCTGACGCGCAGATGATGGGAGTAGCGCTATGCCCAAGCCGACCGAGAGCCGCTCGCCGCAAGAAGCCAATGAGGTGGAAACTGTCATGGATGCGTCTGCCAAACGCCTGGCGTCGAGGCGCGCGTTCCTGGGCTCGGGCGCGGGTCTCATCGCGGGCGCAGCCGCTGCGGAGCAACCTCTGTTCGCGCAGCCGGCAGGCGTTGCCGCCGGAGATCCAGAGCTCGCCGCGATCCAGGCGCGCCGTCGCGTCCTGCTCAAAGGCGGAGTGGTCCTCACGCTTGATGCGCAAGTTGGCGACTTCGTCCGAGCGGATGTGCTAATCGAGGACGGCAAGATTCGCGAGGTCCGTCCCAACATTCCGGTGGGGGAGGAGGCCGCCGCGATCGTCGACGCGACCAACCGCATCGTGCTGCCGGGCTTCATCGACAGCCATCATCACTTCTATCAAGGCATCCTGCGGAATATCCTCACCAACGGGCTGCTCAATCCTGACTATGGGCGCGACGTCAGTGGCACGCTGACGGCGGCCTATCAGCCGAGCGATGTGTATGCGGGTGTGTTGGTGACGGCTTTGGGGATGATCGATGCGGGCACGACCGCGGCAGTCGATACATCGCAAGTCTCGCATACACCCGAGCACAGCGACGCCGGCATTCGCGCTCTCCAGGAATCCGGGCTGCGTGCCGTCTATGCCTATTCGCGCGGGGCCGGGCCGAACAGCAGATACCCGGATGATATCGCCCGATTGCAGCGCACCACCTTCAGCAGCAGCGACCAGCTCTTGACGCTAGCGCTCGGCGGAACGCTCGACGCGAGGATCTTCGCGGTTGCCCGCGAGGCCGGCGTGCCGGCCGTGTCGCATGGAGTGAACGGCGATACCGAACGCGCGCTGGTAGACCTGGGCCGCCGCGGCTTGCTGCAGCCGGGCGACGAGTACATTCATTGCACGCAACTCAGCGGCATTGCCTGGCGACTCATCAAGGATACCGGCGGTCATGTCTCGCTCGCGCCGCCGATCGAGATGGCGATGGGCCATGGCATGCCGGCGATCCAGGATGCCATCGATCACGGCATTCGCCCGAGTCTGTCCTCCGATGTCGACGTGACCATGGCGCAGGATCCCTTCACCATCATGCGGGCGGCCTTTACGTTGCAGCGCCTGATGGTCCTGCAGCGCAGGCGCGCCGGTGAGGCCAACCTGCCGCGCCTCCTCACCTGCCGGGAGGTGCTCGAATTCGCCACCATCGAGGGCGCGCGCTGCGCGCTCATCGACCGCAAGGTCGGCACGCTCACGCCCGGCAAGGAGGCCGATATTGTCATGCTGCGCGCCGATCGCATCAACGTCTGGCCGCTCAACAATGCGCCCGGAGTCGTGGTGAATCTGATGAACCCCAGCAACGTGGAGAACGTCTTCATTGCCGGAAAGATCAAGAAATGGCGCGGCAATCTGGTGGGCATCGACATGGGACGGGTATTGCGCCTCGCGGAGCTGGCGCGCGATGGGGTGCTCGCCCGTGCCAATTTCAGGGCGAACTTGCTGGGCTGAAGCGGCGGAAACATTCCGCGAGGGATTTGCCGGCGGCCTACTGCCTGCGCGGCTGCTTGAAATACTTCAACGTCGGCGGCGGCTGGTCCTTCTTCGAGGGCATCAAGTCGCCGTCGGCGCTGAGATAGTATATCTCATTATGAATAGAGACATGCGGATTGTACTCATTGCAAATGTTTTCGACCCAAACGACGTTCCGCTCGCGACGATAGTTCTTGACCACGGTCCACGGCCGGGTCAGCGCGTGGTCGAATGTCGTGATCTCGTCGTGCAGAAGATCGTCGTCAGACTTGTCGAGATAGATACGTTCCTTGACGATGGTCTGGTTGTCCCGGTGCAGAGGAAGCCCGGTGGTGTCATAGGTGCGTGGACCTTTGAGATTGCGAGTTTCGACCGTGAGAGTGGCATCGCGGCCGGCTCCGTCATCGACCCACTTGCCGATCGAGTAGCCCATGAAGGTCGGCTCGGCACCGACTGGCCAGTCGCGCCCATCGGTGTAGATGCGGCGCGGTATGTCGATTTCGAACAGCATGTAGGTGATCTTCGGCAGCGGCACGATCTCCATCGGGAAGATGACGCTCATGGCGCGCGGCATCCCGTTTGGGATGCAGGTGAAGCGCGGATCGTTGCCTTGGCCGCCGAGTGCCTGATCATGCAGGCTCGCCTCGAAGATCGCCTGATATTCGGGGGTAAACGGCGCCTGCTGGGCAAGCCCGATCGGCTTGCTTTGATCCCACTGAATGCCCACCCCTGGTGGCCGCTTCCATTGTCCCGACAGGTCGGGAAGCTTGGGCTCCTGCGCCCACGCTCCGTGCGTCAGAAGGAGAAATGTTGCCGTGAGCACGAGGCGAGTTGGGCTTCGATCGAGCATGTTTCCCTCCGGTAGGAACTGCCGAAACGTCCCAGAGCGCGAACGATACACCCGCCGCGCGCGGGAGCGAAAGGGCGACGCCTGCCTGTGCGCCCCGGCGCGGAAGTCTGGTATGCTCGCCGGGCATTTGGTTTCGATCTGCTCCTGGAAAGTGGGTGAGGTCGTGGAGCTTCGTAGGCACGGATCTGCCCTGTTGCTGGCGTTGGCGCCTTTCGCATTGACGCCCGCCGCGGCACAAACTGTCGCCGATTTCTATCGCGGCAAGACCGTCACCATCAGCGTCGGGCTGAGTGCGGGTGGCGGCTACGACCTGCACGCCCGCGTGCTGGCGAAGTATCTCGGCAGGCACCTGCCCGGCGCACCCGCGGTCGTGGTCAAGAATGCGCCGGGCGCCGGCGGTCTCACGCTGGTGAACGCCCTCTACTCTTCGATTGCGCGCGACGGCACTGAGCTTGCGACCTTCGAGCGCGGCATTCTGCTCGAGCCCTTGCTCGATCCGGCGCAGGCACGGTTCGATCCGCTCCGTTTGAGCTTTGTGGGAAGTACCGACAATGATGCCAGCACCTGCCTGTCCTGGCACACCGCCGCGGTGAAGACGATGGAGGACGTCTTCCGTCAGGAACTGATCGTCGGCGGCACCGGCTCGACCGCCATCGCCAACACGTTTCCGCGCGTCCTCAATGCAGTGCTCGGCACTAAATTCCGCGTCATCCCGGGCTATCCGGGCGCCAACGATGCGCTCTTGGCAATGGAGCGGGGTGAGACGCAGGGGTTCTGCTCCTTGGGCTTCTCCACGCTGGAGGCGATCAGGCCTGGCTGGATGCGCGATCACAAGGTCAATGTTTTCGTCCAGCTCGCCTTGCAGAAGAGCCGCGAGCACCTCGAGGTGCCGCTTGCACTTGATTTTGCAAAGACCGCGGCCGATCGGCAGGCGCTTGAATTGATCGTCTCGCCCAACCTGTTTGCCCGCCCCTTCGCGGCTCCGCCCGGCATTCCCGCCGACCGGCTCGCGGCGTTGCGCCAGGCGTTCGACGAGACAATGGCCGATCCGGACTATCTTGGCGAAGCCAAAGCGAGGGAATTGCACATCGAGCGCGTCACCGGAGCCGACCTCGATCAGGTGCTGCGGCACATCTACGCGACCCCGCCTGAGATCGTTGCGCGTGTCAGGAACGCGGTGAACGAAGGCGTGCAGCGATGACCCTACGAAATCGGAAGGCCTATTTTGCAGCAACGCTTAACAATTGGAGGACGCCATGCATTCGTTGATCGTACGTTTGATCCTCGTCCTGCTCGGTGTCGCTGTGACGGCACGGGCGCCTGCGTCGGCAGCAGACACCGTTTCCGACCATCGGTTTCATCTTGAGGAAGCGACTATCGCCGATGTGCAGCGCGCGATACGCGCCGGACAAATCACCGCTGAGCAGCTGGTCGAGCTCTATTTCAAGCGAATCGAGGCTTATAATGGCACTTGCGTCAAAGGCGAGCGCGATCCGGAAAACGGCCTGATGTACGGCGAAATTACGCCGATTGCCGACGCCGGGCAGGTCAATGCCTATGTGACGCTCAACATCCGCGGCCGCAGGTCACGCACCGATCCGGCCGACAACGATCCAAACATGCCGGATGCGCTCGAGGTGGCGCGGGCAGAGGACGCCTACTTTGCGCGGACCGGACAATTCGTCGGGCCCTTGCACGGGATCGCGTTCGCCATCAAGGATAACTACGACACCGCGGACATGCGCACGACGGCAGGCGCTGCCGCCGACTACGCCAACGACAAGCCGCCGAAGGACGCCACTATGGTGGCAAAGCTTCGCGCCGCCGGCGCGATCATTCTGGGCAAGACCAATCTCGATGAATATGCGCCTGCCGGCATCGGTCGCAGCACGCTCGGCGGCCAGAGTTGCAACCCCTATGATACCAAACGCATTACTGGCGGCTCCAGCGCAGGTTCAGCGGCGGCGGTGGCGGCGAATTTGGCCATGTGCGCGCTCGGCACCGATACGGCCGGTTCAGTGCGCTATCCTTCCTCGGTGAATGCCCTGGTCGGCATGGTGGCAACGCAGGGGCTGACCAGCCGCGCCGGGATCGTGCCGCTGACGTTCTCGCGCGATCGCGGCGGTCCCCTATGCCGCTCTGTGGCAGATGCCGCGACTGTGCTCGAAGTCCTGACGGGCGAGGATCCGCGTGATGCCATCACCGCCATCGCGCAAGGCAGGAAGCCGGTTGCCTATTTGAGCTATACGGGCCGCAATTCGCTCGCCGGCAAGCGGCTCGGCGTCGTACGCGATTTCATGATCGAGGCGACCCTTGCGGATGGCGACAACATCCGCATCGGCAACGAGGCGCTCGCCGACATGAAAAGTCTCGGCGCGACGCTGGTCGATCCGCTCGATTTTCGCGCTGCCATCGCCGCGATCATGACGGCCTATGAGCCGAGCTTTTTCACTCAGACTTTTCCGGCCGCGCTCCCGCCCGGCGCCAAGCCGGTCGACGGGCTGGCCGCAATCGCAGCTGATCCGAAACTGCTGCCGACCGGCGCGCGCGGGGTCAACCTCCGCATGCTCGCGCTGCCGACCCCGCGCAATGAGGCGAGATATGCGCTCGACCTCTATCTCAAGGAGCGCGGTGACGCCAAGTTTCGCAGCGTCCAGGATATCTATGCCACGCAAGCCTTCGCGGGGGAAAACGAGTGGCTGCAGACCGCGCTCGGCGCCAAGCAAGAGGTGCTCGATACGCCTGAGGGGGTCAATCATACGCTGCGGATCGCCAACTTGCAGCGCATCCTCTACAAGGTGATGGCAGACAACAATCTCGACGCCCTTGTTTATTTGTACACCACAGTTCCGGCGCCGCTGATCTATCCGAGCCGTGCTGCCGCCGCCTACAATCCGCGGCTTGAGCCGCGTGTCCTGAAGGCGGGAACGAAGCCATCCAATCCGGACCTTGTCCCTGGTGAGGCGACGCTGCGAAGCGATCTCGACCTCTATCGCGGGGGTGGCGGCAGCTATGCGGTGAACCTGAGCCCCGTCACGGGTTTTCCCGCCATCGTGGTGCCGGCCGGCTTCACCCGGGAAGTGTATGACCGCGTGCCGGATGCCGGCGATCCGAACGGCAGCCGGCTCGAGGGTCCCAAGCCGGATCAGCTCCCGGTGGCTATGGAATTTCTCGGACGACCCTTTGACGAGGCGCTCCTGTTTGAAATTGCCTCGGCTTATGAGGCAGGCACGCGGCATCGGCAGCCGCCAAAGGGATTTGGCCCGCTTGCCGGAGAGCCTTGAGAGGCGTCACGGCTTGCGCGAAGCCACATAGGCGGCGAGCGCAAGCATGTCGTCGGTTGTGAGCTTCTCGACGACCGGCTGCATCAGCATGGCTGATTCGCCGCCGCGATCGCCGTTCTGGATGTCCCACAACTGACGAACGATATAATTGGGGTGCCGTCCGGCGATGCCCGGTACCTCGCCCAAGCCTTGCAGGGTACGGCCGTGGCAGGTCGCGCACGGCATGGTCTTGCCGCCACCGGTCATGACCAAGGCCTCGCCCTTGGCGATGCTGCCCTTGGGCACATAGGCCACGAACCCGCTGCGAGGATCGCGGTACACCACATCCTCCTCGTTCTGCGGCACCTCGATGATGCGGTCGCCGAGCGGCTCGGTGCCGCCCGCGGGATGCACCAGGCGCTTGTTGCCGGGGCCGACGAAAGTCTTGGGCACCGTGTCGGTCTCGACCACTTTGATCCATGGCCGCGGCTTGACCGAGTTGAAGTAGACCGCCGCATCCTTGATCTCGGCTTCGGTCGCAGCTTTCGAGATCCCGCTCATGACCGCGCCGTATTTGCGGTCGCCGCTCTTCCAGTCGGCCAGCTGTCGCGTGAAGTAGCCGACCGGCAATCCGGCCACATAGGCGGATTCGTCATGCCCGGTGCCGGTCGGCAGGTGGCAGGAGCCGCAGGCGCGCACCTGGGTGTCCTTGTTGCCGAACTGCACGATCTTCGGCATCGGCGGATACATGTTCGGGTACCAATTGGGGATGTCATACATGTCATCCGCCTTGGCGCGCGTGATCGAGAGCGTGCTTCCGGGCGGAGCGGGGCGGACTTGCGTGCCTTCGATGCGCGGCGGGGGCTGGTCTTTCTCGGTGACCGGGAACGCCCAATCGGGCTTCTCGGCCGCCGTTGTCGGCGCCACCAGTGCAATTGCGGCAATAACAACGGCCAGCGCGCCGCCGGCGCGCACGCAGACATTCTTCATGAGATTCCGCCTCCACCCTCTGGGTTCTTGCATGTGCCCGGCCGCATATTGCGGCCTCGATGGATTGTTCGCAACCATCGCGGTGAGCACATTGCGACTTCCGAGGGCGTCCACTAAAGCATCAGGGGACCGAGAAGACTTCGGCAAGAGGAGGCAGCGATTTCCGACATTCTCATCACGCAGAAGGGCCCCATCCTCGAGATCACCTTGAACCGGCCGCAGGACGGCAATGCCGCCAGCGACGATATGGCCGAGCAGCTGACCAAGATTCTGCTGGGCGGCGGTGATGCCGAGATCATCGTGCTGCGCGGGGCCGGCGACGACTTCTGCGTCGGCCGCTCCCCGGCCGGCCGCCGGCCCGCCAGCAATTCCTCCGACGCATTGGAGCGAAGGTTCGGCAGTGACGTGGTGTTCGACTGCTATAACGCGTTTCGCCGCGCGCCGGTGCCGGTCATCGGCGTGGTGAAGGGCCGTGCGCTCGGTTTCGGCTGCGCCATCGCGGCGGTCTGCGACATCACGCTCGCGGCCGACAATGCCCAGTTCCAGATTCCCGAAATGCTGCACAACATCCTGCCCACGATGGTGATGTCGGCGCTGGTCGATCGCGTGCCGCGCAAGGCGATGACTTATTTCGTCTATTCGACCGCCACCATCAGCGCGGCGCGGGCGCGCGAGGCTGGTCTCGTCAGCGAGGTGGTGCCGCTCGCGGACCTTGATGCCGCGCTCGAGAGGCTTTGTGCCGCCATGATGAAGGCGCCGCGAGTCGCACGTCTAGGCGTCAAGGAATACACGCGCTCGGCGCTGCACATGGACATGCAGGGGGCGATCGACTATGCGCGCAACCTGCATGCGACCATCAACGCATCGGCGGCGATCCGGCCGAAATCGAAATAGCTGCAAAAGGTCCGCCGCTTCAGCTGAGCCACCAGGCGCCAAGCGCGAGGGTGAGGAGCGTCAGCGGAATGCCGGCGCGGCAATAGGCCCAGAACGAGATGTGGATGCCGGCCGCGCGGGCGCGCTCGGCCACGATCAGGTTGGCGACAGATCCGACCAGGGTCAGATTGCCGGCGAGCGTCGAGCTCATCGCGATCACGAGCCAGGTCCGCGTTGGATCAGCAAGGCCTGAAACGAAGGGCTTCAGCGCCAGCACCGCCGGCACGTTGCTGATGATGTTGGAGAGAACAGCGGTGATGCCGGTCAGCACGAAGCTGTCGGTGAGGCGAAGGTCGCGCGCCGCTGCGAGAACCTCCGGACCGAGCAGCACCTTCTCGGCGCCCGCCACCACCACGAACAGCCCGGCAAACATCAAGAGCAGCGCGCCGTCGATCTCGCGGTACACCTTGCGTGCCTTGATCGCCCGGGTGACCAACAACAACGCACCGCCCAGGATTGCGGCCTTGGCAACCGGAACGCCGGCGAAGAACAACCCAACCACGCCGAGCGTCACCACCACCGCCTTGATCATCTGTGGCCTGTGCACGCGCGCAGGCGGTGCCGCAGCCGTAAGACGCGCTTTGTCACCGAGCTCGGCCCGGCAGGCAAAAGAAATCACGAGGACTACCAGCAGCAGGCCGACGGTCGCGACCGGGGCGAGTGCGGCGGCGAACGCCGTGTAGGGAATCTGCGAGATCGCCCCTATGATCATATTCTGCGGGTTGCCGGTGATGGTCGCGGTGCTGCCGACATTTGCCGCCATCGCCAAAGCCAGCAAATAGGGAAGGGGCTCGCGCCGCAATGCGCGCGTCACCTCAATGACGAGCGGTGCCATGACCAGGCAGACCGCATCATTGACCAGAAACGCAGAGAACGCACCGGCGGTGATGACTACGGCTGCGAGCAGCAGACGCGGCGAATGGGCCCGCGTCAGCGCCCAGCCGGCCACCAGGCGAAAGAAGCCGGAAAGCTTGAGATGCGCTACGACGATCATCATTCCGGTGAGCAGCACGATCGTGTCGAGGTCGATTGCCTGATAAGCCTCCTGCGGCGACAGCGCGCCGACCGCCAACATCAGTGCGGCGCCGGTAAGCGCCACGCCGGCGCGGTCGAGGCGCAGACCGGGGATGCGGCCCAGCGCCACCCCCGCATAGGTCAAAGCAAAAATCGCCGCGGTGGCGAGCTGGGTCGGCAAGGTCATCGGTGACCAGTGCCAGCCGGGCAGGCGGTCGGCAAGAGCTCGCGTCACCGGGCGTGCGGCGGCTCTCGATGCAAAAGGGGCCGGCAGATGCCGGTCAGGCGAACATCGCGTCGATTTCCTGCTGCGACACGTGACCGCTGTCGCCGCTGAGCTTGGGACCGTTCACCAGCTTGGGTTCGGCACCGCGCTCGGTCTGTGCGGCCGTATAGTCCTTGATCGCCTCGCACCCCCCCCAAATCTCCAGCATGCGGCTGACCCGGTCCTCGACGAAGCTCAAGGTCGCGAGCACTTTCGCGATGCGCTGGCCACTTATGTCCTGGAAATTACAGGCCTCGAATATGCGCACCACGTGGTCGCGAATGTCGCTCGCGAGCGCCTGATCCTGTTCCTGGTTGAGCAAGGCGGAGAGCGTATTGGCGGCCTCGTCGATACTCTCGGCCGCTTCCAGGATCTGTTGCGTAGCCCGTTCAGTATAATCCGCTACTGCGTCGAGCTCACGGCTGGCGGGCCCGCCCTCGCCGCCGGCGAACGCGCCGAAATGGAGATCGGCGAGCTCTCGCATGGTGCGGGTGATGGCGCGATGGATGCTGTCGGTCTCGTATTTGAGCTTGTTCAGGTCGTGGATCGTGATCTGATCGCTTTTGGCGGTTTCCTCGGGGCTGCCGACCGGCGGCGACGTCCGCTGCTCGATCAGGTCGCGCAAGGCGCGTATTTCCGCCAGCACCTCGTGCTGCTGCAGCACCGCGCCCGTGCTGCCCGGAGCAGCCGCGCTCGATGCGGCCGTGCCACCGCTCGCCCGGGACATACGTTCGATGCGGAAGGTTTTCTGCCGCACTGGCATGGCCGCCCCCGTTTGCGCCGTTTCCCGAACACTACGGGCGGGCGGCTTAATGCGGGGTTCATGCCCGGCTTACGTTTTTCTACCTAATCATGATGCGCCGCGCTGCGCCCGCAAGCTGGGATTAACCATGAGGGTGCGATGTTTACCCGAAAAAAACTATAACTCGATGAACAGCTTCTTTCTGTCGTTATCCATAACAATTCTCACCGGCGCTTTTACCAAACCGACGACGATTTGAATCTAATCTTGCGCATGTCGAGCGCCGCACCCTTGGCCGTTTCGACACGAGTTCGTGTACCCGCGTATCCGAGAGTTCAGCATCATGCTCAATCGTCTTGTTCCGGCTCTGCTCGCGAGCTTAATCGTGGGCGGCACGGCAGCCGCCGGTCCGCTCGCCCTCACCCCCGCAACCCACCAAATGCCTGATCGTGCGGTGCAGCCGGTCGCCGCGCCGGGCCCCAACCTGGGCGGAGGTTTCATCGAAATGCTGTTCGGCGGCTCTCCTCGCGCACAGCCGCAGCCGAGCAGCCTCGGTGGCTATGATCCTTCGCAATATTATCAGCCCTCCGACGCAGGCACGCCGCAGGGCCTCGATCCCCGCTACCTCAAGCAGGAGGTCGACTACGCCGGCAGCGAGGCGCCCGGCACCATCATCATCAACACGCCGGAACGCTTTCTCTATCTGGTCGAAGGCAATGGCCGGGCGCTACGCTACGGCATCGGGGTGGGCCGTCCGGGATTCACCTGGGCGGGCGTCCACAACGTCACCAGCAAGCGCGAGTGGCCGGATTGGACGCCGCCCGAAGACATGTTGAAGCGGCGCCCCGATTTGCCGCGTCACATGGAGGGAGGTCCGGAAAATCCGCTCGGTGCCCGCGCCTTGTACCTGGGCTCGACCCTCTACCGGATCCATGGCTCGAACGAGCCCTGGACCATCGGCACCGCCGTATCCTCGGGATGCATCCGCATGCGCAATGAGGACGTCATCGATCTCTACGATCGGGTCAAGGTCGGGGCAAAAGTCATCGTCATCTGATCAGCGGGCCTCACATGGTTGAAGGGCCGCCTTGTCAGGGCGGCCCTCTTTGCATCCAGGCACCACCAGGTCAAACATCGCTGCTGAAGTCGCCGCCACCAAAATCGCCGCCACCGCCGAAATCACTGCCGAAGTCGCCGCTGTTGTCGGCGAAATCGGTGCTCTGGTCGCTCACACCGTTGTCGTTGGGGTCGAACAAGTCGAAACCACCGCCACCCGCATTGGGGTCGCGGCCGATGTCATCGATACCGGCCTCGCGAGCGAGCTCGCCGCTGCCACCACCCCACGGTGCAGGCGAGGACATGCCGAGCCCGGGATCAAAGGCGCCGAAGCCTGGGTCGGCGTAGAAGGCGGCGTGGCTCGGGGCCATCATCGAGCGGATGCCATCGAGTAGAAGCGACCCGCCAATGACGCCCGCTGCTGCGGCCGCAGCGGTGCCCAGAAACGAGCCGCCACCCGATGCTGCCGGTTGCCACGGCGCCGCCGGGGCGGGTGCGACGCCCATGCTCTGCGCTTGCGGCCGCACCGAAGGCACCGAGCCGGCGCGCGGTTGATCGCGCCGGCCGAGCAATGCATCGCGCATATTGTCGAGAAAGCCGCCGCCGGACTGAGGCGCTTGGCCGAGTTGTGCCTCGAGCGCACGAATGCGCGCATCGGCGCGCTTGAGCGCCTCGTCCTGCACCAGTGCGGTTTGCACCAGAGCGTAAGTCGCGTTGGGGGCGCGCCGCAGCCCCTCGATGATGGCCCGCTCGGCGTCGGGGTCGCGCGCCGTGCTCTCGAGCTTGGCAAGTCGATCGAAGAGCTCATCGATGAGCTCGCGTTCTTGCGGAGTCATGGATCTCCCTCCTCCGTGAAGACGGGTCATCATTTAGGAAGCCCAGGTGGCGACGGAATGACCCCAAGGTGCTGCAGGAGACAAAATTTTGTGTCCTCGGGGGCTTGCGCTTCGGCCGCCGTGACACGTGGCCGCAGTCAGCCCCGAGGCGAAGCGAGTGCCGCCCCATGGCGGGCGAGCAATTCCGGCAGCGCATCCCCGGACAGGAACGCATATTCCCGTTCGCGCAACGAGGTCAGCGGATCGAGCTTTGCCAATTCTGCGTCCACGAAGCCCGGATGGCACATGATCAGCCCGCCGTCCGGAACTTCATCAACAAACCCGGCAAACAGCGACGAGAGCTCGGCGCCGTCTTCGAACTCATAGGCGCCGGCAAAGCCCGGATTGGTGCGCACGCCCTGCGCTTGGGCGCGCCGGCGAAAGCCCTTGCTCAAATGGTCCAACAGCAAGGCTTTGCGGTCGGCGAAGCTGAAGCGATGCGGAACCGCTCGTCCGCATTGCCGCAGCCAAGCGCGCGGCGCGCTTGCTTTGGCAACCGCGAGCGCGGCATCGCGGATCTGCGGGAACAGATGCACGTGCTGATGCCCGTCGATGAAATCAGGCGCGCGGCTGAATGTGTGCACGAACATTTTCACCTGCGCGGTGAGCTCGCGCCGCAGTGCCTCGCCGTCGAGGCGATGGAGGAATGCGCGCGCCATGGTGGCACCAAGCGGCAGAAATGCGCCTTCTCGCAAGGGCTCATAGCGCTCGCTGAGGGGGCGGAACGGTGCCGTCAGGGTCAGATGCAAGCCGATGGCGACGCGCGCCGCTCCGCTGTTGAGCTTCGTCAGCGCGTGGGCCTCGGAGCGATGGAAGCTCGGCGCGACCACCATGACCGAGGTGGCGTTGATGCGCCGCCGCACCACGAGATCGCGGATCGCCACGTTGACTGCGCCGGATATGCCGTAGTCGTCGGCGCACAGCCAAATCCGCCGGGGCGCGGGAGCGTCATTGGCTGCATCCGCTCGCCCCTCTGCCGCCGACCGGTTGGATGGTCCGTCCAAGCAAGCCTCAAATCGCGCGGCCTCATCAATACTCAGGCCACTTCTACAGCAAGCAGAGTCTACTCCGCCGCAGTTCGCGTCGTTTGCCTTTCGGCGTCGCCCGTCCCCTCATCGACGCCACTGGCATCTTCTTCGGCGGTCTTGAGAGTTTGCTCGGCCACGAAATAGATCGGGCGGGCTTTGACCTCGGAGAACATCTTGGCAATATACTCACCCATGATGCCCATCATGAACAGCTGCATGCTGTTGAGCACCATCAGGCCGATGATCATCGAAGGATAGCCGGGGACCGACTGACCGTAGATCAGCGTCTCGATCAGGATGTCGGCAGCGAAGATCAGCGCAAAGGCGAGCAGCAGGAAGCCGAGCAAGCTCGCAAACCGCAGCGGCACGCCGGAAAACGAGGTCACCCCCTCGATCGAAAAGGCGATCAGGGAATAAATGCTCCAGGTGCTGCGGCCGTGCGCCCGCTCGGCCGGCTGGTAATCGACCCGCATCTGGCGGAAGCCGATCCAGCTTGCCAGGCCCTTGAAGAAACGGTTGCGCTCGGGCAGTTCGCGCAAGGCTGCAGCGGCGCGCGGGGAGAGTAGGCGGAAGTCGCCGGCGTCCTCGGGGATCTTCTGCCGTGCGCCCCAATTGATCAGGAGATAGAACGTCTTGACGGCGAGGCGGAAGAGCCGCGGCTCATTCTCGCGGGTGGCCTTGGCCGTGTAGACCACGTCATAGCCGCCGTCGAGCCAGTGCTCCACCAAAGTCTCGATCAATGCCGGAGGATGCTGCCCGTCGCCGTCCATGAACAGCACAGCGCCGAAACGCGTGTGATCAAGGCCTGCCGCCAGCGCTGCCTCCTTGCCAAAATTGCGTGACAGCGACACGACCTGCAAATCCGCGACGGCGGCCGGCAGGGCGTGCGCGACCGCCAGAGTGGAATCGCGGCTGCCGTCATCCACATAGACGATCTCGATCTTGAGCCCGCGCGCGACCTTCAGGCGCTGCGCAACCTCCAGGATGCGCGCATGCAGCGAAGGCAGCCCCGCGGCCTCGTTGAAGAGCGGGACTACGATCGAGAGGCCGACCCCGGCGCGCGGCTTGGTTGGAGCTTCGCGGGTAAAGCCTATTGCACTGGAACTCATGAATGCCAGCCTGTTGTGCGCCGCCTGCTCGGCGCTTTCCTGTTACGCCTGATATTGTAGTTACTTGGACCGCATGCCCGGACCATTCGCCGCATGTATAGCCCAGCCTGGGCCCGCTGTCCTACGGGACTGTTGGCGCATCTTGTCCCAGCACTATGCGCCACGAGATGAGTCGGCAGCCGCCCGGGGCGGGGAGGAGATCGGCAGGGCTGATGCGCACCGCAAGGCATGCTTTTTTTGCAAAAATGCTCTAAGCGAGGCACGCCATGTGGTTGCCCGCACCGCTCGAAGCCCTCAGCCGCCGCGCCTTTGCGGAGCCCGGACGGCGTGCCGTCGCCCGCAAAGCGGTGACCTTCGCGCTCGTGGGCGTGGTCAATGCCGCGGTCGATTTCGGCGTCTTTTCCTTCTTCTTCTACCTGGTCGGATTTTCCGCGATACCATTCGGGATCATCATCTCCAACCTGATTTCCTGGCTGGTTGCGGTCACCGGCTCCTATGTGATGAATTCGATGATCACCTTTGCGGCCGAATCAGGCCGCAAGCTGCGCCTCAGGGCCTATGCGAGCTTTCTCCTCGCGCAGGTCGGCGGGCTCATCGCCAATACGGCGACCATCTTCATCGTGAAATATTCCATTCTGGGGCTGCTACATCTCCTGGAGGGGCCCGACGCGCCGCTGCGCCTAGCCGGGCACGATATCGACCCGGTTCTGATCGGTAAGTTTCTCGCCATCGGGGCGAGCTTCCTGGTCAACTTCTCTCTGTCGCATTTCGTGGTGTTCCGTAGCCACGGTCGCTCCGCGATGCACTGAACGGAGCTTGCGGCCGTCCGCCGCCGCAGCAGGGTAGCGGCCCCAGCTGCCGAAGTCGCGCTGCCTCGGCTTCGCGGCATGGCGAGGGCCTGCTAGCATGACTGGCCGATGAACAGCTGAATGGAGGGATGCGTGCGAAGATTGTTGCTCCTCGTCGCCGTTGCGGCCGCATTAGCGCATGTCGCCGGTGCCGGTGCGGCGGCGCAGACTTTCCCGACCCGCCCGGTCACGATCGTGGTGCCGTTCGCGGCCGGCGGACCCTCCGATGCGCTGGCGCGCGTCATCGGCGACCGCATGCGCGTCTCGCTCGGCCAGCAGGTGATCATCGAGAACGTCACCGGGGCCGGTGGAACCGTCGGGGTCGGTCGTGTGGTGCGCGCGCCTGCCGACGGTTACACGGTCAGCATCGGCCATTGGAGCACCCATGTGGTGAACGGCGCGATCTATGACCTGCCCTACGATCTCCTCAAGGATCTCGCGCCGGTCGCGCGCCTGCCGTCCAATCCGCTGTGGATCATCAGCAACAAGAGCGTGCCGGCCACAAACCTCAAGGAATTCGTGACGTGGATCAAATCAAACGAAGACAAAGTGTCGGCCGGCACCGCCGGCCCCGGCTCCGCCTCGCACGTGGCCGGCGTGTATTTCCAGAACGAGATTGGCACGCATTTTCCCTTCGTGCCCTATCGGGGCACCGGTCCGGCGTTGACCGATCTCATGGCTGGCCAGATCAATTTGATCGTAGATCAGACGTCCAATTCCATGGCGCAGGTGAAGTCCGGTGCCGTCAAGGCGTTCGCCGTAACCGCCAAGGAGCGGCTTGCCTCCGCCCCGGACGTGCCGACCGTGGACGAGGCCGGCCTGCCGGGGCTCTACATGTCGGTCTGGTACGGGTTATGGGTGCCGAGAGGCACGCCTGCAGACATCGTCGCCAAGCTCAATGCTGCCGCGATCGACGCCATGGCTGATGCTGGCGTGCGCGAGCGCATGGCGACCTTGGGCCTCGAAATCCCGCCGCGCGATCAGCAGACCCCGCAGGCACTCGGCGCCTTGCAGAAGGCCGAGATCGAGAAATGGTGGCCGATCATCAAGGCCGCCCATATCACCGGGGAGTGAGCCGCGCCGGCAGATCTTCCCGATGGCGCAAGGCCTTGCTGCAAGTTGCCGCCCCGCTCCCGGAGCCGCAAGTATCCGGGAGCGGCTCAGCCCGGAACAATCAGCGCCAGCTTGGGAAAATAAGTACGATACCGCGCCGCATCGCGCGTCATCAGCGTATATCCGGCAACGGCCGCGTGGGCACCAATGAAAAAATCCGGAAGCGGCGATGGTTTTGTTCCGCCCCGCCGCCGATAGGTCACGAATGCCTTGCCTGCAAGAAAGGCGGCTTCGTACGGAATGGCTTCGCGGTCGAACATGGGCTTGGGAAGCGCGGCATCTAGCTCCTCGATTCGCGAATACCTGATCGAGACCTCAGCACAAATGACTGGATTGATTACAAGGTGGTGACGATCACCGCCGACCAAGCGAACCAACGCACGTCTTCCGTCATGATGTCGAGAAGAACGTTGGCGTCGACCAGCACCGCGGTCATTCAGTCATCTCGGGTCAGCGCCATGATCGCATCCGTGCTCATCGCGACATCCCCGCGGCTCCGCAAATGGGCGACAACCCGGGCGCCGCGACCATCGCTTTTGCGGGTCTTGGCGCGAACGATGCGCACGCCCTTGCGGTCGAGCTCGAACTCTACCTCCGTCTGCGGCAACAGACCCGCGCGCTCGCGGATTTGAGCCGGAATGGTCCCCTGGCCTTTTGAGGTGATGCGCATGGCCGCCTCCTACTCTTACGAGTAGGAGTAAGGATCGCGGCGCCGACTTGCAAGGCTCGGCGCCCTCCCGGAGCTGCCGTGACCTTTCACTCCAGCTTGATGTTGGCCGACTTAACTACCGGCGCCCACTCTCGATCTCGTCGAGCACGAACTTATCCGCTTCGGTGGGCGACATCACCGCTGCTGTCGCGCCCAACTCTGCGATCCGCACCTTCATCTTGGGCTCGGCGAGAGCAGCATTGATCTCCCTATTGAGGTTGTTGACAATGTCGGCGGGTGTGCTCCTTGGCGCTCCGAAACCAACCCACGCGCTAGCCTCAAAACCTGACAACATTTCCCCCACGGTGGGTATGTCCGGCAGAGTCTCAGAGCGTGCAGCCGTCGTTACCGCAAGCGGTCGCGCTTTGCCCGCTTTGATATATTCAATAGATGCCAATTGCTGGCGAATAAGCATTGCTCCGGCGGCGAGTTTAGTCGCCAAGCCCCGCCTGGAGGCGGGCGAACAGCGGATTTTCCCGCGAGAACACATAATCGAGCGCGGCGACTGCGACATTCTCGGCGCCGTGCTGGCGTAGGAAATTTGCCAGCGGATGCACCTGACCGGGCGGGCAGTGCAAGGTGAGCATGCCCGAGGAGGTTGGTCCGCCGAACGGGCTCTGCACACCGAAACGGAGCTTGGCTTCTGCCAGGAGCTGCTCATCGCAACGCACGAAGCGGGTGCGAACCTCGCGAAAAGCGCGCGCGGTCTTCTGCGCGGCGATGCGGTCCAGCAGGAGCCGCGCAATTTCCCGCTCATTTGCTCCCCATGTGGCGCCGCGTGCGGCGACTAGATTGGCTTGCGAGCGCAGGATCAATCCGTCGTCGATCACCTTCAAGGCATTGGCCGCGAGCGTGGTCCCGGTCGTGGTGATGTCGACGATGAGCTCGGCGGTGCCGGCAGCCGGCGCGCCCTCGGTCGCGCCGGTGCTCTCGACGATCCGATAGTCGGTGATGCCCTGCTCTGAGAAGAAGGTGCGCGTCAGGTTCACGTATTTGGTGGCGAGCCGCATCTTGCGATCGTGCTTGAGGCGGAACGCGGTTGCCACATCATCGAGGTCGGCCATGCTGTGCACGTCGATCCAGGCCTGCGGGACCGCCACCACCACATTGGCGTAGCCGAACCCCAGCGCATCGATGAACACGATGCTCGCATCGATGTCGGAGATCATCTCCCGCAGCAGGTCTTCGCCGGTGACACCGAAATGGACGCCGCCCTGCGCCAACAGCTGGGCGATCTCGCCGGCCGAAACATAGGCGACCTCGATGCCGGGCAGATCCGCAATAGTGCCGCGGTAATTGCGCGCTCCGCGCGGCTTGATGAGCTCGAGACCGGCGCGGGCGAAGAAGGCCTCAGCGTTCTCCTGCAGCCGTCCTTTGGCCGGGATCGCGATGACGAAGGGGCTGCTCATCGCGCGCTCCCGCACGCCGCGAGGCGCTCGATCCAGACCGCAAAGCCGACTGCCGGGATCGGTGCCGGACTGCCGATCCGCGTCAAGAGCCCATCATAGCGTCCGCCGGCGACCAGCTGGCCGCT
The DNA here is from genome assembly GCA_035293945.1 of Xanthobacteraceae bacterium. Classification (GTDB taxonomy): domain Bacteria; phylum Pseudomonadota; class Alphaproteobacteria; order Rhizobiales; family Xanthobacteraceae; genus VAZQ01. The sequence continues at coordinate 132,195 of DATGLV010000028.1, read as the reverse complement.
CTCCGGCATGCCGGCGCGGTGCAGCTCGAACACGAAGCCGGTGTAGTAGTCGACGCCGCGCCCGAAGGCGGTGGAGAAGTGGATGCGGCCAACATCGATGCCGCGCGCAGCCAGAAAGCCGGTCCGGCTCTCGAACAAGTCGAGAGCCTTGTCGAGGTCGAGGCCGGCGTCCTGCGCCAGACCGCGCAACTGGGCGGCTGCCTGGTCGGGATCGCCGCCGATCGCGAGAAAACGCTCGATGAGCGACCGAGTCTCCCGCGGCAAGGAGCTCTGGACGCTCATGGTTGCTTGCTCGAGGAAGCGCTCCGCTATCTCGCCGACGGAGCGTCCGCCGACCGTCGAGATGCCGGCAATCGACAGAAGGTCGGCGACCAAAGCGCGCGCGGCCGACGGATCGGAGCCGGCGAGCGCGGCCAGCATGCCTTGATATTCGGGGCGCGTGTGAGCGGTCGAGATGACCAGGCGGTCGAGATCATGCGCCAACGTCGACTTGTGGTTGAAATCCTTGACCAGGCGCCGCTTCCACGCCGGCGCCAAGTCGAGCGCGGCCACCAAAGCCGCAAACAAGCCGACATCGCCCAGGCGGATCTCGGGTACCGCAAGCCCATAATGGCCGGTTGCCTCCAGACCGAGCGCCAGCATCTCCGCGTCTGCGGCCGCGATATCGGTCCGGCCGAAGGATTCGATCCCTGCCTGCAGGAATTCGCTCGGCTCGTCTTCGCGGTGACGAAACACTGCCCCGAGATAGCAGAAGCCCGCGGGCTTGCCGGCCTGCGGCGAAGCGAGATAGTCGCGCGATACCGGGATGGTGAGGTCGGGCCGCAGGCACATTTCGCGTCCCTGCGGATCGACCGTCAAATACATGCGCTTGCGGATATCCTCGCCCGACAGATCGAGGAACGGTTCGGCTGGCTGCAGGGTCGCGGGTTCAAGACGCGCATAGCCGGCGCGCACAAAGCCGCTGACGAGCCCCTCCGCCCGGGCATCAGGCGTGGCAAGACCGGTTGCGGGGGCAGCGTTCATGGCGGCTTTGGTTGTATCAGCGGCTGGTGGCGGCGCTTTAGCACGGCCCCACCGGTATTTCGACCGCAAAGCGCCGCCGCGATTAACAACCGATCAGCGCCAGTCGCCCAGCACGCTCTGCACCACGGCGAGCGCCGCAACCGCCGCCGTATCGGCGCGCAGGATGCGTGGGCCGAGCGCCAGGCGCACCACATTGGGCTGCCGGACCAACAGAGCCCGCTCAGCCGCTGCAAAACCGCCTTCGGGGCCGATCAGGACCGCAATCGAGGGCAGGTTCCCCGCAGCTTGGCGCGCCATCGTAAGCGCCTCGATCGGGTCGCCGACCTCCGCGTCCTCGTCGCAAAACACCAGCAGTCGCGCCGGGTCGCGCTCGGCAATGAGATGTTCCAGCGCGAGCGGGGCTGCGATCGCGGGCACGTCGAGGATGCCGCATTGCTCGGCTGCCTCGGTCGCATTGGCGCGCATACGTTCGATATTGATGCGGCTGATCTGGCCATGCTGCGTCAGCACCGGCTGGAGCCGCGAGGCCCCCATCTCGACTGCCTTCTGCACCATATAGTCGAGGCGCGCATGCTTGAGCGGTGCGAAGCAATAGTGCAGGTCAAGCGGGTGTGTTTGGTCGCGCAACAGGCTCTCGAGCGTGAGCGATAGCGCGCGTTTTCCGCCGTCCGCGATCACCGCCCGCCATTCTCCCTGCCGGCCGTTGAACACCAGCACCGGGTCGCCGGCCTTGAGCCGCAACACGTTGCGCAGGTAGTTGGTTTGCGCCGCGTCGAGCGCGATCACGGCGCCTGCCGCCAGGTCATGATCCACAAAGAGCCTGGGGGTGCGGAAATCGTAGCGCGGCATATTAGCCCTTGATCCGTAAGCCAATCGAGCTCCGCTGTGTTATGGGCGGAATCCAAACCCTTAAATACCGCCTTCCACGCGTTTTACGGGCATAGGGCCTGCCGTGACCATTCATCCCCAACACAGATTGTGGCACACTTGTCCGGCTAGGAATCCGTATTTGCTCGGGGTGCAGAGCGCGGAAATTAGGTCTACTGCCGTGTTCTTGCCGGAATTAATATGCTGTTAATATAGCCAGGTATCATCAGGAGAAGACTCGCGCTCGGGGGGCGGGAGGGGATTGCCATGACGTTCCGTCGAGTCCTTTCTTCCGTATCGGTTGCGGCCATGCTCGCCGTGGCCTCGACACCGGTCGCCTTGGCCCAGTTCGGCGGCCTGCCCGGGATGCCAGGCATGCCCGGGGCCGGAGTGCCGGGTGCGGGCGTGCCCGGCGGCGGGATGCCGGGTGGAGGCGGATTCGGGGGGCCGCCGGCCGGCCCGCCACCCGCCTGCCAGCAGCTCTTGGTCCTGCGCGATGAAACCCAGAAGAACGGTGAGGCGATCAAGGCCGCCAATGAGCGCCATGCCGACCCGGCCGAGGCCTGCAAGCTGTTCAAGGTTTTCCTGGCAACCGAAGCGAAGTTCGTTCAGGGCATGGCGGCGAACCAGGCCGTGTGCGGCGTCCCGCCAGCTGCCGTCAAGAACATGCAAGAGGAGCAACGCAAGGTGACGCTGGTCAAGGATAAGGTCTGCGATGCCGCCGACCATCCGCGCCCGACCGGCCCCACATTGAGCGATGCCCTCAACTCCAACCCGATATTGCCCGACGTTGGAAACTCCAAGTCCGGGCAGGGCATCTTCGACACGCTGCAGGGCAGTTCTGTGCGTTGACGCACCGCCCAGATGACCGGAGCGGTCGCTGATTCAACCAACAACTGGGTCGACCGCCGCGCCCCGGCTTGGGCGCGGCCCTATTTGCGGCTCGCCCGGCTAGATCGGCCGATCGGCGCCTGGCTGTTGCTGCTGCCCTGCTGGTGGTCGCTGGGGTTGGCGGCCGTCAAGTCTGCGGCCCCGGTCAGCCTCTGGTACGCGCTGTTGTTCTTCATCGGCGCCTTCACGATGCGCGGGGCCGGCTGCACCTGGAATGACATCGTCGATCGCGACCTCGATGCGCGCGTGGAACGGACGCGTTCACGCCCCATTCCGTCCGGCCAGGTGAGCGTGGGTGCTGCCGCCGTATTTCTCCTCGCTCAGGCGCTGCTTGGGCTTGCGGTGCTGGTGCAATTCAATCGGTTCACGATCCTCACCGGTTTTGCTTCGCTGGCCGTCGTCGCGATCTATCCCTTTATGAAGCGAGTGACCTATTGGCCGCAGATCGTGCTTGGTCTTGCGTTCTCGTGGGGCGCCTTGATGGGCTGGCCCGCGATCTTCGCCAGCCTAGATGCGCCGGCTTGGCTTCTGTATGCGGGGGCTATTTCCTGGGTGATCGGCTACGACACCATCTATGCCCATCAGGATCGCGAGGACGATGCCTTTGTGGGCATCAAGTCGACGGCCCTGTTGTTCGGTCCGCGCACCAAGCCCATGCTGGCAATCTTCTTTGCACTCGCGGTGGCGCTCATCGCGGCCGCCGGATGGACCGCGAGTGGCGGCCTTGCGTTGGCGGCGGGGCTCATCGCCTTCGCGGCGCACCTTGCCTGGCAGATCAAGCGCCTCGATATCGATGATCCGGCGCTGTGCCTCGCCATCTTTAAATCGAACCGTGACGCGGGCCTGATCTTGTTCGCTGCGTTCGTGCTCGACGCAATGGTCGCCCATTGGGGTGCGAGTTAGCTGTTAGTTCCGGGCAATGATCTCGCGCTCGCCGCGGTGGATGGGCGTGGCGGCAAGCGCACCGCTCCCTTTGCGGCGCAGCAAGATGGACGGCCGCCGCGCTCTCAACGCGGAATGCTTGCGGCGGCGCGGCAGCATTGCGCCGACGCGCACGGCGCCGATCCGCCGGAACGGCTCGCGCAAGGCGCCGTCCGCTTCTGCGACCAGCAGCGGCAGCCTGAGCACCCGGCCCCAGGATTGCCATTCGGCAATGACCTCGGAGCTGTCGGAGGCGCTGTAGAGCGGGAACGAAAGGCCGCCGTCACGATGTGCCAGCACGAGCGCGACGGCATCGGCGGCAGCATCCGCGGAGGCCTCGATGCGAAGCGCCACGCCCAGATAGGCGGCGACCGGAAGATTGACCGCCATCAGCATCCCGCGTACGGATCGACGCAAGACGACGCGCTCACGCGTGAGCTCGACGAAACGCACGCTTCCGTCTGCTCCCGCGTCGCTCACCGCGAAGCGGTGCGGCAGGGAGAAGGGGTCGAGCCGCAGGCCACGGCTCGACCCGGCAGGATTGGTCCCGCCGTTTCCGGTTTGACGCCTCAAAGCAGTGCTCCCCGCCGGATTTCTTCCGGCTGTTCCTTTACGGAGTTGATCCCCGATCGTTGCCGCGAGAATGCCGCAGAGGCCTCCGATTTGGCTTAAGTTTCCTGGTTAATCCCGGGTATTGAGGGAGCCGATGCTCAAGCATGCTTGACGGAAGCTTGCCGAGTTTCCTCAATCTGTCCCTAACGGCGGTCGCCTTGGCGGCCATCACATTCAGGAAGACACGAGATGACATCGCTGCTCGACCAATCCGCACTGACCGATGTTGCCGAGCGTCTGGTGGCGGCCGCCCGTCGCGCCGGCGCCGACGCCGCCGACGCGGTTGCGGTGCGATCGATGTCGATCTCGGTCGAGGTGCGCAATGGCGAAGTGGAATCCTCCGAGAGTGCGGAGGGGGATGATATCGGGCTGCGGGTTCTGATCGGAAGGCGGCAGGCGGTGGTCTCGACCAACGACGTCAAGGGGGACGTCGGCGCGCTGGCGCAGCGCGCGGTCGCCATGGCGCGCGTTGCGCCCGAGGACCGTTTTGCCGGACTCGCTGAGGAAAGCCTGCTGGCGCGTCACATTCCCGACCTTGATCTTCTCGATCCGGACTTGCCGCCCGTTGCCGTGCTGGAAGCGCGCGCCAAGCGCGCCGAGGAAGCAGGGCTTGCGGTCAAAGGCGTGACGAAGTCGGAAGGTGCCTCCGCCTCCGCGGGCATTGGCGGCATGGTGCTGGTGACGAGCCATGGATTCCACGGCGCCTATTTGAGCTCGCGCCAAGGGCTCTCGATGTCGGCGATCGCCGGCGAGGGCACCGCGATGGAGCGCGACTACGATTTTTCCTCCGTGCTGCACGGTGCCGATCTCGCCGCCGCCGAGGCGATCGGCCGCAGCGCGGGCGAGCGCGCAGTGAAGCGCATCAATCCGCGCAAGGCCGCGACCAAAAGGGTGCCGGTAGTGTTTGATCCGCGCGTCGCCGGCGGCATCGTCGGCCATCTCGCCGGCGCGATCAATGGTAGCGCCATCGCACGCAAGACAAGCTTCCTCAAGGATAAGCTCGGCGAGCGCCTGTTCGCGCCCGGTATCCGCATCGTCGATGATCCGCTGCGCCGCCGCGGCTTGCGCTCGCGGCCGTTCGACGGCGAAGGCGTGGCCGCGCGCCGCCTCGATGTCGTGGAGGACGGCGTGCTGAAAAGCTGGTTCCTGGATTGCGCCACCGCGCGCGAGCTTGGCCTCGCCACCACCGGTCATGCCCAGCGCGGCGTGTCGTCATCGCCTTCGCCTGGTGCCAGCAATCTTTACCTCGAGGCCGGCACGCTCTCGCCGCAGCAACTGATCGGCGATATTTCTGACGGCTTCTATGTGACCGAGCTGATCGGCATGGGTGTCAACCAGGTTACCGGCGACTATAGCCGCGGCGCTACCGGCTTCTGGATCGAGAACGGGCAGCAAAGTTATCCGGTGAGCGAGGTCACGATCGCGGGCAATCTGGTCGACATGTTCCGCACACTGACGCCCGCAGACAACCTCGAGTTCCGTTTTGGCATCAATGCGCCGACACTGCGCCTCGAGGGGTTGACCGTTGCCGGACAGTGAGGACGGTGACGCCTTCGCGGCGCCAGATACTTTGGCGACAGCTTTGCGCGAAGCCGGCGCGATTGCGCTGAGGACTTTCCGCACGCCGATCAAGAGCTGGCTCAAGGACCAGTCATCGCCGGTCACGGAAGCCGACATGGCGATCGACGGATTTCTGCGCCAGCGGCTGGCCGGCCCGGGCCGCGGCTGGCTTTCGGAGGAGACCGCCGAGGACCGGTCGAGCCTGGGGGCGCGGCGGTTATGGATCGTCGACCCGATCGACGGCACTCGTTCCTATCTCGCCGGCCGCGACGATTGGGTGATCTCGGCGGCACTGGTCGAAAATGGCCGCCCGATTCTGGCCGGCGTGTTCGCGCCGACGACCGACGAGCTGTTCTTGGGGGCGGCTGGGAAGGGCGCGACGCGCAACGGCGTCCCGATCCGGGCGAGTGCGGGCAACGCGCTGTCCAATATCAGGGTCGCGGGCCCGAAGCGTCTGGTGCAGGCGCTCGCGTCGAGGCAGCCGCAGATCATCGTTGCACCGCGCATCGGCTCGCTGGCTTTGCGGCTGATACGGGTAGCACAGGGCGAGCTCGACGTCGCTTTCGCGTCGGCGAGCAGCCACGACTGGGACCTTGCGGGCGCCGACCTTTTGGTGCACGAAGCCGGCGGGGTGCTGACGAATCTGGTGGGGCGGGGCTTGACCTACAATCAGCCGGATCTGGTCCATGGCGCACTCGTATCCGCGGGCGCTGAGCGTCATGCGGCGTTGCTTGCGCTGACCCGCGAATGGTCCTCCGAATTCGGGTAAGCTATCGCTGCCGGGCCAATTCCCAATCGAGAGGCCGATACATGTCGGATCAACATTCCGGCGCTCAATTGCTCCATCTCGTTTTCGGTGGTGAGCTTACCGACCTGGACCGAACCGAATTCAAGGACCTCGAGAAGCTCGACATTGTCGGCGTCTATCCCAACTATGCCACCGCTTATGCGGCCTGGAAGGCCAAGGCGCAACAAACAGTTGACAATGCGCATATGCGTTATTTCATCGTCCACATGCATCGCTTGCTCGATCCGGAGACCGATCGCGGACAAGGGCGCTGAGGGCGAAGCGAGCGGGCCTCGATGTCCTTTGTGAAGCGTGTTGTCGGCTCACGTATGTTCCAAAGGGCAGTCGGCATCACGGCTGCCGAATACCTTCGTCTGGTGTGGATGACGACGAGGTTCGCGATGGAGCCGGAAGATTTCGTCGATCAGGCGCAATCGGACTTTCCGGTTATTGTCGGGGTTTGGCACGGTCACCATCTTCTGCTGCCGTTTATGCGCCGCTATGTGCGCCGCCCCCATGTTTTCAAGGTGCTGATCTCGCGTCATCGTGACGGTGAGATCAATGCTATCGCGGCGGAGCATCTCGGTGTCGGCACCATTCGGGGCTCCGGCGACCATGGACCCGAATTCGCCCGCAAAGGCGGGGTCGGCGCTTTCCGCCAGATGCTGGCAGCGCTTGCGCAAGGTGCTTCCGTCACGCTGACTGCCGACGTCCCGAAGGTCGCGCGTATTTCGGGCGAAGGCATCGTGCGGCTGGCGGCGATGTCCGGCCGCCCGATCTATCTGCTCGCTATCGCGACGCGCAACTGCATCGTCCTCGACAACTGGGACCGTACCGAGATCAGCTTGCCGTTCGGACGCGGCGGGATTGTCGGCCGCGGTCCTATTCGGGTTGGCGCCGACGCCGACGCCGATGCGCTCGAGCGCGCGCGGCAAACCGTCGAGCGCGAGCTCGAGGCCGCGACGCTTGCGGCCCGTGAGCTCGCCCGTCGGCCGCGCCGAGGCCTTGCCCGTGACTGAGCGGCTGCCGTTCTTGCTGCGGCTGTATCGGCTCCTCTCGACAGCGGCGACGCCGCTCGCTCCGATCCTCCTGGCACATCGGCTCAAGCGCGGCCGCGAGCACCCCACGCGCATTGATGAACGCTATGGGGAATCGCAGATCGGCCGCCCGGCCGGGCCCTTGATCTGGATCCACGGCGCGAGCGTCGGCGAGCTTATCGCCGTCATCCCGCTGATCGAGCGCATTCACAGGAAAGAGTTCGCGGTGCTGTGCACCACCGGAACCGTGACCTCCGCCCAGGTGGCGGAGCAGCGGCTGCCGCGCACCGTCATCCACCAGTTCGCGCCCATGGACATGCCGCGTTTCATCGAGCGCTTCTTCGACCACTGGCGCCCAGACCTGGCTCTTTTCGTGGAATCCGACCTGTGGCCGAACCTCATCATCACTGCCAAGAAGCGCGGTATCCCGCTCATCCTGGTCAACGGCCGTGTTTCAGAGCGGTCTTTCAACCGCTGGCGCATTATTCCTTCGACCATTGCGGCGCTGCTGCGCAACTTTGATCTTTGCCTTGCGCAATCGGCCGCCTACGCGGCGCGCTTTCGCGATCTCGGCGCGCCGCGCATCACTACGACCGGAAACCTCAAGCTCGACGTGCCGGAGCCGCCCGCCGATGCCGCGCAGCTTGCAGCCTTGCGGGCCGCGGTGAGCAATCGTCCGACCATCGCGGCCGCCTCGACGCATGCGGGCGAGGAGACGGCGCTGATCGAAGCGCATCGGCGGCTGCGCAACACGTTTCCCCATCTGCTCACGATCATTGCCCCGCGCCACTGCGATCGCGGTCCCGGCATCGTCGAGATCGCCAACGCGGCCGGCCTGCCCACTGCGCTGCGCTCGCGCGGAGCGATGCCGAGCCCCGATGACGACATCTATGTGGTCGATACGATGGGCGAGCTTGGCCTCGTCTATCGGCTGGCTCCGATCGTGTTCGTCGGCGGGTCGCTCGCAAGTCACGGCGGCCAAAATCCGATCGAGGCGATCAAGCTTGGAGCCGCGATCCTGCACGGACCGCATGTATGGAACTTCCGTGAAATCTATGACGCGCTCGATGCCGCCCACGGCGCCGATGTGGTGGCGGATGTCGGCAAGCTGGCGGTGCGGCTGGGCGCCCTGCTCAAAGATCCCGGCCTGCGCACCGAACTCGCGGCGGCCGCCCGCGAGACCGTCAAGTCGCTCGGCGGTGCGCTGGAGCGCACACTGGCGGCGCTCGACCCCTATCTGGTCGATCTGCGCATGGAACGGCCGGAGAGTCATGCGTGAGCCGGCGTTCTGGTGGCGCGAAGCGGGGCTCGCGGCCGGGCTCCTGACACCCGTCGCCGCAGCTTTTGGCTGGGCGGCTGCCGCCCGCCTCGCCGAACGCGGTGCGCGCCTCCCAGTTCCTGTCATCTGCGTCGGCAACCCAACGCTCGGCGGAGCCGGCAAGACGCCGCTTGCCTTGACGCTCGCGAGCCGCCTCGCGGCCGCGGGCGATGCGCCCGCGCTGTTGAGCCGAGGCTATGGAGGCAGGCTCGCAGGCCCCTTGCGGGTCGACCCGGCGCGTCACCGCGCTTTCGATGTGGGCGACGAGCCGCTTCTACTCGCGCAAGCGGCGCCGACATTCGTGGCACGCGATCGCTTTAAGGGCGCGCAAGCCGCTATCGCGGCCGGTGCGCGCGTCGTCGTGATGGACGACGGCTTCCAGAATCCTTCGCTGCAGAAGGATTTCTCGGTGCTCGTCGTCGATGCGCGGCGCGGTATCGGTAATGGATGCGTCTTCCCTGCCGGCCCGCTCCGTGCGCCGCTCGGCCCACAGCTTGCGCGCGCCGACGCCCTGGTGGTGGTCGGCGAGGAAAACGGCGCCGACCGCGTCGCTACCGCCGCGCGCAAGCACGGCTTGCCCGTGTTCCGTGCCCAGCTGATGGCGGACGCGGCTGCGGTCGCGGCGCTTGCTGGCAGCCGGGTGCTGGCCTTCGCCGGCATTGGAGATCCGGGGAAGCTGTTCGCAACCCTGAACCGCGCCGGCGTCACGGTGGCGGCCACGCGCTGGTTCGCCGATCATCATCCCTACACGCGTAAAGAGGCGGATATGCTGTGCGAGGAGGCCGAGCGGGAGTCGCTCGCGCTGGTGACTACCCAGAAGGACCTGGTTCGCATCCAAAGCGACCCTAGTCTTGCAGGGCTAGCCGCGCGCGCCCGCGCGCTTCCGGTGACGCTCGTTTTCTCGGATGAAGACGCATTCCTGCGCGTCATGCGCGCGAAGCTGCAGCATGTAACGGGGTAGCGGCGGCCGGATGAATGTGTCAGCTGCGGTGCACTAGCCGGGGGAAATGACGCTGCAACACGGCCTCCGGGGACGAATAGGCCTCTTGCAAATCGACGCTCCAGTATTTCAGCTCTTCCAGCGGGATCGGAGCTCCCGTGACTGCGCAACGCACGAAGGCGCCTGGCCTTACCACGCGAAAATCGCCATCGAGATATTTGACCTCGGCCTCGCCGGCCATCGGGGAAGAACGTTCGAAACGATTAAGCACTCTGGCCTCCGCCGAGCAACTTGGGGGCTTCAAAACAGAACCGCCCGCCGATTGTGACACATACATAAACACGGCCGGCAAGCGGGGCGAGAGGTTTTTCGCGGGCCGCGGACGTCCTCTGCGGCCCCATGGGCGGTCTCCAGACGAATGCGGCCCCGGGTAGGCGGCGCCTAGTCCAAGCCAAACAAGCTACCTTGGCCGCCGTCTCCGCCCGAACGGGTGCGCGGCTTGGGCGGGCCATCCGCAGTGCGGGGTGCGCCGGCCGCCGGCTCAGCCCGCGCCCGAACCCGTCCATCAGCGAATTCAAGGTCGAGCGGCATCCCGGGACTGATCGCGGCCGCGAGCCGGAGCGGCTTTCCGTCGAGGTTCCGCACCAGCGCAAAACCGCGCGCCAGCACCCCGTGGTGCGAGAGTGCCGCCAGGAGTTGGCCATCGCGGGCGAGCGCAACCGCTTGCTGACGCAACATCGTCCGAATGGCGCGCCGGCCACGTTCCCCCAACGCCGCGCAGCGCTCACGCGCCCGCATGATGCGTGATGCGTGCGCCTGCGCATTGGCTTTGAGGCCGGCGGCGAGGCGCAGCGTCGCCACGTTGAGCCGTTCCTCCCGGCGGACGAGCGCGACCGCATTGGCGCGACACGATCGCTCCATCAGCGCAACCACGAGCTCGGCGCAACGTTCGAGCCGCCTCCGCAGGATTTGCGGGCTGAGACGGCCGGCAATGCGAGAATACTGATTGTGGTGCAGGCGCGCATTGGCGATCAGGGCGCGCGGCAGGCGCGCGGCCGCATGATCGAGCCGCTGGCGCGGCAGCGCGAACAGCTCTTCGGCGTCCGGCAACGCGCGTGCGGCGGCTCGCACATCGATGCGGCGGGCCTCCTGACAGCGCTGCCAGGCGGCGCGGTGTCGTCGCGAGAGACGGTCGACTGCACCCGCGAGATCGATGCGCACCGGTACCGCCATCTCGGCAGCCGCAGTCGGGGTAGGGGCGCGCTTGTCGGCCGCGAAATCGATCAAGGTCACGTCGGTCTCGTGGCCGACCGCCGAGATAAGCGGGATCAGGCTTTCGGCCGCGGCCCGCACGACGATCTCCTCGTTGAATGACCAGAGATCCTCGAGCGAGCCGCCGCCGCGCGCCACGATGATCAGGTCGGGCCGCTTGAGCGGACCTGATGCCGGCAGCGCGTTAAAACCGCGGATCGCGGCCGCGACCTGTTCGGCCGAACCGTCACCTTGCACTTTGACCGGCCAGACCACCACCCGGCGCGGAAACCGGTCGGCGAGGCGATGCAGAATGTCGCGGATGACCGCCCCGGTCGGCGAGGTGATGACGCCGATCACCTCCGGCAGGAACGGCAGCGACTGCTTGCGTGCCGTCGCGAACAGACCCTCCGCGGCGAGCTTCTTCTTGCGCTCCTCAAGCAGGGCCATCAGGGCGCCGAGCCCGGCCGGTGCCAGCGTCTCGACGACGATCTGGTAGGTCGATTTGCCCGGAAAGGTGGTGAGGCGGCCTGTTACCACCACCTCGAGCCCTTCTGCCGGCTTGGTCCGCATGCGCGCGAGTGCGCTGCGCCAGATCACCGCCTCGATCTTGGCGTTTTCGTCCTTGAGGGCGAAGTAGCAATGTCCGGAGGAATGCGCGCCGCGAAAGCCGGAAATCTCGCCGCGCACGCGCACGAAACCGTAGGCGTCCTCGAGCGATCGCTTCACCGCCGCCGAGAGCTCGGAGACGGTCCACTCGACGAGGTTGGGGCGCGTCTCGCCCGCGGGCGCGGTCTCGATACGGTCGGTCATGCCTGCGTCACGCGCCTCATCGAACGTTGGATTATTTCCCCGCTACGCTGTCAAGCGTCGGGCAGGTGCGCTTGTCCATCGGTGTCTCGTAGGGCTGATAATTGGTCTTGTCGACCACCACCGATTTGAGGATCACCTCCTTGGGGGTCTCCTGGTGGTGGAGATGGCGCACCGCGATCTCCGCCGCGAGGCAGCCCTGGATATAGCCGTTGTAGTCGCCGGTTGCGAGAATCTCCCCCGATTTGATCATCGGCAATACCTCGGCGCTGGCATTGATGCCGACCACCAAGGCTTTCTTGCCGGCGGCCTTGAGGGCATCGTTGGCGCCGATCGCCATCGGATCGTTGGCGGCGAGCACGCCATCGATCTGCGGATAGGCGCGCAGGAAATCGCGCATGTTCTGCTGCGCGGCCGGCTTTGCGTAGTTGGCCGACTTGGCTTCCAAGAGCTTCACGTTGGGAAATTCCTTGAGCGCATCATTGAAGCCGCGCGAGCGGGCGACCGCGGTCGGCAATGTGGGCGGGCCCTCCAAGATCACCACGTTGCCCTTGCCATTCATGGCCTTGAGCAGGTAGCGCGCGGTCACCAGCGCAACATCGTAGTCGTCGTTGCCCACATAAGCGACGGTTTGCCCGCCGGCGAGACGATCAATGACATTGACCACCGCAATGCCGGCGGCGTTGAACTTGTCGACCGCCGGGATCAGCGCTTTCGGGTCGGACGGGCTGAACACCAGCGCATCCGGCTTGTTGCTCAGCACATCGTCGACCAGCGCAATTTGCTCCGGCACGCTGTTCTCGGTCCGCGGAATGAAATGTTGGGTCATGGCGCCGAGCTTGCTTGCCATTTGCTCGCTGCCCACGCGCACGCCACGCACGATCGGATTGGACTGCCCCTTGGTCAGGGTAGCGATGGTCTCGGCGGAGGCTTGCCCGCACAGACCGCTCAAGGTTGCGATCACCGCGGCGAAGCCTGCTGCATGCTGTTTCATCTCGATGCTCCCGGTTGACTTGAGCGGGTCCCCGCAAGCTCCATGCGGAAACCAGCTCCTATCCTCAAGGTTCCCAATCCGAAACGCATTATAGCGCGGGCAGGAGATCGCGCGCACCCTCCACCGCGGCAGGCGGCAGCGCGTATATGCCGCGCACGATATCGGAGAGTTCTTCAGGTCCGATCGGATCGAGATCAAGCCCCTGCCTCTCGATCGCCGTGATGAGCTCCGGGTCTTTCAGGCTTTGCTGATACGCGCTGCGGATCGCTTCGACCCGCTCAAGGGGGACGCCCGGTCCCATGAACGAGGGATAACCGGTCGCGCTCGGCGCACACAGCACTTCGAGCACCTGACGGTCCTGTGGCGTACGGGCGAGATCGAGGCCGAGCGGCACATCGGCGGGAATCTCTGGCGCCTTCTTGACCCCGAGTTGCACCAGGACCGTCACGATATTGTCAGCCACCCAACGGGCGCTTGGTCCGCTGTTGAGCGATTTCCAGGTGGTGCCGACCTTGCCCTGTACTTCGCCGCGCTCGAGCGCCAGATCGACGGCGCCGACGCTCGCATAGCCGGTCACGATCTTGAACCTCGTTCCGACGATGCGGTTCAGCGCGCGCGGAAATATTCCGGTGTCTTGCGCGATGCTGGTGGCGCCGACCACCACCTCCTTCCGCCGAGCATCCTCGATGCTGCGCACGTCGGTGGCGGCATTCCATACCAGTCCCACCGATACGGTGCGGCTCGGGCTGCCGATCCAGTTGAATTTGGTGGGATCGAACTGGGCCTGGGAGAGCTTGAGCAGCGGCGCTAGCAAGAAGCCGCGGGTGATGAATCCCCAGGCGGTGCCGTCCTGCGGGGCGATGCCGTAGATGTAGCTCGCGGCCTTGATGCCGCCGGCGCCCGGCATGTAGGAGACGACGATGTTTGGATGCCCCGGTATGTATTTCTTGATGACGGGGGCGAGCGCCATCGGATAGGCGCTCACTGCACCGGCGCCGACCCCGGTGCCGACGATCATCGTGATGGTCTTGCCGCGATAAAACTCCTCGACCGTGTCGGCGCCCGCCGGAGTGGCGAGCGTAACGGCCGCGCTCCAAACCGTGAGCGCGGAAGCAAGCAGGCAATGGATCGCTCGCCTCAATTGAGCTCTCCCTGGTCGGCTCCGGCCGTCGGTTCGGTGCCGTGTTGGTCGTGCGTTCGGATGGGGCGGTGCGCTCGACCGTCGACCCCGACCTCGACCCCATAGTCGCGCCCGGCTCCTTTGACAGAAATATAGCCGGCATCGAGGTCACGCTGGATGGCCGCAAGGACGCGCTTAGTGGGTGGTCCGTAGCCGCCGCCGCCGGCGGTTTCGACAGTCAACAGGTCGCCCGCCTCGAGCGCCAGGCCTTTTTCCTTGGCCACCGATCTTCGTTCCCCGGTCGCGCCGCGCAGAAGCGTGAAGCGCCCACGCTTGGCCTCGCATCCGCCCCGCACGCCCCAAGGCGGATATTTTGTGCGGTCAAGATTGGTCTGCACCGTGCAGGGCTCGAGGACCAGATAGGTCTTGCGGAAGCCGAGGCCGCCGCGGAACGTGCCGGCGCCGGCGGAATCCTGGCGCAGCGAAAATTCCTCCATGCGCAGCGGCAACGTGGCTTCCTGCAGCTCGAGCGGAATAATGCGCGTATCGCCATGCGCCATGGTGCGAAACGGACCGGCCCCATCGTGGGTCGCGCAGGCGCCCCAGCCGCCATGGCCGCTGTCATGGGTGCCGAAGAACGTTCCGTCCGGGCGCTTGCCGTAGAAGCGAATGCCGGAATGGGTGCCGAAATGCCCGCCTGGAACACGGTCCGGCAGCGCCGTTTCCAGTGCTTTGATCACCGTGTCGATCACGGTCGGGAACGGCGTCGAGTAGTTGCCCATCGGGGCGGTTGCGGCGGCGCTCAGAATCCTTCCGGGCGGCAGCACCAGCTTGAGCGGACGGAAGGTGCCTTCATTGGCCATCTCGCCCGCACCCATCAGATATTTGAAGGCGACGCGCGCGGTGGTCTGCCCGCCGCCGAAATAGCCGGAATTGATCGGCCCCTTCACCTGCTCGGCCATGCCGGAATAATCGATCGTCATCTCCTCGCCCGCGACCGTGACCTTGACGCGGATCGGCAGCGGCTCATCGCCGTCGCGGTCATTGTCGAGAAAGGTCTCCGCGCTGTAGACGCCGTCCGGCATTGCGCGGATGAGCGCTCGCGCGGCGGCTTCCGATTGGTCGAGGATAAGCGCGGTCGCGCGCGCGAAGATCGCAGTGCCATATTTGTCGGCAAGCTCTGCGGTCAGGTCGCGCCCAAGCAGGCAGCCGGCAAGCTGCGCCGCGATATCGCCCATGAGCTCCGTCGGCTGACGCGTATTGCACTCGATAATGCGATAGACCTCTTCGATCGGCTCGCCCTTCGACCACAGCTTGATCGAGCGCAGCTGCAGCCCTTCGGCAAAAATGTCGCTCGAGCGCGGCACCGCTCCCCCGATATCGATCCAATGCACATTGATGGCGAAGAAGCCGACCAGCATCGCGCGGTCCGGGCCGGCGTGGATCGGGGTGTACATAACAGTGTTATTGAGGTGCTGGCCCTGCACGGCCGCGTGGTTGCACAGCACCACGTCGCCGGCGTGAAGGCGGTCGCGTCCGTACACGTTTAAGCCATCGCGCACCGCCATGCCGACCGAGTCGGCGACGAACGGCGGCATCCCGCCGGTGCATTGCGCGACCAGTTGCCCGTCCGGATCGGTGAACCCGACCGCGAAATCATTGTACTCGTAGATGTAGGGGCTGAACGCGGTGCGCTTGATGTTGGCGTCGATCTGATTGGTGATCGCCACCAGGCCGTGCCGGATCACTTCCAGGGTGATCGGATCGATCGCAAAGCCGCTCCTCCTGTGGTCGACCAAATCCTGCATCACACCTCTGGCCGCTGACATCCTCTGAGCTTCCGCTGCACGCGCTCGTCGAAGCGTGCCACATTGACGACGACGCGCTGATGCGTGCCGCCGCCGATCGGCTCTTTGTCGTCGTGCGCTTCGACCTGAAATGAAAGCGTGCGGCCTTCGACCGCGGTCAACTCGGCCGTTGCGGTGACGTTCATGCCGATTGGGGTAGCGGCAAAATGCCGGACATCGAGGTGGATGCCGAGGCTCTGGTGCCCGGCTGGCAGCAGATGCTCGACCGCCGCGAGCGCTGCCGCCTCGATCAGGTTGATCATGACCGGTGTGGCGAGCACACCCACCTTGCCGCTGCCGATGCTGGGGGCGGTGTGCTCGACACCCACCTTGAGATGGGCGGTTCCCTTCAATCCGGGCTGCACGGCGAGATCGACCATGGTTCCAGAATCCTGAACCGCCTTGTAAGCAGAAGTTTGTGCTGACGGAAGCCTGAACTAAGGCGGTTGCCGGTCGAATTGATCCACTTCAGCGTCATTGCCGGGCTTGATCAGGCTTGACCCGGCAATCCATCTTCTTGCGAAAAGGATGGACCCGCGGGTCATCAGGGCGTCTTACGCCCGTCTTTGGCGGGCTATGCCCGCGGGTGACGACTGGAGTGAGTCTCTTCGATCGGAACATGCGCTAGGATGCCGGACAGTGAATCTCTCATGGATATCCGATGAAGGTTGCGCGGGAATTGGCACATTTGGCGGGCGCAATCTTCATGGCCGGCGCATCGCTTTTCGCGTCGCCGGTCACGCCGGCACGTGCCGATGACGTCGCAGATTTCTATCGCGGCCGCACCGTCACGATCCTCGTCGGATTCAATGTCGGGGGCGGTGCGGACGCCTATGCGCGCTTGATCGCACGCCATCTGGGGACGTACATCCCGGGCGCGCCATCCGTAGTGGTCAAGAACATGCAGGGCGCCGGCAGCGTGCTTGCGGTCAACCATGTGTTCAATGTCTCCCCCAAGGATGGATCGGAGATCGGGCTGTTCGCCGGCAACATCGTGGTCGACCCCGTGATCGGCGGCGTTCCGGTCAACTACGATCCGCGCGCCTTCAACTGGATCGGGGCGCCTGCGGCAGAGACCAATATTTGTGTGGCTTCCCCGGCGAGCCGTTTCAAGACGATCGACGACACGTTCTCTGCCGAGATGGTGACCGGCACCGCCGGCACCTCGACCTACGATTTCCCGGTCGTCTTGAACAATGTGCTCGGCACGCGGCTCAAATTGGTCAAAGGTTATGCGGGAAGCGCAGCGTTGCGGCTCGCCATGCAACGCGGAGAGATCGACGGCTTCTGCGGGGTGACGCTCGATTCCATACGCAACGGCGGTCTCACCGACGGCAAGATCAATATCCTCTTGCAGATCGCCCTCAAGCCCAATCCTGAGCTGGCCGGCGTTCCCTTCGTGATGGACTATGCCAAGCGGGAAGAGGATCGCCAGATATTGCGCCTGGTGTTCGGCTGGGTCGATATGGAGCGGCCGCTGGCGGCGCCGCCCGGCACGCCCCCTGAACGTGTGGCAGCGCTGCGGCTCGCTTTCAACGCAGCCATGCGGGACAAGGCGCTATTGGCCGAAGCCGAGCAGGCCTCCCTAACAATCGCACCGACGGATGGACAAGCGATCGCAAGCTTCGTCGCCCGAGTCTATCAGACACCGCCTGCGGTTGCGGCGCGCGCCGCGCAATGGCTCGGGCGCGGCACCCCCTAGGGCGTGCCGCCTCCGTTGGCGTCCCTGTCCGATCGGGCTAAGCTTGTGGAGTGTCGGCACTCCGGCGAGCCAAACCTAAAAATAACGACCGACAGCGCGCGGCGAGGGAACAGGAGCTTCCAATGAAGATGGCGAATCGTTTCAATTTGAGCGCGGCCGCGATCGCGCTGCTGATAGGGCTGGGGTCGATCGCAAACGCGCAGGCGCAGCAGAGCGCCGCAAGTGCCGCGCCCAGCATCGGCGCAAATGATCTTGGTGGCGTCGTCACCAGCCCGAATGGGCCGGAAGCCGGCGTCTGGGTGATCGCTCAGACCACGGACCTGCCGACCAAATACGTCAAGATCGTCGTCACCGACGATCAGGGCCGCTATGTGATCCCTGATCTGCCGAAGGCCAACTATGTGGTCTGGGTGCGCGGCTACGGCCTGGTGGATTCACCCAAGCAAGAAATCGTGCCGGGCAAGATTCTCAACTTGAGCGCGGTCGTGGCGCCGAGTGCGGCGGCGGCCGCCGACTACTACCCGGCGCAATACTGGTATTCGATGCTGAAGATTCCGGACAAGAGCCTGTTCCCGGGCACCGGTCCGAGCGGCAACGGCATGTCGCCGAGCGTCAAGAGCCAGGGCCAGTGGCTCGCCACCATCAAGACCCAGGGCTGCAATTCCTGCCACCAGATCGGCAACAAGCCGACCCGCACCATCTCGCCGGCGCTCGGTACGTTCGCCAATTCGTTCGAGGCCTGGACTCATCGGGTGCAGGTCGGCCCGGCGGCCGAAACCATGGTGATTGATATCGGCGAGATCGACACGCAGCGCGCATTGCAGAACTTCGCCGATTGGACCGATCGGATCGCCGCCGGCGAGTTGCCGAAATCGAAGCCAAGGCGGCCCGAAGGTATCGAGCGCAACGTCGTCATCACCATGTGGGACTGGGGCGATGCCAAGACCTATCTGCATGACGAGATCGCAACCGACAAGCGACATCCGACCGTCAATCCGTATGGGAAGATCTACAGCGCGACCGAGGATTCGACCGACAACCTGCCTATCCTCGATCCCAAATCGAATTCGGTGACTTATCTGAAAATGTCGCCGCGCGACCCCAATACGTCGAGCGGATCGTTCATCCAGTCAGGTGGCTTCCCGCGGCTCGCCTCGCCCTATTGGGGCGACGAGATGATCTGGCACAGCCAGACCTCGGTGCATAATCCGATGATCGATCAGGATGGGCGCGTCTGGATGACGGCACGGATTCGCAATCCTGCCACGCCGGCCTATTGCCGCAAGGGATCCGATCTCCCCTCTGCCAAGGTGTTCCCGATGGACTCGGCGGGAAGACAGGCCGCGCTCTACGATCCCAAGGCCGACAAGCTCACCTATGTCGATCTGTGCTTCACCACCCACCACATGGCCTTTGCGGAGGATGCCGACAACACGCTCTGGTTCTCGGCCGGCGGCGCCCGTGCGCCGGTGATCGGCTGGCTCAACACCAAGAAGTTCCTGGAGACCGGCGATGCCGCCAAATCGCAAGGCTGGGCGCCGTTCATTCTCGACACCAACGGCAAGGGCAGGCGCGAGGGCGACTACGTGCAGCCCAATCAGCCGGTCGATCCAACCAAACAGAAGCGCATCCTGGCGGGACTCTACGGCATCGGCGTCGATCCCAATGACGGGACGGTGTGGGGCTCGGTCATGACAATGCCGGGCGGCGTGGTGCATGTGATACCGGGCAGCAACCCGCCCGAGACCACGCTCTCGGAATATTTCGAGGTGCCGTTCAACGACCCGCGCGCCAAGGTCAATGGCTTCGGGCCGCGCGGCATGGACATCGACCGCAACGGTGTTGTGTGGATTCCGCTCTCCAGCGGCCATCTCGCGAGCTTCGACCGCAAGAAATGCAAAGGCCCGCTCAACGGGCCTGAGGCGACCGGCCGCCAGTGCCCGGAGGGCTGGACGCTCTATCAATTCCCCGGCCCGCAGTTCGAGGGGCTCGATGAGCCAGGCGCGGTAGAATCAAGCTACTACACCTGGGTCGATCAGTTCGACACATTCGGTTTAGGCCGCAATGTGCCGATCTCGACCGGCAATATGTCAGACTCGCTGGTGGCGCTGTCGGACGGCAAGTTCGTGATCTTGCGTGTGCCCTATCCGATGGGCTTCCACGCCAAGGGGCTCGACGGCCGCATCGATGATCCGGATGCGGGCTGGAAGGGCAGGGGGTTGTGGTCGACCTATGCGGGCCGCGCCCCCTACCACATCGAGGGTGGCAAAGGCACGACCAGCAAGGTGGTGCATTTCCAGCTGCGGCCTGATCCGCTGGCGCGGTGACGCGTATTCCGGTCGAATGGATCGGAGTTCGCGCCTGCGACGTTTCGCGCGGAGCCATCGGGATCGTCGCTGGCGGCGATTCCCGGCGCGCGCACCCGGCCGTCGGAACGAACGTACCCACAACGGAACCCTCTAAATTGCCCGGCGGACGCTCTGCAACGGATCATCGCGGCTGCTCATACCGCGCATAATTTGATCTACATCAACTTCCGACCGCTGGATGGTGGTTGTGTTATGCGGGGGCGCTTAGCCCGAAGAGACGATCGTGAGCAACTTCAAGTGCGCCCCCAGGGCAATTATCGTGGCTTGGATCAGTTTGGCGTCAGGACTGGCGGCGCCGCCGGAAGCCCGCTCGCAGTCTGGGCCCGGCACCATCGCCGACCAGGAAAGCATTTTCATCGATGGGCAGACCTTCAGCATCGCCCCGTTGCCGGCGAAGCCCGATGCTGCTGCCACGATCAGAGACTTGGGTGCCCGCGATCCGGGGCGCGGCATCACCATCTATCGCTCAGGAGACCGGCTTTACATCCTGGGCGCGCCGTTGGTGCTGGAGCGCGGCGGGCCGGACAGGCGCGATACTCTGGCGGCCGACTCCGAGAGGGAGCAGCTTGACCGAATCCGCATTCAGTACGATCCCCCAAAGAATCCCGAGCACCAGCAGCTCTATGAGACACTCCAGAATAACCAGGTGCTCGAGACGATACAGCAGATACTATCCCCGCTGCGACTGCCGGCCCAGGGGCTGTTGATCAAGACTTTCGGATGCGACGGTACAATCAATTCCTGGTACAGCCGCGATGATCCAGGTGATTCAGGGCCGACCATCCACATGTGCTATGAGTTGCTGGAGAACATCATCAAGATTACGACCGACGACAATGTCCGCTCCAGCGTGACCCGGCATGATGCGATCGTCGGCCAATTCCTGTTCTGGACCCTGCACGAAACCGGGCACGCTGTGTTCGATATTTTTCAGGTGCCGCTGTTCGGGCGCGAGGAGGACGCAGCCGACATGTTCGCCGCTTATATCATGCTGAGCTTCGGCGAGGACCAGGCACGGCGCTGGGTCGAGGGGCGGCCTATACGTCTGATGAATTCATGGCGGACGTGCCGTGGGGTAAGAATTACGCGAGCGTTCATAGTCTGCCCGAGCAGCGCTTCTACAACATCATCTGCCTGGCATACGGCGCGGATCCGGCGACCTTCGCTGACGTGGCCAGCGACATGGCCAACATGATGACGAAGCATGGGACGCTGCCGAAGCGGCGCGCCGACGACTGCCGTTACGAGTTCCAAAGTTTGGACCGCGCTTTCAAGACTCAGATTCGCCCTCATCTCGATCTGGAGATGGCCCGAAGAGTTTTCGACACGGCTTGGTTTCCGGAGGCTAGCTTTGCCATGCGGTCAAGCCGCGTATCAAACGGCCGCCTATTAAACGAGCGCGCACGCTCCGAAGTAATCACAGATCGCGCGATCACAGATGAC
Organism: Xanthobacteraceae bacterium; assembly: GCA_035293945.1. Classification (GTDB taxonomy): domain Bacteria; phylum Pseudomonadota; class Alphaproteobacteria; order Rhizobiales; family Xanthobacteraceae; genus VAZQ01. Next base: position 110,703 of record DATGLV010000028.1, on the reverse strand, counting down.
GCTCCGTAATATTTGACGCTCATAGGCTCCTGCTCGGCGTGTTCTTTTTTCCCGTCGTTAGGCTCCGCGGAGGCGACGCTGCCAGCGAACACGGGCAAGAGCGACAAAGAAATACCGAGCGAAAAAAAGTTGGAAGCCTGCGCTGGCCTGATAACAGGCGGCGTGAAAAACCGGCACTCAATCGAGGCGGCGGTATCGGGAGTGAGGCGGACGTTCCCCGCCGTAGCGGACCGCACCGGCGAAGAGGCGGGGTTCCGATGGAAGTGCTGCGGACGCGGGGCAGGATCAGGACGGGCCGAGCCAGGGGAGGCTACGCGAACCCACAAACCCCCTCCCGGCCGGACCGCCTGGACGCCGAAGCATCCGACAGTCCGCGACCGCATACGAGACCCATCCCTTCCGCCTCGTGTCGAAGAAATTAATCCTTGGTAATTTGCCCCACGCCTCACTTCTGCCCATCAAACGCCGACAGCGCGGCCGAAGAGGTGGCGCCGCCGATCACGCAAGGCAGGCCGAGCTCGAGCTGGCCTGCCGCGGCGGCCGCGATGCAGCCGATCGCCAGCGCGCCCTCACCGACCTTGCCCCACAGCGAGACCTCGCGCCGCGAGTTCGGGCCCTTGGTCTTGAGGTCCTCGATCGCGGCGAGCTCCTCCTTGCGCACGCGCGCAGCGTCCATGGTCTCGGCCGCCTCGATGACCTCGCTCAGGAGCGGCGTGATCGATTTGGGCTGATGGTTGTTCGCGCGCTTGAGCATGGCGAGCAGATCCTTGCTGCGGGCGGCGTTGCTCACCAGCGTGTACTTGGCCATGCCGCCGACGGTGAGCCGGTCAACGCTTTCCTGATCCTTGGACCAGGGCAGCAATTCAATGATTCGGGACACCGGCTGATAGCTGCCGGTCGCGAAATACATGCCCCAGAGCACATCGAGAAGCTCGGGGCTGGTATCGAAGGTGAGAGCAATATGCTTCTCCGAGCTGCCGCCGAAAAAGCCCTTCACTTGGTCCATGAACCCCGGCTTGTCGGTCTCGAGCGGTACGTGGTCGAGGGTAGGAAGCTCGCTATCAAGATATTTTTTGATCATCACGTCGCGCGACGGCATGCGGCTGGCGAATTTCTCCAGCAGCGGCTTCCAGTCGGGCAGCCCCGAATAGGCGATTGCCCGCACCAGCACCCATTGGTCTTCCTCGGCGAAGGCGGGCAGGATCTTGGCGATGAGGCTCTCGGCAGTGGCCGGATGCGCTCCGATGGCGCCGGCCAGGAAACCCACATAGACGCTCGCCTGATCGGCGTCGTGCAGCATACCGCGCAGGCTCATGACCTTCACGGCGGCGTGCAACGCGCCCGGATCCGGCCGCGCCCGGTAGCCGTCAATCCAACGCATCACGTCGTCGCGGGAGGACTGCTCGTCCAGATGCCCGGCCGCAAAGGCGGCGATCGGCAGAAGCAAAGTGACGAGGATTGCGGCTGCGCGCAGCGCCGCCCGGTACCAGCTACACATGGTCCCTCCCGCGCAGATACGCGCGCCCCCCCCCGGCCCGAGGGTGTTTCTGCCGGTCGGTTGGGACATTTTCGTGGTTCGGAGGTGGCCGGCTCGTGCCAAATTGTTGGAATTCGCTTCGAAGCCGGAAGAGCGGTAACTGAGGAAGATCGCTCTGCCGCTCAGCTTCCTGCAACGAACCGGACACCGATCTGCCCATCGGCGCGTCGCGTCACGCGGCAGCGCCGGCGGAACCAGAGGGTGAACTCCTCCGGCACCTCGCGCGCACCGACCGTGAGCTTGGCGCCGCCGAGCGAGATGTCGCTGATGATGCAGCTGACCGGCCCGGAGCCATCGCCGGGATCGATCTGCGCCAGGTAGCTCACATCATGGCGGATGGTCTTGCGGCGTTCGCCGAGGTCTCGCGGCCGGAACAGCGACATGGCGGGCTCGTCCGTGTTGAAATCGTTCCGCACACAGCATGAGGGCGAGGCGTAAACGATGTGGCGGGGGGTTCGTTAAAACTGCCATGATGCGGTCAACGCTTTCCGCACCGCAGCCGATCGGTTAATGAGATCGCCGCAACTGTCGTGGCCATCGGGGTTTCGGCACGCTTGGTGCGTCCTCGGCACATCATGCGTGCGCCACAGGGACCGGATAAAGCGCGGATCATATGAACATCCTTCTGCTCGGCTCGGGGGGCCGCGAGCACGCACTCGCCTGGAAGATTGCGGCAAGCCCGCTGGTCGCGCGGCTCATCTGTGCGCCCGGCAATGCCGGCATTGCCCAGGAATGCGAAATCGCCGCCCTCGATCCGGCCGATCATGCGGCGGTCATCGGGTTCTGCCAGAAGGAGCTGATCGACCTGGTGGTGGTCGGTCCGGAGACGCCGCTGTGTGCCGGCATCGTGGATGATCTGGCCGCCGCCGGGATCAAGGCATTTGGGCCGAGCAAGGCGGCGGCCCGGCTCGAAGGATCGAAGGGTTTCACCAAGGATCTCTGCCGGGCAAACGGAATACCGACCGCCGCCTACGAGCGCTTCACGGCCGCGGCTCCCGCCAAGGCCTATGTGCGGTCGCACGGGGCTCCGATCGTGGTGAAGGCCGACGGACTCGCGGCTGGCAAGGGCGTGGTGGTGGCGGGAAGCATTGCGGAGGCCGAGGCGGCGATCGACGCAATGCTCACCGGCAGCTTCGGGGTGGCCGGCGCCCAGCTCGTGATCGAGGAATTCCTGACCGGCGAGGAAGCTTCATTCTTTGCGCTATGCGATGGCGAGAATGCAATCCCGCTCGCCTCGGCCCAGGATCACAAGCGTGCCTTCGACGGCGATCAGGGGCCAAATACCGGCGGCATGGGCGCCTATTCGCCGGCTCCTGCGCTCACGCCTGTGCTCGGCGCACGCGTGATGGACGAGATCGTCCTGCCGACCGTGCGTGCCATGAAGCAGCAGGGCACGCCGTTCAAAGGTGTGCTCTATGCCGGATTGATGCTCACCGCGACCGGGCCCAAGCTCATCGAGTATAACGTCCGCTTCGGCGATCCCGAATGCCAGGTGCTGATGCTGCGGCTGATGTCGGACTTGGTGCCGGCGCTGCTCGCCTCCTGCGACGGCGTGCTGAAGAATTTCGATTTGCGCTGGTTTGCGGACGCAGCCTTGACGGTTGTCATGGCCGCCAAGGGCTATCCCGGGCACTACGCCAAGGGAACGGAGATCAGCGGCCTCGATGCTGCCGCAGCCGTCGAGGGCGTGCAGATATTTCATGCCGGCACGATGACGGCAGGCGACCGCATCCTCGCCAATGGCGGCCGCGTGCTCAACGTTTCGGCACTCGGCAAGACGGTTGGTGAAGCGCAGCAGCGCGCCTACCAGGCGGTCGACCGCATCCGTTGGCTGGATGGCTTCTGTCGCCGCGATATCGGCCATCAGGCGATCGCCCGCGAGGCCGTGACGTCCCGATGAAGACGGTTGCCCTTGCGCTCGGCGGCGGCGGCGCCCGCGGGCTCGGCCATATCGCGGTGCTGGAAGCACTCGATGAGCTCGGCCTGCAGCCCACCGCCATCGCCGGCACCTCGATCGGCGCGCTCATCGGCGCCGCCTATGCGGCCGGCCTCAGCGGCAAGGAAATCCGGCATTACGCGATCGCCCTCGCGCATGACCGCACCGAAGTGTTCCGCCGCCTGATCGCCGCGCGCGCCGGGTCCTTCGCCAGCCTGTTTGCCGCCGGCTTCGGCAGCGCCACCATCATCGATGCCGAGAAGTTCTGTGAGCAGTTCATGCCGCGGTCGCTGCCGGAGGATTTTGCCGGTCTGAAGATTCCACTGACCGTCGTGGCGTCGGATCTTTATCGGCGCCAACAGGTCGCATTCTCCTTCGGTCCCTTGCGTCCCGCACTTGCGGCTTCAATTGCGTTGCCGAGCCTGATGCGTCCGGTCCTCATCGACGACAAGGTGTTGGTCGACGGGGGCGCCACCAACCCACTGCCGTTCGATCAGTTGCGCGGAAAGGCCGACATCGTGATGGCAGTCGATATTTCGGGCGTCCCCAATGAGGAGCGGCGCGATCTCCCTAATCCTTGGGAATGCCTGATAACAACCGTCTTGGTCATGGCCAACACGATCACGGCCGAGAAATTGAAGCACAGCGCGCCCGATCTGGTGGTCCGCCCCAATGTTGGACATTTCCGCACGCTCGACTTCCTGCAAGCGAGCGCCATCCTGCGCGCTGCCGAGCCGGCCAAAGCCGAGGTGCGCGCTGCGCTGGAGCGGTTGTTGGCCACGTAAGGGACCAACCTTCATCTTCGCTCGCGAAAGAATTCCTTGAGCAGCGCCGCGGCCGCGGTCTCCCCGATCCCGGCGTAGACTTCCGGGCGGAAGTGGCAGGTCGGCGAAGCAAAGAACCGCACCCCGTTGTCGACCGCGCCGCCTTTGGGATCGGCGGCCCCATAATAAAGGCGGCGGATGCGGGCAAACGAAATCGCCGCCGCGCACATGGCACAGGGCTCGAGCGTGACATAGAGGTCGCAATCGCTGAGCCGCTCGCTGCCTGAAGCGAGCGCCGCCGCCCGGATCGCCACCATCTCGCAATGGGCCGTCGGATCGCGATCGGCGAGGGTGAGATTGCCTGCCTGTGCGATCACCTTGGCGCCGCGGACGATGACGCAACCCACCGGCACCTCGCCGGCGGCGGCAGCAGCCCGCGCCTGCCCCAGGGCCAGGTCCATGTACGATGATGCGGGTGTCTGCGAAGCTTGGATCACGAAGCTTGGATCATCTTGTGTCGGTCCTCGATGCTTCTATACAGGCAACAGCACCGAGGAAGCCATGGCGGGCGAAGGTCGAAGGCAAAGCAGGGGCGGCAAGCAGGGCGAACGTATCGCCAAGGTGATGGCGCGTGCCGGGCTGTGCTCGCGCCGGGAAGCGGAAGCCTGGATCGCGGCCGGGCGGGTTGCGGTCAACGGCAAGCCTATCGCGTCACCGGCTCTCGACGTTTCGCGTGAGGATCGCATCACGGTCGATGGCGAGCCGCTCAAGGCCCGCGAGCGCACGCGGCTTTTTCTCTACCACAAGCCGCGCGGACTTTTGACCAGCCACGCCGATGCGCGCGGCCGGCCGACCATTTTTGCTGCCCTGCCCAAGGGTCTGCCGCGCCTCATCAGCGTCGGACGGCTCGATATCAACACCGAGGGACTGCTCCTCCTGACCAACGACGGCGGGCTCGCCCGCACGCTCGAGCTGCCGGCGACCGGCTGGCTGCGGCGCTACCGGGTGCGCGCGCACGGCCGTGTAAGCCAGGAAGCGCTCGAGCACCTGCGCGATGGAATCACCATCGACCGCGTTCGCTATGGGGCGATCGAGGCCAGACTCGAGCGCGAGCAGGGCAGCAATGTGTGGCTCACCTTTGCAATGCGCGAAGGCAAGAACCGCGAGGTCAAGAACGTGCTCGGCCATCTCGGGCTGGCGGTCAACCGGCTGATCCGCATTTCCTTCGGGCCCTTTCAGCTCGGCGACCTGCCTGAAGGCGCCGTCGAGGAGGTCAAGACCCGGGTGCTGCGCGATCAGCTGGGCGAGCGCGTTGCCGCGCTCTCAGGCGCTGATTTCTCCGCTCCGCTGCTTGCCTCCTCCGAAGACGCGCTGCTTGAACGAGGGCCGCCGCGCGCTGCGAGGAAAGCTGCTGCTTCCGGTCATTCCCGCGCATCAGGGCGTTTACGCCAGTCTCCGACGGGCCATGCTGGGAATCCAGCCCCTTCGAAAAATGCTGGCAAACGCGAGTACCAAGAGCATTTTGCGAAACGCACTGGGTCCCCGCTTTCGCGGGGACGACCGGACGACGGGCTCTCCGAAGGCTCGACCAAACCTGCCACCAAGCGCAAGCGCTGGCGCGACGCCGAGCGGCTCGGCGAGCCGGAGCTGGCGCGGCGTGATCGCCGGCGCGGATCGCACCGCCCGCATCCGCGAGAGCATTAAATTGGTGGAGCATGATCTTTTCCGAAAACCGGTGTCCACCCCCGATCACGTCGGGGGCAGGCTTTTTCGGGATCATGCTCTGATGCGGATCGTCGGCGGACGCTTGCGCGGGCGTGGGCTCGTTGCTCCGCGGTCGAGTGCGATCCGGCCGACCGCCGACCGTTTGCGCGAAAGCCTGTTCAACATTCTCATCCATGCCTACGGGGATCCGGTCACCGGCGCACGCGTGCTCGACCTGTTCGCCGGCACCGGGGCGCTCGGCTTGGAGGCGTTGTCGCGCGGCGCCGCCTTTGCGCTGTTGATCGATGCGGCCGCAGAGGCGCGGGCCTTGCTGCGCGACAACGTCACCGCGCTCGGGCTCGGCGGGACGGCGCGCATCTTCCGTCGTGATGCCACTGCGCTCGGCGACGTCCATCCGCTCGAACCATTCAGCCTCGCGTTTCTGGATCCTCCGTATGGGCAGGGCCTCGCCGCGCGCGCGCTTGCCTCTGCGCTAAAAGGCGGCTGGCTGTTGCCGGACGCGCTGGTGGTGGTCGAGGAATCTGTCGAAGCCGACTTCACGCCGCCCGCCGGCTTCACGCAGCTCGAGCGCCGGAGCTATGACGACACGGAGCTGATTTTCCTGCGGGCCGACGCATAGATATTTTCTCCGGAGTCGTGCCTGCGAAAGCAGGCACCCATACGCCCTGAGCTTGGTTGCCGCGAGGACATCGGGAAATCTAACCCCTCACTGCACCCGTTCCGAGATAGCGTTCCGAGTGCTGACCTCGCCCGTGAGGGGGCTAGGTGCTGGCGGGTTTGTCTTGAAGATAAGTTTGTCCCCATCCACTCTCAAAAAGAATCCTCGGTCTCTCCCTTCGATCAAAGGATTCGACGCAATCTCTGCCCGAAGGATAATCTTCGTTCCGGCTGCTGTGGGAGGCGTCGGATCGATCTCATACTTGCCGATGTACGCCAGCATGCTCTTGAAAAGCCCGGCCGCTTCCGTGTCCGTGGGCGGCAGGCTTTTCGGCCCCTCCCGTGATGCGGCGACGTGGATCAAGGCAATCCGCTCGTCGCGCGTCAAGATCAAGTACCCACGCGGATTCTCGCCGAACACGTTCGTTCTCTTGCCGGTCGCAACGCTCTCATCGTAGAACGATAACAACTTGAAGGTTCCAATTATCTGGTCTTTCGTGAGCGCCTGCTGGCCGTGAGCCACGGTGGCGATTGTCGTTAGAGTAGCCATAACAAGCATCACGGTCGAAAACCTTTTCATAAGTATTCCCCTATGATCCGGCGCCAAGCTACAAATTATACTACCTAACCGCGCATGCGAAGGGCATCTCTTGGCTCGTTGCGCATCGCTACAGGCCTGACGATCCGGCGGCTATCGGGACTAGACCGGCCGTCGGCTCATGCGGGTGCATCACTCCAACTTGATGCCTGCCGCCTTGCTGATCGGCCACCCGCATGTCAGGGCATCATTCCGGCTTGATGTCGGCGGCCCTGATCACCTTGCCCCACTTCTCGGTTTCGTTCGCAATGAGCTTGCCGAATTCCGCAGGGGAGCCGATGAGGGCGGTGGCGCCCAGGTCGGCAAACCGCGCCTTCATGTTCGAATCGGAAATGACCGCGTTGATCTCGTTGTTGAGCTTGTCGACGATTTCAGCCGGCGTGTTCTTGGGCGCGCCGACGCCCTCCCAATTGCTCATTTCGTATCCGGGCACGAATTCGCCGACGGCCGGAACGTCCGGCAATGCCTCCGAGCGCGCCGCAGTGGTGACCCCCAGCGCGCGCAGCTTGCCGGCTCTGATGTATCCGACGAAGGCGGACATGATATTGAAGGTCACCTGCACACGACCGCTGAAGAGGTCGGGAAGTATCGCCGGGGAGCCGCGATACGGGACGTGAAGCATGTTAATGCCGGCCATGGATTTGAATAGTTCGCCGGACAGATGCGACGCGGACCCGGTGCCGGACGAGGCCATGTCGACCTTGCCCGGATTGGCCTTGGCATAAGCGATGAACTCGGGAAGCGTCTTGGCCGGAAACGAAGGATCCACCACCATGACATTAGGCACCTGGGCGAAGCTCGCCACCGGGACAATATCGCGTAAAAAATTGAATTTGAGGTCCAGGTAGAGCGTCGCGTTGACGGCATTCGGCGGACTGACCAGGAGCAGCGTGTAGCCGTCGGGCGCCGCATGTACGACCGCCTCGGTGCCAATATTGGTGCCCGCGCCCGGCCGGTTCTCGATGACGACTGGCTGGCCGAGCCGCTCTGACAGCGGTTGACCAATCAAGCGCGCGAAGGTGTCGGCTCCGCTGCCAGGCGGATAACCGACGATCCAGCGTACCGGCCGCGTCGGATAATCGAGAGCCAGCGCACCGCGCGAGATGGCTGGCAGTGCGGCGGCGCCTGCGGCGAGATGCAAGAAAGCTCGACGTTTCATGGGTAGCCCCCAGCGCGCGGATGACCGTGCAGGGGGTAACTCTATACGACGTTGCCGCACCCGCGAAGGGTCAACAACAATGTCTCCTCCCGTGCGCTTCTTCCTCGTGGCGGCAGGCCGACGCAGACGGCAGATATCGGCCGGCTAACTTTTGCAGCGTGAGATTATGCCAGACTGAACGTATGGGCCTCCGGTTGTGCTCGCGCTGCCAAAATGCCGTTGCAGCCATATAATGCTGAGCCAGCGTGCCTCCATCTGACGGTCCGAAACGCTGTTATCCAGGTTCGGCATGGGCACACACCTCTAGGAGTGAACTATGCAAGATCATCTAAGCGTACTTCACTGCCTCCCTCACGCATACCTGGTAATGACCCCCGATTTCACCATCATTGATGCCAATCGCGCCTATTGCGAACTGACGTTGACGGACCCAGACCTCATTGGGGGGCGCAACATGTTCAAGGCCTTTCCCGACAATCCGGGTGATCCCGAGGCCAACGGTGTCCGCAACCTGACAACTTCGCTCAAGATTGTACTGGCAATGAAGCACACCGACGCAATGCGCTGGCAGCGGTACGATGTTCGGGACAGGTCTGGAGTCTTTCACGAACGTCACTGGTCCCCCATCAACTCGCCGATCCTTGACGACAATGGCGAAGTGAAGCTGATCATCCATCACGTCAGTGACGTGACGCGGGTTGCCAGGAAGTTTCCATGTAGAGAAACTTGGCCTGTAGCGTAGGCGCTGCGCCGTCGCCCGATCCCCGATCGGCCGCATAGACGACACAACAGCGGGCAGTCCCTTCAGCCGAGCGCTGCTGCGTCAACCACACAAGCTCGGAATTGATGGTCGCATTGTTGGCGCCTGCCGAGCTAGCGCATGTTCCGATCTAAAAGACACACTCCAGTCGTCACCCGCGGGCACAGCCCGTCGAAGACGGGCGTAAACGGCCTTATGACGGGCGGGTCCATCTTTTTCGCAAGAAGATGGATTGCCGGGTCAAGCCAGGTCAAGCCCGGCAATGACGCTGAAGTGGATCAATTCGATCGGGAACCGCCCTAGCATGTGCGGGATAGTATCTTCTCCGCTGTCGCGAGTACCTGTTGGGATTCGCCCATCAAACGCATCGAGCTCTCAATGCGGTCGCTAGCGGCGCGCATTCGGACATCAATGATCGCGTTTGCCACTAGCTGCGAGGCGTTCCTTATCGCCAGCATTTGTTGATCGGTCGGCCTGGATGGCGTCGCAAAATGCGTGGATAAAATGCCAACGAGCGCGCCACTGCTGGAAATAAGCGGGGTGGACTGCACGGCTCGAACGCCCGCGCGTTCTAATATGCCGCGGCAACGCGCGAAATGCGGATCGACCATGACGTCTTCAGCAATGATCGCATCGCGGCTGTGGAGCGCTCGCGCGCATGCCGTGCCATCTTGTAGCTTCACCCGTGCAAAAAAGTTCAGAAATTCTGCTTGAAACCCCCGTTGCTCGTCCAATTCAAGAAATCCCGATTTCCAATTCATGAGTTGAACGTTGCCAAAATGTGACTTGCTTACCTCCATGCTCCGATCGAGCGCGCAGCTCAGTATCGCTTGTACGTTCCGACACGTCCGAAGTTGATCTGTCGTCAGCACTGGACGATCCTCCAGTAGACGCGCGGCCTCGGCCGGAGACCTGCGAGTATACCGCCAATTCGACGCAACCGGGTAGTCTGAGGGAATTGCGATTTCGCAATTAGTCGAGTAGGGCGCGACAGCGCCGAACTGCCCGTTCAAAACATGCCTTCAGGCTTGCCTGAATGTCGGTTATGGCACTCGCGGCATTTCGTTGCCGCGTGGAAATTCGGAGAATCCATTCATCACTTTGGGCTGGTCACCGAAGCCGTCGGCCGAGTTCACCATTCCCAAAACCTTCACGACCCGTCTCACGTGATCCAAGCTGCCGGCTGCGGCTCGCACTTTAGCCAACATGATCAGCCCGACTTGGCGGGCAGTCTCATAGCCTTGCTCCACCGTAAGGTCCTTGCCCACTTTGCCCTTATATTTCCAATCAGGAGGCGCAGTATTCCCAGCGAGGAACAGCAAGTTGCCCACCCGCACGGAATCGACGTAGTTGGCCACCGGTGGCGGGACGGCAGGCAAGGCGATGTTCAGCTCTTTAAGCCTTGCCTCAGCGCTCGCGGCGGACTGCGCCAGAGCGGAACCTGACGACACCGCCAAGCTTAGCATTCCGAATAGGCAGAATTTCACCAACGCTTTCATCCGTCGTTTCCCCCTGCTTCGTGGCTGCATCAAACCTTACTCGCAAGCGGTTCTAGGGATGCTTGAAGTACCTCAAATTCGGTGGCGGCTGATCCCGCTGGTAGGCATCAAAAGCCGATCTATACCTAGAAAGCAGAGCTCCTTGCCAACGCCGGCTTCTCTACTTGCTGTTCTCGGCGGCGATTTTGCAGGAAACGTACTGCTTCTGCTGAGCCAAAGCCCCAACACAACAAGGAAAGGCCAAACGAGGCGATTGTTACGAGCTCAACGGCGTCGCTTCCAATCATCTAATTCTCCCCTGAAACTCTGATCTCTGTGGACGGATCGGCGGAGATGCGAGGTGCTATTTGCCCAAAATGTAGTCGATGTCGGTCTTGCCTTCGTTGAAGCCCGACTTGACGTCGAAGTTCACGACGAAGCTGACGACGCCGTGCATGTCTGCCAGCTTCCCCGTGCCGCCGGTGATCGGTCCGATGCCGGTGGCGGTGACCTTTCCGTCGGCGTTCTGGTTGACCTGCAGGATCCTGGCGAAGAACTTGTCGCCATTAGCCAAGGTATAGATCCCGTACACGGTGGAAGAACCGCTCCCTCCGCTGAGCTCCGTCATGCCGCGGACCGACTCCTCCACCAGCTTGGATCCGTTGATCACCGGTCCATCCGGATGCGTGCGATGAAGGTCGAAGGCACGAACGATGTGATTGGGCACGTCTCCGACCTCGACGTTGAGCTGCTGGACATACTTGGCGTTCTCCGACGAGGTCTTGTACGAGACGTGCTGCTGCTGGGCGAGCGCAGGGACTACGACTGCTGACAAGAGCAGCACCAGCCCGGTCGATCGGATCATCGGCTTCCTCCTGCTGTGGGTGCTCATCAAACGGACCTTCGAGGCCGGGCTCGGCTACTTCAGCTCCACCTCGACCAGCTCAAGTGGCACAAGGCCGGCGTTGGTCACCGCCCGTGAAGAGGAGCCCGGGAGCCAGGCAAAATCACCGCTTCGCGCGCTGATCTCTCTCACCTGGCCGTTGGAGTCAGTCTCCAGCAGTCGCTCACCCGACAGGATCACCCGGACCGCTGGTCCCTTCTGGTTGATCAACTCGGCGACTTCACCCGGCGCCAGCTTCAGGCGCCAGACTCGAACACGGTCGTTGTCCCTCTCCATCTTGTATTGGGAAGCCGAGGAGCGGTCGCTTGGCGTGAAAGATCCGGGTGAGGGAAGGAGAATCTCGAAGGCGAGCTGATGATTGACGGTGTCGCTGGTGTTCCCCACCCGATGGACGAAGTGCTTGCCGGCGTAGTTTACGTAGCCGACCGAGCTGGTTTCCATCACGCCTTCTACCGCCTTGGGATCGCCTTTCACGTCGACATGGATCTTTGTTCCGTTCACAGCAACGACGATGTAGTCGAAATTGTGCTCGTGCCATCCCGTCGCCTGGCTCGGCGGAATGAGAACCCTCATTATCCGAACGAGATCGTTCTGAAGCACCACGTGATGGTGCCCTTCGTCACGGGCCAATGGCGCTGATTCGGCATCATCGCCAAGTGCGGCGAACGACGGGACGATCTTCACCCCGGTGAGGGCTGCGCAGCATCCACAAACGAATGCTCTGCGTGTGAACCTGGTCGTGCCAACTGCGTGCTGCATGCGCCCTCCCACGAGCCCACTTCGGTTCGATTTTTGATGTGAGGATCGCCTGCCGACGGCACGATTGCTGCCCGTTTTGCCCCTGGGGCTTCGGCACGCCCCGCTGGCAGCTACAACAAGATGCTACACGACTTTAACGTGTATACAAGGGGCCGGATGCCTACCCTTTGGCGCTTGCTTACGAGGCCCTTTCAGCCAGGCGAAGGACCGTGGTGGCGAGAGCCCCGGCCTTGTTTTTTGGTCTCAATCGAGCCGTTGAAGTTGAGCGTTATGTCAACTGAGTAGCCGTCCTTGAAAGCCTTGCCGTGCCAGTTTCCACGATTGTCTTTTTTCAACTGTGCGACGGCCGAATATCCGCGGGCCTCAATTTGCGATCTGGCCTGATCCACCGTGAAGGCGTGATCATAGAATTGCGAACTGCCCCCGTTGGTCATAACCCCCACGTTATTGACGTTGCCATTGAAATAGAGAGTTACCGGGACGGTTCGCTCGTCTTTGACGGCTTTTCCATGCCAATTTCCACGCTGGTCTTTCCGTAATCCGGTGACCCTTGTGTAACCCGCCGCCTGAATCCGCGCCGTTGCCTGATCCAGCGTAAAGATGGTTGGCGCCGGCCCCTCGGGGTACGGCGTTGTGGGGACCGAAATGCCTGTCGGCTGGCCCGCTGAGGAGCAAGGTCCGATTTCCGATGGGTAACAAGGAGCAATGGGGTTCTGCGGCTGGACACGCCTCGTGGAATCCACCGCCCGAGTACGCTGGGCTGCGTCTGTCCAAACGCTGTACCGGCTGTCAGGGCAAGTGTCACTGCGCTTACGAGTAGTCTGCCCATATCCCTACCTCTTCCAACACGGGGCACGGCGAGCCGAACGTCATTTGCTCAGCTTGAGCCTTTCGCAGAATGACGCAAAAGCGCTGGTGTAAGATATCTCGCCTCCATTTCCCTAGTCCGCAAGTCTATGCCCTTGATTGGGTGACGGAAGGCATCAGGGAGTCGCCACGGTAAGTTCTCTGAACCAATCTCCTTCTCCGCTTGTTCGTAAGCTTCGAGCGTAAAGTACGTCTGGTCCCTGCTTTACAAGCCACGCAATCATGCCTTTTTTGTCTTCGCTCAATTCTTGCGTCGTGGCCTACTCGGCTTTCAGGAAGTTAGCTTTACAGCGCCCCGCGCTTAAGCATGCCGAATTTCGAGCTCATTGGGCAAGCCTCGAGCCTGTCCGGGTGGCGCCGTGACTAGCCACACAGCGCCAGTCAAGCGATCATTCTGGAGAAGCCTTGCGATCGGGCTGTTGATTGCCCTTGATCTTATTGCATTGGTCGTTCTTACTTTGTTTGGAATAGTGAACAGTATGACCGCTACTCTGTTCTGTGATAAACCGGGCTTAACCGCTGCGGATTGTTGGAGCGCCGGGAAACAAGCGGCTCTAAACGCTGCGAAGCCCTATCTTGCGGTCGTACTCGTCATAAATTTGCTCGCCATTGCTGTCATACTGCTGACGCGGAGGAACCATCTCCGGTCACCTGAAAGCGGGTAAGCTCCTTCAGGCCCTTGGAACTCGCTTGCGTTTGGTTGGATGAATGGTTTTGCCTCGGGCGAGCATTCTTACAAACTCGCGAATTCGCTTTTGCCGCGTTTCGGGGCGCTTGGCATCGTTCACGCGATAGATGAAGGCGTACCTGTTGGCACGGTCGAGCCTCGCAAACGCCCGCTCTGCCGCCGCATTAGCAGCCAGCGCAGCCAGGAAGTCGGACGGAGGTTCGGCTTTGCCCTGGGATTGATACGCCGCGCTCCAGCGACCATCAGCCTTGGCCTTCTGGACCTCGCTCAATCCGGCAGGTTTCATGCGCCCTTCGCGAATAAGACGCTCCGCCGTATCCCGATTGTTTGCGGACCATCGGCTCGCGCTTCGCCGCGGCGTCATTCGCACCAGAAAATAATGCTCATCGAACTTCCCAAGCTGACCGTCGATCCATCCGTGACATAAAGCGGCTTCGATCGCCTGTGCCTTGGTGATGGTTGCTTCCGGCGCGCCAGCTTTAGCGAGCTTAAGCCAAAAGCCGCTCTGGCTCCCCGCGTGTGCAGACAGATAGGCGTCCATGGATGGCAGGTCCGCGAATGATATGATCGGACCCTTGACATTGGACATTCTCGGATTCCTTCACTCCACTCCAACTTGATGTCGGCCGATCGAAGCTGTCTCGATCGAAGCTGTCCCTGGACACCTACTCGCCCTCTCGGTAGCCTGACTGAACCGTCAGAGCAAAAAAAGGGAAGGACAATGGCCAGAGCACGCTGGGGCGCCATTCGGATTCTCGTTACCGGCTTCTCGCTGCTCGTGAGTTGTGTCGTGCTTGGTACGAGTGATCGCGCGGCGGCACAGAGTGCAGTTGCACTGGAAGCCGCGCTCGACACCCGCATAGACATAGACATGGCCGTCATGCGGCACATGCGCTGCGGCAAGCGCGGCATCAAAAGCTGGCCAGCCGGAGGTGATGCGTCTGATCATTGTAGCCCGCAGTTTCGATGACGAGCATATCGCCGCCTATCGGGGATACTGCGGACGTGGCGGCAGCAGCATCGTCAGCAAGCCGATGACGCGGATCATCAGCAAGTGGGGGAAGCCGATGTACAAAGCAACCGCAGGCAGGGCGCTCGCAACAACCATCACCGGGTCGCTGCCGCGTCCGTCCTGGTTCGTCAGCAACCTGTCTGGGCGGTCGTTTCTGGCGACCTTCGCGCGCGATCCGGTCTATCGCGAGCAGTACGGGGATGCGGTGGCGGCGCTGATCGCCGACCAGACCCGCGCGGGGCTCGATATCCTGAGCGACGGCGAGATGCGCTTCGATGTCGATATCGGCGGCCGCTCCTGGTCGACCTATATCCTGGACCGGATGCAGGGGCTTGAGCAGCGCGATCCGCGCGAGATCGTGCGCATGGACCGGGGCGGGACACAGCGACGGGTCGATATGCCGGGCGATATCCTGAACGAGTCGATCCGCATGAGCCCGCTGGTAGTGGGGCCGCTCGCCGCAGGTAGGCTGCATTACGACGCGGTCTGGAAGACCGCTCAGCGCCTCACCTCAAAGCCGGTCAAGATGGGAACTTGCAGCGCCCAACATCTCGACCAGCAAGTGCCCAACCGCTTCCACAAGGATCGCAACGAATCCATTCGGGCGTTCTCGCGTGCGCTCAATGAGGAGTACCACCGCTTGGCCGATGCCGGGTGCCCGGTGATCCAGGTCGAGGAGCCCTGCCTGCACAACGCCACCGGGACCAAGCGCGAGCTCAGGCCGGAAGATTACGTCGAAGCATTGAACATGGAGGTGCAGGGCCTGCGGGGCAAGACCGAGGTCTGGTGTCACACCTGCTGGGGTAATCCGTTCGCGCAGCGGCTCGCCCAGGTGCCGAGCCTCAAGGCGGTGCTGCCCTATATGGATCAGCTCGATGTCGATGTTCTCACCTTCGAGACCGCCGACAACGGGGCCGAGGAGATTGCCGAAATCGGCGCCGCAATCAGCAAGGACAAGAAGATCTGCATCGGGGTGGTGCGGCACCGCAGCCTACAGGTCGAGACTGCAGAGGAGGTCGCGGCGCTCATCCGCAAGGCCTTGAGGCATATCGAGCCGGAGCGGCTTGTGCTGAGCTCCGACTGCGGTTTCGGTCGGCAAGGCATGACCCGCACGCATGCGTTCTATAAGATGGTGGCCATCGTGAAGGGCGCAAACATCGTGCGCCGCGAGCTCGGGCTGCCGGAAGCTCCCATCGCGGCCGCGGACGAGACCTATGCGCTGACGTAGAGCATGCTTCGCTTGGGTCGAATGTTTCCCATTGTGACCGGCCGGCTCGCTATTGTGGCCGGCATTGCGGCTTGCGCCTTGATCGGAATGACGCGTGCGGACGACGCGGTCTCGTTCAAGGACAAGACCATTACAATCGTGGTCGGCTTCACCCCGGGCGGCAGTCCCGACGTGATCAGCCGGGCGGTGGCGGACGGGATGGGGAAACGGTTGCCCGGCAGACCCGCCGTGATCGTGCGCAATATGCCGGGTGCGGAAGGCGTGGTCGCGCTCAACACCGTTGTTGCGCAGACCAAGCCGGATGGGCTCACGCTGGTGACAGGCGCGGGCGGCAATTTCGATCCGCTCTATTATCGCAATGCGCGCGCTATCTACGATCCTGCCAAGCTGATCTATGTGGGCGGGATCGCGGCCACAGGCTCGGCGCTCCTGATGAACAAGTCCGCGCTTCCCCGGCTCTATGATCGGACTGCTGCGCCGGTGATCATGGGGGCATCCAACAATCTGCGCACAACAATGTGGGCGGTAGTGCTCGGAGCCGAGATCTTGCATTGGAACGTCAAATGGGTGTTCGGCTATCCGGGAACCAATGACCTGCGGCTGGCGCTGGCGCGCGGCGAGATCGACATGACGACCACATCGGACCTCGAGCAGATCCGGATCGCGACTGCCAGCGGCAATTTCGTGACGTATTTTCAGACCGGCACGCAGGTGACCGGATCACTCGTGCCGCGCGCGGAGTTCGGTGATGCGCCAATGTTCACCGATCTGATCAAGAACAAGGTGACCGATCCTCTCGCGCGCGACGCGGTCGCCTATTGGACCGATCTGATCAAGGTGGGCGACTGGCTCGCGCTCGTTCCCAGCACGCCGGAGCCGGTCATCTCCACCTACCGGCAAGCGTTCCATGAGACCGTCAACG
Organism: Xanthobacteraceae bacterium; assembly: GCA_035293945.1. GTDB lineage: Bacteria > Pseudomonadota > Alphaproteobacteria > Rhizobiales > Xanthobacteraceae > VAZQ01. The sequence continues at coordinate 93,709 of DATGLV010000028.1, read as the reverse complement.
ACCCCGAGTTCATCGAGCGCGCCAAGACCGTATTCCCGCAGGTCATCGAAGTATCGGGGCCGGAGCTCTCCCGGATCGCCGGCAATCTCGCCCGCACCGCGCCGCCGACCTTGGACTATCTGGTACGGCTGCGGGATTCGCTGCAGAGATGAGCTAAATGCGGATCTCGTTTCAACTGATTCACTCCGACGTCATTGCCGGGCTTGACCTGGCTCGACCCGGCAATTCATCGTCTTGCGAAAACGATGGACCCGCGGGTCATAAGGGCGTTTACGCCCGTCTTCGACGGGCTATGCCCGCGGGTGACCACCGAGGTGAATCCTTTCGATCGAGACATGCTTTTAGTGGCCTTGCTCAGCCGACGCCGATGGCGGCTCAAACCTTGTAGTTGATGCGCATTGCGCCCCAGTGCTTACCGAATACGCGAATCGGCGCCGAGATCGACCGAACCATGGTGGTCGAATGCTCAATGAAGTATTCCTGGATCAGATAGGGACGGGTGTTGCGCGCCGCTGCCAGCCTGGCGGGATCGTCGTAGATGCGTCGATTGCGCGAATTGGCCTCGTTCCAGGCGATATCGCCAGGCCGCTGTGGCTTTGATTGGCTGGGCCGGTGGACGGGAAGATAGCCGTTGCGATCGATCGCCGCACACACCGTCACGTTAGCGTTGCTGTCCCGCACCGACTTCTGGATTGGCGGCAAGACCTCTTCGCACAAGTCGAGGAAGCGGGTGCGGTACTGAACCGGATTGGTGCCGCTGACCGGGACGTAGTTGCTGTCGAACAATGCGTCGAGGGTGATGCGTTCCTTTGATACGGCGGCCTCGAAGGCAGCTGAGATTTGTCCGGCAGCCGCGATGGCACACCGGATCGCGTCGCCATTTTCCTCACGGATGGCGGCGAGCTTGTGCTCGAGCGCGGCTCGCGTTGCCGTCTGCAAATCAGTGAATTCAAGATGCAGCCCGTGAACCGATCGGTTGACCAGCCGAACGCGCACGCTGCCGAGGCCGGCAATTGTTCCGTCCAGGGCATCACCCACGACCAGTGCTTCGGGGGAATTCGCGCGCACCAGCATGCCGCCCTCTGAGAGATCGGCCATCCGCCCGCTCAAGGTGCCTCCCGGATATCTCAGTGTCACCGCGAGATCGCACGGCAGCCGATCGTGGCGGCGCCGGTCCCCAATTTCCGTCTGGCGCAGGAAGATGGTGAATCGAGTCCTGAGCTCTGAGGCAAGCTTGACGGTGGTCTTGCTCGCGTGGTCGACGGCGTCGCTTTGACCGCTCGCATGGGCCGCGGCTCTTTCGATCTCGCTAGCGCCATCGGCGACGGTGGCTATGAACTGCGAGGATACCGAGGCGCTCCGCGCAAGCTCGCTCGTGGTGGATGTCTGCTCGATCACGGCCGCGGCAACGGCCTCGAACAGTGGCTGGACCGCCTCTGTCATCTCGGCGATCCGCTTCACGGCGGCAATCGACTCGGCCGCGTCGCGCCGTAGTTGGTCAATCTTGAGGGCGATCTCGTCGGTGGCCTTTTGGGTCTGGACTGACAGTGCCTTGACTTCGTCCGCGACCACCGCAAAGCCGCGTCCGGCGCTGCCCGCGCGCGCCGCCTCGATCTTGGCATTGAGCGCCAAAAGGTTGGTTTGCTTGGCAATGGCCGCAATGAGGCTGACGACGTTACCGATTTCAGCCGATGATAATTTCAGACCGTCGAGACTTCGCCCGGCCGCGCTCGCGACCTGACGAACCTCGGCGGTGACCGAGCTGGCATTGTTTACCTGGCGGTTGATCTCGGTGGAGGACGAGGCCAATTCCTCCGTCGCCGCTGCGAGCTGAGTGGCGTCCCGCTTGGCCTCGCCGGACTGCTGCGCAAGCGCTTCGCTGCGCCGCCGGATGGCATCGAGGGCTGCGGCCGATGACCCGATTCCGTCGTGCACCGCTTTGGTCGAAGCTTGCACGCCCCGGAACATGGTGCCGAGGTCGGCCTCGAGAAGATCGATGGTCTCCCGAATGACCGCGAGCCGAGCACCGGTCCCTGGCTCGGGCTCGAGCGGGGGCGCCTGGACGGTGACCAAAGGGCCTTCCGTCTTGATTGAACGGCGGCGACCCAGGCGAAGGAGGGCTAGTGACATCACCATGGTCCGCTTGGCAATCCGGCTTCGGTGACGATCGCGTGCCGCTGACGGACAGCATTGAACGCTCAGCAGCCATGGTGATGAAGTTGCCACTCAATTCTTTCGGGAGGATGAAGCCAGGATCGGCCGCCGCTTGCAAAACGCTCCGTTAACCAACGGTTCGGCTTGGAGCGATCGCGGCTTGGCGCCGCATAAGGCGCGTTCACGCGCGCTTCCACGCACTGCGCGCGCACAAGCCGAGCCTGCATTTCGTCCCTTCGAGCGTGGGCGCGATTTGGCCATCAATCTCCGCTGATGCCGGCCGCACGGATCGGCTTTGCCCAGCGGGCGATCTCCTCCGGCACGAACTTGGCGAGATATTCGGGCGTGCGCCGTTCCGGCGGCACGATTTCGAGCCCGAGCTCGGATAGGCGATTGTGCACCGCAGGATCGTCGAGCGCATCGCTCATCGCTTTGTTGAGCTTGCGCACGATCGCGTCGGGCGCGCCCTTAGGCAGGAAGAACGCGTTCCAGGCGCTCGACTCGACGCCCTTGAGGCCCTGCTCGGCCGCCGTTGGCACATTGGGGGCGATCGGCACCCGGTTCGGCCCCATGATGGCGATTGGCTTGACGCTGCCTTGGCCGGCTTGTGCGGCGCCTGTTTGTATGGTGGCGCACATATAATCGACGCGTCCGCCGATCACGTCCTGCATCGCAGGTGCCTCGCCCCGATAGGGCACGTGCGTGACATTGGCCCCGATGGCGAGGTTGAACAACACGCAGGGAAGGTGCGTGGCCGAGCCGACGCCGGCTGAGCCGAACTGCATGTCCTTCTGGTGGGCTTTGATATAAGCGATCAGCTCCTGCAGATTATTGACCGGTAGATCCTTGCGGACCACCAGGATGCGCGGCGATTCGGTTGCGAGCCCGACCGGAGTGAAGTCCGTCACCGCATTATAAAGCGGCTTCTTGTAGAGCGTCTGATTGTAGGCGTGCGTGCCTACATTGCCGATCTCGAACGTGTAGCCGTCGGGCGCCGCCTTGGCGACACGGGCGCCGCCCGCCATGCCGCCGGCGGCCCCGATATTCTCGATTACGATTGTCTGCCCGAGCAGCGCCCCCATGCGCTCGGCCTGGATGCGCGCGCTCACGTCGACGCCGCCGCCGGCCGCGAACGGAACCACCAGTGTTAGCGGCCGGCTCGGATAGTCGTCCGCTTGCGAACGGCCGGGCGCCCACATGAGCACAGCAACCCACAGGGCGATCAATAACGCTACAGGCTTGGTGTTCGCCGCCATTCTTGTCTCCCGGTGACCCGCTTCATTCGATGGTGACGCCGCTCGCCTTGATCGGTCCCGCCCATTTCGCGATCTCGCTCGCTACAAACTTGCCCAGATATTCGGGGGTGCGTCGCTCCTGCGAGACCACATTGGCGCCGATCTCGCTCAGCCGTTGTTGAACGATCGGCGTGTTCAGCGTCTCGTTAACCGCCGCGTTGAGCCGGCGGACGATTGGCTCGGGCGTGCGGTTGGGCAGAAATAGGGCATCCCACGTATAGGCATCGAAGCCCGCAACACCCTGCTCTTGCGCGGTCGGCAGATCGGGCAGGAGCGGGGAGCGCTGCTTGGTGGTGATGGTGATGGCCTTGATCAGGCCGGCTTGGACTTGCGGCAGCACCGTAGTGATGATGTTGCAGACGTAATCTATGCGGCCGCCGATCAGGTCCTGCATCGCGGGCTGACCGCCGCGATAGGGGACGTGCGTGATGTTCACCCCAATCGCACTGTTGAGCAGCAGGCAGGTGAGGTGATCGGCGGAGCCGGCACCGGCCGAGCCGAACTGCATCTTGGCCTGGTTTGCCTTCGCGTAGGTAATGAATTCCCGCAGATTGTCGGCCGGCAGGTCCTTGCGGGCGACCAGGACGAGGGGAAGCTCGGCGATGAGCGCCACCGGCGCAAAGTCGGTCACTGCGTTGTAGAGCGGCTTCTTGTAGAGCGATTGGCTGTGCGCGTGCGTGCCGACGCTGCCGAGCACGAGTTCGTAGCCGTCGGGATTGGCCTTGGCGACCCGATAGGCCCCGCTCATGCCGCCCGCCCCGGCCACATTCTCGATGATGACACGCTGGCCCAATACCTCGCCAAGGCGCGGCGCCAGGATACGGCCCATCACGTCGACGGCACCGCCGGCCGCGAATGGAATCACCATGGTGACGGGCCGCTCCGGCCAGCTCTGCGCCCATGCGGATGCGGCCGCAAAGGCGGCGGCCAGCGACAGCGGCAGCAACACCGAAAGGGCCCTCACGAGCACGCAGCTGTGTTGCATCAATCTCGCGGTCATCACGGCAATTGTCCTCGGCCGGGCGGGCAGCCCAGAGGGCAGGATCGCCTGATCCGGCTTACCCCGCAAGGCGAGGGGGTGCGCGACGGGCGCAAACCGGCCCGTTGGCCCATGACTTGATGCCGCAGCGTGCTATGATGTTGGGTGCAGCCACCGTGGCGGCAGAGCGATCCGTTCCAACCCGCCGGATTGCGGTCAGGCATGTGGCTGTCCTGTCGAAGGAATCCGAACCTGCAATCACCACGCCCGGATATGAGCCTGGATCGATCACCGGTCTAGCCAAGAAGCCGGGGTTTATCGAACCCAATCGTCAATACGCATCAAACCAAGGTCATCAAACCAGGTCATGAAACGAGCTCATGAAAGGAGCTCATGGAGGAGGAAGACGCATGTCAATGGCACGTAATTTTAGCTTTGTGCTCGGCTTTGCCGCTTTGACGGCGCTGGTCGGGTCGGCCGACAAGATCTACGCACAGGCCACTGATCCGAATTCGGCGCCGAACCCCTACAAGCTCGACGAGGGCTGGGCGAAGCTGCCCCCGGGCCGCACGTTCGGTGCGGTGTTCGGCCTGTCAATTGATCGTGACGGCAAGAGCCTGTGGGCATTCGATCGCTGCGAGACGACGAATTTCTGCGCCGACTCCAATCTCAACCCGATCTTCAAGTTCGACCAGAGCGGCAAGGTAGTGGCGAATTTCGGTGCCGGCATGTTCGCGGCTCCGCACGGCCTTTACGTCGACAAGGACGACAACATCTGGGCGACCGACTTCCAGGCCAAGAACGGCAAGGGCCACACCGTCACCAAGTTCAGCCCGGACGGCAAGGTGCTGATGACGCTGGGCAAGCCGGGCGTCGCCGGCACCAATGACAGCCATGATCTTTTCAACGCACCGTCCAACACCCTGGTGGCGCCGAACGGCGATATCTTCGTGGCCGACGGGCATGGCGGCAACACCAATGCGCGCATCGTGAAGTTCACTCCCGACGGCAAGTTCATCAAGGCCTGGGGCACCAAAGGCACGGCGCCCGGTCAGTTCGATACGCCGCACATGCTGGCCATGGATTCCGCTGGCCGGCTGTTCGTGGCTGACCGCGTGAACAACCGCATCCAGATCTTCGACCAGGACGGACAGTTCCTTGACGAGTGGAAGCAGTTCGGGCGCCCGAGCAGCGTCTACATCAACAAGAACGACATAATATATGTGTCCGACTCGCAGTCGACCGCCGAGACCAATCCGGGCTTCCAGCAGGGCATCCGGGTCGGCACCGTGAAGGACAAGAAGGTCATCGCCTTCATCCCCGAGACCAAGGAGCTCGGCGCGCTTGAGGGTGTGGCGGCAGACGACGCCGGCAACATCTACGGCGGCTACACCCAAACCAAGAACCTGCGCCGCTGGATCAAGAAGTAGTTTGATACCCTGAGCTCAGGCTTGAGCAGGCGGTGGGGCCAATGCCCCGCCGCTTTTTTTGCGCCGCGATGCGCAGCCGATTGCGGCCTTCGCATACGCGCGCGATCGGTATATGCTTTGCCTCAAGCTGCCCTTCGGACGGGATGTGCCGGGTTCCGTAAACGGCAACGGGCAGCAGCGCTGCCGTCGGCAGGCATCGCCTCCAGTCGTCGCCTTCCTTTTTTGGCGCGCGCATAGCTTCCATTCAGGGTCAGCATCGGCCGCCGCGCGCGGTCAATTTCGGGTCATGCCTGTGCGAGCGCAAGCGGCTGCGGGAATTTCTTCAAAGCTGCTTTGTGAAGCGCTCGGGGAAAGTTCAGGTCAACAAAGCTGGGAGGAACTTCGTCATGTCAGCAGTCCCGTCGCGTCGCGTGCTTGCCGCACTCGCCATCTCGACCGCATTGGCGACGCCGGCCCTCGCCGAGGGCTACAAGGTCATCGATCGCATCAAGCTGCCGGACGGCGGCTGGGACTACATCACCTCGGACGCTAATCGTGGCCTGATTTACCGGACGCGGACCGACGGAGCCGATGTGATCGACGTCAAGACCGGCAAGGTCTCGCAGCTCAAGAACACCGGCAACGGACATATGGTCGTCGTGGTGGAGGGCACCACGCTGGGGGTCCTGCCGCTGCGCATGCCGGCCAACACCATCCGCATCATCGACACCGCGACCGACAAGGTGGTCGCCGATGTACCGGGCGGCGAGGGACCGGACGGCGCGACCTATGACTCCTTCTCCAAGCATGTCTTCGTTGCCAATCATAATGGTGGCACCGTGACCGAAGTCGATCCCGCGGGCGGCAAGAGCCTCGCGCAGATCGAGGTCGGCAAGGAGGGCAAGCTCGAATTTCCCGCGTCCGACGGCGCCGGTCATGTCTTCGTCAATATCGAGGAGCCGGGCATCCTCGGGGTGATCGACGTGAAGGCGCAGAAGCTGACCACGAAATGGAAGATGGCCGGCTGCGAGGATGCATCCGGCCTCGCCTATACGGGCGACACGACCAAGCTGCTGATCGCTTCCTGCGGGAACGGCGTCGCCAAGGTGGTGTCGGCGGTCGACGGCAAGGAGGTGGCTTCGATCCCCATCGGCAAAGGCCCCGATTCAGTGCTGTATGATGCGAAGCGGCAGCTCGCCTTCATTCCTTGCGGCCGCGACGGTGTGCTCGAGGTCATCTCCACGGCTGACCCGGCGCATGTGACCGCGATCCAACATCTGCAGACGCAGCTGTTGGCGCGCACCGGCGCCATCGATCCGAGCTCCGGTCGCATCTATCTGATGACCGCGGCGATCGATACCGCCGCCGGGCTAGGCCCGGCCAACCGGCCGATTCCAAAGCCAGGATCGTTCGAGATGCTGGTCGTCGCTCCGCAATGAAAGCCGTGTGATCAAGAAGAAGCTCCGGAGCGGACTTATGCCGCCGCTCCGGATGCAACCGATTGGGGTTCCGGGCCGGACTTCCGCGGCGAGGCGAGGTCCTTGAGGGCTTGGAGCCGCCAAGCTTGGAGCCACTAATGGCTTGGGGCCACCACGGAGGACACAGATGCCGTATCGAGGGGCGGTCGCTTGCTTCGGATTCTTGGCGGCGATCCTTATCGCTATCAGCAACGCCTACGCGTTTGATGAATCGAGATACCCGCAATGGAAGGGCGAGTGGCGTCGGGTGCCGGTCGCAGGACTCAAAGGGCAGCCGTCCTACGATCCGACCAAATCTGAGGGGCTTGCCCAGGAAGCGCCGCTGACGCCGGAATATCAGGCGATCCTCGAGGCGAGCGTCGCCGATCAGGCCGCGGGCGGTCCGGGCAATGATCCGACCTATACGTGTCTTGCCCCCGGCATGCCCCGGATCATGATCGTCTACGATCCCATGGAAATCATCATCACCCCGAAGACCACCCACATGCTGATGGGGCACATCCACGATTCCCGGCGCATTTTCACCGACGGGCGGGACTGGCCAACGGATGTCGATCCGACCTTCGCGGGCTATTCCATCGGTCGTTGGGTGGACACCAAGCAGGACGGGCACTTCGACCAGCTGCTGGTCGAGACGCGCGACTTCAAGGGGCCGCGCGTGTTCGATTCGACCGGCCTGCCGCTGCATGAGGACAACGAGACCATCATCCGCGAGCGGATCTTCCAGGACTCCTCCGATGCCGATGTCATCCACGATGAGATCACCACCATTGACCACGCGCTGACGCGGCCGTGGACGGTGCTCAAGTCGTACCGGCGCATGCCGGTTGCGCATCCGGCCTGGCGCGAGGTCGTCTGCGCTGAGGGGAACGAGCACGTCAAGATCGGGAACCAGGCCTACTTCCTGAGCGCCGATGGCTATCTGATGCCGACCAAGAAGGACCAGCCGCCGCCGGACCTCAAATATTTCAAGCCGGCGCAGAAGTGAGGCGCTACAGCTCGACCGACTCGCAGAAGGCGTCGACGGACGCTCTACTGGTCATCAGCTCGCCGAGCGCGGGCGAAGTCCCGCTGCCGCTGCACGGCAGGGCATGCAACATCTTAGGGTCGGCTTCCAGGAATGATTGGAAATCGACCTGATGGTGTCGCCAATACTCGGGCGGCACCGGTTCCCAAAGGGCCCAATAGCTTTGCTTGCGCCCCCAGATCGGCAGCGTACCTTCCGCGGCGAGCTGCCTGATATGCCGGGTGACGAGATCCTGCAGCACCTCGCGATCTGCCTGATCCAGGTCGAGCCTGCCGCGCTTGAGGCCGATATGTTCCCAGCGTCCAAGGAAAATCCGGCAAATGGCATCGTAGAGCCAGACGTCCCGTTGCGGACACGGCCGCACATCCGGCTTGGTGGCGCTATCCGCATTGCGCGGCGCTTGCGCGGCCCCGAGCTCCCGCAATGCGCGGAAATAAAGGGCGCTGACTGCGCACACAGCGATGCCGGCGGTCAACGTGACGGCAACGAGCCGCTCCGCCAGCAGGGCGGCGGCACCGCCGAGCCATGGGTCGAGCGCAGCTATGATCCAGGCTTCGGCCACTTGCTCATAGGTTGACTGCCCGAGGAACATGAGCACGAAGGCGGTCAGCGTCAGCGCCACCGGAAAGCTGTCGGAAGTCGCCCGCATACGGCCAGCCCGTGGAATGCTCATTCGGCGATGACGTCGTGGACCTCAAGCGGCTGGCCCTGCGCCGCAATCCATTCCGCTTGCGCGGCCGCCCGCTGTTGCCCGCGCTCATCGAGTGGAAGCTTGAGAACCTCCATAAGGCCCATCACCTCTTGCCGCGCCGCGACATGCGAAGGACTGGGATTGGTCCCGGTCATCTTGTCGTCCGGGTCGTCGAGTGCGGTCAGGCCGCGTGGGAAGAATTCCCGGTAGACGACCCGCTCGGCGAGGCCGTCGGCGACGCGGAAGCCGATGCGGGTCGCCATTTCCTGCAGCCCGGTCCTGATCCGCTCCTTGTTGCCGGAATCGATCAGGGACAGGCGGTTGCGCATGATGACCCAGTCCATCCGTGCCCCGTCGACCAGCCGCCGCTGCAGGCGCGCCTCGCGCACCATCTTGGCGTAGTGGCTCTCGCCGGTGACCGTGAAGCTCGTAGGATCGACCCGTCCCAGCACATCAAAGTCCACATAGCTGTCGTTGATCGGGGTCACCAGGATGTCGGCCATTGAATGCGCCAGCCGGGTCAGGTGATTGTCGGTTCCCGGCGTGTCGACCACGACGAAATCGAAGGCGCGCTCGATGTTGGCCAATGCGTCGGCGAGGCGGGTAAACTCGATGGCTTCGTTCTCATCAAGCTTGCGGGTCGAGCCGGAGGAAATGCAGAAGTGGGTAGGCATCTTGAGGCCGCCGCCGCGACGCTTGGCCCAGTTGCGCCGATTCTCCACATAATGGGTGAAGGTCTTTTGCCGCGAGTCGACGTCAATGGTCGCGACCCGCTGCCCAAAATTCATCAGGGCGACGCTAAGGTGCATCGCCAGGGTCGATTTGCCGGTACCGCCCTTTTCGTTGCCGATCACGATGACATGCGCGGACACCGATCGCCGCGCGCTCACCTGCATCAACATGCCACCTACCGCTACGGGCGCCCTCAAGACGAAGCAGCCCTGGTCCTGTGCCGGTTAACAGACTGGAAGCCGAACAGCGGGGACTGCCATTGCAATGCCTATTGCCCAGGTGGCGTCGCCCGCACGGAACGCTGGCGCAGCGCGCGGATGCGATGGATGAGCTCCCCGCCCTGTCCATTCCCGCTGTCGACCGGTGACGGCAGGGTGATCTCTTCCCTCTCATCAGCCGGCATCGCCGCTTCGGCCCGCATCTCCACGGCCGCCGACTTGCCGGCGACCAGCGAATCCATGGGGGAGTTCAGCCCTTCGAGTGCCACCGCGACGCGGACCACCTCGGAAGCCACGTCGTTGATGCGCTCGCGTAACACGGCGTTGGCCATGCGCTCCGAAGCCCAGGTCGTCTCGACCTGCTTCTTCATTGATTCAAGATAGTCCTGCAGCTTGGCGTATTCCGCCCGCGACTGCGCCAGCTGCTGCTCGACAGCCACTTTCTCGGCCCTGAGGCTTTCGATCTCGGCCGCGTGCCGGGCCTCCGCCTTGGCCAGCTCCGGGTGGATGTCGGATTCGGAGATGAACCTCGCCAGCTCCGCCTTGCGTTCGGCGAGCTCCTGCTCGGTCGCTTCAAGGCTGCGCGTCCTGGCAGCGAGCTCGGCCTCGGTCGTGCGCAGATCGTTGGCGATCGCGCGCTCCTTCTCCTGCAGGGCAGCCACCTGCGCATTGCGTTCCGCCAGCTCCGCCTTGAGGCGCCCGATCGTCTCGCTGGTCTTGCCGATCTCGGCCAACTGATTGGTGGCCTTGGATTTCATCTGCTCGACGCAGATCTCGAGCCGCCGCGTCGCGACCGCGATCTGGGAATGCACCTGGTCCATGTCCGCCTCGATGGCGGTCATCACCGGCGGCGGCATGGAAGGCGGCCGAAGGGCGGCAGAGCGGGCGGCGCGCGCGCGGACGGCCGCGACGATGCCGAATGCGATCAAGATTGCGAAAAGAAATCCGATCCCGAGATCGATGATCGGTTCACTCATTTACTTATAGCCCCGTACCCCCGGTCAATTCGACCGGCCCGCTACGCGACTTTCAAGCTCCGCCTCACCACCTGCTCGCGACGATCGTCCGCCCCGACAAACCGTCTGCCGATCATATGTCCTTGAACACACGTCCCTGAACACACATCCCTGAACATATGATCGGTGGACAAGCGTCTAGTGGCGACCCGAGCGCTGCAAGCCGCTGTCGCCGGCTGGAACCAAACGACTATACACGTTCGCAGACGAAAATGACATTCGTAAGTTCGTTCGCAGTGCGATTTTATTTGTTGATCGATTGCGGCGGAGCGCAACACCTCCCGCCGCGGCGCAGCGATTCGACATTTTTGTCAACGGAAGCAGAACGCCGTCTTTGCTGCTAGCGGTTCACCGCCAATCAAGTGCGGCTCACCGCAGTGGACGCATCACCGTGCCTCGTCGCAGCATCGATCGCCCGGTCGATGTTTCTACTTGGATGGCGTGTGGTATGCGCGCGCCTTCCGCATCAATCAGATCGACCGATTGCGCCTGCGGCCCTCACAGTTCATCAACACGCAGCCGGAGAACCAAGCTACACGCATGCAGGCCTTCAGGTGCGCTGGATGAAGCTACCGTCGCGCAGCTCGGAGATGGCCTGCTGCAGCTCGGCCTGCGTATTCATGACGATCGGCCCATACCAGGCCACGGGTTCCTGGATCGGCTTGCCCGATACCAGCAGAAACCGCAGGCCTTCCGGGCCGGCCTCGACCGTGACCTCGTTGCCATTGTCGAACAGAACAAGAGAACGGTTGCCGGTCCGTTCGCGAGCGCGAGCGTCGCGATCGCCCTTTTCGGTCAGCACGCCGAAAGGCGCTGAAGCGTCGCGGAATGTTCCAGACCCGGCGAACACATACGCGAAGGCATGCCGGTTGGTTTCGACGGGCAGGGATTTGCGCCGCCCGGCCGGGACGGAGACATCCAGATAGCTCGGGTCGGCCGCAATCCCATCGACGGGTCCGCGCTTGCCCCAGAATTCACCGCAGATGATCCGAACGGTGGTGCCGTCGTCATCGGTAACCTCCGGGACCTCGGCGGCCGCAATATCCTGGTAGCGCGGCGCGGTCATCTTCAACGAAGACGGCAGGTTGGCCCACAGCTGGAAGCCGTGCATGCGTCCGTCGGGATCGCCCTGCGGCATCTCCTGGTGCAGGATTCCGCGGCCCGCCGTCATCCACTGGACGTCACCGGCAGTGAGACGGCCCCGGTTGCCCAGGCTGTCGCCATGCTCGACCGTTCCGGCCAGCACATAAGTGATTGTCTCGATCCCGCGGTGCGGATGCCAGGGGAAGCCGGCCCGATAGTCTTCGGGCCGGTCGTTGCGGAAATCATCAAGCAGCAGAAATGGATCGAAGGCGCCGGTATCGCCAAAGCCGAAGGCGCGCCGCAGCTTCACGCCGGCGCCCTCGATAGTGGGCTTGGCTTCGATGATGCGCTTTACCGGTCGGATCGACATGTCTGGTTAGCCGCGCGCCGCGTGGCCAAGCCGTGCCCGGCACGAGGCAAAGGTGCATCGCTCAAGCTCACTCATTTGCGGCCAAACAGGCGTTCGATGTCGGTGAGCTTGAGCTCGACGTAAGTGGGCCGGCCGTGGTTGCATTGGCCGGAATTGGGCGTTGCTTCCATCTCGCGCAAGAGCGCGTTCATTTCCTCGGGCCGCAGCCGCCGGCCGGCGCGCACCGACCCGTGGCAGGCCATGGTGGCGGCTACATGCATGAGACTGCGCTCGAGCGGCAGACCCGATTCCCATTCCGCCATGTGCTCGGCGAGGTCGCGCACCAGCGCCTTGGCATCGACCTCACCGAGGAGCGCCGGCGTTTCGCGCACCGCGACCGCGCCCGGGCCGAACGGCTCGATGAGAAGTCCCAAGCGGGCGAGCTCCTCCTGACGCTGCAGGAGCCCGTCGACCTGCGCTTCGTCGAGCTCGACGATTTCAGGAATTAAGAGAATCTGCCGGGCGATGCCGTCGCGCCCGATCCCGGCCTTGAGCCGCTCATAGACAATGCGCTCATGCGCGGCATGCTGGTCGACCACAATGAGACCATCGCGGGTCTGCGTCACTATATAGGTCGCGTGCACCTGGGCACGGGCGGCGCCGAGCGGCCGGTCGATGAGGTCGAGCGGTGGTTCGGCAGTTTCCGGGCGGGTATCGGCGGCCGGCGTCCCCACATCGAACGCGGTCTGTGCCGGTTCCGCGAGACCGCGGGGAGCTGCAGCCGCAATCCCGCGCGGATCGGCCGGCCGTGCCGGCGAACGCCGCCAGTCCCAGCCGGCGCCGCGCGATGCCAAAGCGGGCCGAAAGGCCGCGACCGTGGCGCTGCCGCCGGTGGTCGCGGCGCGTTGCCCTTCGCGCGACAGCGCTTCGCGCAAGGTGCCGATGAGCAGGCTACGCACCAGTGCCGCGTCGCGGAACCGCACCTCGGCTTTGGCCGGATGGACGTTGACGTCGACCTCGCGCGGATCGAGCGTGACGAACAGCGCTACCATCGGATGGCGGTCGCGCGGCAGGTAGTCCGCATAGGCGCCGCGCACCACGCCGAGCAGCAGCTTGTCGCGCACGCTGCGTCCGTTGACGAAGAGATACTGCCCGAGCGCATTGGCCCGGGTCAGTGTCGGCAGCGCCGCAAAACCCTCGATGCCAAAGCCGTCGCGCCCGCCCTTTATTTCCACGGCGTTGGCGCGGAATTCGGGGCCAAGGACGTCGGCAAGCCGCGCCAGGCGCCCGGTCGGTCCCGGCAGCGCGGCGGCCCAGGTCAAGGGGGCGCGATCTTCACCTGCAAGCGTGAAGGCGACATCCGGCCGGCTCATGGCGAGGCGGCGCACCACCTCGCGGATCGCTTCACCTTCGGTGCGGTCGCTCTTGAGGAACTTGAGACGGGCCGGTGTTGCGTGGAACAGATCGCGTACCTCGACGCGCGTTCCCGCGCTCAAGGCGGCCGGCTTGACCGGGCTTTTGTGCCCGCCATCAACCGTGATCGCCCAAGCATGCGCTTCATCACCGGCATCGCGCGCGCTGACGTGCCGCGTCACTATAGTGAGACGGGCGACGGCGCCGATCGACGGCAGCGCCTCGCCCCTGAACCCGAGGGTGCGGATGTCGAGGAGATCGTCATCCGGGAGTTTCGACGTCGCGTGCCGCTCGACCGCAAGCGACAGGTCCTCGGCATTCATCCCGCTGCCGTCGTCGGTGACCAGGATCAGCCGTCGTCCGCCACCTTCGGTGATGATCTCGATGCGCCGCGCACCGGCATCGAGTGCGTTCTCCACGAGCTCCTTCACCACGCTCGCCGGCCGCTCAACGACCTCGCCGGCGGCGATGCGGTTGACGATCCCTTCCGAGAGCTGACGCACCGGCATCGGGAGACTCGACGGTCGTGAATGGCGAATAGCGCCGGTGCGTGTACTGAATAGTGACCGGCTGGGTGAAAGCAAGCGCGCTAATGCCCCTTTCGATTTGAAGCTCCTGAAGGGTTTGCCGTGCTGTAGCGGGCTCAATTCGATTGGGAACCGCCTTAGTCGTCACTTCCCGGCCTGATACGCCGCAAGCCCTTGATGCTGGACCTGTTCTTTTTCGTGGCCAAGCGCCGTTCGCGGGATCCCGCGGTCGGCCGGGTCGGCCGGCGCGGTGTCGGCGGCACGCTCGCCTGGCGGATCAGCTCGATGAGGCGGTCGAGCGCATCCTGGCGGTTGCGCTCCTGGGTGCGATGCCGCTGCGCCATGATGACGAGCACGCCTTCGCGGGTGAGCCGGCGGCCGGCCAAGCGCTCGAGCCGCAGGCGCACGTCGGCGGGCAGCGACGGCGAGTGTCGCGCATCAAAGCGGAGCTGCACGGCACTGGACAGCTTGTTGACGTTCTGACCGCCCGGCCCGGAAGCGCGCACGAAGCGCTCCTCGAGCTCGCCCTCGTCGATGTTGATGCGGTCGGTGACCCGAATCATGCTGACGCAAGATAGCGCTTCGCCAATATCTTGCCTTCCTCGACAGCCGGCTGGTCGAACGGATCGACCCCCATGAGGCGCGCCGTGATGATGGTCTCCAGCATATAATGCATCAGAAGCTCGCCGAGGCTTGCTTCATCAAGCCGTTCGATATGGACGGTGCGGACCGGGCAGCCGTTGTTGGCGAGCGTCTCGGCGGTGGCGCGGCCCTGCGCTGCGACCAGGTCGCCGATGGTCTTGCCGGCGAAATCGGGCTCGCCGGCCAGGCGCGCGAGCTCAGGCCCGATACGCGGCCCGCGCCCGGCGGCGGCGACGGTCAGGATGGTGAAGAGCTTGTTGCGCGGGCCGGCAATGAAGAGCTGCAGCTGGCTGTGCTGGTCGACCGGGCCCAGCGCTCCCAGCGGCGTGGTGCCCTTGCGGTCTTTGCCGAGGCTCTCGGCCCACAGCTGCACGAACCAACGGGTGAAGCGCTCGAGCCGATCCGCATAGGCCATCATGACGGTGATCGGCTTGCCGTCTCCAAGCGCGTAGGAAAGCGCAGCACCAACCGCGGGCGGCACTTCGACAGGAGCGCGCTTGTCAAGCACCCGCGCAAGCGCCGTGGCCGCGCCATCGCGAATGGCCGCGATGTCGAGCCCCATGACGGCCGCGGCCAGGAGTCCCACATTGGTCAGCACCGAGAAACGTCCGCCGACGCCAGGATGATGCTCCAGCAGCGCCACCTTGTGAGCACCCAAGAGCGCGCGCAGCCCATTCGGCTTGCGCGGATCGGCGGGCTCGCTCAGCCCGAGGAATAGATTGGGGATTTCCGCCGCAAGACCCGCATCCTTCAGCGCTTCCAGCGCCGTGATCGTCTGCATCAGGGTCTCGCCAGTGCCGCCCGATTTGGAGATGGCAACGAAGCGGGATTGTGCGAGCGGCAAGTGCTCCAGCAGGGCGGCGTAACTGCCGGGATCGAAGTTGTCCATGAAATGCAGCCGCGGGCCACCGCGCAGCGCGCCCACGCCCGGCACCGCATAACCGGCGAGCTGGGCCAGTGCCTGGCCGCCGAGGCTCGACCCGCCGGTGCCGAGAAATACGATATCGCTTGCCCCGGAGGCGAGCCGGGCTGCGGCCGCGGTTATGCCGGGCAAATCCCCGCGCTCGGCGGGTAGGTGCAGCAGCGGCAGGCTACCGTCAGTGTGGCGCGCGCGCACCCAGCCGAGCGCTTCTTCGGTGCGGGCGAGCGCGTCGGTGAGGGCCGCGGCCGCGACGCCTTCGCGGCCGATGCGCGCGGCGTGCGCAAGCTCGATAGACCAGCTCAATGACATTGATAGATTTGCTTATTCGGTCGAGGTGAGGCCTTGCGGCTTACCGGCAACCGTCACCAGCAGGCCGGCATCGAGCAGGCGCTTGGCGACCCGCTTGGTATCCTCGAGGGTCACGGCCTCGATGAGGCTCGATCGGCGATCGATATAGTCGATGCCGAGACCATCCAGCTGGATCTGCACCAGCTGGCGCGCGACCTTACCGGAAGTGTCGAGCCCGAGCGCATAGGAGCCCTCGAGGTAGGATTTGGCGTCCGCGACCTCCTTTTCGGACGGTCCAGCCTCCGCCAGGCGATGAACCTCTTTCTGGATGATGTCGATCGCCTCGCCGGTCACCGCTGAGCGCGTAGCGGTGCCGCCGATAAGCACCGCCGCATGGTCGAACCAGGTGAGGCTGTCTGAAATCCCGTAGGCGAGACCGCGCTTCTCGCGCACTTCTTGATAGAGGCGCGACGAGAACGCGCCGCCGCCCAGAATATAGTTGACGATATAGGCGGCCATGAAATCGGGGTCGCGGCGGGAGATGCCGATGGTCCCGAATGTCACCACGGCCTGCGGCACATCGAGCGGAACGACGATGCGGCGGCCGAGCCCCTGCATGGTGACGTCGGCGACCGGCGTGAGCTCCGGCTCGGCGGGCAAATCGCCGAAGGTGCGGTCGAGCAAGGGGCCGACATCCGCCGTATCGATGTCGCCGACGATCGCCACCTTGAGCTTGCCCCGCGCGAGCACGCGGTGCGTATAAGATTTCAGATCGTCGATGCTGATGCGGGCGATCGAGTCCGGCGTGCCGGTGGTCGGCCGCCCGTAGGGATGATTCGGGAAGGCGGTCGCCCACCAGGTGCGGCTCGCAATGTCATTGGGGCTCGTGCTCTGGCGCTTGAGCCGTGCGATCAGCTGGTCCCGATCCCGTTCCACCGCATCGGGGTCGAAGCGCGGGGCAGTCAGGGCAAGCCGCAGGTACGAGAAGGCTTCGTCGCGATTGGCCGAAAGCGTGCGCAGGCTGCCGCGCACATGATCCTGCCCGGCGCTGAAGCCCAATTCGATCGATCCGTCTTCGAGCTTGCTGTGGAATGCCTTGGAGTCAAGATCACCCGCACCGTCATCCCATGCGCTCGTTGCCAGGTAGGCGACGCCTGCCTTGTCGGGCGGATCCTGGTCGGAGCCGCCCGGCATTGCGAATTCGAGCGCGATCAGCGGCGAGCGCTCATGCACCACCCACGCCTCGATCCCACCTGCGCTCACCACCCGCTCGATCTGGGTCGCCGCGGCGGGAGCTCCGCCGCCCGCCAGCAGCAAGCCGGCCAGCAGGACGGCGCCGATGCGCCCGTTGGCTCGTGCGAATGCGTTACGGTTGATCACGTGTGTTTTCCTTCCGGCGATGCGGCGTCCCGGATCAGGTATCCGGTGACCGAGGAGCGCTTGTCGAGGTAGCGGCGCGCCGCCGCCCGCACCGCGTCCGCGGTGACCTGCTGCACCCGTGCCGGCCAGGTTTCTACCTGTTCGACCGTCAGGCCGGTCGCCAGCGCCGCCCCGAACCAGCGTGCCATTGTGGTTTGATTGTCCTGGGCGTAGATCGCCTGGGCGATCAAGCTGTTCTTGGCGCGGGCGAGCTCGCTTGCGGTAACGCCGTTCTCGATCACCTGCGCCAGAACATCATCCATGGCGGCCTCGATCTGCGGCAGAGTGATGCCGGGCTTCGGGGTCACCGAAACCTGAAACGGTGCATAATCGAGTGCGATGGCGTCATAGCCGGCTCCGGCATTGACCGCCATGTCCTTGTCGACCACAAGCCGCTGATAAAGCCGGCTGTTCTCGCCGCTGCCGAGGATCGAAGCCAAGACGTCCAGTGCCTCGCTCTCGCCGGCCGCTGCGGTGGTTGCAGATGGTGCGAGGTAGATCCGCCTGAGGCTCGGTTGCGCGACACGCGGGTCGGCAAGGGTCACCGTGCGGGCGGCTTCCTGCGCCGGCTCCTTCGGCCGGTCACGCGGTGGCACCTCGACCACGCGCTCGACCTTGCCATAGGTCTCCTCTGCAAGAGACTTGACCTCGTCGGCGGTCACATCGCCCGCCACCACCAATATGGCGTTGTTCGGGGTGTAGAAGCGTCGATAGAAGTCCAGCGCCTGCTCTCGGTTGAGCTTTTCGATCTCATGCCGCCAGCCGATCACCGGCCGGCCGTACGGATGATTGAGATAGAGCGCAGCCTCCATCTGCTCGGAGAGCCTGGCGCCGGGATTGTTGGCAACCCGCATGTTTTGCTCTTCGAGCACGACCTGCAGTTCAGGCTTGACCACCTGGTCGGTCAGCACCAGACCGGTCATGCGGTCGGATTCGAATTCCATGAGGGTCTTCAAACGCTCGTGCGGCACCCTCTGGTAAAAGACCGTATAATCAGCCGTGGTGAAGGCGTTCTCCTGGCCGCCCAGCGTCGCCACGGTCTGCGAATAGCGACCGAGCGGATTCTTTTTGGTCCCCTTGAACATCAGATGCTCGAGGAAATGAGCGAGGCCAGACTTGCCGGGCGTCTCGTCGGCCGAGCCGACCTTGTACCAGACCATGTGGGTGACGACCGGCGTGCGATGATCGGGGATCACCACCACTTCGAGCCCGTTGTCGAGGGTGAAGTGCGCCGCGTCGAGGCCGGCGCCTTCCGCTCGCGGGCTCAAAAGTGTGAGTGTGAGACCCAGGACCAGCGCCAGTCCGAGAAGGGGCGAGTATCTGTGTCGGCGGTTTTGCTTGGCGGCGATCATGGGTGTCTCGGGGGTATGAGCCGGAGCCTAGAGGCTAGCTCTGCTTGGGAATGGTGCAGCATACCGGTTTTCCGACGGAGCACGCACCAACAAACAAGGTCGCGGTGCCCGCCCGTGGCTGGCAATTGCCGCCCCGAGCTGACTGCTGAGCCATGGCATCGCGGCCGGTACCCGAAGAGCCTGAAGGCTGCGGAAGCCTCACTGTCCGGGTGCGCCTACTGATGGATTCGCCCCAGCCGGGGTGCCGGGCGCCGAAGCGAGTGCATTTTCCGCCGTGGCCGGCTTCGCGGGTGTGGATTTTGTTTCCTCCCCGTAGGGCTGGCTGGGCGAAGGAACCTGAAAATCGAGCGGTGGATCGGTCAGGCTCCTGCGCGTCGGTGTCGGCGGCGTGACATTCTCTTTGTTGCTGCTGCTGAACAGCGAGCCGAACAGGCTATTGGATTTGGCCGGTTGGCTTGGCGGGGGCAATGTCGGGTCACGCGCCGGATTGGCACCGACCTCGACCGGAATCTTATCGAGATCGCGGACCTGCGTTCCTTGCCTGCCCGCACCCGCGGATTTGGGATCGGCCGGCCAATTGGGGTTGTTGCGCGCCGAGCCCCGAGGCTGCGGCGGCGGCAGATCGCGCGTCTGCGGCACGACCAGAGGCGGCCGCTCGCGGTATTCGATGTTGTTTTCGCCACCCACGCCCAAGCCCTTGAGCATGCTGCCCCAGAGGGTGCTCTCGGCGCTGCCGCTTTCCTGAGCGTGAGCGATGTTGGGCGCGATGCCAGCAAACGCGATCACCTGCGCGATCAGGAGAAGCGTTGACGGCGCCCGTTTGGTCATGCCGGATGCCATGTGCTAAGCCCGTGGTTATCCTATAGATTTCGTCTGCGCCCCTGGCGCCGCGGCGCCCCACCGACAGGGATTCCCTGGCGAACCGGAACCCTTCAACTATCGGACTATGGCCCCGATCGGGGCGCTTTTGCGGCGCGCCCTGGGAACAGGGATTCATACAAAAGAGCCGCTACGCCCACAACAATCGCCGTGTCCGCATAGTTGAAGACGTACCAATTGAAATGGATGGTTTGGGTCGTGATGTGAAACAACACGAAGTCGGCGACCCCTTCGTGCACCAGGCTGTCGATGGCATTGCCCACCGCCCCGCCGGTGATCAGCCCCAGCGCCACTGCGGTCAGCCGCGAGGGCGTGCGGGAAAGCCAGATCCATAACAGGATGACCGCGACCGCCTTGATGGCGAGCAACATCCCCTGGCCGAGCGCCCCCTGCTGCTGGAACAGCCCGTAGCTGATGCCCTTGTTCCAGACCAGCACCAGATCGAGGAACGGTGTGACCCGCACCGGAATTCTGTCAGCGATATCGTACACATAAAGCAGCCAGAGCTTCGTTGCCTGATCTATCCCGGCGGTCAGAAGCGCGACCGCGAGCCCAATCCCGGTATGCCGGCCCCAGAACAGGCGCGGCTCGGCCGCACTGATCCCGTCCGTCTCGACCCCGCTCATTTGTTGAGCCTGCTCATTCCGCCGCCTTCCGTAGCGCGTCCCATTCGCGCAACGCCTGGGCATCACGCGGGGTGACGTCCGGATAGGCCGGGTCGCTGCCGACGCTCTCGGAAATCTTCCAGGAGCGCGCGCATTTGCGCCCCCGGGCGCGGCGGACCTCGACCGCGACGCCCGGCACCTCACCGAGGCGAAATGCCGTTGCGGGCCCTTCGCCCTCGACCAGCGTGGCCGCGGACGTGATCGCGACCTCCTTGAGGTCGATGTCGAGTACGGCGGCGAACAGATCCTTGTCCGACACATAAACTATGGGGTCGGCCTCGAGCGAAGAGCCGATGCGCTTTTGCGCGCGCTCGATCTCGAGCGCGCCGGTGATGACGCGCCGCACCAGCCGCACCTTGCGCCACCTCTCCGCCAGCGCTTCGTTGCGCCAAGCCGATGGAATGTCGGGGAAGAGCTGGAGATGCACCGATCCATCTGCAGACGGAAAGCGCGCGAGCCAAGCCTCCTCGGCGGTGAACGGCAGCATCGGGGCGAGCCAAGTCACGGTGGCGCCGAAGAGGTGATCGAGGACCGTCAGGCAGGCGTTGCGCGTGCGCGAGGAGAACGGGTCGCAGTACAGCGCGTCCTTGCGGACATCGAAATAGAACGCCGACAGGTCGACCGTCATGAAGGCGGTGAGCGCCGCGAAAATGCGCTTGTAATCGAATTCAAGATAGGCGCGGCGCACTTGGGCATCGACCTCGGAGAGACGATGCAGCATCAGCTGCTCGAGCTCCGGCATTTTCTCGAACGGCACGCGGTGCTCGGGGCGGAAATGCGCGAGATTGCCCAGCATCCAGCGGAGCGTGTTGCGCAGCTTGCGATAGGTCTCGACCGTGGTCTTGAGGATTTCCGGTCCGATGCGCAGGTCGTCCGCATAATCGGCCGCGCACACCCACATGCGCAGGATGTCGGCCCCGGACTGCTTCATCACGTCCTGGGGGGCCACCACATTGCCGAGCGACTTCGACATCTTGCGCCCGTTCTCGTCGAGCACGAAACCGTGGGTGAGCACGACATCGTAGGGGGCGCGCCCACGCGTGCCGCAGCTCTCCAAGAGTGACGAATGGAACCAGCCGCGGTGCTGGTCGGAGCCTTCGAGATACATCACGGTGTCTTGCCCGCCGTCGGCCTTGCGGCGGATGCCGGCAAGCCCGGGAAAATGCACCGGGTCCTCCAGCACAAACGCATGCGTCGAGCCGGAATCGAACCAGACATCGAGGATGTCGTCGACCTTCTGCCAGCCCTCATTGGCCAGGGACCCGAGAAAGCGCTCCCGTGCGCCTGCCGCATACCAGGCGTCGGCGCCTTCGCGCTCGAAGGCCTCGGTGATGCGCGCATTGACGGCCTCGTCCTGCAGGATCTCAGCGGTGCCGTCGCCCTTTTCGCGCACGAAGACCGCGATCGGCACGCCCCATGCGCGTTGCCGCGAGAGCACCCAGTCAGGCTTGCTTTCGATCATGCTGGTGATGCGGTTTTCGCCCTGTGGCGGCACCCAGCGGGTGACCTTGATGGCCGCGAGCGCGCGCTCGCGCAACGTATCGCCCGGCTTGGTGGTGCCGTCTGCCGCCGCGATCGCCTTGTCCATGGCGATGAACCATTGCGGCGTGTTGCGGAAGATCACCGGCTTCTTCGAGCGCCAGGAGTGCGGATATTGATGCTTGAGGCGGCCGCGCGCGACCAGCATGCCGGCATCGATCAATGCCTTGATGACCGCCTCATTGGCATCGCCCTTCTCGCCCTTCTCGGTCAGGACGCGCTTGCCGGAGAAGCCGGGGGCCTGCTCGGTGAACCGGCCATCGGCGTCGACCGTATAGGGGATCGCCGTATTGATGCCGCGTGCGGCGAGCGCACGCGCGTTCGCGATCCAGATATCGAAGTCATCACGGCCATGGCCCGGCGCCGTATGCACGAACCCTGTGCCGGTATCGTCGGTGACGTGATCACCGGCGAGCAATGGCACCCGGAAGCCATATCCTTTGGACTTCAGCGGGTGCTCGCACTCAAGAGCCAGCAAATGCTCCGCCGCAAACCCATCCACCCGCTCATAGGCGAGGACGCGCGCTTGCCTCATCACCTCGAGCGCAAGCGGGTCGGCAAGCAACAAATGGTCGCCGGCCTTGAGCCAATTTTCCGCCGGCGCGTCCTTGATCAAATAGATCCCGTAGGAGATCTTCGGATTGAAGCTGATCGCCCGGTTGCCCGGAAGGGTCCATGGCGTGGTCGTCCAGATCAGCACTGCTAAATTCTCGGGTAGTGCCGGACCTGCGCGCGGCTTCTCGTCATTCGCGGCGAGATTTTCGAATGCAAGGCCTTTGACCGGAAACTTCACCCAGACCTGGTCCGAGACATAATCCTCGTACTCGACCTCGGCTTCTGCGAGCGCGGTCTTCTCCACCACCGACCACATCACCGGCTTGGAGCCGCGGTAGAGCGTGCCGTTCGCGGCGAACTTCATCAATTCGCGCGCGATCTGCGCTTCGGCAAAGTGATCCATTGTGGAATAGGGATGCCGCCAGTCGCCCTCGACGCCGAGGCGCTTGAATTCCTCGCGCTGCACGTCGATCCAATGTTCCGCGTAGGCGCGGCATTCCTTGCGGAACGCCACCATGGCGGCGGCCTGGCTCAAGTCCGGCTTGCTCTTTCCCTTGGAGCGGTAGTTTTCCTCCTCGATCTTCCATTCGATCGGCAAGCCATGGCAGTCCCAGCCCGGCACGTAGTTGGAGTCAAAGCCCAGCATCTGCTGCGAGCGGGTCACCACGTCCTTGAGGATCTTGTTGAGCGCGTGCCCGATATGGATGTTGCCGTTGGCGTAAGGCGGGCCGTCGTGCAGGACGAACTTGGCCCGGCCGCGCGCGGCTTCACGCAGCCGCGAATAAAGGTCGAGCTTCTGCCAGCGGGCAAGGATCTCCGGCTCCTTCTGCGGCAGGCCGGCCCGCATCGGGAAGTCGGTCTTGGGGAGAAATAGAGTCTCGTCGTAATCGCGGGCGGCATCGGTCATGACGGGTCACCAGACGGAGGCGAAAAGGGGAGGGTGAGTTAAAGGCTCGCGTGTCCCGGTCTTCCGCCGACTTTGATCAAGGCTTGGATGACGACTTGGATCAGGTCAGGGCAGAAGCCGGGCCGCTAATCCGCCGAGCGGCCGACCCAATTATCGAATCCGCAATAATCGAGCCCCGGAGCGAAGCCGGGACGGAACCCAAAACGTGTGCCACCATGCGGGCTTCCTACCAGATCGCCCGGCGGGCGAAAAGGCCCGCGGCGGTCGCAGGAGAATGGGGGCGCGACGGCATCTTGAACCTTTGCGGTCCGCCCGATTCTACTTTTGCGGCAAAATGTTCTAAGGAACTTTTGTGCGCGAATTCGTGTTGGGTCGCCGGGACCGGAATATGCCCATGGGGAGCGTCTGATGCCGAACCTTTCCGATGCCGCCAAGGAAACGGTGCAACACGCCCGTGATGCCATCAAGGAATCCCGCAACGCCGCTTCGGCCGCCTCCGGCGATCTCCAGGCTGATCTGCAGGCGCTGCGCGATGATGTAGCGCGGCTCGCTCAGCAAATCGCCGCCATCTTCGCCGACAAGGGCGACAAGGCCTGGCAGAGGGCGCGCACCGAAGTGGACGAGGCGGTGGCCGATGTGGGTGACCGCGGCCGTGAAGCGATCGATGCGGTACGCCAGGTCGGCGACAATATGTTGGGCGCGATCGACGAGTCGCTCAAGCACCGGCCGTACACGACGCTGGCGCTTGCTCTCGGCATTGGGTTTCTGTTCGGCGCGACCTGGCGCCGATGAGCCCCGGATTTCCCTTGAATGGCCTTGCGCGTGATGTGGCGCGATGAGCAATTGGCTTCATCAAATCGCGCTTAGGGCCAAGGCAAAAACCGGGTTCGCCCCAGCCCTGATCGGCTGGTACGTGCTTGCCGCGGTTTCGCTGATATTGGGGCTCGTGTTTCTGGCGGTCGCCGCCTTCGTCGCTCTTTCCAACCGTTTCAATGGCGTGATCGCCGGCCTCATCATGGGCGGCGCCTTTCTGCTGATCGCCGTTCTCGCGATGCTTGCCGCCTGGGGCACGCGGCTGCACATCCGTACTCGTGCCGAGAGAGAGCTGTCCGCGCAGGCGCGTGCGAGCTGGTTTGATCCGGCAATGCTGAATGTCGTGCTCGAGGTGGGCCGCACAATCGGCTGGCGGCGGATCGCGACCTTGGCGGCCGCCGGCGTGTTCGCAGCCGGCCTTGGCCGCGAGTGGTCCTCCCACAAGCCGAAGGGTCCTGAGGGCGAATAGACATGGCGCTTGTCCCGGGCACCGACCCGGGATGGTTCCAAGCTATGGAGAGAGTTGTGACCGGTACGGTCCCGGTTCTGCAGCGCACCGCGGCACTGACGCCTTTGCGATAGCCTTGACCCCACTGGCCGCGCTGCGCCGCGCCCGGGACAGGACCTTATCCGGGCGCATGAGGCGGCAACTCCCCCAACGGTGGAAACGCCTTCGGGTCGCGCGAAAGCATCATGCGGGCACGGGCTGAGTCGTCACCCATGCGGCGGACCAGCTCCTCGACCGTTGCAAAGGCGAGCTCGTGCCGGATCCAGCCGATGAACGCGACATCGATCGTCTGCCCATAGAGGTCACCGGCAAAATCGAACAGGAACACCTCGAGCAACACGGTTCCGACATCGAACATCGGTCGCCGGCCGAAGCTGGCAACACCGTCGCAATGCCGGTCGCCGAGGCCGACCCGCACGGCGTAGATTCCGTGCCGCAGCCCGCAGGCCGGGTCGAGCCGAAGATTGGCTGTCGGGTAACCGAGCTCGCGCCCGCGCTTGTCGCCGTGCACGACTTCGCCGCTCACGAACCACGGATAGCCGAGCAGCGCGTTCGCTTCGGCCACGCGCCCCGCGGCCAGCGCCTTGCGGATCACCCCGGAAGAGATCCGCTCTCCATCGAGATCGACTTCGCCCACCACATCGACCGCGAAATTGCGCCGCCGCCCCTCGGCGGCGAGCAGCTCCGGGTTGCCGGTGCGATTGCGGCCGAAGCGAAAGTCGAACCCGACGGCGGCGCCGGAAATGCCGAGCCGGTGCAGCAGGATGTCGTTCACGAAGCTTTCCGCATCGGGCTCCGCCAGCTCGGCGTCGAAGGTGAGCACGATGGCGCCGGAAAGCCCGGTTGCCGCGAACAGGCGCAGCTTTGCTCGCTCGTCGGTCAGGCGAAACAGCGGCTGGTGCGGGGAAAAGAAGCTGCGTGGATGCGGCTCGAAGGTAAGCGCCGCTGCGGGACGCCCCAGCGCTTTGGCGCGAGAAAGTGCCGCCGCGATCACGGCGCGGTGCCCGCGGTGGACGCCGTCGAAATTGCCAATGGCGACGACTGCGCCCTGCAGGGCCTCGGGGAGCGGCTCGCGGTCGTGCGCGATGGCGAAGCTTGGCTGCTTTCGGTTTTCGATCATGGAGGATCAGGGCGATGGCGAGAGCCTTAATAGCAGGTAAATTGGGGGACGTGCTCGGCGATCAACCGGAGAGCTGCGGCTTGTTCAAGTGTCTCAAGTCTCGGGACGAATCTTGCGATTAACCGGTTATTCAACGGCCTTTGCTAGCTCAACGAGGTTTGGTGCGTTCGTAGAGGAATCGGCGCCCATTCAATGATGCGTCACCGGCTGCCGGGAGCCGGCGAGATTGCAGCCGCCGGATATCGGTTGCGCCCGATTGCTTTCGATTGGGCCCAAGCCGGCTCGCGCTGGATGGAGGGGATGATGGCCGTTGATCTGTCGATGCCGGTTCTGGTCGTCGACGATTACAATACGATGATCCGCATCATCTGCAATCTCCTCAAGCAGCTCGGCTATCAGAACATCGACAGCGCGACCGACGGCGCGACCGCGCTCGCCAAGCTGCGTGCCGGACGCTTCGGCCTGGTGATCTCCGACTGGAACATGGAGCCGATGAGCGGCTACGATCTCCTCAAGGAAGTGCGGGCGGACGCCAAGCTCGGCAAGACTCCGTTCATCATGATTACCGCCGAGTCCAAGACCGAGAACGTGATCGCCGCCAAGCGCGCCGGCGTCAGCAACTACATCGTCAAGCCGTTCAACGCGCAGACCCTGCAGAGCAAGATCGCAGCGGTGTTTGCCAACGACCCGACGCCGCCGCTCGCCGCCTGACACCCTCAAGGGCGTCGTCCCGGCCGAGGCCGCAAAGCGGCCGAAGAGCCGGGCCCGTACTCCACGATCTATCGATGGCGCCCAGCAGTGTGGGTCCCGGCTTTCGCATGCTTGCGCAGGGACGGCTGGGTAGAGATTTCGTGAATTCTACCACACCAGCCGCTGCATGACGGCTTTGGGCGCAAGGCCTGAGGCCGCGAAAGCCTGGTCGAGCGCCGCCCGATCCGGCCGCTCGCGCCCCCCCAGCTCCTCGGCATGGATGCCGCAGGTCACGAACAGGCAATCTATCCCGAAGGCGGCGGCGCCTTTGAGATCGGTGTGGATCGAATCGCCGATTGCCAAGATGCGCGCGGGCTTTATCTCGCCTCCGCGCCGAGACGCCGCGACCGCGACCGCCTGCTCGTAGATCGGTCGATAGGGCTTGCCCGCATACACCACCTCACCGCCGGCCGCCGCATAGAGATCGGCGATCGCGCCCGCGCAATAAACGAGCTTCTCGCCGCGCTCGACCACGATGTCCGGATTGGCGCAAACCATGGTGAGTTGCCGCGCCCGCATGTCGGCGATGAGTGCCTTGTAGTCCTGCGGGGTTTCGGTGGTGTCGTCGTAAAGGCCCGAGCACACCACATAGTCGGCCGTTTCGAGCGGCACGCGCGGCGTGTCGAGGTCCTCGAACATGGAGTGATCGCGCGCTGGTCCGATGTGGAACGCGGACTGTCCGGTTCGCGCCGCAATGATTGCGCGCGTGACATCACCCGAGGAGACGATCGCATCGTAGCTCTCGCGCGGAACTTTGAGGTCGTCGAGGATCCTCATGACCACCTCGGAACGGCGCGGTGCATTGGTGATCAGCACCACTGTGCCGCTCTGGGCGCGAAAGCGTGTGAGCGCCGTTGTGGCGTCAGCAAAGGAGACGATGCTGTTGTGCACGACGCCCCACACATCGCACAACACGACATCATAGGCGGAGGCCAGCGTGGCGAAGTGGGCGGTGAATGGCGGCGAGGAAATCGACATCGAGAGAGAGAGAGGGCTGGATGGTGCCGAATACCTAGTTGAATTCGCGAACGGCGTCACCCGCCGGCTGGCGCAACGGGCCACGCGAAAAGTCCCGTCATCCGGAAAGGCCTATCACCCGAAAAGGCAATGCGGGGTCAAATGCGCGGGCCGCGTGGCGCCCGCTCAGACCCGGCGGACCACCCGCGCGAGCCCGGCGGATCGAAGGCCCCTGCTGGAGTCGGTGCCGCCGCTTTCCTTGGCGGCGCCTGGCTCGAGCGCAGCGGCGGCGTCGCGTGCCACCACATCGTTGCGCTCGGCAATGCCCTGCAGGGCTTCGGCTCGCACCGGCCGCGGCGGAGAGAACAGGAATCCCTGGCCGAATTTGACGTCGTAGTCGAGCAGGTCGACCACCGTGCCCTCGCTCTCGATCCGTTCGGCGATGAGGTCGATGCCGAAGCGCGAAAGCAGGTCCGGAAGATCGCCAGGATGGATGTCGGCCGCGGCGCCACTCCGATTGAGGATGAGATTGGCCTTGAGCTTGATGAAGCGAAAGCCGCGGCCGGCGAGATCGCGCGGTGCGAGGCGCAGGTCCGTCACATTGTCCATGGAAAAACTGTACCCGCAGGCGCGCAGCGCGGTCAGGCCTTCGGTCTCGATCGGGCCCATCGCACGCAGCCCGCTTTGCTTAAACTCGAGCACCAGCGACGGCGCGATCGCCCGGTTGGCGTCGAGGAACTCCAGCAATTGCGGGAAGACGACTGCGTCGGTCAACGTCGCCATGGAGAGATTGCAGAAGACCCCCACCTCGCGGTTCTTGAGCAGGAGCCGGCGCAGCACCTGCACGCAACGGAACACCACCAAGTTGTCGATCTTCGGCATCAGGCCGCCCGCCTCCGCCTGGGCGATGAAATCGGCTGCCAGCATCGGCTCGCCGCTTTCGGTGCGCAGCCGCGACATCGCTTCATAGAAGCGCACCTTGCGCTGCGGCAGCGTGACGATCGGCTGCAAGTGCAGGTCGATGCGGTTGCCCTCGACGGCGCTGCGCGTCGCCGCGAGCACCTCCCGGGCGGCGTTCCGCTCCGCCTCTTGCGTAGAGCCTGCGGCCGGCGCCGGGATGTGGGCAGCTGCCAGCGAAAGAGCTTCGGGCACGGCAGCGACGGGCCGCGCCGGCGCAGCGACCGGCGGTAGCGGCGCCGGCATCGCAGACGGCTGGACAGTCGCGGTATGGATCGGCGGAACGCTTGCCGTTGGGGTCGCGACACCCTCCAGAAGCGAGCGCAGCCACTCGGCACTGGGCTCAGGATCCGCCGATTCGGCTGGTTCGGCGATCGCCGAATTGGTGTTTGCGGGTGCCGGCTGAACCAGCTCGGGCGCTGCACGGTCTGGCTTTGCCGATTCGGGCGGGGCGGCCGCGGGACGTGCCGCATCGAGCCGCGCCGGCTCGATGCCGGTGCGATCCGGCTTGGCATAGTCAAGCTTGGCGGCTGGCGGTTTGGGGCGCGTGAGCTCGCCCAGCTGTGTCTCGTGGATCGCAACGGTCTCGGCCAGCTGGTCGAGCAGCGTGCCGAGCTCGCTGATCTCCGCCGCGAGCGGCTCGATCGCCGCCTCTTCCTTGGTGGAGGCCCGCTCTTGCCTGGCTTCGACCGCGGCGAGCCGGCGCGCGACCTCCGCCAGCTGCCGCGCCAGATCGCCACTGCTGCGGGACAGCTCGGCGAGCTGGGGGCCGACAACCGAGCGGACGTTCATCCGGGTCGATACGGCGTTGTAGAGCGCAAGCGCCGTCAGCGACGCGATCGCCACCACGGCCGCATCTGCGCCGGAAAATCCGTAGGCGTAATAGGCCACCGCCCCGGCGGAAGCCGAAATCACCGTCATGCAGACAGCGACAAAAATGGCACCGAGCCGCATGGCTTCAACCTGGGGCGACGCCGAACCGGCCTGATCCGATTCGGGAGCCCGATTCGCAATCTCTATGAGCGGCCGCATCCGCGCAAGCGTTTCCACAGCCTTTGTACACTCTCGACTGTGCGAGCAGGCCGCCTCTTTGGTCGCGGCCATGCCCCTAAGCCGCTATAACGGACCGCATCGCCGCAAAGACCATTCCCCTGATGCCATCCACATTGATCAAGGCTGTCGGTGCCCGCCCACATGCTGCTTTTGCGGCCTTTCTCGCCCTGCACGGGACCGTCTGGATCGTTTTGCCCACGCTCCTCTACGCCAATCTCCCGCTCGACCTGATTGAGGCGCTTACCTACGGGCGCGAGTGGCAGCTCGGCTATGACAAGCTGCCGCCGCTGCCCTGGTGGCTGGTGGAGATCGCGTACCGCCTGTTTGGGACGGATGCGGCCTATTACGCTCTCGGACAGGCCTCGGTGCTGATTGCGTTTGCGGCGGTGTTCGCAACCGCCGTGCCGCTGGTTGGGGCGCGCCGCGCCCTGATCGCCGTGTTGATCATCGACGGGCTGCACTATTTCCAATTCACCGCTGCCAAGTTCAACCACGATGTCGTGCAGCTGCCGCTCTGGGGACTTGCGGGCTTTGCGTTCCACGCCGCGCTGCGCGGCGGGCGCTTGCGGCATTGGGTCTTGCTGGGTGCTGCGGTCGGGCTGTCGCTATGGGCGAAATATTTCGTCGTCATGCTGGCGGCGCCCTACGCACTGTTCATGCTCCTCGATGCCAATGCCCGCAAGGCTCTGGCGCGACCTGGCCCGTGGGTGGCTATCGTGGTCGCGCTCGCCATCATGGCGCCGCACATCCTCTGGCTCGTGCAGAACGATTTCCTGCCCTTTGCGTATGCGGAGCGGCGGGCGGCGCCCGTCAGCGGGCTTCTCGACCACATCGTGCATCCGCTGACCTTCGCGGTCAGCCAATTGTTCTTCCTGTTGCCGGCGCTGCTCATTGCCGGCGCGTTGGTGTGGCCGCGCCCGCAAGCCGCAGCTTCGGCGCCACGCGCCGACGACTTCGATCGGCGTATCGTCACCCTGCTCGCCTTCGGGCCGGCCGCGAGCGTGTTCGTCGTTTCGGCCCTGAGCGGGCGTGGGACCGTGGCGATGTGGGGTTATCCGCTCTGGCTGTTCCTCGGTCTGTGGATCGTGCTTTTCGCCTGGCACGCGATCGACGAACTGAGGATGGCGCGCATCGTTCGGGTCTGGGGCCTCGTCTTTGCCGCCTTCGTCGTCGCCTTCGTGGCCGACTATCTGGTGCTGCCCGGCTTCGATCATCGCGCCCGCGCCGTGCTGTTTCCGGGCGAGCGCCTGGCGACCGAGCTCGATACGCGCTTTCGCGCCGCAACCGGCACGCGTCCCTACTACGTGATCGCCTCGATGTGGGACGGCGGCAACGTCGCGCATTATTCGCCGCAGCGTCCGCAGCCGCGCGTGTTGATCGACGGCGAGCCGCGCCGTGCGCCCTGGATCGATCTCGCCGACCTCAACCACAAGGGCGCGCTGGTGGTGTGGACCGACAGTGACCCGCAAGTGCTGCCCCCGGCATTCGCCGAGATCGCCGGCAAGGCCGAGGTCGGAACGCCTTTCGATCTGCCGTTTCGCCGCGGCCGCAGCGTTGCGCATGTCGGCTGGGCCGTGCTGCGGCCCGGGCAGTTGGGGAGTGGGGGATAGGAGCAGCCGGGAGCCCCACACGCGGAGGTACAGCCCTGTGAATTACGATGTCCCTGGCAATGACCACGAAGCACCAATTTCTGAAGCGAGCTGGCATAACTTGAAATGGCCGGCCATCGGCCGTACATTTACGGTAGGAGAACGCCCCATGGCCAATGCAGCATCTCGATCTACGATCAGGCGCACACGGGCGGAACGCCTGGAGGCGCGTGTCACCGCGGAGCAGAAGCGCCTGATCGAGCGCGCAGCTGCTCTGCAGGGGCGGAGCGTGACCGACTTCGTGCTGACGAGCGTGCAGGATGCTGCGCGGCGCGCCATTGAGGAACACAGCCAGCTCGGCCTCTCTGTGCGCGACAGCGAGGCTTTCGTCGACGCGCTGCTGAACCCGAAGCCCGTCAATGATCGCCTTCACGATACGATCCGCCGCTATCGCGAGCGAGCCGGCATTTGACTCGTGCCGACGAAGCAGAGGAGAAGCTTCGCGTCGAGCCGCTTGCGTCAAGCCATAACCGGTCGGGGTTCGCCAGCGGCGTAGAGGCGCTCGACAGGTACCTCCGGACACAGGCCAGCCAGGACGCTCGGAGGAACGTGGCCGCGCCCTTCGTCCTGGTGCTGGCGGACGGCACGATCGCTGGCTACTACACGCTCTCCTCGACATCGGTGCAGCTCGCTGAGCTGCCGGCGCAAACGGTGCGCCAGCTGCCGCGATATCCATTGATTCCGGCAACGCTCCTGGGTCGCCTTGCTGTCGATCACCGCCAGCAGGGGAAGGGTTATGGGCGGTTTTTGCTGGCCGATGCACTTTACCGCGCCGCGCGAAGCGAGATCGCCTCGTTCGCGGTGATCGTCGACGCGAAGGATGACAGCGCCCGCCGCTTCTATGAACGGGAGAGCTTTCTGGCGCTGCAGGACCAGCCAATGAAGCTGTTCCGGCCGATGGCCGATATCCGGCGGCTGTTTGATTGAAGAGAGGGCGTTAAGGGGCTCTACAAGAAGGCTTTGGTGCGCCCGGGGACTTGCTGTTTCGATCCGCGCTCCCGTGAAGGGAGCGACCATGTCGGCCCGGAAATTGGACGCTCGGCTATCCGCCTACTGCAGTTGATGGTCCTTGCCTGGTGCCTCTAGGAGGGCGTCTTGCCCGTGAATGGGCGGGTTGGTCAATGCTGTGACGGAGCTTGTCGGCAAGGACTATAAGCGGTTGCGAGTAGGCGGCTTCCGGTCTTGTTCAGAAGGCGGCAACCGAAATTATTTTGTTGGATATCGGGCCGCGCGGCGGCATCTACGACTAAGGGGCAGTCATGGGAAGTCCTCAGATCATTACGTCTCCCTCCGGCGAAGAGCTGGTCGTGCTGCCACGGCAAGATTATGAGGATCTGGTCGACGCGCTCGCTGCGGGCAGGACCGATGCGGATCTTGCTGGCGGCCATGAGGAACTGCTCAGCAGTGAGGACGTAACCGCGTTGCTGGCTAGCCCGGTGCCCCTCGCTTTCTGGCGGACGAAGCGCGGCAAGACGCAGGCACAGCTCGCGCTCGAGGTTGGGACCTCCGAGGTTTTCTTGTCCGAGCTGGAGCGCAGCACGGCGACGGGCGACGTGACGCTTTACGCCAAGCTTGCCCGGTCTCTCAACGTGCAGATAGAGGATCTGCTTTCAGATCAAGCTATGGAATAAGTTTTGCGAGGGCAAAGCGCGTCTGGACAGACGGCGGCGAACGTGTGCCCGCTCTGCGGCGTTGACCACCGCCCGGAAGCCAGCTTATTGACGAAATTGAAACTCGTGAATCGCGCCCGGGCGGGAAACTGCGCCGGGCTATTTTTTGTTCTCGATTTCGGTCCTCGCGCTCCGTCCAATTCGGAGCTTTGACGCTGATCGGGCGCCAGGTACTATTATACCTCCGTTTTTTTTGCAATTCGAACTCGAAATTGTCGAGGAGAATCAATGGTCCTCATGACCGCTGCAGTTCAAGGCCGGCTAATGCACCTCAAGTCGCAACCCTCAAGCCACCGCTTCGATCACCCGCTTCACGCGTGCGAAAATCTCCGCAACCTCAGCTTCGCTGACGATGAGCGGCGGCGTCAGCGCGATGGTGTCGCCGGTGACGCGGACCATCAGGTTCTCTTCAGCAAAGGCCCGGATCATGGCGTCGTAGCCGCGGCGTCCGGCGGCATCCGGTCGGGGATTGAGATCAATGCCGGCGGTCAGCCCCACGGTGCGGATGTCGACCACGTTGCGCAGGCCTTTGAGCCCCATCGCGGTGCGGCCCCAGAGCGGCTCGAGCGCGCGCGCCCGCGCGAACAGGTCCTCGTCCCGATAAAGATCGAGCGTCGCGAGGCCGGCCGCGCAAGCCAGCGGATGCGCCGAATAGGTATAGCCGTGGAACAGCTCGATGACATGCTCGGGCCCGCGCATGAAGGCCTGGTAGATGGGCGCGCGCACGATCACGCCACCCATCGGTACGGTGCCGGAGGTGATGCCCTTGGCGAAGGTGATGATGTCCGGCACGACGCCGTAACGCTCGGCCGCGAATGCATAGCCGAGACGGCCGAAGCCGGTGATCACCTCGTCGAAGATGAGCAGAAGGCCGTGCCGGTCGCAGATCGCGCGCAGGCGCTGCAAATAGCCCTTGGGGGGCGGCAGCACGCCGGTCGAGCCCGCCATCGGCTCGACGATCACGGCCGCGATGGTCGAGGCGTCGTGCAGCGCCACGATGCGCTCGAGCTCATCGGCGAGCTGCGCGCCCCATTCGGGCTCGCCGATCGTGTACGCCTGCTCGGCGCGGTTATAGGTCGCCGGGAGGTGATCGACGCCGGCGAGGAGCGAGCCGAAGAATTTCCGGTTCGCCACGATGCCGCCGACCGAGATGCCGCCGAAGCCGACGCCGTTATAGCCGCGCTCGCGCCCGATGAGCCGCGTGCGCGCGCCTTGACCGCGCACATTGTGATAGGCGAGCGCGATCTTGAGCGCGGTATCGACCGCTTCCGAGCCCGAATTGCAGAAGAACACATGATCGAGGTCGCCGGGCGCCAGCGCCGCGATCCGGCTCGCCAGCGTGAACGCCTTGGGGTGCGCGAACTGGAACGGCGGTGCATAGTCGAGCTCGGCCGCCTGTGCGGCGATCGCCCTGACGATCGGCTCGCGGTTGTGCCCTGCATTGGTGCACCAGAGGCCCGAGGTGCCGTCGAGGACTTCGCGCCCGTCGGGCGTGTAATAGTGCATGTCCTTGGCGCGGGCGAGAAGGCGCGGTGCTGCCTTGAAGGCGCGGTTCGACGTGAACGGCAGCCAGAAAGCCTCGAGATCGTTTGGGGCCAGCCCCGTGGCGGCTGTCTCTTCCAGTGCCATGCTCGCTTCCCTTGCCGCTAGCACAAGCGGCTGCTACCACCCCGGCAAATTCGACGATCGGGTCGACGACGATCGGGTCGACAATGTAGACCGATATGGCCGACAAACCCAATAAGACCAACAAGCTGAAGGCGCGCCTGCCGCGCGGGCTCGCCGACCGCGGCCCCGCCGAGATCGCTGCCACGCGGCGCATGATCGAGGTGATCCGCGGCGTCTATGAGCGCTACGGATTCGAGCCGGTGGAGACGCCGGCGATCGAATATACGGATGCGCTCGGCAAGTTTCTTCCCGACCAGGACCGGCCCAACGAGGGCGTGTTCTCGTTCCAGGACGATGATGAGCAGTGGCTGTCGTTGCGCTATGACCTGACGGCGCCGCTTGCGCGCTATGTGGCGGAGAATTTCGAGACGCTGCCCAAGCCCTATCGCAGCTATCGGGCGGGGTTCGTGTTCCGCAACGAGAAGCCGGGACCGGGCCGCTTCCGCCAGTTCATGCAGTTCGATGCCGACACGGTCGGCTCCGCCTCGCCCGCTGCCGATGCCGAGATGTGCATGATGGCGGCCGATGCGATGGAAGCGCTCGGTATTCCGCGCGGCAGCTATGTGGTGAAGGTGAACAACCGCAAGGTGCTTGATGGGGTATTGGAAGAAATCGGGTTGGACGGCGCGCTAAATGCTGCCTCTCGTCTCACCGTGATGCGGGCGATCGACAAGCTCGACAGGTTGGGGGAGGCGGGTGTTGCGCTGCTTCTCACGCGCGGGAGGAAGGACGAGTCGGGTGACTTCACCAAGGGTGCCGGGCTGACGGATGAAAACGCTGAGAGGGTCCTGAACAAGATACGCGCGCATGGGGGCACAAACTCGGAAGTGATCAGTGCGATTCGAGGCCCGGCATCAGCATCAGATATTGGCCGGCAGGGTGCGCATGAGCTTGAGCAAATCGCCGGCCTGGTCGCTTCTTCGGGCTATGATGAAACGCAGATTCGTGTTGATCCTTCCGTCGTTCGCGGTCTCGAATATTACACTGGGCCGGTCTTCGAGGTTGAGCTCACGTTCCCGACCACGGATGGCGCACGTTTCGGCTCCGTAGGCGGCGGCGGGCGATACGACGGCCTGGTGGCGCGCTTCCGCGGCGAAGCGGTGCCGGCGACCGGATTCTCCATCGGGGTGTCGCGCCTGCTCGCGGCGCTTGCGCATCTCGGCAAGATCGACACCAAGCCTGAAGCCGGCCCGGTGGTGGTGACGGTCTTCGACAAGGATCGGCTCGCCGATTATCAAGGAATGGTCCAGCGCCTGCGCGGCGCCGGCATCCGCGCCGAGCTTTATCTCGGCAATCCGCGCAACATGGGCAACCAGTTCAAATATGCGGACCGGCGCAACTCACCCTGCGTGGTGATCCAAGGCGGCGACGAGAAGGCCAAGGGCGAGGTGCAGATCAAGGACCTGATCGAAGGCGCCAAGGCGGCCGCCGCCATTGCCTCCAATCAGGAGTGGCGCGCGAGCCGCCCTGCCCAGTTTGCGGTTCCGGAGACAAAGCTCGTCGAGGCGGTGCGCGAGGTGCTGGACCGCCACAGCGTCACCTGGTCCTAGCGCTATTTCGTGAGCAGCCGCCGCGGCTCGGCCGCGCAGACGTTGCGGGTCGCCACCGCCGGCAGATCGAAGCGCCCAATATTGGGTGCCCACAGGCAATTGAACGAGATGAAGTCGCCGTATTGCCGATTGACGCCGGTAATGCGCGAATATTTGTGCCATTGGGCGCAGTAGGCGGCCGCTGCGGCCTGCGCGGCAGCTTCGTTCTCGCATGACCACGGAATGATCCCGCCGGTATCGTTGCCGTGCCATACCAATCTTTGCGGACCGTTGAACCACCAAAACTGCGCCTGCGCGTCGCGCGCCGGCAGCAATACCAGCGCCAGCACGCCCATGAGCACCGGGGCAATGAGCGCCGGGGCAATGAGCGCGGAGAATATTCGCGCGTTGACCTTGGCCATTCCGCCGAATCCCTTGGCTCGCATCGCCCTGCCCTCCCGGCCGCTCGTGCCAACCTAGAGCATCGCCGCTATCCAGGGCAATGCGCCGGCGCGCCGTCAACAGGTTGCGGAATCGATTGCTGCCAGCGCGTGGCCGCGGCGCCACAGGGGCCACGCTTTGTGCTTGTGTTCGCCGGCGGCTCTTGACCCGGCCAGGAGGTCACGGCAACGTCTTCCGAATCCTGCCGGCGCATATTTGGCAGGCCCTCAAGTCGCTGGCGCGCCGCAACAGCCGTTCGATTCGGGGAAATCGCGGGGGGAAATCATGTCGAGCAAGTCGTTATCTCTTGGCTTTGCGGTTGCCGCCCTGCTGTGCATGCTGCCGGGGAGCGGCGCGCTTGCGGCGAGCTGGGTCGAGGAGAACTTCTACCTCTCGGGGCCGCGCTTCGACGGCGTGCTGCCGCCCTGCGACGCGCAGGCTGCGCTGGGCAAGATCGCTTCGCGGTTCGGCGACAAGGAGAGCTTCTACTGGAACTCGAATCTCAAGGTTTCGGGCTTCGACCATGTGCGCGAGGTGGCCTTTCGACCATGGGCCGCCCATACCATCCCACGCCGTTTCTGCAGCGCGGTGGTCTACATTTCCGACGGCACCAAGCACGTCCTGCACTACTCCATCGGCGAGGACACCGGCATCATCGGGGCGACCTGGGGGGTCGAGTGGTGCGTGGTCGGGCTCGACCGCAACTGGGCCTACAACCCTGCCTGCAGCATGGCCGAGCCATAGGGGCTGGCCGGGATGGGAGATCGATTTTTCTGATCGCTTTTCGTTCCATTTTGTTCTTGTAATGTTCTAAAATCCTAGGGTTCCCGCTGTAGGTCAGTCACAGGGGGAATTCATGTCCAGGTTGTTCACCTCGTCCTCGCAAGATGCGTCTCTGCAGAAGTCACCTCCGCACACGTCACCTCCGCAAGCGTCCTCTATCCCGGGATCCGCGCCCGGCAAGTGCCAAGCACGACAGCTCGCGGACCGCCTTGTCTTCATCCTGCTGGCGGTGCTGTTCATGGCGCACCCGGCTGCTGCCCAGGACCGGCGGCAGAACGAGCCCGGCAAGTTCGATTTCTACGTGCTCTCGCTGTCTTGGGTGCCCACCTATTGCAATGCTGCCTTCGAGCGGGCGCCCGGTCAGGCGCTGCCGGCCGAATGCGGCGAGCACGCGGCGCCCTTCGCGGTGCATGGGCTTTGGCCGCAATATGACGTCGGGTTTCCCGAGTTCTATCGCCAGCCCACGCCGCGGCTCGATCGCAACGTCGTTGCTTCCATGCTCGACCTGATGCCGGCGCCCGGGCTTATCTTTACCGAGTGGGACAAGCACGGCACCTGCTCGGGCCTCTCGGCCCGCGCCTACTTCACGAGCGTGCGCAAGGCCCGTGCGCTGGTGAAGATCCCCGAGGAGTTCATTGAGCCGGCCGAGGAGGTCACCCTGGCACCAGATGCAATTGCGGAAGCTTTCGCGAATGCAAATCCGGGCGCGAGCCGCGCCAGCTTCGCCATCAGCTGCGATGCCAAGCGGCTAACTGAGGTGCGGGTCTGCCTTGGCAAGAACCTGCAGTTTCACGATTGCGAAGCCGACGTGGTGCAACACAGCTGCCGGCGTGACCAGATCTCGATGCCGCCGCTGCATAGCGAGCGCAAGGCCGCCGCCATCGAGCATTGAACGTCCGCAATGCTTGACCGAGGCGACAGGAGCTTGGCTGCAAGCCGAGCTTCTGTTTTCCGCGGAGCGCAGTCGCGATCGAGCACGCTGTGGTCAGAGGTAGAGCGAGCGCAAGGCCTCACTGATCGGGTGCGCGTAGCTGGCGCTCGGCTTGCCCCAGATAGGCTTTGAGGTAGCTCGCACCGGCGACATTGAGGCTCGCCAAAATTCTCCTCGCCTCGAGTGCCGCCTTGTTCGCTTGCTGGTAGAAGGCCTGCAGCGGCTTGTCGAGCGCGGCCGGCCGGTAGCCGTCGAGGCTTGGATGTCCGCAGCCATAGACGATGACCACGATGAAAAGGCTGCGCCACATGCGGCCGCATATTGGCGGCTGGGAGATGAGGATTCCTCTAACCGATAGCGGCGAAAATTGAGCATGGGCGCAAGGGCGGGCTAACCTACCGACCCATGAACTATCGCCACGCCTTTCATGCAGGAAACTTCGCCGACGTGGTCAAGCATGCGGTGCTGACCCGGCTTCTGCTCTATCTCTGCGGCAAGCCAGCCCCGTTCCGGGTGATCGACACCCATGCGGGCGCGGGCGTCTACGATCTTGGCTCGCCTGAGGCGCAACGCAGCGGCGAGTGGCAGAACGGCATCGGCCGCCTGATGGATGCCGGTCGCGAGATCGAGCTTGATCCGATACCTTCGCTCTTGGCTCCTTATCTGCAGGCGGTCGCGGCATGCAATGCTAAAGGCAAGCTCACCACCTATCCGGGGTCGCCGGCGCTGGTGCGCGCCTTCCTGC
Source organism: Xanthobacteraceae bacterium (assembly GCA_035293945.1). GTDB lineage: Bacteria > Pseudomonadota > Alphaproteobacteria > Rhizobiales > Xanthobacteraceae > VAZQ01. Next base: position 54,596 of record DATGLV010000028.1, on the reverse strand, counting down.
GTGCCCAGGATCGCCTCATCGCCTGCGAGCTGGAGCCGCAGGCCGCCGCCGCGCTCAAGCACCATGTCGGACATGACCACCGCATCAAGGTCATCGCCATCGACGGCTGGACTGCGCTCAACGCCTATGTGCCGCCCAAGGAACGCCGCGGTCTTGTGCTGATCGATCCGCCGTTTGAAGCGAGCGACGATTTCGTCCGCCTCACCCGCGGCCTCGAGACGGCGCACCGCAAATGGGCGAACGGAATGTACATGCTGTGGTATCCGATCAAGGGGCGCGCGGAGCCGGATGCGCTGGCGCGGCGCCTCTCCGGTTCCGGCATCGGCAAAGTCCTCCGTGCCGAGCTCGACATCGGGAAAATGTCCGATCCGGCGCGCCTTTCCGGCTGCGGCTTGGTGATCGTCAATCCGCCATGGACGTTGCAGCAGGAGCTCGACACCCTCTTGCCGGCGCTCGCCGCCCGGCTATCGCCCGGCGGAGGCGGGAAGAGCCGCATCGACCGCATCAGTGAATGAATTTGATTGGTCGTGCGATGTTTGCTTGGTTCTCGGCGAGGCCGGCTCTGGCGGAAAATCAGTCCGCCGGGTTTTCGCAAGGGCGGCTTTTTTCCGGGGGCCTACGCCGTCGCCACTTTTCCCTACCTCCGAATTGGTCTAATTTTTGTGGAGGTGGCTTTGACGTTCCGCCTCCGGTGGGGGCCGGCGGAGTGACAGCGGCCCGCGAGAGGCCGATGCTTTCCCCGTTTGTGAATGTCCGGGCGAGCCGCTGCGCCGTGGGGGCCGGCGGCGGGGCAACCACGGGGAGAGGAGTTTCCCGATGGCCATGACCGGTACCGTCAAGTTCTTCAACGCCGAGCGCGGCTACGGCTTCATCAAGCCGGATGACGGCGGGCGCGACGTATTCGTGCACATCACCGCCGTCGAGCGGGCCGGGCTCAAATCGCTGACCGAAGGACAGCGCATTTCCTTCGAGGTCGAGCCAGACAAGAAAGGCAAGGGCCCGAAGGCGGTCGATCTGGTGATCACCGGCTGAACCGCGCGTCCTTTGCGCAGCGCAGCGGCGCGTCCTGAGCTGAGAGCGTGCGAAGAAATCGCGGCCGCGATGTTCCCGCTCGTCCCCGCGGAAGCGACCCAGCACTCTGCCGCACGATCTCGCCCCGCGCTTCCGCGGAGGTGAAGGCGGGTATTCCTTCACGGGCTCTGCGCCGGCGCCCCGCAGGCGTTTGCGTTCGGCGATCGCTATCGAGCTGAGCGCTCTTGCAAGACGGACGATAAAGAGGCGATGTAGGCACGCGCGTACGACGGCAACAACAGACTATCAACAGGACCTTTCCATGCTGACGCTGCGTTCAGGCTTCAACTCACCTTTCGGCCGCAAGATCAGGATCGCGGTGCCGGTTCTCGGTCTCGAGAGCAAAGTCGCGATCGCTCCGGCCTCGACGGTCGATCCTGCCGATCCGATCCGCGAGCAGAACCCGCTCGGCAAAGTTCCGGTGTTGTTGCTCGAGGACGGCTCCGCCCTCTACGACTCGCCGGTCATTCTCGAATATCTCGACCACCTCGCCGGTGGCGGGCGCATCCTGCCCAAAGATCCGCAAGCGCGCTTCGCGGCGCTGCGCCTGCAGGCGCTCGCCGACGGCATCATGGATGCCTCGGTGCTGATCGGCTACGAGGCGCGCTACCGCAGCCCGGAAAAGCGCGAGCCGAAATGGCTGGAACATCAGTCCGGCAAGGTCGCGCGCGCGCTGAAAGCAGCGGAAGCGGCGCCACCGGCTCACACTTCACCGCCCGATGTCGGTCAGATCACGCTTGCTTGCGCGCTCGGCTATCGCGATTTCCGCTTCCCGGGCAGCTGGCGGGCCGATCACCCGCGTCTGGTCGCCTGGCTTGCCGAATTCGCAGCCCGCGTGCCGGCATTCGCGGCGACGACGCCGCCGCCGGCGTGACGCGCTGGCGTTATCCGCGAAGCTTGTGGGCGTTAGTGCTCCGTTTCTGGCGCGTGATTCACCAGATTGTTTCCCGGACGCGGCTCAGCGAAGCTGCGCCTGATCCGGGATCATTCCAAGCTCAGGCCTTTGCCTGGAACGGTCCCGGGTCAACAGCGCGTTTACGCGCGTCTTCGGCGCGCTATGCCCGGGATAAGTGAAACAAGCGTCAGAGTCACACGCTAGAAGTGGTAGTTGACGCCGCCGCGCAGAAGGTTCGCGTCGAACGACACGTTGTCTGCGCTGTTCAGTCCGCACGCGAGAGCGCAATTGAAGCTGCCGAGATCGACGTGCAGATATTCGGCCTTGATGGACCAGCTCTGATAGACTGCGACCTCAACACCGGCTCCGAGCGCCCAGCCAAGATTGGTTTGGCTTGCGCCCGCAAAGCCCGGGGTGCTGGCGCTTATGTCGCCGGCCGCTATGCCTCCGGTGATATAGGGGAGAATGCGATCGAACGCGTAGCCGACGCGGCCCCGCACGGTGCCGAGCCAATTGTTCTGGGTGCTGCAGCCGGCCGGACATGCGACCGCCGTGCTCCCGCTCATGCCCGACCAGTCCACATCGCCCTCGATGCCGAGCAGCACTTGGCCGAACTGCCAGCCGAATCCGGCGGTGCCGCCAAAAACGCCCCCGGACAGATCGAACTCACCGGCGCGGTCCCAGGTCGAGCGACCCCAGCCGCCGCCGCCATTAAGGCCAAGATAAAAGCCGCCCCATCCGAACCCCGGAGAGTAGGTCGGAGCCTTGTAGTAGGGCGACCCGTAGCCGGGTGACAGATCGGCCGCTTGAGCCGAGCTTGCGACCGCCGCGGCGGCCAGCACCATCAGTCCGCGATACAACATGCGCTTCATCCGAGATTTCTCCAGGGCCACTTCTATGTCGGCTGGGGCCATTGCGGCGCTTCTCAAAAAACGGTGTTTCGCGCCAGCGCGCAGAAGGCGCTGGCCGAGCAGCCGTTAAGATTGGAAGGCTTGGGTTTGTCCTGGAAGGAACTATGAGAATTCTGCGGTTAAGGCTTTCTGAATGTTAAGCAGAGCTTAAAGGAATAGCTAAGAAACCGTATATCCGCCGCTAGCACCGTGAAATTGCGCGCCTGCGCCGGACTTTGCGGTGTGCGTCTAGCCGGACGCAGGCGAACATCTTAATTCTCCTCAACCATGAACGGACTGAAGAAAGATATCGATCCGACCAGCGAGCTCGCCGAGGAAGACGAGGAGCAGAATCTCCCCGATCTCGAGCCGGTGGCCGACATCGATCTCTCCGCGGCCTCTGGCCCTCTGGCGGTGGGACGTGCGGTCATCACCCGCCATGCCAAGATTGCTCCCGCTTCGCCCGGCGTCTACCGCATGCTGGATGCGCGTGGCGATGTTTTGTATGTGGGCAAGGCCAAGAACATCAAGAAGCGCATCCTCGCCTACACGCGGCCGGTCGCCTATGACACCCGTATTGAGCGGATGATCGCGGCGACCGCGACGCTCGAATTCGTCTCGACCGCCACCGAGACCGAGGCGCTGCTGCTGGAAGCCAATCTGATCAAGCGGCTGCGGCCGCGCTTCAATGTTCTGCTGCGCGACGACAAGTCCTTTCCCTACATCCTGATCACCGGCGATCACTGGGCGCCACAAATCTTCAAGCATCGCGGGGCGCATACCCGTCCGGGCCACTATTACGGCCCATTCGCCTCCGCTGGTGCGGTCAACCGCACCATCACGGCCCTGCAGCGCGCCTTCCTGCTGCGCTCCTGCTCGGACGGCTTCTTCGAAAGCCGCACCCGCCCCTGTCTGTTGTTCCAGATCAAGCGCTGTTCCGGCCCGTGCACCGGCGAGATCGGATTTGCCGAATATACCGAGCTGGTGCGCGAAGCGAATGCCTTTCTGTCTGGGCGCAGCCAGAGCGTGAAGCAGGAGCTTGCGGCCGAGATGGAGAAGGCGTCTGCAGCCCTCGATTTCGAGCGCGCCGCCGTCTACCGCGACCGCTTGGCGGCATTGGCCGCCGTGCAGGCGCACCAGGGCATCAATCCGCGCAATGTCGAAGAGGCCGATGTCTTTGCGGTGCACCAGGAGGGGGGCTTCAGCTGCGTCGAAGTGTTCTTCTTCCGCACCGGCCAGAACTGGGGCAACCGCGCTTATTTTCCTCGGGCCGACCGCAGCGTCGGTCCCCCCGAAGTCCTGAGCGCGTTCCTCGGCCAGTTCTATGACGAGAAGCCTTGCCCGCGCCTCATCCTGGTTTCGCACGCGCTTGAAGAGCAGGAGCTGCTTGCCGAGGCGCTCACCGTCAAGAGCGGTCACAGAGTGGAGATCCTGCTGCCGCATCGCGGCGAGAAGAAAGAGCTCGTCAATCACGCGCTTGCCAATGCGCGCGAGGCGCTGGCGCGAAAGCTCGCGGATACATCTTCGCAGCGCAAGCTCCTGGCGGCGCTTGCCGAGTGCTTTGCACTCCCGCGGGTGCCGCGGCGTATCGAGGTTTACGACAACAGCCACATCCAAGGCTCGAACGCGGTCGGTGCCATGATCGTGGCGGGCGCGGACGGGTTCGTGAAAAATCAATATCGCAAGTTCAACATGCGGGCGGCCGATCTCGCGCCGGGCGATGATTTCGCCATGATGCGGGAGACGCTCGGGCGCCGCTTCAAGCGGTTGATCGCCGAGGCTCCGCGCCTCGTGCGCAATCCGGCCGAGATCGCGGCACCGGAAACGTCGGCTGCGCCCATGCCGGCTTCAGAACAGGAGCGCGAGGAAGGAAACGAAGTTGCGTGGCCTGACCTCGTGCTCATTGATGGCGGGGCCGGGCAGCTCGCGGCCGCGCAGGCAACGCTCGCAGAGCTCGGCCTGGGCGATATCCCGCTGGTCGCCATCGCCAAGGGGCCGGACCGAGACGCCGGGCGTGAGACGTTTTTCATGCCCGGCCGTGCGCCGTTCAAGCTCAAGCCGCGCGATCCGGTGTTATACTTTGTCGAGCGGCTGCGCGATGAGGCCCACCGCTTTGCGATCGGCTCGCATCGGGCCAGGCGCCGGCGCGACATCCGTGAGGCCGGGCTGCAGGAGATCCCCGGCATTGGCCCGGGCCGCAAGCGCGCGCTGTTGCAACATTTTGGAACCTTGAAAGCGATCGAGCGCGCTTCACCCGCCGACCTCGCCAATGTTCCGGGAGTCAGCGCTGAGCTCGCGCGCAAGATCTATGATTTCTTCCATGCGGGTGCAGGGTGACGTTTGGCCGAGCAGGCGGCTGTCATGCATCTTTCACAACGAGCCGTGCTCTCGACAAATACCACCGAAGACATACCTCTCTGCCATAGGGTTTCGTGACCGAGTGCCGCCGATCTGAAGTTCCCGAAGCTTCGAGGAAGCGGTGGACGGAATGCGCACCGCCTTTTGAGCGGATCGCCGTAAGGGTATTGTGGCGCACCATGGCTGCCGACTCGTCGAAACCAATCGACGCGAGACCCATCGGTTCCAAGCCGATGCGCGCGCACTCGTTGGCACTGCCTAACCTGTTGACCTATGGGCGCATCGCCGCTGTTCCGGCAGTTGTCGGCTGCATCTATTGGCAAATGTTGCACGGCGGCGACGCGATGCGCTGGGTTGCGCTCGCGATCTTCATCGCCGCCGGCGTCACCGATATGCTCGACGGCTATATCGCCCGCGCATGGGACCAGCAGTCGACCTTCGGGCGCATGCTCGATCCCATCGCCGACAAGCTCTTGGTGGCATCATGCCTCTTGATGCTCGCTGCCGACCGCACCATCAGCGGCCCGTCGCTGTGGGCCGCGATCGTCATTCTGTGCCGCGAAATCCTGGTATCCGGCCTGCGCGAATATCTGGCGGAGCTGCGCGTCAGCGTTCCGGTGACGCGGCTCGCCAAATGGAAGACCACGCTGCAGCTCGTCGCCATCGGGTTCCTTCTGGCGGGCGGTGCAGGCGATGCGATCCTGCCGGTGGTCACGCCGATCGGCCTTTCGCTATTGTGGCTCTCGGCCCTGCTGACGCTTTATACCGGCTGGGATTATTTCCGTGCCGGGGTGCGGCATCTCATTGCCGATTGATGCCGGGGTCCCGGCCCCGTTATTCTTGGTCGCTATGTCCAGAGGTGTGACCGCGTGAGCGTGAAGCTTTTGTATTTTGCCTGGGTGCGCGAACGGATCGGCAGGCCGGCGGAAGAAGTGGAGCCGCCGCCAGCGGTTGCCACCATTGCGGACTTGATCGGTTGGCTGTCCGGCCGCGGTGACCAATACGCGCATGCGTTCGAAAACCCGGAGGTGATCCGCGCCGCGATCGATCGCACGCATGTCAAGGCCGATGCGGCGATCACCGGGGCGCGCGAGATCGCGTTCTTTCCGCCCATGACGGGTGGGTGAAGCGAACAAGCGCCCGGGCAGAAGGGAATGCATTGGAGCAGCAGCCGATGTCGTCGATCGTCCGATTGCAACCCGAGCCGTTTGATGCGGCGGCTGAGGTGGCTGCGCTGAGGCGCGGCCGCACCGATATCGGGGCTGTCGTGAGCTTCACGGGAATCTGCCGCGGTCATGAAAATGGCGAGCCGATCACGGCTTTGACGCTCGAGCACTATCCGGAAATGGCCGAGGCCGAGATTGCCCGTCAGGTAGAAGCCGCTCAGACGCGTTGGTCGCTCTCCGGCGTGCGGATCATTCACCGGCATGGACGCATCGAGCCCGGCGCCGAGATCGTGCTGGTGATCACGGCCTCCTCGCACCGGCATGATGCTTTCGCGGCGGCGGAATTCCTGATGGACTATCTGAAGACCCGGGCGCCCTTCTGGAAGGAAGTCGAGCGCGCATCCGGCAAAAGTTGGATTGCGGCCAAGGAATCGGACGAAGCCCTGGCCGCGCGCTGGACCAAGCCGGACAGTGCGGCGGCGGAATAAGTCATGCGATCGAGATCAATCAAATAGAAAGATCAAATCAGGAGAGCAGCCATGATCCGTTCGACATTCGCTGCTGCGGCCATTGCTTTGACGATCGGGCCCGCGCAATCCGCGCAGGTCAGCTACTATCAGCTCCCCTCGGGCTCGTATCCGCACGATGTCGCGCCCGCGCGCGACGGCGGGGTCTGGTTCACCGGACAGAGCCAAGGCTTCCTCGGCCATTTCGATCCTTCAAGCGGCAAGCTCGACAAGATTCCGCTCGGCCGTGGTGCGGCCCCGCACGGGGTCATCGTCGGCCCTGATGGCGCCGCCTGGGTCACCGAAGGCGGGCAGAACGCCATCGCGCGCGTCGATCCGGCAACCCATGAGGTGAAGCTGTTTCCGCTCCCTAAGGATTTCGCCGACGCCAATCTCAACACATCGACTTTCGATCATGCTGGCGTCCTCTGGTTCACCGGGCAGAGCGGCGTGTATGGTCGTCTCGACCCCAAGGTCGGTAAAGTCGAAGCGTGGGCGTCGCCGCGTGGCGCCGGCACTTATGGCATCACCACCACGCCGTCCGGCGAGGTCTGGTACGCTTCGCTCGCCAGCGATCATATCGCTCACATCGATACCGCAACGCATGCGGTCACGGTGGTCGATCCGCCGCGTCGTGGCGCCGGGCCACGCCGCATCTGGTCCGATTCGAAGAACATGTTGTGGGTGAGCTTCTGGAACGGCGGCGGAGTGGGGCGCTACGATCCGGTCAAGAAGGCCTGGACCACCTACCTGATGCCGAAGAGCCGCAACGGCACCTATGCGGTTTATGTGGACGACAAGGACCGGGTGTGGGCGACCGATTGGCCCGCCAACGCGATCCAGCGCTTCGATCCTGCGACGGAGACGTTCGCGACCTTCCCGAGCGACAAACGCGGCGCTGAAATCCGCGAGATACAGGGAAGGCCCGGCGAGCTGTGGGGCGGGGAATCCGGCAACGACCGCCTGGTCGTGGTGCGCGACTGATCGCACATGTTCCGGAGTTCCGGAAAGCTGACGGCCGCTCTTAGGAAACATGCGGCAATGTAAAGAGTGCGCCGGACGGCCCCGGAGGAAGGCGGCCATCCGGCGCGGCGTGGCGCGTCGGGGGGAGGGCGCCACGAAGGGTTCAGGCAGCGACGCCGGTGAGCGCCGGATAATCGACGTAGCCTTTGGCCTCGCCCGCATAGAACGTGGCCTGGTCCGGCGCATTGAGCGGGGCGTGCTCGGCATAGCGGAACGGCAGATCCGGATTGGCGAGGAACGGAACCCCGAACGCAACGAGATCGGCTTGGCCGCGCGCGATGGCGGCTTCTGCCGACCGTGCGTCATAGCCGCCGTTGAGGATGAACGCGCCGGAGAACTTCTGCCGCAGCACCGGTGCGGCGGGCTTCGTGCCGAGCGGCAGCGCTGTCGGTCCGGTCACGCCTTCGGTGACATGCAGGTAGGCGAGATGCAGGCGGTTCAGCTCCTCGGCCAGATATCCAAAAGTCGCGATCGGATCGGAATCGGACATGGAATTGAACACGCCATTGGGAGAAATCTTGTAGCCGACCCGGTCCGCGCCGAGCACGCCGACGACGGCCTCGGTGACCTCGAGCGGCAGGCGCGCGCGGTTGCGGATGCTGCCCCCATACGCATCGGCGCGGGCGTTGGTGCCGTCGCGCAGAAACTGATCGAGCAGATAGCCGTTGGCACCATGCAGCTCGACGCCGTCGAAGCCCGCCGCTTTGGCATTCGCGGCGCCCTTCTCGAACTGCGCGACAATCCCCGGCAGCTCGGCGAGCTCGAGCGCACGCGGCGCCACCATCTTGGTTCGCCCCCGCGAGGTGAAAACTTCGCCGTCCGCCGCGATCGCCGAAGGCGCGACCGGCAAGGCGCCATCATGAAAATCCGGATGCGAGATGCGGCCCACATGCCAGAGCTGGGCAAAGATCCTGCCGCCGGCACGGTGCACCGCTTCGGTCACTGTGCGCCAGCCGGCGACCTGTTCGTCCGAGTGGATGCCGGGCGTGCGGATATAGCCTATGCCTTGTCGGCTTACTTGGGTCGCCTCCGTGACGATGAGTCCTGCGGACGCCCGTTGCGCGTAATAGATCGCGGCGAGCGGATTTTGCACCGCACCCGCAATTGCCCGGCTGCGCGTCATGGGCGACATCACCAGGCGATTCTTCAGCTCGATTGGACCCAAGCGGTACCGGGAGAGCAAATTGGTTGGAGGTGTCGGAGAGATCGTGCTCTCCTCGCGCAATGCGGCTTGCTCGCTCATCGATGTTGATCCCTACGTTGGCCGCTTGCTGTGACGTGACAACCGCGGCGTCTTGTGGTACTGAACGGTAACACCCACGTAGGTACTGACCGGTAACACCCCTGTCAAGGGGGTGTTCAGACCTAGGTCGTCGCAAGGTCGCCAAATGAAGGCTGCCTCCTCCGAAGAGATTGCTGAGCGGGACGCCATGGCTCCGCGGGACCGCATCCTGGCCGCGGCCGCGGACCTGTTTTACCGGCACGGCATCCGCGCGGTCGGGGTGGAGGCGATTGCGGAGGCCGCCCGCACCAACAAGATGACCCTCTACCGGCACTTCCCATCCAAGGACGAGCTGGTGGCCGAATATCTGCGGCAGGCCGCCAAGGCGGCCGACTCCTGCTGGGGGCGTTATGCTGCTGCTCACCCGGGGGACGCGCGGGCTCAGCTACGTGCTTGGCTCGCCGAAATGGCTGGGCACCTCGCGAGTCACGACGAGCGCGGTTGCGCGCTTGCCAACGCGGCGGTCGAGCTGCCCGAAAAGGCCCATCCGGCGCGGCGGGTGATCGAAGAGCACAAGAACGCGCAGCGGGCGAAGCTGGTTGATCTATGCCGCACGGCTGGCCTGAGCGAGCCCGAGCTCCTAGCGGACGAGCTCTATCTCTTGCTCGAGGGTGCGCGCGTGACCGCGCAAAGCATCGGCCCCGAGGGCTTGGGCGAGCGGCTCAAGCGCATGGGCGAAGCCGTGATCGCCATGCATGCGAAGCAGGTTCACCCCACGTAAGTTGCCGCACCTGCCGGCCGGCGTCAGGCTGCTGCGGCTTTGCCTTTCGGGCGCACCTCGGCGGTGTAGTCATCCATCAGCTGCTTGCTGATGGCACCGGGCGTGAACCGCCAGTCAGCGATCTCGGAGACGGCGGTGACTTCCGCAGCGCTGCCGGTGATGAAGCACTCGGGGAAGCCGGCAAGCTCATCCGGCATGATGCGCCGCTCGATCACCTCGATGCCGCGCCGGCGCGCCAGCTCGATCACGGTGCGCCGGGTGATCCCGTCGAGGAAGCAATCGGCTATGGGCGTGTGAATCTTGCCGTCCTTGGTGAAGAAAATATTGGCACCGGTGCATTCGGCGACGCGGCCCTGCCAGTCCAGCATCATCGCATCCGCATAGCCTTTGCGCTCGGCCCGGTGCTTGGAGATGGTGCAGATCATGTAGAGGCCGGCCGCCTTGGCCTGGGTGGGGGCGGTCGCTGGATCCGGCCTGCGATAGTCGGCGAGATCGAGCCGGATGCCCTTGAGGCGCTGCACCGGGTCGAAATAGCTCGGCCACTGCCAGGTCGCGATGGCGAGGTGAATCTTGTTGTGCTGCGCCGAGACGCCCATCTGCTCGGAGCCGCGCCAGGCGATCGGGCGCACATAGGCGTCCTGCTGGTTGTTCCTCTCCAGCACCAAACGCTTGGCCGCATCGATCTCGGCGACCGAGAACGGGATTTCGAAATCCAGCACCTGAGCGGAGCGCTTCAGCCGCTCCGAGTGCTGGGTACACTTGAATATCTCGCCCCCATAGGCACGCTCGCCTTCAAAGACGCAACTCGCATAGTGCAGGCCGTGCGAGAGCACGTGGAGATTGGCCTCGCCCCAAGCCACCAGCTTGCCGTCATACCAAATGACGCCGTCCAGCCGGTCATAAGGTTTATCCATGGCTTTTCCTCCGCTGGGTTGCCGGCGCGTCCCGCTTCTGCCGCGTATGGGACGCTTTTGCGTCGCGCCCCGACACCCGTTATGTTTCGTTGACGCCGTCGTGCTGCCTCGGCGGCAAAACGGCGTCTAGAGAGCGCGCTTGCGCCACCGGCGCAATGCTGACACTTCGGGGACCGACTGGCACGTCCAGTCGTTACGAAATCCCTTCGTCGCCTTGTCTTTCTCGGTAGCCACCAGTGAGAAATATGTCAATATGGCTGACATAAATTTTCCAGCCGTTGAGGGCCGGTCGGCCGCACCCGCCAGCGACCATGCCGGGCCTGAGCTCGAGTCCGTGTGGGACATTATCGAGCTCCTGTTCTTTGCCTATCGCGACTTCGTCGCCGATCCCGACGACGTGCTCGCGAAGTTCAATTTCGGGCGCGCGCACCATCGGGTCCTGCATTTCGTCAACCGCAATCCAGGGATGAAGGTTGCCGAGCTGCTCGACATATTGAAGATCACCAAGCAATCACTCGGGCGGGTGCTCAAGCAACTGATCGACCAAGGCTATATCGTGCAGAAGGAGGGCGCCAATGATCGGCGCCAGCGGCTTCTTTTCGTGACCCCCAAGGGGGAGGCGCTGGCGCTCAGGCTGGCCTCGCTGCAGTCCGGTCGCATCGCCCGTGCGCTCGCCGAGCTCGGGCCGAACGCGCACGACACCGCGTGCCGATTCCTGACCGCGATGATTGATGTCGATAATCGGGACGGTGTGTTGCGCTTCATCGCCCGGGCCGGCCGCGCGCGCCGGCCGCGATCATGAGTGATTGGCGTAAAAGGCGCTGGCGCCGGTTTGCTGATAAGGTGCCAGCGGTCGAGGGATGCCGATGATGCGGGCCCCCAAGCCTGAATCTGCCGTGCTTGCCGACGACGCGCCGCATCTTTTGATCGTCGATGACGATCGGCGCATTCGTGATCTCCTGTCGCGCTATCTCCTGTCAGAAGGCTATCGCATCACCACCGCGGAGACGGCCGCCGAAGCGCGCGCCAAGATTGCCGGCCTGCGCTTCGATCTCCTGATCCTCGACGTGATGATGCCGGGCGAGACCGGCTTTGAGTTCGCGCGCTCGCTGCGCAGCTCCTCCAATGTTCCGATCCTGATGCTGACCGCGCGCGACGAGGCGGAAAGCCGCATCGAAGGCCTCGAGATCGGCGCCGACGATTATGTGGGCAAGCCGTTCGAGCCGCGTGAGCTGTCGCTGCGGGTCGCCAATATCCTCAAGCGCGCGCGTCCGCCGGCCGTATCCGCGGTGGAGAGCGTAAGGTTCGGGGATTTCGTGTTTCATTTTGCCCGCGGCGAGCTGCGCCGCGGCGAGGAGACGGTGCGCCTCACCGACCGTGAGCGCGAGATGATGCGGGCTTTGGCCGCGAGCCCGGGTGAGACGGTGCCGCGCCTCGCGCTCGCCGGCAATGGCGGGGCGATCGGCGAGCGCGCGGTCGATGTCCAGGTCAACCGGCTGCGGCGCAAGATCGAGCGTGATCCGGCCAATCCGCTTTTGATTCAGACGGTACGCGGCATCGGCTATCGGCTGGTCACGTCGCCATGACCAGTGCCCCCCTTCCGAAGTTCGTGATAGATCGCGGCACCCTTTCGACACGAGTTTCGGAGGCAGAGTGGCGCTTCCTCCTCCCGTCCCTCCCCCGCAAGCGCGGCGGGGTTGGGGTGGGGGGCCGCTTTTCTGTTTGAGGTTCCTGAGATGAGCTTGCGGCGTCCGGTGCAGGAACCTCCGATGGGCGGCGCCAGCGCGGATTTCGGGCGGACGGTGTTGCGCGGCGTTGCGGTCCGCCTGCACGATTTGCACAACCGTATCGTCGCCTGGCTGCTGAGCCTCCTGCCCGAGGGGAGCCTTGCCCGCGCCAATGCGGTGCTGGAGTTCCTGCGCCCCTTCGCACGGCATCTTTACGGCCTCTATGACCGCTTCGGCCTCTGGCTACGGAGCATGATGCCGACCGGGCTCTACGCCCGCGCTCTCCTGATCATCATCGTCCCGATGGTGGTGTTGCAGTCGGTGGTGGCCTTCGTGTTCATGGAGCGGCACTGGAACGTGGTCACCCAGCGCCTCTCCGCCGGCGTGGTGCAGGACATTGCGGCGCTGATCGAAATCTATAAGGGCTATCCGCAGGACGGTGATCGGACGCTGCTCAGGCGCATCGCCCAGGAACGGCTCGATCTCGTCGTCGATTTCCTGCCCGATACCGACCTGCCGCCGCCGGGCCCGAAGCCGTTCTTCTCCCTGCTCGACCAATCGCTGTCGGAGGAACTCGGCCGGCAGATCCGCCGGCCGTTCTGGATCGATACGGTCGGGCGCTCGGCGCTGGTGGAGATCCGAATCAAGCTCGACGATGGCACGGTCATGCGGGTGTTTGCCCGCCGCAGCGCCGCCTATGCGTCGAACTCCGATATTTTCCTGATGTGGATGGTGGGCACCTCGCTGGTGCTGCTCACTGTCGCCATCCTGTTTCTGCGCAACCAGATCCGGCCGATCGTCAGTCTCGCGGACGCGGCCGAAAGCTTCGGCAAGGGCCGCGACGTGCCCAATTTCCGCCCGCGCGGAGCGCGCGAGGTCCGCCGCGCGGCCGCCGCCTTCATCGAGATGCGGGCTCGCATCGAGCGCGCGATGGAGCAACGCACCGCGATGCTGGCCGGCGTCAGTCACGATCTGCGCACCATCCTGACGCGCTTCAAGCTCGAGCTCGCGCTGATCGGCGACAGCCCCGAGATCGAGGGGATGAAGAAGGATGTGGACGAAATGGGGCGGATGCTCGAGGCCTATCTTGCCTTTGCGCGCGGCGATACCGGCGAGCAATCGGCCCCGACCGACATGGCGGCGTTCTTGCAAGAGCTCAAATGCGATGTGGAGCGCAATGGCCACACCGCCACCGTCGCGTTCCACGGCCAGCCGATCGTGACGGTGAGGCCCGCCGCGTTCAAACGTTGCCTCGGCAATCTGGTCTCCAACGCGGCCCGCCATGCGGCCAACATCTCTATCACCGGGCGCCGGGATCACCGCTGGCTCACGGTCACGATCGACGACAACGGGCCCGGCATCCCGGCGCATCTGCGCGAGGACGTGTTCAAGCCGTTCATGCGCCTCGACGATGCCCGCAACCAGGATCAGGGCGGTACCGGCCTCGGCCTCGCCATCGCCCGCGATATCGCCCGCTCGCACGGCGGCGATATTCTGTTGTCAGACAGCCCGCTCGGCGGATTGCGCGCAGCCGTCAGGGTGCCGGTGTGAGCCCGAAAACAGGCGCGCGTCCTTGGGGCAAAAGGCTGCAGCCGGCTACGCGGAGCCGTACGAAAACGGCCGGTCAGGTGATGCGACGTGGAAATATCGGAACGGCACAACTGTTTTGAGGTCCAAGGCGACAGGCCAACCTATCAGAATAGATAGTTGTCGGGCATCTGAGCCGTTGATACCGGTTGTGTCACTAGTTGCATCAGATGACGGGAGTAGAGCAATGCGCGTGCTGGCGATTCCCGGGCTGGCGTCTGGATTGACACTGTTTGCTGCCGTCACACAAGCATCAGCAAGTATCGTGGATGTGACCTATACCGGCACAGTGGAGCTCGGCTTCGACAGTGTCGGCGCCTTCGGTGGTGTCGGCAGTCTGACCGGTGACACCTACAAGGCGGTGTATGTGTTCAATACGAGCCTTGGTGCGACTTTCAGCTCGGCGCACGACAACTATGCGACCGGGGGTACGGAATTCGGTTCGACGTCTCCGGCCCTCAAGGCCTCACTGACGATCAACGGCCATACGCTCAGCATAACTCCAAGCTATGACGGCGAAATACATGGCCTAAATACTACCACTGGCTTTGGTGAGCAGTACCATTATGCTGCACAGAATGCCCCGACATACATTTATAACAGCATAATCAATAACACTGGAACTCTCCCGGCTTCCATCGCGGTGCCGTTCTCGTATACGGCGGTCGTAGGTGATAGCGTGAACGGGGGATTTGTTCTGGATAATAGCCGCGTTAGTGGCATCTTACTGCCGGAAACTCTGACCTATTCTCTTCCAACAGCCACTCCAATTCCCGATACGTGGACCATGATGCTGACCGGGCTGACGGGTTTCGGCCTTATGCTCTGTCGCCGAAGAACGCGGCATGCATTCGCCGGCCGGCCGCTGCGACTGGCCTCGGCGGCTTAGTTAGCCTTGTAGGCTGGCGCGGGAAGTGAATGGCGCGATCGGTTGCCGTCCGGAAACTCAACTAGGTCGCAGAAGGGCCGCTCAGTGCGGCCCTTCTTACATGTGTGAGCTCGCATGTGTGAGCTCGGCCGAGCAACGAACCCCAAGTTCGCTTCGTTGGCCAGCGGCGTTCGCGATTTACCTACGCGGCGACCGTGGTGCCCTCTCCCCCCTCGCGCCGGCGGCGCGGCCGCAGGCCGCAGAGACGCGCCGGAATGCGGCATAGGCCGTCGAGCAGGCCGGCCGCACGCTGCCCGCGTGCGAGCGCGCGATCGAGCGCCGACATGGTGCGGGCGAGCCCCGGATCATCGTCGGCGAGCCAGGTGCGCAGGACCGAAGCAAACAACAACGCGAGCCCCTGCGCATTGAGCTGCCCGCGCGGTCCCGAAGCCGGGATATCGGCCGCAGTCAGCATCCATTGCTGCGAGCGCACCGCAAAGGAGTTGAGCGCGAGCGCGAGCGGTGGATTGCGCCTGGCGGAGGCCGCAAGCGAGCGCACTGCCGCCTTGTGCGGGGTCAAGGCATCGATCCGCCGCATCAGCACGTCAAACAGGCGTTCGCGCGGCTCCTCCTCGCGCAGCTCGGCATCGATCCCGGCCAGCACGCGCCGATCGACCTCCTTGAGATAGGCCGCGAGGATCGCGAGCTTTGAGCCGAAGAGGTTGCGCAGCTCGGCGAGCGATACACCGGCACGCGCTGCGATCACGCCGAGCTCGATCTCTTCGAAGGGGATCGCGTCGAGGAGCCCCATGAAGGCTTCGATGATCCGCTCCCGCTCGGGCGTGGATTGCGGCGAGGATGATGCCGATGGTGCGTCTGCATCCGTCATGGCGATCTCCTGATCGTTAGTGCCATCAGGAGATGCTAAGCGGTGAAGCCAGGCCGTTCCAGGCTCTAACCCGCAAGCTCGCGAGATCGTGCGGCCGCTGCCGCCACCGCGCGTTCCATCAGCTCGACGAGCCCTGCCTGCCCGAGCAACACTTCGAGGGCAGCCGCGGTCGTGCCGCCTGGCGAAGTGACGTTCTGCCGCAGGCTCGCCGGGTCGAGCGGGGAGCGCTGCAGCAGTTCGCCGGATCCGGCGACGGTCGCGCGCGCCAGGCGGGCCGCGAGGTCGGCCGGCAGGCCGGCGGCAGCGCCGGCGCGCGCCAGGGCCTCGACCAAAAGAAACACATAGGCGGGTCCCGAGCCTGAGACCGCGGTCACCGCGTCCATCAGGGCTTCGTCGGCGACCCATTCGACCGCGCCGGTCGCCGACAGCAAGGCGTGCACCAGCTCCCGCTGACGCGCCGAGACTCGCACATTGGGAACCGCGACCGTGATGCCACGGCCGATTGCCGCCGGTGTGTTGGGCATGGCACGGATCAGCGCTGCGCGCTGCGACAGCGCCTGCTCGAGGAAGGCAATCGTCTGTCCGGCCATGATCGAGAGCACGACGGTGCCGGCGCCCACATAGGCGGCAAGTCCCGGCACTACCTCGGCGGCCACCTGCGGCTTTACCGCGACCACGATTGCGGAGACCTCGCCGACAGCGCCCGCTGCTTGGTTGAGCCGCAGCCCGCGGCCGGCCAGGGCGGCAAGCTCGCGGGTCGGCTGCGGCTCCAGCACCGCCAGATATTTTGGATCGAGGCCGAGCGCCAGCCAGCCCTCGAGCATGGCGCCGCCCATTTTTCCGGCTCCGACCAGCAGGATGGTCCGATTGATATGGGCGAGCGTCCGTGTGGGCGTCGTGCTCATTGTAGCGCTCATGGCCTGCTTCCCCCGTTCGTCGATCGAACCCGATCTTAACCGAACGGCACCGCCCAACATCACGCTTCGCCCGCGGTTTCGAACATGGCGGCGTCGAGCGCCTCGCGCGCGCTCTTGCCGGCCCAAACCACGAACTGGAAGGCCGGGAAGTAGCGCTCGCTGGCCTCCAGCGCAGTGGCGAGCAGCGCTTCGCATTGTCGGCCGGAGGCTTCAACGCCGCCGGCCAAGACCAGCGCATGCCGGTACATGACAATGCCGTCCTGCGTCCACAGATCGAAGTGCCCGACCCACATCTGTTCATTGATGAGCGAGATCAGCTGCTGCACGGTCGCGCAGGAGCGCTCCGGCACCTTGAGCTCGAACGCGCAGGCAAGATGCAGGGCCTCGATGTCGAACATCCAGGTGAAGGAGACCTGATAATCGGCCCACTTGCCGCGCACCAGGATGGTGATCTCGTCCTCGCCCGCGCGCTCGAACGACCAATCATTCGATGACGCGACCCGCTCGACCACCTCGAGCGGATTTCCGCGAGACTGATGGCTCGTATCGATCAGGGACATGCCGTCTCCGCTTGGCGTTCGAGGCAGGATGCGCAACGCCACCACGACGCGGATGCGACGGTCGCGCCGGGCGGTAGCTTTACGCCATCGCGCATGCGCCGCTCGTTGTCGAAGCCGGATTGACCGCCGGAGCGAATCACCTAGCGACTCGAATATAGACGCTCGATTCCAGCCGCCAAAGGGCAATTGGCGACGTCCGCAGGCAACCTGTCGTGGATATCCCGGTGGA
This sequence comes from Xanthobacteraceae bacterium, assembly GCA_035293945.1. Taxonomy (GTDB): domain Bacteria; phylum Pseudomonadota; class Alphaproteobacteria; order Rhizobiales; family Xanthobacteraceae; genus VAZQ01. Next base: position 36,993 of record DATGLV010000028.1, on the reverse strand, counting down.
TATTCGGGCTCCGTCCACAGGTGGGTGCTCGCGCGCGCTCAATCAAACAGGCTGGAGACCGACTCTTCCGAAGCGGTGCGGCCGATCGCTTCGCCAATCAAAGAGGCAACCGACAGGATACGGATGTTGTGAGCCGCCTTCACGGCCTGCGTGGGCAGGATCGAGTCGGTGATGACCAGCTCCTTCAAGCGCGAGCCGACGATGCGCGCGACCGCGCCCCCCGAGAGCACGCCATGGCTGATATAGGCGTAGACCTCGGTTGCGCCCTTCTCCAGCAGGGCGTCAGCCGCGTTCACCACGGTGCCGCCGGAATCGATGATGTCATCGACCAGGATACAGATGTGGTCGTCGACCTCGCCGATCACGTTCATCACTTCCGACTCGCCCGCGCGCTCGCGCCGCTTGTCGACGATGGCGAGCGGCGCATTGATGCGCTTGGCAAGCCCGCGCGCGCGTGCCACTCCGCCGACATCGGGCGAGACCACCATGATCTTGGCGAGATTGAAGCGCTCGTTGATGTCACGCACCATCACCGGCGCCGCATAGAGGTTGTCGGTCGGGATGTCGAAGAAGCCCTGGATTTGGCCGGCATGCAGGTCAAGCGTCAGCACCCGGTCGGCACCCGCACGGGTGATCAGGTTGGCGACGAGCTTGGCCGAGATCGGCGTGCGCGACCCCGGCTTGCGATCCTGCCGCGCATAGCCGAAATAGGGAATCACCGCAGTGATGCGTCGACCCGAGGCACGGCGCAGCGCGTCGATGATGATCAGCAATTCCATCAAGTGATCATTGGTCGGGAACGAGGTCGACTGGATCACAAAGACGTCGGTGCCGCGTACGTTCTCCTGGATCTCGACGAAGATCTCCATGTCGGCGAAGCGCCGCACCACCGCTTTGGTGAGCGAGATGCCGAGATACTTCGCGATGGCTTCGGCGAGCGCTGGATTTGAATTGCCGGCGACGAGCTTGATCGCCCCATTCTTCGCCGCCATCCTTGCCTCCTGCCGCCGCACGCCTGTCTGCAAGGCCTGTCCGGATCCACACCCGAGCCCGTGCAAGAGCCGGATCTGCCTTCCAGCGCCCAACCATGTGACAAGCCGCGGCAAGGCCGGGCTTGCGCGGGTCTGATAACAAGGACGCGGCGAGGCTGGCAATAAGCCCGGTATTTTAGTCCCGCCTTTTTGCCTTTCCGGCTCGCCTGTGTTGACGGATGCCGAATGTCTAGCGCCGCCCAGCTTCGGCAAGCCGCGGCGTGCCCGTGAAGGCGGAGGCACCCGGCTCTGCAGGGGCATCGTCGCGGCTTGCGACCGTGTCCGTGCCGGACGGCAACGGCGCGGCCGGACCAGGTGTCGGCACGGCCGGTGCGGGCGGTGAGGCCATGAAGCCCGCCAGCTGGTCCATCCCCGCATGAGCAATCCGGCGCAACACCGCCTCGTCCGCCACCGCCCAGCTCTTGGGGCCTTCCTTTGCGGCGACCCGCTCCTCGCCGGTCAGGCGGAAAGCGCGGTTGAGGCCGGAATCGTAAACATCCCAAGCCCAGGTGATCGCCGTCGTGGAGCCGGCCGCGTGGGTCGCAAGATAACCGCGCATGCGATAGGCCGCATTGGCTTCGCTGGCGACGACCGCGATCTTGAGAGGCGCCCCCTCAGCGTTCAAATCACTGATCAGACGCTGCGAAACCTCGCGCGGAGGTCCATCGATCGATTCGACCGCGACGCTGATGTCGCGGTTCTGTGCCAGAGGACTGAGCAACGGCGCGACCGTCCCGCAGCCTCCCGCCGCAAGGCACACGGCCAGCACGACCACTGCCGTGCCCAACCGCGGAGCCCAATAGTAACCGACTGCAACCCCGCCCGCGCCCGCGCGTCGGCATTCGCCACTCTGCATCGACTTCCCCGCATGGCCGACTTTTGTTGTCCGGGCTCTTTTGCGCGGCCCGGCATCGGCCATCCCGACCAACTTCGTAGCCTCAATCCGCCATCAGCGCCAGGGCATTCACGTGTCGCCCGTAATCGCCCTCACCGCGGTGGGTCGAACGGCGAAAGCTGAAGAACATGGCCGGTGACGCATAGGTGCAGTGGCCCACATCCTCGATGCGAATGATGCCGGCCCGGCCCAGTCGCATCGCCACGTAACCCGCAAGATCGAACAGGGCGTGTCCGGCCCGCGCCGAAGGGGCAAAGAAGCGCGCATTGGCGGCATCATCGGCTTCGAACCGCGCCACGAGCTCCGGTCCGACCTCGTAGCTCGGCTGGCGGATCATGGGTCCCAACGCCGCTACCACCCGCTCGCGGCGCGCGCCGCAGCGCTCCAGCGCCGCGATGGTCGATTCGAGCACGCCCGACAAGGCGCCGCGCCAGCCCGCATGAGCCGCCCCAATGACACCGGCTTCGGCGTCGGCGAACAAGACCGGACCGCAATCGGCGGTCGTCACCCCGATCGCCAATCCGCGCGTGCGCGTGACGATCGCATCGCTGCGCGGGCGCGTGGCCGGCGTCCAAGGAGCATCGACCACCGCCACCTCGGCCGAATGAACTTGATAGGGCGTCAGCAGCCGTTCGGGCGCGACCTTAAGGGCTGCCGCCATGCGGGCGCGGTTCACCGCAACCTTGTGCGGGTCGTCCTGCGAGCCGACACCGGCATTGAGGCTCTCGTAGATTCCCTCCGAGACCCCGCCCGAGCGGGTGAAGAAGCCGTGGCGGATGCCGGGCAGGGCGGCGAGCGATGCAGCCTCGACCAGCCCAACCGCGGGTGTGCCCGGCGCGGAGTTCACGGGTCAAATCCGGGCAACGGCCCGAGCCGGGGATGGGCAAAGCCCATCGCCTTGAACAAGTGCCCCATATTGCGCCCGGTGGTTCCGGTCAGGCGCTGCAGCGCCTGCTCGATCTCGATCACCTTCGAGGGCGGCGCCGTGCTCTTCAGCGCGTTGGCGCGGGTCTCGATGCCGAGCCGGTGCAGAAACTCGCCTTGATCGAGCGGTCCGAAAGCGCGCGCTCCCATGCTTTCGGCAGCATCGCCGAGCGCCTGAAAGTCCACATGCGCGGTGAGGTCGACCTGACCAAGAGCCAGCAGCGGGTCGGCGTATTGATGCTTGCCGACGGCCTGCAATGTATCGCCCGGCGCGCTCTTGATATGCCCATAGTCGATCACCAGAGCGGCGCCTTCCCCGTGCTTGACGCGACGGCCGAGCTCGAGGGCGATCTGATCGGCGCGCCATTCGAAGATCTCACCGATCTGCGACCGCATTCCGCGCGGCAGGAGCTGCTCGAACAACGGGATCGGATCGCGGGCGATGCCGAAACGCAGCTTGTCGTTCTCGTCGATCTTGACCACGCGCTCATGCCAGCCGTCGGCACACATCACCGCCTGGTGCACCGGCAGAGCATCGAAGAACTCGTTGGCGAGGATGATGGAGGGCCCCTCCGGCACCTCCTCCAGCGCCTGGTACCAGTGGGTCGGTACGCTCCCGCCAAGAAATTCGCGCTGGCGCTTCTCCAGGATCGGGCTCACCTCGACCATATGCAGCACGATGGCGGAACGGAATTCCGGCATCACATTCGCGGCCCGCAATGCGTCCTGCATCATGCTGCCGCGACCCGGGCCGAGCTCAATCAGATTGATCGGGGTCGGCGAGCCCATCTGGCGCCAGACCGAGCCGGCCCACAGGCCGATCAATTCGCCGAACATCTGGCTGATCTCGGGCGCGGTGGTGAAATCGCCGGCTGCGCCGAACGGATCGACCGTGACGTAGTAGCCGTAGGTCGGGTGCGTCAGGCAGAGGGTCATGTATTGCATGACCGGCATTGCGCCGGCCGCGGCGATGCGCCGCCTTATCTCGGCTTCGAGCGGGGGAAAAGGCTCGCTCATCACGAGGACACCGGCCTACGCCGCCGCGCCACCACGATGAAGGCGATGCCGGCGAGCATCAGCGGGACCGATAGCAGCATTCCCATGGTGAGGCCCTGCCAAAGGAATCCGAGCTGCGCGTCCGGCTCGCGGAAGAATTCGCAGAACACGCGGATCATCCCATAGCCCAGCGCAAAGGCCCCGATGATGGTGCCGGGCCGCTTGAGCGCCCCGCCGCGCACCAACAAGAACAGCACCGTGAACAGCACCAGTCCCTCCAGGGCGGCTTCGTAGAGCTGGCTCGGGTGCCGCGGCAGCGGCCCCGCATTGGGGAATACCATAGCCCAAGGCACGTCGGTCGGGCGCCCCCACAGCTCGCCATTGATGAAGTTGGCAATGCGGCCGAGGAACAGCCCGATCGGCCCGGCCGCGCAGGTCACATCACCGAGCGGCAGGGCGGGGAGGTGGCGGCGCCACGCGAACAGAACCACCGCGGTCACGCAGCCGAGGAAGCCCCCATGGAACGACATGCCGCCCTTCCATAGCTGGACGATTTCGGTCGGGTGCGTGAAGAAAAAGCCGGAGTTGTAGAACAGCACGTACCCGATCCGCCCCCCCAGGATGATGCCCAGCGTTACCCAGAGGACGAAGTCGTCGTAATCCACCAAGGTCATCGGGGCTGGGCCGCCCCAATAGGCTTCGTTGCGGATGATGCGGCGTGCGTAGATCCAGCCCGCCAGGATGCCCACGATGTAGGCGAGCGCATACCAGCGGATGGCGAGCGGGCCAAAGCGGACCATCACCGGGTCGAACGTCGGGAACGGGATGACGTAAAGCATGCGGAGGGCGGAGACCGGGATCGAAAGTCGAAGGACAGGAGCATCTAGACCGTGGCCGTGCAAGCGCCAAGTGTCGCGTCGCATTGCGGTATTTTTGATGAGCGATCTTGCTCTTGCGGCTGCGCGCCCCGATAACCATTGTTTTTGAGTGTGGCAGCGGCCCGTTGCCGAAGACCGCAAGACAGGAAAACCGCAAGACAGGAAACATGACCCAGACCAGCAACCGGTTTTTCGATGAGGTGGCCCGGCTGATGAACGATGCCGCCGGGGTCGCGCAGGGGGTCCGTCGCGAGTTCGAGACGCTGTTTCGCTCCCAGGCCGAGCGCTGGCTCAAGGATCTCGATCTGGTCAAGCGTGAGGAGTTCGAGGCCGTGAGAGAGATGGCGCGGCTTGCCAGGGAGGAAAACGAGGCCTTGAAGGCACGGATTTCCGCCCTTGAGGCCAAGCTGGGGCCACCCGCCGTCCCTTAGGGCGTCAGCCTTCCTTGGTTCCTTGTCAAGGCCGCCCGCTCCCGTTATAAGCCCCGCAACGGCCGCTCGGAGCGGCCTTTTCCATTGCAGCAAACTTCAAGCGAGGCCGGAGGCGAGCCGGCGCGCGACTTCGAGAAGGACTTGAACCGTCATGGCGACTGTCAGGGAGATGAAGGCTGTGGCGCGCGCGCGCTCCGGCAAGGGCGCGGCGCGGAGCGAGCGCCGGGCCGGCCGCGTTCCGGGAGTCATCTATGGCGACAACAAGCCGCCGCTGAACATTTCACTCGAGCATGAGGAGCTGAAGCGGCGTATCTATGCGGGCCACTTCCTCACCACGATTTACGAGCTCGACATCGACGGCACCAAGCATCGGGTGATCCCGCGCGATTTCCAGCTCGATCCGGTCAAGGATCTGCCGGTGCACGTGGATTTTCTACGGCTCGGCGTCGGTGCACAGATCCGGGTGCGCATTCCGGTGCATGTGTTCAATCAGGAGCAGTCGCCCGGCGTCAAACGCGGCGGCACCGTCAACCTCGTCACCCATACGGTCGAGGTGCAATGCTCCGCGGACGCCATTCCGGAATCGATCAACGTCGATGTCGGTGCGCTCGAGATCAACTATTCGAAGCATCTGAACGAGATCGAGCTGCCGGCAAATGTGCGGGTGATCGGCCGCGCCGACCAGACTCTGGTCACGATCGTGCCGCCGTCGGGCTATGCCGAGGAGCTCAAGGCGCAGGCAGAGGCGGCGGCCGCGGCGGCCGCAGCATCGGCGGCCGCAGCCGCAGCCGGTACACCTGCCGCCGCACCGGCGGCTGGAGCCGCGGCTGGCGGAGCCGGCGCTGCGCCGGCGGCCGGAGCTCCCGCGGCGGAGAAGAAATAGCGGCGCTTCGGGTCAACGACGCTGCGGTCGTCCCTTGCGAAAGCAGGTCGCAAGGAAACTCGGCGCGTCCGGTCATTCCCGCAAAAAGGCGGGGATCCAGTCACTTCGCAAAATGCCGATCGAGGCGACTATCAAGAGCATTTTTCGAAGTGAGTTGGGTCCCCACTTTCGTGCACTATCGTGGGTGCGACCGGAGTGGACGGTTTGAATCGCCATGCTGCTGATCGTGGGGCTCGGCAATCCCGGTTCCGGCTACGGGGGCAACCGTCACAACATCGGCTTCATGGTGGTTGAGGCGATTGCCAAGCGCCACCGCATCGGCCCCTGGCGTCGGCGCTTTCAGGGGGTGACCGCGGAGGGACCGCTCGACGGAGCGCGTGCCCTCCTGCTGCTGCCGGGGACATACATGAACGAGTCCGGCCGCGCGGTTGCTGAGGCAATGGGCTTCTACAAGCTTGCTCTTTCCGACGTCGTGGTGGTCCACGATGAGCTCGATCTCGCGCCCGGCAAGGTGCGCTTGAAGACTGGCGGCGGCAATGCCGGCCACAATGGCCTGCGCTCGATCACTGCGCATATCGGCAATGACTATCGCCGTGTGCGCGTCGGGATCGGTCACCCCGGGGTCAAGGACATCGTGCAGCATTATGTGCTGAGCGACTTCGCCAAGAGCGAACGGCCTTGGGTCGAGGCGCTGTGCGACACCATCGCCGGCAACGCTGGGCTATTGGCCAAGGGCGAGGATGCGAGCTTCCAGAACAAGGTCCATCTCGCCATGCAGGCCAAAGGGTTCTTCGAGGCGAAGAACGGCGATGAAGGAGGCGAGTAAGCGATTCCTTCGTCACCCGCGGGCTCGACCCGCGGGTCCATCTTTCTTCGAAGCATGATGGATTGCCGGGTCTGCGCCCGGCAACGACCGGCAAAACAAGACAGGCAATCTCATGGGATTCAAGTGCGGCATCGTCGGCCTGCCCAATGTGGGCAAGTCGACCCTTTTCAATGCGCTGATCCAGACCGCGGCCGCGCAGGCTGCGAATTACCCATTCTGCACCATAGAGCCCAATGTCGGAGAGGTGGCGGTGCCGGATCCGCGGCTCGACAAGCTCGCCATGCTCGCCAAATCGGCGCAGATCGTGCCGACACGGCTCGCCTTCGTGGACATCGCCGGGCTGGTGCGCGGTGCGTCCAAGGGCGAAGGCCTGGGCAACCAGTTCCTCGGCCATATCCGCGAGGTCGATGCCATCGTGCACGTGGTGCGCTGCTTCGAGGATCCGGACGTCACGCATGTGGAGAACCGCATCGATCCGATCGCCGATATCGAGACCATCGAGACGGAGCTGATGCTGGCCGATCTCGACAGCCTGGAGCGCCGCGTTGATGGACTCGAGAAGAAGGCCAAGAGCGGCGACAAGGAGGCGATGGAGACGGTTGCGCTCGCGGGGCGCGCGCTCGCTTTGCTGCGCGCCGGCAAGCCCGCCCGCGCGCTCGAGCGCAAGGCCGAGGAAGAGAAGGGCTTCCATGCGCTCGGTCTCTTGACCGCGATGCCGGTTCTCTATGTCTGCAATGTCGAGGAGGCTTCGGCCGCGACCGGCAACGCCTTCTCACGCGCGGTCGAGGGACGGGCGCGGGCGGAGGGCGCCGGCTGCATCGTCATCTCGGCCAAGATCGAGTCGGAGATCGCGGTGCTGCCGCGCGAAGAACGAGCCGAGTTTCTCGCCGCCGTGGGCCTCAAGGAGACCGGGCTCGATCGGCTGATCCGCGCCGGCTACGCGTTGCTGCACCTCGTCACCTTCTTCACCGCCGGACCCAAAGAGGCGCGGGCCTGGACGGTTGCGCGCGGCGCACGCGCCCCGCAGGCGGCCGGCGTCATCCATACCGATTTCGAGCGGGGCTTCATCCGCGCCGAAACCATCGGGTACGACGATTACGTGGCGCTTGGCGGCGAAGCGGGTGCGCGCGACGCCGGCAGGTTGCGGCTCGAGGGGAAGGACTATGTGGTCGCAGACGGCGATGTGATGCACTTCCGTTTTGCGGTTTAGTGTCAGCTGGGAAGCGCATGTGCGTCGTTTCCCGGACGCGGCGCGGCGCGAAGCGGCGCGCCGCTGATCGGGATCGTTCCAGACTCAGGTCCTTGCCTGGAACGTTCCCGGGTCAAGCCCGGGACAACGTGAACCGGGCTTCAGAGTCACCTTCTAGCGAGAGAGGCCTGTGCCCTGATTCCTGATCGCCCCGAGATGCTCGTTGATGCGGAATGTGATCAGCACGAATTCCGAAGCAATTCGCATCAATATGATCCCGGTCAGCATGCCCAGAAGGCTGGCCACGACCAGGATCAGTCCGGTGATCGGGCTCAACATCATGAGATAGAGGCCGGAGACGATCTCCGACAGGCCGATCAGGACTGTGACGATGACGGCCAGCAGATAGAATGGCTTGATGATCGACGGGGTGATGAAGCGTTCCCACTGAAAGAGGTCGCGCAGGTCGAACATGTGTCCTTCTCTCCCAAGGCTCTGGGGCTCCCGGCCAAAGAGTCCAATAAAGAATTCTCGCGTGTGGACGATCAGGCGACGCGATTGACGCGAATCATGTTCCGCTCATAGCGCGGCGAGAGCGGCGCTGTCGACCTCCGCGCGTCTGTCCATGGCGGTATTTTCGCTTTGACGCGCCGTTACGGGCGCGCAGCGCGCCGTGCGCGCGGATGTGGAAAGCGAACCGCGGATTCAGGATTGCCTAACCATCGCCGATAACCATCCTCGATCACCGCTTCGTAACCAATCCCGAAATGCGAAACGATTCGCGGTCGCACGCATTAACAAACCGGGAGGACAAGCGCTTTAGCCTCAATCTCGAATCTCGGGGGAGAGGACCATGCGATCCATGTTGCAGCGTGCCGTCCTGCTGTTCGGGCTCGCCGGATTGGGCGTTGCAGCTGTCTTCGCGCTCGAGGCTGGCCGCCTGCCCGAGCGCGATGCCAGGTTCGTGGGCGCCGGCGCGAGCACCAGCCCCGGCGATGCAAGCGATGTCACCGGCACGATCGAAGCGGCACCGAGGCAGCGCTTGCCGCTGAGCGACGAGCAGCGCGGCCACGTCTTCGACGACATCATGAAGCTCGCCGACGCGCCGGTAGCGGATGTGCCCACACCCGACACGACGGTCGTGATACCGCGCTCCGTCGCCCTGCAGGAGCTGCCGGAAAGTGCGACCCGCGACGTGCCGCAGGTCGCCGGCTACAAGTTCGTCAAGCTCGACGACCGCATCCTGCTGGTGAGCCCGGCCGACCGCAGCGTCGTGGCGGAGATGCCGCGCTACCACACCGTGCTGGAGTGAAGCGCGGCTGATGCGTCATCCGCCGCGCGCGCGGGCGACGCCCTCGTTCTTCCACTTGGACAGGCTTTCGTTGATGATCTTGGTCGATTGCATGGCCGACTGGCTCAAGTGCGCGTATTCGGTGATCTCGCGCTGAACCCGTGCGCCCTCGCTCTGCAACAGCTCGCGCAGCGTGTGCAGCTCAGATACCAAGCGGTCGATCTCCTGCACCGACGAGCCGGCGACACGCTGCAACAGCGTGGAGATGTTGTTGGCGACCGCTTCGCTGTCGGCTTCCGGCGATCGGCGCAGCGTGGCGACGTCCCGGCGGACGAACTCGCGAATTTCTCCTTCCACTGCACTCTCCACCGGCTTGTCGAGCTCGGCCGCTTCTTTGGATTTGATCATTGTCATGATGATTATCCCCTTCCAGCGCCGTAGCGCAGTTCCACCTTATGCCCGGCTGCCGAATTCGCGGCGGATCGAGGCCGCACGAATCCCACCAAGCAAGCGGGCACTGGCTGATAGCGTCACCGGAATGTGACGGCTTCGCGGCCGTGTCGATTTGTTTGCAGGGATTCGCGCGCTTGCGCCCCATGGTGATACCATCATGGGAGCTCTGCGCACAGTAACAAACAATGTTGGAGGCTGCCTAATACCCGAGGATGATCTGGCCGATGGCTGGCTTGGCGGCGCGGATTGCCGGATCGCTGGAGAGGAATTCCTTGTTGCCGTTCGCCGCCTCGACGACAGCCGGGCTCGCCTTCGGATCCGGCTTGAACTGGATTCCGACCTTGCAGCCGTCAGCCAGGAGATCGAGCGCGCCGCCGTTCCAATCACTGGCGATCGCCATCCCGGCGCTGGCGCCGCTGGCCCCGAAGCCCATCAGCTTGAACGGCTTGCCGTTGAGCTTCTCCAACGCCGCAATCGGCATGCCGAGGTGTATTCCCTTCTCGGCCGCCCAGGTGGACTGGCCGTCGATCACGATCATCCGCGTCCCGGTGCGCTCGTTGTCGTCGTCCCACAAAACTTCCAGCCGCCGCTTGGGGTCTCTTGGAAACAGCACCGAGGCCAATAGCGTCGAGCCGTCGTCGCCGTTCACCTGGCTGAACTCGACATTGTGCACCCCATAGGCTTGGGCGAGCCGCAGGTGGCCGGAGGCCTTGGCGAAGGCTCCGGTGCAGGTCACGACGCGCGCGGGTTCGGCCGGCTTCGAGGCGGCCGGCTTTGCCACGCCGACCGGCGCATCGGCACCGGCGTCAGGATTGACCGTCTCCACTGCGGCCGGCTGCGGCTTTGACTTCGGCTTTGGCTTGGTGGGCGGGGGCGGCGCCGGCAAGATCTGCGACGGCATGATCTGCTCATCGTCGCGCAGCACCGGCTGCTGCATTCCGGGTGGTTGGCGAGGGCCGGTCTGAGCAGATGCGGCGGTCGACAAGCTCGCCGCAATGCCGGCCGCGAACGCCAGAATGAGACCACGTTTCATCGCACCCCTCCCGAGCCCGACTCTGGCGCATGTCCCGGACAGCATGCCCTCGCGAAAGCGGGGTGCACGCCGGTTTTCCGGACACGACACGCGACGATGAAACCAGAGCGATGATTGTGTTTGCATGATGGTAGCGCCGACGCGGCCCGGCCACAATCGCGCGTGTGGCGCGACGATGTCGCGGTCTCATGGCGGTGGAAAGTCGCCTCAATCTTCCGCCCGGAACTCCGCCCTCGACGTTGCGTTTGAGGGAGTCGAGGTTGGACAGCGGGCGGGACGGGAGGACCCGAGACAGGGAGGTTTTTGACCATGAAATCCAGCGCGAAGCCTTTTGGCGCAGGGGCCTTGGGCCTGAGCTTGATACTGGGGATGCCGATCGCCCAGGCGCAGACGGTCACCCGTCAGATCACCGACGAACCGGTCGAGACCACCGTCACGCAATATCCTGACGGCACCGAGGTGACGCGGCGCATTCTTTCGCCAGAGCCTTTCATCGGCGGCCCGGTGGCGCCGCTCGGCACCTATGCGCCGCTCAGTGGAGCCGCACTGGGACCGCAATATGTCGAGCCGGCCGCACCCGTGCTGACACGCCGCCAAACCGTCACGACCTCCGCGACCAGCACTGTTGGTGCCGGTACGGTCGGCGAGGCGATACCCCCAGCGCCGCGCAGCCACACCAAACGGACACGCACTGTGACCAGCCACACTACGGTCGCGACGGCGCGGGCGCCGCACAGGGCTCCGCCCAGCACCGTCGGATTTGCACCCGCTCCGCCTCCCGTCTCCGACGCGGCCCTGGTGCTGAGCCCGGCGCAGCGGCAGATCATCTATCGCAGCGTCGTGGAGCAGCAATACATTCCGCCCGCGGCACCAAGCTATCCGTTGCGCACGGTCTATCCGGCGGACAATGCCTACCCGTATGAGCCGGCGCCGGATGATTATTCTTACGCTTCGCCGTATTATCCGGCCGCGACCTATGCGGAGACCTACCCGGACTATCGCGATCCCTATCACCCGGCCTACCGCTGGGATGGCGTTCCGCTCGTCGTCGGCGCACGCATGCCGGTGAGCGTGCCGCTCGTGCTGATGCCGCAGCCGGTCGTGGCCAGCGTGCCAATCGTGCAGCCCTACAGCTACGCTTACGTCGACAACCACGTCTATCTGGTCGATCCGGCGACTCGCGTGATCGTGGCCGAGGTCACGCCGTAGACTGGAGCTCGGCGGCAGTCGCGAAACATTCCATCGCCGGAGAGGCCGCGCCGGTCTCTCCGGCTTATTCCTACGCCAAGATCACCCGGTGCAATCCGGCGAAATCATCCGCGCATATCCACCGGGTCATTCCTCGCATATCCATCCGGTCGATCCTCGCATATCCACCCGGTCATTCCTCGCGTATCCATCCGGTCATTCCCGCGTAAGCGGGAATCCAGTTTCTTCGAAAAATGCACCTTGGCGCAGCGGCTGCCGCCCCGGCGCCGCAGCTCGGACGTGCGCAGGCTCCTTCGCGGCTGAATGAGCCGCTCCCGCCGCCATGCCGAATTGTGGGCAAGTTGTTCGACGGGCCGCGCCAGGAAGCGCAGTTGACGGTATGATGTTTCGACTACTACCAGGAGGAAACGATGGCTTGGTTCCGGAAATTTTACGAATGCAGCGAATGCGGCGCGACGTGGACCGACGAATGGTCGTGTGCGTGCAATGACCGGTGCCCCAGCTGTGACACCGAAACGGAGCCCGCGGATGACGAAGACCTCACCTATATCGTGCAGCCTGACGCAACCGGCAGGTTCGCGGTGATGTTCTCTCCTGAAACCGCCGAGAGCTCGGCGGACTACGAGGTAGTCGGGACCTTCGACAATGAATCCGATGCGTTAGCCCTGATGCAGGCGCGCCAAGAAGGCGAGTAGGGTCTGCGAAAGCTTGTCAGTCGCAGGCCCGCAGTCGGTAGTATCCGCGCGCCACGAAGTCGAGGTACCCCTTGTCTCTCAAAACTTGCAGCTGTTGCCTGATTTTCTGCTTCACATGCCGATTGTTAGGATAAAGCGCGCTCAACGCGCCTTCAAAGGCATATACGTCGTCGAGCTGGAATTCCCGCCTCCCGATTCTTTCGACGCATTTCATCACTTCAATCAGCCACCCTCGTGCTTCCTCGCCCTCTTCGCGCAGAAATAGAGTTTTTTGCCACTGAGCGAGCACTTCTTGTTTTGGTCGTATGCGCCCATCTTGAACAACAAAGACCTTTCCAGAGGTCGGAATCTGATTCAGCAGGATGTTGCATCCGATCCAGCCCGCTCGCCTTGCTGTGGACGCTAGTGGCTTCCGCTCCTCGATAATTTCACGAACAAAAAACTGTTTCGGAACGACGAAGAAGTTTACGACTTCACGCCGCGCGACGTCATAATTCATCAGCGCGAGGCTCGGTTGTTGTTCGCCTTGAGGCGCTCGCACATCGTGCGAAAAGCTCCGTCAAGGACCTTTCCAGTGAACCGGGATTTTTGACTTTTTAGCTCATATTCTTCGTTGCAGGAGGGACAGAAGAAGTCAGCAACGGGACGATTGTGTTCGAATTGGTTAACTCTCGGATTTCCGCAGTTTGGACAATAGAGCCAGTTGCGCACCCACCCCTCGGTCCAGGCTTTGGCGTTCTGCGAACCGCTAGTATAGGCGGTCGGAGCTTCTTCAAAGCCTAGCTTCATCGGACGGCTCTGCGGGGTGCGGGTCCGCGGCGGGACGGTACCCTTGGCTCTACGATGGCATGAATTTGGTAAGCAAATAATCTTGGTAGGCCTTACCGCCCCCTTCGCTTGAACCCGCCGCGCATGCCGGGCCGGCCGGAGCTGGAGCGGGGCCCGCGGTAGGGCTTCGATTCCGGCCCCGGACCCATTTCGTCGAGGCTCGGCTTGCGCGGGCCTGCGCGCTCGGGGCGCTTGGCGCCGGGGCGGTGCGGCAGCATCTCGTGATAGAGGGCGATGCCCATCTCATCGAGGGCGGGCTTGTGGATGCGGGAGGCGGTTCGGCCTTCATCAGGTGGCCCCTCACCCCGACCCTCTCCCCGCAAGCGGGGAGAGGGAGAGGAAACGCCTGAGCGTGGAGAGGGGGAAGAAGCGCCTGAGCGTTGGGTTGGAGAAGAGCCGCCAGCACGAGAAGATGCGCCGCGGCGGCCTCCACCGCCGGACGGCGCCGGCAGAAGCTTCGCGGTCGGATCGTCGGTCACGGCGAGCTCGGTTGCGCGCAGGCGCTTGATCTCGTCGCGCAGGCGCGCCGCCTCCTCGAAGTCGAGGTCGGTCGCGGCTTCGCGCATGCGGGTCTCGAGGTCGGCGATCACGGCCTCGAAATTGTGCCCGATCGTGGCGGCCGCCGCGAACTCGCCGCCACCGGCGCCGGTCGCGACCAGCACGTGGTCGCGCTCGTAGACGCTGTCCAGAATGTCGGCGATGCCCTTGCGCACGCTTTCCGGCGTGATGCCGTTCTCGGTGTTATAGGCCTCCTGCTTCTCGCGCCGGCGATTGGTCTCGGCGATCGCGCGCTCCATCGAGCCCGTCACCGTGTCCGCATAGAGAATGACGCGGCCGTCGACATTGCGCGCGGCGCGGCCGATGGTCTGGATCAGCGAGGTCTCGCTGCGCAGGAAGCCTTCCTTGTCGGCATCGAGGATCGCAACCAGCGCGCATTCCGGAATGTCGAGACCCTCGCGCAACAGATTGATGCCGACCAGCGCGTCGAAGGCGCCGAGCCGCAGGTCGCGGATGATCTCAATGCGCTCGATGGTGTCGATGTCCGAATGCATGTAGCGCACCCGGATGCCCTGCTCGTGCAGGTACTCGGTCAAGTCCTCGGCCATCCGCTTGGTGAGCACCGTCACCAGCGCGCGATAGCCCTTCTGCGCCACCTGCCGGACCTCGCCGACCAGGTCATCGACCTGGGTGCGCGCCGGGCGGATGTCGACCGGCGGATCGATCAATCCGGTCGGGCGGATCACCTGCTCGACGAACACGCCGCCCGATTGCTCCATATCCCAGCCGCCCGGCGTCGCCGACACGCATACCGTGGGCGGGCGCATCGCATCCCATTCCTCGAAGCGCAGCGGGCGATTGTCCATGCAGGAGGGCAGGCGGAAGCCGTATTCGGCGAGCGTCGCCTTGCGGCGGAAGTCGCCGCGATACATGCCGCCGATCTGCGGAATGGTGACGTGGCTCTCGTCGATGAAGATGAGCGCATTGTCGGGCACGTATTCGAACAGCGTCGGCGGCGGCTCGCCCGGCTTGCGCCCGGTGAGGTAGCGCGAATAGTTCTCGATGCCGGCGCAGCTGCCGGTCGCTTCCATCATCTCGAGATCAAACAAGGTGCGTTGCTCGAGCCGCTGCGCCTCGAGCAGGCGCCCGGCGGCGTTGAGCTGATCGAGCCGGTGGCGGAGCTCCTGCTTGATGCCGGCGATCGCCTGCAGCAGCGTCGGCCGCGGCGTCACGTAATGCGAATTGGCGTAGATCTTGACGAAGTCGAGCTCGTCAGTCTTCTGCCCGGTAAGCGGATCGAACTCCTCGATTGATTCCATCTCGTCGCCGAACAGGTTCACCCGCCAGGCCCGGTCCTCATAGTGGGCGGGAAAAATGTCGACGGTGTCGCCGCGCACCCGGAATGTGCCGCGGGAGAAATCACCGCTGGTGCGCTTGTACTGCAGCGCCACCAGGTCGGCGATGAGCTGTCGCTGATCCATGCGCTCGCCGCGCTTGAGCGCGAACGTCATGGCCGAATAGGTCTCGACCGAGCCGATACCGTAGATGCAGGACACCGAAGCCACGATGATCACATCGTCGCGCTCGAGCAGCGCCCGCGTTGCCGAATGGCGCATGCGGTCGATCTGCTCGTTGATCGAGGATTCCTTCTCGATATAGGTGTCGGTGCGCGGCACATAGGCTTCCGGCTGGTAGTAGTCGTAGTAGCTGACGAAATACTCGACCGCGTTATCCGGAAAGAAGCTCTTGAACTCGCCGTAGAGCTGCGCCGCCAATGTCTTGTTGGGCGCCATGATCAAGGCCGGGCGCTGCGTCGCTTCGATCACCTTGGCCATGGTGAAGGTCTTGCCGGAACCGGTGACACCGAGCAGCACCTGGTTGCGCTCATGGCGCTTGAGGCCGTCCACCAGCTGCGCGATCGCCTCGGGCTGGTCGCCCTTGGGCACGAAGTCGGATTTGATCACCAGGGGCTGTCCGCCTTCGGATTTCTCCGGCCGTGGCGGGCGATGCGGGACCCAGGGCTTGTCGGAGAATTCGGGCCGTCCTTCGCGCAACAGGCTCGCGAGCGCGCGCGCGGTCGCCTGCACACCGGATTCATGTGCAGCCTGTCTTGCCTCCGCCGAGCGGGACCGCGCGGGACGCGCCTCCGCCTCCGCTTCATCGTCCACAAGCCCGAGGCTGCGCGCCAAATCCGGATCGAGCTCGCCGGGCGCAACCGGCACCTTGGCCACATAGCCGGTCTGCGGCGCCTCCCTGAGGCCCTTCTGGGTCGACTGCCGCGCCGTGTGGGCACGGGAGAAATCCGCGCGGCGATCCCAGGAATTGTCCGGCGGCGGCTGCAGCCTTGCCCCCTCCTTTCCCTTCGCCGCATCCGCGCGTTTACGCGCGTCTTCCGCCGCGCTGTGCGGGGGAGGGTTGGGGAGGGGGAGCCCTGTCAGCGAGCCGATGCCGGCGGTGCCCTGGCGAATGCCCGGATTGAGCAACTCGTCGAGCGCCGGATCGGTCGGCGGCGCATCCGGCCGGTTGGCCTTGGCGCGCGTCGGCTTGGCGGGGTCTTTCTTCGAGGACCTGGAGGGATCGCGCGGTTTCGCCATCGCCCCCAATATGGGGCAGGGGTGGCGATCAGGGAAGCGCTACGCAGCCAAGCCACGCCTGTCATAAGGAGATAGCGAATCGCTGCTATCGGCCCCCGCATGATGAGCCCTCTTTTGACGGCGGTCGGCTTTGCGGGCGCTGTCCTGACCACGATCTGCTGGCTGCCGCAGCTGTGGAAAATCCTGCGCGAGCGCGACACGCGGGCGATCTCGTTCCCGGCGAATTTCGCTTGCGCGATCGGGGTTGCGTGCTGGCTCATCTACGGCGCGGCGCTGCCGGACTGGCCGCTGATCGGCTCGAGCGCCGTCACCTTGGCGCTGCTGCTCGCGATCCTGGCGCTCAAGCTCAAGCACGGGTGACGGCGGCGCGCGCAAATTGACCGCGTCGGACCCGCCGCCATAGAGTGGTGCGTGGCCTATAAAATTTCGCGAACGGGGGATGTGATGGCGGTTTCGCGTTGGTCGAACGCCGCGGCTGCGGCGGTTTGCCTTGCGCTATCCGGGTTCGGACCGACGGGCGACGCCCTCGCGCAGGAGTTTTCGACGAAGCTGCAAATTTCTCCGCAAGGCGGGGGCCATTGCATCGAGGTCGCCGGCGGCGAAGCGGTCGCCGGCCGGGGATTGCAGATGGCCGACTGCAGCAGCGGCGGGGAGCAGAGCTTCATCTATGATCCGGCCGGCATGCATCTGAGTTTCGGCAAGCTGTGCGTCGACGCCAACGGCGGCAAACCGGGCGATCTCGTCAAGCTGTCGCCCTGCGTGGCCGGCAGCAATCAAATCTGGAAATCCGAACAGAAGGGCAACTTCACCAAACTGGTCGGCGAGAACAACCTCTGCCTTGACGTCCGCTACGGCTCGAAAGAGATCGGCGCGCCAGTGCAGAGCTGGAACTGCGGCGAGAGTGAGCCGAACCAGCTGTGGATATTCCAGCGCGAGTAGGCGCCTCGACAGCCGCGACCTCATGGCGAGGAGCCGCGCGTCCGTCGACGCGCGGCGTCTCGAACCATGGTCACGAGCACCCGGCCGTCCTTCGAGACGGCCAGCGCAAACGCGCCGGCCTCCTCAGGACGCGATCGTTGCTTGGGCTAAGTCCGCTTGGGCTACGTCCGCACCAAATGCGGGATATTCGGCCGCTCGCCGCTCGCCTTGCCGGTGATCGGCGGTCGCGGCAGCTTGGCGCTGCCTCCTTCCATCACGAACGTGTAGTCGAGCGAGTACCATTCGCCGGTCACATCGGGTGCGGGTGCGCGCTCGTTCTCGTGCCGCACATAGTTGCCGATGAGGTGCCGGGTGACGCCGAACTGCGCGTCGGTGTCGAGGAATTTGTCGTCCTGCACGTAAACCTGCGAGATCAGCGTCTTGAAGCCGTCCTTGACGGCCAGGAAATGCAGATGTGCGGGACGCATGTTGTGCCGGCCCTGGGCGCGCAGCAATTCACCGACCGGACCGTCGATCGGGATCGGATAGCCGGCCGGCTTCACGCTGCGGAACGCAATGTGGCCGTCCGCGTCGGTGGTGAACTTGCCGCGCAGGTTCATGTCGGCCTGCACCGGATCCTGGTTCTCGTAGAAGCCTTCCGGCGAGGAATGCCACACGTCGACCTCGGCGCCGGCGACCGGCTTGCCCGAGCGGTCGCGGAACCAGGCATTGACGAACAGCGCGGGCCCGGGCGTCGGGGAGCGCACGATCGAGCCGCCGTTCGGGGTTGCCGGCGAATGCATGCGCCAGAACGGTCCCAGCAGGTTGGCAGAGGTTTCGCCGCCCTCGCCGTTGTTGATGAGGCAGATGAGCGTCGAGAGACCGAGCGAGCCGGACATCAGCACCGCCTCGTTATGGGTCTCGTTGGTGTGCTTGCCGAGCGCCACGATATAGCCGATAGCGGCCTGGAACTCCGCTTCCGTCAGCTTCACCTCGCGCACGAAAGCATGCAGGTGGCGCACAAAGGCGGACATGACTTCCTTGAAGCGCGGATCACGCGCGCGCGCGAGCTCCGCCAGCACCGCCCGGGTCACGTCGTCCTTGTTCTCGATGATCATCTCCGGCTCCGCTTTGCTTTCCGCGCCGGGCGGAACAGGCTTGCAAGGATACAGCCCTGAAGGAAACAGCATTCAGCAGGACCGGATTCAAAGAAAATGGGCCGGCGGGTCAAGCCCGCCGGGCCCATTTGGATGCGATTTGCCCGCGCGCCTTATTGGCCGATGAAGCCGGTGATCTTCCAGCCGCCGCCTTCCTTGCTGTAGCAAAGCTGCTCATTGCCAAGCGACAATAGCTGCTCGCCCGCCACATAGCCGAGCTTGCCGGAGGGCAGCACCACGCGGATGAAATCGGGCCCTTCCACGGCGGCCAAAGGCGAATCGTCAGGATAGACCCGCACCAAGTAGAGGCCGAGCTTGTCGGTGACGGGAGCCCCGGCCTTGCCGGCGGCATGCACCTCGACGCCGTCCTTGATCGGATAGCCCCACTCGCCCGGATCGGTCTGCGTGTCCTTGGCGAGGGCCTCGGCGGCGTTCTCGTCGAAGGTCGGATCGGCGGGAGCGCAGAGCACGCCCTTGTGCTCTTCGTCTGCTTCGGCGGTGGGCTCCTTTGCGTATTCGCTCAGGGTTGCCCATCCGGCGGCGCTGTCCTTGCCATCCAGGTCGAGCACCTTGGCGAGATTGTCGATGCCGGGCTTCTTCTTGTCGGCCGCGTCCTTCTCTCCGTTCACAAAGAAAAAGCCTTGCGCCACCAGCTTGGCGAGCGCGGCACGGTCCTTCTTCTGCGCGATGTCACCGAGCTGCTTGCGGAATGCCACGAAGGTCGGATCGGCGACCGGAACCGGCAACTTGATGGCGACCGGCTTGTACGGCTTGGGCGGCGACAGCGCCGGAGGTTGGCCAGGCTGACCAGGGGCCGGTTGTTGCGCCACCACGGATGAGGTCGCAATTGCGCCAGCGATCAAGAACGCGGCGCCAATGGTGGCCGCGGAGCCAAAGTAAGGAATGCGCATCTCTTTCTCCAAGGTTCCCTTCTTGAGACAATCAGCAAAATGAAGCGAAACGGGGGCCGGATCGTCTACAGGATAGCATGCCGGCCTTTCGTCTGGGCGAGGGGCGGGCGTGAAAGTGATCCAAAAATTCGACGTAAATGATCGTGCGATGCCGCTGCCGCTGCTGTGGAATGCGCAAGCCATCAACAGGAAAATTTGCCGGCCGCAAGTCGTCGTGCGTCGGACGGTTTAATAGGACGGCCAAATAAGAAAGCGGCTCCAACTCGGGCAAGCCGACAGTTGGAACCGCCTAAGTTGGAATTGAAAACGCAGATACGCGTACGCTACCGGGACGACAAGACACACACTCGAACTGTGCGGCGAATGGCAGACGATACGCGCATCAGGGCACGCATTCACTGCGCATATACTCACCCGTTGCGCCTGCATTCACCGCGCATCGGGCAACGTATCAGGCACGGCTGTTTCTAGTCCGGCCGTGTTACATGGTCGTGACGCTGCCGCGGTTTCGCCGCAGCAACTGTGATGGCCGTCACATCGTGATGTTGCAGAGCAATGCGCTGCAGCGCTTGTGCTTCCACCCGCAGGCGGCGCCCACACCCGGCCGCCTCAAATCAACCGGCGGAGAGCGCTGCTTTTTTCCGCAATTTGCGCGAAGTGCCGGCGCCTTCGCTTGTTAACGCAGTGCAAAGAATTCGACGCCTAACTGTCGACTTGTTCATCGACGTCTTACCAAAAAGAAATATTGGTGCCTCACTGTCGACACGAGCTGGACGCAAGCTACAAACACGGGCGCTGCTCGAGGTGAATGTTATAAGTCGGGCTGTTCAAGATGATCTGTTTGGTTGCATTGGACGGCTCCGACCGCGGCGCTGATGTTGTTGAATCAATGTCAGCGAATCGCGATGCGCTTCGCGAGCAGCCCGACCGAGCGTGAATGTCCTAGCAAACGTAAACCCGTGAATCCCAAAGGGTGATCACAATGGCACTTGATCCCCAGGCGCAGGCAGCGCTGGCGCTGCACCGCTTCGGCCTCGGCCCGCGCGCCGATGCCATCGCCAAGATTGCCTCCGACCCGCGCGGCGCACTTTTGGCGGAGCTCGACCGCCCCCGAGCCGGTCGGCTCGATGATCCCGGCCTCATGACCAGCGCCGAAGCCGCGCAGGCGGGCCACGATTTTCGCCAGGAAAAAAAAGCGGAGCGGCAGGTATCAGGCGGCGCGCCGGCGCGGCCAGGCCCCGAGATGAGCGCCGCTCCCGGGTCGAATACCGCTTCCGACATGAATCCCGACATGCGGGCGGGCGCGGACGCAAAGGCAGATGCCGGGGCGGCGGCGCCCAAGCAGGGTCCCGGCGTCCCGCAGCAGATCTTCCTTGCCGAGGCGACGGCGCGCACACGCGCCGCTGCCCGGGCCGAGATCGGCTTCGCGGAGCGCCTGGTCTGGTTCTGGTCGAACCATTTCTGCGTCTCGGCCGCCAAGGGCGCGGTGGTGGCGCAGATCGCCGGCGCCTATGAGCGCGAGGCGATCCGTCCACATGTGCTTGGACGCTTTGCCGACATGCTGCTCGCCGTTGAGACGCATCCGGCGATGCTCCTCTATCTCGACAATGCCCGCTCGATCGGGCCGGACTCGCCGGTCGGTCGCAACGGCGGCAAGGGCCTCAACGAAAATCTCGCCCGCGAAATCATGGAGCTGCATACGCTCGGCGTGCGCACCGTCTATAGCCAGGCCGACGTGACGCGCTTCGCCGACGTGATCACCGGCTGGAGCATTGTTCCGCCGCGCCCGGAGCTGGCGCATGCCGGCGAGTTCATCTTCAGGCCCGGCATGCACGAGCCGGCACCCGAAAAGGTCATCGATCGCGTCTATCCCAATACCGGGTTTGAGCAAGGCCGCGCGGTGCTGCAGGCGCTGGCGCACCATCCGGCGACCGCCAAGCATGTGGCCACCAAGCTGGTGCGGCATTTCGTGGCCGACGATCCGCCGCTCACGCTCGTCGATGCGCTCAGCAAGCACTTTCTCGACACCGACGGCGATCTCAAGGAGATGGCCAAGAAGCTGGTCGCGGCGCCCGAGGCTTGGGCCGCCTCGCCGCGCAAGCTCAAGCGCCCGAGCGATTGGATGGTCGGCATGCTGCGCGCAGCCGCCGTCGATCCGACCGATATCCGCCCGATCATGCAAGCGCAGACCTTGCTCGGGGAGCCGCTGTGGCGGCCACCGGCGCCCAACGGCTTTGCCGACACCGACGCGGCATGGATCGACGGCATGGGGCAGCGGCTCGATATCGCAACCCAAGCTGCGCGCCGCTTCGGCGACCAGATTGATCCCACGGTGGTGCTCGAGCAGACGCTCGGTCCGCTTGCCTCGGCGGAAACGCGGGCGACCATCAAGCGCGCCGAGAGCCGGTCGCAAGCGCTGGCGCTCCTGTTCATGGCACCCGAATTCCAACGCAGGTGAGACTCAAGGTGAGAACCATGCGCACCGATTCTCCCATTCCCGGCCTCCACGCGCCAACCCTGCATGCACCGAGCCGGCGCGAGGTGATGCTCGCCTCAGGAACTTTGTTTGCGTGGGCTTTTGCGCCCAAGCTTGCCCGCGCCGAAGGCCGCGATCCGCGGCTCCTCACCATCGTGCTGCGCGGTGCGCTCGATGGCCTTGCCGCAGTCGCACCGGTCGGCGATCCCGACTGGCTCGCGCTTCGCGGCGACAAGGCGCTGACGCTGCAGGGCGCGACGCCCGGGCTGCCGCTCGATTCCTTCTTTGCGCTGAACCCGGCGATGCCCAATCTGCACCGGCTCTATACCTCCGGGGCCGCCACCATCGTGCATGCGACCGCAACACCTTACCGGGAGCGTTCGCATTTCGACGGCCAGGATGTGCTGGAAAGCGGCGTGCTGCGCCCGGGATCATCGGAGACCGGCTGGCTCAATCGTGCGCTCGTAACGCTCACGCCCGACGGTCGCGCCGGCTCGGCCAGACGCGATGCCTTTGCGGTTGGGCCGATGACCCCATTGGTGGTGCGCGGCCCGGCTCCGGTCTTGTCCTGGACGCCGCCCCGGCTGCCGCCCGCAAATGACGACACCACGATGCGGCTCCTCGACCTCTATCGCCACACCGATCCGGCGCTGGCACGTGCGCTCGAGGAGCGGATGGGCCTCGCCGCAATAGCCGGTGTGGGCACGGCCAAGCCGGATCAGCGCCCCCAACAGGGCGGCGGTGGTCCTGCCGCGCAGGTTCGTGCCTACTTCGCTGAATCAGCCGGCATGGCGGCGAAGTTTCTGGCTCAGAGCGACGGCCCGCGCATCGGCGCGCTTGCCTTCGACGGCTGGGACACGCATCAAGATGAAGGTGCGGTCAACGGCCGCCTGGCGGCGCTTCTGGGCGCGCTCGATGGGGCGCTCGCCGCAATCGAAACCAATATGGGATCGGCCTGGCGCGATACGGCCGTGGTGGTGGTGACCGAGTTCGGCCGCACCGCCCGTATCAATGGCACCGAGGGCACCGATCACGGCACGGCCACCGTCGCGCTGCTGGCCGGCGGCGCCCTGAAGGGCGGGCGGGTGATCGCCGATTGGCCGGGCCTCAAAGCCGCGCAGCTGCAGGACGGTCGCGATCTCAAGCCCACCATCGACCTGCGTGCGGTGGTGAAGGGCCTTCTGCACGAGCATCTGCGCGTCGAGGAAGCAGCCCTCTCCACCAAAGTGTTCCCGGAGAGCGGCGGCGTGAAGCCGATGACGGGATTATTGGCTTAAGCGCGCTCTTGTCGCGGCCATCATGCAGCGCGCTGTTGAGCCGGGACCGTTCCAAGCTAAACTCTCTCCGCAGTTCCGCATCTGGGACGGTCACGGGTCGTCGGCCGGGACTCGGCTTCATTCCATCTTCTCATGCGCATCCTCGACATCCGCGAGACATCGATCCCGCTGCGCTCTTCGCTGGCCAATTCGGGATTCGACTTTTCCGAGATGACCACCTCGGTGGTTGCCGTCATGACCGATGTGGTGCGCGAGGGCCGCCAGGTCGCAGGCTTCGCCTTCAACTCGACCGGCCGCTATGCGTGCGGCGCGCAGATGCGCGCGCGCTTCATTCCCCGCATCCTCAGCTGCGACCCCGCCGCGCTGATCGACGACACGGGTGAGAATTTGGCTCCCGACAAGGTGCTGGGTTGCATGCTGCAGCGGGAGAAATCCGGCGGCCACAGCGAGCGCTCGATTGCGATCGGCACGATCGAGGTCGCGCTCTGGGACGCGGTCGCCAAGATCGCCGGCAAGCCGCTGCATCGTCTGCTGGCGGAACGCTACAACAAAGGGCGCTTTGCGCGCGAGGTGTTCTGCTACGTCGGCGGCGGCTGGTACCTGCCGGGCGCGACCATCGCGGATTTGCAAGATGAAATGCGCCGCCATCTTGATGGCGGCTACACGCAAGTGAAGATGAAGATCGGCGGATTGCCGCTCGCCGAGGACCTCCGCCGGCTCGAGGCCGTGCTGGCGGTGGTCGGATCAGGCGGCGCCCTTGCGGTCGATGCCAATTGCAAGTTCTCCCGCAACGCCGCCTTCGCTTATGCGGATGCGCTCGCCCCTTACGGGCTGCGCTGGTTCGAGGAGCCATGCGATCCGCTCGATTTCTCGCTCCTTGCCGAGATTGCGCAGCGCTACGAGGGGCCGTTGGCGAGCGGCGAAAATCTCTTCTCAACACAGGACGTCGAGAACCTTGCGCGGTTCGGCGGCCTGCGCGCAGACCGCGATATCATCCAGGTCGATCCGCCGCAGTCCTACGGGATTTCGCAATACGCACGGACCGTGACGATGCTGGAAGCGCGCGGCTTCAAGCGCAACTCGCTCTTTCCCCATGGGGGCAATCTGATGTCGCTCGCAATCGCCGGCGGCTTCGGGCTCGGTGGTGCCGAATCCTATCCGGGAGTGTTTGGTCCCTTCGGGGGCTTCGCCGACGATGCGCAACCGCTCAACGGGTACATCAAGCTGCCCGAGCTTCCGGGCATTGGTTTCGAGGCGCAATCGGCCCTCTATCGGATCATGCGCGCGTTGATTGACTGACGGCCGGTTGAGCGGCCAGGGCCTGATGCTTCGCGCCGCGATCGTATATGCTGGCGGACAAAGGTCGAAACGAGAGGGAGGTTTGCCATGAGGACTGGATTGGGGATCGCGCTCATCGCTTTTGCCGGCGCGCTGCGCTTTGCCGGACCGGCCGGCGCGGCAGAAATCACCGTGCTGACGAGCCAGGGCTGCATGTCGGCTGTGCGCGATCTCGCCGCCGGTTTCGAGCAGGCGACCGGCAACAAGGTCGTGGTCAGCTTCGAGGCCGGCGCCGCGCTGGGTCAGAAGATCAATTCCGATGCGCCCGCCGACGTGGTCGCCAACACGCTCGAGACGTTCGATGATTACGTGAAGCGCGGGAAGATCGTCACCGGTTCCGTGGTCGAGTTCGCGCGCGCCGGCAACGGCGTTGCGGTCAGGGCCGGCACGATCAAGCGCGACATCAGCACGCCGGAAGCCTTCAAGCAGGCGATGCTGAACTCGGCAACGATCGGACACACCAATGCGGGCACCGGGCCGTTCAACACGCGCCTGTTCCAGAAGCTCGGAATCTACGACATGGTGAAAGGCAAGGTGAAGATCATCGAGGGCAGACCAGTGGCGGCGGCGGTTGCGGCCGGCGATGTGGAGATCGGCATCCAGCAGACCAACGTGATCCAGCCGTTCCCCGGGACCATCTATCTCGGACCGTTGCCGAAGGAGCTGATGGAATATGGTCGCTTCGGCGCGGGTCTGTTGACGGTCTCCAATCAATCCGACGTCGCGCGCGCCTTCATCAAATTCATGGCCGCGCCGGAGAACGCGGCCCTGGTGCGCAAGAGCGCGATGGAGACGCCGGAGAGCTGAAGGATTTCGGGTTCCTCCGGTCGCCCCTGCGGAAGCACGATGCCGCGCGGCGCCGGGGCACCGGGCGGCAGGACTGCCAGGTACATTGGGACGGCGCGTGTCTAGAGGTGTTTCATGACCGCACTGTGGCGGGCGATTAATTTGGTCGCCCTGCGAAAGCAGGGGCCCATACTGCCGTGAGCTATCGATGGCGCGTAGCCGAATGGGTCCCGGCTCTCGCTTGCGCTCGGCCGCGACGACGCGCTTGTGATTACTCCGCGGCCTGCATCTCCGCGGCGTCGAGGAAGCCGCCCGACTGCCGGCGCCAGAGCGTCGCATAGTGCCCGTTCTGGCGCAGGAGCGCCTCATGGCTGCCCTGTTCGACGATACGGCCATGGTCGAGCACCACCAGGCGATCCATGCGGGCGATGGTGGAGAGCCGATGCGCGATGGCGATGACGGTCTTGCCGCCCATCAGCGTGTCGAGGCTCGACTGGATCGCCCCCTCGATCTCGCTGTCGAGCGCAGACGTGGCTTCGTCGAGCACCAGGATCGGGGCGTTGCGGAGGATCACGCGCGCAATCGCGATACGCTGGCGCTGGCCCCCGGACAGCTTCACCCCGCGCTCGCCCACATGCGCGTCGTAGCCGCGGCGGTCTTTCCAGTCGGTAAGCTCGAGAATGAACTCGTGCGCGTGCGCAAGCTTGGCGGCGGCAATCACCTCCGCATCGCTCGCCTCGGGGCGGCCGTAGCGGATGTTGTCGCGGATCGAGCGGTGCAGGAGCGAGGTATCCTGTGTCACCACCGAGACCTGCGCGCGCAAGCTCTCCTGCGTCACCGCGGCGATGTCCTGCCCATCGATCAGGATGCGTCCACCCTCCAGATCGAAGAAGCGGAGCAACAGATTGACAACGGTCGACTTGCCGGCGCCGGAGCGGCCGACCAGGCCGATCTTCTCGCCGGGCTTCACGTTCAGGCTGAAGGCCTCGAGCACGGCGCTCGGGCGGCCATCCGCGCCCGTGGTGATCTCGCGCCCGTAGTGGAAGCGCACGTCCTCGAAGGCAATCTCGCCTTGCGTGACGGCAAGCTCCGTCGCCTGCGGCCGATCCACCAGGGTGATCGGCCGCGCAATGGTCATCATGCCTTCCTGCACGACGCCGACATTCTCGAAGATGTTGGTGACCTGCCAGGCGACCCAGCCGGAAAAATTGATGATCTGCCAGGCGAGCGGCAGCGACATCGCCACCGTCCCGACCGCAACATGCCCGCGCGTCCATAGGAACAGCGCGAGCCCTCCGGTCGCCGTCACCATGAGGGCATTGAGCAGCGACAGCGTGAGGCCGAACAGCGTATTGAGCCGCAGCGACGCGTGGAACTTGGCCGTATGCTCATCGACCGCTTCGCGCACATAGGCATCCTCCTGCCAGGCGCGCGCAAACAGCTTGACGGTCAAGATATTGGTATAGCTGTCGACGATCCGCCCGGTCACCAGCGAGCGCACCTCCGACATGGTCTTGGAGCGGTCGCGCATGCGCGGCACGAAGTTGCGCAGCATCACCAGATAGGCGCCGAACCACAACACGATGGGCAGCGCCAGCCAGCGGTCGGCCGAGGACAGCAGCACGAGCGCGCTGGTCCCGTACACCAGGATGTACCAGACGGCGGTCAGCAGCGCGACCAGGCTCTCGCGGATCGCTGGCCCTGTCTGCATCACCCGGTTGGCGATGCGGCCGGCGAAATCGTTCTGGAAGAACGACCAGCTCTGGCGCACCACATGCCAGTGGCTTTGCCAGCGGATCATATTCGACACGTTGGCGGCGATCGCCTGGTTCGCCATCACGTTCTGCGCCGTCAAGGCGAGCGGACGCAGCAGGAGCAGCACCACCGCCATGGCGGCGAGCAGAGGCCAAAAGTCGGCGAACAGGGTCTCCGGCTTGCTCGATGTGATCAGCGTGACAACACGGCCCATGAACAGCGGAATGAGCGAATCGAGCAGCGCCAGCGCGAAACCGGCCGCAAACAGCCCAGCGAACAGTCCCTTCGCCTGGCCGGCATAGTGCCAATAGAACGCGACCAGCCCGGGCGGCGGCTCGGGATTGCGAGGCGTTTCGGTCGGCGGCAGCTGCCGCTCGAGCAAGGCGAACATGGCGGGGCTCGCGCAAAAAACAGCGATGCCGCGCGGCGCCGGGGCACCGGGCGGCAGGACTGCCAGGGACATTGGGACGGCGCGTGTCTAGAGGTGTTTCATGACCGCACTGTGGCGGGCGATTAATTTGGTCGTCCCTGCGAAAGCAGGGGCCCATACCGCCGTGTGCTCTCGATGGCGCGTAGCCGTATGGGTGCCTGCTTTCGCAGGCACGACCCCGATGTTTGTTACTCCGCGGCCTGCATGTCGGCGGCATCGAGGAAGCCGCCCGACTGCCGGCGCCAGAGCGCCGCATAGTGCCCGTTCTGGCGCAGGAGCGCCGCATGGCTGCCCTGCTCGACGATACGGCCATGGTCGAGCACCACCAGGCGATCCATGCGGGCGATGGTGGAGAGCCGATGCGCGATGGCGATGACGGTCTTGCCGGCCATCAGCGTGTCGAGGCTCGACTGGATCGCCGCCTCGATCTCGCTGTCGAGCGCAGACGTGGCTTCGTCGAGCACCAGGATCGGGGCGTTGCGGAGGATCACCCGCGCAATCGCGATACGCTGGCGCTGGCCCCCGGACAGCTTCACCCCGCGCTCGCCCACATGCGCATCATAACCGCGATTGCCGCGCCAGTCCTCGAGCGAAGGGATGAATTCATCGGCTTGTGCAAGCCGCGCCGCGTCGAGGATTTCGGCCTCGCTCGCATCCGGGCGGCCGTAGCGGATGTTCTCACGAATTGAGCGGTGCAGGAGCGAGGTGTCCTGCGTCACCACTGAGATCTGCGCCCGCAAGCTCTCCTGCGTGACGGTGGCGATATCCTGCCCATCGATCAGGATGCGGCCGCCTTCGAGATCGAAGAAGCGCAGCAACAGATTGACCACGGTCGACTTGCCGGCGCCGGAGCGGCCGACCAGCCCGATTTTCTCGCCTGCTTTAACGTTGAGCGAAAATCCCTGCAGAACTCCCGTTTCGCGGCCGTAGCCGAAGCGCACCTGCTCGAAGGCGACGCGCCCCTCGCGCACGAGAAGCGGCTTGGCGGTCGCCGCATCGGTAAGGCGCAGCGGCTGTGCGATGGTCAGCATGCCTTCCTGCACCACGCCGACATCCTCGAATATGTCGGTGATTTGCGTTGCGATCTGGCGCGACATGTTGGTGAGCTGCAGAGTGAGCGGCAGCACCATGGCGACGGCCCCGACCTCGACGGCGCCGTAGCGCCACAGCACCAGCGCCAGTGCTCCGCCGCCGACGATGAGGCCGGCATTGAGCATATTGAGCAACGTCCCGAACGCCGTCATCAGCCGCTGCGCCGCGAGAAAAAGCCCGAGATGGCGCTCGACGGCGTCGCGGACATACATGTCCTCGTCGCGGGCGCGGGCAAACAGCTTGACGGTGAGGATGTTGGTGTAGCTGTCGACGACGCGGCCCATCAGTGCCGAGCGGGCCTCCGAGCTCGCCTTGGAGCGCTCGCGCATGCGCGGCACGAAGTACCAGAGCAAAGTCGCATAGCCGCCGAACCAGGCGAGGATCGGGATCATCAGCAGCGGATCGGCGCTCGCCATCATGCCGATCGCCGTGACCCCATAGACGAGGATGTACCAGAGCGCCGTGACTGACGAGGTCAGCGACGAGCGCACCGAGGGGCCGGTCTGCATCACGCGGTTGGCGATGCGGCCCGCAAAGTCGTTCTGGAAGAACGCCCAGCTCTGGCGCACGACGTGCCAGTGCGCCTGCCAGCGGATCAGGCTGCTGAACGGCGCGGCGATCGCCTGGTTGACCACGAGATAGCGTGAGAGCGCGACGGCGGGCCGCGCCACCAGCAGCACAAACGCCATGCCGGCGAGCATCGGCCAGGTCGTGCCGAGGAAGCGCTCCGCCGGCACCGTGGTGATCAGCGTCACGATGCGGCCGGTGAACCAGGGCACGGCGCTGTCGGTCAGCGCCACCAGCATCTCGATCGCAAACAAGGCGACGAACAGCCACTTCGCCTGCTTGGCGAAGTGCCAGAAGAACGCGATCAGCCCCGCCGGCGGCTCCGGCTGGTCCGGGACCGCGGTCGGCCGCAGCAGGCGTTCGAATAATGAGAACATTTCGGCATGGTTAGCCCCGTGATTGCGGGGGTGCAAGGCAGGGTCCTGGTGCTGCGGTTCGGCAGCGCACCGCCAAGGGCGCCCTGCCGCGCTCGGGACGCAGCGAAGCGACGGTCAGGTGGCGCACCGTGGTTGGCTGCGGCCTGCGCCCTATTTACCCAGCTGGGTGGCGAAGGGAGGCACATTGTCGGCGCCGATGCTTGAACCCGCCGCGCGCGCAAGACCGATCGATACGGCGGTCGCAACGATGAGAGTGCAGAGTGCCAAGGTGACAGTTGCGATCAATTGCGCGAGTGCGGCCGGCCCAAGCTCGGGTTGCGGTCGCATCGGCTCCAGACGATTGGACATACGAATCTCCACGGATCACTTTGGTATGAAATTGCCTCCTGGACGGGGCCGCGGTTCGGCCGGATCAAGGCAAGGCTGTGAAATATGGTTAGCAAAGCGTTAACGCGACGATCTCTTCGTGCGGATTGACGCGCTCCGTGGCCTGAGCGCCACAGCGTGTCAGGGCGGCAGCCGCACTCATTCGGCCATCAGGTCGGCCAGTTGCTGCTCCATGCGCAGATGACCGGGCTGCGCAGTCACCCGGTCGAGCCAGTCGCGGACCGCCGGAAAGGCGGTCAGATCGAAGTCGCATTCGCCGGCAAGATGGGTATAAGCATACAGCGCTATATCGGCGATGGTATAACGGTCGGCAGCAAAAAAGCGGTGCCGCTTGAGATGATCCTCCATGATGCGGAGCGAGCGATAGCCCTGCTCCATCCAATCCTCGAGCGCGTGCTGCTGCAGCTCACGCCCGCCTTTCACCAGGACCAACCAAAAGTAGGCCGCCCCGATATTGGGCTCCAGGCTGTGCTGCTCGAAGAACATCCACTGCAGCGCTTCGGCACGCTCGATGCGATCCTCCGGGGCAAGGGCGGACCCGACCGTTACATACCAGAGGATTGCATTCGACTCGGACAAGTAGCGATTGGGCGCGACCTCCAGGAGCGGCACTTGGCCGCTCGGATTCTTGGCGAGAAACTCCGGCGTCCGGCTCTCTCCGCGCAGGATGTCGATCTCGACGAGACGATACGGGATGCCTAGCTGGGCGAGAGCCATGCGCACCTTGTAGCTGTTGCCGGATCGCTGCATCGAATAGAGCGTATACATTCCGTTCCTCGGTGCCTTTGCGCGTCGCGAGCCACTTCAAGCAGGCTGGAGTAAGGCTGACCGGCACAAGCCACGACTCACCTGTCACAGGACGGCGGCAATGTCGTGGCGCGGCGGTGCAGCACGAGCCGCACCATAGGGGAAGCCCTGCGGGCAAGCGATCACAACATCGACAGAAAAGTCGTGAGAAGGAGTTTGCACTGCAGTGTCGAGATGCTGCGGCTTTATTCTGTTGCAACAGCCGCCGGGAGCAAACGGCTCGCCCGTCCGACAGGCCGACAGCGGTGCCGGGGCGGCAGCATCCTCACATTTTGCAATTGTTGCGATTTTGTGCGGAAAGCCGTTTCCACTTCGGGCGAAAATGCTCTAGGACGCAGTGCACAAAATTGTACTCTTTGCCTCAATCGGAGACATCCATGGCCTTCCTTGCCGACTCGCTCAAGCGCATCAAGCCCTCTGCCACCATCGCGGTGACGGACAAGGCCCGCGCGCTCAAAGCGGCGGGGCGCAACGTCATCGGGCTTGGGGCCGGCGAGCCGGATTTCGACACGCCGGACAACATCAAGCGCGCTGCCATCAAGGCGATCGAGCGCGGCGAGAGCAAGTACACCAATATCGACGGCATCGCCGAGCTCAAGGCGGCGATCGCGCGCAAATTCAAGCGCGAGAATGGGCTCGACTACAAGCCTTCGCAGATCACGGTCGGCGCCGGCGGCAAGCAGGTGCTGTTCAATGCCATGATGGTGACGCTCAACCCGGGCGACGAGGTGGTCATTCCGGCGCCCTACTGGGTGAGCTACCCGGATATCGTGCTGCTCGCCGGCGCGACCCCGGTGATCGTCGAGACCAAGCCGGAGCATGGCTTCAAGATGAAGCCGGAAGCGCTCGAGAAGGCGATCACGCCGAAAACCAAATGGCTGATCTTCAACTCACCGTCGAACCCGACCGGAGCCGCCTATACGCGCGAGGAGGTCAAGGCCGTCACCGAGGTGCTGATGCGCCACCCGCATGTCTGGCTGCTTTCGGACGACATGTACGAGCATCTCGTCTACGACGATTTCAAGTTCTGGTCGCCCGCGCAGGTCGAGCCCTCGCTGTTCGAGCGCACGCTCACGCTCAACGGGATGTCCAAGGCCTATTGCATGACCGGCTGGCGGCTCGGCTATGGGGGCGCGCCCGAGCTGCTCATCAAGGCGATCGCGACCTTGCAGTCGCAGTCGACCACCAACCCCAATTCGATTGCCCAGTGGGCCGGGGTCGAGGCGCTCGACGGACCGCAGGATTTCATTGCCGAGCACAACAAGGTGTTCAAGGAGCGACGCGACCTCTGTGTCTCCATGCTCAACCAGGCGAAGGGGCTTCACTGCCTTAAGCCGGAAGGCGCGTTTTACGTCTATCCGATATGCAGCGGCGCCATCGGCAAGACGGCTCCTTCGGGCAAGCGCATCGCCACTGACGAGGATTTCGTGACCGAGCTGCTCGAAGCCGAGGGGGTTGCGGTGGTGCAGGGTACGGCATTCGGCCTCGGCCCGGCGTTCCGGATTTCCTACGCTACCAAAACCACGGATCTGGAGGAGGCGTGCCGCCGCATCCAGCGGTTCTGTGGCAACCTCCACTGACGCGGATTGCGCTCTTCGCGCTTTGGCCCTGATTCTTGCCCGCGCGTCCGGCATGGCCGCGTGGGCGAGCCCGGCAGCGCAGCTCCTCGCGGTATCCGCCGCCGTTTTTCGCCAGAGGCATGCTTTTTTTCCCCGACATGCGCTACAATGATACGGGCCTCGGCCTCGCCCGCATGTCTCGGGCGGCCGAACCGATAGGGGAGGGGTAAATGCGTCGAGTCTTGGTTGGCGTTGCGGTCCTGGCCGCGGCGGTCGCGTCGTCGGTACCGCAGAGCGCGCAAGCGCAACGGGTACGCACCGGTGTTCTCAATTGCGATGTGTCGGCCGGGCTCGGCCTCATCATCGGCTCCCAGCGCACGGTGAACTGCCTGTTCACTCCGGACCAGCCGGGCTTTCCGCAGGAAGGCTATGTCGGCACCATCACCAAATTCGGACTCGATCTCGGCGCCACCGCCGGCGGCTCGATGATGTGGGCCGTGTACGCCGACACCAGCCGGGGATACGGGTTCCTGGCCGGCGACTATGCGGGTGCGAGCGGCGAGGCCACGGTCGCGGTCGGGCTGGGCGCCAATGTCCTGGTCGGCGGCTCCAACCGCACGGTCGCACTGCAGCCTTTATCGATTCAGGGTCAGGTCGGCCTGAATGTCGCTCTCGGGGTAGCCAATCTGAGCCTGCGACCGGCGCGCTAGCCGGTCTGAAGCTCCTGCTGCGCCTGGCGCAAGGTCATCTCGGGAACTTGAGATCGAGAAGCGGCACTGGAATCACAAAAGTTGCTGGTACCCCTTTTGTTTCCCAAGCTCGTCTCAAGCGTGCATGACGGGCTTCGGACGCAGGGCACTAGCGTGCCGCCGCCTTTGCCGCCGGTTCATTGCGCATCGCCATCACGGGGTTGGCGCTCTCGGGGAACGGCGCGTGACATTCCCGCCTCTTGCCAATCCCCCCTCCGGCCTGAAACGATGTCGTGTCTCTGATCAAGACCAATCGGGTCGATGTGGGAGGCAGTCATGGCACAAAGCGACACCCGAGCAAGCGGCCCCCGGTGCATTGCGCTGTTGGGACCGTTCCAGAGCGGCAAGACCACATTGCTCGAAGCCATTCTGGCGCGCACGGGGGCGATCGCGCGGCAGGGCACGGTCGAGGCCGGCACGACCGTGGGGGATTCGAGCCACGAGGCGCGCCATCACCAGATGAGCGTCGAGCTTTCGGTCGCGACCACCACGTTCATGGGCGACAGCTATACGTTCATCGATTGTCCCGGCTCGGTGGAATTCGTGCAGGACATGCGCGCTGTGGTGCCGTTCGTGGATGCCGCGGTCGTGGTGTGCGAGGCCGACGAGAAGAAGGTCCCGCAGCTGCAATTGATCTTGCGTGAGCTCGAGGATCTCAAGGTTCCGCATTTCCTGTTCCTCAACAAGATCGACAAGGCCGACAAGCGCGTTCGCGATACGCTGAGCTTTCTGCAGCCGGTTTCGCGGATGCCGCTGCTGTTGCGCCAGATCCCGATCTGGTCGGA
Source organism: Xanthobacteraceae bacterium (assembly GCA_035293945.1). Taxonomy (GTDB): domain Bacteria; phylum Pseudomonadota; class Alphaproteobacteria; order Rhizobiales; family Xanthobacteraceae; genus VAZQ01. The sequence goes on along the minus strand of DATGLV010000028.1, from coordinate 2,968 downwards.
CGACATCATCACCGGGTTCACCGACCTCGCGCTCGAGCGCGCCTATGTCTACAAGGAGCACGCGCCCTCGGAGATCGTGGAGCTCGCCGGCGATGAGCTCAGCCGAGAGAAGGACGCGCGCTTCCACATGCTGGAAACGCTTGCCGACCACGATGACGAGCTGATGGAACAGCTTTTGGAGGACATTCCGCCGCCGCGCGACAAGATTTTCGACGACCTCACCAAGGAGCTGCGCGAGGGATTGGTGTGTCCGGTGCTGATCGGCAATGCCAGCCGCAGCAACGGCGTGCTGCGGCTGATGAAGGCATTGCGCCACGAGGCGCCGACGATCGAGAAGACGAACGAGCGGCTCGGCCTCAAGCCGGGCGGTGATCCGATCGTGAACGTGATCAAGACGTTTTACACCCCGCACGGCGGCAAGATGTCGGTGGTGCGGGTGCTCAACGGCCCGGTGGCCGACGGCACCACCTTCATCTCGCCCGAGCGCGAAGCAGGCCGCGTGGCGGGCGTGTTCAAGCTGCTCGGGCAGTCAACCGAGAAGCGGGGGCCGGCGCAAACCGGCGAGACGGTCGCGTTGGGCCGCCTCGACCACGCCAATACGGGCGACACGCTGACTGCCGGCAAGCAGGCGCATGCGCAGCTCGTCAAGCTCGTGCCGCTGCCGCCGGTGCTCGCCATCGCGGTTGCCGCCAAGGAGCGCAAGGACGACGTCAAGCTCGGCCAGGCCTTGACCCGGTTGTTGGAAGAGGATCCTTCGATCACCGTAATCCACAATCCGGAAGCGCATGAGGTCGTGATGTGGGGGCAGGGCGAGATGCATCTGCGGGTCGCCACCGAGCGGCTGGCGGACCGCTTCGGTGTTGCCATCGTAACCCGCAAGCCGACTGTCGGCTACCGCGAGACCATCAAGAAGCCGATCGTGCAGCGCGGGCGCCACAAGAAGCAGTCAGGAGGCCACGGCCAGTTCGGTGACGTGGTGCTCGACATCAAGCCGCTGCCGCGCGGCTCCGGCTTCAGCTTCACGGAGGAGATCAAGGGCGGAGTGGTGCCGCGCAACTACATCCCGTCCGTCGAGGAGGGGGTCATCGACGCACTCAAGAGCGGACCGCTCGGCTTCCCGGTGGTTGATATCGCGGTCAAGCTGATCGACGGCTCCTATCACACCGTGGATTCCTCCGACATGGCGTTCCGCATCGCCGGTCGGATCGGCATTTCCGAAGGCCTGCCGCAGTGCAACCCGGTGCTCCTCGAGCCGATCCACCAGGTGGAGATCGTCTGCCCCACGGAGGCGACCGCGAAGATGAACGCGCTGATGGCAGGACGGCGCGGCCAGATCCTCGGATTCGATACTCGCGAGGGCTGGGATGGCTGGGACGTGGTGCGTGTGCAAATGCCGGAGGCAGAGGTTGGCGACCTGATCGTAGAGGTTCGCTCCGCCACTGCCGGGGTCGGCACCTTCACCACGAAATTCGATCACATGGCGGAGGTTACCGGCCGCACCGCCGACCAGATCGTGGCCGCCCGCAAGGCGGCCGCCGCATGAGCGTGGGTACGGGTTTCCGCGCCGGCGGATGGTCCGTTATCCTCGTCTTCAGCAGTGCGGCCTTAGGGTAGAAGGGGACGAAACGTCATCTGCGCTCACACGCGGGGTGCCGCATCTGTGACTTGCCGGTGACCGCGTGCCCGCGTAGTGCAGAACTGACGATCTGGAGGAGCGCCCATGCATGTGATTCGCCGCCGCGGCTGGGAAATTCCCGAGCGCGATGCCACCCCCGAGCATTTCTTTTTCGATCGCCGTGCTTTCTTGGCGGCTGCCGGGGCGGCCGCAGCCGCGATGGCGCCGGTGATTGCGCAGGCGCAGCGTGTCGCCGACCTGCCCGATCCGACAGCCGACCTCTATCCGGTGAAGCGCAACGAGAAATACGTGCTCGACCGGCCCATCACGGACGAGAAGATCAACATCAACTACAATAATTTCTACGAGTTCGGCACCTCCAAGCAGATCGCTCGCGCCGCGCAGGCGCTCAAGCTGCGGCCTTGGACCGTCAAGATCGACGGCATGGTGGAGAAGCCGCAGGAGATCGGTCTCGACGACCTCATCCGCAAGATGCCCCTGGAGGAGCGCCTTTATCGCCATCGCTGCGTCGAAGCATGGGGCATGGCAATCCCGTGGTCCGGCTTTCCGCTGGCCAAGCTCGTGGATTTGGCGAAGCCGCTGTCCGCCGCAAAATATCTGAAGATGGAAACATTCCTCGATCCGACGGTCGCGCCGGGCCAGAAACAGACCTGGTATCCCTGGCCATATACGGAGGGACTGACCATCGCGGAGGCCACCAACGAGCTCGCCTTCTTGGTCACTGGCGCCTACGGCAAGCCGGTGTCGAAATCGCAAGGCGCGCCGCTGCGCCTTGCGGTGCCGTGGAAGTATGGGTTCAAATCGATCAAGTCCATCACGCATTTCACTTTCACGGACCAACGACCCAGGACCTATTGGGAAGCGCTGCAGGAATCCGAGTATGGCTTCTGGGCCAACGTCAATCCGCAAGTTCCGCATCCGCGCTGGAGCCAGGCGACCGAGTCTCTGATCGGCCTCAACGAACGCCGGCCGACGCTTCTGTTCAACGGCTACGGCGACTTCGTGGCCGGCCTGTATAAAGGCCTGGAGAACGAACGGCTCTGGGCTTAACGGCTCCGCCACCTGAATTCTGATTTTTTGCAGCCTGCTTCGCCCTGGCCCAGATCGGGCTGGGCGCGCCGGCTTTCGCGTGTCTACGTTTGAAAGCTTCGCGCTCCACGCTTGAGCACTGGCATTGACCTCGCGCTTGCGTCTAACCCGGATATCTCACATGTAATTGGCGCATCGGGGCTCCGAATCAGCGAAAGTTGTTTTGCGAGAACGACTTTGGCCGGATTCGATGAGGTCCCCGATGCCGACAGAGTGTAGCGCGGAAACGCAACCTGCAGAACT